>NZ_QFZL01000002.1 GCF_003171655.1 Stakelama portus | reverse complement strand
GGCATTCGCCGCCGAACTCGAAAAGCAACGGGCGGGGTTAACCCCGCCCGTTGCTTCACCCGCGCTCTTGCGCGACAACAACAGTCGGTCTCTGGTTGCCACTGGATGAAAGCCGGGGGTCACGTCAGGCCGTCGCCGCACTCATGGCCGTTTGCTTCTCGCTTGCGCGATCGAAGATCGCGCGGATAAGCCTGTCCTTGTCGCCGGTGAGTATTGCGGCCTTGGCCTTCGCGCGTGACAGCGCGACACAAAGCATCTTCTGGTCGACCAGATTGGTGGAACGGCTGTCGGCGTGGATCAGAACGCGCTTGGCAGTCTGGCGCTTCGTACTTCAAAACAGACTTCCGCTGAGGTGCCGGTTCCAGCCCGTCAACATGAGGAAACCAGCGGACGAGTGAGGAAAGTCGGATAGTTCCCAAATTGCCTAGCCGGCCATCACCCCCGGAAAGGGCAGGATGGTGGCTCCGCTCCGCAACGAATCCAAGAGATCGGACCACCATTGCGCCATCGCAACACGCTCCTTCCAATGGGCGCCGCGGTGCTAGGCCGCGCGGACCTTGTCGCTGTCACCATGCGCCAGCGAGCGTTCGATGGCGTCCGGTGACCACTTGCCTGATTCGTTGAGTAGAGTGCTGGCCATCGCCCGAAAGCCATGTGCCGTCATTTCGTTGCTGGCATAACCAAGTCGCCGCAAGGCCGAATTGAGTGTGTTCTCGGACATCGGCCGCAAGCGCGTGCGCATCGATGGAAAAACATAGCCCGACGACCCGGTGATGGACCGGATTTCCTCCAGGATCGCAATCGACTGACGCGAGAGCGGCACGTGGTGCGGCTTGCGCATCTTCATCTTCTCGGCGGGGATGATCCACAGCCCCGTTTCCAGATTTATCTCATCCCACCGAGCGTGGCGCAATTCGCCGGGGCGAACGAAGACATGCGGTGCGAGTTGCAGCGCCCATTTCGTCATGCCCTGGCCTTGGTAGCCGTCGATGGACCTGAGCAGTTCCCCGACCTGACTGGCTTCAGTTACTGCCCCATAGTGAGTGACCGTTGGCGTCGTCAGCGCGCCGCGCAAGTCCCGCGTGGGATCGGACCTTAGTCGGGCCGTGGCAACGGCATAGCGGAAGACTAGGTCGTGAACCCATAAACGGCACCGCCGAGGCGCCGGAATGGCGAACATATCGGGCCAAAGTGGCCGCCGGGAGGGCTGGGCGCCCTTCCAAGGCCGCTTTGGGTCGAGATGGAAGCCATTCCGGCGTCCCGAAGGGATTTGACCAAAATGGCCCAGCGCTGCGTCGGCAGAGCTTGAAATATCGCCATATTCCTGCGCCCTGCCTCCTTGCGCTGAGCCATTTTGCCTCAAACCTCGACGGCGCCGTTTATGGGTTCACGACCTAGTCGTCGTTCCCTTCGCGCGCGCTTCGGTTGCGCTCCTTCTTGCCGTTGCCTAGGGGCAGGCTGCAACCCCGAAGGAGAAATGTGTGACCACCCCTGAATTCGACGTCGTCGCAATCGGTAACGCCATTGTCGACGTGCTTGCGCAGGCGACCGACGACTTCATCGTCGAACTGGGCGTGGCCAAGGGCTCGATGCAGCTGATCTTCTCTCCTGAAGAAGCCGATGCGCTTTATGCCAAGATGGGGCCGGGACGCGAGGTTTCGGGCGGTTCGGCGGCGAACACGGTCGCGGGGATCGCCTCGCTCGGCGGCAAATGCGGCTTTATCGGCCAGGTGGCGGACGACCAGCTCGGCACCGTGTTCAAACATGACATCAACGCAGCGGGCGTCCATTTCGATACCGCGCCGCGCGCCGGGGATCCGACCACCGCGCGCTGCCTGATCTTCGTGACGCCCGACGGCCAGCGCACGATGAACACCTTTCTCGGCGCGTCGCAATTCCTGCCCGAAAGCGCGCTCGACCTCGATCTGATCGCGCGCGGTGCGATCCTCTATCTCGAAGGCTATCTCTGGGATCCCGAAGAGCCGCGTCAGGCGATGCGCGCTGCGATCGACGTCGCGCGCTCGAACGGACGCAAGGTCGCGTTCACTCTGTCCGACGTGTTCTGCATTTCGCGCCATGGCGACGATTTCCGCGCGCTGCTCGCCGAAGGGCTGCTCGACATCCTGTTCGCCAATGAAAACGAACTGCTTGCGCTCGCGCAGGTCGAGGATTTCGAGGAAGCAGTCGCAAAGATCGCGCCGCAAGTGCCGGTGCTGGTCGTCACCCGTAGCGAAAAGGGCGCGATTGCAATCACCAACGGCGAACGCGCGCAAGTGTCTGCCGAGCCGATCGCCAAGGTGGTCGACACGACGGGCGCAGGCGATCTGTTCGCCGCCGGCTTCCTGCGCGGTCAGGCGCAGGGCAGGAGCGTCGCCGATTCGCTCAAGATGGGCGCGCTCTGCGCAGCCGAGATCATCAGCCATTATGGCGCGCGCCCCGAAGTCGACCTCAAGGCGCTGGTCGAAAAGAAGCTGGGCTGACCCTTTTCCTCCCCACGCGGGGAGGAATGGGTCAAAGCAAAAGGGCCGGGGATCGCTCCCCGGCCCTTTGTTTTTGTCGCCGCCGGCGTCCGGCTTACTCGGCCGGTGCCGGTGCCGGTGCCTCGTCGAACAATTCGCTCGGCGTTTCGCGGCCATGGTCCTTGCCCGCATTGCGGATGCCCTTGGCCAGTTTGAACACCACCGGCGACAGGATCGCGAGCGCCAGCAGGTTGGGCAGCACCATCGTCGCGTTGGAAATATCGCCCAGCCGCCAGATCAGCTCCAGATCGACGGTCGAGCTGACATAGATCACCACGCACCACAGCAGGCGCCAGATGAAATGCAGCGTCTTTTCGCCCTTCGGCGAAGCGCCGGGCAACTGGTCGTAGAGGAAGGTGATCGCGCGTTCGCCATAATAGCTCCAGGTGAGCAAGGTGGTGAACACGAACAACAGCAGCGCGACCGACGCGATCAACGTACCGATCGGAATGCCGGCAATGTCGAGCGGGAATGCCGCGGCAAAGGCACCCGATGTCATCGAAAAGCCGTTGAGATCGGATTGCCACGCATGTTTCACGGCTTCGCCGCCCGCGCTGAAATTGCCCTCCACGGTCAGGATCACCAGTGCCGTCATCGTGCAGATCAGGATCGTGTCGATGAACGTCCCCATCATCGCGAACCGGCCCTGCATCGCGGGGTCGCGGGTCTGCGCGACGGCATGCGCGATCGGCGTTGAACCCTGGCCCGCTTCGTTCGAAAACAGGCCGCGCGCCGCGCCGGCACGGATCGCGACGATCATGCTCGCGCCCAGAAAGCCGCCCAGCGCCGATTGCGGGTTGAATGCCCCGCCAAAGATGCGGGCAAAGGTTTCGGGCAGGTCGCCGAAATTGAGCGCCAGCGCGATCAGCGCCATGATGATATAGGTGATCGCCATGGTCGGCACGATCTTTTCAGCCACTGCGCCGATCGATTTGATGCCGCCGATGATGACGACGAACACTGCGACTGCGGCAATCGCGCCGCCGACCCATTCGTCCAGTCCGGTAAGTTCGTTCACCGAATCGGCAAAGCTGTTCGCCTGAATGCCGTTACCGGTGATCAGGCCCGAAAACAGCACCGCGAGACAGAAAAGCACCGCCAGCCATTTCCATTTCGGCCCCATGCCGAACGTGATGTAGCTCATCGGACCGCCGCGATAATGGCCTTCCGACGTGACTTCGCGATAGCGGATCGCAAGCGAGCCTTCGGCAAAGGCGAGCGACATGCCGAGCAGCGCGGTAATCCACATCCAGAATACCGCTCCGGGCCCGCCCAGCGTGATGGCAGTCGCGACCCCGGCAAGGTTGCCCGTGCCGACCTGACCCGAAAGCGCGGTCGAAAGCGCTGCAAAGGGGGAAATCTCGCCCGCTCCGTTGCCGCCCGATTTGGTGAACAGCGCCTTGAACGCGTGCGGAAGCTGCAGGATCGGATAGAATTTCAGGCCGATCATCAGATACAGGCCGACACCGAACAAGATCACGACCAGCGGTGGAATCGGCAGGATTTCCGCGCCGTTCCACGTGCCGCCCCACAGCAGGTCCGACACATTGGTTACGTGATCGATAAGCGCGGTCCCCGCCGCAGGATCTGCTGCCAAAATTACCCCCCTTTTGGAAACGTCCAAAACGGGAAGCTAACGCAAGCCGCCCCCGGGGGAAAGGCCGTTGTCCCTTGACGCAGCCGACGAATCGTAACATGTAAAGTTACATGAAACGCGATGGTCGACTTTCCGGGGTGCTGCACGTGCTGCTGCACATGGCCGAACAGGATGGCCCGGTAACGTCGGAAATCTTGGCGCAGGCGATGCAGACCAATCCGGTCGTCATCCGGCGGATCATGGCGGGGCTGCGCGAACAGGGTTATGTCGCATCCGAACGCGGCCATGGCGGCGGGTGGCGATTGGCGCGTCCGCTCGATCAGGTGACGCTGGCGGATATCTACGCGGCGCTCGGCGCGCCTTCCCTGTTCGCCATCGGCCATCGCAATGCCGATCCGCAATGCCTGGTCGAACAATCGGTCAACGCCGCGCTCGATGGCGCGCTGGGCGAAGCCGAAGCGGTGCTGCTCGCATCCTTCGCCAATGTCACGCTCGCGCAGCTGTCGGCCGATTTCCACGCGCGCATGGTCGCGCATCCCCACGCTCACAGGGACATTCCGCATGACCGACACGATGACCGAGGATAGCCAGCGCATTTTCCTGCGCCATTTCGACGATGACGCGGCGATTGCCGATTATGCCAACGGGCCGCGCCGGTTCACGCCGGGGCTCGACGCGCTGCACCGCATGACCGGGCTGTTGCTTGCCGAGCGTGCGCCGGAACATGCGCGTATCCTCGTGCTGGGGGCAGGGGGTGGGCTCGAGCTCAGGGCGCTGGCCGATGCCTATCCTGGCTGGCGCTTTGTCGGCGTCGATCCGGCGGGCGCGATGCTGCGGCTGGCGGCGCGCACGGTCGGCGATGCGATGGATCGCGTCGACCTGATCGAAGGGCTGATCGACGATGCGCCCGACGGCCCGTTCGATGGCGCGACGTGCCTGCTGACGCTCCATTTCCTGCCGCCGCAGGCACGCGAGGATACCGTCCGCGCGATCCATCGCCGCCTGCGCCCCGGCGCGCCGTTCGTCGCTGCGCATGGCAGCTTCCCGCGCGGATCGCATGAAGAACAGGTGTGCTGGGTCGATCGCTACATGCACTTCGCCATCGCTTCGGGCGCCGATCCCGAACAGGCGCGGACTGCGCGCGACGCGGTGCTGGCCAGCGGCAACATGTTGTCGCCCGAACAGGATCTCGAAATCCTGCACCGCGGCGGCTTTGCCGATGCTGAACAATTCTACGCCGCCTTTACCTGGCGCGGCTGGGTCGGTCACGCGTGATGCATGAAAAAGGGGCCGACATTGCTGCCGGCCCCTTTTCATCGGTCGTGCGCCGCGATCAGGCGTCCTTGCCGCCCGGCGTATGCGCGCTGCCGATCGGCGGGACCGGCTGCGGCGGGGCGTCGGGATCGTCCTCATGGACGTCGATGATGCCGCGACCCACATGGCTCTTGCGATAGCCATAGAGGAAATAGACGACGAGGCCGATGCCGCCCCAGACCGGGAGCACCATCTTCGCTTCGAACGGCAGGTTGAAGTAGAGCCCCAGCGTACCGAGGATCGCCAGCGGCGCGACGACCCAGACCAGCGGGGTGCGGAACGGACGCGGACGATCCGGCTGGGTACGACGCAGGATCAGCACCGCGATCGCCACCATGAAGAAGGCGAACAGCGTTCCCGAATTGGAAATGTCGGCAAGCTGCCCCACCGGCAGGAACGCGGCAAAGAACGCCACCGCGACACCCGTGATCATCGTCACGATATGCGGCGTTTTCCACTTGGGATGGATCGTCGCCAGCTTTTCGGGAAGCAGGCCATCGCGCGCCATCACGAAGAAGATGCGGGTCTGGCCGAACAACATGATCAGGATGACCGACGGCAGCGCCAGGAAGGCGGCAACGCCGATCAGATCGCCCAGCCGTTCATACCCGATCGTGCGCAGCACATGCGCCAGCGCCTCACGCGAACAGACCAGCGGTTCGGTGGTGACTGCGGCGATCGCCTGACAGCGGTCGGCAAGCTCGGTCGTGCCGGGCGACAGGATTTCGCCGCCCAGGCCGGTTACCGGCTGCGCACCCATCGATCCGATCGCGCCGGCGGCGACGAGCAGATAGAAGACCGTACAGATCGCCAGCGATCCGATCAGGCCGATCGGCACGTTGCGCTGCGGGTTCTTGGTTTCCTCGGCCGCAGTCGAAACCGCGTCGAAACCGACATAGGCGAAGAAGATCGAAGCCGCGGCGCCGACAGCGCCCAGACCCGCGCCATGGCCGTTGCCGAACCAGCCATTGGGCATGAACGGTTCGAAATTCGCACCCTTCATCACCGGCAATGTCAGCGCGATGAACACCGTAAGCGCCGTCACCTTGATCGCCACCAGCACGGCGTTGACGCGCGCGCTTTCGGTGGTGCCGATCATCAGCAACAGCGTGACGAGCAGCGCGATCACCAGCGCGGGCAGGTTGACGATGCCGCCCGCATAGGGCCCGACCGCCAGGATATGAGGCATTTCCACGCCCCAACTGTGTAACAGGCCCACGAAATAGCCCGACCAGCCGACCGACACGGCCGACGCCGCGACGGCATATTCGAGGATCAGCGCCCAGCCGACCATCCAGGCGAGCAATTCGCCCATCACCGCATAGGTATAGGTATAGGCCGAGCCCGAAACCGGCACCATCGACGCGATTTCGGAATAGCAGAGCGCGGCGACGCCGCACACGACGGCTGCAATGACGAACGCCCACATCATCCCCGGGCCGGCCTTTTGCGCCGCTTCGGAAGTGAGGACGAAGATGCCGGTGCCGATGATCGCGCCGACGCCGAGCAGCGTCAGTTGCACCGCGCCCAGCGTGCGCGTCAGCGATTTCTTCTCGGCGGTGGCCAGAATTGCATCGAGTGGCTTGATGCGCCCGAATATCATGGAGGGCCCCTTTGAAAGCCGTGGCGGTTCGATGCCGCCACGTGGTTACGAAAGGCGCGAGCCTAGCGGCGAAATTGCACGGGGCAAGGGCGCATTTACGTCGCGGTAACCGATTGCACCACGGCAGGAATTCGGCATGGGGAAGGGGCGGCGGCCTTCGCGCCGTGCCCCCGGCCTCAATCGTGGGCGAGCATCGGCCCCAATTTGCGCCCGGCAAAGATGTGGACGTGCAGATGCGGGACTTCCTGATGCGCGTCCATCCCGACATTGGCGAGCAACCGGTATCCCGGTTCGACGAACCCGGCCTCGCGCGCCACCTTTCCCACCGCGCGGACAAATCCGGCGATTTCCGCGTCGGACGCGCTGGCCGAAAAATCGTCCCAGCTGACATAGGGGCCCTTGGGAATCACGAGGATGTGATGCGGCGCCTGCGGATTGATGTCGTGGAATGCGAGCGCGAATGCATCCTCATACACCGTCTTGTTCGGAATTTCGCCGCGCAGGATCTTCGCGAAGATATTCTGATCGTCATAGGGCGCGGTGGCGTCGATGGGCATGCGCAGTCTCCTTTCGGTTGCCAAGCGCATAGCCATTCTTCGCCGAGAGGTGTAGGTCGCGCTGGTCGGCGTGACGGAATTGGTAAACGTATCGCACCAGCGGTCCCGACAGGGTGCAGGTTCGATCCCTGCCGCCGGCTAATTTTGACTGGCAGGCAGGGCGATCATGCATCCACGCAAATTTGTTGAAGCAGACCGACCTTCCAACGCCGAATTGGAGGCCGCTGCTCACGAACTGCTGAGCTGGGGGGATCTCCATGGATGGTGGCCGGGCATGGAAACGTCGCTTGAGGCAATAGTCGAACGCATCCTCATGGCCGCTGCCGCGGCGAAGCGTGGTGTTTCCCCCGCCAGAGACTAATCAGGTCGTCATCCCGGGCTTGACCCGGGATCCAGCTTCTTCTGCGGCCGCTGGAAAAAGGCAGCTGGACCCCGGATCAAGTCCGGGGTGACGGCGGGGTTGGCTGTCGAATTGACGGTCAAAGCCGTCGCCCCTGCGCAGGCAGGGGCCTATCGCTGTATCTTGCGGGGATGGGCTGACACAGGCGCGTCGGATCTGTGACCGGGGGTGCGCGGGGCGATAAGCCATGGGTCCCTGCCTGCGCAGGGACGACGGGAATTATCGCGCGTTCGTTGCCTTGGCCCACCCTGCTCTCCCAAACGCCGTGGGCTGAACCTCTCGACCGGGCTCGGGAGAATTTTCGAAGCTCCGTCCTCGCTTCGCCGACGGTCTTTGAAGAAACAGCAGCGCTTCGACAGGCTCAGCGCGAATGGGGCAGGGGCTGCGACCCTATCGTCACCCCCGCGACGCCTTCTCCGCAATCCCCGACATCCCCTCGCGCCGCGCCAGTTCGGCGCGGACGTCGTCCAGGGTCAGCCCGGCATCCGCCAGCAGCACGATCAGGTGAAAGATCAGGTCCGCCGCTTCGCCGGTCAGCGCGGCTTTATCCTCGGCGACCGCCGCGATGGCGGTTTCGACGCCTTCCTCGCCCAGCTTCTGCGCGATTTTCTTGCGGCCTTTGGCCGTTAGCCGCGCGACATAGCTGGTTTCGGGATCGCCGCTGCGGCGTTCGCGGATCGTGGCTTCCAGCCGGTCGAGAATATCGTCATGGGACATGCCACCCGCCTTGCGCGGCTGGGCGCTGCTGTCAATCTTCCGCAGGTTGCGGCGCGTCCTGTTTGCGCTTGCGACGGCGCATCGCGTGGCGAACGAACCACAGCGCGCCTGCGGCAAACACCACCAGCGCGATATCCGAAAGCTGCGGCATGGTGCGCGTCCCCGCTTCGCCCGAATGCGGCGCATAGGCGAGCGCCGGAACGGCAATGAACGCGGGAATCAGAGTGAGCAGTCGAACCATGGCGCCGCTTTTAGCGCGCACCGCTCACCACAAGGTTAAGCGCGAACGGGGATTCCGGCGGCAGCCAGCGCCGCATGCGCCTGCGCAATCGTAGATTCGCCGAAGTGAAAGATCGATGCCGCCAGCACCGCGCTGGCATGGCCGTCGCGTATCCCTTCGACCAGATGCTGCAAATTGCCGACGCCGCCCGATGCGACCACCGGCACCGTCACCTGGTCGGCGATGGCGCGGACCAGCTCGAGGTCGAACCCCTCGCGCGTGCCGTCGCGATCCATCGATGTCAGCAGGATTTCGCCAGCGCCCAGCCGGGCGAGCTTGAGCGCATGTTCGACTGCGTCGATCCCGGTCGGACGGCGCCCGCCATGGGTGAAGACTTCCCATTTGCCCGGCGCCACGCGTCGCGCATCGACCGAGGCGACGACGCATTGGCTGCCCATCTTCTCGGCGATGTCCGACACGACTTCGGGGCGCGAAACCGCGGCGCTGTTCACTGCGACCTTGTCGGCCCCGGCGAGCAGCAGCGCGCGCGCATCCTCGACACTGCGCACCCCGCCGCCCACGGTCAGCGGCATGAAGCACACTTCGGCGGTGCGGCTGACGACATCCAGAAACGTGCCGCGCTCTTCATGGCTTGCGGTGATGTCGAGGAAGCACAGCTCGTCGGCGCCCGCCGCGTCATAGGCGCGCGCCTGCTCGACCGGATCGCCCGCATCGCGCAGTTCGACGAAATTGACGCCCTTGACCACGCGGCCCTCGGCAACGTCGAGACAGGGAATGACGCGCGCCCGGACGGTCATCTCTCCTCCCCGTAGCGGGGAGGGGGACCGCGCCGCGCAGCGGCGTGGTGGAGGGGGGCTGCCACAGGCGAGATCGCGTGGAGGCTATCCCCCTCCGTCAGCGCTTCGCGCTGCCACCTCCCCTTGCCCCAAGCTGCCCCGTTCGTGTCGAGCGAAGTCGAGACACGCTTGTTCAACGCTCCGGACATGTCCCTCGACTGCGCTCGGGACGAACGGGGGAGGGGGTATGCGGAGAAAAGGCTCATCCCTTCGCCACCCGGATCGCTTCGGCCAGATCCAGCCGCCCGTCATAGAGCGCGCGACCGGTGATCACCCCTTCGACGCCGTCGCGGACATGCCCGGTCAGCGCTTCGATATCCCCGATCCCCGCAACGCCGCCGCTGGCGATCACCGGAATATCGACCGCACGGGCGAGCGCCACCGTCGCTTCGACATTGCAGCCCTTGAGCAGCCCGTCGCGCCCCACATCGGTGAACAGCAAAGCGGCAACGCCCGCATCCTCGAACCGCCGGGCGAGTTCTTCGACCGAAACATTGGTCACGTCCGCCCAGCCATTGGTGGCGACCATGCCGTCGCGCGCATCGACCGCGACGACGATCCTGCCGGGATGGACGCGCGCCGCCTCGCGCACCAGCGCGGGATTTTCCATCGCGGCGGTGCCGATCACGATCCGCGCCACGCCGATTTCCAGCCAGCGCTCGATCGTATCGCGCGTGCGGATGCCGCCGCCCAGCTGCACCTTGCCGGGGAACGCGCGGATCGCCTGATCGACTGCCGCGCGATTGACGGTCTTGCCGGCAAAGGCGCCGTCCAGATCGACGACATGAAGATGATCCGCGCCCGCTGCGGCAAATGCCTGCGCCTGCGCGGCAGGGTCTTCGCCATAGACGGTGGCGCGCGCCATATCGCCTTCGGCAAGGCGCACCACCTTGCCGGCCTTGAGGTCGATCGCGGGAAAAACGGTCAGGGACGCCAAGCAAGGAACCTTTCGACCAGCGCAATGCCGTAACGCTGGCTTTTTTCGGGGTGAAACTGGACCCCGACGATATTGTCGCGGCCGATCGCGGCGGTCACCGGACCGCCATGATCGGTCACCGCCAGAATGCCGTCGGTGGCTTCAAACGCAAAGCTGTGCAGGAAATAGGCTTCGCCCGCTTCGATCAGCGGGTGATCGACCAAAGGCGTGACATCGTTCCAGCCCATATGCGGCACGCGGACCGTGTCGGCGGGCAATTGGCGGACGACGCCCGGCATCCAGCCGAGCCCGGCATGGCTGCCCATTTCCTCGCCGGTGGTGGCGAGCAGCTGCATCCCCACGCACACGCCCAGAAACGGCGCGCCGCCGGTCAGCACCCGCGTTTCCAGCGCTTCGACCATGCCGTCGATCCCGCGCAGCCCCGCCGCGCAGGCGCCGAAGGCGCCGACGCCGGGCAACACCACGCGATCGGCGCGCAGCACCGCTTGCGGATCGGCAGTCACCGCGATGTCGCGCGCGCCCGCCGCCTTCAGCGCATTATGCACCGAATGGAGATTGCCCGCGCCATAATCGATCAGCGCGATGCTCATGCCAGCAGCGATTCCAGCCCCGGTGCCGCCATGCTCGGTTCGAACGCGAAATACCGATAATCGGCGACATCGGCGAGCGCGAAGGGGTCGCTCTCGCACCATGCGCGCGCAGCGTCCACATCGCCGCGTACGATCAGCATGCCACCGGTCACCGGCATCTTTCGCCCCGAAAGGACCAGCTTGCCCGCCGCCAGCCCCTCGCGCAGCCATTCCAGATGCGCCGGGCGCAATTCGGTAATCTCGGCGGGGTCGACCTTATAGGTCAGTTCGACGACGGTAAGGCTCACAGCGTCCCCTTGGTGCTCGGAATCACCCCGGCCTTGCGCGGGTCGATCTCGACTGCTTCGCGCAGCGCGCGGGCAAGGCCCTTGAAACAGCTTTCGGCGATATGGTGGTTGTTGTCGCCATACAGCGTCTCGACATGCAGCGTCAGGCCCGCGGTCTGCGAAAAGCTCTGGAACCAATGTTCGAACATTTCGGTGTCCATTTCGCCGAGGCGCTTCTGGCTGAACTGCGTCTTGAACACGCAATAGGGACGCCCGGAGATGTCGATCGCGACGCGCGTCAGCGTCTCGTCCATCGGCGACAGCGCATCGGCATAGCGGCGAATGCCCTTTTTATCATCCAGCGCCTTGGCAACCGCCTCGCCGATGGCAAGCCCGGTATCCTCGACCGTGTGATGCTGGTCGATATGCAGGTCGCCGACCGTCTTTATGTCCATGTCGATCAGCGAATGGCGCGACAGCTGTTCGAGCATATGGTCGAAAAAGCCGATTCCGGTGGAAATCGCATAGGATCCCGTCCCGTCCAGATTGACGGTGACGTCGACCGATGTCTCGCTGGTCTTGCGGCTGACGGTGGCGGTGCGCATGGCGCCTCCATAGCGTTCCTTTGCGTCCATGCAATTCGGATTGACTTGGCGCGGGGCAAGTCTGGCTTGACCGGCGTGGCTCATCCGCTAGCAGTTGGCGCATGAACACTGCCGTACCCGATAGCCTGATTCCCTATGACGAAATCGTGCAGGAGGCCCTGCGCGCCGTGGTCGGCCGGGTGCTGGGGCAGGTTGCCACGACCGGCGGACTGCCCGGATCGCATCATTTCTACATCACGTTCAAGACGCAGGCGCCCGGCGTGGACATCCCCGACCGGCTGATGGAGCGTTTCCCCGACGAAATGACGATCGTCCTCCAGCATCGTTTCTGGGACCTGAAGGTCGATGCGGAGCGATTCTCGGTCGGGCTCAGCTTCAATCAGGTGCCGGCGATGCTGGTCATCCCCTTTGCGGCGATCACCGGCTTCCACGATCCGGCGGTCAATTTCGAACTGCGTTTCCAGGTCAATGACGACCCGGAAAACGATCCCGATTCGTACGAAGAAGCCGAAAATGACGGCGAGGGCGCAGTCGTGACCCAGGCCGAAGACGGCTCGAACGTCGTATCGGTGGATTTCAAGCGGAAGAAGTAATTTGTCCGGGGGACGAATTACTCCGCCGGAGGCAGGTGTGGGGCTGACTGCTCAGAGCTGGCATGGAAACGCCTAAAACCCTTCCCGTGCCGCCATAGTCCACCTAGGCTGACACCATGGCCGGTTCGCAAGATTTCACACCCGATCCCCGCAACGCCAATCTCCTCGTTCACCTGAACGGCGAACTGGTGCCGCATGACGGCGCCAGCGTGTCGATTTTCGATGCGGGATTCGGGCTCGGCGATGGCGTGTGGGAGGGGCTGCGGCTGCATCGCGGGGCGCTGCTGTTCCTCGATGCGCATCTCGACCGGCTCTACGCCGGCGCCGCGGCGATCCGCATCGATATCGGGCTGACCCGCGAGGAAATGCGGGCAGCGCTGCGCGAGTTGCTGATCGCCAACGGCATGAGCGATGGCGCGCATCTCCGCCTGATGGTGACGCGCGGTCGCAAGGCGACGGTCAATCAGGACCCGCGCAACGCGCTCGGCCGCGCAACCATCGTCATCACCGCCGAATATAAGACGCCTGCGCCGATCCCCGGCGGCGGCCTGAAGGTGCAGAGCGTGACCACGCGCACCACCGGCCCGGACATGTTCGACATGCGATTGAATTCGCACAGCCGCCTCAACTTCATCCGCGCGCTGCTCGAAGCGATCGATATCGACCCCGAAGCCGACGAAGCGCTGATGCTCGATCCGCATGGGCATGTCGCCAGTTGCAACGCCACCAACTTCTTCTGGGTAAAGGACGGGGCGGTGTTCGTCGCCGGCGACCGTTACTGTTTCAACGGTATCACGCGCGGCAATGTGATCCTCGCCTGCAACGGCGGCGTCGCGCCGATCCGGCAGGGCAGTTTCCCGCCCGAACGGGTTTGCGAAGCAGACGAAGCCTTTGTCACCGGAACGATGGGCGGCATTACCCCGGTGCGGATGATCGACGGTCGCGCGCTGCCGCACGTCAACGGCCCGGTGACACAGGCGATCGCCGAAGCCTATGCCGTGATGAAGGATGCGGACGCCGCCGCGAACGCGCTGATTTGACGGAGACAGCCATGAATCGCCGCATTGCCCCCGATCACGGCGCGATCAGAATCGCGATGTGGTCCGGCCCGCGCAATTGCTCGACCGCGATGATGCGCGCCTTCGAAAATCGCCCCGATTGCGACGTTTCGGACGAACCCTTCTATGCCGCGTTTCTGGCGGAAACCGGCATCATCCACCCGATGAACGACGCGGTGCTCGCATCGCAGCCCAATGACTGGCGCGATGTCGCCGCGGCGATGGCGGGCGAAGCGCCGCACGGCGCGCCGATCTGGTATCAGAAGCATATGTGCCATCACATGCTCCCCGATTTCGGGCTCGACTGGATGGACGCGGTCACCAACGCCTTTCTGATCCGCCCGCCCGAACAGGTGCTGGCATCGTATATCGTCAAGCGCGGCGACGTGACGCTTCAGGATATCGGCGTCGTCCGCCAGTGCGAATTGTTCGATCGCGTGGCCGATCGCACCGGCACTGCGCCGGTCGTGATCGAAGGCCCGGGCGTGCAGTGCAATCCGCGCGACAGCCTCACGCGCCTTTGCGCCGCACTGGGCATCGCCTTTTCGGAGCGGATGCTGAACTGGCCGCCGGGGCGCCGGGCAAGCGACGGGGCATGGGCGCCGGCATGGTATGACGCAGTGGAAAAATCGACCGGTTTCGCTGCCCCGGCGCGCACCGCGACATTCGAAGACCTTCCCGATGCAGTAAAGCCGATCGCCGAAGCCGCCCGGCCATTTTACGAACGCATGGCGCGCCACGCTATCGCCTGATCTGTATTGCCTTGATAAGACACTTTCGATCGGGCACCATGGGCGCAACGCGGGCGCCGGCATCGGGCCCGAACAGGGAGGAACGATTGGTCGACAGCGAACCCGCCGAAACGATCGCGCTGGAATTGCGCGGCATCGGCAAGGCCTATGGACGCGGCGCCAACGCCAAGCGCGCGGTGGACGATGTCTCGCTCCGCGTGCGTTGTGGTGAGGTCTATGGCTTTCTCGGGCCCAATGGCGCGGGCAAGAGCACCACGATCCGCATGGCGCTCAGCCTCATTCGCCCGACAGCCGGCGAAGCGCTGATCTTCGGGCGGCACCCCACCGAAAAGGGCGCGCTGGCGCGGGTCGGTTCGCTGGTCGATGGCGGCACTTTCTATGGCTTCCTGTCGGGGCGCGACAATCTGCGCGTGCTGGCGCGGACGCAGGGGGGCGACGGTGCCCGGATCGACGAAGTGCTCGAACGCGTCGAACTGGACCGCGATGCAAAGCGCAAGGTGAAGGGATATTCGACCGGGATGAAGCAGCGGCTGGGCGTCGCCGCGGCATTGCTCGACAATCCCGATCTGGTGATCCTCGACGAACCCGCCAATGGCCTCGATGCCGCCGGGATTCAGGACATGCGCGCGCTGATCCGCGGTCTTGCCGCCGAAGGCAAGGCGGTGTTCCTGTCGAGTCACTTGCTCCACGAAGTCGAACAGATTTGCGACCGCGTCGCTGTCGTCCACAAGGGCAAGCTGCTGCGCGAAGCGACGGTCGGCGAATTGCTCGATGTCGGCGATGCCCTGCGCATCGAAGCGGAACCGGGCGATGCCGCGCTTGCCGCATTGGGTGGGCGCTGGCCTGCCCAGCGCACCGAAACCGGACTGACCGTTCAGGCGAGCCGCGCCGACACGCCCGAAATCGTGCGCCAGCTCGCCGCCGCCAATGTCGATATCTTCGCAATCGGCCCCGACGGCCACAGCCTGGAAGACATCTTCCTCACCATGACGAGGGACAGCGATGCTTGATGCCGTTTATGCCGAAGCGCTGAAGCTTCGCCGCCATCGCGCCACCTGGCTGATGGTGTGGATCTATCCGATTGTCGTCGCGCTGATCCTGATCGGCGTGCTGCTCTATGGCGCGGTTGCGCCGGCCGGCGAGGCCGGGACGACCGCCACTGCCGAGCAATGGATCAACAACACGCTGATTTTCTGGGAGATTCCCAAATCCGCGCCGGGTCGGTTCCTGATCGCGGGCTTTGCCGCGCTGGTTTTTGCCGGCGAATATGGCTGGAATACCTGGAAACTGATCATTCCCGCCCGCGCCCGTTGGCAATTGATTGCCGCCAAATGGGTGGTCGTGGTCGGCTTCGTGCTCATTTCGCTGATCGTCACCGATCTGATCGGGCTGATCGGCGAACTGCTCGGCAGCCTTCAGGGCGAAGCGATTCCCGCAGGCGTGACGATCGGAGCGCTGCTGGAAGCCCATATCCGCGCGATTGGCTTTGCGCTGGCGCCGATCCTCTACACCGTCGCCTTTGCCGGGCTGTTCGGGGTACTGACGCAATCGATCCTCGCGACGGTAATCCTGTCGATCGCACTGGTGATCATCGAGGGGTTGTTGCCGCTGCTCGCGGTGCTCGGCCATAATTACATGCCGGGGATCAGCACGCCGCTGATCGAAGTGCTGCCGCTCTATCACGTCGCCAATGTCATGGCCTGGGCCAAGGGGCAGGGGATGACACTCGCGCTCGGCCCCGATGCGGCAATCGGATTCAGCTTCGGCGCATCGCTCGCGATTCTCTCCGCATGGATCGCCGCCGCCGCCGCAGCCACCCAGCTGCGCTTCGCCCGGCAGGATCTGAACTAGGCGCGATCAGGCCGGGTCGATGACCCGGCCCACCCGCACCAACAGCCCGCTGGGGTCGCTTAGCGAAAATTCATAGGTGCCCCAGGGGCGGGCCTTGGGCGCATCGGGTTCGATGATCAGCTCGCGCACCTGCTGCGCCAGCGCATCGACATCCTCGACATAGAGGTAGAGCCCGAACGGATTATCCTCGATATGCCGCGGCCAGCCGGGCATGTGATTGAGGTGCAGGTGCCAGCCCCGGCCATCGGCCAGGATGCGATACTGGCCGTAATCGCTGACCACATCGAAACCGAGCCGCCGGTAAAAGGCCTCGCTGGCGTTCAGATCGCTGCTCGGCACGATCGCAACTACATGATGGTTCATATCCGGCATCTCCGTTCGCCATGATGGTGGCGGGATGGCGGAGGTTGCCGCGCCTTGCCAATAGCGAAACCGGCCGATCGCACGCGTTCCGGACAAATGTGTGAAAATGTCCGGATGGACTTGGCGGCTCGTCCGTATCAGCATGTGCCGATGCAACCGCCCGCTTCCCCCGGTCGCCAGAGCGCGGCGACTCATGCCGCGATCCTGCGCGCCTTCACCGCGCTGGCGCTCGAACGGCGCTATGAAGCGATCCGGGTAGGCGACATCATCCGCGCGGCGAATATCGGCAGATCGACCTTCTACGAGCATTTCACCGGCAAGGATGCAGTGATGCTCGAGGCGACTGCGCCGATCCTGCTCGCACTGGCAACGGCAGCATCCGGCCGCGCCGCGCGCAGCTACGTGCGCAACATGGTGGCGCATCTGTGGGACCG
The DNA here is from genome assembly GCF_003171655.1 of Stakelama portus. GTDB lineage: Bacteria > Pseudomonadota > Alphaproteobacteria > Sphingomonadales > Sphingomonadaceae > Sphingomonas > Sphingomonas portus. The sequence continues at coordinate 626,973 of NZ_QFZL01000002.1, read as the reverse complement.
CCGCGCGCTGATCCGCCCGCTGCTTGACTCCGAAGCCGCCGGGGCGATCCGCCGCAGCCTGTCCGAAGCCATCCTCCCGCATGCCCTGCGCGCGGGCCATGCCGAAGGCGACGCGCACATCGCCGCAACCGGCGCGGCGGCGGCCCAACTCGCCATGCTTCGCTGCTGGCTGATCGGCGAAGCGCCGAGCAACATCGATGCGATGACCGAAAGGATGCTGGCCTGTTCGCGGCTGGTTGCCAGGAAAGCCTAACCCTGATCATTCCTGTCGCCCCTGCGCAGGCAGGGGCCCATCTCTGTAGCGTTGGTGGAACCGGCAGACACGCGAGGGCGAGGAATGTGTCAGGCTAACCCGCGTGACGAAAGAGAAACAGGCCCCTGCCTGCGCAGGGGCGACGGGGGAGGCCGTCGCTGTCAAAGATGCTTAGCTCGCACGAATGCGTTTAGCCGGCGGTATTTGCCGACGCATCGAATGGTTGAGCGAAATTCTGCTTCAACATCGTCGCCGGCGCCACCTCGCTGCCCATATGCTGGATAAATGCTGCTTTCAGACCATCCGACCAGCGCTCAATATCACGTGAGAGATCGTTTCCGTCGCCTTCCGCCCGGAGGACCAGCGTGGCAAACGCTTCGGCTGTGATCATTCCTGATGCCGGGAGCAGGTCGCAGACGTGAGTAGGTTGATCGTTCACGATCCCTCCGCAAAAGCCATGTCTGGCAAGACTGGCGAGCAGTAGATCAAACGCGCCGGGATGGACGATCTCCGTCTCGCGCGCCGCGCTTTCGCACCAGAAATTGACTAAATATCTTCCCACCGAGAGAAAGGTGCGATCGCACTGGCCAGCGGCGCAATCCTGAATTCTTCCTCATTCGGGCTCAAAATGAAGGTGACTTCTTCCTCGCCCTCATTCTCATAAACGAAAATCGGCATAGCCGCTGCTCTACTACATCGCCGAGGCATGCGGACAGCGCCTTCGAAATTCACGGATATGTGCCGATACCACCGCTGCTGGCCACCCATCCTCGACGGGTGCAGGCTTCGCTGTCCTACATACGCAATCTGTGTCTAAATCGCGGGACGATGCCTGTCCTCGCACATCCTTCAGCCACCCCGCGTTTTGCGTCGGTGCCGGTGCGGAGGGGAAAAGAGGCGGGACGTGTCGTAAACTTCCTAAACTTCCGGGGCGTCCCCGGTACCGGCGTTGCGCCGCTTGGCATCGCCCCGATTCGCGCGCTAGAGCGCCCGCGACTCCCGTGCTGGGAATGCGCGGGACCGGATGTCAAAAAGGAAACACGCCCGTGACCACCCGCACCGAAACCGATTCGATCGGCGCCATCGAAGTTCCCGCCGACGCCTATTGGGGCGCACAGACCCAGCGTTCGATTCAGAACTTCCCGTTCGGCAGCCAGGAACGCATGCCGATCGGCATCGTCCATGCGCAGGCGATCGTGAAACAGGCGGCGGCGCGGGTGAACAGGAAGCACGGGCTCGACCCCAAAATCGCCGATGCGATCGAAGCGGCGGCGCAGGAAGTGATCAGCGGCAAGCTCGACGATCAGTTCCCGCTGGTGATCTGGCAGACCGGCAGCGGCACCCAGACCAACATGAACGTCAACGAAGTGATCGCCGGTCGCGCCAATGAAATGCTGTCCGGCACGCGCGGCGGCAAATCGCCGGTCCACCCGAACGATCACGTCAACATGTCGCAATCGTCGAACGACAGCTTCCCCACCGCGCTCCATGTCGCGGCGGCGCTGGCGGCGCGCGATGTGCTCGATCCCGCGCTCGACCGGCTCGAAGGCGCGCTGACCAACAAGGCAAAGGCATGGGATCACATCGTCAAGATCGGCCGCACCCATACGCAGGACGCAACGCCGCTGACGCTCGGCCAGGAGTTCTCGGGCTATGCCGCACAGCTGATCAGCTGCAAGGCGCGGCTCGACGGCGCGCGTAACGGCAACCTCAAGAAACTCGCCATCGGCGGCACGGCGGTCGGCACCGGCCTCAATGCTCCGGAAGGCTGGGCCGAGGATATGTGCGCCGCGATCAGCGACATTTCGGGCATGGAATTCGAACCCGCGCCGAACAAGTTCGAACAGCTTGCGGCGAAGGACGGGCTGGTCTTCTTCTCGGGCGCGCTCAACACGCTGGCGGTCGCGCTCAACAAGATCGCCAACGACATCCGCTTTTTGGGTTCCGGCCCGCGTTCGGGTCTGGGCGAATTGTCGCTGCCCGCGAACGAGCCGGGCAGCTCGATCATGCCGGGCAAGGTCAATCCCACGCAGTGCGAATCGCTGACGATGCTGGCGGCACAGGTCGTCGGCAACCATCAGGCAGTGACCGTCGGCGGCATGCAGGGCCATTTCGAACTCAATGTGTTCATGCCGCTGATCGGTGCGAATGTGATGCGTTCGATCGACCTGATGGCGGTCGGCATGGTCAATTTCGCCGAACGCTGTGTCGACGGGATCGAAGCCAATGAACAGCAGATCGCCGATCTGGTCGGCCGCTCGCTGATGCTGGTGACGGCGCTGGCGCCGGCGATCGGCTATGACAACGCCGCCAAGATCGCCAAGAACGCGCATGAAAAGGGGCTGACGCTCAAGGAAAGCGGGCTCCAGCTCGGCCTGGTCGATGAAGCGACGTTCGACCAATATGTCCGCCCGGAAACGATGCTGGGTCGATGATGCAACCATCTTCCTCCCCCGCAAGGGGGAGGGGGACCAGCGAAGCTGGCGGAGGGGGCGGAGACGGGGGGGGTGTTGAAGGATAGCAAGCGATCCGCCGTCCTCCCCCTCCGTCACCTTCGGTGACACCTCCCCCTGGCGGGTGAGGAAGGATGCGGGGTCAAACCCGATCCGTTTGCACTGAGCTTGTCGAAGTGCTGCTCTTTCTAAGTCTCGATTGAAGAAGGCAGGTGAGGGCCTCGACGGGCTTAGCGCGAACGGAAATCGCTTCGCTGTTGTTGTGTCCCGCGGGAACTTCCTGCGCGCTCCGGCGCTTTCCCTCCGAACTGAAATTCGGGAGGAAAATCATGGGTGCTACAACGACCGGAGCCGTTATCGGCGGTGCAATCGACGCGATGAGCGGTGATGACGGCATTACCGACGGCGCAATGAAGGGCGCAATCATCGCCAATGTCCTCAAATTCACGCTGCCGGTCGTGGTCACCGCTGCGGTGGGATATGCGGCCTATCGCGGCGCAAAGTCGCTCTGGTACGATGTCGCATCCAGCCCGCGCCAGCACGCATGAGCGGTCGCGGCATCAAAAGCGCAGTTGCGGCGCTCGCGCTTCAGCGTGTTCTGCGCTTCGGTCCGATCGGCTGGGCGGCGGCGGGCGGCTATGCGCTCTGGCGCCTGCATCGCGACCGCAAGAAATCCCGCGAGGAAACGGCGCAAGGCTGATCTGTTGCGCATTTGCGCACGTGGGTGCTTGACGGGAACCGTTGCGCCGCGCCACTAGCGCGCATGCCCCACAGCCACGAACAGGATCCGCACGGCCTAAAGCGACGCGGCGTATTATTCGTCCTTTCCTCGCCTTCCGGTGCCGGCAAATCGACGATCGCACGCAAATTGCTGGCGAGCGACCCCGATCTGACGATGTCGGTATCCTATACGACGCGTCCGATGCGCCCCGGCGAACAGGAAGGCGTGGATTATCATTTCGTCGATACCGAGACGTTCCGGTCGATGGTGTCGGCCAACGAATTCCTCGAATGGGCGCATGTCTTCGATCATCGCTATGGCACGCCGAAGCAAAGCGTCTTTTCGATGCTGGCGGCCGGGCATGACGTGTTGTTCGACATCGACTGGCAAGGCGCGCAGCAGCTGTTTCAGCTTGCCGGCGGCGACGTGGTTCGCGTCTTCATCCTGCCGCCGTCGATGGAGGAACTGCACAAAAGGCTGATCGCGCGCGCCACCGATTCGGAGGACGTCATCAATCGCCGCATGGCGCGGGCCGCGGGCGAAGTCAGCCATTGGGACGGCTATGACTATGTTCTGGTGAACGACGATGTCGAAAAATGCTATGAGCAGGTCAGGACGATCCTGGCTGCAGAGCGTATCCGGCGTTCGCGACAGACCGGATTGATCGGATTCATCCGGGGGCTGCTCAAATAGCCTCGGACTAATTTAGGGGGAGTGCGTCATGCCGAAGCTGTTGGTTGGCGGTGTCGTCGGTGGTGTCGCAATGTGGCTGGTGGGCTTCCTGTTCTGGGGCACGCCGCTCAGTTATCTGGCGTATAAGATCGCGCCCGATGCCGACGGACTGGCGGTTCAGGACTCGCTTGCGCTGCATCTCGGGCCGACCGGCTCCGGTGCCTATCCGATTCCGTGGCCGGGCACGACGGCGGGGACGTCCGCCTATGGCAACGGCCCGACTGCGTTGGTGCTGTTCAACGACCATGGCTTTCCGGTGGTGGACAGCAGCGCGCTGATCGGCGGGCTGGTTCTCGCGATCGTCTGTTCGCTGATTATCGCCTTCGCTCTGCGCAGCTTCGCGACGGGGGCGAGTTTCGGTACGCGGATGAAGCTGGTGGCGTTCTTTGCCGTTGCGATCACCGCCTATGTCGATCTCGGCCAGCCGGTCTTCAATCACGCGCCCTGGGGCTATTTCGTCTATCTGTGGGTCAGCGACCTACTGACGTTCCTGGTCGCCGGTGCGGTGATTTCGCGCTGGTTCCTGCCGAAGCAGCTGCCCGGCGCGAATTAAGCCAGCAGGGCGAGCAAACGGGCGCCCGCGTCGAAATCGGCGCGGTGCACCTCGCGGGCCTTCTGTGCGAGGCTGTCCTCGCCCCATTGTTCGGCCTGCCAGTCCTCATCGACATGCGCGGCGACCCAGACCGCGTCGCGAGTCGCCGCGCCTTCCAGCATCGCAAGCGCAGCGACCAGCGACCCGCTGATCGTCACCAGCGGCGACAGGCCCGCCAGTTCGAACGGCGATCGTTGCCTGACTGCGTGCGACAGGCGCCGGGTCGTGGCCTCGGGCTGGGGACGGTGCATCACGCCGGCAACGGTTTCGAAACGCACATCATAGTGTCGCGCCGCCCAGTCGAGCAGCGGATCCCAATGTGCGACCTGCCGCGCGACCAGTTCGGCGGGCGTATCGGCGCGATAGCAGAGCAGGTCGCTCTCGCCATAAGCGGCAAGGCCGGCGGCAAAATCGTCTGCGGCAGGGCCGATGCGATCGATCGCCGCGTTGGCAAGCCCGGTCAACGGCATGGCGCGCGGGTCGATCTGTATGTCCACGGCGCGCCATTCGTCCGCAATCGCCTGAGCAAGCACGTGAGTCGGCACGGCCAGACGCACCCGGCCCGGTGTGTTCACCGGTCGTTCGTCGAGCGCGATGCCGAAGCCGCTGCCGTCCCGTTCGGCAACGGTCACTTCCGTCCAGAAACGTTTCATTGCGCGGGGGGCGTGCGCCAGCGTCGGGCCATGGCGCGCGGCACCACCGCCATGACATAAAGCCCGCTGAGCAGAATCGCGCCGCCCAGCACCGTAAGCTCCCAGCTCGTCGCGCGCCCGGCCAGGATCAGGCCGAATACAGCGCCCGCAACGGCGAGGATATTCACGCCCGCCATCATGAAATAGCGATTGCGCGCCAGCTTGTCGGATTCGGTCATGATGCGATCTTAGTCGATTGCGCGGTCGGCGGGGAAGGGGGCGCGCAAAGACCGTTGAGATGCGCGGGCAGGTGCAGCGCATGATCGGTGACGATCCGCGCGCCCGCGCTCAGCAATTCCGCCGGGGCATGATAGCCCCAGGATACGCCGACTCCATGCGCTCGCGCCGCCGCGGCCATCGCCATGTCGAAGCTGGTATCGCCGATCACCACCGTCGTTTCAGGGGCTGCGCCGGCCTCTGCCATCGCGGTTTCCACCATCGATGGATGCGGTTTGGAAGGGTGGCGATCGGCCGTCTGCAGCGTTACGAAACGCCGTTTCAGGCCATGATATTCCAGAATATGGTGCAGCCCGCGGTCGGACTTTCCCGTCGCTACGCCGAGCAACCAGCCGTCGTCTTCCAATGCGGCCAGCGTATCGGCAATACCGTCGAACAGCGGTTCTTCGTCGAGCGTACCCGTCCGGCGCATCGCCTGAAACGTCCGCTTATAGTCTTCGGCCATCGTCCGGTGCAGCGCGTCGTCGGCGTCCGGCACCAGCTTCGCAATCGCTTCGACCAGGCTAAGCCCGACAATCTGGCGGATCGCCGCGCGGTCGGGCGGAACAAGACGGGCGATGGAGAAACATTCCTCCATCGCCCGGCAGATGTTGGCCTGGCTGTCGACCAGCGTTCCATCGCAGTCGAACAGTGCCAGATGATTCACGCTAACTCCGTCGATAGGACGATCAGATCGTCGCCGCGCACTGGCGCAGCTTGCTTTCGATCTCTGCCGAATTCTCGAGCCGCAGGCTGATCAGCAGGTCGCTGCCGACAAAGAAGCCGAGCAGCTCGTTGTCGCCGAAATCGTTCAGAAAGTCATTGCCGTCAAGGCTGACGCGGAAGGCGTGCTTGCCGCCATCCATTTGCAGGCCATAGGCAGTGATTTCGCCCCAATCGTCGTTCAGGTTGTCGCCCTGGGCGAAGTACATATTATACTTCAGCTCCTGATTGCTCGTCATGGTGAAATCGGGGTCGATCACGACCATGATCACCTTGTCGTCAGCCGGATAAAAGCCGACCGCAAGATGCGTATCGCCGTCGAACGAGCCGATGGCGCGGCAGTTATCGGGATTCTTGAAAATGCTCCAGCCACCGACTTCGGCATAGGTATCCTGCGCCGAAGCAACCGCCGGCGTCATCGCAACAGCCGCGGCCACCGCGGCAATAGCTGCACGAAATTTCATAATCTTCTCCCCAATTCCCAGTCGTTCGACCAGCGTCCCATCGGCCTGATACCCCGATCTTGAGCCGCTTTGCCAGCCTCTATCGGATGCTAACTGTGCTTGTAATGAACAGCTTTGCGGCAGGGAATTGATGCAGATCAGTTCTTGCTGCGCTTGCGCCGTTCGCCGCGCCGTTCCTTGCGCACGGTCTTGGCATGGGCGCGGGCCCGGGCCTTTTTCTGCTCGCGGGTTTCGGGCGGTGCGGCATCGTCCTGCGGCATCGCATCGCCTTGCGCTTCCTCGAAACCCAGCGTGTCGAGCGACTCTGCGAAATGCGAGGGCAGCGACGCAGTCACGTCGAGCTTGCCGCCATCGGGATGATCGATGCGAATGCGCCGGGCGTGGAGATGCATCTTGCGGCTGATCCCGCCGGTCAGAAAGGCATCCTGCCCGCCATATTTACCGTCGCCGACGATTGGATGTCCGATCGCGGCCATGTGCACGCGCAATTGATGGGTCCGCCCGGTATGCGGTTGCAACTCGACCCAGGCGGCACGGTTTCCCGCGCGCTCGATCACGCGATAGCGTGAGCGCGAGGGGAGGCCTTCTTCCTCGTCGACATGCATTTTTTCGCCGCCGGTGCCGGGCTGTTTGGCGAGCGGCAGGTCGATCACGCCGTCATCGATCTCCGGCACGCCGATCACCAGCGCCCAATAGACTTTCCGCGCGCTGCGCCCCGAAAAATGCTTGGCGAAATATGCCGCGGCGCGCGCCGTGCGTGCCAGCAGCAACACGCCCGACGTGTCCTTGTCGAGCCGATGGACCAGCTTGGGCCGCGTCTCGAGATCGAACTGGATGCCGTCGAGCAGCGCATCGACATGCTCATGCGTCTTGGTGCCGCCCTGCGTCGCCAGTCCCGGCGGCTTGTTGATCACCAGCGCCTGGGCATCGCGGTGGATCACCAGCGACTGGATGAACTCGGTCTGTTCGGGCGACAGCGGCGGGCGGCTCGACTTCTTGCGCGCCGGCTTTTCCGGCTCTGCCGGGGGAACGCGAATGACCTGTCCCGCTTCGATCCGGTCGCCCGGAGCGGCGCGCGCGCCATCGACTCGCAACTGTCCGGTGCGTGCCCAGCGCGACACCACATTGAACGTCGCTTCGGGCAAATGCCGCTTGAACCAGCGGTCGAGCCGGATGCCGTCATCGTCGGCTGCGACCGTGAACTGACGTACTTCGTTCATGCCAGTGCCCGTACCAGAGTAAGACCCGCCGCGACTGCAGCAATCGCGCCGATCACCGAAATCAGGACATAGCCCAGCATTCCGGTCCAGTCGCCGCGTTCGATCATCACCATCGCGTCGAGCGAGAAAGTGGAAAATGTCGTGAATCCGCCCAAAATGCCGGTGCCCAGAAACAGGCGCCATTGCTCGCCCCCGGCGCCCACCCGCGCCATCGCGCCGACCAGAAGGCCCATCAGCAGCCCGCCGATCAGGTTGGCGGCCAGCGTGCCCCAAGGATAGCCCGGGCCGAACCACAGCAAGCTGAGCTTGCCGATCATGTGCCGGCCGCCCGCCCCGATGGCGCCGCCCAGCATGACGATAAGGAGATGCAGCATGTCCGCGCGTTAGCGCGGTTCGCGGCGAAAGGGAAACGAGCCGTAGCGCGCGGTTCAGATTCCGCGGTTTGCGACCAGATCGACGTCGGTGCCCCCATCAGGACGCGGCGTCATGAACAGGACATAGGCGGCGTCGTCGCGCTCGCGTGTGCCGCCCAGAATATGTTCCTCGCCGTCCACCTGATGCTCGGCATCATATCCCGCGCGTTTTGCGGCGGTATAATACCAGTTGAGCAGGTGGCCGATCGGCTGGGGCGCGGAGAAGCTGACGACGCGAAGGCTGCAACTGCCCCCTTCGGTTCCCGCCGCTTCGGTCACGCGTGCCTGCGGATAGAGCGGAATGTCGCGCGGCAGGCGCTGTGCCCAGCTCGCCGAATATTGCAGATTCGCCGCGCACCCGCCCAGATCGCCATTCGCCTGACGCGCGGCAAGACCGCCCAGCGTCACCGAATCGCGCGCCGCCTTGCATTCCTGGCAATCTGCGTCCGCCGGCTTGGGATCGGGCACCTGCATCAAATCGCCGCCGACCGCATTGCCGTTTGCCGCAACGCCATCGGCGGGCATGGCGCCCGAATAGGGCTGGGCAGGGGGACGGATCGAATCGCGATTGGATTGCTGCGACAAAGCGGGGTCGACCATGATCTGGTCCTGCAGCGCCGCCGTCAGCGCCGGATCGGCTTCCTGTCCGTTGTCGATCGCATCGGTGCGGGACTGTCCGTCGCCGCAGCCGGCAAGCGCCAGCGGCATCAATATCGCGCAAAAAAGGCTCGGCCTGCGGACCATCAATCAACTCCGTTTGACCGAACTGATGCCGATTAAGGGTTAAGGTTCGGTTTGGAACGTCGGATCGCCCGCGCATTTTGCGCGAAATACCTGCGGTGTTTTACCTTGCCAACACACCATGGTTGCCCTATCTATACATCATGTTGAACCTTCTTTCGCTGCTGGTGGGCGCTGTCGGCCTGCTTATCGCGCTGGTCGGCCTGTTGCCGATCCCGCTGCTTCCGCTCGTCAACTGGTTCGCGTTTCCGATCGCGATCGTCGGTGTGGCGCTGGGCGTGCTTTCCGACCGCAATGAGGGGCGCAACCTCAATCTGCTGGTCGCGGTGCTCTCGGGCGGCCGCCTGTTCCTGACCTGGGGCCTGATCTGACGGAAAAGGGCGGGAGCCGGTGCTCCCGCCCTGTCGTTCGAACTTCTGTCTTTCGACGAATGTCTTTCCGCCGATTTGTACCGCATTAGCGGCAGACGACATTGCCGCGGTCGATTTCCCGACCGATCGCTGCGCCGGCGGCTGCGCCCAGCAGCGTGCCAAGCGTCGCCGATCGCCCGTCGGTCAGCGAATTGCCGAGCAACGCGCCCGCCACGCCGCCGACGATCAAGCCGGTCGTGCCGTCCGAACGGCGGCAATAATAGCGCCCGTTCGATCCGCGATAGATCCGGTCGTTGCGCGTCAGCCGGCGCGGCTGATAATAGCGGCCGTCGCGATAATAGCGGTCGGCATAATATCCGCGCTGGCCCGATTCGACTCGGTTCCAGTCATAGTGGCGATATCCGCGCCAGTTGCGGTTATGCCGATTGTCCTGATGCGCGCGCCCATGGGCGTCGTAATGGACACGACCGTGGCGGTCGCCATGATGCTGTGCGGCTGCCGGCATTGCCGGAAGCGTGAGAGCCGCCGCAGCAGCGGCAAGAAACGTGATACGCATGTTACTCTCCCTATGCGATGGGGACGGCACAAAAACGCGCTTTTCCGCGCGCCGGTTGCGTGAACGGATCATTATCTTTCGTTCATCGGAGGGTCAGGAACGTCGCCGTTTCACCGCGAAACGGGAGTCGCATTCGGCTCGTCGCGAAAGATGTTGTTCGTCGCGCCACGGCTCGGCTAAGACGGCGGCCATGCGTATTCCGATGCCCCGCGCGCTGACGCTCCTCACGCTCGCCGCTGTTGCCGTTCCCCTTGCCGGTTGTGCCACTTCGCGTGGCCGACCCGACACGCCCTATGTCGCACGCGATGTTGGCACGCTCTATTCGGCGGCAAAGGATCGTCTCGATCGCGGCCGCTACAAACAGGCGGCGGCGCTGTTCGATGAAGTCGAGCGCCAGCACCCTTATTCGATCTGGGCCCGCCGCGCGCAGCTGATGGGCGCGTTCAGCTATTATATGAACCGCGATTATGCCGAAGCGATTCAGGGCGCGCGCCGCTTCCTGGCGGTGCATCCGGGCAACCGCGACGCCCCCTATGCCTATTATCTGATCGGCCTCAGCTATTACGAACAGATCAGCGACGTTACCCGCGACCAGAAAGTGTCGCAGGACGCACTCGATGCGCTGGGCGAACTGACGCGCCGCTATCCCCAATCGGCCTATGCCTCCGATGCGCGCCTCAAGATGGATCTGCTGCGCGATCACCTCGCGGGCAAGGAAATGGAAATCGGCCGTTTCTATGAGGAACGCGGCCAGTGGCTCGCCGCCAGCATGCGGTTCCGCACCGTCGTCGAAAATTACCAGACCACGTCGCACACGCCCGAGGCGCTGATGCGGCTGACCGAATCCTATCTGGCGCTCGGCGTTCCGGAAGAAGCGCAAAAGGCTGCGGCAGTGCTCGGCGCCAATTATCCGGGCAGCGACTGGTATGAGCACGCCTATGAGCTGATGCAGAAATACGCGCCCGACCAGGTCGTGGCGAGCGGCAACTGAAATCGACTTTCCGCCTTTCGCGGAAACGACAAGCGGGTAAAAGCAGTCGGCAATGCTGACGGCGCTATCCATTCGAGACGTGGTGCTGATTGAGGCGCTGGACCTGGAGTTCGGCGCCGGTCTCGGCGTGCTCACTGGCGAAACCGGCGCGGGCAAGTCGATCCTGCTCGACGCGCTGGGGCTGGCGCTCGGCGGGCGTGGCGACAGCGGGTTGGTACGACAGGGCGCGGCACAGGCGGTCGTGACGGCGAGTTTCGAACTTTCGCCGCGCGCCGCGGGTGTTTCGGCGCTGATGGCCGAAAACGGGCTGGAAATGGAGCCCGGCGAACCGCTGATCATTCGCCGCATCGTCAAGGCCGATGGCGGCAGCCGCGCCTTTGTCAACGATCAGCCCGCGTCGGTCGGGCTGTTGCGCGAACTGGCGCCGCATCTTGTCGAAATTCATGGCCAGCATGACGATCGCGGGCTGCTCAATCCGCGCGGCCACCGGGCGTTGCTCGATGTCTATGGGCGCTGCGACACCGCCGCTGTCGCGCATGCGCATCGCGACTGGCGCGACTCGGAGGAAGCGCTGGCGGCGGCGCGCGCCGAACAGGATGCGGCCGAGCGCGATCGCGAATGGCTGGAACATGCCGTTGCGGAGCTGCGCGCGCTGTCCCCCGAACAGGGCGAGGAGGAACAGCTCGCCGAACGGCGCGCGACGATGCAGCGCGGGGAAAAGATCGCGGGCGACCTTCAGTCGGTGGCCGACCTGCTCGACGGATCGGATGGCGCGCTGACGCGGGTGCGCCAGGCAGCACGCATTCTCGATCGCATCGCCGAAGACCATGCCGCGCTGGCCGAGGCGCTGGCCGCCGTCGATCGCGCGATCATCGAAGCATCCTCGGCGCAGGAGCGCGTCGACGAGGCGGCAGAGGCACTGGCCTTCGATCCCGCAGCGCTGGAAGCCGATGAGGCGCGGCTGTTCGATTTGCGCGGACTGGCACGCAAGCACCGGGTACAGCCCGACGAACTGGCGGCGCTGACCGGGGAACTGGGCGACCGGCTCGATCGGCTGGAAAGCGGCGGCGCCGGGATCGCCAAACTCGAAGCTGCGGTCGCGCTTGCGCGCGCAGCCTATGAAAAGGCAGCCGCCAAGCTCTCGGGCGAACGCAGCAAGGCGGCGAAACGTCTCGACGCGGCTGTCGCTGCCGAACTCAAGCCGCTCAAGCTCGATGCCGCGCGTTTCCGCACCGTCGTCGCGCAATTGCCCGAGGAGCAATGGGGCGCGGCGGGCATGGACCGGGTGGAGTTCGAGATATCGACCAATCCCGGCGCCGATTTCGCGCCGCTGATCAAGATCGCGTCGGGCGGCGAATTGTCGCGCTTCATCCTGTCGCTGAAGGTCGCGCTTGCCGAAGAGGGCGGGGCGGCTACCCTGATCTTCGACGAAATCGATCGCGGTGTCGGTGGCGCGGTGGCGAGCGCGATCGGGGAGCGGCTGGCGCGGCTTGCCACGGGGTCGCAACTATTGGTGGTGACGCACAGTCCGCAGGTGGCGGCGCGCGGCAACCGGCACCTGCTGATCGCCAAGAGCCATGACGGGACCGTGACTCGCACCGGGGTCACGCCGCTCGATGCCGATCAGCGGCGCGAAGAGATCGCCCGCATGCTTTCGGGCGCAGAAATCACTGCCGAAGCGCGCGCGCAGGCCGAACGGCTGATCGAAACCGCCTGAACCGTCAGGGCGCGATCACGCGGCCCAGCGCCTGGATATAATTGCCGAATGCCTTGCGCCCGCGCGCGCTCAGCCGTGCGCGCGTTACCGGCTTGCGATCGGCGAACCGCTTTTCAAGCGCGATATAGCCGGCCTCCTCCAGCTTGCGCAGGTGGATGGACAAATTGCCCTGCGTCGCTTGCATCTCGCGCTTCAGTTCGACGAAATCGGCGCTGCCGGTGTCGACCAGATAGGCCATGATGCCCAGCCGCAACCGCGCGTGGATTACTTCGTCCAGAGTGTCGATATCGAAACGCGCCACGCGCCCCTCCGCCAAAACAACAACTGGTTTGCATTATAGACGCGTTGGCGCGCATGCGGCGGCTTGCGCGAAAGATCGGCGCGAAGCTGAACGAACCCGACGGCGTTGCGACAGTCTGTGACACATTCGTGCTTTCTCTGGCACAGCTTCGCGACAGGCACGCCCGATAACCCAATTCGTGGCCGCAATTGGTGGCCCTGGATTTCAGTTGAAGGAGTGTCACGATGAAAAAGCTTCTCTTCGCCGTCGCCGGTTTCGGCATGATCGCCACCGCCATCCCCGCCACTGCGAGCGCGGCTCCGGCTCCCGAACGCTGGGCCAGCATCAATCAGCGCCAGGCCAATCTGGAGCATCGGATCAATGCCGGCGTTCGCAACGGATCGTTGACTCGCGCCGAAGCAGCCCGCCTGCGCACTGCGTTTCGCAGCCTCGAACGGCTCGAATATCGCTATCGCCAGAGCGGACATCGGCTGACGCTCGCGGAACGCCGCGATCTCGACCGCCGCTTCGACCAGCTGTCGCGTCAGATCCGCGCCGAGCGCCATGATCGCGACCATCGCGGCAATGGACGGTATAACCGCCGCTAACAGCGCGCCGACCGGACTGGAAACGGGCCCCGCAGGAAACTGCGGGGCTCGACTCGTTCGGGCACGGGTTCAGCGAATCGGCTGGCCGGTGCCTTTCCAGCGGTCGAGGATCGTCGATTCGGGCAGGCCCGGCGCCTCGGGTGCCGATATGTCCGCCTGCTGCGAATCGCGCGGCGTCCCGCTATCGGCATAACGCGGGCGGATATTCGCCGAAGGCGTCGTTGCGGGGCGTGTCGAAACTGCCGCTGCCGCTGGCGCTGGCGGCGCGGCGGCTGGCGCCAGCTTTTCCGGCTGAATCGGCGCGTGCGGCCCGGGCGTGGGTTCGCCACCGCGATAGCGCTGGCTGAACGCAGCGGCAGTGCCCCACCATCCCTGCCAGCGATGAAAGAAATGCGCGCCGAACACGCCGGTCATCACCAGCTTGCGGTTCCACGACGGAGTGACGGCATAAGTATGGTAATGCGTCGCCAGCCCCACCGGCGCGAACACATCGCCTTTCAATGCGGCTTGCGCCACGCGCTCGGCGCGATCCCATGCGGCGCGCGCGCGCTGGCGGCGCATCGATCCGTCACAGGCAAAGCTGAACTGGCATCCGGAGCGTTCCGACCCCTGAAACACCACGCCGCAAACCGTGGCGGGGAAGGCGGGGTGCCGCACGCGATTGAGCACCACTTGCGCGACTGCGCGCTGGCCGTTGGTCGGCTCGTTCGCGGCTTCATAATAAATCGCGTCGGTCAGGCATTGCAGCGCGCGGGCATGATCGTTCGCGTTGCCGGCGAGTGCAAAGGGACGCGCCGCGATGATCGTCCCGTCATCGACCACCGTGTCGGGAACCGGCATGTCGGGCAATTCGGTCGTGCCGGTCGCCCCGCCGGCCATGGCCATTTCGCCGTCGTCGATCGCAGTGAAATAGGCCGCGCCGGGGAAATGATCCTCGGCCTCATATCCGCTGGGGGTGGGGTCGCTTTGCGCGGCGCCCGGCCCGGCGGGCGCCAGCGCCTGCGCCGAATATCCCGCGCCGATCAGCGAAACGAGCAGCGCGGCGGCAATGCCGCGTGCCTGCATTCGCGTGAACCGACGCCAGAACATATGTACGCGAAACCCCAAAACCCGAACCCGATTCCTTCGGACTCGGGCGCAGCGATAGCGCAGAACCGAGTCGCGCGCGCCTGGGGATTTTCCACTGTCCTGTCGCGAAACACTTGATGGTTAACGTAAACATTTGCCGCGCGGTCAGGTCTCGCGGGCATAATAGCGGTTGCGGAAATCCTTTGCGAAGGCCGTCAGCCGCCCGTCGGCAATCGACGCGCGCAGATCGGCCATCAGCGCCTGATAGAAATAGAGGTTATGCTCGGTCATCAGCATCGCCCCCAAAATCTCGCCCGCGCGGACGAGGTGGTGCAGATAGGCGCGGCTCCATTTGCCACAGACCGGACAGCCGCATTCGGGATCGATCGGGCCCTGATCCTCGGCAAAGCGTGCATTGCGGATGTTGATCGGGCCGCTGCGCGTAAATGCCTGACCGGTACGGCCCGAGCGCGTCGGCAGCACGCAATCGAACATGTCGATGCCGCGTTCGACCGCGCCGACGATATCGTCGGGCTTGCCCACGCCCATCAAATAACGCGGCCTGGCCGGATCGAGCTGCGCCGGCGCGTAATCGAGCACGCCGAACATCGCCTCCTGCCCTTCGCCGACCGCCAGCCCACCGATGGCATAGCCGTCGAACCCGATATCGAGCAGCGCGTCGGCGCTCGCCTTGCGCAATGCCTCATCTAGCGCGCCCTGCTGAATGCCGAACAGTGCCGCGCGTTCGGCATGTTCGCCGCCTGAATCGAATCCCGCGCGGCTGCGGCGCGCCCAGCGCATCGATCGCTCCATTGCCGCTGCCTGCACGTCGCGCGTCGAGGTGGTCGGCACCAGCTCGTCAAACGCCATCAC
The DNA here is from genome assembly GCF_003171655.1 of Stakelama portus. Lineage (GTDB taxonomy): Bacteria > Pseudomonadota > Alphaproteobacteria > Sphingomonadales > Sphingomonadaceae > Sphingomonas > Sphingomonas portus. Next base: position 611,289 of record NZ_QFZL01000002.1, on the reverse strand, counting down.
GATGTCCGACCCCAGCAGCCGCTGAATCTCCATCGATCGTTCGGGGCTCAGCAAGTGCCGCGACCCGTCAAGATGCGATTTGAAGGTGATTCCTTCCTCATTGCGCTTGGTCAGTTCGGACAGGCTCATCACCTGATAGCCGCCGCTATCGGTCAGGATCGGGCGGTCCCAGCCCATGAAATCATGCAATCCGCCCAGCCGGTCGACGCGCTCGGCGGTCGGTCGGAGCATGAGGTGATAGGTATTGCCCAGGATGATGTCGGCACCCGAAGCGCGCACATCCTGCGGCTTCATTGCCTTCACCGTGGCGGCGGTGCCGACCGGCATGAACGCGGGCGTGCGGATTTCGCCGCGGCGCATGGTGATGGTGCCGGTCCGCGCCTTGCCGTCGGTGGCGTGGATCTGAAAGTCGAAACGCGATGTCATGCCCGTGCCCTTACTGCCGCTGCGGTGGCGTGCGAAAGAGGGAAAGGCCATCAGGCCGCAGGAAGACGGAGCGCAGCCCATGTCAGCCAATCTCTATGCAAATCTGCCCGATGCGACCGGGGCGGAGGTCTTTACCGAACTGTTCGCCCGAACGGGGGTGCGAATCGAACGGATCGTGTCGCTGGGGCAGGCAACACCCGAAGACGCGCCGATGGTGCAGGATCAGGACGAATGGGTCGTCCTGCTGACCGGCGGCGCGCGATTACGGATCGATGGCGAGGCGGAGCAGAACCTGGCGCCCGGCGACTGGATGTGGATTCCGCGCGGCACCGTGCATTGGGTGACCTGGACCGATCCGGATATGCCCAGCATCTGGCTGGCGGTGCATCTGGAATAGCCGGCCCGGGCTTGGAACCGCGCTACAGGCCCGCTTCCGCCGGGCGTCCCGCCACGGCGATAAGATTGCCGTCGGGGTCGCGAAGGATGAAACCAATGGCTCCCCATGGCTCCTCTTTCAGAGGCTGGTGAAAATCGACCTCCGCCTCCTGCCATTCGCGAAAGACCGGGCGCGCGTCGCCGATCGTCAATGTCGCCGAGAGCGCGTCGGCCTCCCTGTCCCTGAACCCGCCATCGAATACCGGGCCGTGCACGACCCGCAGGTTGAGGCGCCACCCGCCGCGCACGACTTGTGCATAAAAAGGCGGTTCTCCATAGGAAAAGGCAATGTGGAAGCCGAGCTTGCTGCAATAGAATTCGCACGACCGATCCAAGTCGCCCACGTAAAGCTGCGGCTCTACGGCCATCCCGTCGGAACTGTTATTGGTTCCGACGCTGGGCAGGTCATTTCGCTGTTGCCGGATCAGATCCGATACATCGTGGCCCATGATCTTGAGGCCGGAAATATCGGCGTCCTCGATCGAACCATCGGTCAGGTTTACGTTGCGCAGATGCACCCGCTGCAGATCGACATTCTCGAAGCGGGCATCGGCGAGCCGGACATCGTCGAACCGCGTTCGCGTCATGGTACAATCACGGAACAGTGCATCGTCGAGCGACTGGTTCTCGAACATTTTGCTATGGCTCATTGCTTGCTTCCCGTACCGGCGATCGGTTCTGGCGCGGCGGGTCGATCGAGATCGATCAGCGCGGCGAGCGTGCGCCGCGTGCTGTCGAGATCGACCGGGCCGACCGCAGACAGCAAGGCGGCGTCGATGGCCCGGCGCGCAATCGTCTGCGTGTCGGCGGCTGCGCGGCCGCGTTGGGTGAGGGTGATGATCAGCTGACGGCGGTCGTTATCGTCCGGGGTGCGCTGAAGATAGCCCCGTGTCACCAACGTATCGACCAGCTGTCCCACTGCCTGTTTGGACACGCCCAGTTCCTTCACCAATGTGCTGATCGGAACGCCGCGTTCGCCCGCTGCAAGGCGGCCGATGATATAGAGACCATTGGCGGGGATATCGTCATAGCCTTCGCGTTCGAGCGCTGTGCGCATCGCCTTGCCATAGGTTCTGCGTGCGTGACGGAGAAGCGAGGGCAGCGATGGCCCCGGGTCGGTTTGCGTGTCCATGGCAGCTATATGCAGGGTAGCACCGATATAGTCAATTAGATTGACCATCAATATTTTGTACTATAAATACAACCATCCGGTTGTCCGGGTTATCCCGGATTCGAAGATGGAGAGCGGTGTGCGCGATTTCATTCTGCTGATGCATGACGATGTAACCACGGCCCCGCCGCCGGAAATGTGGTCATCCTATTTCACGCGGCTGCGCAGCCTTGGCGTCTTTCAGGGCGGCAGCGCGATCGGCTCCGGACGCGCTTTCCGCAGGGATGGCGCGTTGGCGGCGGTCAGCGACCTGCTGGCCGGCTATATCCGGGTTCGGGCAGACAACCCGACGCAAGCCGAAGAATTGCTTGCCGGCAATCCGGTGTTCGAATGTGGCGGCACGGTGGAGATACGCGAACTGCCGCGCGACTAAATTGTGAACCCATTCCGGCGTCCCGATGGGATGTGACCAAAATTGCCCGGAGCTGCGTCGTAAGACCTTGAAATATATCTATATTCCTACGCTTTATCTCCTTGCGTTGAGCCATTTTGGCTGAAACCCCGACGGCGCCGTTTATGCGTTCATGACCTGGCGATATGCCCTCCTGACGGCGGGCCGGTGCGGCGGATGTTTCGATCGCCGCAACGGCGCGAGAAACTTCGCTCTCGCCAGCCGCTTCACCGGTTGGCGAGGATATACGCGACGATCTCGTCGGTGGATCGGAACATCACATCGGGCGCCATGCCGGTCAGCGCGGTTTCGCTGGCATAGCCCCACAGCACCGACCCTGCGCGCATGCCGACTTCGCGCGCGGCATCGACATCGCGGGTTTCATCGCCCACCGCCAGCGCCTGTGCCGGCGCAACGCCGGCGCGTTTCAGCACCCGCCGGAATTTCGGCGCCTTGCCGTACAGCGACGAGCCGCACGAGAATATCTCGATCTTCGCCGAATTTTCCTCACCCAATATCGCGCGGACATTGGGTTCGGCGTTCGACGTCACCAGCGCAACGCGCATGCCCTCTTCGCCCAGCCGGTTCAGCATCTCGCCGACGCCGGGGAACAAGTGGAATTCGTAATGCCGCTTATAGACCAGCTTGCGGACATAGCGGGCGATGAACGGCAGCTTCCAGTTGGGGATGCCCAGATACTGGATCACTTCGCGCGTCGAACGGTGGCGCAGCTCTTCGACTTCGTCGTCGGTGACGGTGCGGAACTTGAAGCGCTTGGCCAGTTCGTCGATCACCGACAGGAACCATTCGCCGCTGTCCGACAGCGTGCCGTCGAAATCGAAAATCACCAGCTTGATCGGATCGAATGCTGCACCGGCGGTGTCGTCCGCTGCCTGCGGATCGCGAATCGCGTCCATGGTGGTAGCTTCAGACATTATTTTTCCCATGTACCCGGCATTCCGCTCCGTTCGCCAGTTCGATCTGCACGGTGGTATGGTCGATACCGAAGTCGTGCGCCAGCTTGTGCTGTAAATCGGCGAGGAATGTGTCGCCCGGATGACCTTCGGGCATGATGAGATGCGCCGTCAGTGCGGTTTCGGTCGTGCTCATCGGCCAGATATGCAGATCGTGAATATGCGCCACGCCCGGCAGGCGCATCAATGTCGCCTCGACCTTGTCGATGTCGATGCCGGGCGGCACGGCCTGCAGCGCCATTTTCACCGAATCCTGCAACAGGCCCCAGGTGCTCCACAGGATCACCGCCACGATCAACAGGCTGACCACGGGATCGACCCATTCCGATCCGGTCCACAGGATCACGGCGCCGCCGATCACCACGCCCGCCGATACCGCCGCGTCCGCCGCCATGTGGAGGAATGCGCCGCGGATGTTCACGTCGCCCTTGCGCCCGCGCACGAACAACAACGCGGTCGCGGTGTTGATGACGATGCCGATGCTCGCCACGATCATCACGGTGCTGCCCGATACGGGCGGGGGATCGGCGAAGCGCCCGATCGCTTCCCAGGCGATCATGCCCACCGCGACGAGCAGCAATACGCCGTTGGAAAGCGCCGCCAGGATCGAGGAACCGCGCAGGCCATAGGTAAAGCGCCGCGACGGCGGGCGTTTGGAAAGCTCCGCGCCGCCCCATGCGATCAGCAGCCCCAGAACGTCCGACAGATTATGCCCCGCATCCGCAAGCAGCGCGACCGAATCGGTCAGGAACCCCGCCGTGCCCTCGACAAGGACAAAGGCGATGTTGAGCGTGGTTCCGATCGCAAAGGCGCGACCGAAATCGGCAGGAGCATGGGAATGGCCATGGCCCGGCCCGTGATGGTGATCGTGATTCGCGCCCATTATGTCCGGTTCATAGCGGGCAGGGTGCAGGAGATGCTAGCACATGCAACAACCGCGCGCGGGAGCGGGCGTCGACCGGCTGCACGCCTTCCCCGCGCCCGATTTGCGGCGGGAAAGCGTGCAACTGCCCGGCCGATGCAGCTTACAGACGCAGCACCATATCGTCGACGCGCACGCCGCCGCGATCGATCGTCAGATTCTGATAGTTGCGGATATCGTCCAGCGTCGAAGCGGGCAGCGGCCCCTCCGCACTGAATTTCAGGCGCAGATACTGAGTCAGCTCGCCCGCCGTCAAAATCCGGTCATGGTTGCTGTCGGCTTCGCCCGACAGGCCGTTGCGCAGGAAATAGGCCAGATAGCCGCCCGCCTGATATTTGCTGGCGACCAGACTGGTCAGATCCTCTTCGGAACTGAAGATGCCCATCACATTGGGGCGATTGACCAGATTGTTCATGCCCCCGCTGAAGCAGGAATCGAATACCACCAGTTGCATCCGCGCGCGCACGGTCGACAGCCATTGGGCGAGTTCGGTGTCGCTCGCCTGTCCGTCGTACAGCATGATGGTTTCGGAGCGCCCGTCGAGCTCCTCCGCGGAAACGGGCGTCGGCACCTGATTGCCATGGCCCGAATAGAAGAAGAGGAACAGATCTTCCGGGCCCGCCTGTGCCGCGACGCTGGCGATCGCGGCGCGCACGCCTTCGCGCGTCGCCCGTGCATCGACCAGCGTGACGCTGGCGGGGTTGAGCAGGCCGGCGCGGCGAAGCGTTTCGCCCAGCTTGATCGCATCCTCGTCGGTGCTCGAAAGGTCGTTCACCGTGCCGGGATAGTCGGCGATGCCCACCATCACGGCAAAGACACGCGGGCCGCCGCTGGCGTTGCTGTTGTTGGCGGAGACGTTCGACGCGCTGTTGTCGGCGTTGAGCGCGACGCGATAGGCGCCGGTCTCGCCCGACTGGTACGACGTGACATTGACATAATAAGTGCCGTTTTCGGGCAGAGTCACCACGATCCGGCTGTCATGCGTCGAGCGCCCATTGTCGCCCACCGCATCGTCATTTTCCTCGCGGAAGTCGCCCGGGCCGGCAAGGATCAGATAGGTGTCGAAATCGCCCGAATTCAGGTCGATCGCGACTTGCTGTCCGCGCGTTCCCTGAAAGCTGTAGGCATCGGTATATTCGCCCGATGTCAGCTGCCGGTCGCCGCTCTGCAGCCGTCCGGTGGCGGTACGTCCTGGCGTCAGCGTGCCCGATGCAGCCGCGCCGCTGTTGCTCGCGCTGGCGGGCGCCTGATTCTGCGCCGCCGCGACGCTCAGCGAATAGGCGCCGGTCGACTGCGCCTGATAGCTTGAAACGATCAGGTTATAGGTGCCGCTTTCGGGCAGGGTGACGACAAGCCGGCTGTTGAGCGAGTTTTCGACCGACGAATCATCGTCGTTCGATTCGGAAAAGCCACCGCTGCCGCGGATCGCCAGCGTCGGATCGAACTCGGTCGAAGCGAGCCGCACTTCGATGCTCTGCCCGGCCTGACCGCGCAGCGTATAGACATCCTCATATTTGCCGTCGGTCGCGCCCTGCGCGCCCAGCGTGCCGCGCACCGTCTGGCCGACCTGGATCGCGCCCTGGCCGCCCCCGGCAGGAGCATTGCCGCCCGCTGCCCCGCCAACGCGCTCGGCGATCAGCGTATAGCTGCCGGTTTCGCCCGACTGATAGCTGGTGGCGCCGATCGACACATGGCCATCGGACGGCATCGTGAATTCGAGCATCGAATCGCTCGAACCATTGCCGTTGGGATCATCGTCATTGTCGCCGATCCGCCCATCGGCACCCAGCACGATCAGATAGGTGTCGATATCGCGCGACGACAGGCGCACCGCGATCCGCTCACCCGGCGTACCGCGCAGGTCATAGGCGTCGACATATTCGCCCGAACGCAGCTCGCTGTCGCCCGATGCAAGCGTACCGCGAGTCGGCGTGCCCAGGCTCAGCGATCCGCCGCCGCTCTGCGCCTGTTGCGAACTGCCCGATCCGCTGCCCTGGCCATCGATCCGCGCGCCGCCGATCGACAATTGGTAATCGCCCGTCGTCCCTTCGGCATAGCTGGTGACGATGACGCGATATTCGCCATTGGCGGGGGCAGTGAAATTGACCGCGGCATTGCGTTCGCCGGGGACGGCATCGTCATTGTCCTGCGAAAAATCGCCCGGCCCGCGCACCATCAGATAGGTATCGAAATCGTCCGACAGCGCCGACAGCGCCACTTGCTGTCCGGCGCGGGCAGTGAAGGTATAGGTATCGGTATATTCGCCGCTGCCCAGCCGCGAATCGCTGCGTTCCAGCGCGCCGCGGATCGTCTGGTCATAGACCGACTGGTTGAGCGCTACGCTTTCGGGATCGAGCGTCACGCCGCCGATGTCGAGCGTATAGGCGCCGGTTTCGCCCGCTTCGAAACTGGTTATGATGGCGCGATAATCGCCCGTGGCGGGTGCGTCGAAGGAAACGGCCGCGTTGCGATCGCTTTCGCTGGCATCGTCATTGTCCTGCGAGAAATCCTCAGGACCGCGCACCATCAGATAGGTATCGAAATCGTCCGAAGCGACGCGCAGCGTGACATGCTGTCCCGACCGCGCCGAAAAGGTATAGATATCGCGATATTCGCCGCTTTCGAGCTTGCCGTCATGCGCATCGAGCCTTGCCGAGATTGCGCGTCCCGATCCGCTGCCGCGCGCGTTCGAACTGCCCGAAACGGTCGATCCGCCCGATCCGCCGCCCGCTCCGGCGATGGTCAGCCGATAGCTGCCGGTCTCTCCACCCTCATAACTGGTGACGACGATAGTATATTCGCCGGCGGTCGGTGCCGTGAAGCTGAGCGATGCGTTGGTCGAGTCTTCGGTCGCATCGTCATTTTGCTCCGCGAAATCATCCGGGCCGATGACCAGCAGATAGGCATCGAAATCGGACGATTCGAGCGTCAGCGTGATGCGCTGTCCCGCCGTCAGGTTCAGCGGAACCGAATCGAAATATTCGCCATTGTCGAGCTTCGGATCGCTGGCTGACAATTGCCCGCTGGTCGTCTGGTTCTGCGCGACCGCCGGTTGGGCGAACGCCATCGCACCTGCCATCGCCGCAGCCAGAATTGCAAAGAAACGTCCGCCGCCCATCGAAATCCCCCCGAATCCGATTGCCCGTCTACACGGTCATCTACGCAACGCTGACCTTGCAGGCTTGAACCTGTCCTGAATTGCGGCGCGGACATCCCCGCCGAAACGCTCAAGACTCGTATCTCGAATGGATAAACCGGTGCCCGGAACCGTCAAGTCGGACAAATATTACAAATCCGGTATCAACAGGCTGGCGTCGCCATAGGAATAGAAACGATATTCCTCTGCGATGGCATGGGCATAGGCTGCCTGCATCCGCTCCAGCCCCATCAGCGCCGATACCAGCATGAACAGGGTCGAGCGCGGCAGGTGGAAATTGGTCATCAGCCCGTCGATCGCGCGAAAGCGATAGCCGGGGGTGATGAAGATCGCAGTGTCGCCTTCGAACGGGCGGATGACGTCATCTTCCCCCGTTGCGCTTTCCAGCAGCCTCAGGCTGGTGGTGCCGACCGCGATCACGCGCCCGCCACTGGCGCGCGCCGCGTTCAGCCGATCCGCGGTTGCCGCGTCGATGCGCCCCCATTCGGCATGCATCCGATGCGCGTTGGTATCGGTCGCCTTGACCGGCAGGAACGTGCCCGCCCCGACATGGAGCGTCAGCGTTTCATGGCCGATTCCAGCCTGTTCCAGCGCCGCCATCAATTCGGGCGTGAAATGCAGTGCGGCAGTGGGGGCGGCGACCGCGCCGGCTTCGCGCGCGAACATCGTCTGATAATCGTCGGCGTCGCGGGCGTCGGTGTCGCGCTTCCCGGCGATATAAGGGGGCAGGGGCATCCGGCCCGCGCGTTCAAGCAGCAGTTCGACTGGCTCGTTGCCCGGAAATTCGAGTGCGAAGCTGCCATCCTCCGCCCGGTCGCATGCCCGCGCGGTAACGCCGGCGCCAAAATCAATGGTATCGCCATCGCGCAGCCGTTTGGCATTGCGGATAAAGGCGCGCCAGCGGCGCGGCCCTTCGCGCTTGTGCAGCGTCGCGCCGATCCGCGCTGCACCACGCGTTCCTTCCAGCTGCGCGGGAATGACGCGCGTGTCGTTGAACACCAGTATGTCGCCCGGCCGCAATATGGCCGGCAGGTCGCGCACGCCCATGTCGCGCGTGGCCGCGCCCTGAAGCACCAGCATCCGCGCGGCATCGCGCGGACTGGCCGGGCGCAGCGCGATACGCTCGTTCGGCAGGTCGAAGTCGAAAAGGTCGACGTTCATCGCGGATTGGCCCGGCACGCCGCCGGGCGTGTCCTCATTCCGCGCCGGGCAGCGTTATCCGCTCCTCACCCTCGGGCAGCGCGCTCGGGGCAGGGGGCTGATAGGCGGGGGGATTATCCGCGGCGATATAGGCGTGCAGGATGCGGGTCGGATTGGCCGGCGGCTGGCCGCGCGCGATCGCATCGACATATTCCATGCCGCTGATCACCCGCCCGAACACCGTATAATCGCGGTCGAGCGACAGGCGCGGCGCGAACATGATGTAAAACTGGCTGTTGGCGCTGTTTTCCGCCTTGGTCCGCGTTTCCTCGTCCGCTCCGGGAGGCGCGCCTTCGCGGGCAGCACCCACGGCACCGCGCACATGCGGCAGATAGTTGAACTCGGCAGTCACATCGGGAAGATCCGATCCGCCTTCGCCGGTGCCCTGCGGATCGCCGCCCTGCGCCATGAAGCCGTCTATGACGCGATGAAAGATCAGCCCGTCATAGAAATGCTGGCGAGTCAGCGTCTTCACGCGCTCGACCATGTTCGGTGCGACGTCCGGGCGCAGCCAGATCGTCACCCGGCCGCCGTCGGACAGATCGAGCAGCCAGAGATTTTCCGGATCGGTGGGAGAGGCGGGCTCAGGCCGGCTGGTCGGCATCACCCGTGCGGTCTGTGCCGACGCCGGCACGGTGGAAAACAGCCCCAGCATCGACAGGAGCATTACGGCGAAACGCATCAACTTCCCCAACCCAAAGAAAACCGCAGTCAGCGGCAGGTTTAGGCAATTGCAGACGTCAGGCATAGCCCCTTTCGCCGCGCTCAATCGCCCTTGCGACCCATCTGCGCCACGCGCGCGACCATTTCGTCGCGCACCGACGGCGTAACGAATTTGCCGATATCGCCGCCGAACAGAGCGATTTCCTTGACCAGCCGGCTGGCAATCGGTTGCAGCGACACATCGGCCATCAGGAAGACGGTCTCGATCGTGTCGTTGAGCTGCTGGTTCATCCCCGCCATCTGATATTCATATTCGAAATCGGCAACCGCGCGCAGGCCGCGGACGATCATGCTCGCGCCTTCGCGCTCGGCGAAATCCATCAGCAGCGAATTGAAGCTGACGACGTGGATTTCGCCGCCGATCGCATCGACTTCGCGTTTGACCATCGCCATGCGTTCCTCGACCGAGAACATCGGGTTCTTCGACGGATTGGTCGTGACGCCGATGACCAGCCGGTCGACCAGCTTCGCCGCGCGGCTGATAATATCCATATGGCCCAGCGTGATGGGATCGAAAGTGCCGGGATAGACACCGGTGCGGACGGTCATTGCGGAAAATCCTCCCTTTGATCGCGGGACGTGCTGCGGGCGGCGCGTGGGCAAGTCAAGGCCGTGCGGCGACGTTCCAGTCGACCGGGCCGCTGATCCCGGCGATGCGGCGAAAGCTCGATGCCTGCCACAGCGTCCATGGCCGCCTGCCCCAATCGGGCTTCAGCGCGATGCTGCGCAGCCACAGGGGCTGGTCGGGAAAGCGGCGGCTGACCTCGTATCCGCCGTCGAATTCGCGCGTCAGATACAGAAGGACCCGGCGGCCATAGCGCGCCTCGATGCGTTTGACGAAAATGGTCAGCTCGGTCGCCAGCGCGTCCGGTGTGGGACGTTCGCTGCAATTGCCTTCGAACCGCAGTTCGACTGCGGGCGGCAGCATGTCGCGATCGGCGGGAACCGTGCCGATAAAGCCATCGGCCTGATCGGCGCCGGGCACGCAGAGCGAAAATCGGTGATAGGCGCCGCGCTTGATCCCGGCGGCGCGTGCATCCGCCCAGTTCGACCGGAACCGGCGGTCGATATGTCCGTTCCCCTCGGTCGCCTTGATATAGGCGAAATCGACGTCGTCGGGCAGCGCTTCCCAGTCGATGATTCCCTGGCGCTGGGAAACGTCGATGCCCTGGCTGGGATAATCGGCCTCGGCGGGTCGCCAGTCGGCGGCGATGACCCATCCGGTCACCAGCAATATCGTCAGGATCAGGACGAACAGGGCGGTTCGGCGCAGCATGGCCGCGACTTAACGGTCGCGCTCCAGCACGAACCCGGCGATCTCGCGCAGCAGATCGGCTTCCTCGCCATAATGCTGCAGATGTTCGACTGCCTGTCGCACCAGGATCTGGGCCTGTTCGCGCGCGCGATCGAGGCCGAGCAAAGTCAGGAACGTCTCCTTGCCCTGTTCGCCGTCCTTGCGCAGCCGCTTGCCGACGCTTTCCTCATCGCCCGTCGCGTCGAGAATATCGTCGGCGATCTGAAAGGCGAGACCCAGATCGTGCGCATAGCCGCGCAGCCCGCGCCGCCCCTCGATCGTCAGCCGCCCCAGGATCGCGCCCGATTCGACTGCGCAGCCGATCAGCGCGCCGGTTTTCATCGCCTGCAGCCGGGTTACCGTCGGCAAGTCGAAGCTCTGGCTTTCGGCGCGCAGGTCCATCATCTGGCCGCCGGCCATTCCCGCCGGACCCGCCGCATGCGCCAGCGCCGCGACCAGTTCGCTGCGCACGAACGGGTCGGGGTGCGTCGCTTCGTCGGCCAGTACTTCGAATGCGAGCGCGTGGAGACAATCGCCCGCCAGCACCGCAGTCGATTCGTCGAATGCGCGATGCACGGTCGGTTTGCCCCGGCGCAGATCATCATCGTCCATCGCGGGCAGATCGTCGTGGATCAGCGAATAGACATGGACGCATTCCACCGCCAGCGCCGCGCGCGCGGTACAGCTGCGATCCACGCCGAACAGCCGCGCCGTCGCGAATACCAGCAGCGGGCGCAGCCGCTTGCCGCCGCCGATCGCCGCATGCCGCATCGCACGATACAGGTCCGCGCGGGGATCGTCGGGCACCGGCAACAACCGGTCGAACTGGCGATCCATCTCTTCCGCGACATCGCGGAGCGCGGCATTGAGCGTGAGGGAGGTCTGCGTCACGCCGATATTATCCCGCGGCAAAGGGAGTCGTGCCGGACGGCTTGCCTTCGGAATCGAGCTTGATGGCTTCGATCCGCGCCTGCGCCGCATCCAGCCGCGCGGCGCATTGGCGACGCAGCCGGTCGCCGCGTTCATACAGGTCGATCGCTTCCTGAAGCTGCGCCTCGCCGCTTTCCAGGCGGCTGACGATCCGCTCCAGTTCCTTCAGCGCTTCCTCAAAGGAAAGTTCGGCGATATCCGCTTGCTCTGTCATGGTGACGCTATGCGGCAGTGCCATGCGCGATTGCAACTCCCGATGGCGCGGCGGGTTGAGAAGACCGAAGCGAAAGGAGCGATCATGTTCACACCCATCAATCCCGCAACGGGCGAAGCCGGCGAACCCATTCCGGAAATGGAGGAGGGCGACATCGGTTTTGCGCTCGATCGCGCGGCGACGGCGTGGCGCTCCTGGCGGGTCAGCGACATGAAGACTCGCACCGATCTGCTCGCCGCCATCGCCGATCGATTCGAGGCGGAGGCCGATCATCTCGCCGAAATCTGCACCGGCGAAATGGGCAAGCCGATCGCCGCGGCCCGCGCCGAGGCGGTTAAATGCGCCAGTGCCTTTCGCTATTATGCCGAACACGGACCCGCCTTGCTCGAACCGGGCGAAGTGAAGACAGCCAGCGGTCGCGCGGAAACCCACTGGCTGCCGCTCGGTCCGGTGCTTGCGGTGATGCCGTGGAACTTCCCCTATTGGCAGGTGGTCCGTTTCCTCGCACCCACCATCATGGCGGGCAATGTCGGCCTGCTCAAACATGCGTCGCTGACGCAGGGGTGCGCGGCGATCATCCAGCAACTGGTAAGCGGCGCGGGCGCCCCGGACGGGCTATTCCAGAATCTGCCGATCAAATCGGACAAGGTTTCTGCCATCATCGCCGATGATCGCGTCGCGGCAGTCACGCTGACCGGCAGCGAAGGGGCGGGCGTGAAAGTCGCCGAAGCGGCGGGCCGCGCGCTCAAGAAAGTCGTACTCGAACTCGGCGGCTCCGATCCGTTCATCGTCATGCCTTCGGCCGATCTCGAAACCGCGGCAAATACGGCGGTCAAGGCGCGGATTCAGAATGCCGGGCAATCATGCATCTGCGCCAAGCGGATGATCGTCCATGCCGATGTGCACGACGAATTTCTCGATCGCTTCAATGCCGGCATGAAAGCAGTGAAGATCGGCGACCCGATGGAGGAAGCGACCGAGATGGGGCCGCTGTCGAGTGTCGAACAGCGCGACACGGTGCTCGATCAGGTCGCCGAGGCACAGGATCAGGGGGCAACCCTGTTGTTCGGCGGCGAAAAGATCGATCGCCCCGGCGCGTGGATGACCCCCGGCGTTTTGACCGATGTCGATCCCGAAAGCCATTTTGCGAAGGAAGAGATTTTCGGCCCCGTCGCGATGGTGTTCAAGGCAAAGGACATCGACGATGCGATCGCGCTCGCCAACGACACGCCGTTCGGTCTGGGGTCGAGCGTCTGGACCCGGGACGATGGCGAAATCGCCCGGTTCACGCGCGACATCGCTGCGGGGATGACTGCCGTCAACGCCATGCTCGCCTCGACTGCCGAGGCGCCGTTCGGCGGCATCAAGAAATCCGGCCATGGCCGCGAACTCGGCCCCTGGGGCCTGCACGAGTTCATGAATCTGAAGGCCGTGATGCGAGCGGACTGACGGCGGAGCATGCGGCGCAGGCCTTTCGCGTATCGCCTGCGCCGCAAACCATGTTGCCCGACCTAATCCAGCAGTTCGCCGCCCAGCACGTCGCGAATCCAAGCGTCGCGGCGTTCGCCGATGAAGTCGAAATCGTCTTCATTGGTCATCACCGCATATCCCATGTCCGCTTCCGGATCATAAACCGAATAGGATTTGAACGCGCCGTTGCTGCCGCTTTCCCAGGCAATGCGATGTTCGGCGCCGTCCACGCGCACCCGCCGCACCCGGCCGCCGAGCGCGTAATGATCGTCGGGGCTGGCGACGGTTTCGATCGCTTCGATCATTGCGGGCGTGAACTTGCCGGCATGATAGGGGAAGCGCAGCAGCCGGATCAGATCGTCGGGCGTCGCGGCGAGGCCGCCTGCACACAGTACGAAGTCGGGAATTCGGATTATCGGGCTGCTCGCCACCACCGGGTCGGCGCCGGGCAGGTGCCCGTCGCTCATGATGACGGCGCTGCTCATGTCCGCCGGATCGAAGACGCGCGTCTGTAACATCTGCTCCAGCGGCGCCCCGCCGGCATGTTCCAGCACGGCCTGCACCAGGACCCAGTTGGTGTTCACATAATCGAACGCGGTGCCCGGCGCATCGCCGGTGCGCCCCAGGCCGAACCGGTTCGCGGCATCCAGCGGCGTCAACTCGGTTTGCGACAGCCCTGCCGCATCCTCGCGAAACGCCGCCATCAGGCCATCGGCAACGCCCGAACGATTGTGCAGCAGATCGCGCAGCGTGATCTTGTCCGCATCGGGCGCGGTATAGCCGGGCAGCAGATCGGCGAGCGTATCGGAAAGCCGCAGCTTGCCGTCGCGCTCCAGGATAACCGCCAGCAGCGAACAGGCATATTTGGACGTCGATCCTGCCTGATAGCGCGCCCCGTCGCGCCCGCCATTGCCGGCGCGCGTGCGGAAAGCGCCGTCGGCGCCCAGCGTCGCTTCGGCATAGGCAGGGGTGGTTTGCACGGCATCCTGTGTCGGGCCGGCGGCGATTGCGGCTCCGGCCAGCGACGATCCGCCGAGCAGGGCTGCGAGTGCGAGCTTTCCTATCATGCGTAAGTGTATTGCACAAACAACACACATGCGCAAATCGGGCGTATTATCCCTGTTCCGCCATCACTTCGGCGATCAGGTCCTTGCGGCTCAGCTTGCCGATCATCGTCTTGGGCAGGCTTTTCCGCACCACCACCTGATCGACGCGCTCATGCTTGCCCAGTTGCGGGTTGAGCCATTCGCGCAGTTCCTCGCCGGTCAGCGTCTCGCCCTCCTCCAGCGTGACATAGGCGCGCGGCATTTCGCCGTGATAGGAATCGGGCAGGCCGATGACGAGCGCTTCTTTCACCGCTGGGTTGCGATAGAGCACGGCTTCGATCTGGCTCGGAAACACCTTGAACCCGCCGACCGCGATCATGTCCTTCAGCCGGTCGACAATGCGGATGAAACCGTCATCGTCGATCAAGCCGACGTCGCCGGTCCGCAACCAGCGGCGCCCCTGGCCGTCGGTAACGAACACCGCTTCGTCGGCATCGGGGCGGTTCCAATAGCCCTTCATGATCTGCGGGCCGTTGGCGACGATTTCGCCCGGTTCGCCTTCGGGTGCGGGCTGGTGCGGATCGGCCTTGTCGACCAGTGCCACGCGCGTCCCGGCGATCGGCTGGCCGATCGTGCCCGACTTGCCTTCCGCCTCATAGGGATTGCTCGATACCACGCCCGAGCTTTCGGACAGGCCATAGCCTTCGATCAACGTCGCGCCGGTCGCCTTTTCGAACTTGGACTTGAGTTCCGCCGGCAACGGTGCGCCGCCCGAAATGCACACGCGCAGGCTGGAGAAATCGGTGCTGCCCAGCTTGGGATTGTCGAGCAGCGCCTGGAACATGGTCGGCACGCCGGGCAGGGCAGTCGCCTTGGTCCGTTCGATCGCGGCCAGCGTCTGCGCGGCGTTGAAGCGCGGCATCATGACGATCTCGCCGCCCGTCGCCACCGTGCGGTTGAGGACGCAGGTATTGGCGAAGACATGGAACATCGGCAGCACGCCGAGCACGCGGTCGACCGCAGTGCTCAGTTGCGGGTCGAGCCGCGCAACCTGCCGCGCATTGGCGGACAGATTCTGGTGCGTCAGCATCGCGCCCTTGGGCGTGCCGGTGGTCCCGCCGGTATATTGGATCAGCGCCAGCCCGGTTTCCGGGTCGATCTCCGGCGGGCGGCATTCGCCGTCATTGGCGATCAGCTTGGAAAAGGAGATGATGCGCGGATCGTCGGGCCGCTTCGCGACCTCCGACCCACGAAACAGGCGATAGAAGAGCGACTTGGCAGTCGGCAGCGCGCCAGCCACCGATCCCACCACCAGCCGCTCGAGCCGGCTGCCATCGAGCACCTTGAGCGCAGTGGGCAACAGCGCACTCGCCGAAAGCGTGAACAGCACGCGCGTGCCCGAATCCTCGACCTGATGCGCCAGTTCGTCGACGGTATAGAGCGGCGAGAAATTGACCACCGTCGCGCCGAGCTTGAGGATTCCGTAATAGGCCGCGACATAATGCGGCACATTGGGCAGGAACAGGCCGATCCGGTCGCCCGCGCCATAGCCCAGCTTGCGCAGGCCGCACGCGACGCGATTGGCGCCGTCCAGCGTTTCGGCATAGCTGTAATGCCGCCCCATGAAATCGATGAGCGGGCGATCGCCGCACCGGCGCGCGCTTTCGTCGAACAGATCGACCAGCGAGAGTGGCGGAAAGCGCATGTCCCACGGGCCGGGGTGACGATAGGCGTTGCGCCAGGCTTCTTCGGGAGCAATCATTGACATGGATGTAAGTACCCTTGTCGGGTCAGGCAAGCGATGATCGACCGGTGCACGCGCTGTCTCAGTGAGTCAGCGCGCGGCTCGTCCAGGTGTAGAGAAAATCTACGACGATGACGCCCAGATCGACCGCCGCCTGCAGCTTGTGCGGGGCGAGGTCGCTGCTTTCGTGAGTCAGGAGCCGGATGTCGGCGTGCGGGCGCGGAGTGACGGCGATCACCGTCACGATCAGCGCGAATACCGCAAACAGGGAAAGATTCCGACGGTCCATGTCGCTTGGTTACCGTCTTGCGGGCTTTCCGGCAAGCAAGCAGTTGCGTGATTTTACGGTCAGGCGGCGAAACGCGCGTCGTTGCCGCGCCACCGGTCGCGGCCGGAGGATTTGGCTTCGAACAGTGCCCTGTCGGCGCAGCGATATAATTGTTTCCAGTCGGCTTCGCTGGCCAGCGGCCCGCAGCATGTGCCGATGCTGGCGGTGATGCGCAGGTCGAAGGGAAAGGTCGTGCGGCGCAGGTTGGAAAGCAAATCGCCGGGCTCGACCGGATCGCCGGTATCACAGATGATCGCGAATTCCTCGCCGCCGATCCGCGCAACCAGCGCGGCGGTGGGGACGTATCGGCGCAGCGCGCGGGCGAAGATCCGCAGCACTTCGTCGCCGCCATCATGGCCCAGCGTGTCGTTGACGCGCTTGAAATGATCGATGTCGGCGAGCAGCAGCTGTTGTTCGCCATTGCGGCCGATCGCCGCGTTCAGAAATGCACGGCGATTGAGCAGGCCGGTCAGCGGATCGGTATCGGCCAGGTGGCGCGCCATGACTTCGCCTTCGATCGCCGCGTCGCGTTCGCGGCTCAGCACGCGGATGCGATAGGCGATTGCCAGGCTCGAGATCGCGGCTTCGGCCGCCATCGCCGCGATCGACGAATTGTCGAGCCAGAAGCTCCACGGGATCAGCCCCATATTGCCGAGCGAACGCGCCGCCACGCCCAGCACCGGCGCCGCCCAGGCACAGGTGAACAGCCAGCGATAGGCGCTGCGCCGCCGGAATGTACGCCACAGCGCCGCCGGGATCAGCAATCCGCAGCCGACGAACAGCGCAGTCACCAGCAGGTCCATCGACCCGATATGCCAGGGCGCAAAGAGGAAGAAGGCGCCGCCGCCCAGCATCAGCGCGATCGCGCCGATATGCATCAGCCGGTCCATCCACCCGGCAAAGATGCGCGGTTCGAAATAGAAGCGCATGAATTGCAGCGCCGCGGCGGCGGAGAGGCTGATCGTGAAATAGTTCACGCGCAGCCGCAGATTGTTCGAAATGCCCGGGATCAGCCACGCCATCGCGCCCGACGCCGAAATCGAATAGAGCAGCAACGCCGCCACCATCGCGCAATAGGCAAGCTGGAACCGGTGGCGCAGCGCCCCCCATAAAGCGAGATTATAGATCAGCAGCGCAAGGCACAGCCCGGCAAATCCGGCATAGAGCGATGCGCAGAGCAGGTTTGCCGTGTTGCTGGCATGCGCATCCGAAAGCCGCTGGCCCAGCAGGATGCCGCGCAGATTCGCCGACTGGCGGACATGCCACAACAGCCGGACCGCGGGCGAGTCGCGCGGCGGGATGACATATTCGACAAGCGCGCCGAGCTGGATCCGCTGCGCGACGCCGCGGGCATCGGCGACGATCGTTTCGACATGGCCGTCGGCATATAGGACGTGAAGGTCGAGTCCCTCCTGCCACAGGCTCGCGATGCGCACCGTCAGCGGCACCGCCTCGGTCGATCGCACGTCGAACGGTTGTGAAAGCGCCCAGAAATCGCCCGGACCGAATTTTGTCTGCGCGGTTTTGCAATCGAACGCTGCCGGATCGGCGATCATGGCATTCGCTGCCTGTCCGGTATCGCGGGAGATGCACACCGCCAGCTGCTCGCCGGGCAACGGCGATTGCGCAAATGCGACCGTCGCGCAAAGGCAGGCCATGACCATGGCCCACGACGTCGCTATGCGGCGCGCGATCTGAAAACCGGACATGATTTGTGATTGCGCCCACGTAGCGAATAAAGCGTAAACACATTGGGTTCGGCTGGACATTTCCCGATTTTGCGACAAGGGAGCGCGGCTCGGCCGGCTGCGACGGCGCAGGATATCCGCCGGGAGAAGGTGAATGGCGCAATCGGCGCAGATGGTTGGCAATCGGCGCATCGAGACCGTCGACATGCTGCGCGGCTTTGCATTGGCGGGGCTGTTTCTCGTCCATGTGATGGAAAGTTTCGAGCTCCACTGGATGCACCCGGTGTCCGAACCCGCTTCGGATGCAGTGTTCATGCTGTTGATGGGCAAAAGCTTTGCGCTGCTCGCCATGTGCTTCGGCTTCAGCTTCTTCATCCTGATGGATCGCGCCGAAAAACGCGGCGAGGATTTCACGGCGCGCTTCGCCTGGCGGCTGACATTGCTGTTCGGGATCGCGACGATCCACAGCTATATCTATCGCGGCGACATCATGCAGACGCTGGCGCTGCTCGGGTTCCCGCTGCTGCTGGTCAATCGGATCCGCGACAATCGCATCATCCTGGCGATGGCCATTTTCTGCCTCGCCGGGCCGGTGGGTATCGCCCAGATCGCGATTTCGTGGTTCACCGGCTATGCCGGGCCGGGCAATCCGCCGACGCATTGGCAGGACCCGGCGATGCGCGTCTATCTCCACGGCAATTATTGGGACGTGCTGCGCGCGAACCTGTGGATCGGGCAATGGCCCAAATGGTGGTACGCGATCGAATCGGGCCGCATGGTCCAGATTTTCGGCCTCTATCTGGTCGGGCTTTTGCTTGGCCGTGTCGGGTTTTTCGCCGATCCGGGCCGCTATACCAGGCAGCGCTGGATCGCGTTCGCGCTGATCGGCGGCTTTGCGTTCGTCATGTATTTCGCGCTCCATCCGCTGATCGACGCGTTCCGCGCGGCGGGGTGGAGCGAGGGGGCGGTGCGCGCCTTCACCTGGCTGATCGGCAGCTATTATGACTTTGCCGGGTCGATGACTTGGATGCTGGTCATCATCGCGCTCAGCCGCACCTTTGTGCGCCATATCCTCCAGCCGCTGGTGCCGATGGGGCGGCTCACGCTGACACTCTATGTCGCGCAATCGGTGATCTGCCTGCCGCTCTTCTATGGTTTCGGCCTTGCCCTGCATGACAAGCTCGACGCGATGGGCCGGCTGTGGCTGGGGCTGGGCGGCATCGCGCTGCAAATGATCTTCGCGGCAGTGTGGCTGCGCTATTTCCGCTATGGCCCGCTCGAATGGGTCTGGCGCGCGCTGACCTATTGGGGCCGCAGGGTGCCGCTGCTCAAGCGTGAGAAGCCTGCTGAACCTACGGCGTTCTGAGGCCTTGTTGCGATAGCCAGGGTGCTTCCAGGGTCCAGAAGATGATGTCGACGCCCAGATAATCGCGCGCGAAAGTCACGAAATCATCATGCGTGAAGCGCCTGCCGGTCTGCGGGTTGGTATGGGTCAGGGTTGGTTCCTGCACCGCCATTGCGACAAGCGACAGCCGGCCGCGATAGTCGTGGAAAAAAGGATAGGCGTTGCGCATCTGACCGCGCCGATAGGGTACGATATCCGGCCCACCCATGCCGACGCCCAGTTCCGCCGCCAGTGCAAAGGCGCGTTCCATATAATGATGGTCGTTATTCCATTCGCACGGCCAGAAATTGACATATTGGACGACCTGCGTTTGCGAAAAGGCCGCCCGCAGCGCGCGCATATTGTCGAGTGCGGCCTCGAAATAGCTGTCGCAGCTGAATCCCGGCGGGTCGTTGCCCTCCACGCGATCAAATGCCGTTTCGGGCAGGTTGATGCCGAAAAGCCGTTTGTCGAACCGCTTGCCCAGTGCCGCGATCAGCGCCTGGAAGCGCGCACGCACCGCCCCATTCCACTGAATCGCCGTCCAGCCTTGCCCGATCGGCTCGCCTTCGCCGGGATTGTCATATTGCCGTGCAAGCCCACCGTCATAGCGCGGCTCGGTGAGCAGATAGTCGGGCAGGCGGCGTGCATCGGCAGAAAAGAACCGGTCCTGCAACTGCACGAACAGCTTGCGGTGGAGCGCATCGAGCGTCGCGAGGTCGGTCTCGATTGCCGAAAAGTCATATTCGCCTTCGCGCGGCTCGAGTTGGCGCCAGCTATAGACGATCTGCGCGCCTTCAATGTCGGGGCGGGCCAGAATTTCGCTATGATCGGCGGCAGGATCGCCGCCCAGAAAGACAAAGTTGCGCGGGTCGGGGCGGGCCTGCCCCCAGGCAGGGCCGATAGCGGCCAATCCCAGCAGGATAAGTGCAAGCAGCTTCTTGCGCATCCGGGTCACGCTTTTTTCCCATCGATAAACTGCCGCACGATGGTCGCTCCTGTCGGCCATGCTGCGGACATCTTCCCCCATGCCGGGGAAGATTGCGCGTAAACTTAGCCATTGCCGAGCGCATGGTGCCAATGAAAAACGGGCCGGAGTTTCCCCCGGCCCGTCTGCATCTGCTCTGAAGAAGCGGCTTATTTCGCCTTGGCAGGCGCCTTCTTGCCCTTCTTGCCGCCCGGCTTTTTCGGCGGGGCGGGGGTGACTTCGAAGCTGAGCGCTTCGTCCTTCATCCGCACCTTCACTTCGCCGCCATGGACAAGCTTGCCGAACAGCAATTCCTCGGCAAGCGGCTGTTTGATCTTCTCCTGGATCAGGCGCCCCATCGGACGCGCGCCATAGAGTTTGTCATAGCCGCGCTCGGTGAGCCACGCCTTGGCGTCGTCGTCCAGGCTGATATGAACGTTGCGATCGGCCAGCTGCAGTTCGAGCTGCAGGATGAACTTCTCGACAACGCGCTCGACGACTTCGGTCGGCAGATATCCGAACGGCACAATCGCATCGAGACGGTTGCGGAATTCCGGCGTGAACAGCTTCCGCACCGCGTCTTCCTGAACGTCCTCGCGGCTCATCGTGCCGAAACCGATCGATTCCTTGGCCATGTCGCTGGCGCCCGCATTGGTCGTCATGATCAGAATGACGTTGCGGAAATCCACCGTCTTGCCGTGGTGATCGGTCAGCTTGCCATTGTCCATCACCTGCAACAGGATGTTGAACAGATCGGGATGCGCCTTTTCGATTTCGTCGAGCAACAGCACGCAATGCGGCTGCTGGTCGATCGCATCGGTCAGCAGACCGCCCTGATCATAGCCGACATAGCCCGGAGGCGCGCCGATCAGCCGCGAAACGCTGTGGCGTTCCATATATTCCGACATGTCGAACCGCTGGAGCGGAATGCCCAGGATTTCGGCAAGCTGGCGCGTGACCTCGGTCTTGCCGACACCGGTGGGGCCGGAGAAGAGGTAATTGCCGATCGGTTTGTCGGGATCGCGCAGGCCGGCACGGCTCAGCTTGATCGCCGAACTGAGCACTTCGATCGCCTTGTCCTGGCCGAACACGACTCGTTTCAGATCGGTTTCCAGATTCGCCAGCGTCTTGGTGTCGTCGTGCGACACGCTCTTCGGCGGGATGCGCGCCATCGTCGCGATCACCGCTTCGATCTCGCGGGGCGTGATCGTTTTCTTGCGGCGGCTGGGCGGCACCAGCATCTGCATCGCGCCGACTTCGTCGATCACGTCGATCGCCTTGTCGGGCAGCTTGCGGTCGTTGATGTAGCGTGCAGACAGCTCGACCGCCGACTTGATCGCGTCGGGCGTGTATTTGACGTCGTGATGTTCCTGGAACGCCGTGCGCAGCCCGGTCAGGATCTTGATCGTATCCTCGATCGACGGTTCGTTGACGTCGATCTTCTGGAAACGGCGCAGCAGCGCGCGGTCCTTTTCGAAATGGTTGCGGAATTCCTTGTAGGTGGTCGAACCGATGCAACGGATCGTGCCGCCCGACAGTGCCGGCTTGAGCAGGTTCGACGCGTCCATCGCGCCGCCGCTGGTCGCGCCGGCACCGATCACCGTGTGGATCTCGTCGATGAACAGGATCGCATGCGGCAGCTTTTCCAGCTCGTTGACGACCTGTTTCAGCCGCTCCTCGAAATCGCCGCGATACCGCGTGCCCGCCAGCAGCGCGCCCATGTCGAGCGAATAGATCACCGCTTCCTTCAGCACGTCGGGCACGTCGCCTTCGATGATCTTGCGCGCCAGACCCTCGGCGATGGCGGTCTTGCCGACGCCGGGATCGCCCACATAAAGCGGGTTGTTCTTGCTGCGGCGGCACAGGATCTGCACCGTGCGATCCACTTCGGCGCTGCGGCCGATCAGCGGATCGACCTTGCCGTTGCGGGCCTTTTCATTGAGATCGACAGTGAACTGCTTGAGCGCGCTTTCGCCCTTGCCGCTCTTGTCCTGCTTGGCGTCCTTCGGTTCGTCGGCGCCCTTGGGCGAGTTCGATTCGATCGGCTGGCCGCCCTTGCCGACGCCGTGGCTGATATAGCTGACGGCATCGAGACGGCTCATATCCTGCTGCTGCAGGAAATAAACGGCATAGCTCTCGCGCTCGCTGAACAAAGCGACGAGCACATTGGCGCCCGTCACTTCGTCGCGACCCGAGGACTGAACATGCAGGATCGCGCGCTGGACGACGCGCTGGAACCCGCTGGTCGGCGAGGGATCGGTCGTCTGATCGACCTTCAGCGCCTCAAGCTCGGTATCGAGATAATGCGCGACGGTGGTTTTCAGCTCGCCCAGATCGACGCCGCATGCGCTCATCACTTTCGACGCATGTTCGTCGTCGATCAGTGCGAGGAGCAGATGCTCCAGGGTCGCATATTCGTGACGGCGCGACGAGGCGGCTTCGAGCGCCTTGTGCAGCGTGGATTCCAGTGCGGAAGCAAAGCTAGGCATCAGATAACTACTCCAGTCGAGCCGGCAATGACGCGCCGGCTCCTTTTCCCCCATGTCGGGTCGGTGAGCCCTCGCATCAAGCGCAGCGGCTCCGCACCGGAGATTTGCGGCCTAGTGCCCGGCTCCGGTGCTACCACGCTCATTTCTTAAATAGAGCGTCCGCGCTTGCGCGGTGGTTAACGGCGCGTTTTATTTTTACGCGCGTTCGGGCGATTTCCGTTTCGAGAGCGTCGATCCGCGCTTCCAGTTCCTCGACCGAAAGCGGATCGAGATCCTGTCGGGCCAGCAGGGCCACGGGATCGTCCTTGCGACGCGGCAGATTCTCTTCGGCGTCCATGGGCACAGCGTTGACCCTCCGCCGCATGAAGTCAATAAGGCCCCGGTCAAATACGGGCCCGGGATTTGTGCGGGTTCGGAATTTTCCCGATATCGGAGGGTGGGGCCAGACAATGTCAGTGTCAGCGACGATGCGCGCGATCGATCCGGCGCAGTCGGGTGGTCCGGAAGTTCTGAAAACCAGCGAAATTCCGGTTCCGGTTCCGGGGCCGGACGAGGTTTTGATTCAGGTTGCGGCGGCCGGGGTCAACCGGCCCGACGTGCTGCAGCGCAAGGGCAGCTATCCGCCGCCGCCGGGTGCGCCGTCGACGCTTGGTCTGGAAGTTGCCGGCACCGTGGTCGCGGCGGGGCAGGAGGTCGCGCGCGAAATGATCGGCCAGCGTGTCTGCGCGCTGCTCGGCGGCGGCGGCTATGCCGAATATGCGGTTGCCCCTGCCGGCCAGTGCCTATCGGTGCCGTCCGCGCTGACGATGGCCGAAGCCGCGGCGATGCCCGAAACGCTGTTCACCGTCTGGTCGAACCTGTTCGAGCGCGCCTATGCTCAGGAAGGCGACACCGTGCTTGTCCATGGCGGCACCAGCGGCATCGGCACGATGGCGATATCGCTGTGCAATCTGTTCGGCGTCACGATCATCGTCACCGCCGGATCGGACGCGAAATGCGCCGCAGCCATCGCGCATGGCGCGAATCACGCGATCAACTACAAGACCGAGGATTTCGTCGCGCGGGTGAAGGAAATCACCGGCGGGGCAGGAGTGAACGCCGTGCTCGACATGGTCGGCGGCGATTATGTCGCGCGGAACATGCAATGCATGGCCGAGGATGGTCGCCACGTGTCAATCGCGGTTCAGGGCGGGGCCAGGGCGGAAGTCCCGATTTTCGAAATCATGCGCCGCCGCCTGACGCTGACCGGATCGACGCTGCGCCCGCGCGACAGTGCGTTCAAGGCGCTGGTTGCCGACGAACTCTCTCGCAATGTCTGGCCGTTTGTCGAACAGGGGCGCCTGAAACCGATCATTGACGCCACTTTCCCGCTCGATCGGGCGGCGGATGCCCATCGGCGGATGGAAAGCGGCGAGCATGTCGGGAAAATCGTCCTGACCCTGGATTGAGTGCCGCCAAGGTCTGAATGCCACTTAAGATCTGAATACCCTGGTGGTCTGAGCGCCACTGGGGCCTGAGGGCTGCTGGAGCCTGATCGGCGGCGGTCCGGTGCGCCGGCGCCCGCCTGCGATACGATAGCCGCTGCGAGTCGACCTGGCAGAGTCGTCGCCACGAAAAAGGGCGCCCGGAAGCCGGACGCCCGTTCCTATTCCGGACTGAAAACCCGCTACTAGGGGCTGTCGGGCGTGTTGTCTTGCGTCTCGACGATGACCGCGCCGGCAACAACGGTGGCGACGGCAAGCACGCTGATAATAACGGCAGGCGCAACCTTGTTGGCCTTGCCGACCGAAGTCGTAGCGCGACCCGAGGTCAGCGAAAGCGCTGAAGCGCTCGTCGCCTGGGCGACGGTCGGGCCGACCACGAGCGCGAGCGAAGTCGCGGCAGTGAGCAGTCCCTTCTTGATGTTGGTCATATATTATTCCCTTGTCGTTCGCTTCTCTGATTCCATTGATGGTGTTGAAAGACAACCCTTAACTGTGTCCTGCACCAAAAAAGAGTAATCGCGATGCGCAAAAGCAACGCAAAACGTCGTCAGTCGATTCCCAATCTACGAATCGACAACCCTATGCTCCGGGCAATCGAAACATTACCCAGAAGATCAGGATGTATCGCTTCCGTAATAAAAATTGCACCTACGGTCTTGCTGGGATTCGCGGTCCTTGTGTTCCGCCATTGCCGATTCATCGGGGGCTGCAGCCTGGCGCTGCAAATACCGCGCGCGGTGGATTTTCGACGCTTCTCCGGGGGCGCGCGGTTGCCATGCGCCGCGGCCTGACGTGCACCGGACAGAAGTTGCGTGGCGGCGACCGTGCGCTCAGATCGGGCGACGCCGGGGAACGGGTCCGCACGATCTGACCCCAGGGTGCGGAAGCGGGCGACATCGACGACACTTCCCGCTTGGGGGGCGACGTTTGGGGGCGGGCCCCTGTCTTCGGCGGGATCGCGGCGGCCTAGCCTAGCGCGAACCGAACCGCAGCCGGGCGCCCGCCAAATGAAAACGGGCGCCCGATGCCGGACGCCCGTTCGTATTTCAAATCGAAAACCCGATACTAGGGGCTGGCGGGTTCGTCTTCGTCGTCGACGATCGCCACGACGCCACCGATAAGCGCCGCCCCCGCAATCACGGCGATGATGATTGCCGGTGCGATCTTGTTGGCCTTTTCTGCCGAGGTCGTGGCGCGACCCGAGGTCAGCGACAGCGTCGAAGCGCTGTTTGCCTGAACAACGGTCGGGCCGACCACAAGCGCGAGCGAAGTCGCGGCGGCAAGCAATCCCTTCTTGATGTTGGTCATATCGTTTCCCCTTAATGTTCGAATTACTGATTTCATGGTGGTGACCGAAAGACAAGTCGAAATGCTGCCCCGCAGCAAAAAAGGTTAATTGTGATGCGCAACAGCAACAGAAAAAACTACGTCAATCGATTCAAACTGTAACAATCCCTCGCCATAGAGCCGGGGCAATCGAAGCATTGTACGAGGGCCCAGGGGCATATGGCTTCCGTCACCAAACTTCGTTCGCGCGATCTTGCCGCGCTCGCCGATTTTGCGGTGTCGCGCCCGTCGATTCCCGAAAAGGCGGTTACCGAGCGGCGCAAATACCGCACCGTGTGGATTTCCGACGTGCATCTGGGCACGCGCGGCTGCAATGCGGCGATGCTGATCGACTTCCTCGATCATGTCGACAGCGACACAATGTATCTTGTGGGCGACATCATCGACGGATGGCAGCTCAAGAAGAAATTCTATTGGCCCGCTGCGCATAACGACATCGTCTGGCGCATCCTCAAACGCGCCAAGCGCGGCACGCGGATCGTATATATCCCCGGCAATCACGACGAAATTTTCCGCCAGTTTACCGGGCTGAACTTCGGCGGCGTCGAAATCCGGCGCCAGGCGATTCACGAAACCGCCGACGGCCGCCGGTTGCTGGTGCTGCATGGCGACGAATTCGACGCGATCACGCTGTCGCATCGCTGGCTCGCGCATCTGGGCGACGCCGCCTACACCATGATGATGGCGGTCAATCGCTGGGTAACGACTTTCCAGCGCATCTTCGGCCTGCCTTATTGGTCGCTCAGCAAATATGCCAAGGCCAAGGTCAAGAACGCCGTCGAGTTTATCGGCCGGTTCGAGGAAGTGGTCGCACGCGAAGCGGGAACGCGCGGCGTCGACGGCGTCATCGCCGGCCATATCCACACCGCCGAGATGCGGGAAATCGACGGGATCGCGTATTATAACGACGGCGACTGGGTCGAGGGTTGCACTGCGCTGGTCGAGCACTACGACGGCACAATGGAGATTCTTCATTGGGCCGACGAAATGGCTGCGCGTAGCGCGTCAGGAGTCGCGGCACTGGCCGCCGCGTGAGCGAGGAGCAGAGCGTGCGCATCGCCATCGTCACTGACGCCTGGGAGCCTCAGGTGAACGGAGTCGTGCGCACGCTTCAGGCGGTCAAGGCCGAGCTGGAGAAGATGGGGCATCAGGTGCTCATCATCTCGCCCGACCGATTCTATTCGGTGCCGTGCCCCACCTATCCCGAAATCCGTCTGGCGCTCGCGCGCGTTGCACAGGTCGGCGCGCTGCTGCGCGAATTCGAACCGGAGGCGATCCATCTGGCGACCGAAGGGCCGCTATGCGTCGCCGCGCGCCGCTGGTGCCTGCGCCGCGACTTGCCGTTCACCACCGCCTATCACACCCAGTTTCCCGATTATGTCTCGGCGCGATCGGGCGTCCCGGCGGAATGGATCTGGCGCTATATCCGTTGGTTCCACGGGCCATCGGCGGCGATCCTGGCTTCGACGCCATCGATCCGCCAGTCGCTGGTCGATCATGGCCTTCCCCAGGTGCGCCATTGGGGCCGTGGCGTCGACCTCGACAATTTCCGCACCGGCATCGCGCCGCATCCGAAGATGGCGGGGCTCGAGGGGCCTGTGCAGCTCTATGTCGGCCGCGTCGCGGTCGAAAAGAATCTCGAGGCGTTCCTCAAATCCTCGCATCCGGGCACCAAGGTGGTGGTCGGCGACGGCCCGGTGCGCGCGTCGCTTCAGGCAAAATATCCCGAAGCGAAGTTTCTGGGCGCGATGTTCGGCGCCGAACTGGCAAGCGCCTATAGCGCCGCCGATGTGTTCGTCTTTCCCAGCCGTACCGACACGTTCGGGCTGGTGATGATCGAGGCGCTGGCCTGCGGCGTGCCGGTTGCGGCCTATCCGGTGACCGGGCCGATCGACATCCTCAACGACAGTGTCGGCGCGATGGGAGACGATCTGACCGATGCGATCGGGCGGGCGCTGACATGCGATCGCGGTATCTGCGCGGAATATGGCCGCACCTTCACCTGGGCGGCCAGCGCGCGGCAATTCCTCAGCGCGCTCGTCTATATCGGCGATGTGCGCATCGCGGCCTAGCGGTGTCGCGCAACTGAAACCTTGCCCCCGCGCGCGGCTCGCACTAAGTCACGCTTGTTTACGGCCGCCCGGGTAGGGCGGCCCTTATTGTTTCTGGAGAATGCCCGTGGCCCAGGCCCAACCGCTGATGCCGCACGCGACCGCTTCCTGGCTGGTCGAAAATACTGCGCTCACCTTTGAACAGATCGCCGACTTTTGCGGTCTGCACATTCTGGAAGTCCAGGCGATCGCCGATGATACCGCCGCGACCAAGCTGACCGGTCGTGACCCGGTCCGTGCGCACGAACTGACGATGGAAGAGATCGAAAAGGGGCAGCAGAACCCCGATTACCGGCTCAAAATGTCGAAGGGGCCCGAACAGATCCGTCGCACCAAGGGGCCGCGCTACACGCCGGTTTCGAAGCGTCAGGACAAGCCCGACGGCATCGCGTGGATCCTGCGCAACCATCCCGAAATTTCGGACGGCGCGATCGGCAAGCTGATCGGCACCACCCGCACCACGATCGGTGCGATCCGCGACCGGACGCACTGGAACATCGCCAACATCGTTCCCAAGGATCCGGTGACGCTCGGTCTCTGCTCGCAGCGCGAACTCGATGCCATCGTTGCCAAGGCGGCCAAGCAGGCCGGTATCGAAGCGCCGACCGACAACCGGCTCGAAGGCGATCGCGAAGCGCTGATCACCGAATTGCGCCAGCAGCGCGAACAGGCGGTGCGTGACGCCGAAGTCGCCGCCGCTGCCGAAGCCGCAGGCGATGCACCGGCTCCGGCCGCTCCCGCGACACCGGCATTCGAGGATCCGTTCAAGAAATAATCGTCCGGTGCGCCGACGGCGCGCCCGACCCGTGACCAAGGCCCCTTCGCCCATCCGGCGGAGGGGCTTTTCGCGTCAGCGCAGGATTTTCTCCATCGCCTTGCCCCTGGCCAGTTCGTCGATCAGCTTGTCGAGATAGCGGATTTCCCGCATCAACGGCTCTTCGACATTCTCGACGCGCACGCCGCAGACCACGCCCGTAATCTTCTCACGTGACGGGTTCATCGCCGGCGCCTCGGCGAAGAAATCCTCGAAATTCGTGCCTTGCTCCAGCGCGGCTTCCAGCGTGCTCTGGCTGTGCCCGGTCAGCCAACACAGGATCGCGTCGACTTCCGCCTTGCTGCGGCCCTTGCGCTCGGCCTTGGCGACATAGGCTTTGTACACGCTGGCAACGCTGATTGCATAGATTCGGTGGCCGGTCATGGCGCCGCCTCGATCTGCTGTTCCTTCGGCGAATCCTGCCTGTTGCCGTATCGAAGCGCAATGCTTGGCGGGCGGCGGCGTGCGAAACCCTCTTTACCGCAGCCATGATATTGTTCATCTTTTGTTCCGATCGATGGCGAGTCGTGCGGAGGAGAGAGAAAATGGCCGACAAACTGGTTTTCTATACAAACCCGATGTCGCGCGGGCGTGTCGCCCGCTGGATGCTTGAGGAAGTCGGGGCCGAATATGAAACCGTCCTGCTCGGCTATGCCGACACGATGAAGGGTGCCGAATATCTGGCGATCAACCCGATGGGAAAGGTCCCGGCGATCGCCCATCACGGCAAGGTCGTTACCGAATGCGCCGCGATCTGCGCCTATCTTGCCGATGTATTTCCCGACGCGGGGCTCGCGCCGGAAACGCTGGCCGAGCGCGCCGATTATTATCGCTGGCTGTTCTTCGCCGCGGGGCCGCTCGAGCAGGCAGTGACCAACAATCACGCCGGCTTCATGCCGAGCGCGGAGCAGGGCCGGACGTTCGGCTATGGCAGCTATGAACAGGCAGTCGATACGCTGGAAAAGGCGGTTTCGGCCCATCGCCATATCGCCGGCGATCGTTTCACTGCCGCCGATGTCTATGTCGGTTCGGCGCTGATGTGGGGAACGCAATTCGGGACGCTGCCCAAACGCAATGTGTTTCTCGACTATATCGGGCGGCTCGCTGCGCGCGACGCCTATATCCGCGCCAATGAAATGGACGATGCACTGATGCCGACGCAAGCGCCCGCTGCCTGATCCGCTCGGCGGAACTGGCCGCTTGCGCCGGCCCGCATTCGCGGGAATGAAGGGCCGGCAAGCGCGCAAGGGGGCGGGGATGTGGAAGAAGCTTGAGCATATTTTCGAAACGGGGCTGTTCGCCTCGCGCTGGATCCTCGCGCCCTTCTATGTCGGGCTGATCGCTGCGCTATTGCTGCTGCTGGTCGTGTTCGCGCGCACCTTCTTCGCCGCCATTCCCGATGCGCTGACGATGAGCGTCGAAGTCGCGATCCTGAAAGTGCTGACGCTGCTCGATCTGGCGCTGGCGGCCAATCTGATCCTGGTCGTCATTCTCGCGGGCTATGAAAGCTTCGTGTCGAAGATCGACACCGAGGGGCATGAGGATCGGCCCGGCTGGATGGGGACGACCACCTTTTCCGGCCTCAAGCTCAAACTCTACGCCTCGATCGTCGCGATTTCGGGGATTCAGCTGCTCAAGCTGTTCATGGGCATCGGTCAGAAACCGGTCGACGGCCACGACCTGATGTGGGCGACGATCATCCACTTTGCGTTCGTCATTACCGCCGTCCTCTCCGCGCTCACCGATTATCTGTCGGCGCGTGGCAGCAAGAGTTCGTCGGGATGAGCGGAAGCGATGCATCCGGGCGCGAGCTGGCGGGCATGACGCTGAACGAGTGACCGTTCGGGACCGGGCGGTTCGACCGGTTCGATGCGCTGCTGAGTTCAGGAGATCGCGAAGGGCTCGTTGCTCTGTTGCGACGCGGCGCCGTTTATGGGTTCACGACCTAACGGCTGTATCCGCCGCCCCGCTTCGGCAGTTCCGCCATGATCGCCCTCCGTTCGGCGACATCCATCGTTCCCCAGCGGGCAATTTCGTCGATCGTTCGCGAACATCCCTCGCACAGCCCCGTCGTGCGCGCGATCCGGCAGATATTGCTACAGGGGCTTTCGATCGGCTCGGGCGGCAGATAGGCGATCAGTTCGTCGTCCATTGCGCCATCCAGTCGGCAATCGCCTGCGGACGCAATATCCGCGCGTCGGCAAGCGCCAGTTCGCGCCCGCTGTTGCGCATCCGGCCGGTCGCGGGGTCGATGATCAGCACGGCCGGAACCGCACGCAGCCGGGCAAGGCCGAAGCGCGCGGGAATATCCAGATTGCGGTCGAATTGCCCGACATCGACATGCACGACTTCATAATTGCGCGCCATCCAGCCGCGCATCTGGGGAAGCGCCAGCACGCCCGCCAGAATGCGGCAATCCGCGCACCAGTTTCCGCCGAATTCGATCATCAGCGGCTTGTTCGCCGCGCGGGCACGCTGCAGCGCCGCGTCGACATCCGCCGATGCATCGCGGCCTTCATGATAGGGCAGGGGAAGCGGGCGGGGGAGCTGCGCGATGCTGGCGATCGTCAGCTGCGGCGCACCTTCGCCACCCGGAGCGAACCCGGCAAGCGCCAGCATTGAAAAGAGACCGAGCAGCGCGCGTTTCAACATTCTGATTCCCCCCCCCGGATTTCGACGAGCGTCATGCTGCACCGATCCCGTGGTCGATGCCAGCCCTTCCGGGGGAAATGCCGCGACCGGCAGCGATCGTCAGCTGTTGAACCCGTAGTTCAGGAATTCCGGCATCGGGCCATTCCATCCCTGCTCGCCGGCGTCGCCTTCAGGCTCGCGTTGGCGGGCGGGCGCACGGCGGGGTGCCGATTCGGATGCGGCGCGCGTGCGCTTGGCTGCCGGTTTCGGTTCGGCCGGCGCGGCGTCTTCGCGTGTTTCGACCGCTGCCTTGTCCGCCTCGGGTGCCTTGTCGGCTTCGGGCGCCGCCGATTTGCTGCCGCGACGTCCGCCACCCGACCGCGATCGGGACGTGCTACTGCGCTTGGCTTCGCTTTTCGCCGGTTTCGCCTCGGCATCCTCGCTGCGGCCCGCGCCGCTCGCCAGTTCGCCGACCTTCTCGATCTTCTGGCCGGTCAGCTTCTCGATATTCTCGATATTCTCGGCATCGGCGGAGGTGACGAAGGTATAGGCAGTGCCGCTGGCGCCCGCGCGACCGGTGCGGCCGATGCGATGGACATAATCGTCCGGGTGCCAGGGCGCGTCGAAATTGAAGACGTGGCTCACACCCTTGATGTCGAGCCCGCGTGCGGCGACATCCGATGCGACGAGGATGTTGACCTCGCCCTTCTTGAAGCGGTCGAGTTCGGCAAGGCGCTGCGGCTGGTCCATATCGCCATGGATCTCGCTGGAGCGATAGCCATAGCGTTTCAGGCTCTTGTTGAGCTCGCGCACCGTGGTCTTGCGGTTACAGAAGATGATCGCCGTCGCGATATCGTCCTTTTCCAGCATTGAACGCAGCACGTTGCGCTTGGCATGGCCCGCCGAAGGCACCGGCACCAGCCACTGGGTGATGTTGATATTGGTCGTTGCCGGACGCGCGACTTCGATCGTCTTGGGATTGCTGAGAAACTTGTCGGCCAGCTTCTTGATCGGCGGCGGCATCGTCGCCGAAAACAACAGCGTCTGACGCGTCTTGGGCAATTTGGTGCAGATTTCCTCGATATCGGGAATGAACCCCATGTCGAGCATCCGGTCGGCTTCGTCGATCACCAGCAATTCGCAACCGGTGAGCAGGATATTGCCCCGGCCGAACAGGTCGAGCAGGCGCCCCGGCGTGGCGATCAGCACGTCGACGCCCTTTTCCAACGCCTTGATCTGGTCGCCCATCGATACGCCGCCGATCAGCAGCGCCATCGAAAGCTTGTGATACTGGCCGTATTTCTCGAAATTCTCGGACACCTGCGCGGCAAGCTCGCGCGTCGGCTCCAGGATCAGGCTGCGCGGCATCCGCGCGCGGCTGCGTCCCTGGGCGAGAATGTCGATCATCGGCAGCACGAAACTGGCGGTTTTGCCTGTCCCCGTCTGCGCCACACCGATCAGGTCGCGCATCATCAGCACACTGGGGATCGCGCTCGCCTGAATTGGAGTCGGCTCAGTATAGCCGGCTTCGGTTACAGCACGCAGAAGTTCGTCAGAAAGGCCGAGATCGGCAAAGCTCATGCAAATGTCCGGAAATCGGGCGCAAGTCGCGCCGGGTAAGTGTGACAGGCGCTTGCGGATTCCGGCCGAGATGTCAAGCGCGACTCGACCTGACACCCATTGAATCGCCCCGAAATCCGTAGAAATTTCGTCGATCGCATGCCGCATGCTATCGGCGCGCCACCATGACACCCGATCAATCCCGGCTCGTCGAAACGATACGCCAACGCTTCGGCGACAAGGCAGTGACGACCGATCCGCACGATATCGCGCCCTGGACCACCGACTGGCGCGGCCGTTTCCATGGGGCGGCGCCGGCGATCCTGTCGCCCGCATCGACCGATCAGGCCGCCGCGATCGTCGCGCTGGCGGCGCAATCGCGCATCGCGCTGGTGCCCCAGGGGGGTAATACATCGATGGTCGGCGGCGCGACGCCGCCTGCGGACGGATCCGCGCTGATATTGTCGCTGCGGCGGATGAACCGCATCCGCGCGCTTTCGGCGCCGGATATGCTCGCGGTGGCGGAGGCGGGAGTGATCCTCGCCGATCTCCATGCCGCGGCGCTCGAACAGGGGCGGCGTTTCCCGCTCACGCTGGGCGCGCGGGGCAGCGCCACGATCGGCGGGCTGGTATCCACCAATGCCGGCGGCACCCAGGTGCTGCGCTTCGGCACGATGCGCTCGCTGGTCGCGGGGGTGGAGGCAGTGCTTCCCGACGGGTCGATCCATGACGGCCTGTCGGCGCTGCGCAAGGACAATCGCGGATATGACCTCAATCAGCTGCTGATCGGTGCGGAAGGGACGCTGGGCGTCGTCACTGCCGCCAGCCTGAAGCTCGTACCCGCAGTCGCTGCGCGGGCCGTGGCGTGGGTCGGGCTCGAAAGCCCCGTCGCCGCGCTCGCTCTGTTGCGCGCGATGGAGGCGCGTACCCGGACGATCGAAAGTTTCGAGATCATTCCCGGCGATTCGCTGGCGCTGGTGCTCGGCCATATCCCCGATACGCGCGCGCCGCTCGCCGACCCGCATCGCTGGCATGTGCTGATCGAAGCGGTGATCGGCGATCTTGGGGAGGAGCCTCCCGCAAAGCTGCTCGAGCGGCTGCTTGCCGACGCGCTCGAATCGGGGCTGGTTCAGGACGCGGTGATCGCCGCGAGCGAAGCGCAGGCAGAGGCGTTCTGGCGGCTGCGCGATTCGCTGTCGGAGGCGGAGCGGTCTGCGGGTCCGGCGGTGCAGCACGATATCTCCGTCCCGGTCGCGGACATGCCGCGCTTCATGATCGACGCGGCGAGCGCAGCGGAACAGCGTTTTCCCGGCACGCATGCAACGGCGTTCGGGCATCTGGGCGACGGCAATGTCCATTTCCATGTCCGCGCCCCGGCGGGCGCCGATCCGAATCGCTGGTACGCCACCGATGCGCCCGAAATCACGCGATTCGTCCACGATCTGGTCGTCGCCGCCGGCGGATCGATCTCCGCCGAACATGGTATCGGCCAGATGAAACGCGCGGAACTCGAGCGGCTGTCGCCCCCCGCGCGCATGGCCGCGCTGCGCGCGATCAAGTCTGCCCTCGATCCGGACGGAATCTTCAATCCGGGCAAGCTTGTGACGCTTGCGCCCGCGCGCACCGCGCCATAGACAGCGGCAAACGCCTTTCAGGAGATAATGATGGCCACCGCGCCCACGCAGTCGCTTCCGCTTTTCTACAAGGACCTCGCTCCGCTTTCGAGCCAGGAACATGCCGATTTCCGCGTCCGCCGCAGCGATCGCGCGCCGTTCGTCGTTGGCCAGCACGCCATCCCGGTGACCGTCGAGGAGTTTCCGCTGGTCCAGCGGCACATGCCGATCGTCTTTTCGGCGGGCGACAATTCGGTGCCGCTGGCGCTGATGGGCCTGAACGACGGCGTCAATGTCTTCTTCGACGATGAAGGCACGCTGACCGAAAAGCAGCTCTATATCCCGGCCTATATCCGCCGCTATCCGTTCATGCTCGCCCGGCTGCGTCCGGACAGCGAGGAACTGTCGCTCTGCTTCGATCCCAGCACGGACACGATCGGTGCGTTCGAGGATGGCGAAAAGCTGTTCGACGAAGGTCAGCCGAGCGAGGTGACCAAGTCGGTGCTGTCGTTCAACGAACAGTTCGAACAGGCGGGTCAGCGTACCGGCCAGTTCATGAAGGAACTGAACGAACTCGGCATCCTGATGGACGGCGAAGTTTCGATTCAGCCCGACGGCGCGCCGCAGCCCTTCATCTATCGCGGTTTCCGGATGGTCGACGAAAGCAAGCTCAACGAACTGCGCGGCGATCAGCTTCGCAAGATCGTGCAGAACGGCATGCTCCCGCTGATCTATGCGCATCTCTTCTCGCTGACGCTGATGCGTGAAATCTTCGGCCGCCAGGTGTCGCTCGGCAAATCGCCGCAGCCGACGATGCAGCAGCCCGCAAACTGAAGGAACGGCAATGGCGACCACCGATAGTGACCGTTACGACCGGGTAGCGATTTCGTTTCACTGGGTGATCGCCGTGCTGGTGATCGTCAATGTGATCATCGGGTTGTTCCACGAATCATTGTTCGACCCGCGCCAGGTCATGCCCATTCACAAATCGGTGGGCATGACCGTCCTGATCCTCAGCATCGGCAGGTTGTTCTGGCGGCTGGGGCATCGTGGTCCGGCGCTGCCGCCCGAACTTCCGTCATGGGAGAAGATGGCGGCAAAATCGATGCACGTGCTGCTCTATGCCCTGATCGTGCTGCTGCCGCTTACTGGCTGGGCGATGTCGTCCAATCCGGAGCGGCCGCGCCCGATCAGCTGGTTCGGCCTGTTCGATTTCCCGATTCTGCCGACCGGCAAGGCGATTGCCGGGTTCTCGCACGAAGCGCATGAAATCCTCGGGCTGTTGATGGCGGCGCTGGTCGTCATCCACATCGCAGCGGCGCTGCGGCACCATTTCATCCTGCGCGACCGGGTGCTGACGCGCATGCTCCGCTAAGCAAGCTGAACAAATATTCATCTTGCAGAACAAATATTTGCGCGTGCACTTGAACGTCTTGAAGCGCTCTGCACACTGACCTATATTGCTTGGGTACGGGCTCGTGTTCCCCCTTTCGCGAGTACGTGCGGCACGCCTCCGGGCGTGTCTCCTCCCTGAACCTTGGCCACCTCGCGCAGCTTGCGCGAGGTGGTTTTTTATTCGGCGGCCAGCGCGCGGGGCGCGATTTCGTCGCCGATCGCATCGATCATCGCGCGCAACATGGCGCTGATACGGGACGCTCCCGGTCCGGGCTGGTCGAGCTGACCGTCCAGATACAGCGTGCGATCGATTTCGATCTGGATGGCATGAACGCCGCGTCGCGGATCGCCATGGCGGTTCAGGATATGCCCGCCCGGATAGGGGCTGTTGACGGCACTGGCGATATCATGGGCGCGCGCGACGCCCTCCAGCCGCGACACCATGCGCGACCCGGCCGATTTGCCGAAACGGTCCCCGAAAACGAGTCTCGGCGCTTCGGCGACCGGGCCCAGCGGCGGCATCGAATGCACGTCGATCAGTACCGCCACTCCGAAACGGTTCCGCGCCGCCTCCAGCGCCTGTGACAATGCCTGGTGATAGGGGCGGTGGTCCGATGCGATCCGCGCGCGCACTTCCTCGTCCGACAGCCGCCGCCGCCAGATATCGCTGTTGGATGCCCGGCGCGGCACCAGCCCCAATCCGCTGCGCAGCTTCGCCGATAGCGGGCGGCCGATGCCGCGCGCGCCATCGTCGAGTCGCGGGTCGCGTTCGTCCTCTGCACGGTTAAGGTCGATCCACGCACGCGCGCGCCGCGCGACGATCAGCGTTTCGTCACGCCGGGCAGCCAGCGCGATCGAATCGACATGGCGGTCCTCAAGCGCGCGCAGCGATTCGAGCGGCACCCGGATCGCCGTGCGCAGTGCGAGCGGATAGTCGCGCCCCGCATGCGGCACCGACAGCAGGATGGGGCTGTCCGGCTCGGCGGGGCCATATCGTTCGAAGGACGCAGGTTCGTTCACCATGGGATGCGTATAACCGGGACAGGCGACGGACAAGCATCGCCGTACATGGCTGGAAAATGTTAAGCCCTTCCCGCATATTGTACCGGGGATTTCGGCTTCGGGGTGAGGATGATCAAGATATTGCTGGCAGAGGATGATCGCGTGATGCGCGAATATCTGACCCGCGCGCTCGAGCGGTCGGGATATGCCGTCTCGGCCGTCGATCGCGGTACGGCCGCGCTGCCGCTCCTCGAACAGGAGCGATTCGACCTGCTGCTCAGCGATATCGTCATGCCCGAAATGGACGGGATCGAACTCGCCCAGCGCGCCGCCGATCTGGCACCGGACATGCGGGTGATGTTCATCACCGGCTTCGCGGCGGTAACGCTGAAGGCGGGGAAACAGGTGCCGCAGGCGCGCGTGCTTTCCAAGCCGTTTCACCTGCGCGATCTGGTGCTCGAAGTCGACCGGATGTTTGAAGCCGAGAGCGTGCCCAGCAGGAACTGAATTTTTGCCGTCGCTTTCGCTTGCACCGGCGCAAAGCACTCGTTAAAGCGCGCGGCTCTCGGGGGCGTGTAGCTCAGTGGTAGAGCACTGTGTTGACATCGCAGGGGTCGCAAGTTCAATCCTTGCCACGCCCACCATTTCAAAAGGCCCGCCGTTCCGGATCGGATCGGCGGGCCTTTTTTGATTCAGACGCCGACGCAATTCAGCTGGGCGCAACGGGCCCGTCGGACAGCGGCCGGCTGCCGCGCCGCGCCAGATCGGCGAGCAGCGTTTCGATCGCCCAGCGTGCCGCGACGGCGATGTCGTCGCCCTTCATGTCCCACTGGTCGCGCATTTCGCGCCAGGCAAAGCCGCTGCCGATCAACTGGATCGCCGCGATCGCCCATCGCCGGTCCGGTTCGGGAAGATAGGCAGTGGCTTCGGACAGCATGCCGCGAAACGCCGCGATGCGATCGGGCTTCATCAGGTTGCGCGCGGCGCGGCCCTCCGCGCTTGCCATCATCACGGTCATCGCCGCTTCATGCTGGTCGAATTTGCGAAAGCGTTCGGCCATGCCGTCGAGCAGCGCGTCGAGCGTGGTCGGCATGCCGCCCGGCGGGCTCATCCTGCGCCAGATGGCGGCGCGCAGTGCGTCCTGATCGGGAAAATAGCGATAGACGGTTCGGCGCGACACGCCCGCGCGTTCGGCGACGGCGTCGTGATTGATCACGGCGGCTTCGGCGGTCAGCGCCAGCAGCGCATCTTCGATCCGTTCGCCGGTAGCCTTGTTGTGGGAGGTGCGCTGCGGTTTCGCAGGGTCTTCAAGCAGGAATTTACGCGTCATGCGCGGTCAGGTGGCAGGCGGCACAATTTGTGTCAAATCCCGTTGACACAAATTGTGTCATGCGTATTGTTACAGCAACACACATTGATTCGGAAAGACCCTGCCATGTTGTTCCACCTGTCGATCGATGCCGATGATCCGCAGCACGTTGCCGAAGTGATCGCCGAACTCTGGGGCGGCACCGCCACGCCCTTTCCGCCGGTGATCGCGGGCAGCTGGGTCGCTTTTGCCGGCGATGATCGAAACACCACGGTGGAAGTCTATCCGCGTGGTACCGAACTGGTCGCCGCAGAGGGCGATGCCGATGCCTTTGGCGAGATCGGTGCCAATGGCCGGAAATCGTCGACGCATTTCGCGATGGCGACCGACATGAACGTCGGGCAAGTGCTCGCAATCGCCGCGCGCGAAGGCTGGCCGGTCAAATATTGCAAGCGCGGCGGTGCGTTCGGTGTGCTCGAACTCTGGCTTGAGGGCACGCGTATGGTCGAAATCCTGACCCCGGAAATGCAGGCCGAATATCGCGCCACGATGACCGTCGCAGGC
Organism: Stakelama portus; assembly: GCF_003171655.1. Classification (GTDB taxonomy): domain Bacteria; phylum Pseudomonadota; class Alphaproteobacteria; order Sphingomonadales; family Sphingomonadaceae; genus Sphingomonas; species Sphingomonas portus. The sequence goes on along the minus strand of NZ_QFZL01000002.1, from coordinate 572,506 downwards.
TGGCAGGCGATGCTCGCCGCGATGGCGGGACAGGCGCTCGCGCAATAGCTGCGCCGGCATAGTCGCTGCAATAATTTCTTGACCGAAGGAAGAATTCCCGCCCCATTCCCTGCGGACGAATCAGGTTCCGGGGGGAATTGGGGCATGCGGAATTCTATATTGGGCGCGCTTGGCGCGCTCGCGCTTCTTGGTGCCGGTGTGACGCCGGTTGCGGCGCAGGAAACGGCGTCGGTCGAATCGGGCGGTATCGCCCCGGAACTGCTCGAAATCGAAAAGAGCCTGCATCCGCAGACCGGCGACATCACGATTCCCGCCGCGCATGCCGTGCTGCATCTGGGCGAGGATTATTATTATCTCTCCGCCGATGAAGCGAAGAAGGTGCTGGTCGATGTCTGGGACAATCCGCCCTCTGCGGTGTCGAACGTGCTCGGCATGGTGTTCGAAAAGGACGCGACGATCTTCGACAATGTCTGGGGCGCGGTGATCAGCTATGACGCTACCGGCCACATCTCCGACGCCAATGCCGAACATGAAGATTATGCCAAGGTCCTTGCCGAGATGCAGAAGGGCGATGCCGCCGACAATGCCGCGCGGCGCGAGGCAGGCTATCCGACCATGAACCTGATCGGCTGGGCGCAGCCGCCTTCCTATGACAAGGCCCGCCATGCGCTGATCTGGGCAAAGGAATTTGCGCTATCGGATCAGCAGGTGAACAGCCTCAACTATGACGTTCGCCTGCTCGGGCGCACCGGCACGCTCAGCCTCAACATGGTATCGACCATGGATGCGCTTGCCGATGTCGGCAGCGCCGCCGCCATGTTCGGGCGTGCGGCCGAATTCGAATCCGGCTGGCGCTATGGCGATTTCGTCGCGGGCAGCGACAAGGACGCCGGCTATGGACTGTCGGGGCTGGTCGCGGGCGGCGCGGCCGTCGCCGTGGCGCAGAAAATGGGCATTTTCGCGCTGCTGCTCAAATTCGGCAAGATCATCATCATCGGCCTGATCGCCTTTGGCGGCGCCGCTTTCGCCTTCGTCCGCAACCTGTTCGGCCGCAAGGAAGAAGAGTATTGATCGCTTCGCTGCGCAGGCGGTCTGAACGATCCGGCGGCGGAAAGCCTCACTTTCCGCCGTTCTCCGGCGCGTCCTTCACCATATGCGTGCCGTCCACGCCGACGACGGGCTGAACCTGCGGATAGGGCATGATCATCTTGCCGTCGGGGTCGGCGGTAAAGGTGGTCTGGGTCGGATAGGCGATTTCGATACCCTCGGCGTTGAACTTGCTCAGGATCGCGATGCCGATCGCCGTGCGACGGGCATAGAATTGCGCATAATCGGGGCCCTGGCTGTCGAACAACAGCTCGAAATCGAGGCTTGAAGCACCGAAACCGGTAAAGCCGCAGCGGACGAAATCGCATTCATTGGCTTCGACGATCTCCTTTAGAATCTCGGGGATCTTCGTGCAGACTTCGGGCGCCGTCTGATAGGTGACGCCGATCGCCAGCGCGCCGCGCCGGTGCGTGCGCAGCGTGTTGTTGGTGATTTCCTTGTCGAGCAGGTTGCGGTTCGAAATGATCAGCTCCTCGCCGGTAAAGGCGCGGATGCGTGTCGATTTCAGGCCGATCGCGTCGATCGTGCCGCTGGTCGTGTCATAGGATACGCTGTCGCCGCGCCGGAACGGCTTGTCGAAAATGATCGAAAGCGCCGCGAACAGGTCGGCGAAAATCCCCTGCGCGGCCAGGCCGATGGCGATGCCGCCGACGCCCAGACCCGCGACCAGGCCGGTGACATTGACCCCCAGGTTGGACAGCACGACGATCAGTGCGATCGAAAACAGCGCCACCGTCACCAGCACGCGAATCAGGCCGATTGCGTTGGACAGCGTCTCGCCGTGATAATTATCCGCCTCGGTGCGCTTTTCGATAAAGCCGAGGATGATTTCGCGCGCCCAGACCGCGCCCTGAAACACTGCCGCGATCGTGAACAGGAACTTCACGGTCTGTTCGAGCAGCGGCGGCGCCGATGCATATCCGATCACCAGTTTGGCGGCGACCATGATGATGAAGAAATTGCCCGTGCGCGCAACCGCGCGGCCGATGATCGATCCCCAGCCGGTGATGCCCGGCGTCTTCTTGCACAGCTTCATGCCCCATGCGCGCACGGCATGGAGCAGTATGACGATAACTACCGCAGCGGCGAATGCGATCACCACGTCCAGCCAGTGGCCGCGCAGCCATGCCACGCTGCTCACCGCCAGTTCCTGGGCGTTGGCGTTCAGTTGATCGGGCGAGAAACGTGTGGCTGCGGCTTCGGCCGCCTGATTGTTGCTCATCAAATCCTGCGTCAGGCTGCTTGGGGAAGGGAAGGGGCGGCTTGCGCCCCATTGAGGAACGCGATCAGACCGCGTTCGTGCCGGCTGAGATAGCGGGTCGTGCGGGGCAGATGCAAATTACCGAACGCACCCGCCTGTGCCGCCTTGCTTTTGGTCACTTCGATCAGTGCGGGATGGACATAGGATTTGCGCGCGATCGCCGGCGTGTTGCCCAGCGCGGCCGTCACCGGCTCGAGCATTTCCTTGAGCGTGATCGGTGCCGCGGCATCGGCCAGCGCACGAAACGCAATCGCGCTGGCACCCCAGGTCCGGAAATGCTTGGCCGTGAAATCCTCGCCCATCGCGTCGTGGATATAGGCGTTGACGTCGGTCGACGTGACCGGATGCGCTATGCCCTCTTCGTCCAGCCAGCCGAACAGATGCTGGCCGGGCAGATCCTGACACCGTTTGGCGAAATTGGTGAGTGTCGCGTCGGTGATGCTCACTGTCCGCATCTTGCCCGATTTGGCCCGGAATTCTAGCTGGAGCCGTCGCCCCGTCACGTCCGCATGATGTTTGCGCAGCGTGGTGGCGCCATAGCTGTCATTCGCGCGCACATAGCCTTCATTGCCGACGCGCAGCTTGCCCAGATCGAGCAGGCGGACGACGGCGGCGATGGCCTTGCTGCGGCAATGGCTGCGTTTGCGCAGATCGGCGGCAACCTGCGCGCGCAGACGCGGCAACGCCTCGCCGAACGCAACGCAGCGGTCATATTTCGCTTCCTCGCGCGCGGCGCGATAATCGGGGTGATAGCGATATTGCTTGCGCCCCTTCGCATCATGGCCGGTCGCCTGAATATGGCCGCGCGGATCGCAGCAGAACCAGCAGTCGCGATAGGCGGGGGGCAGGCCGATGGCGTTCAGCCGCTCGATCTCGTCGCGGTCGGTAACGCGTTTGCCGCGCGCATCCCAATAGCCCCATCCTTGGCGCATTTTGCGCCGGGCATATCCGGGATGCTGATCGTCGACATAGACGAGATGGGCGGGCGACATGGATCTCTCTTTATGGTGTCGTGCCCAATGCGCGATCCGCCGCTTCGTTCCGGAACCTGCGCGCCGTCTCATGCTTTGTTGGGGCATATCCCAAACAAAACAAGGAGCTATTCCGCCATGGCCGATCTGTCCCACACCCGCGTCCTGATCGTCGCGACCGACGGGTTCGAACAGTCCGAACTCTTCGAACCGCGCCAGGCGCTGCTCGATGCCGGCGTCCAGGTCACGCTCGCCTCGCTCAAGACCGATCCCATTCAGGGGATGCAGCATGACAAGAAGGGCGATACGATCACCCCCGACACCACGATCGACGCCGTCGATACCGGCAGCTTCGATGCGCTGGTCCTGCCCGGCGGAGTGATGAACCCCGATACGCTGCGGATGCAGGATCGCGCGGTGGAAATCGTCCGCGAATTCGCGCGCGATGGAAAGACGATCGCCGCGATCTGTCACGGCCCCTGGCTGCTCGTCGAAGCCGATGTGGTAAAGGGAAAGACCGTGACCAGCTGGCCGTCGGTCCGCACCGACCTGCGCAATGCAGGGGGCGATGTGGTCGATCGCGAAGTCGCGGTCGACGGCAATCTGATCACCAGCCGCAACCCGGACGATATTCCGGCTTTCAACAAGGCAGTGATCGACGCGCTTCAGCAAGTGGCAGTCGAACCCGCCGAGTGACGCGTCAGCGCAGCGCCGCGTCCTTTGCCGCCGGGCGATCCCGGCGGCGGGGGGCGAAGGCGTTGATCCGGCGTTGCGCGGGCAGTTCGACCCAGCGGTAGAGAAAGGCGCTGCTCGCCACCACCAGCGCCAGATACAGCGCGATCAGCCCCGGCGGCACGGCGGAAACGTCGCTGACAAAGGCGAGCTTGAACGCGTACCACAGCAGGAAATGGCCGAGATAGATGGCGTAGCTGATCTCGCCCAGCCAATGGAGCACGCCAAGCTCCAGCGGATTGCCGCGCAAGCCCGATGTAAGCGCGAGCGCGAGCAGCGCCGCGGCAAAGGCCAACGGCACTGCCAGCGCTTCGGGAAGGCCCGCCGCCCAGCCGATACAGCAAAGCGCCGCCACCATCCCCGCGCCGACAGCCGGGATGCCCGGCCGATCGCGCCAGCGCAGCCACAGCGCACAGGTCGCATTGCCCATCGCGAATTCGATCAGGCAGCGGACAAGTCCGAACCGGGGAATATCCTGCCCCAATGTCGTCGCTCCGCCGAATGTCAGGATCGATGCGAGCACCAGCGCCAGTGCGACCATGGCCGCGACCACTGCCCAGCTCGGCACGCGGCGCCAGTCGATCGCCATCGCGAACAGCGGAAACGCCAGATAGGCGCCCATTTCCGCCGAAATCGACCAGGACGGGTCGTTCCAGGTCAGCGCGTCGGTAAATCCCCAATTCTGAATCAACAGGATATGCAGCGGCAGTTCGGCGAACGGAAATTCGCGCGCATCATGCCGTCCCGTCGCCGCGAGCAGCAACGCAAGCGCGACGCCGCATCCCAGCACGAACAGGTGCAGCGGCCAGATCCGCGCGATCCGGCGCTTCAGAAATCGGGGGATCGCCGCCAGCCCGCCTTCACGCAATCGCGGGGCATAGCTCAGCCAGATGACGAACCCCGACAGCAGAAAGAAGAAATCGACCGCCAGATACCCCTTGGCGAACAGGTCCAGCGCTGCTTCGGGCAGGCCGGCGATCGACAGGCGGATGTGATAGAACACGACCAGAATCGCCGCGATGCCGCGCACCGACGTCAGTGCGCGAAGCTCGGACTGGCTGCTCATGCGGTCGCCGGCTCCGGCGGCGGGCCGTGCTTGCGCCGGATCGGCCGCCACGAACTCTCGGCGCGTTTGCGCGCGCAATAGGTGTCGAGCCCGATCTGCGCCCCGATCAGCATGAACATGAACGGCTGGAACGCGATGCCGACGAAACAGGCGCCGAGCAGATAGACGATATGCCCGTGCTGAAGCGCGGTGGCGAGCGGCGATACCCACGCCCATTGCTCGTCCGAATGGCGATATCGCCGCCGCAGCACTTCCATGCGGAACAGCCCGCCGATCTGCAGGATCAGCCACATCAGCAGCCCCGGATAGCCCTGTTCGCCCAGCATTTCGAAATAGGCGCTGTGATAGGCGCGGCCCTGATCGATCGCGACTTTCACGTCCAGCTTGGCGTTGTTCGACATGCCTTCGGCCGACACGATGTCGTACCGGATCCGGTTCTGGCGATAGGCTTCGAACCCGCCGCCCAGCGGGTGATCCTTCGCATATTCGATCGTCCACTTCCACACCGCCAGCCGGGTCGATGCGGACTCATCCTGTTTGTACGACTGGATCGTCTCCATCCGCTGGGTAAACGCCGAAGGGAGAAAGGGCAGGGCGACAACGCCCAGCATCGCCGCACCGCCGATATAGAGGAGCGGGTTCTTCGCATCGCGCAGCATCAGCACGCCGAGCAGCGCGATGCACAGCAGCCCGGTTCGCGTCGACGTGCCGACCGGGATCAACAGACAGGCAAAGCACAGGCAATAGCAGAATAGCCGCACCAGCCGATCGGGCTTGAAGATCGTGCCGAATTTCGAAAACCACAGCACCAGCGGGATGATCGCGATGGCGACGGTCGAGATGGTCGAACCTTCGTACAGGCCCGAATTATTGTCGACCATCAGATTGAGTTCGCCATAGCCGCCGCCGCCCAGCGCCGTCTTGATGCCGCCGGTGATGATGATCGACGATGCCGACAATATCATGAACAGCAGCAGCGCCTCGATCCGCAGCTTGGTGCGCAGCGTCAGCGGCAGGAAGATCGCAAAGGCCAGCGCCTTCCACACCCATTCCCATTTGTCCTGCGCCTCGATCGGAAAATCCGCATAATGTGTGGTGTAGGCGCAATAGACCAGCAGCAGCAGCATCAGCCCCTGTCGCGGCGCGATCCGCATGTTGCGCTTGTCGTCGATCGCCAGCCAGCCGAGCACCGACAATCCGACCGCGATCATCGAAATCGGCACGCTGTTGAGCAGCAGATAGGTCAGCCGTTGCGGCGAAACCACGTCGATATAGACATAGGTCAGCACGAACAGGAAAGGCTTGCGAAACCCCAGCGCGAAAAACGCGCCGAGGAACGCAATGAAGACAAGATCACGCACGTTCGCGCCCCTTTCGCAGGAGCTTGCGGCGTTTTTCCGCGGCGATCTTGACGCCGTCCTTTCCGTCATCCTCCACGTCGAGGTCGGGGCGTTTGAGCAGCAGGAACGCCGCCAGCAGCATCAGACCATGCGATATGGCGAGCGATAAATTGTCGATCATCGTTGCGGTGTCCGCCCGGCGCGTGGTTGCTGCTTCGCCTGCGGGTTTAGGCGCACGCGGTTGACGTGCCGTTAAGGGCTGTCGTGGCAGATCCCCATCCATGCGGATTCTGCACATTCTCGATCACGGATTGCCCCTGCACAGCGGCTATGCCTTTCGCACCCGCGCGATTCTGAAGGCGCAGCGCGCGCGCGGCTGGGATGTGGCGGCGGTAACCGGGCCCCGACAGGGGCCGGTGAATGTGGCCGAGGAAATGGTCGATGGCCTGCGTTTTTTCCGCACGACCGAGCGGCCGGGCGCATTTCCGCCGCGCGAACTGGGCGAAATCGCCACTTTTTCGCGCCGGATCGAACAGGTCGCGCGCCATTATCAGCCCGATATTCTCCACGCCCATTCGCCGGTGCTCGACGCGCTGTCGGCGCGCCGCGCGGCACGCCGGCTGGGCCTGCCGCTGCTTTATGAAATCCGCGCGTTCTGGGAAGATGCGGCGGTCGGCAACGGCACCGGTCGCGAAGGATCGCTGCGCTATCGCGGCACGCGCCTGCTCGAAAGCTGGGCGGTGCGCCGCGCCGATGCGGTCGCGGTCATTTGCGACGGGCTCCGCGACGATCTGATCGCGCGCGGCATCGATCCGCAAAAGATCATGGTGTCGCCCAATGGCGTCGATATGGCGCTGTTCGGCACGCCCGCGCCCTATGACCGCGCGCTGGCCGGAAAGCTGGGCCTGGCCGACGCGGAAACGATCGGCTTCATCGGCAGCTTCTATGATTATGAAGGGCTCGACGTGCTGATCGACGCGATGCCCGATCTGGTCCGCCGCCGCCCGAAGCTCCAACTCGTCCTTGTCGGCGGCGGCCCCGCCGAAGCGGCGCTGCGGGCCCAGGCAGAGGCTTCGCCCGTCGCCGGGCATATCCGCTTCGTCGGGCGCGTGCCGCATGACGAAGTCGAACATTATTACAGCGTGATCGACGTCCTGGTATATCCGCGCAAGCGCATGCGGCTCACCGATCTGGTCACGCCGCTCAAACCGCTTGAGGCAATGGCGCAGAACCGGCTGGTCGCCGCCTCCGACGTCGGCGGCCATCGCGAACTGATTCGCGACGGCGACACCGGAACATTGTTCGCGGCGGACAATCCTTCGGCGCTCGCCATGTCGGTTTCGGGACTGTTCGAAGCGCGCGAGGGCTGGGATGCGCGGCGCGCACGTGCCCGCGCCTATGTCGAAACCGAACGAAACTGGGCGACGAACGTTGCCCGGTATGATTCTGTTTACCAAATTCTTGCTAAAGGGGAGGCGATGGGAACCAACTGGTCGCAAACTTCCCCTGTAAAGACATGAACCTGCCAATCGCCCCCCTGTCCGCCGCCATATTGGGACTTGCCGCCGCCGCAGGCGTCGCGCTTGTGCCGGCGCCGATGCTGGGCGAATTGGTGATGGAAAGCGGGCTGCCCGCGCTGATTGCTGCGGCCGAACCGCCGCTGGGGCTTACCGCGCGGCTGCTCCTGGCGATCGGTATCGGCGGCCTCGTCGCTGTCTTTGCCTGGTTCGCTGCATTTCTGCTGGTCGGTACGCGCTCGATTGCGATCGGCGCCGCCAAACCCGACGATGCGGAAGTCGAGGAGCGCCCCGTCGTGCGTCGCGCCGACGCGCATCCCGATGCGCCGCCGCGCCCGCCGCTGCGCGCCAATCGCGATCTCGGCACGCCATTCCTCGAAGTCACGGCAAAGCTGCGCAAGGGGTCCGAGGAACCGGTCGCGGAAGCGATTGCCGAACCGGTCGTCGATGACGAACTCGAACCGCTGCCGCCGCTCGACACACTCGATCTGACGGTGGCCGCGCCGGACGCGCCGGTGCCCCCTGCGCCTGCCGAAGCGCCGCTGCCGCAAAATCTCGATCAGCCGATGGCACGGTTCGATCCCGGGGCGATTCGCGAAGCGCCGATCGCGCCGCCATCGCCCATATTGCCGTTGCGCCGTCCCGCGCGTCCGGCAGTGTTCGAACCGAGCGAACGCTTCGAAACCTTCGAACTCACGCCGCATGTCCGCGCTGCCGCGCCGCCGCCTTCGGTGCCTGCGCCCGCGCCGCCCGAACATGCGATCACCGATCCGGAAACCGACGCGTCGATCCACGCGCTGCTCGAACGTCTCGAAAAGGGCGTGGCGAAGCGCGGCCTGGCCAGCGCCAATGACAGCGCCGCGCCGGGCGATCCCGAACATGGGCTTCAGGAAGCGCTGATTACGCTGCGCAACCTCGCGCGCCGCGCCTGACCTAGAACGCTCGATCCTCCACCGTCAGCGCCTCGATCGTTGCGGTAACCCCATCCTGCGAACGCCGGCACGTCGCGACCAGCGCGTCGGCGACCAGATGCCCGCGCAATGCGAACTCCGCCTCGGGAAGCGCCGCCAGCCACGTGTCGAGCGCGGGGGAAGGGGGCGCGGACAGGACGATATTATGCCGCGCGCCGGTAAAGGTTGCGCTGGCCCAGCGGGTCCAGTCGCTTTCGACGATCGTCACCGGGCATCCGGCATTGCGCGCCTGTGCCGCCAGCGCGCGCTCCAGCATCGTCGCCACATCGGGGCCCCGGCTCATCGTGCGTCTCCCCCATGCGCGGCGATAAAGGCTTCGATTCGCGCCACCATCGGTGCCCGCGGTTCCCGCCCGTTCCGCAAGTCGCGCACCAGTCGCGGGTCGCGTACCGCCAGCCGCCCGAACTTGGTCTCCGGCATGTCGGTAACCCGCAGATATCGCTCTACTTTGCGCAGCACGGTCATGCGCCATATCCTCCCGAGTCGCTGAATGATGTTCTTTTTCTGTTCTCTCAAATCCTACTTGTCTAGGAAAAATCCTATCGCTATGCTTCGATGATGGATGAAGCGGCTCAGCGCGCGGCGATCGCGGCCCTGATGGCGGAACATGGCGAAAGCCATGCGTCGATCTCGCGCCTGCTCGGGCGCAACCCGGCCTATTTTCAGCAATATATGCGACGCGGGTCGCCGCGTTTGCTGCCCGAACGCGACCGGGCGTTGCTGGCGCGCTATTTCGGCGTGGGGGAAGATCGGCTGGGCGGTCCGCCGCCTTCGGGCATGGCGGCGGTGCCCCGGCTCGATATCGATGCTGCGGCGGGCGCAGGCGGATTATCGGAGGATGAAGTGCGCCAGCGCCCGGCCTCGCTCGATCCCGCGCTGCTCCGGCGGCTGGGCGTCCGCGCTGCCGCCGCGTCGATGATTCGCGTGCTCGGCGATTCGATGGAACCGCGGCTTGCCGATGGGGATGAGATACTGGTCGATCGCGACCGGCGAACGCCGTCCTCGCGGACCGCTTTGTTCGTGCTGCGCAGCGACGGCGTGCTCAATGTCAAATCGCTGCGTGCGATCGGGCGCGATATCGAAATTGCCAGCGCCAACCCCGCCTATCCGCCGCCGCGGATCGTGCCGGGCGAATCGGTCGAGGTGGTGGGGCGCGTCGTCTGGCTCTCGCGCGCGATGCTTTAGGGGGTGTGGAGGCGGGACCAACCGACCCACGCGTCGTTCAACCGCGCTGGCGTCGCCGGTCCACGACCCAGATGGTCAGCGCAATCGCGATGCCGATCGCCGCTCCGATCATCAGGCCCATTGACGGTTCACCCGACAGAAAACCGGCAATGGCGCCGACGATCACGCAAACCGCCAGCGGAAATCCGCCGGAGATCGAATTGGGCGTTCCGGAATCGTTGCTCATTGCGCTCCTCTGCCATGCCGCGTCGGATAAAGCCAGCTTGGACGCATGGCCTGAACGGTCGGGAAGGGGCGGTTAACCTTTGTCCTCCACCGCTTTTTCGCGTTTGCCCGCTAGGGCTTTGCCGGCGCGGCAAACGCGCGAGTAACGGCTTTGTTGGAGTATCGCATGGATCAGATGCCATGGCTCAATGATCGCGGGGCGGTTTCGGACGCCTTCGATCTGATCCGGCAATATGGTGACGATGCGGGGTTCGAGGCTGCGTCGCGGGCGGATCGCAGCCGCGACATCGGTAACCACATCCATTTCTGCCACTGGCGCCAGATCGAGCGGCTGGTGGTGCTGATGTCGGTCGGCCGGGCCGTCGGCACCATCCACTAGGTCGTCATTGCTCCCTGGTGCATGCGGGCGCTTGATCACGCCCGGCCTTTCCCGGTAGCAGCCCCCTGATATCGCATGTCCGCGCTGGTTGGCGCGGACACAAAATCCTCTTTGGGGGTTCAGGCTGTCATGACCTGTTCCGAGGCCGAATGACGCTACCGCAAATTCTTTCGGTCACCGTTCTTACCGCGATGATGGGCCTCTTCATCTGGGGCCGGTTCCGCTATGACGTCGTGGCCGTAATGGCGCTGCTTGCCGGCGTCGCGACGGGCGTGGTTTCGCCCAAGGCCGCCTTTACCGGCTTTTCCGACGATATCGTCATCATTGTCGGCTCCGCGCTGGTGCTGTCGGGCGCGGTACAGCGCTCGGGCATGATCGACCGGATGATGCTGTTCCTGCAAAAACGCGTGAAGCGGGTCGAAACCCAGTTGCTGGTGCTCACCGCCAGCGTCGGTTTTGCTTCGGCGCTGGTCAAGAATATCGGCGCGCTGGCGATGATGATTCCGGTTGCATTCCAGATGTCGAAACGGTCGAACATCGCGCCCTCGGCCTTTCTGATGCCGATGTCGTTCGCCTCGTTGCTCGGCGGGCTGATGACGCTGATCGGCACTTCGCCCAACATCATCGTGTCGCGCGTGCGTGAGGAAATGACCGGCGAACCCTTCCGGATGTTCGACTATCTTCCCGTCGGCCTTGGCCTCACGCTGATCGGGCTCGTCTTCCTGCCGCTCGGCTATCGCCTGCTGCCGCGCGACCGGCGGGCCGCTCCGACGCTGGGCGAGGCGCTGGATATCCAGGATTATGTCACCGAAGTGCGGATTTCGCCGCGTTCGCCTGCGGTCGATGAAACCGTCTCCGAATTCATCACGCGGCACGAACATGAAGTCACGATCACCAATCTGATCCGCGAGGGCAATCGCAGCGCGCCGTTCCCCGACACGGTGCTGCGGGTCGAGGATATCCTGATCCTCGGCGGCTCGCCCGACAGCCTCGAACGCGTCATCGCGGGCGACCGGCTTGAGCTGGAGGGGCGCGAGACGATCAGCGACAATGGTTCGGACATCGGCGTGATCGAAGCGGTGGTGGGCACCGATTCGCCGCTGGTGCACCGTACCGCCAGCCGGATGCAGCTGCGCGAGCGGTTCGGCGTCAACCTGATCGCCGTGTCGCGTCAGGGCGAACGGCTGGTCCGGCGGCTGGGCAACATCATGTTGTCGGCGGGCGACGTCATCGTGCTTCAGGGCCCGCTGGACCTGCTTCCCGAACGGCTCCGCGATCTCGGCTGCCTGCCGCTCGCCGAACGTTCGCTCAAATTGGGCAGCAATGCCCGCCGCACCGTGCTTCCGCTGCTGATCCTCGGCGCGGCGATGATCGCCACTGCGCTCGGGCTGATCCCGGTGGCGGTCGCCTTTTTCGCGGCGGCGGGGCTGGTCGTCATTACCGGTGCGTTGCCGGTGCGCGAGGCCTATTCGCATGTCGAATGGCCGATCCTGATCATGCTCGGCGCGCTGATCCCGGTGTCGGACAGCCTGCGTACCACCGGCGCCAGCGATCTGATCGGCGAGCATCTGTCGGTCTTCGCGTCGACGCTTCCGCCCTGGGGCGCGGTGATGCTGATCATGGGCGCGGCGATGGCTGTGACGCCGTTCCTCAACAATGCCGCCACCGTGCTGGTGATGGCGCCGATCGCCGCAACCTTTGCGACGGGCCTGGGCTACCGGCCCGAACCGTTCCTGATGGCGACGGCGGTGGGCGCGGGCTGCGATTTCCTGACCCCTATCGGGCATCAGTGCAACACGCTGGTGATGGGGCCGGGCGGATATAAATTCGGCGACTATGCGCGATTGGGCGCGCCATTGTCGGTGCTGGTGCTGCTCTGCGGCACCCCGCTGATCATGTGGTTCTGGCCGGCGGTCTGACTGCCGGCAGAAGCTGAGCCGCAGCCACCCCGGGCGCGGCACGAACGAGGCGGCGATCTGCCGCCCCGTTCGTCCGTGGCGTGTCAGGCGTCCTGGCGTGTCAGGCGAGCGCGCCGACCATCGCCTTGACTTCCATGAACTCGGCAAGGCCGTATTTGCCGTGTTCGCGGCCATTGCCCGATTGCTTGTATCCGCCAAAGGGCAGCTTGGGATCGGGCTGGCCGCCATTCACATAGACCATGCCCGCGCGCAGTCGCGGCGCGACGCGCTTGGTCGATTCCGGGCTGCCCCACACCACCGCCGACAATCCGTAATTGGTGTCGTTGGCGATCGCGATCGCGTCTTCCTCGTCCGAATAGCCGATCAGTGTGACGACCGGGCCGAACACCTCTTCGCGCGCGATCGTCATGTCGTTGGTGACATGCGAAAACAGCGTCGGCTTGACGTAAAATCCGGTATCCACGCCGTCGGGACGCCCCGGACCGCCGGTTTCCAGCTTCGCGCCTTCTTCCATGCCCTTCTTGATCAGGCCCTGGATCTTGTCGAACTGCGCCTTGTTGACGACCGGGCCGATATGGCGGCCTTCCTCCATCGGGTCGCCGGTCTGGGTGCGCTTCATCACTTCGGTGGCGATGCCAACCGCTTCGTCCATGCGATCCTTGGGCACCAGCAGCCGCGTGGGGGCGATACAGCTCTGGCCCGAATTGACCAGCACGCTGCCCAGCGTCCCCTTCACCGCGCGCTCCAGATCGCCGTCGGCCAGCACGACCGAAGGCGATTTGCCGCCCAGTTCCTGATGGACGCGCTTGACGGTATTGGCGGCATTCTGGGCCACGGCGATGCCCGCGCGAGTCGATCCGGTGAAGCTCACCATATCGACGCCCGGATGCCCTGACAGCGCTTCGCCCACGGTCTGACCATCGCCCTGCACCAGGTTGAACACGCCCGCCGGCAGACCCGCGGCATCGATCGCCTCGGCCAGGATCGCGGCGCAGCCCGGCGCCTCTTCCGAAGGCTTGAGCACCATCGTGCATCCCGCTGCCATGGCGGGCGCGACCTTTGATATGATCTGGTTGAGCGGCCAGTTCCACGGCGTGATCATTGCGACGACGCCGATCGGCTCATGCACGACCAGGCTGTTGTCGATCTGCTCTTCGATCGGAAAGGCGCGGATCGCCTCGATCGCGGCTTGCCAGTGGCGCTTGCGCGATTCGACCTGCGCGGGCTTGGCGACGGAAATCGGGCATCCCATTTCCAGCGCGATCGCTTCGGCCATCGCATCGACGCGCTTTTCATATTCGGTGACGATCTTCTCGATCGCCGCGACGCGTTCGTCGATGCTGGTGCGCGACCAGCTTTCAAATGCCTTGCGCGCGGCGGCGACGGCCTTGTCGACATCGGCCTTGCTGCCCAGCGTGATTTCGGTGACCGCTTCCTCGGTCGCCGGATTGATCACTTCGTGGCGGGTGCCGCCTTCGCTCTCCACCCATTTCCCGTCGATATATTGCTTCAGATAGCTGCGCATCGGCTCCGAAATCCCATTTGCTTTTGCTGTTTCTCGATGGGTTGTGATCTGGCGTGTCCGGTGGCGACTTGCAACCTTTCCCCCGCAACCACAGATGGCGATGCGAAGGAGACGACCATGGCATATCGCGTGTGCATCGAACGGACCGGCGGTCCCGAAGTCATCCAATGGGTCGAAACGGACGTCCCGTCTCCGGGGCCGGGCGAGGTTCGCATTCGCACCAGCGCCGCCGGGCTCAATTTCATCGACACCTATCACCGCAGCGGCCTCTATCCGGTCGATCTGCCCAGCGGGCTTGGCCTGGAAGGGGTGGGTGTGGTCGAGCAAGTGGGAGAGGGCGTCACCAGCCTTGCCGTCGGCGATCGCGTCGTGACCTATGGCGCTGGCCTCGGCTCCTATGCGACCGAGCGCAACGTCCGCGCCGAACATCTGTTCAAACTGCCCGACGCGGTGAGCGATGAAATCGCCGCCGCTGCGTTCCTTAAGGGCTGTACCGCCGAATTCCTGATCGAACGCTGCGCAAAGGTGCAGCCGGGAATGACCGTGCTCGTCCATGCGGCGGCGGGCGGCGTCGGTTCGCTTGCGGTGCAATGGCTGCACCATATCGGCGCGATTGTGATCGGCACCGCCGGGACGCCCGAAAAGGCCGCCCGCGCCCGCGATCACGGCGCCGATCATGTGATTGAATATAAGCGTGAGGATATTGCCGAACGCGTGCGTGAGATCACCGATGGCAAGGGCGTTCCGGTAATCCTCGACGGCGTCGGTGCCTCGACCTGGCAAGCCTCGCTCGCCAGCGCGTCGCCCCGAGGGCTGATCGTCAGCTATGGCAATGCCAGCGGCCCGGTGGAGGGCGTCGAACTGGCGTCGCTCAACCAGCATGGGTCGCTGTTCGTCACCCGCCCCAAGCTGTTCGATTATTATGCCACGCCGCAGGAGCGCGAAGCGGGGGCGGGGCGGCTGTTCGACTTGCTCGCGCGCGGCATACTCAAACCCGAAATCGGCCAGCGTTTCGCGTTGCAGGACGCCGCCGATGCCCATCGCGCGATCGAAGCCGGCGAGACTCAGGGCGCGACGCTCCTGCTTCCCTGATCCGCCAGCAGTGCCCGATCAGCGCGCGTAGCGCCGGATATGCGCGCGCTCCAGTCGTGCGTCGGCAATCGAATAATAGAGGATCGCGCTGTCGCCATGCGCGATCACCGACGCGGCAAAGGCGATGTCGGCCATGCTGCGCTCTGGCTGGGGCGGCGGCACGATCAGCGGTTCGACGCAGCGATCGACCACGCGGGTATATTCGCGGTCGAACGCGATCCAGCCGATCCGCCAGCGCGCATCGCGCGTCGCGCCGTTATAGAACATCACCGGATGTTCCTTGTCGGTGGTCAGCATCGGCCCGGTCGAAAGATGCCAGCTGTCCCAGCGCCCCTCGCGCGGATCGAACGGATGCGGATGTTCGTGCCACGGGCCGCATGCGCCATCGCCCAGCGCCAGCCCGATCCGCGAGGCATCGGCATGGGCATATTCATAGAAGAGCCACCATTTTCCGCCGCTGGTGCGGTCGATCGTCGCTTCCTTGGTATTGCCCTCGGTCTTGCTCGACGCGAGCGCGACGCCCGATTTCGTCAGGTGGCGCATATCGGGCCCCTGCGCCAGCATCAACCGCCCGGTCGCGCCATTGGCGTCGACGCCGGTGTAATAGACCAGCACGCGGTCGCCATCGGCGACATAGGTCGGGTCCTCGCACCCGCCAATGTCGTTCGCATCGGGGCCGGGCGCGATCGCGGGGCTATCGTCGAGCGTGAAATGCACGCCGTCCTCGCTGGTCCCGTACCAGATGCTGCCGGTATCGACGCGCCCGGCGCCGGGGGGCGGCACGACCCGCACCAGCATCGCATGGCCGCCGCCTTCCAGCCGCCAGACATAGGGGCTCATCCACGCCGATCCGGTCAGCGCATCCGGCGCGGCGATGGTGACCGGTTCGATCTTTTCGACTGTGAAATCCAGTTGCATGGCGATCAGGCTCCCTGACCCAGGACGAGCGACAACCCGCCGTCGATTGTCACCGTCGACCCGGTGATGTAGCGCGCGGCGGGCGAGGCGAGGAAGGCGACCGTCTGGGCGACTTCCTCCGCCTGTCCGGCGCGCCCGACGGGCACATTGGCCTCCAGCGATGCGCGATATTTGGCATCCTGCACCGCATGCGCATTCATCGGCGTCAGGATCATGCCCGGCGCGACGCAATTCACCGTGATGTCGTGCCGCGCTTCTTCCAGCGCCATCGTTTCGGTCAGCGAACGCACCGCTGCTTTCGCTGCGCAATAATCCGCGCCGCCGGGGCGGACATCGACTGCATGGATCGACGAGATATTGACGATGCTGCCGCCTTCGCCCGCGGCATGGCGATCACGGACGAACCGGCGCGAGGTGAGGAACACTCCGTTCATGTCGGTCGCGAACATCCGGTGCCACTGGCTCAGTTCCATTTCCGCCACTGCCACGCCGGCCATGTTGATGCCCGCCGAATTGACCAGACAATCGATCGGCCCCAGCGCGGCGAGCGCAGCGTCGAACGCGGCGTGCACGGCGGCTTCGTCGCTGACATCGGCCTGAATACAGGCGGCGTTGCGCCCCGCCGCGCGGACCATCTCCGCCGTGGCCTCCGCAGCCGCCTGATCGCGAAAATAGAGGATCGCGATATCGCGTCCGCCCTGCGCCAGCGCCGCCGCACTGGCACGTCCGATTCCCGATTCGGCGCCGGTAACCAGCGCCACGGCCTGTTTTGTCGTGCTCACGCTGGCATAACCCGCGCCCGCGCAAATGGCTCCCGCGCTGGCGTCTGATCGGTGCGTGGCCTGCGCGTCAGGCGAGCAGCGGTGTCAGATCCTCGCCCAGCATCGTCCGGGCCAGAGCCACGGGGTCGGCTTCGGGATCGGCCAGCACCGCGGCGATCCATTCCCGAACCGCAGACGTGCCATGGGCGGCCTCCAGCGCATCGAACAGCGCCAATGCGGCGGCATAGCGGGTTTCCAGATTGCTTTCGTCGCTGACGATGTCGCCGGGACCGAAATGGAACGGGCCCGGCGGGTCGAAATCGGGATCCTTGTCAAAGCGCTGCTGGTCCTCGGGCGAAAGCTGCCGACGTATCGCCTCGGGCGAAACGCGCATGCTGCCCCAGGCCCCCAGATGCGCATCCGCGTCAGTCGCAGCTGCGGCGTGACGGGCGCGTTGCGCGGCAGCGACTTCCGGTCGCACCAGCGCCGTTACTTGAAGTGCCGCCCATTCGGCATGCCCCTCCTCGAACCAGCGGGGCAGGCCGTCGCGTCGCGCCGTCTGAACGCTGTGCGTTTCTTCGTGCGGCATGACCAGGAAAAGGAACTGCTCGAGATGCGCCTCGTCGCCGTCGACCAGCGCGGTCCAGCGCGCGTCGGTGCCGTCGCGCGGCGGGACATAGTCGCGATCGCTCGTCAGCACGATCGACGCCCATCGAATGCCGAGTCGCGTTTCGGGAACCACCTGCGCCAGATCGCGCAGCATCGCGCCCCAGCAGGGGGCATGCGCGCGCGCCATCTGTTCGAACGCGGGTTCGTAATAGAGCCGGGCTTCCGCCTGATTGGTCGCATCGCGGATCAGCAGCCCCGGCAAGTCGCCCGCCGCTGCGGGAATATCGGCGACGGCGATGCCGGGCACGGTTCGCGTCGCGGATTCGGGCGCGCGGCAGGCATCGATCAGGGCAGTGGAGTCGTCGCCGGACGGGTGAGCCGCCGCGAATGCGGGCGATATCGCGGCAGCCGCGACGGCAAGGGCGAGGAAGGCGATACGCACGATATGAGACTCCGAACACGGCTATCGACTACATCTGTAGTCGCCGTATCCCAATGGGGTCAAGGCGCCCAGCATGCCCCATGAAAAAGCGCCCGGGCATCGCTGCCCGGGCGCTTCTGCTGTCCACCTGAAAAAGGATCAGGCGCTGTAATACATGTCGAATTCGGCCGGGCTGGGAGCCATTTCCCAGGTCGCGACTTCTTCGCGCTTCAGTTCGATATAGGCTTCGATCTGATCCTTGGTGAACACGTCACCCTTGAGCAGGAAGTCCATATCGGCTTCGAGGCTGTCGAGCGCTTCGCGGAGCGAACCGCATACGGTCGGCACGGCGGCGAGTTCGGCCGGCGGCAGATCGTAAAGGTTCTTGTCCATCGGATCGCCCGGGTGGATCTTGTTCTGGATGCCGTCGAGGCCGGCCATCAGCAGCGCTGCATAGCAGAGATACGGATTGGCCATCGCGTCTGGGAAGCGGAATTCGACGCGCTTCGCCTTGCTGCCCGCGCCATAGGGGATACGGCACGACGCCGAACGGTTGCGGCTCGAATAGGCGAGCAGCACCGGCGCTTCATAACCGGGAACCAGACGCTTGTAGCTGTTGGTCGCCGGGTTGGTGAAGGCGTTGAGCGCCTTGGCGTGCTTGATGACGCCGCCGATATAATAGAGGCACATTTCGCTGAGGCCAGCATAGCCGTCGCCCGCGAACAGCGGGTTCTTGCCGTCCCAGATCGACATATGGGTGTGCATGCCCGACCCGTTGTCCGACTTGATCGGCTTGGGCATGAACGTCGCCGTCTTGCCATAGGCCTGGGCGACCATGTGGACGACGTACTTGTAGATCTGCATGCGGTCGGCGGTGGTCACCAGCGTGCCGAAGGTGAGGCCCAGCTCGTGCTGCGCAGCCGCGACTTCGTGGTGATGCTTGTCGCACGGCAGACCCATTTCGAGCATGGTCGAAACCATCTCAGCGCGGATGTCGGTGGCGCTGTCGACCGGCGCGACCGGGAAATAACCGCCCTTGGCGCGCGGACGGTGCGCCAGGTTGCCCGCTTCATATTCCTTGCCGCTGTTGGTCGGCAATTCGATGTCGTCGATCGCGTAATAGCTGGTGTTGTAGGTGTTTTCGAACCGGACGTCGTCGAACATGAAGAATTCGGCTTCCGGGCCGACATAGACGGTGTCGCCGATGCCGGTGGACTTCAGATATACTTCGGCGCGCTTGGCCGTCGTGCGCGGGTCGCGGGCATACCATTCGCCGGTCGACGGCTCGACGATGTCGCAGAACAGGATCATCATCGGGGTCGCCGAGAACGGATCGACATACACCGCGTCCAGATCCGGTTTCAGGATCATGTCGGATTCGTTGATCGCCTTCCAGCCGGCGATCGACGAACCGTCGAACATCAGGCCGTCGGTCAGTTCATCCTCGCCGATCACGCTCGACACCATGGTCAGGTGCTGCCACTTGCCCTTCGGATCCGTGAAACGCAGGTCGACCCATTCGATCTCCTGCTCCTTGATCATTTTCAGGATAGTACCTGCGTCGTTCGCCATTTTAGTCTGTCCCTTTCTGATGAATGCGCATGCCCCGCGACTCGGGCAAGATTGTTACGCTTTCGCGCCTACCATTCTAAAAATGCTGCGGCGCGTCAAATCGCGTCGTCGTCGCGTTCCCCGGTGCGGATACGGAGCGCGGTTTCCACCGGCATCACGAACACCTTGCCATCGCCGATCCGCCCGGTCTGCGCGGCATTTGCCACGGCTTCGACCACGCGTTCCGCAAGTGCGTCCTCGACAACGACTTCCAGCTTCACCTTGGGCAGGAAATCGACGACATATTCCGCACCGCGGTACAGTTCGGTGTGCCCCTTCTGGCGACCAAAGCCCTTGGCTTCGGTCACGGTGATGCCCGAAACGCCCACTTCGTGCAGCGCTTCCTTCACTTCATCCAGCTTGAACGGCTTGATGATTGCTTCGATCTTTTTCACGAATTCCCCCGACAGGTCATTACCGGTATCTCCCCTCGTCCCGCACACTGGCAACAAGCGTGCCAGTATCGCGCGCCAACTGTATCCGGGGCAGGGGCGGTTCGAAAGCGCTAACCGCTGCCTAGCGATTGGGCAGCAGCGCGGTTTGTGCCTGAAAGCGCGGCAGCACCGCCCACCCGTCGACACGGCTTTTTCCTGACAGCCATTGTAACTGGCCGCCCGCCGGGGGTGCCTGCATGGTCGCGATGGAGACAAAAAAGGGGAAATGCCATGCGGAAATCGACACTGATGCCTCTGCTGATCGGCGCCTGTGCGGTTGCCGGTCCGGCCGATGCGCAGGAACATTCGCTGGACCATTTCGGGCCGTGGACGTTGCTGCACAGCCGCAGCGGCTGCCTGGGCACCTATACGCGCGAAAGCCAGGCGTTTCAGATCCATGCCAGCTCCGACGCGGAAGGGCTGATCGCGCTGAAGAGCGACAGCACGCGCGCGTTCCGCAATGATGAAACCGTTCCTATAATGATGACATGGGCGTTCGCCGACGGCCAATCGATGGATGTGGACGTCGAAATGACGGTCGTGAGCGGATCGACGGCGTTTCAGGCGCCGCTCGATCGCAGCATCAGCGTGCTGCGCACCGGCCCGCGCATTACCGCCACGCATAACGGCCAGTCCATCTATGACCTGCACCTTCCCGCCGATGCCGACAGCGATCGTTTTTACGACGCGTTCGAGGCCTGCCGCCGGGCCGAATAGTCCTGTTTCGGAACCAAATCCGTATCTGCGAATTAATGTAGGTTCTAGATGTAGATTGAAGTGGCGTAAGGAGCGGTAAATGCGACAGATCGCCAAGAATGTGACTGTTACCATGTACCGCCGATCGCGTCGCGGTGCGGAGAGCGTGCGGGTGGCAAGCGGCCCGTTCATCATCATGGCCTATGGCCTTGCCGCGCTGGTGCGCCACGATCCCAAGGCGGATATCTGGATCGAAGCGCCTGGCGGCCGAATGGACGCTGAAGAAGTGCATCGCCGGCTCGACCAATGGTCCCGCGTTGGCGCACAGGATGCGCGTACCCCGGCTTGTGAGCCTGCCCGTCGCGCATGCGGTTCCGCGCTGCACTGATGCGCGCGTCTGCGCGCAATCCGGTTGGACAGCGCGCTGCGACATTCCTCTTTCCAACAGGCTCAGTTTTCTAACCGGCAATGTAACTGGAACACCGGCAGACGCTCCGGCACGACGATACCCGCAACAGGGAGATATCGCGTGCGCAAGCTGTTCCTTACCGCCTATGTCCTGATCTTGTCGCTTGCCGCCATTCCGGCGCATGCACAAAGCGAAACCAAATGGTTCGGAAGCTGGCAACTGGTCGATGGCGGGCCCGATACCGGCTGTCTCGCCACCTTTCGCCAGGGCACCGAACAATTCCACCTCTATGCCGGCCCGATCAGCGACGGCGCGCTGATGTTCCGTTCCGACGCGATCACGCAAATGGATCCGGCGGAGGATGTTCCGGTAGAGCTTACCTGGTTCGTCGAAGGCGGCCAAAATGCCGTCGCGACGGTCCCCGCCACGGTGCGCGCGCTCGGCGCGGACGGTCGCGTTCTCGGCATCAATATTCCGCTCGATCAGGTCACGTCAAAGCTGCTGGTGCATCCGCGCATGGCGGCGCGATCGGGCGGCGTCACGCTGTTCGACATCACCTTGCCGGCCGACCAGAACAGCGCCGCGCTATACGCGGCGTTTCTGGAATGCCGGTCGCGCAATCTCTGATCCTTCGGCGCGGCGCGCGGCCGCTCCGGATCAGGCGTAGGGCGGGGCGTTCAGCCCCTTGGGGCTCTTGGTAAAGATCTCGCACCCGTCCTCGGTGATCCCGATCGAATGTTCGAACTGCGCCGACAGCGACCGGTCGCGCGTCACTGCCGTCCAGCCATCGTCGAGCAGCTTCACATCGGGCCGGCCGATATTGATCATCGGCTCGATCGTGAAGAACATGCCCGGCTTCAGCTCGGGACCGGTGCCGGGACGGCCGACATGCACCACTTCGGGCGCGTCGTGGAATACCTGTCCCAGCCCATGGCCACAGAAATCGCGCACCACGCCATAGCGATGCTTTTCGGCATATTCCTGAATCGCGTGGCTGATATCGCCCAGGAAATTGCCAGGCTTTGCCTGTTCGATGCCCAGCATCAGGCATTCATAGGTCACATCCACCAGCCGCTTCGCCTTGATCGGCACATTGCCGGCCAGGAACATGCGGCTGGTATCGCCGTGCCAGCCATCGACCATCGGCGTGACGTCGATGTTCAGAATGTCGCCATCCTTGATCACCCGGTCGCCCGGAATGCCGTGGCAAACGACATGATTGATCGAAATGCAGCAGCTGTGCGTATAGCCGCGATAGCCTAAAGTCGCCGGCGTGCCGCCGCCATCGAACGTCATCTGGCGGACGATATCGTCCAGTTCGCCGGTCGTCACGCCCGGCACGACATGCTGCACCAGCGCGTCGAGGATTTCGGCGGCCAGCCGCCCGGCCTTGCGCATCCCCTCGAATCCTTCGGGGCCGTGCAGCTTGATTGCGCCGGTACGTGCCATCGGCGTGTCTTCGGTTACGCTCACATATTCGGTCATGCCAGGCGATATAGGCGAACTTGTGGAGCTTTGCGAGACCGTCCGGCTCGGCTATGGCCCGCCTCATGGATGAGAGGATCTGGACTGCGGGGCTTGTCGTGATCGGCGACGAAATCCTGTCGGGCCGCACCCAGGACAGGAATGTGGCTCAACTCGCCACCTGGCTGAATGCTCAGGGCATTCGGCTGGGCGAAGTGCGCGTGGTCGCCGATCGGCAGGAAGCGATTGTCGAAGCGGTCGATGCGCTGCGCACGCGCTATGATTATTGCTTCACCACCGGCGGCATCGGCCCGACGCATGACGATATCAGCGTCGATGCCATCGCTGTGGCGCTCGGCGTCGATGTGGTGATCCATCCCGAAGCGCGCGCGATCCTCGAAAGCTATTATGCCAGCCGTGGCGGCCTTACCGACATGCGGCTGCGCATGGCGCGCGTGCCGCGGGGGGCAGAGCTGATCTCCAACCGCATGTCGGGCGCGCCCGGCATCCGCATCGGCAATGTCTTCATGCTCGCGGGCGTGCCGCATATCGCCGCCGGGATGCTCGACGCGCTCACCGGCCAGCTCGAAGGCGGCAAGCCGCTGCTCGCCCGCACCATCGGCTGCTGGGTCGCCGAAAGCGAGATCGCCGAGTTGCTGGCGACAGTCGAGCGCTCGCGCGAAGGCGTGACGATCGGCAGCTACCCCTTCTTCCGCGAAGGCCGCACCGGCGCCAATTTCGTGATCCGCTCGACATCGCAGCAAGACATCGACGCCTGCGTCGGGGAACTAACCGCCGGACTGGAGGCGCAGGGGCGGGAAGTGACCGACGGCGGGATTTAGGGGAAGCGGCGTGTGGCTGCTTTTGGGCCGACAGCGGCCTGACTGGTTTCAGAGCACGGACACTGGAAACCTGTCGTTCCTAACAGTGCAGGCCAGCCGACCGTCGCGGATCACACCTTTCGAGCCTCCCCGCCATTCAAGAACATAGGGAAGAAGCTCTTCTGGGTCTTGAGGCGAAGTACGTCGCCAACCGCGATCGTGTTTGCCTTTCTGCGTTCGCCCCCGCCGGGTGTCAGCACTTCGATATCGGGGTTCTCGATAATCGCGGCGTGGACATCGTCCGTATGCGCCGGGGTAACATTATAGATGCTCTCGTAGAAATCGCTGACCGGGATCACGTCGCCGGAATCCGAAACGAGGCGGGGAATATCCTCCAGCAGCTGACCGATTGCCTGTTGGCGTCCGGTCAGATCGAACAGATAGAGCGACCCATTTTCATGGCTAGGGTCGTAGCTCAGCATGTTCAGGCCGGATCGGCCAAAATGCGCCTGTGCGCTGCTGTTCTCGTGCAGGATGTTGTTATAGACCTGACGCGCCCGGTAGATGTTGGCGAAGTGAATCAGCCAGTAGCGCCAGCCATCGGGATTGTTGATCGAGAAGGGGCTAACGAAGGACGCGCACGTCCGAAAAGTCTCGAAGACGATGCGCTCGGCCGCGCCGAGCCAGCTGCCTTTGCTCATCGCGCCCTCGAGACTAGCCAGGTTTGTCGGTTCGACGTCCAAATGGCGCAACTGGCTTGCGAGCAAGGCCGGATCGTCCTTCTGCAGAAAAGCAACCAGCGCTTCGATCGCAAAGGTGTAGAAGATTTCGACCGAAGGGTAAGCGCGCATGATGTCGATAAGCGTGCGCCGTTCGACATGCTTGTGCCCGCATTGGTCGAGATTGAAGATGACGTTGCGATAGCGCCCGGTTTCGAGCAGCCGTTTAATATCCGGGTAGGCGGTCTCGAACGCCTCGTTGAGATATTCCACCCGCAGGTGCAGCTTCGGCGCGGTCTGCGCAATGTCGAGTTGTAGCGGTGCGACATTTGCCTTCAACAGTTCCAGTGCATCCCGGCTATGGTCATTGA
Source organism: Stakelama portus (assembly GCF_003171655.1). Taxonomy (GTDB): domain Bacteria; phylum Pseudomonadota; class Alphaproteobacteria; order Sphingomonadales; family Sphingomonadaceae; genus Sphingomonas; species Sphingomonas portus. The sequence continues at coordinate 547,982 of NZ_QFZL01000002.1, read as the reverse complement.
GGATGAGCAGGCATTCGACCTCCACCATGCCGAGTCCCTGACCCACCCGCTGGAGATTAACCGTCTCGACGGCGTGCTTGAGTTCTTCGATGAAGATGACGGGCGATCCAGCTGCGCCGCATTGATAGCGGCCACCGCCGGCGAAGCCGTCCACCACGGCAAGTCGGAATTTGGTCTGTTGCGGCAGCTGGGAGCGGACAGTCAGGTATTCGAAGAAATACTCGCGCAGGATCTTATGCTTGCGCTTGGAATGGTCTTCGAGGACTGCGCCGTCACTCCATTCGTATCGTTTCTCGGCCACCTTCCCCCCGTGCCGGCCCGCGTAGCGTTATAGCGCCGCCTGCAGCGCCGGCATTTCGTCCCAGGTCCGTCCGCGATACTCGCGCCCGTTCGCCTTCTTGGACCGTTTCTTGTTGTCCTTGCCCCAGGTGCCCCACTGCTTGAAAAAGAACGCGGTGCCGTAGCGGGCACATTGACGATGGATGTCGTCTATCCACTCTTCCTTGATCGGGCGGGCGGATCGACCGCTCTCGCCACCAACGATCGCCCAATCGATGCCGCTGAGATCCACGGTGCCAACCGGACCGATCAAGGGTTCGAACGACAGGAACCGGATGGCGGCGGGCACAGCACGCAATGCGGCAATCCGTGGCACGGCATCAGCATCCTCGATGCTCGTGCCGAGCCAGACATTCGGGAGCACGCCGCTGATCGCCGTGGAAAGTATCGCAGCCATGCGATCCGGCCGCTTGGTCAGAATCTGATAGTTGTGATGCGGTGTTTCCTGCATCACCCGCCATACCTCGATGATGAACGCCTCGCTCACACCTTCGTGAAACAGGTCGCTCATCGAATTGACGAAAATCTTGCGCGCCTTGCGCCAGCGGCGCGGGATGGCAAGCGCGCTGCGATCCTCGCGCACGGTACCATTCCAGACCGTACGCTTCCCCGTCTTGCGTGTCAGCCCCGCATATTTGTCGACGCCCATCGCCTCTAAGCGGCGCGCCATCTCCATTGCGTAGCAATGGGTGCAGCCAGCGGAGACAATGGAACACCCTGCGACCGGATTCCATGTCGCATCGGTCCATTCAATTTGGGTCTCGGCCATGCCACGTCCCGCTATGCGATCGTCGCGGTAGCGGCACCAGGCTGCTGCCAGGATGCGAGCCGGTTGAGCGCGATATCGATCATTCGGTCGTCGAACAGGTGCAGTTTGCGTCGCGCCGCTTCCGCACCGCCCTTCCAGTCGCGCAACCCGGCTTTGACGCCATCGATGGACGGCTCGCCGCCGTGGAAGACGAGCCAATCGACCGTTGCCAATAACTCCATGCCCAACGGCGTCTCGAACCCATCGATAAGATCGCTGGTAGCCTCCAGCGCTGGCAGATAGGCCTTCGCCTCCGAGCCGAGATACGCCGTGACGCGATCCTTCTTGGCATCGTCGAACCAGATGACGTCCAGCGGCCCGGCATCGGCAATTCGCTTGTCGCTGTGAAGATAGCTGCCATCCAGCGCGTTGAGCAGATGGCTCAGCCGCCCGGCAAAGGGACCAAAGCGATTAGCTTCGAACCGAAGGTCGAGCGGGTTTTCGATCTGGCAGCGGGCGATGCTCCGCTCAGCGAAATAGGCTAGCTTTTGGATTTCGAGCAGCGTGCATTCGAACCCGAGCACCGCGTAGCGGCGCACCAGTTCGGCAACCACCGCGCGTGCGGGCGTCAGCTTCTCGACGCCGGCGCGCTTGGCAACGTTCTGATAAGTCGAAGTTGGCTCATAGACGATCACCTCGACGCCTTCGAGATCGCCGAGCACCTGTTCGATCTTAGTCCGGACAGCCGGCCAGTCGAGCCCGCCGTTACCGCTGCCCAGCGGCGGAAGGGCGATCGACTTGATGTGCAACTCGCAAATGACGCGCTTCAGATCGACCAACCCGTCCTCGATCCAGGGCATTTGCGAGGGATTGCGCCAATGCTTCTTGGTCGGGAAATTGATGATCCACTTCGGACCCATCAGTTCTCGACGCTCGGTCACAAACATCCGACCGACCTCGACCTCATGGGCCTTGCAGGCCGCTTCATAGGCTTTGAGATTGGCGGGGAACGCCTCTTTGAACATGAGCGCGATGCCCTTGCCCATGACGCCGACGGTGTTCACCGTGTTGACCAGCGCATCCGCATCGGCATTCAGCAGATTGCCTTGGGTGTAGGTGATCATCAGAAATACCATCCCGGCGTTACCGCCACTTTCAAGGCCAGGCCTGCTGCTGCGATCTGCGCGCGCAGCTGACCTGCCACATTCTCATTAACGCAGGCGATCCCGAGCAAGGCGTCTGTCGGCAAGTGCTGATGAATCAGCGCTTCTGCTTGGTAACGCTCGAACTTGCCCAAATCGTCATTGTCCCGCTTAAAATCGCTATTCTGCAATATTGTCCAATCAATCGCCGAAAGTCCAACCAAATCTGACGAAAAAACAGCAGTCTGGAGATAGGCGTGGCGATCAGTGAAGATGAAATCCAGCGGATGATCGCGAACCTTATAAAGACTGGTTACCAGTATCGCGATCTCTTCATTTCCACGCTGACGAATTCCATTGTAGCCCGTCTTTATATTCAAAAGCATCGGCGAGCGGGGCGTAAAGTAAAATGGAACGTAGTCACTCAAAGTGCCGCCGGGTGCGATCGGAATCGGCCGGTTGTTCCGTTTGTTGATTAATTCCGGATTGCCGATGTCGACATAGGCGGGGTTGACCATCGCAGCGCTGCGGCAATGAATGCCGTGCGCGAGGATCCAGGCGAGATTGTCGCGATGAATGATCCTGAAGATGAATGCCTTGTCCGGCCGCAGATCCTTCATCATCGGCAGGCGGACGCCAGACGATGGCGCGAACGACCGCGTCCAGCATGTGCGATTCGACCAAGGATGACATGCGTCAACATTACTGCTGCTTATCCACTTCTCGTTCGAACGAGAAGTATCGATCAGCAGCTATGCGTTTGGCGTGTCACGTCCATCGGGTTCCCTCGCCACGCCCTTGAACGGTGTGCCGTCGTTCTTGACGCTCATCAGCTGGCCGGTGCGCTCGTCGCGCTTTTGCCAATGGCCGCCCGAACGCTGAAACTGGGTTCGCGCCGTAACCGCGCCACGTCGAAAGCCGTCGCCAGTATTCCTCGCCATAGCTGTCTCCGATGTGAACATAGTGGGAACATAGCACCGAACAGCTGGCGCTGGAAGTGCCAATCGGTCGATGTTTAGGGCCAGCTGTATAAACGGAGGTTTTGGGATCGTGCCGCTTCCGACTGAGCGGCAGAGATTAGGGCGCAACCAGCCCCAAGATTCCGCTGTCCTACAACCCCCGATCTGTGCCACGTCCTGCCCCGCTCTTTGTATCAACTATCATCTTCCCTCGCACGCACGCGCACGCCCGCGCGCGTATTGGTGCGAACCGGTGCGAACTTTGCACGGAAATCTGCGGTTTTTGCCTGACCTCAGCCTCGGCCGCTCAGGCGCTCGAAAAGCGGCCGGTCGCGCAATATCTCGCGCGCGGCATTATGCCCCGGCGCACCGGTCACGCCGCCGCCGGGATGCGTGCCCGATCCGCACATATAGAGGCCGACGATCGGCGCACGGTAATCGCCATGGCCCAGCACCGGGCGCGCCGCCCATAGCTGATCGAGCGACATGCGCCCGTGAAAGATGTCGCCGCCGATCAGGCCGAATTTGCGCTCCAGATCGAGCGGCGAATGGATTTGCCGCGCGATGATCGAGGCACGGAAATTCGGCGCATGCGCCGTCACCGTGTCGATGATCCTGTCCGCCGCCGCTTCGCGTTCGTCATCCCAGCTTCTTGCGGTCCCATCGGGTTTCGGGGGCAGGGCAGGGGCGAATTGCTGACAGAACAGGCTGGCGACATGGCACCCCGGCGGCGCCAGGCTGTCGTCCAATGTCGATGGGATGCACATTTCGACGATCGGCGATTGCGACCAGCCAAGCCGTTTCGCATCGTCATAGGCCGCGTCCATATAGTCCATGCCCGGCGCGATCACGATGCCGCTGGCGTGATGCTCGGCCAACTCCTTGCCCGGCAGCACGCTGAAATCGGGCAGTTCGGAAAGCGCGACATTCATCCGGAACGTGCCCGATCCGGCGGCGAATCCGGCGATCCGATCGCGAAAATCGCCGGGCAGGTCTGTGTCGCGAACCAGTTTGCCGAACAGCAATTTGGGCCCGACATTGGCGACGACGATCTTTGCGGCAATCTCTTCGCCGCTCGCCAACTGCACGCCGCATGCCCGTCCGGCGCCGATCAGCACGCGCGCCACCGGCGCCTCCAGGCTGATTTCGACACCCTGTTCGCGGCACGCCGCCGCCATCGCCTGGGTGATCGCTCCCATCCCGCCGATCGCATGGCCCCACGCGCCCTTCACGCCGTTCACTTCGCCAAAGACATGGTGGAGCAGGACATAGGCCGATCCCGGCGTGCTCACTCCGGCAAAATTGCCGACGATCGCATCGAACGAGAAGGCGCTTTTCACCATGTCGCTTTCGAACCATCGGTCCAGAAATTCGCGGGCGCTGCGCGTGAACAATTCGATGCAATTGCGCTGGGTTTCGATCGGCAACCGCGACAGCATATGCCCCTGGCTCAGCGCATGGCCCAGCGCACGCAACCCCCGCCCGGGCGTCGGCGGGGTGCGCAGCGCGATCGAACGCAGCGCATCGGCAACTTCGCCCAGCATGAAATCATAGTTGTAATATGCGTCGCCGTCGCGCGCATTGATGCGCCGAATCTCGTTGCAGCTCCGCTCCATCCCGCCGCCGAGCTTCAGATAATCGTCGGGCCAGGGAAAGAAGTTCGAAATCGGTCGCTGCACCGCGCGATAGCCATGATCGGCCAGCTTCATATCGGCAATGACTTTGGGCTGGAGCAGGCTGACGGTATAGCTGGCGGTCGAATTGCGGAAACCGGGATGAAATTCTTCGGTGACGCACGCCCCGCCGATCACATCGCGCGCTTCCAGCACGCGAACCTTCATTCCCTTGCGGGCAAGGTAAAAGGCGCAGACGAGCCCGTTATGGCCCCCACCGATGATCAGCGCGTCATAGCGTTTCGTCATGCCAGTGAAGCTAGCGAGCGGAGCCGATCCACGCCAGTCGATGTTGCTCTTGCGGTGAATCTGGAGCGGGTGAAGGGAATCGAACCCTCCAAGCGTAGCCCGGCAGGGCGGAGCGGCACAGGAAAGCGAGGGTTCAGGGGGCCGGGAAGGCTGGAGCGGGTGAAGGGAATCGAACCCCCAGCGTAGCCCGGCAGGGCGGAGCGCCACAGGAAAACGAGGGTTCAGGGGGCCGGGAAGGTTGGAGCGGGTGAAGGGAATCGAACCCTCCAAGCGTAGCCCGGCAGGGCGGAGCGCCACAGGAGAACGAGGGTTCAGGGGTCCGGGAAGGTTGGAGCGGGTGAAGGGAATCGAACCCCAGCGTAGCCCGGCAGGGCGGAGCGCCACAGGAAAACGAGGGTTCAGGGGTCCGGGAAGGTTGGAGCGGGTGAAGGGAATCGAACCCTCGTCGTAAGCTTGGGAAGCTTCTGCTCTACCATTGAGCTACACCCGCATTTCAAGGGCTTGGCTGGTTCCGGCGCCGCCGGTTACAGCGGCCTTGCGCCATTGCCCCTGACTGCGGGCTCTCTGCCGTCAGTCGGGCAGTGCGTCAATGGCCGATCGTCATGTGCCTGTGCGATACGACAGCCGCCGCTCCCGCGATTTCACCGGGATCTGTTCCGGTGCCAACAGGTGGGATCGTTCCACCCGGCTTTGCGACCAATTTAATTGACCGATTAGGGCGCCTTGCTATCCTGTGCGGTACGATATGAGTCAATGCGATCATGAACGCGCCGCGGGCCCCGCCACCTGTCGCGATGCCGGCAAGCGGCCAATCGGTGTGCAGGCCGCGTCGGCGGTTTCTCGAACGAGGTGCAAGTGACCTACGGTACGCAATCGCTCCACCGCCTGATACAGCGCGCGCCTTCGGAGATCGGCGCGATCGACGGCGATTGGCGCCGCGACTGGCAGGCGATCGAACAGGATGTTCGGCGTTTTGCCGGCGCGCTGTTGCGCTCGGGAGTGTCGCCGGGGGATCGGGTCGCCTTTCTGTCGCGCAACAGCGGTCGCTATCTCGATTATGTGCTCGGCTGTTTCTGGGCGGGCGCGGTGATCAACCCGGTCAATACGCGCTGGACCGCAAGCGAGATCGCCTATTCGCTCGAAAATTGTCAGACGCGGACGCTGATCGTGTCACAGGATTTCGCAGAGCTGGTTCCGGCGATCGCTGCCGAGGCGCCGGGATTACGCGACATCATCGTCGATGCGGCGGATGTGCCGGATGGCGCGCGTTCCTATGCGCAATGGATAGCGGATGCGCCGTTGCCCGAGGATCGCCGTGTCGGCGGCGATGCGCTCGCTGCCATTCTCTACACCGGTGGAACCACGGGACGGCCAAAGGGTGTGATGTTGAGCCATGGCAATCTGCTGGCGTCGGCCAACGGCTATCTGGCATTTCCCGGCGCGCGACCCGGGCGAAGCTATCTGCATGTCGCACCGCTGTTCCATATCGGCTGTCTGTCGGGGATGTTCACGTCGCTGCTCGCGGGAGCGGCGCAGGTGTTTCTGCCGATGTTCGCGCCGGATGCAGTGATCGATGTGGTCGAGCGCGAATCGGTCAGCGATCTGTTTCTCGTCCCGACGATGCTGCGCGCGGTACTGCTCGATCCCGCCTTCGCGCCGCGTCGCATGGCTACGGTGGAGCGCATCGTTTACGGCGCATCGCCGATCGACGACACGCTGCTCGACCGCGCGATGGATGCGCTGCCGGGCGTTTCGTTCATTCAGGCCTATGGCATGACCGAAGTATCGCCGATCGCGACGCTGCTGGGCCCCGAAGACCATAGCGGTGAGGCCCGCCGGGCCGGCCGAGGGCGTTCGGCGGGGCGTGCCACTTCGTCCACCGAAGTGCGCATCGTCGATAGCGAGGATCGCGAGGTGCCACGCGGCACCCCCGGCGAGATCGTGGTGCGCGGCGGGGGCGTGATGCAGGGCTATTGGGGAATGCCCGAAGAGACCGCGCAGGCGCTTGCCAATGGCTGGATGCACACCGGCGATATGGGCCGGATGGATGCGCAAGGCTATGTCACTGTCGTCGACCGGCTGAAGGACATGATCGTGACCGGCGGCGAGAATGTCTATTCCGCCGAAGTGGAAAATGCCCTTTCGGCGCATCCGGACGTACAGCAGGTCGCCGTAATCGGCGTGCCGCATCCGGAATGGGGCGAAGCGGTCCATGCCGCGGTTATTCTGAAAGCCGGAGCGGTCGCCGATGCCGACGCGCTCCGCGCCTTCTGTCGCGAACGGATCGCCGCTTACAAGACGCCCAAGACAATCGCATTTGTCGAAGCGTTGCCGCTTTCGCCGGCAGGCAAGGTTCTCAAGACCGAATTGCGGGCGGCCTATTCCTAGACCGCCCATGGGCAATCCGCTCAGGAGGGGAAGTGGCTCTCCAGCGTTTCGTAAAATGCCGGAATCTTGTCCTCAAGGCCGACATAGAGCACGTCGTCCATCGCGCCGGTGGAAAGACCGGCTTGCGAAAGTTCCGCCGCCCGGAAATCCTCGCCGCCGAAGACGCCAAGGACCATGTTATAGGACTTGGCAAAAAGCTCTTCGGCTTTCGGATTGTCCGGCGCTTCGCGGGTCAGCATCATATAGTCGACCATTGTCCGATCGGGGCCGCGCGGCGCGAGGATCATGACGCTGATATAATAGGGGCTGGTGATGACCACTGCATTTGGCATCAGTTCATAGGCGAAGGTCACCGCCTTGTGGATGTTCTCATTGGGGTCCAGCTTCGCGGGGTCGAAATTGATCTTGCCCGAAGTCTGGCGGAAATGCGGACCCAGCCGATCGGTGATGGTCGGCGAATCGGCAAACATCGGGCCGACCGAAGCGGCGTGCAGGCGCTGAACATGATAGCCTTCGAGGAACGGCTCCAGCACCAGCTTCCAATTGGCCTTCAGATCGAACATCTTGCGCCCATAGACATGCGCGCGCGGGATGTTCAGCGCTTCGAAATCCTCGGCCAGCTGTCCTTCGACCATCGAGAAATCATAGTCGCGCTTACGGTCCAGTCCGACATAGACGATGCCGCCGGCTTCGCGGCAGGGCAGTTGAGCAAGCGGTCGGTCGCCCTTGTCGAAATTGGCGATGGTTTCGGCGCGCGGAACACCGATCAGCTTGCCATCAAGACCATAGGTCCAGGCATGATAGGGACAGGTCACGCGCGATGCAGCGTGCGGTTCGCAATCCTCGACCAGTTTCGAACCCTTGTGCGTGCAGGCGTTGAGAAAGGCCCGAACCTCTCCATCGCGCGCGCGGGTTACGATGATCGGCACGCCATAGCTTTCCACCGCGATCAGGCTGCCCGGTTCCGCCACCAGCGCCGACAGCGTCACCGGAATCGGCAGCGCACGAAACACATGTTCCCATTCGAGATCGAACCGGGCCTGGTCGATAAAGATGTTCGAGGGGCGCCGTTCGTCAATTGCCGGGGCGCTGGCATCCGCTTCGGCATGCGGCGGAATGCGTGCGATCGCTTCCTGCTGGCTGGTGCTCAGGCTGGCCAAAAGCGGCACATTCTTCTCCCGGGGGCGAGCGGCGGTCGCAACGTTCATCTGCGGCTTCCTTTATTATCTAACGTTGTTAGGTTATAGGTTAAGTGAGCGAGTAAATCAAGTTTCGCAAACTGTCCTGGGGTCCGAACAGGGCTGAACCGAGCAACTGCGGCGACGGGGCGCCGCTGCTGAAATTGGCGACATATCCGCCATGACGGATGCCCAACCCTTGCGATGCTGCGGACCAGCCCTCCATCGCAAGGGCTGACCGGCGGCGCTCACCCGTTGCGAGCGGTGAGGCCGCCGTCAACGGGGATGATGGCTCCGGTCAGGAACGATGCACCGGGAAGCGCTATGCTTGCGATCATATGCGCGATCTCTTCGGGCCTGCCATAACGGCGTAGCGCGGTGCGGCGGGCGGCATAGGTCGCCTTCTGGTCGGACGAAATCGCCGCCGTCATTCCGGTTTCGATCGGGCCGGGGCAGATGCAATTGACCGTAATCGCCTCCTTGCCGAGCTCGACCGCGAGCGCACGAGTGAGGCCGACAACGCCGGCTTTGGCGGCGGCATAGGCGCTTAGTCCCGACGTTGCGCCGAGCGCTTCGGTTGATGCGATATTGACGATCCGGGCAGCGTTCGACTGGCGGAGGAAGGGAAGCGCGGCACGGATCACCTGTTGCTGGGCGGTGAGCAATATCGCCAGATGGCGATCCCAATGCGCATCATATTCGTCGCTGTCGATCGGCGCCATCGCCGAAATTCCGGCATTGTTGACGAGGATGTCGATCCCGCCATTGGCCGTGCCCGCCCGCGCGACAACGGCACGAATCGCCTGCGGATCGGAAATGTCGAGCGGAAAAGCCTCCGCCGCTCCGCGCTCGGCACCGATCTCCGCCGCCACAGTGCGCAGACCGGCTTCGTCGCGATCGGTCAGCACGACCCTGGCGCCCAGCGACGCAAAAACCCGCGCAGTTGCGCTTCCGATGCCGCTTGCGGCCCCGGTGATCAGCACGCTGCGGCCTTCCACCGACCGCGCTGTTTCGATTTGCTGTACGTCCATCCGCTCCTCTTCCTTGACGCGAACCACAGAGGGGCTAAGTAATCAACTAAATAATCTGCGCCGCGGCTCGCGGTCGATAGGGGAGAGTGATGGAAAATGCAGCGGCGCTTGCCGATCCCGATGCCGGGCGTGTCGTCCTGTCTCCCCGACGGCGGATAGCAAGCCGGTGGAAAAGGAACCAGTCGCTGCCCGCGCATGACGCCCCGTCGCGATTGGCGGTCGAGACAGGTCGGCCTTCGCCTGTCTATCCGGATCCTCCTCGCCCCGACGCGGGAGCGCAAACGCTGCAATTCGGGAAAAGGGAAATGCCGGTCGGATCATTTCCCGACGCCCACGACCAATATCTGCCGGCCAACACCCTATAAACAGACCCACCCTATCAGGTTCCAGGAGTAGAATTCATGCCGATGACGATCGACCACGCTTTCCGCTGGTGGGCGGGGGAGCACCCCGATCGCGTGATGCTGGCTTGCGCCGGACGGCGAGTCACCTATGCGCAGCTCGATGCCTGGGTAGGGCGCGTTGCCAGCCATTTTTGCGACCTGGGTTTTGTGCCGGGCGATCGTGTGGCGATCGTCGCCGAAAACGGCATGGAATGGGTCGTTGCGATGCTGGCGGCGATACGGGCGGGCGGCATCTCGGCCGGGCTCAGCACGCGAATGGTCGCCAGCGAACTCGACTGGATGATCGCCGACTATACGCCCCGAATCATTGTTTCCGATCCGACCAATATTGCGAAGGTGAACCCCGGCGGCGCCAATCTGGTGACGACCGAGACGATTATGGGTTTGCTCACCGGAGACTCGCGCGACATAAAATTGCCGCAGGCCGACGACGATATCGCGATTCTCGTTACGACGAGCGGATCGACGGCGCGCCCCAAGGGCGTGATGTTCACCAATCGCGCTATCTGCGAGCATAATATGTGGCAGGTGGTCAGCGACCCGCTGACCGGGCCCTATCGTCGATTGCTGGTCGCGCCGATGAGCACATCGGCGGGCACCATCCCGTTTCTCCATACGCTGCTGAGCGGGGGCACTGCCTATCTCGAAGCGAAATTCGATGCCGCTGAGGCGCTCCGGCTTATCGTCGAGGAGAAAGTCAACTTCATCACCGGCGCGCCGATATTCTTTCAGCGCATGGCGGATCTTCCCGAATTTGCCGATGCCGATGTCAGCCATCTCGATATCGCGCATACCGGCGGTGCGACCGTGGTCCAGCCGCTGCTCGAAAAATGGGAGAAAAAGGGCGTTATCCTGCGCCAGATGTTCGGCCAGACCGAAAGCGGCGGCACCGGCGTCATCAATTCGCGCGCGCATGCGCTGACGCGTCCCGACAAATGCGGCGGCACGATGATGTTCACCGATATCGGCATCGTCGACGATGCGGGCAATTTTCTGGCCGCAGGCGAGACCGGCGAAATCGTGCTGCGCGGCCCGGGGATGATGGCCGGTTACTGGAACAATCCGCAGGCTACCGCCGAAGCGCTCCGCGATGGCTGGCTCTACACCGGCGATATCGGCGTGATGGACGAACTCGGCCTGGTCAAGATGATCGACCGCAAGAAGGACATCATCATTTCGGGCGGGCTCAATATTTCCGCGGCCGAAGTCGAACGCGTGATCCTGGAACTGGGTGTCGAGGAAGTCGCTGTCATTGCCGCGCGCGACGAGCGCTTTGGCGAGGTGCCGATGGCGGTCGTGCACGGCAATGTTCCCGACACCGCGGCATTGGTGGCCTATTGCTGCGAAAACCTGTCGGACTTCAAGGTCCCGCGCTATCTGATCCATTCGGACACGCCGCTTCCACGGCTCGCCTCGGGCAAGATATCCAAGCCGGCGCTGCGCCAAAGCCATGGAGGAGATAAGCCGCTCCCGCCGCGGATTCGCTGAGATGGACCTGCGGCGCCATTATCCCACCTATGTCGTAGTCGTGCTGATGCTCGTCAGCGCGCTGTCCTATCTCGATCGTCAGGTGATGAGCATCCTGATCAGCCCGATTCAGGCCGATCTCGGATTCACCGACAGTCAGATGGGCCTCATCATCGGCCCGGCCTTCATGTCGCTGTTCCTTATCGCCGGACTGCCGATGGGGCATCTCGCCGATCGCCATCACCGCGGCCGATTGCTTGCTGCCGGGATTGCGATCTGGAGTGCGGGCACGGTTATGACGGCTCTGGTTTCAGGGTTCTGGCCGATGGCGCTTTCGCGCGCGGTGGTTGGGCTGGGCGAGGCGGCGGTGGTGCCGGCGGCCTATTCGCTGGTGGCGGATTATTTCGCGCCGGACAGGCGCGCGCGCGCGGTCGCCTGGGTGACGATCGGCATACCGATCGGCGCGGGATCGGCGCTCTTCGTCGGCGGATTGCTGCTGAAGCTGTTCGAAACGCCTCAGGCGCTCCCCGTTTTGGGGGAAGTGCAGCCCTGGTCGCTTGTCCTGATCACGTTCGGTATTGCAGGAATCATCGTCGCTGCGCTGGCGCTCACGATTCGCGAACCGGCGCGCCATGTTGCGGCGGCGACCGGGAGCGGCGGTGCAGTGCCGGGGTTCACTGCCTTTCTCCGGCGCGAGCCGGTTGGCGTAACGCTGGTGTTGCTGCCCTATATCCTGCTGACCTTCATGCAGGTGGCGATGATCGTCTGGGTGCCGACCTTGCTGACCCGTCGACAGGGGCTGGATCCGGCCGATGCAGCGACGCTCTATGGGGCAATGACGCTGGTCATCCCGATCGCCGCTACCTTGACGGGCGGCTGGATCGCCGACCGCTTGATGAGGCGCCACGCTGCCGGGCCCTTCCTGCTCGTTACCTGGCTGGCGCCCTTATTCCTTCCCGGGGTGCTGCTCTTCGCGTTGCCGCTGTCGCTGCCGCTGGTCGTGACCGGCCTGACGATCACGCTTGCGGTGGGCGGCTTTTGTACCACGACGGTCTATGCGGCGGTTCAGGCGATCGTGCCGCCGATGTTTCGCGGACGCATTCTCGCGCTGTACGGTCTTACCGCTCAGCTCGCCGGGGTCGGGTTCGGGCCGCTGATCGTCGGTCTGGTTTCGGATTATATGTTCCCCGATCGCTCCTACCTGCATCTGGCGATCATCGCCGTCATCGTTCCCGCATGGATCGTCACGGTCATTTGCGGACTGCTCGGCCGTCGCCATTTCGGCGAGCTTCGTGCAAAGGCGGAACCGGAAGCGGCGTGATGCCGTGAAAATGGTGACGCATGAACGACGAAACGGGGCAGGGCCTTTCGCGCAAAAAGGCCGCGGAGCAGGCGCTGATCAACGCGGCCGAACGTATTTTCGCGCGCGAGGGCATTGAGACGGCTTCGCTCCGCGCGATCGCGACCGCTGCCGGATCGGCGAACAACTATGCGGTCCAATATCATTTCGGAGATCGCGAGGGCCTGGTCGAGGCGCTGTTCGAGTCCCGGCTGGCCGAAGTCGAGGCACGGCGGGCAATATTGCGCGCCGCGATGCCCGAGCCCGCCGATTGCCGCGCGCTGCTCGATCTGATCATGCGTCCGCTGATCGAGCAGACTGACGCCGAAGGGCGGCACAGCTATGCGGCGTTCCTTCTCGGGCTGCGACGTTCGCCCCAGGGGTTTCTCAGTCGTCGCCAGCGATCGGACAAGGCGCCGATCGCGAACTGGGCGAACGAGCAACTCGCCGCGCTGTTTCCCCATCATTCGGAAGATGCATTCGCGTTTCGCATGGATCTGATTTCGGCGATGTTTCTCGATGCGATCGATCGGTTCGATGCCGGCGAATTGCGGGCGTTTTCGCGCGACGCGTTGCTGGAAAAACTGATCACATTGGCGGCGGCGATGCTGCAGCCCGAATGAAATAAGTCAGTTGACTTAATCCGGATATTTCGCGACAAGATTCATGAGAGGAGAGGCTCATGAATCTGGAAAAAATTACCCCGCATATCGGCGCGCGCATTGCAGGCGTCGATCTGGCACAGCTGACCAAGGACGATCGGGAATGGCTGCGCGAAATGCTCGAAGAGCATCTCGTGCTTTTTTTCACCGGCCAGCAGCTGCAGCCCGAACAATATCTCGCATTCGGCGAAGTGATCGGCGACCTTGAAGTGACGCCGCTGCTGCCCAGCCTGGGCGGCGCGATGGAGGCGGTGCACATCGTCGAGAATGACCAGAATTACGCGAAGGGCGAGTTCGCCGATATGTGGCACACCGATGTGCCGTTCCGCGAGCGGCCGCCCTATGCCACGATCCTGCGACCCGAATATCTGCCGACGCTCGGCGGAGATACGCTTTGGTCGAGCATGTACGCCGCTTATGAAGGGATGGCGGATTCGCTGCGTCGCTTCGTCGACGAGCTCGAAGTGGTGCAAAGCGTCATGTTCAAGGGCGTGCTGCGCGAGCATGTGCACCCGGCGGTGCGCGTCAATCCGCGGACCGGACGACGCGGCCTGTATATCAATACGCGCTTTTCCAAGCGGGTCGTCGGTCTGAGCGAACTGGAAAGCAATGACGTCATCCGCATGTTTTCATCGGTTGCCACCTTGCCCGATTATCAGCTGCGGCATCGCTGGACGCCCGATATCGTCGCCATGTGGGATAACGGATTCACACAGCATTATGCCGTGGCCGATTATCGCGAACCGCGCCGGATGCAGCGTATGACCGTGGTCGGCGAGCCGGTAATCGGCGTCGCCGAATGGGAACGCACCAGCCGCGTCGCGGCCTGACGATATGCCGCCGCCGCCTATTCGGCGGCGGCGAGCTCGCCGGCTTTGCCGACACGCTCCAGCGTGACCGGGAATCCGTCCATGAAGCTCATCCCCGAAATCTTCTCGGCGCTGTCCGGCGTCGACGGAGCGATCACGTTGAAATTCGCTCCGCTTTGCGCGTTGGCCCGGGTCCAGCCGCCCTTTGCATGACCCCAGCCATGCGGGTAGCAGACGCTGCCGCGAACGACGTCCTGTGTGATTGTCGCTTCGACCTCGATCGCACCCCAGCGTGTGCTGAGACGCACCATGTCGCCCTCCGCGATCCCATGATCGGCAGCGTCGAGCGGGTGGACCAGCAACAGCGGGCGATCGCTGCGTACCAGCCGGTCGACATTGTGCATCCAGCTGTTGATCGAGCGCAGCTTGCGCATCCCGAACAATCGCAATTCGCCCGGAACGGGGTCCGGCTCAGCGCACAGCCGCGCGATTTCATCGCCGATCATCGAATCGAACAAGTGAATGCGGCCATCGGGATGGCGTAGCTTCTTCTTCAGGTCGAAGTCCCAGCGACCGCGTTTCAATACGACGCCATGGGGATTCTCCGCGAGGAGTTTGAGCGACAAACCGGTTGGCGATCCATCGCCTTCGGGACCGGTGCGGAGCAAATGATCGGCAGCCGCCATCGGATCGACTTCCGGGAATTTCTCCCCCAGCCCCATGCGCACGGCCAGATCGCGCAGGATGAAGAGTTCGAGCCGCGCCTCGCCGCGCGGCTTCACGGCGGCAGGCGCATATTGCATCGTCGGGCGCACCATATGCCCGCCAAAGGTCAGGGGAACGTCGTCCCGTTCGAGGAAGGTCGTGGCGGGAAGGATATAGTCGGCAAAACGCGTCGTTTCGGTCACATAGAGGTCGAGCGCGACATAGAGATCCAGCGCTTCGAGCGCTTCTTCCAGCCGATGTCCGCCCGGTTTGGCGAGCACTGCGTTGGTGCCGCTGCCCACCAGCGCACGGACGCGCTCCTCACCCTGGGTGAGTTCGTCGTACATCGTCACGCTGGGCGTCGCGCCGACCACCGATGGCAGGTCCGACACGCGGCTCGCACCTGCCCGGAAACCGGTCATGCCTGCATTGGCAAGCATTTCGCCGGTATCGGCCGCGCCGTGCCCGAATCCGAATCCGCCCCGACGATGGAATTTCCCGGTGACGATGTTTAGCGCATGCATCAGGAAATTGGAAAGGGTGGGAAAGGTGCCGCGACAAATGCCGAGCCTGCCCATTGTCGCCGCTTTTTCGGTTTGCGCGAAATCGAGTGCGAGTTCGCGGATGCGCTCCGCCGCGATCCCGGTGAAGCCGCTTGCGCGTTCGGCGGTGATTGGTCGCAGCGCGTCGCGCAACGCTTCCCAGCCGGTCGTCCATTCGCCAAGGAACGCGTCGGCGACCAGGCCCTCGTCCGCAATCGTCGTCAACATCGCCGCGATCAGCCACACGTCGCTGTTGGGCAGCAGCGGCTGGTGGGTGAAAGCGCGCGCACTTTCGGTGCGGCGCGGATCGAACACGACGACTTCGCCGCGCTTGTGGATCGCGGTCATATCCTCGCGGATGCGCGGTGCAATCAGCAGCGATCCGTGGCTGACCAGGGGATTTGAGCCGAATACATAAAGCCGTTCGCACTCCACCAGATCGGGAAAGACAAAGCTCCCCGAACCATAGAGCAGCAGATGCGCGAGCATCGTCGAGGTCGTGTCCTCGGAACTGGGCGTAAAGGTCCGTGTGCCACCGACTGCGCGGGCGAACATGCGCGGTGCCATGAAGCTTGCGAAGCCGAACGAGGGCGGGTTGCCGTACATGGTCGCATAGGCTTCCGGGCCATGTTCGGCGACGATCGCCGAAAGCCGCGCGGCGATATCGTCAAGCGCTTCGTCCCAGCTCACCCGCTCGAATTCACCAGGCCCGCCGACTCGCTTCAACGGATGCGTTACGCGCTCGGGGTCGTTCTGCACCCCGATCATATTGAGTCCCTTCACACAGACATGGCCGTGCGAATGGACGCTGTCATGGTCGGGAGCGAGAGCCGTTATCTCGCCATTCTCGACCGTGGCGATCATGCCGCACAATGCTTCGCAAATCCGGCAATAGGTAGGATGCAGCCCGTCCTCGCCGGTCTTCATCGAAATCTGGCCCTTCGCCATCGTCTCTCTCCCGATCTTGCGGCGCTTTTCCAGCGCATTCTGCGGCAAAATGTGATCCGACAAAGTGTAAGTCAAACGCTTAATGAAATTTGCCGCGAACGGCCTCGGTTTGACACCGGTCAAACCGGCACCCCGATTTATCTATAGCTGTTAGATAAATTTGAGGAGGATGATCATGGGAAAGCATTTTTCGCCGGACAATCGGCCCCGCTTCGGCATCAGCATCAATGAACTCAACGACAGCCAGATCGACGCGATACGGCGTATTCCCGCGCATGACGCCGCCGTTCCGCCGGTAATCGAGGAACGGCGACCCGCGTCGATCTTTCTGGATCAGGAGCGCTATGATCTGGAGCAGTCGCGTATCTTCCGGCGCCTTCCCGTCCCGCTCGCGCCATCGGCGATGATTCCCGAGGCCGGATCGGTCATGGCGCATGATGGCTATGGCGTGCCGTTGATGATCACCCGCGATCGCGAGGGTGCGGTCCATGTCTTCTACAACACCTGCACGCATAAGGGCGCGATCCTGGTCGAAGGCTGCAAGGCGCAGAAGGCGGGGCGCGTGACATGTCCCTATCACGCCTGGACCTATGGTCTGGATGGCAGGCTGATCGGCGTTCCGCGGCAGGAAACGCTTGCGCGGTTCGACAAGAAGGATCGCCCGCTCACCGAATTGCCGAGCAGGGAGAGCGGCGGACTGATCTGGGCAATTCTGAATTCGGATGCGCCAGCCGATTTCGGAATCCTTGATGACCAGATCGCGTCGGATTTCGATCATTTCGGGCTGCCCGGCGCGCATCTCTACGGACACCGGCGGTTCGAGCTTCAGGCGAACTGGAAGCTGGTGATGGAGCCTTTCCTCGAAGGCTATCATGTGCAGCGGCTGCACATTAATTCGATCGGCCCGGCCGGGCTGGACATGTTCGCAGACGTGGTGAGCGTGCCCGACCGGTTGGGGCTTCACCTGCGCCAGACATCGGGCCGCGGAAACTATTCGCCCGAGATACTCAACGATCCCTCGGTGAATATCCGCAGCTATGTGACGCACGCCTATAATCTCTTCCCGAACACGGTCTTCATCACCAGCCCCTATTATATGAGCGTGATGATCATCATGCCGACCGGTGTCGGAACGTCTTCGGTCGACTATTACATGCTGACCGATGCTGCGCCGGACAATCCCAAGGCAGAGGATCTCTATGCGCGCTCCTTCTCTGTCATCCAGGATGTCTTCGGCAATGAGGACTTCAAGGCGGCGGAGACGTGCCAGCGCGGCCTTTCCACCGGCGCGATCAAGGACGTGATCTATTGCGGCATGGAAGCGCCGATTCCCGCCTTTTACGAGGGGATCGAGCGGATGCTGGGCGCTGCCGATACGCCGGCTGCAGCGGCTGTTTCGGCAGCCTGACCGTCGACCGGACTTTCAAGGAGGGAATGCCATGGCCACTGCGCCTGACATGACGGTGCCGCGCGGCGATCACGCACCGGTCTTCGATTTCGACATCTATGCCGATCCGCGCATAGGCGAAGATATCCAGGGCGATTACGCCCATGTGCTTGCGGATGTCCCGCCGGTTTTCTGGACTCCGGCCAATGGCGGCCACTGGATCGTGACCGGCTTTGAAGAGATCGTCGAAGTCGTGACCAATCCGCAGGACTTCTCCGCGCGAGAGATGCAGATCCCGCGGGTGCCCGATCCGCCGCAGTTCATCCCGCTCAGCCTCGATCCGCCGGATAACATCCCGTATCGGCGCATCCTGATGCCGATGTTTTCGCCCAAGGCGGTACGCGCCATGGATGATGACCTGCGGCGTTGGGCCAACGAACTTCTGGACGAAGTGACGGTCGGCAAAAACCAGTGCGATTTCGTGGATGCCGTCGCATCGCGGTTTTCGGTGACGATCTTCATGCGGCTGATGGGCATGCCCGTCGACCGTCTCCGCGAGTTTCGCGAGATCGCCGACGAGCATTTCAATGCGCGCACACCGGAGGACTTTGGTCGCGTCGTGCCCCGGATATTGGGGATCGTTGATGAACTGATCGCGTTGCGCCGCACCCAGCCCGGCGAAGACATCATCAGCAAGCTGATCGCTGCCGATTTTGACGAGACGCGAAAGCTGACGCACGAAGAGGTGCAGCGCATCTGTTTCCTGCTGTTTCTGGGCGGCATGGATACAGTCACCAATGTATCCGGCTTTGCGTTTCGCAATCTGGCGCAGGATCCGGAACTGCAGCGGGAACTCGCCGAAAACCCGGCGCGGATACCGCAATTCGTCGACGAAAGCCTCCGCATGTTCGGCGTGATCAGCACGCCCCGGCTTGTGGTTCGCGAGGCGGAGCGGTTCGGCGTCACGTTCCGCCCCGGTGAGATGGTGCTCTGCGTGCTGGCGCTCGCGGGGCGGGATGCCCGGCGCAACCCGGATCCCGCACGTTTCGATCTGGACCGCAGCGATTCCGCGCATCTGACCTTTTCATCCGGACCGCATCTGTGCCTTGGGCATATTCTTGCCCGTGCCGAACTGCGCGTCCTGACCGAGGAGTGGCTGCGGCGGGTTCCTCGCTTTGAAATCGCCAGCGACCAATCCTGTCGTTTCCGGCTGGGAACTGTGAACGCGCTGCTTTCGCTGCCGCTCATATGGGAAGGAGGCAAAGGCGCGTGACGACCGTTGCCATCGTCGTTCGTCAGGGAGCAGACGAGCGTGAAATCGATGCGGTGACAGGCGAATCGCTGATGCATGCGCTCAAGGGTGCGCGCATCAGCGGAATCGAGGCGGTGTGCTCGGGGTCGATGGTTTGCGGGACCTGCCACGCATATGTCACGCCCGGACCTTCGGGCGAATTGCCCCCGATCGGTGAAGGCGAGGCAGAGATGCTGGACGAGGCGGTCGACCGGCGCCCGGAGTCCCGTTTGACGTGTCAGATTGACGTGACGCCGGTGCTGGCCGGAATAATCGTTGAAATACCTGCGTCCCAGATGTGAACCTGTTCAGGATTCGATCCGGGACAGCGCGCGTTCGAGCAGGCGGATCGTCGAATTGTGCAGCGATTCGCCTGTCTCGCGGTCGGCAAGCCCGGCGGCGGCGCGTGCGAATGTCCCTTCCAGGATGATGCCGAGCTTGTAGCAGGCGAGCACGATATACCAGTCGATCGCCGCCAGATCGCGGTTCGAATGACGGCGATAATGTTCGATCAGTTCCGTCGTCTTCGGAAAGCCCGTCCAGGGATCGACCGCCACGATCGCCGACGTGCCGTCCTCTCCCTGCCAGGTCGCCACCATCCAACCCAGATCGACCAGCGGATCGCCGATGGTGCTCAATTCCCAGTCGACGATCGCTGCCAGCTCGGGCTGATCGGGGCGGAACAGGACGTTGCCGATATGATAGTCGCCGTGCAGGATGCCCGGCGCGGTTGCATCCGGACAATTGGCGGCCAGCCAGTCGCCGATCCGATCGATGCCGGGAAGCGCATCGGGGCCCGGCCAGTTTTCAAAAGCGGCATAGCTTTCGAGCTGCCGGCGCCAGCGCCCGGGCTGGCGTGCCAGATATCCTTCCGCGCGTCCGAAGTCGGAAAGCCCGACCGTTTGGGGATCGATGCTGCCCAGCGCTGCGATAGCTTCGACCATCGCGAGTCCCATGCGATGCTGGACGGCGGGCGTTCGATGAAAGGGGGGTAGCGTTTCGGCGGCGTTGATGCCCGCAATCGGCTCCATCAGATAGAAAGCGGTGCCGATCGCCGCGACATCCCCGCAAGCAGCGATCAGCCTTGGGTGCGGTACGCTCGATCCGGCCAGCGCGGCCAGCACGCGCGCTTCGCGGCGCATCGTCTCGTTCGATTCCGGCCGCGGATGGGCGGGCGGGCGGCGCAGGACATAGAGGCTGCCCGACCGGCGAAACCGCAACAGGATGTTCTGGGTGCCGCCGCCCAGCGGCGCGACCTCCTCGATCGGGCCGCTGCCGAGTTGGCGCGCGTCCATCCAGTCGGCAAGGCGCGCCAGATCGACGCTCGACTGCCACTCAGCCATGCGGCGGCTCAGTCCGCATATTCGGCGATCTTCAGCTTGGCGAGCTGCGACATATGCACTTCGTCGGGACCGTCGGCGATCCGGACATAGCGGTTGGTCGCAAAGGCATAGGCGATCGGCGTATCGTCGGAGAGGCCCATTGCGCCATGCGCTTGGATCGCGCGATCGGTGACTGCCTGGGCCATGCGCGGGGCGACGACCTTGATTGCCGCGATCAGGTCGCGCGCGCCCTTGCTACCCACCTTGTCCATCATATCGGCGGCCTTGAGCGTCAACAGGCGTGCCTGTTCGATCTCGCACCACGAAAGCGCGATATCCTGACGGATGCTGCTCTGCTCCGAGATTTTCCTGCCGAATGCGACGCGGCTCTCGACGCGTCGGGTCATGATCTCCAGCGCGCGCTGCGCCTGACCGATCGAGCGCATGCAATGGTGGATACGGCCTGGGCCAAGCCGTCCCTGGGCGATTTCGAAACCGCGCCCTTCGCCAAGGATCAGATTTTCCTTCGGCACGCGCACATTGTCGAACAGCAATTCGGTCTCGCCGCCGGGGGAGTGCGTCCGGCCGAGCACCGTCATCGTGCGGACTACCGACAGGCCCGGTGTGTCCTTGGGCACCAGAATCATCGAATGTTGTTGGTGGCGGGGGTTTTCGGCCAGGGTCTTTCCCATCACGATCAGCACCGTGCAGCGCGGATCCATGATGCCGGAAATCCACCATTTGCGGCCGTTGATCACATAATCGTCGCCATCGGCGAGGATGGTCGTGGCGACATTGGTCGCATCGGAAGAGGCAACGGCCGGCTCGGTCATCGCGTAGGAGGAACGGATCTCGCCGGCCAGCAGCGGGTCGAGCCAGCGCGCGCGCTGCGCGGGCGATCCGAACCGCGCCAGCACTTCCATATTGCCGGTATCGGGTGCCGCGCAGTTGAAGACCTCGGGCGACCAGGGGACGCGGCCCATCATCTCCGCAAGCGGCGCATATTCGAGATTGGTGAGGCCGGGGCTATATTCTTCATATTCGCGCGGCAGGAACAGGTTCCACAGCCCCGCCGCACGCGCCTTTTCCTTCAGCGCATCGAGGCCGGGCCAGGATTTCCACAGGTTGGCCGGATCGGCATGCCAGCGATGCTCCTCGGCTTCGGCAGGATAGATATGCGCGTCCATGAAGGCGCCCAGCCTCGCGATGAGCTCCTTGACCTTTGCGCTATGTTCGAAATCCATAAATCCTCGCAATCCGGTTAGCGCGCGAGCGTGTAGCCGCCGTCGACCACGATCGTTTCGCCGATGATGTAAGAAGCGAGCGGAGACGCCAGAAACAGCGCTACGCCACCCATTTCCGCCGGTTCCGCCGCTCGGCCGAGCGGGATACCCTGCACCGCGGCGGCTGCGCGACGGGGATTGTCCATCGTCACGGACGTCATTTTGGTATGCACCAGCCCGGGGGCGATGCCGTTCACGCGGATCCCCTCCGCTGCCCAGGCTTCGCCAAGCGTGGCCGTCAGATGCTTGGCGCCTGCCTTTGACGCGGCATAGGCCGGGTTTCCGCGCGCGGTGGCGATTGCCACGACCGAACTGAGGATGATCAGCGATCCGCGTTGTTCGGCCAGCATCGATTTGAAACGCGTCGCGCACGCCATGACGCTGTCCAGATTGACGGCCATCACCCTGTCCCAGCCTTCCGGCTCGAATTCACCGCGGTTATACACCACCGTGCCCTGGCTGAGCACCAGAACATCGAGCTGGTCGAAGGCAGGTCGGAATGTTGCCAGCGCGCCGCGATCGGTGACGTCCAGCTGGGCATAACAAAGCCCGGAAAGATCGCCATCTTCGGGTCGGTAGTCCGAAGCCGCAGCGCGGGTGCCGCAAACATGAACCTCTGCGCCCTGGTCGAGAAACCGGCGCGCAATTCCGTTTCCGATCCCGCTCGATCCGCCAACCACGAAGACACGCTTGCCGGAAAAATCGAGAGGATCGCGGATCATGGTGTCGTCGGCAGAGGCACCGCTCATGCGATGGTTATCCGCAATGTCACGGCGTACGGCTGGCGCGCTGGCGCGATGCTTTCCATAACTGCCTCTCCTTTTTCTCCGCCGTAGCGCCGACCTTGTTAATTGCGCAATTGAATTTTTTTCGCCGATGGTTGACCGGCATGCTCAGTGGTGTCAGCGTGAAATAAGCGAACGATTAAAAAAGAGGTGCCTGAATGCGGGCGATGGCCGCGACCATCGACAAGGCGCTGCGCTTCTGGGCGCGCGACCGATCCGAGCAGACTGCGATCCGGGTGGGGGACGACTCGCTCGGCTACGCTGCGCTCGACGCCTGGGTGGGGCGGGTCGCCGCGCGGGTCGATGAAGCCGGCATCGCGCCGGGCGATCGTGTCGGATTTTATGCGGAAACGTCGCTCGAATGGTGTGTCGCGGCGTTGGCGGCGATTCGTTGCGGCGCGATCGTCGCGCCGATCAACTCACGAATGGTTCCCGCCGAAGTCGACTATCTGTTCGACCAATATGCGCCCGGGCTCATCTTCGTCGATGATAACGGCGCCGAGCGGCTGGCGGGCAGCGCAGCTGCATCCGCGCCGCAATTGCGCAGGGGCGATGTGGCGGCGTTGCGCAACGGCGTCGCCACCGATCTGGAGCGCGAATGCGACGCCGATGCGCCGGCGGCGATTATCACCACCAGCGGTTCGACGGCCCGCCCAAAGGGTGTCGTCTATTCGCACCGCGTGATGATCGAATATGCGTGGGAGGAATATGTCCACAACGCCCCCGATATCGGTGGCGGGGTGACGAAACTGCTGACTGCCGCGCCGTTGAGCACGGCGGGCGGATTCAACCTGATGATCCACATGATCGTTATCGGCGGAAGCGTGTTCCTGCTCGAGAAATTCGATCCTGCCCAGGCGCTGCGGCTGTTGCTCGATCATCGCATCAACACCTTTCGCGCTGCGCCGATCTTCTTTCAGCGAATCGCCGAATTGCCGGAGTTCGCGAGTGCCGACTTGTCCTGCGTGCGCGTCGCATCGATTGGCGGTGCAGCGCCGCCGCCATGGTTGCAACAGGCATGGTGGGACCGCGGCGTCGTGTTGCGCCAGCTCTATGGACAGACCGAGGCGGGCGGCGGCGCATGCGTCAATCCGGTTCGCTTCGCCAAGAGCCATCCCGATCGCTGCGGTTTCGGCGGTCCGTTTACCGAGATCGCGATCGTCGATGATGCCGGCAATCGCGTCCCACCCAACACGCCGGGCCAGATCATCGTGCGCAAGCCGGGGATCATGACCGGCTATTGGCGCAATCCGGAAGCAACCAAAGCGGCATTGGTCGATGGCTGGCTGCATACCGGAGACATTGGCGAGGTCGATGAGAATGGCCTGCTCAAGATGGTCGACCGGATGAAGGATTTCATCAAATCGGGCGGTCTCAACATCTCTTCCGCCGAACTGGAGCGCGTCATCATGGAAGTCGATGGCGTCGACGAAGTGGCGATCCTGGCGGTGCCCGACGAGCATTATGGCGAAACGCCGTTCGCGATCGTCCATGGGCCCAACTGCGCGATTCCGGCAATTCTTGACCATTGCCGCGCGCAACTGTCAGGCTTCAAGCTGCCGCGCTACATCCTGGTGTCGCCCGAGCCTCTGCCGCGACTGGCGATGGGCAAGATTTCCAAGCCGGCATTGCGCGAAACCTATTCGAACCGGCCGCTGCCGGAGCCGGTGCGCTGATGCGCGCGCTGCTGAGCGAGGCCGTGGGCGGCCCCGAAACGCTTCGTTTGCGCGACGTGCCGCTGCCCGAACCGGGCCCGGGTCAGGTGCGCATCCGTGTTGCCGCGTGCGGGATCAATTTCCCCGATGCGCTGATCATTGAGGATCGGTACCAGTTCCGGCCCGAAAGGCCGTTCGCGCCGGGTGCCGAAGTCAGCGGGTTTGTCGACGCGCTGGGCCCCGGCGTCACCGATCTGACGGTGGGCGACCGGGTATTGGCCGGCGAAGTCTGCGGCGGGCTGGCCGAACAGGTGCTGATGCCGGACGGGCGCTGTTATCGCATCCCTGCGGCGATGCCTTTCGACGAGGCGGCGGCGTTTCTGATGACCTATGGCACCTCGCATCACGCGCTCAAGGATCGCGGCAAGGTGCAGCCGGGCGAGACCATGCTGGTAATGGGTGCGGCGGGCGGCGTCGGGCTGGCGGCGGTCGAGCTGGGCAAGGCAATGGGCGTGCGTGTGATCGGCGCGGTTTCCAGCGCGGAAAAAGCCGCGGTCGTGCGCGATCGCGGTGCGGACGACGTGATCGTCTATCCTTCCGGCCCTTTGAGCCGTGAAGAAGGCAAGGCGTTCGGCGCCGCGATCCGCGAGGCTGCCGGCGGCGAAATCGATATTGTCTATGACCCGGTCGGTGGCAGCTATGCCGAACCCGCGCTGCGCGCTCTGGCATGGGACGGGCGCTATCTGGTGGTCGGATTTCCCGCCGGCATTCCCAGCATCCCGCTCAATCTTCCGCTGCTCAAGGGTATTCACATCATCGGTGTCTTCTGGGGATCGTTCATCGAACGTTTTCCCGAGCGGAATCGAGCGAATGTCGCGGAATTGCTGGATCTGTACAGTCAGGGACTGCTGCACCCGCTGGTGTCCTCGCGATATCCGCTCGCGCGCGGCGGAGAGGCGATCGCGGAGCTCTCTTCTCGCCGCGCAGTCGGCAAGCTTGTGGTTGAAATTTCGGAAGGAGAAGGATGATGGCCCCAGAGAGCAATCAACCGCTGGCGGGGCAGGTGGCACTCGTCACCGGCGCGTCATCGGGGCTTGGAAGGCAGTTCGCCGTGGCGCTGGCTGCGGCGGGTGCCAGCGTTGCAGTCGCGGCGCGGCGCACCGACCGGCTCGACGAACTGGTCGCAGAGCTTCGCAAGGCAGGTGCCAGCGCAATGGCCGTCGGGCTCGACATCGCCGACGCCGCGGCCATTCCGGGCGCCGTGGATGCCGTGGAACGCGAACTCGGTGCCGTGTCGATCCTCGTCAACAACGCCGGAATCGCCCGGGCGAAGCCTGCGGTGAATCAGCTCGTCGACGAGATCGACGCGATGCTGGCGGTAAATGTCAGAGGGCCGTTCGTCCTGGCCGCCGAAGTGGGGCGGCGCCTGATCGATGCGGGCAAGCCCGGTCGCATCATCAACATCGCGTCGATCGGCGCGTTCAATTATGACGGCAAGATCCCCTGTGCGATGTACGTCGCCACGAAAAGCGCGGTGGTGCGCATGACCGAAGCACTGTCCGTCGAATGGGCAAAGCACGGGATCAACGTGAATGCGATCGCACCCGGCTTCTTTCGGTCGGAAATGAGCGGTCCGTCGATTGCGAAACGCGGCGAGGAGTTCTTCAACAGCCGCCAGCCGCGCGGTCGGATCGGAGAGCCGCCGATGCTCGATTCCACGCTCGTCTATCTTGCGTCGCCGGCTTCGGAGGCGGTGACGGGCACCTGTATCAAGGTGGATGACGGACAAATGCCGCGATGAAACTTAATCAATCAATTGACTTCATTGGGCGTTCCGTTCAGTGGAGGCGGGAATCCGGGGATCAGGCGTGACTGAGTTCAATACGATCGAAATCGAATATGATGGGCCAGTTGGCGTATTGCGCCTGAATAAACCCGAAAATCTGAATGCGATGTCGCTGACCATGGCCGAGGAGTGCCTGGCGGCGCTGGACGTGCTGGCATCGCGCGCACGCGCGCTCATCATAACCGGTGCCGGGCGCGCTTTCTGCTCGGGCGCCAATCTGGCGGGAGGCATGGGCCAGGAAGGGTCCGAATCCGATTTCGGCCTTTCGCTGGAAACGCATATCAATCCGATGATGACGCGGCTGCGCGACCTGGACATTCCGTGGATCACGGCGGTTCGCGGCGCGGCAGCGGGTGTCGGCTGTTCGGTTGCGCTGGCCGGCGACATGATCGTGGCGAGCGAGACGGCCTATTTTCTCCAGGCATTTTCGCGGATCGGTCTGGTTCCCGACGGCGGCTCGACGCATCTGTTGGCGCGCTCCATCGGTCGGGTTCGGGCGATGGAGATGATGCTGCTCGGCGAGCGCCTTCCCGCGGCCACGGCGCTTGAATGGGGGCTCGTCAATCGCGTCGTGCCCGATGATATGCTCGAGGCGGAAGCCATGGCGCTGGCACAGCGGCTCGCCAACGGCCCGGCCAGCCTTGGCCGAACGCGCCGGATGGTCTGGGGTGCGATCGATATGCCCTGGGCGGAAGCGCTGGCCAGCGAACGTTCGGAGCAGTTGCATGCCGGTCGCAGCGCCGATGCCGCCGAAGGCATTGCGGCCTTTCTCGAAAAACGGCCGGCGAAATTTCAGGGGGCGTGATGTCAGGCGGCTATTCCTTCGATCTGTCGAACCGGGTGGTATTGGTAACCGGGGCGTCGTCCGGGATCGGCAAGCAACTGGCGAAGCGGCTTGCGGCCAATGGCGCGCGCGTGGTGCTCGCGGCGCGGCGGGCGGCAATGCTCGACGATGTGAAGGCGGAGATCGAGGCGGCGGGCGGCAAGGCGGCCTGTGTCACCATGGACGTAGCCGACGAGGAGTCGACGATTGCTGCCTTCGACGCAGTCGAGGCTGCTTTCGGCCCGGTCGACAGCGTCGTTGCCAATGCCGGTATTGCGATCGGTGGCAGCGCGATGGGCATCGCGATCGAGGATTTCGACAAGATGGTCGCGGTCAACCTGCGCGGCGTATTCCTGACCGCACGCGAAGCGGCGCGGCGCATGGTTGCCGCCGGTTCGGCGGAACGGGAACATGGACGCATCGTCCTCATTTCGTCGATCACCGCCACCTTCGTTCCGCTCGGGCAAGTGACCTATAACGCCACCAAGGCCGCAGTCGTGCAAATGGGGCGCAGCCTTGCCAAGGACTGGGCGAACAAGGGCATCAACGTCAATATCGTCTGCCCCGGCTATATCCGCACCGATCTCAACGACGATTATCTCGACGGCCCGAAAGGGCAGGCGCTGACGAGCGGGTTCGTGCGCAACCGCGTGATGGACATCGGCGTGCTCGATCCCAGCGTCCTCTACCTCTGTTCCGACGCGAGCGCGCAGGTGACAGGATCGGTGTTCACCATCGACGACGGTCAGACCCTTTAAACGTACGAGATTTCGGAGTTCCGCATGAACGACATGAGCCCGCCCGGCGCCATATCCAGCTATTCGGTGCGCGACGGCATCGCCGTGCTCGCCATCAATTCGCCGCCCGTGAATGCGCTGGGTTTCCCGGTCCGAAAGGCGCTCGACGAAGGCATTCGGCGCGCGGTTGCGGATTCGGCGGCCAGCGCGCTGGTGATCCGGTGTGACGGGCGGACGTTTTTTGCGGGTGCCGATATTGCCGAATTCGGTGGCGAACTGAAGCTGCCCGGGCTCAATGACATTTTTGCGGTGATCGAAGGTTCGCCCAAGCCCGTCATCGCCGCGATCCACGGGACGGCGCTGGGCGGGGGATGCGAACTCGCACTCGCCTGCCACTATCGTTGCGCGCTGCGAAGCGCGAAGCTTGGCCTGCCCGAAGTGTCGCTCGGTCTTCTGCCCGGTGCGGGCGGCACGCAGCGCACACCGCGCATCGCGGGCGTTGCGATGGCACTCGACCTGATCGTAGGCGGTCGCCCGATCTCTGCGGCGAAGGCGGAAACGGCCGGAATGGTCGACCGGATCGTAGACGGCGATCTCGAAGCCGAAGCCGTTGCCTATGCCCGGCAACTGGTGACCGAAAAGGCGCCGTTGCGGCGCATTCGCGACATGAGCGTCGACCTCGATCTCGAAGCTGCGCAGGCGGCGATCACTACCTATCGCGTCGCGCATTCCCGACAGTTCAAGGGGTTCAAGGCGCCGGGCCATATCGTTCAGGCGATCGAAGCTGCGGTAACGCTGCCGTTCGACCAGGGGCTGGCGCGCGAATGGGAGCTGTTCGAGGAATTGATGGCTTCGACCGAATCCGGTGCGCAGCGGCATTTGTTCTTCGCGGAGCGTGCGGCGGGCAAGGTCCCCGATATCGGACGCGACGTGAAACCCGTCGACATCGGATCGGTAACCGTGATCGGGGCGGGGACGATGGGCAGCGGCATCGCCACGGCCTTTCTCAACATCGGCCTGCCGGTCACCTTGGTCGACCGGGAACAGCAGGCGGTCGAGCGTGGCGCTGCCAATATCCGCAAGACGATTGCCGGCATGGTCGCGAAAGGCCGGATTGCCGAGGACGAAGGCGGGCGGCGTTCGGCGCTGCTGTCGACGAGTGTCGATTTGCCTGGCGCGGTGTCCGGCGCCGACCTGATCGTCGAGGCAGTGTTCGAAGACCTCGAACTGAAGAAAGCCGTTTTCGCGCAGATCGATGCCGCGGCCAAAGCGGACGCCATACTTGCCAGCAACACTTCGTTTCTGGATCTGGACGCCATCGCGGCCGCGACATCGCGCCCCGAACAGGTTGTCGGGCTGCATTTCTTCGTTCCCGCGAACGTCATGCGCCTGCTTGAAGTCGTGCGCGGGGAAAAGACCAGCGACGTCGTGGTGGCCACGGGCATGGCGCTTGGCCGCAAGCTCGGGAAAGTCGCGATATTGTCGCGGGTGTGCGACGGCTTCATCGCCAATCGCGCCATGGCGCCGCGTCAGGCCGCAGCCGATGCGCTGATCCTGGAAGGTCCGCTGCCATGGGAAGTCGATCGCGCCATGGTCGAATATGGATTCCCGATGGGGCCCTTTCAGATGGTCGATATCGTCGGCGTCGACGTGATCGGCTGGGACCGTGAAAACAGCGCCGGCCGCACGGTTCAGGAAGTGCTGTGCGAAATGGGTCGCTGGGGCCAGAAAAAGAACGGCGGCTATTATGATTATGATGAAGAGCGCCGCGCCCAGCCTTCGCCGGTGGCGGAAAAGATCGTTCGCGAAATGGCCGCGAAGACCGGTGCGGATCAACACCGCTTCCGCGAACCGGAAATCGTCGAGCGGCTGCTCTATCCGGTCGTGAACGAAGGCGCGAAAATCCTTGAGGAAGGAGTCGCGTTGCGCGCGTCGGACATCGATGTCGCGCTGGTAACGGGATATGGCTGGCCGGTATGGACGGGAGGGCCAATGTTCTGGGCGGACAGCATTGGACTGCCTGCGATTGTTGCCGCGCTCGACGCGACGATCGGCGCCGATGCGGTATCCCCGTTGCTGCGCAAGCTCGCTGCCGAGGGCGGCAGCCTCACCTGATCTGAAATCGGAGCAAGAAAATGTCCAACCAAGCCTATATCGTCGCGGCCGGCCGTACCGCCGGCGGACGCCGTGGCGGCAAGCTTGCAGGATGGCATCCGGCCGATCTTGCCGGAACCGTGCTGGACGCGCTGGTCGCGCGGGCAGGGGTCGATCCGGCGGCGATCGACGACGTCATTCTCGGCTGTGTCGGCCAGGCCGGCGAACAGAGCATGCATATCGGCCGCAGCGCGGTGATGGCATCGAGCCTGCCCGACAGCGTCCCTGCCGTGACGATCGACCGCCAGTGCGGATCTTCGCAACAGGCGATCCATTTCGCTGCGCAGGCAGTGATGTCGGGCACGCAGGACATGGTGATCGCGTGCGGCGTGGAAAGCATGACGCGGGTGCCGATGGGATCGCCGATGGTGCTTGCCGCAAAGGCGGGGATCGGCGAGGGCCCCTGGTCGCAGAAGATTCTCGACCGCTACGGCGTGAAGGAATTCAGCCAGTTTCATGGCGCGGAGATGATCGCGCGCAAATGGGGCTTCTCGCGCGAGGATCTCGATCGCTTCTCGCTCGAAAGCCATCGTCGCGCCGCCGCCGCGACCGATGCCGGGGCGTTCGACGCCGAAATCGTGGCGGTCGAGGTCAGTGATGGCGAGGGCGGTACGATGCTCCACCGGACCGACGAGGGCATTCGCTACGACGCTTCGATGGAATCGATGGCTGGCGTGAAGCTGCTGCAGGAAGGCGGCACGATCACCGCTGCCAGCGCGAGCCAGATTTGCGATGGTGCTTCGGGCGTGATCGTCGTCAATGAGCGCGCGCTGAAGGCGCACGGGCTGACGCCGCTGGCGCGCATCCATACTCTGACCGTGACTGCCGGCGATCCGGTAATCATGCTCGAGGAGCCGCTGCCCGCCACGCAAAAGGCACTGCAGCGCGCGGGCATGAAGATCGAAGACATCGATCTTTATGAAGTCAACGAGGCGTTCGCGCCGGTGCCGCTGGCCTGGCTGAAGGCGATCGGCGCCGATCCTGACAGGCTGAACGTCAATGGCGGCGCGATCGCGCTCGGCCATCCGCTGGGTGCATCGGGGAGCAAGCTGATGACCACGCTGATCCATGCGCTTCGTGCGCGCGGCAAGCGTTATGGCCTGCAGACGATGTGCGAAGGCGGCGGCATTGCCAATGTGACCATCGTCGAGGCGCTCTGACCATGGCGGGGCCGTTGACCGGGCTTCGCATTGTCGAAATGGCCGGGATCGGGCCGGCTCCGTTCGCCGCGATGATGCTGGCCGATCACGGCGCTGAAGTGGTCCGGATCGAGCGGCCGGGCGCCGCGCATGCGCCCGACGATCCGCTGCTGCGCTCGCGACGTTCGATGACGCTCGACATGAAGTCGCCCGACGATCTTCGGACGCTGCGCGCATTGTGCAAGACTGCGGACGGCCTGATCGAAGGGTTTCGTCCCGGAGTGATGGAGCGGCTCGGCGTCGGGCCGGAGGTGCTGCTCGCCGAAAATCCGAAGCTGGTTTACGGCCGGATGACCGGCTGGGGACAGACCGGCCCCTGGGCGCAGGCTGCCGGTCACGATATCGATTATATCGCGCTTTCCGGCGTGCTCGGCATGCTGGGTCGGGCGGGGGAGAAGCCTACGCCGCCGGTGAACCTGGCGGGCGATTTCGGCGGCGGCGGCATGATGCTCGCTTTCGGCATGGTCAGCGCGATGCTGGCGGTGAAATCGGGCGGGCCGGGGCAGGTGATCGACTGCGCGATGACCGACGGATCGGCGCTGCTCGCGGCGATGATGTGGGGTTTCCGCGCCGATGGCTCCTGGCGCGAGGAGCGCGGCGTCAATCTGCTCGATACCGGAGCGCCCTTTTACGACACCTATGAAACGTCGGATGGCGGTTTCATCGCGCTGGGTGCGATTGAGCCGCAATTTTATGCGCAGTTTCGCGAACGCGCCGGGATTGCCGACGATTCCTTGTTCGACGATCAGAACGACCGCGCGAAATGGCCTGCGCAAAAGCGTGCGTTGACGGACCTGTTCCGCACGCGAACGCGCGCCGAATGGGAAGCGTTGCTCTGCGTTTCCGACGCCTGTGCGGCGCCCGTGCTGACCATGTCCGAAGCGACCCGGCATCCGCACAATATCGCGCGAAAGACATTCCTTGGCGCGAGCGGAGGCGAGCAGCCCGCGCCCGCGCCGCGCTATTCCGCTACGCCGTGCGATCCGCCGCGCGCACCGGCGGTTCCCGGCGCGGACGGCGACGCGATACGCCAGTCACTCGACATTGCGGCAAATCGATTTGTATAGCCGACTGAACAAATTTGCTCGGGCGACGATCAATGGTTGAACATTGCCCCGAGTGAAGTAGGGTGGCGACGTGGCAACGAAAATATCAAAAAGCGGTAACGCATCGTCGGGCGAGAAGATCTCATCGCGCGACGCGCTTCTCCGAAGCGCCAGCGAACTGATGACCGAACGCGGAACGATTGAAATATCGCTGAGTGATATTGCAAAGCATTCCGGGCTGAACTCGGCGCTCGTAAAATATTATTTCGGTACCAAACAGGGCATGATGCTTGCCCTGATCGAAGATGTTCTGGGCCGTGGACTGATCCAGCTCGAGGGGCTGTTGTCGATGCCGCTCGACCCGATCGAAAAGCTCAAGCTGCATGTTAAGGCGATCATCACGGTATATTTCCGATACCCGTATATAAACCGCCTTATTCACTATCTGTTCGAAGATCCCGAGGCGGGGCAGGAAGTCGCCCGTACGATTTCCACGCCGCTCGCGGAAACCCAGCGGGCGCTTCTCGAAGAGGGCATCGCGGCTGGCTTGTTCAAGCCGATCGAGCCCATGCTCTTCTACTTCATCGTGCTGGGCGCCTGCGACCACCTTTTCTTCGGCCAGCATATGCTTCGCGTTGCGTTCGGAGTGGACACAATCGACGATGATCTGCGGCGGCGCTACACCAATACCTTGCTCGACCTCATTCTGAATGGGGTCCTGGCGACGCCGGAAACTTCCCGCGCCGCCTGAACCGGTTTGCTGCGACGGCATCACACCATCGCAGCGGTTCCGAAGATCGCCGAGCTGACGATAGGCGCGCCCGGGCCACCGGCCAGGAGGCAGGTTTTCGCATCGGGAACCGGATTTGCGGATTCTCCGCGCAGACACTGAACCGCC
Organism: Stakelama portus; assembly: GCF_003171655.1. GTDB lineage: Bacteria > Pseudomonadota > Alphaproteobacteria > Sphingomonadales > Sphingomonadaceae > Sphingomonas > Sphingomonas portus. Next base: position 514,973 of record NZ_QFZL01000002.1, on the reverse strand, counting down.
TCGAGTGCGATTCCGATACCGTGAATGAATCCCTGTGCGGTGTTGCCGCCATGGGTGTTGACGGGCAGCTGGCCCGACGGCGCGATGAGATTTTCGAACCGGATGAATTCGCTCGCGCTCTCATACGTGCAAAAGCCGTGATCGATCAGCGAAGTGACACCCTGCGCCGAGAAATTCTCATAGATTTGCGCGACATCGATATCGGTCGGGGTCAGGTCGGTCTGCTCCCAGAGCCGACGTGCCACGCTGCCGAAGCCGCCGGAAGCATAGAGGTCTGCATCGTCATTTTCGAGCAGGTCGCCCCAGCCCTTTTCCGCACCCTGGGTTACCCCCAGCAAATGTACCGGCGGGCGGCGCAGGTCGCGCGCATGTTCCGCCGAAACCAGCAATAATGCGCCGGCGCCGTCATTTTCGCGCGAACAATCGAAAAGGTGAAAGGGTTCGGCGATCATGCGCGATGCCATATACGCGTCATGGTCGAATTCGCTGCCATAGGCGACGGCGGCCGGATTGCGGCTGCCATGATAATAGCAGGCCTGCAAAAAGGCCTCCGCCGTTTCGGCGGGAACGCCATGATAGCCGAACAGGCGCTGGGCGCGCAGCGCACATACCTGTGCAGGCGCTACAAGACCCGCCGCCGCCATGTGCGGGTTGAGGTGGTGCGCCATCACGGCTGCCGACAATCGACCGCTGGCATCCTGAACCAGCGCGCGAAACACGATGACGGCCTTGGCCTGACCGGTAAGGATCGCTCCGGCCGCGCTGCCGAATGCCGCCGCGATGCCGCCGCCGCCGCCGCCGAATACCGTCTGGGTCCAGTTGAGCTCCTTGGTGCCCAGGTCGGACATCAATCGAACCGGCTCGTTCTTGTCGTCGCCATAGCTCACGAACCCATCGACATCGGCGGGGTCGAGACCGGCGTCCTCGCACGCCTGGATGATGGCGCGCACCAGGCATTCGCGCTCGGAATAGGGCGCGGTTCCCCGCTTGAATTGCTGGACGCCGACACCGGCGACGGCGGTTTTGCCGAACAGGGCCTTGTTCATTGGGCGTCTCCATCGCGCGCTGCCAGATGCCACAGGATCGTGGGGATTTCGGTTTCTCCGTATCGCGTGTGCGAAACGCGGCCTTTCACTGCGGCGCCGATCGGGACCGGGGCGGTATCCGCGACTCCCTCCAGCAAGCCCATCAGGCGGCGATTTCCTGCGGCGGGGATTGCGACGACCACCGTTACGAAGGGCTTTTCCAGACCTTCCGTGCCGCCGAACGGATGCCAGGTCCGCGTCCAGCTGAAAATCTCGCCTTCCAGCGGAATGTCATGCCAATCGAGACCCCAGGAGTCGCATTCGGCGCACCGTGAAACCGGCGGCCAATGCCACACACCGCAATTCTTGCAGGTCGGCAGATTGAGCCGACCCTGTTCAAGCGCTGCCCAATAGGGCGCGTCCAGGTCCTTGGGGCTTGCCTCGATCATGGCGGCATCGATCTCCTTTTTTGGCGCGATCGCAGAATCCATCCGCGCGATATTTTGGACGCATATCGACTGATGCGCGTATTCAGTCAATCGATTGAATGAAAACTTTCGCGGTGCTGCGGCTGCCGTTGCATTCGCCGACGGGGACTATATGCCGAAAAACGGCACCGCAATTTAAAGGAAAAGGCCATGCGTTCCAGCCATCCGTCCGGCCCGTCCTCGGGGACCTATGTCTCTCAGCGGCTGCGGCTTCATTATAATGACTGGGGCAATACCGATGCGCCGCCCCTGCTGCTCGTGCACGGCGGCAAGGATCACAGCCGCAGCTGGGACTGGGTGGCGAATGCGCTGCGCGACGATTGGCACGTCATCGCTCCGGATCTTCGCGGGCATGGCGACAGCGCATGGTCGCCCGACGGCAATTACAGCTTTGCGGCATATATCTATGACCTGGCGCAACTGGTCCATCAGCTGGGCGAGGGGCCGGTCACGATCGTGGCGCATTCGCTCGGCGGCGCAATTTCCCTGCGCTATGCCGGAATTTTCCCGGAGATGGTGTCGAAGCTGGTTGCGATCGAAGGGACCGGCGCCACCCCCGCGGCAAGGCGGCAAAAGGCGCTCGATCCGATCGACCGGAGGTTTCGCGAGTGGATCGCGGAATGCCGCGAAATGAGCGGTCGCCACCCGCGCCGATACCAGACATTCCAGCAGGCGCTCGAACGCATGCGTCAGGCCAATCCCTATCTGTCGGACGAGCAGGCCGAACATCTTACGGTGCATGCCGTCGCGCGCAACGAAGACGGGACGCTGAGCTGGAAATTCGACAATTACACGCACAGTTCGCCGCCGGTGGACCTGTCGCGCGACCAGATCGAACGGCTATGGTCGCGCATATCCTGTCCCACACTGCTCGCCTGGGGCGACAGAAGCTGGGCAGTTCATCCGGAAAAAGATGGCGTAACCGCCTGTATTCCGGACGTGCGCGTGGCCGAATTCCATGACGCCGGCCATTGGCTGCACCATGACCGGTTTCCCGAGTTTGTGAAAGTTCTGCGCGACTTTCTGGGGCGTGGTCAGGCGGTGTGAAAGTGCAGGACCTCTTCGGCGGGCGCCCGGCTCGTCACGGTCTGGTTCACTGCAGCGGCGCCATCGCGCCAGCCGATCGACATGCCAGTGAACAGCATCTGACCCTCCGGCGCATCGACGAATTCGGCGATCGTCCGGTGATATAGCGCCCAGCATTCCTGTGCGCAGGAATCGAGCCCGGCCTCGCGCAGTAACAGCATGACGGTCTGAAGATACATGCCGCAGTCCGACCATTGGGGCGGCCCGTGATTACGGTCGACGAAGCAGAACAGGCCCACCGGCGCCCCGAAAAACTGATAGTTGCGGGCAAACCATGCGCGGCGCGCGTCCTTGTCTTCGCGGGGGATGCCGATCCGTTCGTACATCGCCTCGCCGACGGCGAAGCGCCGGTCGCGATAGGGCGCGGCAAGATCGCGGGGATAGATGTCATATTCGGTGCCTTCGCCCAGCGGCGATTCGGCAAGCCGCTTCGCCATCAAGCTGCGTAGGGCGGTCATCCGTTCCCCCGCCACGACATGAATATGCCAGGGCTGAAGATTGCCCCCCGAAGGCGCGCGCGCCGCCTTCAAAAGCAATTCCCGGAGCAGATCGAGATCGACCGGCTTTTCAAGAAACGCACGCGTCGACCGGCGGGTGGTTACGGCTTCACTGACATTCACGATTCTGGCATCCCCTCGTCTTCGATTGCGGGTTTAGCGATCGATATGCTAAGTTTCAATCAAGCGATTAGATTACATTGCGATGGCGAGATCGCGATGTTAGGTCGGATCGACCTTATGGATGTGTCCGAAAGAATTAAAGGCGAGAGCGATGGACTTTGAAAACGGCTATGTGATGACGATCGACGGGGCGGATGCACCCGGCGAAGGGCAGGTCGATGTCGTCAATCCGGCTACGGGCAAGCCATTTGCGACTGCGCCGCGCGCCGGCGCGGCCGATCTTGATGCCGCCGTTGCCGCGGCGCGGCGGGCGCTTCCGGGATGGCGCGCAACGCCGATCGCCGATCGCCGCGCTGCGCTGATCGCCGCGGGCAATGCGATCGCGGCCCATGCCGAGCAGTTCGGGCGCCTGTTCACGCGCGAACAGGGGCGGCCTCTTGCGCTTGCCATCGGTGAGATCAAGCATGGCGCCTATTGGATGAAAGCGACGGCGAAGCTCGACCTTCCGGTCGATGTTACCGAAGATACCGAGCAGCGGCGAATCGAAGTGCATCACGAACCGGTCGGGGTGGTCGCGGCGATCGTGCCGTGGAATTTCCCGTTCCTGCTGGCGATCTGGAAGATCGCTCCGGCGCTGCTGGCGGGCAATACGGTGGTGGTGAAGCCATCGCCGTTCACGCCGCTCTGCTCGCTCAAACTGGGTGAGTTGCTGCGCGAATTCCTCCCCGCCGGCGTGCTCAACGTCATCTCCGGCGGTGACGAACTCGGGCCGATGATGACCGCGCATAAGGGTTCCGACAAGATCAGCTTCACCGGCTCGACCGCGACCGGCAAGAAGGTGATGGAATCGGCGGCGCGCGATCTCAAGCGCGTCACGCTCGAACTGGGCGGCAACGATGCCGCCATCGTGTTGCCCGACGTGGATGTCGACGCCGTGGCCGAGCAGATATTCTTCGGTGCCTTCTACAATACCGCCCAGGTCTGCATCGCCACCAAGCGCCTCTATATCCATGAGGATGTGTACGATGCGCTGCGGGACAAGCTGCACGATATCGCCAGGCGCGTGGTCGTCGGCGATGGCGCGCAGCAGGGCAGCGAATATGGTCCCATTCAGAACGAGCCGCAATATCGTCGGGTGATGGCGTTGCTGGAGGATGCCCGCTCGAACGGTCTGACTCTGCTGCAAGGGCGCGATGTTCCGACGGAGGGGTATTTCATTCCGCTTACGATCGTCGACAATCCGCCGGAGGATTCGCGCGTCGTTCAGGAGGAAGCGTTCGGGCCGATCCTGCCGCTGCTCAAATATAGCGATCTCGACGATGTGATCGCGCGCGCCAACGATTCCGAATATGGCCTTGCCGGGGCGGTATGGTCGAGCGACATCGATGCCGCAGTGGCGGTGGCGAAGCGGATCGAAACCGGGACGGTATGGATCAACCAGAATCTGCAGAACACGCCCTATACTCCGTTCGCCGGCGTGAAACAGTCGGGCATCGGCGTGGAAAACGGTATGGCCGGCCTGCTGGAATTCACCCAGCCCAGGACATTGTTCATTCCGAAAGTGCCGCAGGCCGCGGAATAGCCTGCGCATGTCTGGTCTTTCGCATCCGGCGCGCATCGCGGAGCGGGAGCCGGATCGTATCGCCTATGTGATGGCCGCTGACGGTGACGCGATATCCTATGGCGAGCTGGAAGCGCGTTCCAGCCGCCTGGCGCGTTACTGGCGCGCGATCGGCCTGCGCGCCGGCGACACCATCGCGTTCGTTGTCGAAAACAACGCGTGGGTGTTTCCGCTCGTCTGGTCGGCGCAGCGTTCCGGCCTATATTATGTGATGATTTCAACCGGCCTGTCGGCGGCGGACATGGCCTATATCGTCAATGACAGCGGCGCTTCTGCGGTCGTCGTTTCGCCGATCACTGCGCCTCGGATCGCGCCGGCGCAGTCGGAGATCGTTTCCGCGCGGATGCTCCATCTTGACGCGGTTCTGGCCGCCGCAGCGGAATTGCCGCCAGAACCGATCGCCGACGAAAGCGCCGGGATCGACATGCTCTATTCGTCCGGAACGACCGGACGGCCCAAGGGCGTGCGCCGTGCCATCGAACCGGGCCTGCCGATCACCACACCGATCGCGCTCGATTCGCTGGTTGCACAGCATTACGGTCTGGGGAGCGAGACGCGTTATCTGTCGCCGGCGCCGCTCTATCACGCCGCCCCGCTACGCTGGTCGATGGCGGTCCAGCGCCTCGGCGGGATGGTGGTGGTGATGGATCGCTTCGATGCGCAACAGGCGCTGACGCTGATCGAGCGCCACCGGATCGACGCTTCGCAATGGGTGCCCACGCATTTCGTCCGGATGCTGCAACTGCCCCAGGCGACGCGCGAACGGTACGACCTGTCGTCCATGCGCGTCGCGCTCCATGCCGCCGCGCCTTGCCCGGTCAGCGTGAAGGAGCAGATGATCGCATGGTGGGGCCCGGTTCTGCACGAATATTATGCAGGCACCGAAACCAACGGCTTCACCGCAATCGATGCGCAGGACTGGCTGGCGCATAAGGGCTCGGTCGGGCGCGCACTGGTCGGCGAACTGCGCATTTGCGGCCCGGATGGCGAAGCCTTGCCCATCGGCAAAACCGGCGATGTCTATTTCGCCAACGGACCGGCATTTTCCTATCACAATGATCCGGAAAAAACCGCATCGGCGACCAATCGCCATGGCTGGACGACGCTGGGCGATGTCGGTCGCATCGACGATGCGGGATATCTCTATCTGACCGATCGCCGGAATTTCATGATCATCTCGGGCGGCGTGAATATCTATCCTCAGGAAATCGAGAATGCGCTGATTGCGCATCCGGCGATTGCCGATGTTGCAGTGATCGGCGCGCCCGATCCGGACATGGGCGAGAAAGTCGTGGCAGTGGTCGAACTGCGCGATCCGGCAGCCGCGAGCGCCGAACTCGCCACGGATATTCGCGAATTTGCGCGCGCGCGGCTGGGATCGATCAAGACACCGCGTGTCGTCGATTTCACCGACGCGCTGCCGCGACAGCCGACGGGCAAATTATACAAACGATTGCTGCGCGATCGATACCGCGTGGACGCCTAGACAAAGGGACGACAATGGATTTCACCTTTTCCGACGAGCAGGTGCAGCTGCGTTCGAGCCTGCAATCCTATCTTGCCGAACGCAACGGGTTCGAACGGCGCGTGAAGATCAGTCGGAGCGAGCCGGGCTGGAGCGCCGATCTCTGGCGCGGCCTGGCCGAGGAACTGGGCATCATCGGCGCGGCGCTTCCCGAAAGCGTGGGCGGCATCGGCGGTGGTCCGGTCGAAACCATGATCATCATGGAGGAGCTGGGCGCCAGTCTGGTGCTCGAACCCTATTTCGAAACCGCCGTCGTGGCGGCAGGCCTGCTGCAAGCAGGGGGGCGCGAGGCGGAACTCGAGGCGATCGTGCGGGGCGATGCGCGCTACGCCTTTGCCTGGGCGGAACCGGAGGGGCGGTATCGCTATCACCATGTCGGTACGCGCGCCGTACGCGATGGATCGGGCTGGCGGCTGTCGGGCATGAAGGCGGTGGTCGGTGCCGCGCCATGGGCGACGCATCTGCTGGTCAGTGCGCGAACCGGCGGCGACATACGCGATCGGGACGGTATTTCGCTGTTTCTGGTCGATCCGGCTGCTTGCGGTGTCGCGATGCGCGGCTATCCGACGATCGATGGACGGCGGGCGGCGGACATTCGCTTCGATGATGTGCAGGTCGATGCCACTGCGCTGGTCGGGACGGAAGGCACGAGCCTTTCGCTGATCGAAAAGGTCGGTGACGTCGCGATTGCCGCACTGGGCGCCGAAGCGCTCGGCGTGATGCGGCGGCTGGTTCAGGACACGATCGACTATACCAGGCAGCGTCGCCAGTTCGGTCAGCCGATTTCGAGCTTTCAGGCGCTTCAGCATCGCATGGTGGACATGTTCATGAAGCTCGAACTGGCGACATCGGCAGTGTATCTGGCGACGCTCAGCCTCGATGCCGATGCGACGGAACGGGCCAAGGCGGCTTCGGCGGCGAAAGTGTCGGTGGGCCAGGCGCTGCGGTTCATCGGGCAGAATGCGGTTCAGCTGCACGGCGGCATGGGCATGACCGACGAATTGCCGGTCGGCCATTATTTCAAGCGCGCTACCGTGATCGAAGGCGAACTGGGCAGCACCGATTATCATCTCGCTCGCTATGCCGAACTGAGCAAGGCGGCGGCCTGATCCGATGGAACTGCGCCTGACGCCCGCCGAACGGGCGTTCGCCGAAACGGTTCGCGGGTTCTTCGCGACCGAATACCCCCAGGACGTGCTGGCAAAAGTGCGGGAAGGCAGCCTGCTCACGCGTGAAGATCAGGTGCGCGCGCAATGCGCGTTGCAATCGCGCGGCTGGTTCGCAATCGGCTGGCCCGAGCAATTCGGCGGCCCGGGCTGGACTCCGACCGAACGCTATATTTTCGAACAGGAACTCGAACGGGCGGGCGCGCCGAACATCATTCCGATGGCAGTGATCTATATCGGGCCGATCATCTGTGCATTCGGCACGCCCGAGCAACGGCAACGCTGGCTGCCCGACATATTGGAATCGCGGGCGATGTGGGCCCAGGGCTATTCGGAGCCCGAATCGGGTTCCGACCTTGCCAGCCTCGGGATGTCGGCGGTGCGCGACGGCGACGATTATATTCTCGATGGGACCAAGATCTGGACCAGCGGCGCGCATTGGGCGGACTGGATCTTCTGCCTGGTCCGCACTTCGCGCGGGGAGCGCAAGCAGCAGGGCATTTCGCTGGTCTGTGTGCCGATGGATGCGCCCGGAGTGCGCGTCGAGCCGATTATTTCCATCGACGGCACGCATGAGCTGAACCGCGTCACGTTCGACCGGGTGCGGACCCCGATCGCCAATCGGATCGGCGAGGAAGGGCAGGGGTGGCATTATGCCAATGTGCTGCTTGCATCCGAACGCCTTTCCTATGCGCATATCGGTCGGAAAAAATCGGATCTGCAGGCGATACGCCGGATGGCGTCGGACCTGCCGGGCGATTTCGCCGAAACGATGATCGAGGAGCCGGGCTTTGCCGAACGCCTTGCATCGGTCGAGATCGCAGCGTCGGTGATCGAGATATCGGTGTTGCGCGCGCTGACCGGCGAACCCGATGCCGCGGTGATTTCCGCCCTCAAGATCGCGTGTACCGAAGCGGCGCAGCAGATTACCGAATTGTGGCTCGAACTCGCCGACCGCTATCGCCAGCCGTTTCTGGAGCGCACCCTGTCGGGCTGGAACCGGACGCTGCCTGAGGCGAAGCGCTTCGCCGTGCCGCAAACCGCATCCTATCTGTTCGAGCGCGCGCAGACCATTTACGGCGGCGCCACCGAGGTTCAGAAGAATATCATCTGGCGGTTGCTGGCGCGTGCCAATGCATTGCCGCGTCAGGGCCAGGCGGTTAGCTAATCAATCGATTAAACTTGCATGACTCGTGCGCCGTGATTAGGCCGCGAGCAGGACAAGACGGGAAGCGGAGAGAGACGCCATGGCCGGAGCAGCCGAACCGAAGCGAACGCCGGAAACGACGCCGGTAATCGTGGGGATTGGTGAGTTTGTCGACCGGCCCGAAAATCCCGCCGATGCCCGCGAACCCGTTGCACTGATGGCCGAAGCGCTGCGCGCCGCCGATATCGATGGCGGCGGCGGGCTGCTCGATCGGCTCGAATCGATCGAGCTGATCGGATTGATCAGCTGGCGATACGAAAACCCGGTCGGTTTGCTCTGCGAAAAACTGGGAATCGCCCCGGCGCGACAAGTGAATGCGAGCATGGGCGGCGAAACGCCGATCCGCCTGATTCACGAGGCGGCGGTGCGTATCGCAAAGGGCGAACTGACCACGGCGGCGATTGTCGGCGGCGAAGCGATGCATGCGCGCAACGCGGCCCGCAAGGCAAAGGCGAAGCTCGACTGGACGCCGCTCGCCAGCCGCGAATCCGCAGTGCAGTTTCCGATGAGCCGCTATGCGATGAGTCCGGTGGCCAGGAAGCTGCGGATCATGGATCCGGCGCAAATCTATCCCTTCTACGAAATGGCGACGCAAAAGGCGTGGGGCGAACCCCCCGCCGAGGCACAGGCGAAATCGGCCGAACTCTGGGCGCGCTATGCAAAAGCGGCGGCGGCCAATCCCTATGCGTGGATCCGCTCTGCCCCCGATGCCGCAGAGATTGCCGATGTCAGCAAGAACAACCGGCTGATCAACTGGCCCTATCCCAAATTCATGGTCGCCAATCCCAGCGTCAATCAGGCGGGCGCGGTGATCGTGACCAGCCTGGCAGCTGCGCGCGCGGCAGGTGTCCCCGACGATCGGCTGGTCCATATCTGGGGCGGCGCGAAGGCGGACGAGCCCGAAGATTATCTCCAGCGCGACCGCTATGATCACAGCACCGCGCAAACCGCGGCACTGGAAGCTGCAGTCGATCTGGTCGGCGGCGATGTGCGCCGCTTCGGCCCGATGGAACTCTACAGCTGCTTTCCCGTGGTGCCCAAAATGGCGCTGCGCACGCTGGGCCTGACTGCCGAGGAGCGTTCTCCAACGGTCGCGGGCGGCCTCACTTTCTTCGGTGGTCCGCTCAACAATTATATGACGCATGCCATGTGCGCGATGGTGCGCCGGCTGCGCGATGCGCCTGAGGAAATCGGGCTGCTCTATGGGCAGGGCGGCTATGTGAACAAGCATCATACGATGGTTGTCAGCGTCCGTCCGCCCGAAGCGCCGATGGCGCTGGAATATTCGGTGCAGGCAAAGGCCGATGCGGCGCGCGAACCCGCGCCCGAACTGGCTGTCGACTATTTCGGCCCGGCGACCATCGAGACCTATACGATCACCTATGGCCGCGACGGACGCCCGATCGACGGCATCGTGATCGCCCGCACGCCGAAGGGCGCGCGCGCCATGGCGAGGATACCCTGGAGCGACGAGGCGGGTATCGCGCTGCTGCAATCGGCCGAGCGCAACGCGATCGGCACCGAGGGGCATATTCGCACCGATCCGTTCGGCAAGCCGATCTTCGAGCTGGGAGCCTATGTGGCGCCGGCGAAGCGTCCGCTCAAATATTGCATGGTCGAGCGGGAAGGGCCGCTGACGATCGTGACGATCAACCGGCCGGATTCCATGAATGCGTTGACGCCGCAGGCCAATGCCGAACTGGCCGAACTGTTCGATGATTTCGCGGCGGACCCTGACCAATGGGTCGCGATCCTGACCGGGGCCGGCGACCGTGCATTCTCGTCGGGAAATGATCTGAAAGCGACGTCGGTGTCGATGGCGCGGGGCGCGCCGCTTGAAACCCCGGTCACCGGGTTTGCCGGCCTGACGTCGCGCTTCGATCTCGACAAGCCGGTGATCGCTGCGGTCAACGGCGTCGCGATGGGCGGCGGGTTTGAGATTGCGCTGGCCTGCGACCTGATCGTCGCCAGCGAGAATGCGCTTTTTGCATTGCCGGAGCCGAAAGTCGGGCTGGCGGCGCTTGCCGGCGGACTGTTGCGCCTGCCGCGTCAGATCGGGCTGAAACAGGCGATGGGCATGATTCTGACCGGTCGTCGCGTGCCGGCGCAGGAGGGCATGGCGCTTGGCTTCGTCAACGAAGTCGTACCCCAGGGCGCAGCACTCGCGGGGGCGCGGCGCTGGGCTGAATCGATCCTCGAATGCAGCCCGATGTCGATCCGCGCGTCGAAGCAGGTCGTCCGCAAGGGACTCGATACGCTGACGCTTGCCGAAATCGACGGCGAGCAGGACCGCCTGCCCGCGGTCAAGGCGCTGTTCCGCTCGGCGGACGTGCGCGAAGGACCGCTCGCCTTCGCCGAAAAGCGCAAGCCGAACTGGAAAGGACGCTGACATGATCAAGACCCGTTTCACCGAGCTGTTCGGCGTCGAACACCCGATTGCGCAGGGCGGCATGCAATGGGTCGGCACTGCCGAACTGGTCGCTGCGGTCGCCGATGCGGGCGCGCTGGGCTTCCTGACGGCGCTGACTCAGCCGAGCCCGGAGGCGCTGGTCAAGGAAATCGCGCGAACGCGCGAGATGACCGACAAACCGTTCGGCGTGAACCTGACGATCCTGCCGGCGATCACGCCGCCGCCCTATGCCGAATATCGCCAGGCGATCATCGAAAGCGGCATCAAGGCAGTCGAAACTGCCGGATACAAGCCACAGGAACATGTCGACGCGTTCAAGGCGCATGGCATCAAGGTGATTCATAAATGCACTGCGGTGCGTCATGCGCTTTCGGCCGAGCGGATGGGTGTCGACGCGATATCGATCGACGGGTTCGAATGCGCGGGGCATCCCGGCGAGGACGATATTCCCGGCCTTATCCTGATCCCGGCGGCAGCGGACAAGGTCAAGATACCCATGCTTGCCTCAGGCGGTTTCGGCGATGGCCGCGGGCTGGTCGCGGCGCTCGCGCTGGGAGCCGAGGGCATCAATATGGGGACGCGCTTTTGCGCGACGAAGGAAGCGCCGATCCATGACGGGATCAAGCAGGCCATCGTCGCGAACGACGAACGCGCGACCGAATTGCTGTTCCGCAGCTATCGCAACACCGCGCGCGTCGCCAGGAACAGCGTTGCCATGGAAGCCGTGCAGATCGAGCGCGAGGGCAATCCCTTCGAAGCGATCGCGCATCTGGTGAAAGGCGCGCGTGGCAGGGAAGGCCTGGAAAATGGCGACCCCGAACATGGCATCTGGACAGCGGGGATGGTCCAGGGGCTGATCCACGATATTCCCAGCGTGGCCGAGCTTGTCGAACGCATTGTTGGCGATGCCGAGGCGTTGATCGGCGAACGGCTGGCAGGGCTGGTCGCGACGCGCGAACGGGCGAACGCATGATGGAACTGGCCTGGAACGAGGATGAGCTTCGTTTTCGTGACGAGGTGCGCGCTTTCCTCGACGCCAATCTGACGGACGAAATCCGCGCCGCCGGATTGTTGATGACCAGCGTCTATGCCGATCACGAACGCTCTCTCGAATGGCAGCGCATTCTTCATGCGCGGGGCTGGGCTGCGCCGGCATGGCCCACCGAATATGGCGGCGCCGGGTGGAGCGTGACGCAGCGATACATATTTTCGCGCGAACGGGTCGCCGCAGGTGCGCCGCCGGTTTCTCCGATGGGCATTCAGATGTGCGGACCGGCGATCATCGGGCATGGCACGCCCGAGCAAAAGGCCTATTTCCTGCCACGAATGCTGTCGGGCGAACATTTCTGGTGCCAGGGATATTCCGAACCCGGTGCCGGGTCCGATCTCGCTTCGCTGCAGATGCGGGCAGAGGATGACGGCGATCATCTGATCTGTTCGGGCCAGAAAATCTGGAACACCCATGCCGATATTGCCAATTGGGGCTTTTTCCTGGTGCGCACCGGCAAATATGATCGCCCGCAAAAGGGCATCACCTTTCTGTTGATCGACATGGCGACACCCGGCGTCACGGTGCGCCCGATCATTTCCCCGTCGGGGGAGCATATCCAGAACGAGATTTTCCTCGACGAGGTTCGGGTGCCCAAATCCAATGTCGTCGGCACGATCGACGATGGCTGGACGGTGGCGAAATATCTTCTGGAATTTGAGCGCGGAGGCGTGGCCTATGCGCCGGAACTGCAGGTCCGGCTCGACGCGATCGAGGCGGCGGCGCGGCAGGTGCCCGGCGACGGAACCGGCACGCTCCGCGAAGACGCCGCATTTTCACGACGCGTCGCGGAGGCGCGGATCGCGATTTCGGAGCTCGAAATCTATGAGTTTCGCGCCATGTCGGCGGAGGCCGAAGGCAAGTCCCCCGGAGCATCGGCGTCGATCATGAAGATACGCGGGACCGAGTTGCAGCAACTGCTGACCGAGCTCGGGCTGATCGTCGCCGGGCGCTATGGCTTTGCCTATCAGCCGCAGGCGGGCCGGCCCGGCGGTCCGGTTCAGTTTCCCCATGGCGACGATGTCAACGGACCCGACTTCGCCGCGATCGCGCCGCTGCGTTACCTTAACGAGCGTGCGGGAACGATCTATGCCGGGTCGAACGAGATTCAGCGGAACATTCTGGCCAAGCTGCTGGGGCTGTAGCGCGGACCGTCCGCGCTTCAGTCGATTGTTGCCGGCAGCAGGTCGACCAGCGCCTGTGCCTCGGACAAGGCGCGGGCGGCATCGTTGAGATGCGTGCATCCGGCCGTCCCGCGCAGACGCAGCAGCGTCTCGCGCCGCAGGTCGGCCAAAGGAAGGCCGATCAGCGCCTGCACGCTTTCCGGAGCTCCCAGGCATTCGGGGTGCGGCAACACACCCGGAATGCCTCGATCGCAAGCAATGCGCCGCTGGCGCGATCGGCGCTGGCGCAGACGCGGTATTCGTGGACGGCGGAGCGGCGCATTCCGGGGACGATGCCGCTGTCCTGAAACATGGCGTCGATCGCGATCCTGCCATGTTCGATCCACACATCGACTCGCCTGACCCGCCGCATCGTTTTTTCGCGATCGGGTTTCAGCGGGTGAAAGGCATCGGGATCATCGTCCCGGCCCAGCGCAGGGACATAGTCGATCTTGTCGAAATAATCGTGGCTGGCCAGGCCGCTCGCGCCCTTCCGATATCCCACACAGGCATTTTCCATCGATTTGCTGTCGCCGACCCATGCGATCAGCTCGGAACGATCCTCGATCCATTTGGTCCAGACCCAGGTGGCGATGATGCTGCTCCCGACCAGATCGTCGAGCAGGACTGCCAGCGGACGCCCTGCAAGCTGCGGATCGTCGAGAAAGGGGCGCAACCGGCCGCGCAGGCCGACAATCGCGCTGTCGCCGATCAGCGTTTCGATTCCGGGAAGCCGGGGCGAGGTGTCGAGCGCTTCGATGATCTTGCCGGGGGTGACGAGCGCCTTCAGTTCATCGAACCGCCGCGTCAGCGGGGCTCCGCCACCTGCTTCCGTCACGGCGTCGCGGGCCGAGCCGTACAATGCGACCGGGCCGTCGCGTCCTTGCGGAAATTCCATTTCGATCGAAGTCGTTCGCCGCACCGAATGGGGGCGGCGAGCCGGTGTCTCGGTCACCATGACGCCGGATTCGTGCCTTGACCCCGATGCACCGTCCTTCGAAAAATCCATAATTCTAATTACGCGATTAACATTGGCATGGAAAGCTCCTAGTTGCTGGGGTGAGACGGAATATCAGATGCGGGGAGGCGCAGATGCATTATGATGTGGTGATTGTCGGGGCGGGGCATGGCGGCGCTCAGGCTGCAATCGCCTTGCGGCAGAACAAGTTCGAAGGATCGATCGCGATGATCGGTGAAGAGCCCGATCTTCCGTACGAACGCCCGCCGCTCTCCAAGGAATATCTTGCGGGCGACAAGAGCTTCGACCGCATCCTGATTCGTCCTGCGCAATTCTGGGACGACCGCGAGATATCGATGTTGCTGGGCCGGAAGGTTGTGCGCGTCGATCCCGATCATCACCATGTCGTGACCGAGGACGGCGAAACAATTGGCTATGGCAAGCTGATCTGGGCCACCGGCGGCCATCCGCGCACCCTGGCATGCGCCGGCAACGATCTTGCCGGGGTGCATATGGTGCGCACTCGTGCGGACGCCGATCGGATGATGGCCGAATTGCCCGATGTGCAGCAGGCGGTGGTGATCGGCGGCGGTTATATCGGGCTGGAGGCAGCCGCCGTTCTCGCCAAGTTCGGCAAGCAGGTGGTGCTGCTCGAAGCGCTGGACCGTGTTCTGGCACGCGTCGCGGGCGAAACGCTGTCGCGCTTCTATGAAGCCGAGCATCGCGCCCATGGCGTCGACATACGGTTGAACGCGGCAGTCGACTGTATCGTCGGTGAGGGGCAGGTGGCGGGCGTACGCATGCGCGACGGCAGCATCCTTCCGGCGCAACTGGTGGTCGTCGGGATCGGAATCGTTCCGGCGGTAGCGCCGCTGCTGGACGCTGGTGCCGAAGGCGGCAACGGCGTCGCCGTGGATGCCGAATGCCGCACTTCGCTGCCCGATATCTTTGCGGTGGGCGATTGTGCGCTGCATGCCAATCGCTACGCCGAAGATATGCCCATTCGTCTGGAGTCGGTTCAGAACGCCAATGATCAGGCAACCGTCGTGGCCCGCGCGATCACCGGGAACCCGTCCCCCTATGACGCGGTGCCGTGGTTCTGGTCGAACCAATATGACCTCAAGCTTCAGACGGTGGGACTTTCAACCGGCCATGATGCGACCGTCGTGCGCGGCGACCCGGCGACGCGCAGCTTTTCGGTGATCTATCTGAAGGACGGCCAGGTGATCGCACTGGACTGCGTCAACGCGGTCAAGGACTATGTCCAGGGCAGGAAGCTGGTTGTCGACCGGGCGCGCATCGATCCCGCGCTGCTGTCCGATGCGGCGACGCCGTTGAAGCAACTCGTCGCCTGACCACGGCCCCGGCGCGCCGCCGTCCCGATGGCGGCACTGCCGGTGGAGATGCTGGGCCGCCGGCGTATCTGGTCGCCGCCCAGGCGCTGCACGCGCTGTCGGAGCGCGCGTCAAGCCGGATGCGTCAGGCGAGTAGGCTGGGAAATTTCGGATAGACGCGACACACCCCGCTGGCGCATGCGTCATCATCGATCCGGGCCCAGCTGTCGGAGGCAAGCACCGAACGCATCACATGCGATCGCTGGTCCGCCTCGGCACAGAATCTCGCGCCCTCCAGGCTGTTTTCGAGCCTCCCCCGGGCGAAGAGAGTCGTTCCTGCGCGTGGCGTCGCCTCGAAGCGCGCGCTGATCCCGGCCTCCCGTTTCAGCCCAAACATGCGCCGCAGCGCGGCGAAAACGAAAAAGCGAAAACCCAATAATGCGGCCACCGGATTTCCGGGCAATCCGAAATAGAGTCGGCCATCGGGAAGCTTCGCGACCAGCAGCGGCTTGCCCGGACGCATCGCGATACCGTGCAGGAGGATCTCGGCACCAAGCGCCTTGAGCGCGGGGCGGATCAGGTCGCGGGTTCCCGCCGAAACGGCACCGGTCGATAGCAATATGTCGGCATCGCTCGATGCGATCGCACCGGCCAGCATTGTCTCGAAATGCGCGGGCTGTTCGGAGATGTGCCCCAGAAACGTCACCGGAATGCCGGCATATTCCGCGGCGGCCTCGATCATCGGGCGGTTGGAGTCCGCATGTTGATGCTCGCCCGGTGCTGCCGCCTCGCGCGCGATCTCGTCGCCGGTCGAAAACAATCCGAGGCGCGGAACCCGGCGCACCTGGAGGCACGTGACTCCATAGGCGGTCAGTGCCGCCATCGCATCCGGGGTGACGCGCCTGCCCGCGGCAAGGACGATCTCGCCGGCTGCGGCATCCTCTCCCGCTTCGCGACGATTCAGGCCGCTGGCAATCGGCGCTTCGATCGACAATATGTCGCCGGCGGGTGTCGGGACAGGTTTCGCGCGTTCGCGCGCCACAACGCTGTCCGTGCAGTCGGGAAGAGCCGCGCCGGTATTGATGGGATACGCCATTCGCGCCTTTGTCGGCGGACCGGATTTTCCTGTCAGGACCTCCGGCCCGATCGGCAGGCGAACCGGCGTCAGGGCGCTCGCCCCGACCGTGTCCGCACTGGATAGGGCATAGCCGTCCATCGCGGCCATGGCGAAGCGGGGAAAGGGGCGGACCGCATGGACCGGCGCGCCGGTAATGCGTCCCGCCGCAGCGCGCAGCGCGATTGTTTCGAGCGGTGCCGGAACGCATGCCGCTTCGATCCAATCCAGCGCGGTGGCGACATCGGGTTTCACAAAAGGCCGCTTCTTCCGGTAAATCGTCGCGGCGAAGACGCCGCCGCCGGGGCGCCCGACGCTCGCCGCATTATCGCTGCGAACCCAAGTTCACGCCCATGGTAACACCGCCGCGCATTCGCCCCTGCGGAGCGAGCCGGGCACGGCCATGCCGCTACCTCTGGCTTTCGGGCAGGCGCACGATCAGGCCATCGAGTTCCGGGCGCATTTCGATCTGGCACGACAGGCGACTGGTCTCGCCCCGGTCGTTGACGCAATCGAGCATGTCTTCTTCATCGGCACTCGGCGCACCCACTTTCGGATACCAGGCGTCGTCGACATAGACGTGGCAGGTCGCGCAGGCACATACCCCGCCGCAATCCGCGTCGATGCCGTCGATGCCGTTATCCTTTGCGGCGCGCATCACCGACGTGCCTTCCGAAACCTCTGCCACATGCTCTGCACCGGCCACATCGACATAGATTATCTTCAGCATCGCTCTCTCACTTTCAATCAAGCGATTAATGTTGCATAGCATGGCTGTCAAACGACCGGTTGCGCAGCCCGGCAAACAATTTGGCAGGTGATGAGGTCCGGAAATGAGCGAAGCGAGCGGCGTCACACAGGCTGACTATGCGATCGTTGGCGGCGGCGCGGGGTGCGTTCCGGCTGCGCGATTGACCGCGCACCCGACTCACGGTCGGCGGCAGCATGTTCGACCGGTTCCTGAACAAGCTAGAGGCGGCACCCATAATGATCCCCGCCGTAATGATACCCAATGACAATGATACCCAATCCGGAGAAACCAAATGAGCACATTGACGGCTGACAAGGCGCTGGTTGCGCATCCCAATGCGCTGTTCATCGGCGGGCGCTGGCGGCCAAGCACGAGCGGAAAACGCATCGAGCTGATCAATCCTTCGACCGAACAGGTTTTCGCCTCGGTGGTCGAGGCGGGGCCGGAAGATGTCGAGCTTGCCGTTACCGCTGCACGCGAGGCGTTCGATTCGGGTCCCTGGCCGCGCCTCAGCCCTGCCGAACGCGCGCAATATATGCGCAAGCTAGCCGCCGCGCTGATCGAGCGTGAGGAGGCACTCGACGCCGCCTGGATTGCACAGGTCGGTGTGCCGGTCTCAATGGCCGGCGGATCGACTCGCGGCACTTGCGGGCTGCTCGATTATTATGCGGGCCTCGCCGAAACCTATCGCTGGGAAGACGTCCGCCCGTCGCATGGCTTCATGTCCGAAGTCGCAGTGGTGGTGCGCGAGCCGGTGGGCGTGGTCGCGGCGATCGCGCCGTGGAACGGGCCGCTTGCTTCGATGCTGATCAAGCTCGCTCCGGCCCTGGCCGCCGGGTGCACGATCGTGATGAAACCCTCGCCGGAAACGCCGCTCGAAGCGTTCCTGATCGCCGAGGCGGCAGAGGCAGCGGGTTTCCCCGAAGGCGTCATCAACCTGATCCCTGCCGATCGCGAAGTGTCGGAACTGCTGGTGCGCCACCCCGGCATCGACAAGGTCGCGTTCACCGGATCCTCGGCGGCCGGCATGCAGATCGCATCGATCTGCGCGTCGCGGATGGCGCGCTATACGATGGAACTGGGCGGCAAATCCGCCGCGATCGTGCTCGACGATTTCGATCCTTCGGCGCTCGGCCCGGCGATCGCGCCGCTGATCACCTTGCTCTGCGGTCAGGTGTGCATCAATTTCAGCCGCGTTCTCGTCCCGCGCGCCCGGCACGACGCCTATGTCGAAAGCCTTGCCGCGGCGATGAAAGCCACAGTGGTCGGCGATCCCCAGGATGCGGGGACGATGATGGGACCGCTCGCGATGCGCCGCCACCATGAAAAGGTCAGTGGCTTTATCGCCCAGGGCGAGCGTGAGGGCGCACGGCTGGTAACCGGCGGCGGCCGTCCCGCAGGGCTGGGCTGCGGCTTCTTCATCGAACCGACTGTCTTCGCGAACGCCACCAACGACATGGTGATCGCGAGCGAAGAAATATTCGGTCCGGTGACGGCGGTCATACCCTATGACAGCGAAGAAGAGGCGGTTCGGATCGCCAATGACAGCGAATATGGCCTTTCCGGAGGCGTCTATACCCATGACACCGATCGCGCCTATGCGATGGCGCGACGGATCAGGACCGGGCATTTCACCCAGAACGGGCGCGATTTCGACCTGACCAATCCGTTCGGCGGTTTCAAGAAATCGGGATATGGACGCGAGGGCGGGCCGGAAGGGCTCGAACCCTTCACCGAAATCAAGACCGTGTTTCTGCCCCAGGCTCCGTCGCATCTGAAATGAGCGAAGTGCAGACAGGCGAAACGATGCGGACAGAGACGTTTCATGCGCCGGACGGGGTCAGGCTGACGGCCGATGTCGATGGCCCCGACGGCGCGCCGACGGTAATATTGATGCATGGCGGCGGGCAGACACGGCACAGCTGGTCCGGCGCCATGCGGGCATTGGTCGCACGCGGCTATCGCGTGATCAATTATGATGCGCGTGGTCATGGCGAAAGCGACTGGTCCGATGCCGGGGCCTATATGCTCGATGATCGTGTCGATGATCTGCGCGCGATCGTGGCGCGGCTCGACGTACCCTATGCGCTCGTCGGCGCCTCGCTGGGCGGGGCGACGTCGATCCATGCGGTGGCACAGGGGTTGCGCCCGGCCGCCGTCGTGCTGGTCGACATCGTGCCGAATGCCGAACCCGAAGGCGTACAGCGCATCGTCGGTTTCATGCGGGGGCATGTCGATGGTTTCGGTTCGATCGAGGAAGCCGCCGACGCGGTGGCTGCCTATAATCCCGCGCGTCGGCGCCCCCGCGATCCGACCGGGCTGATGCGCAATCTGCGGCTGCGCGACGACGGGCGGCTCTATTGGCATTGGGACCCGCAGATCGTCGCGACCGATCCGGAACATCACCACCGGATAGTCGTCGCGTCCGCGCAGGAGATGGCGCGGCAGCGCGACTTGCCGATCATGGTCGTCCGCGGATTGCGCAGCGATGTCGTCAGCGAAGCGGGGGTGGCGGCGTTTCGGTCGCTCGTCCCCCAACTCGAAGTCGTCAATGTCGCAGGCGCGGGGCATATGGTGGCGGGCGATCGCAACGATGCATTCAACGCCGGGGTGCTCGAATTTCTGGCGCGCGCAATGCCTGTCGACGCATTTCGCCCGTAGGGCTGATCTGGGCGACTTGGCAGCGCAACCTATCGGTGTTAGATAATCGATCAATTAGTAAGATAAACGAGCGAGAGGCGACCGGCGATGAACATGGAATCGGACGTGAAGCCCGCCGAGCGCAAGATTACGACGCTGGCGATGCTCAATCCGGGTCTGCAGGCTGCTATCCGCCGGATTCCGGCCGAAGCCGACGCCGTGATCGAGCCGATCGAAGCAACGCGGCCCAATGCGATATTCACCGGTCGCGAACGCTTTGCGCGCGAACAGGAGCGCATTTTTCGTCGCTTCCCCGTGCCCGTGACGCTTTCGGCGCTGCTGCCGGAGCCGGGATCGGTGGTGGCACAGGACGGCTATGGCATTCCCTTGCTCGTCGCCCGCACGCGCGACGGCGAAATCAAGGCTTTCATCAACGCCTGCCAGCACAAGGGGTCGAAGCTGGTCGAGGATTGCGAAGTGCACCGCCAGTCGCGACTCACCTGTCCCTATCACGCCTGGACCTATGGCATCGACGGCAAGCTGATCGGTGTCGCGCGCAGCGAGGCCTTCGAAAATCTCGACAAGTCGGCGCGCGGTTTGAAGGAATTGCCGGCGCGCGAATGGGGCGGGGTGGTCTATGTGCAACTGGATGGTCGCGCCGACCCCGACTGGTCGCAGCTTTCCGAGCGCGTGGCAGAGGATTTCGGTTCGCTCGGCATCCCGTCCGCACATGTCTATGGCCGCAAGACCTTTGATCTGAAAGCCAATTGGAAGGTCGTGCTCGAACCCTTTCTCGAAGGCTATCATGTCCAGCGGCTGCACGCGCAGTCGATCGGCGACCAGTTTCCCGATGCGCCGAACATCGTCGACATGTTCGGCGCCAATGTTCGCCAGATTTCGGGCCGGATCGGCTATACGCCGGCGATGCTCGACGCGGATGCGGGCGCCAATGTCCACAAACTCGTCACCCATGCCTATACGGCCTTTCCCAACTGCGTGGTGGTGACCAGCCAATATTATATCAGCGTCATGCTGCTGTTCCCGCGCGATGTGGACCGCACGGTCGTCGACTATTTCATGCTGACGCCCGAACCGGCCGGTACGCCGAAGGCCGAGGAAGTGTTCAAGCGATCCTATGAACTGATCCTCAGCGTGTTCGGCAACGAGGATTTCCGCGCCGCTGAAATCAGCCAGCAGGGGCTGGCGGCGGGCGTACCTGCCGAAACCGTCTATTGCGGGCTCGAGAGCAATATCATCCGCTATTACGACGCGATCGAGGCGCTGCTGTGAACGCTTCGACGATCGCGGACACGGTCCCCCGGAACGGGAGGCGATGACGCCATGGCACAAACGCTTTCGGGCGTGAACGCATGGTGGGCGCGGATGCGCCCCGATCAGCCGGCGATTGTCCTCGGCGAGGACCGGCTGACCTATGCCGAATATAAGGACTGGTCGGATCGCGTTGCCGCCCTGTTGATCTCCGAGGGGCTGGAACCGGGTGATCGGGTGGCGATCTGCGCGCGTAACAGCCTGGCCTATTGCGCATTGATCCTGGGCACGATCCGCGCCGGCGGCATCGTCAGCCCGGTCAATTTTCGCTATACCGCGCGTGAGATCGGCGAGCTTTGCCAGTCGACAGAGCCGCGGCTTGCCTTTGCCGATCCGGAATTCGTCGATGCGATGCAGGCTGCCGGGCCGACCGTGCGATCGACGCGCGAAATCGTCGCGCTCAGGACGGGTGCCCCGGCGAGCGTCGATCATGACCCCGATCCGGATGCGCCGGTAGTCATCATCGCCACGTCCGGCTCTACCGCGCGACCCAAGGGGGTCGTCTATACGCATCGTACCATGCTCGCCTATGCCGCGAACTGGGCGGTTGAGGAGACGGCCACTGCGGCGGGAGCGCGCGTTATCGGGCTGGCGCCGCTCAACACATCGGCCGGCTTCGTTCAGCTGACTCACTATACGGCGCAGGGCTGTACCTATTACATGCAGCCGCAATTCGACCCGCTCGAAACGCTGCGGCTTATCGTGCGGGAGCGGATTGCCTGTTTCGCGGCAGTGCCGGTCTTTTTCGAAGCGATCGCCGCGCTGCCCGAATTCGCCGATGCCGATCTCTCCTCGATCAGGATAGCGACATGCGGCGGCGCCCGGGTGAGCCGGCAGTTGCTCGAAACCTATCGCGCCAAGGGCGTGACGCTCCGCCAGATTTACGGCCAGACCGAAGTGGGCGGCAACGCCACGATCATGCCCGAGCATATGGCGATCGAGGAACCGGAGAAATGCGGTTGGGGCGGCGCCTTCATCGATATTCGCGTGGTGCGTCCCGACGGGAGCGATTGCGAACCGGGCGAGCCCGGCGAAATCCTGATGCGCTCGCCGGGCATGATGACCGGCTATTGGCGCAACCCCGAAGAGACCGCACGCACGTTACGTGACGGGTGGCTCCATTCGGGAGACCTCGGGATGCTCGACGAACGCGGCCTTCTGACCTTTCTCGATCGGATGAAGGACATGATCATCTCCGGCGGACTCAACATTTCCGCCGCAGAGGTTGAGCGCGTCCTGTGCGAATTCCCCGGCATCACCGAAGCCCAGGTGATTGCTGCGCCCGATCCCAAGTTCGGAGAGACGCCTTTCGCAGTCTATCACGGGCCGCAACAGGTCAGCGAGACCGCTCTGATCGAACACTGCAATTGCAATCTGGCTGATTACAAAGTGCCGCGATATCTGGCTTTTTCGCCCGATCCGCTGCCCCGCCTTGCCACCGGCAAGCTTTCGAAACCCGCGATTCGTGAACGCTATGCCGGCGCGCACGAAACCATGATGCGCGTGCGCTAGGAGAAGACCGATGAATGCTACTGCCTCTATCGAATTGCCGCCCGTGATTCCGGATCATGTGCCGCCCCATCTTGTTTTCGAGTTCGACATCTATGGCGATTCGCGCGTCGGCGAAGACGTCCAGGGCGATTATGCGCGCGCGCTCGAGCAGGTGCCGGATATCTTCTGGACGCCGCTCAACGGCGGGCACTGGATCGCGAAGGGGTTCGACGCCATTACTGCCGTCGTGACCAATCCGGAGCATTTCTCGGTCCGGGAGATGCAGATTCCGCGGGTGGAAAATCCGCCTTTCTATATCCCGCTCAGCCTCGATCCGCCCGAAAACCTGCCCTATCGTCGCGCGATGCAGCCGATGTTCGGGCCGAATGCGATCAAGGCGCTCGAGCCGCGGATCCGGGAATGGGCGGCGCAGATCATCGATGCCGTCGTCGATCAGGGACATTGCGACTTTCAGGGCGATGTCGCCAAGCTGTTCCCGGTTTCGGTGTTCATGGAACTGATGGGAATGGACCTGTCCCGGCTCAAGGAATTCCGGAATCTCGCCGAGGAGTTTTTCGACGCGCAGAGCGACGCGGAGACCATGGGCCGCCTCAGCGCAGAGATCCTGGGGATCCTGAAGGTTTTGATCGCGGAAAAGCGCGTCAATCCCGATGACAAGCTGATGACGCATTTCATCAATGTCGACATCGGTGGTCGCCAGATGAGCGACGACGAAATCCTGGCGATGACCTTCATTCTGTTCCTGGGCGGCATGGACACCGTGACCAATGTCACTGGCTTTGCCTATCAGCAGCTGGCGCAGATGCCCGATGTCCAGGAGCGGATCGTGAACGACTCCTCGGCGATCGCTGCCTTTGCCGATGAGGCGATCCGCCTGTACGGAGTGGTCAACACGCCGCGCCTGGTGGTGAAGGACATCGACATCGGCGAAGCGAAATTCCGGGAAGGCGAGATGGTGCTCAATATCCTGACCGTCGGCAGCCGCGATCCCAAAAAGTTCGACGCGCCCAATGCCTTTGATATCGATCGCAAGCGAACGGCGCACCTTACCTTTTCTTCGGGTCCGCACATGTGCATCGGACATGTGCTGGGGCGCGCGGAAATCCGCATTCTCACCGAGGAATGGATCAAGCGTATTCCGTCGTTCCGAGCCGTGGCGGGGCAGCCGCACCGCTTCCGCATGGGCACGGTGATGGCGCTGGAAAATCTCCCGATCGAATGGGATGTGACTCGCGCCTGACCAGCGGGTTCAGGCGGATCGACGATCGCGCGCCTGCGCGGTCGTCGATCCCCCGGCATGGGACAGCGGGCGGCCGAGCGAACCCTGTTCGATACGCGCCCGGACGCCCGCCAGAAACATGCGCAGCGTTTCGATGAACAGCTGCTCTTCGTCGAAGGGATTGCTTTCCAGCGCTTTGCCAAGTTGCGGATATTCGTGCGCATCGATGGGCGGCATCGGTGCCTCGCCGCGAACCGCCGCCGCTGCGGCGAACAATGCCGAACCGAATGTCAGCTTCTCGGTCCCCTCGATCACCGCCATATGGGCTTCGGGGGGATAGTCATAGGTTTTCGTCCATCGATCATAGGCGCGCAGCAAAAGCTTGCGCGGGAAGAAGCGCAGCATCAGCGGCGCTGCATTGGGATGGGCAAGCAGCGTGCGGCGCGCACTGACGCACAGCGAGACGATCCATTCCTCCGCAGACGCCTGACCCTGAAGGTGAACGCGTATTTCGAGCAGCAGCAGCCGCGCGACTTCCTCGAGCAGCGCGTCCTTGTCGCGGAAATGATAATAGAGCGATGGCGACCGAACGCCGAGCCGCTGGGCAACCTGCGACAGGCTTAGTTTCTCAAGTCCGACTTCGTCGATGACCGCCAGGGCGGCTTCCGCCGCACCTCTGCGGGAAATCAGGGGCTTTGATGGTCGCGCCAAGAACGATTCCTTTCGAGCGCGTTTTCGCAGTCGCGATCGGTCCGCACAACAGCCCATGTCCGGGGTGTTTGGTTTTGGCCACACCTCCCAGATTTTGCGATTTCGGCATCCGAAAGCGGTTGACCCAAAACCTAATGCCGCTAGGGATGTTTAAGCAAATAATTAAGTGAGGATGGAGATGGGTATTGTTCGCTGCAAGCTCGCGTTGAGCGCGAGTGTTTTTGCAATCGGATTTGGCTCGCTGGCCTTTGCGCCTCATGTGCAAGCGCAGGAAGCACAGGCATCGGATCAGCAGGATTCCACGGCTGCCCAGGATGCACCGACGCCGGCCGCAAACGAAATCGTGGTTACGGCGCGCCGTCGCGACGAGCGCCTGATCGACGCGCCGGTCGCGATCACTGCCATCAGCGGCGACATGCTGGAAGATTATTCGGTTTCGCGCGTTTCCGATCTCGCCACGATGGTCCCCAATCTGGTCGCCGGTAAGGCGGCATCGGGCTCCTCGGCGAGCATCTTCCTGCGCGGCGTGGGGTCGACGGCGCTCAGCGCGGGCTTCGATCAGTCGGTGTCGTTCGTCATTGACGGCCTGCCCATGAGCCGCGGTCGGGAAATCAGCCTTCCGCAATATGACATCGCCAATGTGCAGGTGCTCAAGGGCCCGCAGGCGCTGTTTTTCGGCAAGAACACGACGGCTGGTCTGATCAGCATCACTTCCAACAGCCCGACCGATGAGTTTGAGGTGGGTGGTCGCGCAGGCTATGGGTTCGAAGCGCGCGAAAAATATGTTCAGGGCTTTGTTTCGGGTCCGATAACCGACGGCTTCCGCGCGCGTCTTGCCGGCCGCTATTCGCATAGCGACGGCGCGTTCAAGAACAGTGCGGCGGAAACCTATTTGAATCCCCTCGGGCTTGAGCGGCATCGCAATGCCGATCGCAGGGGTGGCGGGGAGGCATTCAGCGGGCGTCTGACGCTCGACTGGGATGTGACGCCGACATTCAATCTGCAGCTGAAAACCGGCGCTACCTGGCTGGATGACGGCGGTCCCACCGATGTTCTCGAGCGGATCTGTGGCAGCGGGCGTACGACGCCGGCCGCGGCAAACGGCATTCCGCCCAGCCCCAACGCCGATTGCCGCGTCAACGGGGTTTCTGATTCCTCATCAATCCCGGTCGAGGTCGCCGACGCGAATTACCGCTATGCCCGCGACGGACGCATGTATGCGCGCTTCCGCTCGCAATATGCGGTGCTGACGGGGAATATCGATACGGACACGATCGATGTCACGTCGATTACCGGTTACTACCACTTCAAGCAGACCGATCTGAACAATGTTTCGGGTGAGGCGTATCCGGCTTCGTTCACGCAGCTCGCGGATTTCAAACAATATTCCGAAGAGCTGCGGTTCCAGTCGGATTTCGACGGACCGCTGAACATTCTGACCGGGCTGTTCTACGCGCACGGCGATTTCCTCTTCAACACCGATGCGTATATCTTCCCCGTGCCGATCGATCCGGTCACCGGTACCTATACGACGTTCAAGCGCGACAACGGATTTTCGACCGACTCGATGTCGGTATTCGTTCAGGGCACGCTGGAACTCGGCAAGTTCGAGCTTTCGGGCGGTGCGCGGTACAGCATCGAGGCCCGCGATTCCTATCAGCGGTCATATCCGGCGCATTCCGCATTCAGCGGGGCATTCCCGGGCGGCATCGCGTTCACCGATCGTTTCCGCGACGAAAATCTCTCGCCCGAAGTGACGCTGCGATACAAGCCGGGGGCCGATACCACGCTCTATGCATCGTATAAGCAGGGCTTCAAGGCGGGCGGCTACAATATCTCCCAGGCGTTGACTCCGGCGGCGAGCGCCGAGGCCGGCCGCTATGGAAGTGAACTGGCGGAAGGCGGCGAAGTCGGGCTGCGCACGCTGGCATTCGGCCGCGATCTGGCGATCAACCTGACGGTGTATAATTACGACTATACCAACCTGCAGGTTCAGACGTTCGATCCGGTTACGATCGGGCTGATCGCCGGCAATGCCGGCACCTTGCGCACACGGGGTATCGAAGGTGACGTCAATTGGACGGTCAGCGCGCTTCCCGGCCTGACGTTGCGCGCCGCAGCGGCGTATAACGACGCCAAGTACAAGAACTATGTCGGTCAGTGCTACGGTGGTCAGACGGTTGCCGAAGGGTGCGATCAGCAATTGGTCGGGGGTGCCTATACCGCGCAGGATTATGATGGCCGCACCCCGCCCAAGGCACCCGAATTCGCCGGTCGCGTAGGTGCCACCTTTGATGCGCCGCTGTCGAACGCGCTGCGCCTGACGCTCAGCGGCGATGTGAGCCATACTTCTTCCTATTATTTCACCGACACGCTGCGGCCGGATGGGATTCAGTCTGCCTTCACCAAATATGATGCCTCGATCACGCTTCATGGACAGGATGATCGCTGGTCGATCGCGCTGATCGGGCGCAACCTTTCCAACGAACTGGTCGTGACCTCGGCGAACGATATCCCGTTCACCGGCGGCAACGGAACCGGCACCACCGTCGGATCGACTGCGGATATGTCCGCATTCGTTGAAAATCCGCGTGAAATCTACGTGGAGGTCGGTTTCCACTTCTAGGGGAACAGGCGGCGGCGGGACCGGTGCGTCCCGCCGCAATCGCCGAGGCTGCACCCTGGAACATCCACGCGCGGAAGCGTTGGGCTGTTCGATCTGACAGTATCTGCTTTCGCCGCTTGCATGAATGTTCCCGGATCAGTTAGTTGATTAAGTTAGTTGAGAGGTTTGCATGGCGGATGAAGCTCGCGAGATAACAGGCGGATGCAATTGTGGCGCGGTGCGATATGCCATTGCGTCGGAGCCGCTCGCCATTGCCGTGTGTCACTGCACGCATTGCCGGGCACAATCGGGTTCCGCCTATTCCGTGAACATGGTGGTGCGCGCCTCGACAATGACCGTCGAAGGGCAGCTTACCGAATATACGCAGACCGACACCGACAGCGGCGCACCGCTGGCGCGCCAGTTCTGCGGCAAATGCGGGTCGCCGATCCGGTCGGTTTCCAGCGCTGCGCCCAAAATCGCAGCGGTGAAGGTCGGGACGCTCGACAGCGCGGATGCCTTTCCGCCGACCGTGCATATCTGGACCCAGTCGAAACTCCCATGGGTCACGATTCCAGAGGGCATGCCCAGCTTTCCGAAGGGGCCGCAAGCCTGATGGAGGATAGTTCCGTCCCCGACGGTGTCGAACGTCCGCTTGCCGGAATACGAGTTGTAGACCTCATCCATGGGCCGCTGGCACCGGCGACACGATATCTTGCGGAATTGGGCGCGAGCGTAGCGCGCATCGAGCCGGAAGCTCCGGTCGCCGATCGCTATGCCGATCTTGCCGCCAATGCCGGAAAGCAGCGTCACCATATCGCGCCGGACAGCGATGCGGCACGCGCATTGATCGCGGCTGCCGATATCGTGGTTGCCGATGCGGCACAGTCGCTCGACCTTCAGGCGCTCGCTGATGCGAGGCCGGAACTGGTGGTGATGCGGGTCAGCGATTTCGGCAGCGATACCGGCATTTCCGACTGGCAGGGCGCGGGTCCGGTGCTGCACGCGCTGTCAGGCGAGTTGGCCCGATCCGGTATCCGTGGCCGTGCGCCGCTGTTGCCGCCCGGCGACCTCGCCTATCAATGCGCAGCTTCGCAGGCGGCCTATACGCTCGTGACGGCGCTGTTCCGGGCGCTGCGAACCGGCAAGGGCGATCTTATCGACTTTTCCGCGCTGGACGGTGCGGTCCAGGCGCTTGATCCCGGTTACGGCATCAGCGGCAGCGCGACGATGGGCAAGCCCGCCAATCTTCTGTCGCGCGATCGCCCGTCGCAGGGATTTCAATATCCGGTTCTGAAATGCGCCGACGGCCATGTCCGCATCTGCCTGTTGTCGAAACGGCAATGGCAGGGGATGTTTCGCTGGATGGGCGAGCCGCCCGAATTCGCCGATCCCAGGCTCAACAACATGGTGGCGCGGTATAAGTCACCGGATCTGCTGCCGGCGATCGCCCGGTTTTTCGCCGGTCGGACGCGCGAGGATCTGGAGCGGGAAGGGCAGGAGCATGGCGTTCCGATTTCCGCGGTGCTCACTTTCGAGGAAAGCATCGCCACCAGCCATGTGCGCGAACGCCATGGGGTAACGCAGGTCCCCATCGAGGGCGACCGGAGCGTCACATTGCCCAATGGCGTCGTCACGATCGACGGCCGCCGCATGGGACTCGACCTGGCGCCGCGCCAGGCGAGTGCGACTGCATTTCCCGGGCCTTCGCGGCCGGATGCCGAGCGGCCCTTCGCCGGGCTCAAGGTGCTCGACATGGGGGTGATCGTGGTCGGCGCCGAAACCGGGCGCCTGCTCGGCGATCAGGGCGCCGATGTCGTCAAGGTCGAATCACGCGCCTATCCCGACGGCAACCGCCAATCCTATCTCAGCTATGGCATGTCGGTCAGTTTCGCCGCCGGCCATCGCAACAAGCGCAGTCTGGGGATCAATCTGCGCGATCCGGAAGGCCGCGCGGTCTTTCTGAAGCTTGCCGCGCAAGCCGATGTGATCCTTTCCAATTTCAAACCCGGCGCCCTCGAAAATCTCGGGCTGTCCTATGCGGAGATCGCGGCGGTCAATCCGGCGATCGTGATGACCGACAGTTCGGCGTTCGGCAGTTCCGGCCCGTGGAGCAACCGCATGGGCTATGGCCCGCTGGTGCGTGCGGCGACCGGGCTGACGCTTGCGTGGCGCTATCCCGACGATCCGGAAGGCTTTTCGGATACGATCACCATCTATCCCGATCACGTCGCCGCCCGGATCGGCGCGATTGCGACTGTCGCGCTGCTGATCCGGCGGCTTCGTACCGGACGCGGCGGCACCGCCAGCGTGGCGCAATCGGAAGTGATGCTGGCGCATTTCGCGGCGGATGTGGCGCGCGTGTCCGACGGGCTCGCGCCGCAGCGGGCGCCGGACTGGCCATGGACCGCCTATCCCGCCCAGGGCGAGGATGAATGGTGCGCCGTGGCGATCCGCGACGACAACGACTGGATGGCATTGTGCGATCGGATCGGCTGGGACGAAGGGCGCGCGCTCAAAGGTGCCCAGGCCCGGCTCGCCGCAGCCGATCGGATCGATGCGGCCGTGGCGCCATGGATCGCGCAACGATCGCCGTCGGATGCCGCGCAGTCGCTGCAATCGGCGCGCGTGCCGGCTGCGCCGATGCTGCGTCTCGCCGATTTGCCGGGCTTTTCCTATTATCGCGAGCGCGGCTTTTATCGCGTCGAGCAGCATCCCTATCTGAACGAGGACGTGACGTCCGAGGCCGCGCATACGCGGAGCCGCAATCTGGACGACGCCCTGCGCCGCCCGGCGCCTATGGCCGGGGAACACAGCCATGATGTCGTCGCCGAATGGCTCGATTTGCCCGAAGCTGCGGTTGCCGAGTTGTTCGAACGCGGCATCCTCGAGGCGATCGATCCGGCGGAGCTCAAGGCGGTCGAGGAAGAGCGCGCCAGACACAATGCGGTCTTGAGTTGACCTTTCTTAATCGTATGATTAATTGAAATGCGATAGCAGGAGCAATGAATTCACATGTCTGATGCGTTGATCATCGATGCGGTCCGCACGCCGCGCGGCATAGGTAAATTGGGGAAGGGTGCGCTGGCGCATCTGCACCCCCAGCGACTGGCGGCGACCGTGCTCAAGGCAATAGCGGAGCGCAACGCGCTCGACACCGCCGATGTCGACGACGTCATCTGGTCGACTTCGATGCAAAAGGGTCGTCAGGGCGGCGATCTGGGGCGGATGGCCGCTCTCGACGCCGGCTATGCCATCACCGCGAGCGGCATGACGCTCGACCGGTTCTGTGGCGGCGGCATCACCAGCGTCAGCCTTGCCGCGGCGCAGGTGATGAGCGGCATGGAAGACCTCATCGTCGCCGGCGGGACCGAGATGATGAGCTATACCAACAGCATCACTGCCGCCGAACAGGCCGCCGGGCTGGAACCCACGATGATGGGCGCGCTCAACGACCATCTCGATGCGCTGCATCCGCAGTCGCATCAGGGGATTTGCGGTGATGCGATTGCGACGCTCGAAGGCATTACCCGCGAAGAACTCGATGCGTTCGGCCTCGAAAGCCAGCGCAAGGCGGCGCGCGCGATTGCGGAGGGGCGTTTCGACAAGTCGATCGTCCCGGTCACCGACGAGGACGGCAATGTCCTGCTCGACAAGGACGAATATCCCCGCCCCGAAACCACGGCGGAGGGGCTGGCGCAGCTCAAACCTGCCTTCGCCGCGCTGGCCGACTGGGCCTATGACGAAAAGGGATCGACCTTCCGTCAGCAGATCAATCGCAAATTCCCCGACCTCGAAATCGAGCATGTCCATCATGCCGGCAATTCCTCGGGTGTCGTCGACGGTGCGGCCGCGGTGCTGATCGCATCGCGCGAATATGCCGAAAAACATGGGCTCAAGCCGCGTGCGCGGATCGTGGCGACGGCCAATATCGGCGACGATCCGACACTGATGCTCAACGCACCGGTGCCTGCCGCAAAGAAGGTGCTCGCGAAGGCGGGGCTCACCAAGGACGATATCGACCTGTGGGAAATCAACGAGGCGTTCGCGGTCGTGGCGGAGAAGTTCGTCCGCGATCTCGATCTCGATCGCAACAAGGTGAACGTCAATGGCGGTTCGATCGCGCTGGGTCATCCGATCGGCGCGACCGGCGCGATCCTGATCGGAACGCTGCTCGACGAACTGGAGCGCACGGGCGGCCGCTACGGGCTCGTCACCATGTGCGCGGCGGGGGGCATGGCGCCCGCGATCATCATCGAACGTATCGACGGCTGAAGCGACCGAGGAAGGAATTTTTGAAATGAAGGTGGATAGTTCGGTTGCCGCAATCGTCACGGGCGGCGCGTCGGGTCTGGGCGAAGCGACGGTGCGCGCGCTGGCGGCCAAGGGTGCCAAGGTCGCGATTTTCGATCTCAATGCCGAACGCGGCGAAGCGATCGCCAGCGAACTCGGCGGCGTGTTCTGCAAGGTCGATGTGACCGATGAAGCCAGCGTCGATGCCGGGTTCGAAAAGGCGCGCGCCGCGAATGGTCAGGAGCGTGTCCTGATCTGCTGCGCCGGCACCGGCAATGCGATCAAGACCGCGAGCCGGTCGAAGGAAGATGGCAGCATCAAGTCCTTTCCGACCGACGCGTTCGAAAAGATCATCCAGATCAACCTGATCGGGACTTTCCGTTGTGTTGCGAAAGCGGCGGCGGGCATGCTTACGCTCGATCCGCTGGAAGATAATGACCGCGGAGCGATCGTGATGACGGCGTCGGTGGCTGCAGAGGACGGGCAGATGGGGCAGGCGGCCTATTCCGCGTCGAAGGGCGGCGTGGTCAGCCTTACGCTGCCGATCGCGCGCGACCTGATGGGTGAGGGTATTCGCGTCAACACGATCCTGCCGGGCATTTTCCTGACTCCGCTGATGCTGGGCGCGGGGCAGAAGGTCGTCGATGCGCTTTCCGCCTCGGTTCCGTTCCCCAAGCGGCTCGGCGATCCGGGCGAATATGCGAATCTGGCGCTGACGATGGTCGAAAACGGCTATTTCAACGGTGAGGATGTGCGTCTCGACGGCGGCATCCGCATGGCGCCGCGCTGATCCGATGGGCGCCCTGTTCCCGCATGCTTCGCCCTGGATGGACGAAGAACTCGTCATGTTCGACGATTCGGTTCAGCGTGCGCTGGCCGAAATAGCCCCGGCGAGCCGGCTCGAAAAATGGGCCGCCGACGGGATTGTCGAACGATCGGGATGGGACGCGGCTGCACAGGCCGGTCTGCTCGGGGTTTCGGTGTCGCCCGAATATGGCGGCGCGGGCGGCGATTTCCGGCATGAGGCGGTGCTGTTGCGCCGGCTGGGCCTGATCGGCGCCGAAGGCTGGGGCATCCCGCTGCACAATGCGATCTGCGCCGCCTATATCGAAAAATACGGCACCGAAGAGCAGAAGCAGCGCTGGCTGCCGAAAATCGTTTCGGGCGAGATGATCACTGCGATCGCGATGACCGAGCCCGGCGCCGGATCGGACCTGCAGGGCATCCGGACCCAGGCCGTCCGCAGCGGCAATGGCTATGCGGTGACGGGGCAGAAGACTTTCATCACCAACGGCCAGCATGCCGATCTGATCATCGTCGTGACCAAGACCGATCCGTCGGCGGGCAGCAAGGGCATTTCGCTGATCGCGGTCGAAGCGGACAGTGCGGGATTTTCGCGCGGGCGCAATCTCGACAAGATCGGGATTCCGATGGGCGACACGTCCGAACTTTTCTTCGACAATGTTCAGGTGCCCGCCGACAATCTGATCGGCGGCGAAGAGGGGCAGGGCCTGTATCAGCTGATGAAGGAGTTGCCCAAGGAACGGTTGATGATCGCCGTCGAGTGCCTGGCGCTGATGGAATCGGCGATCGAGCACACGCTTGCATATGTCCGCGAACGCAAGGCATTCGGAAAGCGGCTGCTCGATTTTCAGAATACGCAATTCGTCCTTGCCGATTGCAAGACCGAAGCGACCATCGGCCGCAGCTTCGTCGACGATTGCATCGGTCGCTATATCGCCGGAACCCTCGACGCGCCGACCGCCAGCATGGCGAAATACTGGCTTTCCGAACATGCCCAGACGATCATCGATCGCTGTCAGCAGCTGTTCGGCGGCTATGGCTATATGAACGAATATCCGATCGCGCAGATGTACAAGGACGTGCGGGTCAAGCGCGTCTATGGCGGCACCAGCGAGATCATGAAGCTGCTGATCGCGCGCACGCTGGAGGAGTAAGGCGATGGCCGTGCTGCGGATCGACTGGCAAGGGCCGGTCGCGCATGTCGTGCTCGATCGGCCGGAACGACTGAACGCGCTCAACAACGAACTGATCGCGGCATTGTCCGAAACGGGCCGCATGCTGGCGGGTCGCAGCGATTGTCGCGCCGTCATCCTGCGTGGCGAGGGGCGCGGCTTTTGCTCCGGAATCGACCTCGACAGCCTGCGATCGGCAAGCGGCGGCGGCGAACGCGCGATCGATCTCGACACGATCGTCGCCGATGGCGCCAATGTGGCGCAACATGCCGTGCTGGTGTGGCAGCGGCTGCCGATGCCGGTGATCGCCGCGGTGCATGGCGTGGCATTGGGTGGCGGATTTCAGCTCGCCTTGGGCGCCGATATCCGCATTGTTGCACCCGACACCCGGATGGCGGTGATGGAGGCGAAATGGGGTCTGGTACCCGATATGGCGGGCATGGCCCTGCTTCGGGATCTTTTGCGCCCCGATATCCTTGCCGAACTGATTTTTACCGCACGCATGTTCGACGGAACCGAAGCGCTGCGGCTCGGCCTGGCGACACAGCTTTCCGAAGCGCCGCAGGTTGCGGCAAGCGACCTTGCGCACAGGATAGCCGCGCTCAGCCCGGATGCCATCCGCGCCGCCAAACGGCTGTTGCGGATGCGCGGGACCGAAGCCGAGATCCTGCGCGCCGAGGCTGCCGAGCAGTCGGCACTGTTCGGAACCCCCAATCAGCGAGAGGCCGTCGCCGCCGGGATGGAAAAGCGCCCGGCGAATTTCGTCGATGTTCCCGAATAGGCCGCTGCCGCCCGATATTTGTGAGAGGATGTATGACCTACAACACGCTTGGTTATATTGTGGACGACGGCATCGCGACGATCACGTTGTCGCGTCCGGACAAGCTCAATGCCTTCACCACCGAGATGATGGATGAAATGCTCGATGTACTCGACCGCGTCGATGCGGACGATGCGGTTCGCGCGGTGATCGTCACGGGCGAAGGGCGGGCATTCTGCGCCGGCGCCGACCTGTCGGAAGGCGCCGATGCGTTCGTGTTCGAAGGCGACGTCGTGAACCCCGATGGCAGCCTCAACTATTCGCCCGACGCCGCGCGTGACGGCGGCGGGCGGGTGACGCTGCGGCTGCATAATTGCCTCAAGCCGATCATTGCCGCGATCAATGGCCCCGCCGTTGGAATCGGCGCGACGATGACGCTGGCGATGGACATTCGCCTGGCGAGCGAAAACGCGCGCATGGGTTTCGTCTTTGCGCGGCGCGGCATCGTGCCCGAAGCCTGCTCGTCCTTTTTCCTGCCGCGTATCGTCGGCATCCAGCAGGCGCTCGAATGGTGCTATAGCGGTCGCGTCTTCGATGCGCGCGAAGCGCTTTCGGGCGGGCTGGTGCGCTCGCTTCACGCCCCCGACGATCTGCTTCCCGCCGCTCGCGCACTGGCGCGCGAATTCGCCGCGGATACTGCACCGGTTTCGGTCGCGCTGATCCGTCAGATGATGTGGCGGGGGCTGGAAATGACCAGCCCGATGGACGCGCACAAGATCGACAGTCGTGGCATCCTGTCCCGCGGACGCAGCGGCGATGTCGCCGAAGGGGTCAGTGCGTTTCTGGAAAAGCGCAAAGCCACGTTCCCGGACCGTGTTTCG
Organism: Stakelama portus; assembly: GCF_003171655.1. Lineage (GTDB taxonomy): Bacteria > Pseudomonadota > Alphaproteobacteria > Sphingomonadales > Sphingomonadaceae > Sphingomonas > Sphingomonas portus. The sequence goes on along the minus strand of NZ_QFZL01000002.1, from coordinate 479,531 downwards.
ACCGATATGCCCGACTTTTTCCCCTGGTGGGAAGAGCCGGTGTACAGCTGAGGAAATGAGAATGGATATTTTTTGCGACAACGCCTTTGCCGGCAAGACGATCTTCGTGGCCGGCGGGTCGAGCGGCATCAACCTTGGCATTGCGATGCGCTTCGGCGCGATGGGCGCGCGCGTCGCGCTGATCAGCCGTAGCGAGGATCGTATCGCCGCCGCTGCCGAATCGGTGCGTGGCACCGGCGCGGAGGCGGTCGGTATCGCCGCCGATGTGCGCGATTATGATGCGGTTGCATCCGCCTTTGCGCAGGTGGCGGAAAAATGGGGCGCGATCGACACCGTCGTCTCGGGCGCGGCGGGCAATTTCCTTTCGCCGGCCATCGGGCTCTCCGCCAATGCCTTTCGCACGGTGATCGAAATCGATCTGATCGGCACGTTCAATGTGCTGCGTGCCTCGTGGGACCATCTTCGCAAGCCCGGCGCCTCGCTGATTTCGATCAGCGCGGGTCAGGCCAAGCGGGCAATTCCCTTTCAGGCGCATGCCAGCGCAGCCAAGGCGGGGATCAACAACCTCACCGAAACACTGGCGATGGAATGGGGACCGGCCGGCGTGCGCGTCAACGCGATATCGCCGGGGCCGATCGGCGATACCGAAGGCATGGCGCGGCTTGCGCCGACCGACGAAGAGACTGCGGCGATCAAGCGTCGCATCCCGCTGCGTGATTATGGCACGAAACGGGACATTGCCGATGCCGCGCTGTTCCTTGCCAGCGACAATGCGCGCTACATCACGGGCGTGACGCTAGAGGTCGATGGCGGGCTGCTGCTGGGCGATGCTTCCGCCGATGCGCTCACCTTGCCGGAGCGCAGCCGATGAAGGTCGAAAAACGCGGTGCGGTCGATTGGGTGACGCTCGATCGGCCCGATCAGTTGAACGCGCTCGATCGCGGTCTGATCGACGAACTCCATGGCTATTTCTCTGCGCTGGCCGGGGACCGGGAAACGCGCGCCGTGGTGTTGCGCGGCGAAGGTCGGGGTTTCTGCGCCGGGCTCGATCTTGGTGACGACGTGGGTCGCGAGATGGATCTTACAGACCGGTTTGCGTTGCAGCGCCGGATTGCCGAGATCGTGATGAAGATGCGCTATTGCCCGCAACCGATCATCAGCCTGGTGCATGGTCCGGCATGCGGTGGCGGTTTCGGGATGGCGCTGGCTTCCGACATCCGTATCGCCGGGGAAAGTGCGCGAATGAACGCGGCCTTCATCCGGCTGGGCCTTTCTGCCTGTGACATCGGCGTATCCTATTTCCTGCCCCGGCTGGTGGGCGCGAGCCTTGCGTCCGAACTGATGCTCACCGGCGCGTTCATCGACGCTCAGCGCGCGCTTGCGCTGGGATTGGTCAGTCGGGTCGTGCCCGACGACGACATGGCCGCCGCCGCCGAACCGATACTCGAGGCGATGATGACGACTGCGCCGATGGGCCTGCGCCTTACCAAGGAATGCCTGCGCATGGCGATCGACGCGCCGAGCCTGGAGGCGGCGATCGCGATGGAGGATCGCAATCAGGTACTGTGTGCGAGCAGCCGGGATTTCGTCGAGGGCGTCTCAGCATTCTTCGAAAAGCGCCGCCCCGCCTATGCAAGCGACTGGGGAAAACCGACCGATGACTGATATTGGGGACGGCGCCGCAGTCGCCGCGCGCGTCGAAGCGTTCGTGCGCGAGAAGATCGTTCCGTTCGAGCGCGATGCGCGGCTGGGCGCGCATGGCCCGGAGGAATCGCTGGTGGTCGAGATGCGCGATCTGGCGCGGGCCGAAGGGTTGATGACCCCGCATATCCGGGCCGATGGCGGCCATTATGCGCATCGCGACGTGGCGAAGATTTTGCGCGCCTCGGGCGTGTCGCCGCTCGGCCCCGTCGCGCTGAATGTCGCGGCGCCGGACGAAGGCAATATGTTCCTGCTGGGCCATGCCGCCGGCCCCGAACAGAAGGAGCGTTTTCTCGCCCCGATGCTGACCGGGGAGGCGCGTTCGGCCTTTTTCATGACCGAACCGGCCGAGGATGGCGGCGCCGGCTCCGATCCGTCGCTGCTGAGCACCAAGGCGACGCGCGATGGCAACCATTGGGTGATCGAGGGGCGCAAGGCGTTCATCACCGGCGCCGTCGGCGCCAAAGTGGGGATCGTCATGGCGATGACAGAGGAAGGCGCGACGATGTTCCTCGTCGATTTGCCCGACCCCGCCATCCGGATCGAACGCGTCCTGGACACGATCGACAGTTCGATGCCCGGCGGCCATGCGGTGGTGACGATCGACCGGTTGCGCGTGCCCGCCGACCAGATTCTCGGTCAGCCGGGTCAGGGGTTCAAGCTCGCGCAGATCCGCCTTGCCCCCGCGCGGCTTACGCATTGCATGCGCTGGCATGGGGCCTGTGTCCGCGCGAACGAAATCGCCACGGCCTATGCCGTAAAGCGTCAGGCGTTCGGCAAGCTGCTGATCGATCACGAAGGCGTCGGCTTCATGCTGGCGGAAAACATGATCGACCTCAAACAGACCGAATTGATGATCGACTGGTGCGCGGGCGTGCTCGATACGGGCGCGGATGGCGGCGTCGAAAGCTCGATGACCAAGGTCGCGGTTTCCGAAACGCTGATGCGGATTGCCGATCGCTGCGTGCAGGTGATGGGCGGCACCGGGGTTTCGGGCGATACGATCGTCGAACAGGTGTTCCGCGAAGTGCGCGCCTTCCGCATCTATGACGGCCCGACGGAGGTCCACAAATGGAGCCTCGCCAAGAAGATCAAGCGCAAGGCGCTGGCAGAGAATCCGGCATGAGCGAGCAGGGCGGGACGACACAGGTCCGCGCCAATGCGCGGTTCGATGTCGCGGCGCTCGAACGCTGGATGGGCGCGAACGTCCCGGGGTTTCGCGGGCCGCTGTCGGTGGAGCAATTCGCCGGGGGCCAATCCAATCCGACCTTCAAACTGACTGCGCCGAGCGGGCGTTATGTCATGCGGCGCAAGCCGGCGGGCCAGTTGCTGAAGGGTGCGCATGCCGTCGATCGCGAGGCGCGGGTGATGCGGGCGCTGGAAAGCGCGGGATTCCCGGTGCCGCATGTCCATGCGCTTTGTACCGACGACACTGTCATCGGTTCCTGGTTCTACGTCATGGATATGGTGGAAGGCCGTATCTTCTGGGACGGCAGTTTCCCCGGCGTCGACGCGGAGCAAAAGCGCGCGCATCAGGATGCGATGGGAGCAACGCTGGCGGCGCTGCACGGGTTCGATCCCGAAGCGATCGGCCTTGGCGATTATGGCCGGCCGGGGCGCTATCTGCAGCGGCAGATCGACCGCTGGTCGCGCCAGTATCGCGAGGATACACTCGCCGGTGCGACGGCCGATCTCGATTTTCTGGTGGAATGGCTTCCCGAACATGCGCCGGAAAATGAAGAAACGCGTGTCGTGCATGGCGATTTTCGCATCGACAATATGATCTTTCACCCCAGCGAGCCGCGCGTGATCGCGGTGCTCGACTGGGAATTGTCGACGCTGGGGCACCCGCTGGTCGATTTCACGTATAATCTGATGATGTATCGCGTTCCCGGCACGATCCCCTGGGGGCTGGCCGATCGCGATCTCGCCGCGCTGAACCTGCCGAGCGAAGCCGAATATGTCGCTGCCTATTGCGAACGCACCGGCCGCGCGCGGATCGATCATCTCGACGTCTATATCGTCTTCAACCTGTTCCGCCTCGCCGCGATCATCCATGGGATCAAGGGGCGGATGTTGCGGGGCAATGCGTCGTCGCCCGACGCCGCCGCGATGGTGGCCAATATGGACATTCTGGCCGCGATCGCGCGACGCATCGCCGAGGATATGGGATGACGTTGCGGTTCGACTATTCGGGCTGTGTCGTACTCGTCACCGGCGGTACGCAGGGGATCGGGTTCGGCATTGCGAGTGCCTTTGCCGATGCCGGCGCATGCGTGCATATCACCGGCACCCGCGCCGCCGCGGATGATTATGCCAACGACCTTTCACGCTTTTCCTATCACCGCGTCCGGATGGAAAACCCCGCCGAACGCGCGGCATTGAGCGAGGCGATCGCCGAACTCGACATTCTGGTCAACAATGCCGGCGCGGCGGGTGACGATGAATATAGCCTTGAAGGGCATGAACGGATCATCGAGATCAACCTCAATGCCGTGGTCGATCTTTGCTATCGGTTTCGCGAGCGGCTTTCGGCGCGCAAGGGCGCGATCGTCAATATCGCCTCGGTCGCGTCGTTCATCGGCATGCGCGATCAGCCCGCCTATGCCGCCAGCAAACATGGGCTGGTGGGGTTCACCAGATCGATCGCCGACCTGTGGGCCAAATATGCGATCCGCTGCAACGCGGTCGCGCCGGGCTTTGTCGATACGGCAATCATCGAATGGGCGCGGTCCGACGCGGCGCTGATGCAGAAATTTGTTCAGGCCATTCCCGAACGCAGGATCGGTACGCCGGAGGAAATAGCCGCCTGCGTGCTGTTCCTCGCGTCGCCGCAGGCATCCTATGTGCGCGGCCATACGCTGGTCGCGGACGGCGGCTATACGCTGCGATAAAAGGCGCCGGCGCGCCAGCGGCGCCGTTTATGGGGTCACGACCTGGAGATCACGGTTTGCTCGCCCGCGGCCATGCGGTCGCCCAGCGGGGGCGTATCCTCGCACTCGACGTCGAGACTGCGCAGATAGCCCGCGGTCATGATGTAATAGCCGGTGACCACGCAAATCTCGACGATCTGGTCGGGTCCGAAAAGTCGTTCGGCATCGGCGATCGCCTGAGCCGATGCTGCGCCTTCGCCATGGATCTGATCGACGATGGTCAGCGCGGTCCGCTCGGCCTCGGTCATCGCCGCGCGGTCGTCGCGCTCGCTTGCCGCGATCTGGTCCGGGGTCATGCCGATGGCACGCGCTACGCTCAGATGCTGATGGCGTTCATATTCGCATCGGCACAGCTGGCCGACGCGCAGGATGATCCGTTCGCGCAGCACCGGATCGAGCGTTCCGTATCGCAGTATCTGCACGCCCATCTTTGCATAGGCCTGCATCAGTCCGGGCTGGTGCGACATCATCCGCGTGACGTTCAGCCCGCCATATTTGGCGAGCGTCTGACGGATCTCTTCGCTCTGATCTTCCGGGGCGGGAAAGGGGATTCGAGCCACTGCGCTATCCTTCCGTCACGCCGCCCGGGCAGGCGCCTGTGTCTTTGCGCGATCGCGAAGAATGATGTCGCCGGCGCGCCACGCCATCGCCATCGTCGGACCCTGGGTGTTGCCCGACGGCACCACCGGCATGATCGACGTGTCCATGATCCGGAGCCCCTCGATTCCGCGAACCTTCAGCTCCGGATCGACCACCGAGGCTTCGTCCTTGCCCATGCGGCAGCTGCCGACGGCATGATAGCCGCAGGTGGCAAAGGTGTCATAGGCGGCGATGATCTCTTCATCGGTCTGAAAGCTCGGGCCGGGAACGGTTTCCTCGACCACGATCTTGTCGAGCGGTGGCTGCGATACGAACCTGCGCACCGCGCGGACGCCGTCGATCATCGCGCGCCGGTCCTCCGGCGTGTCGCGATGGTTGGGCTTGAGCCGCGGCGGCAAATTGGGGTCGGTGCTGGTGATGTGGATGCTGCCGATCGAAGACGGGCGCAGCGGATAGACAACCAGCGACATTCCAGGAAAATCCTCGGTCGTCCGGCCGAGCTTGGCGAAATCCAGGCTGTGCGGCGCGATCAGGAACTGGACGTCGGGGCGATTGAGCCCGGGCCGGCTTTTCACCCATGCGCCCATATCGAACGTCGCGGACGTAAGAACGCCCTTGTGGGTAAGGAGATATTTGATTCCGTTGAGCGCGAGCCGCAGCCCCTTGTGATCGCGATTATACGAATAGCGATGGTCCGATGTGCGCCATTGCATCAGCAGCGCGCGATGTTCGAGCAGGTTGCCGCCGACTGCGGGAAGCGCATGCCGGACGGTTATTCCAAGCGGCTCCAGCACCGCCGGATCGCCGATCCCCGATCGTTCGAGGATGCCCGGCGACGCCATCGCCCCGGCCGCCAGGATGATCTCGCGACCGCGAATCTCCCTGCCGTCGTTCAGCGTGACGCCGGTTGCGCGCTTTCCTTCGAGCAGCAGCGTATCGACTGCGGCGTTGGTGATCAGCGTCAGGTTTCTGCGCTTCTTGAGGATCGGCTTGAGGAATGCCGTCGCGGCGGATTGCCGCTTGCCCTTCCACACGGTGCGCGGATTATAGCCGATGCCCTCGTCATTGTCGGGGGTATTGATGTCGGCTTTCTCCGGCACGCCCATATTCTGCCCGGCTTCGAGCACGGCTTCGTGCCAGTCGTTGCGAACATCGGCGCCGGGCAGCGAAATTTTGAGCGGCCCATCGGCTCCGCGGGTGTCGCCCGCACCCAATTCATGGCCTTCGATGGCGGCATAGGCGGGACCGATGTTAGACCAGTCCCAATCGTCGCTCGAAAGCTCGGCGATTTCATCGAAATCGGCCGGTTGGCCGCGCACATACATCAGCCCGTTGATCGAGGTCGAACCGCCGATCACCTTGCCGCGCAGCCACATTTCCTGTTTGTTTCCGGTGCCTTCTTCGGGTTCGACGGGATAGCCCCACAGATTTGCCACGCGCCCCATCACCTTGGGAACCGCGCGCGGAATCGCGAAGAAGGGATGTCGATCGCTCCCGCCCGCCTCCAGCAGCGCCACGCGGATCGCGGGATCCTCACTCAGCCGGTTCGCCAGCACGCATCCGGCCGCTCCGGCGCCGACGATCACATAGTCGAAATCACTGCCGGTGGATTCAGTCATCGTATCATGCCTCTTCAATGCAATCATCGGTAGAGAAAGCGTTGGAACTGGATATCAATTAACTGAACAATTACAAGTCAGCCTGTTTGCCGTGCTGCAGCAGGGGCAACCACCGCAACATGCAAAAAAATAGCGGGAAAGCGCCGGGAGCGTCGATCCTGACGCATCGGCGTCCGCCGGCGCGCGAGCGATCAGGCGGCGACTTCGCCGTGCAGGCTCATCAGCGAATCCATCAGCCCTTCGTCTGGGCTCGAACACACGCCGAGCACCAGCGCTTCGTCATGGCCGGGCGCCACCAGATAGGCATGGCCCATCGACGAATCGATATAGATGGATTCGCCCGGTCCCAGTTCGACGCTGTCATAATATTCGGTGTGAACGACGATCCGGCCTTCGATCACATAGATCAGCTCTTCGCCATGGTGACGGACGAGGTCGCCAAATTCCTCGGTGCTGCGCGCGCGAATCCGCGTCAGGATCGGGATCATCCGTTTCCGGCGAAGGTCGGTGCAGAGATAATGATAATCGTAATTGTCGGTTTCGACCCGGAACGCGTTTTCTAGGCTGCCGATCGAACGCCGCGCCGTGACTCGGGGCGAATCGGCCGGTTGTTGCTCCTCGGCGAACAGATCCGACATGCGCATGTTTAGTCGGCGGCTGAGCTGCTGCAGCTTGTCATAGGTCAGCGTCAGCCGGTCATGTTCGACCTTCGACAGAGTCGAGACCGGAATACCGCTCTGCGCGCTCATTTCCTTGAGAGTCCAGCCGCGTTTGGCACGAATTCCGCGCAGCACGGCACCCAGAGTCGGCTGATCGCTGGTCATTACCGGTACTCCCGTTCGGAATGCCGATTTGACAATTTTCCAATCAGGATCATTATGTCCTTATCCGGCCCAATATTTCTCAGTTGAGGTTAGGCCGATCCGACAAAGAGCGCAACCGCGACACGTCGACAAGGGGGTTGGCAATGCGAGTCTTAGGAAAGTTGTTGGGCTTGGGAGCCCTGCTGGCGATGACGCCACTGGTCGCGCAGGAAAGCGCGCCGCAAGCCGGGCAGGCGCCCGCGCCGGTCGCAGCGCCGGCAAATAACGGAGCCACGGGCGGACATCCGCTGACGGAACAGGATCTGTCGGCATGGCTCGACGGCATGATGCCCTATGCGCTTGCCCGCGGCGGGATCGCCGGCGCGGTCGTCACGGTGGTGCAGGGCGATCAGCTGCTGTTCGAACGCGGCTATGGCTATGCCGATGTTGCCGCGCAGAAACCGGTAACGCCGGACGGCACGCTGTTCCGCCCCGGTTCGGTGTCGAAACTGTTCACCTGGACCGCGGTCATGCAGCTGGTCGAACAGGGCAAGATCGATCTCGACGCCGATGTGAACACCTATCTCGATTTCGAAATGCCCGCCTTTGACGGCAAGCCGATCACGATGCGCCAGATCATGACGCATACGGCAGGTTTCGAAGAAAGCATGCGCCACCTGATCGGCAATGATCCCGACACGGTGATGGCGCTTGGCGATTATGTTCGCGAGGGCCGGACGCAGCGCGTGTTCGAACCGGGCACCACCCCGGCCTATTCAAACTATGCGACGGCACTGGCCGCCTATATCGTCCAGCGCCAGTCGGGGATGAAGTTCGACGATTATGTCGAGCAGAAGATTTTCGCCCCGCTCGGCATGCGGCATTCCTCGTTCCGTCAGCCGCTGCCGCCTGCGCTCGCACCGATGATGTCCAAGGGCTATGTGCTCTCGACCCAAAAGCCCAAGCCGTTCGAGATCATCTATCCCGCGCCTGCCGGCAGCCTTTCGGCCAGCGGCAGCGACATGGCCAGGTTCATGATCGCGCATCTCAATGGCGGCGGCCCGTTGCTGTCTCCGCAAACCACGGCGATGATGCATGATTTTGAGGCGCCGGGCATCCACGGCCTCAATCACATGGCGCTTGGTTTCTACGAGCAACAGGTGAACGGCCATCGCGCGATCGCCCATGGCGGCGATACCGATTTCTTCCATTCCTATCTGTGGCTGTTCCCCGATCAGAAAATCGGCATTTTCTTTTCGATGAACAGCCAGGGCACGCCGGGCAGTTCGCTGGCGGTGCGGGGGCAGTTATTCCACCAGTTCGCCGATCGCTATCTGCCCGGACCGGCGCCCAAGGGGCAGGTGGACGAAGCCACTGCGCGCGAACATGCCGCGATGATGGTCGGCAATTACACCAACAGCCGCGGCGCCTATCGCAATTTCCTCAGCATTCTCGATCTGATCGGGCAAACGACGGTCGGCCTTGATGAACAGGGCGGGTTGCTGGTCCCCGGCGTGCCGAGCATGGCCGATCAGCCGCGCCACTGGAAGGAAGTCGAACCCTTTGTGTGGGTCGACACCGTGACCGGCGAACGGCTCGCCGCCGAAGTGAAGGACGGCAAGGTTACGCGCTTCAGTTCGGACATGTTCTCGCCCTTCATGGTGCTCTCCCGCACGCCCTGGCAATATAACGCCGCATGGCTGCTGCCCGCATTGTTGCTCGCGCTCGGCATTGTCGCGGTGACGGCATTGGCCTGGCCCTGGGCCGCGATCGCCCGGCGTCGGTATGGCGCAACGCTGGCGCTCACCGGGCGGGCGCGGCGTGCCTATCGGCTCAGCCGCGGCTTTGCCTGGCTGGCGCTTGGCGTGATGATTGGCTGGATGCTGCTGGTCACCACGATGATCAGCGATCTCAACGCGCTGGGTGGCGCGCTCGACTGGGCACTTTATCTGCTCCAGTTCCTGACGCCGATCGCATTTGTCGGGCTGTTGGGCCTCTCGCTCTGGTATGGCTGGACGGTGTGGACCGGCGGCCGGAAATGGGGCGCCAAGCTGTGGAGCGTGCTGCTCGCCCTGTCGGCGTTCCTTCTCCTCTATGTCGGCCTTGCCTATCATCTGATCGGCTTTGGCACCCGCTATTGAGGGGCATGATGCGCACGCGCCGCACCCTGGATGTCCGTGTCGAACGCTTCCCCTATGTGAAGCCCTTCCGCATCACCGGCCATGTCTTCACCGAAACCGCATTGGTGGTGGTCGAGATTGCGGAAGGGCCGCATCGGGCGCGCGGCGAGGCGGCGGGCGCCTATTATCTGCAGGACGACATTGCGACGATGACCGCCGCGATCGAACGCGTCCGCGATGCGATCGAAGCGGGGGCCGACCGCGCAGGATTGCAGCAATTGCTGCCGCCCTGCGGGGGGCGCAACGCGCTCGATTGTGCCTTGTGGGAGCTTGAGGCGCAGCAGCGTGGCGAGCCGGTATGGCAATTGGCCGGGCTGCCCGAACCACGGCCGCTGCGCACGACGATCACGCTGGGCGCGGAGGAACCGCGCGCCATGGCCGATGCGGCGACGGCGCTGGCCGATGCGACTACGCTCAAGCTGAAACTGACCGGCGACGCCGCGCTCGATGCCGCGCGCGTGGCGGCGGTGCGATCGGCGCGACCCGATTGCTGGATCGGCGTGGACGCCAATCAGGGCTATCGCGCCGACGCGCTGCCGGCGTTGTTCGCGATGCTCGAACGGCATGATGTCGCGCTGCTCGAACAGCCGCTGGCGCGGGGCGACGAGGCCGGAATGGAGGGAGTGAAACGCACGATCCCCGTCGCCGCCGACGAAAGCGCATTGTCGCTCGCCGATGTCGACGGGCTGGTCGGGCGGTTCGACATGGTCAACATCAAGCTCGACAAGTGCGGCGGCCTCACCGAAGGCATTGCGATTGCCCGCCGCGCCCGCCAGCTCGGCCTTGGCGTAATGGTCGGCAACATGATGGGGTCGAGCCTGTCGATGGCGCCGTCGTTCCTGCTGGGGCAATTGTGCAACGTCGTGGACCTCGACGGGCCGACATTTCTGGCGCGCGATCGCACGCCCGGGGTCTTTTATCGCGACGGTAACGTGCATTGCCCGGCGGAAATCTGGGGATATCCGCGATCCGGCAACTGATTTTCTATTGGGGTTGACAGTTCTCTAATCAGGACAATAGTCTCCAATTTGAAATAATCGTTATTCGGGAGTCGGCGTCAGGAAATTGGTTTCCTGGCACGCTGGAAGCTTCGGCTTTCCGCGTCCGGAGCAGCCTGCCCGCCATCCGGGCCTGCCGTGCGCCGGACCGAAGGACGGAGTTTCGCAACGGCAAAGGGGTGCCATCCGACCCGCGCACAGGGCGCTAGGGAATCGGGCGGCAGATATGGGGACATTCGCAATGAAGAAGCATCAGCTACTCGCCTGGACCGCGCTGCCGCTGATCGGCACCGCGATGCCGGCCATGGCCCAGCAGGCGGAATCCGGGCAGCGCGCGGGCGCGCAGGAAATCGTCGTCACTGCGCAGAAGCGCGAAGAGAATCTGCTCGAAGTGCCGTTGTCGATCAGCGTGGTCGATGGCGAAACGCTGCAGCAGCAGGGCGCGACGTCGCTGGTCGATTATTCCAACTATGTCGCCGGCATGGAAGTGAGCAGCGGCGGCACGCCGGGGCTGGCGTCGGTTTCGCTGCGCGGTATTTCCGCTACGACCAGTGCGGCCGCAGTCGGCTTTTACGTTGATGATGCGCCGATCGGATCGAGCAGCCTTTACGGGCGCGGGAGCGAAATGTCGCTCGACCTGCTGCCCTATGACATCGAACGGCTCGAAGTGCTGCGCGGTCCGCAGGGAACGCTGTACGGCGCCAGCTCGATCGGCGGGCTGGTGAAATATGTCACCGTGCAGCCCGATCTCGAGCAGTTCGGCGTGCGCGGCGGCGGTGAGATTTTCATGATCGATACTGCGGCCGATCCCGGCTGGGCGGGGCAGGTGATGGTCAATGCCCCGCTGGCGACCGGCAAGCTGGGTATCACCGGCAGCTTCGCCTGGCGCAAGACGCCGGGCTATGTCGACAGCGTCAACAATGCCGATCTGGCCGACCAGAATGATGTCGAACAGCGCGGCGGGCGCGTCAGCCTGCTATACCGCCCGACCGACAATTTCTCGATTTCGCTCAGCGGCATCTGGCAGGCGACCAATGCCGACAGCGCGGGCCGCTATGCCGCCGACCTGTCGGGCAATCGCCTGGGCAACGGCCATTCGGCGAACAATTTTGTCGCCGAGCCGTTCAATGCGAGCTTCGACTATTATGCCGCGAGCCTCGACTATGATTTCGGCGGGGCTTCGCTCACATCGACCACGACCTATAGCGAGCGGCATATCCAGCAGGTGCGCGACACCAGCCTGGTCTATGGCGCGCTGTTTCCGCTGCTGACCGGAGGGCTGATCCCGGCGGGTATCACGCCGTACGACAATACGGTCTCGCTCAAGAAATGGACCGAGGAAGTCCGGCTGGCGTCGAACGGCACTGGCGCATTCGAATGGCTGATCGGCGGATTTTATACGCATGAGGACAGCACGCAGGATCAGACGATCCGCTCCTATGACATGGCCGGCAATGTCATCCCCGCGCTCGATCCGCTTGCGATCGTACAATTGCCGGCGGCGTATCAGGAATATGCGGTGTTCGGGAACGCGACGCTGCATCTGGGCGACATGTTCGCGATTACCGGCGGGGTGCGCTGGGCGCGCAACGAGCAGGATTTCCGGCAGGTCAGCTATGGCGCCATTGTGCCGCCGGCCGACGATCCCGGGACGTCGAGCGAGGACGTCGTCACCTATAGTGTCAGCCCGCAGCTGTTCCTCGGCGAAAATTCGATGTTCTATGTGCGGGTGGCCAGCGGCTATCGCCCGGGCGGGCCGAACGTCATCCTTCCCGGGGTTCCGCCGATGGTGAACTCGGATACGCTGACCAACTATGAAATCGGCTATAAGGGCGCGCTGGCGAACGGCCTCGTCGTCGTCGAACTCGCCGGTTTCTACATGGACTGGCAGGATATTCAGGTCGCGACCTCCTTCGGCGGCATCGGCGCTCTGGCCAATGGTGGCGCCGCCGAAAGCAAGGGAGTCGAAGCCGCGCTTACCATCACGCCGACCAGCGGACTGACGCTGGGCTTTACCGCAGCCTATACCGACGCGACGTTGAGCGAGGACGTTCCCGAAATCGGCGGGTTCAAGGGCGACCGGCTTCCCGAAGTCCCCAAATTCAGCGGCTCGGCCCGGATCGATTATACGATGCCGGTCGGCGACAAGGACCGGGTCGATTTCGGCATCGGCGTCCGCCATGCCAGCAGCCGCCTGTCGCTGGTCGAAAGCGATCCGCTGACGGTTTCGGCCAGACCCTATACCACGGTCGATGCCAATATCGGCTATATGTTCGACGAACATTGGACGCTGCGGCTCTATGGCCGCAACCTGTTCAACGACAAGGGCGAGCGCAGCCGGATCCTGTTTACCGACGGGCTCAACATTCCGTCCTATCTGGCAATCGCGCCGCTTCAGCCGCGCACCATCGGCCTCGCCGCCGATCTTGCCTTTTAAACGTTGGTGGCAATGAACGCACCATTTCAGAACCGGGCTGCCGAGCCGCTTACCTTGCCGCAGCCCTATCTTCTCTTCCTCGGCGACGTCCGCGATCCCGAATTTGCCAAGACGGCGTTCGGGCTGCGCGACTGGGCCACGGATCTGTGTATCGGCGAATATCGCGTCGCGGGATGCACGGTTTCGACCGGCCTTTCCGAAATGACGCCGGCGCAGGCGCATGATGCCGGTGCCCGCGCGCTGGTGATCGGCGTCGCAAATCAGGGCGGCGTCATCAATCCCGGCTGGGTACCCGCGCTGCTCGAGGCGCTGAAGGTCGGGCTCGATCTGGTGAGCGGCCTCCATGCCCGGCTCGCCGATATGCCGGCGCTGGTCGAAGCGGCGGAAAAATATGGCCGTCAGCTGATCGACATTCGCACGCCGCCGCCCGGCATTCCGGTGGCGACCGGGCGAAAGCGTACCGGCAAGCGACTGTTGACGGTCGGCACCGATTGCGCGCTGGGCAAGAAATATACTGCGCTGTCGCTGTGGCGGGCGATGCAGCAACGCGGTGTCGATGCCGATTTCCGTGCGACCGGCCAGACCGGGATCATGATTTCGGGATCGGGCATTCCGATGGATGCCGTGGTCGCCGATTTCGAAGCGGGCGCTGCCGAGATTCTGTCGCCCGACGCGGACCCGGCGCACTGGGACGTGGTCGAGGGGCAGGGGTCGCTGTTTCACCCCGCCTATGCGCCGGTCTCGCTGGGGCTGCTGCACGGCAGCCAGCCCGACATGTTCGTCGTGTGCCACAGCCCGGCGCGCACCCATATTCTGGGACTCGACAGCTACACGCTGCCGAGCATCGAGGAAGTGATTGACCTCACCATCCTGCTGGGCAAGCGCACCAATCCGGCGATCCGTTGCGGCGGCATCGCGCTCAACACCAGCGATATGACGCAGGCCGAGGCGCAAGCGCATATCGCGCGCGAAGCCGACCGGCTGGGCCTGCCCGTTGCCGATCCGATCCGCGGCGGTGCGGCGTTCGACGCGCTGGTCGACGCCTGTCTGGACGCAGCATGAGCGGCCCGGCGGCAGGAGCGAGCTGGTTTCAGCGTTTCCTGCTGCCGGGCTTCGCGCTGAAGGCATTCATTATCGGCGGCGGCTATGCCACGGGCCGCGAACTCGCCGAATATTTCCTGGCCAGCGGACCGCTCGGCGGTCTTGCCGGCATGGTGCTCGCAATGGCGTTGTGGAGCCTGATCGCGGCAGTCACCTTCGCCTTTGCCCAGATGACCGGCGCCTATGAATATCGCGCCTTTTTCATCCGGTTGCTGGGGCCGGGATGGCGGCTGTTCGAAATGGCCTATCTGATCTTCATCGTGCTGGTGCTGGCGGTGTTCGGCGCGACCGCGGGCGCGATCGGCGAGGCGATGTTCGGCTGGCCGGGCTTTGTCGGGGCTGGATTGCTCGCCATCGCGATCCTGCTGGTGACTTCGTTCGGCGAAACGATGGTCGAACGCCTGTTCAAATTCGCCTCGATCGCGCTGTACGGGGTCTATGCCGCTTTCCTGATCCTCAGCCTGTCGCGGTTTGGCGACCGCATCCTTGCCGGGTTCGAAACGTCGGCGCCGAGCGACGGCTGGCTGACCGGGGGGATCACCTATGCCAGTTATAATATCGTGGGTGCCGTCGTCATCCTGCCGGTGCTGCGCCACCTCACCGGCAGGCGTGACGCGCTGATCGCCGGCGCACTCGCCGGTCCTCTGGCGATGCTGCCGGCGATCCTTTTCTTCATCTGCATGGTCGGTTTCTATCCCGGCATCGGCGACGAAACGCTGCCCAGCGATTTCCTGCTCAGCCGCCTTGATGCGCCGGCCTTTCACTGGCTGTTTCAGGGGATGATCTTCATCGCGCTGCTCGAAAGCGGGGTGGGAGCGGTCCATTCGATCAACGAACGCATCGCCGGGGTTGCCGATGCGCGCGGAAGCAGCTTCGGCCCCGGCGCGCGCGCACTGTTCGGTGCGCTGCTGTTGATCGGGTGCATGTTCGTCGCCGACCGGGTCGGCCTCGTCGCGCTGATCGCCAGCGGCTATCGGCTGCTCGCCATCCTGTTCCTCATCGTCTTCGTCCTGCCGGTGCTCACTCTGGGCGTCGCACGCCTGTTGCGAACACCGGCATCCCCATCGGAAAGGCTATCTGCATGATCCGCATCTTCCGTCCCGCCACTGCGCTGTCCGCGCTCTTGCTTGGCCTGTTGCCCGGCGCCGCGCTCGCCGATCCGCCCGCCGGGTTCGTCGCGCATGTCGAGGCGCTGCGGCAGCGCAGCGGCTCGCCCGGCATCGCCATCGCAATCGTCGAACATGGCCAGCCGACGCTGGTTCGCGGCTGGGGCGTGCGCGAAATCGGCAAGCCGGCGCCGGTGGATGCCGATACGCTGTTCCAGATCGGATCTTCGGGCAAGGCGTTCACGGTCGCGGCACTCGCGCTGCTGGTCGATCGCGGGCAGTTGGGCTGGGACGACAAGGTGATCGATCACATGCCGTGGTTCCGCATGTACGATCCCTGGGTGACCAACGAAATGACCGTGCGCGACCTGCTGACGCATCGCAGCGGGCTGGGGCTGGGGCAGGGCGATCTGCTGTTCGTTCCGCGTGCTTCGCTGAGCCGCAGGGAAACCGTCGAACGGCTGCGTTATATGAAGCCCGCGACCAGTTTCCGATCGGCCTATGCCTATGACAATATCCTCTACACCGCTGCCGGCCAGTTGATCGAGGAAGTGTCGGGCAAAAGCTGGGAAGACTTCATCACCGACGATTTGCTGCGGCCGGCGGGGATGGATCGTGCCACCGCGACCAATGAAGCGCGGCTGGCCGATGCCAATCGCGCGCATCCGCATGCGCGGGTCAGCGGCGTCATTCGCGGCGATGGTCCGATCACCGCGCTCGACGAACGCGCGGTTTATATCAGCGCCAATGCCGCGCCCGCCGGTGGGCTCGCGCTCAGCGCCGACGAACTGGCGCGCTGGCTGCAGATCCAGCTCGGTCATGGCGCATTGCCCGGGGGCGGGCGGCTTTACAGCGAAGCGGCGGCGAAGGAGATGTGGACTCCGGTGACGCCGATGCCGGTGGCCGAATGGCCCGCGCCGATCGATGCCGCGCTGCCCAGCTATAACAGCTATGCGCTCGGCTGGACGGTCGAGGAGTATCACGGCGTCACGGTGATCGAACATGGCGGCGGCGTCTATGGATCGATAACCATGGTGGTGCTGTTGCCCGATCAGGATGTCGGCTTCGCCATTGTCGTCAATTCCGAGGAATCGGAGTTGCGGCGCGGGCTGATGTACGAATTGCTCGATCATTATACCGGCCGTCCGCCCGAGGACTGGTTCGGGCGCTTCGACAGCTTCATGAATGCCATGGTCGATGGCGGCAAGGCGGCGCTCGCCGCCGCACATGGCGAAGCCGCGCCGGGCGGTCCTTCGCTGCCGCTGGATCGCTATGTCGGCACGTATCGCGATCCCTGGTATGGCGATGTCGTGGTCGGACGCGATGGTGACGGGCTGACGATCGATTTCACCACCACCCCGAATATGAAGGGTCGGCTGGAGCCGTATCAATATGACAGCTTCGTCACGCGCTTCAGCGATACCGATATCGAAAATGCGATCGTCACCTTTCAACTGAACGACGACGGTTCGGTGGATCGCGTCAAGATGCGCGTCGAAAGCCCGATCGCCGATTTCAGCTATGATTATCGCGACCTCGACTTGCGCCCTGTGGAGAATGCCCGATGAAACGCCTGATCCCCCTGACTGCGTTGCTGCTCGCCGGCTGTGCGACGACGCCGCATCCGACGCTCCAACGGGCAAAATCGCTGCATGACCGGCTGATCGTGCTCGACACGCATCTTGATACCCCGCTGCATTTTCAGCGTCCCGGCTGGGATTTCGCCGGGCATCACGATCCGGCGAGCGATCTGGTGCAAGTCGATATGGAGCGGATGGAGGCGGGCGATCTCGATGGCGGCTTCTTTGCGATCTATACCGATCAGGGGCCGCTGACGCCGCAGGGCTATACCGATGCGCTTGCCTTTGCGCGCGGGCGATCGGACCTGATCGATCGCACGCTGGCGCGCTACCCCGATCGCATCGTTGCGGTGACGACGGCGGCGCAGGCGCGTGCGGCGGCTGCAGCGGGCAAGCTGATTGCGTTCAAGAGCATGGAAAACAGCTATCCGCTCGGCGAAGACCTGTCGCGGATGCGCGAATTCTACGATCGCGGCGTGCGGCTGATGGGGCCGGTCCATGGCAAGAACAACGAATTTGCCGACAGTGCGACCGACACGCCGAAATGGCATGGCCTCAGCCCGCTGGGGCGCGAATGGGTCCAGGAGGCCAACCGGCTCGGCATCGTCATCGATGCGAGCCACGCCTCGGACGAGGCATTCGATCAGATGCTGGCGCTGTCGACTGCGCCTATCCTCTTGTCGCATTCCAGCGCGCGCTGGGCGAGCGATCAGCCGCGTAACCTGGACGATGGGCGCATTCGCGCGCTGGCGGCAAAGGGCGGGGCGATCTGCGTCAGCACCATCTATCTGTCCGAAATGCATATGGGGCCCGAGCGCGAAAAGCTGTTCACCGACTATGAGCATATGGACACGATGACGCCCGAACAGCAGGCCGATCTCGCCCGCAAATGGCGCGCGCTCGACAAGACCGAGCCGATGTGGAGCGTCGATTTCGACCGCTATATGGAACAGGTGCTGCACGTGATCGAAGTCGCCGGAGTGGATCACACCTGTTTCGGCGGCGACTGGGACGGCGGCGGCGGCTTTCCCGGCTTTGAGGATATCACCATGCTGCCGGTGGTGACGCAGCGGCTGCTTGAGGCCGGCTATGACGAAACCGACCTCGCCAAGATGTGGGGCGGCAATATCCTGCGTATCGTCGAGGAGGCTCAGGCAAAGGCCGCGCACTGACGCGGCCTTGCTCCTAAACCGGGACCGCCGTTGTCGCCTTGATTTCCGACAGCGCCATGGTCGAATTGATTTCCTGCACCCCGGGCAGCTTCGACAATTTGTCGAAGAAGAAGCGTTCATAGGCTTCGATATCGCGAGTCACGATCCGCAGCATGAAATCGACCGGTCCCATCAGCACATAGCATTCGAGCACTTCGGGAAAGCCGCGGATCGCGGCGCTGAATTCGTCGAGATGCGCGCGGCCATGCGCGTTCAGCTTCACCTGTGCGAATATCTGGGCGTTCATGCCGATCTTCTGGCGATCGACCAGCGCGACGCGGCGCGTGATGATCCCTTCGCGTTCCATCCGGTCGATGCGCCGCCAGCAGGGCGAAGCCGACAGGCCGACCGCTTCGGCGATTTCGGCGGTCGATCGCGAGCAATCCTCCTGAAGCAGTTTCAGGATAGATCGTTCGTATCTATCGAGGGTATCCGGCATGGTTATCCCGTATATGAGGGTATGCAGGATATATCTGTCTCAAAATCCCAATCTCCCGTCAATTCGGGTCAGCTTTTCCTGCTGCGATGCGCGACAAGGGCGGCATCACAAAATGGAGTTGAGCGATGGTTATGACGCACAGCGACCGGGCGCTCCCGCCCGAGCGGGTTTGCCCGGTGGAGGATCCTGCTTCCGGTCTGAGCGGCGTGATCGTGATTCACTCGACCGCGCTCGGCCCTGCCGCCGGCGGTTGCCGTTTCTGGCACTATGACAATCCGGCCGCCGCAGTCGATGATGCGCTGCGCCTGGCGGAGGGTATGGCGTATAAGAACGCCGTGGCAGAGCTGCCGCTGGGCGGTGGCAAGGCCGTGCTGCGCATGCCCGAACCGCCATTCAGCCGGACGCAGCTGTTCGCGGCATTCGGCCGCGCGGTGAAAGCGCTCGACGGCAGCTATGTCACCGCAGAGGATGTCGGCACCAGCGTCAGCGATATGGAAGTGGTGGCGCGCGAGACGCGGCATGTGGCGGGCCTGCCGCCCGTGCCGGGCCGCCCCGGGGGCGATCCTTCGCCATGGACCGCGCGTGGCGTGCTCGACGCGATGCGGATCGCCGCCGAGCTGCGTCTGGGACGCGACCTGTCCGAATGTACGGTTGCCGTACAGGGGCTGGGCCATGTCGGCGCGCATCTTGTCCGTCTGCTCCACGCTGCCGGAGCGCGATTGATCGTCGCCGATCCGAAGCCCGGCGTCGCCGCCAGGCTTGCGGTCGAATGCGATGCGGAGATCATGTCGAAAGACGCGATTGTCGATGCCCGCGCCGACATTTTCGCGCCCTGTGCGCTGGGCGGGGTGCTCAACGTGGAAACCGCGATGCGGCTCAATGCGCGGGTGGTCTGCGGCGCTGCGAATAATCAGCTCGCCGACGACCGGGCGGCGGCAATGCTCGCGGCGCGCGAAATTCTCTATGCGCCCGATTATGTGGTCAATGCCGGCGGGATCATCAGCGTCGCGGCGGAATATCTGCGCTGGGACGCAAGCGAGGTTCAGCGTCGCGTCGACGGTACGGGCGCGCGCCTGCTTCGCGTGTTTCGCGAGGCGGACGAGGCCGGAGTCGTGCCGAGTGCGGCAGCCGAGGCGCTCGCGCGCCGCATCATCGCGACCGGACATGCCGAGACCGCGGACGCGGCGTCGGCAAGCGGCGATACTTCGCGCGAAGCGGAATCCGGCAGCGCGAGCCGTGAGCCGGTCGCTGTCTGACTCAAGGAAAAACCCTCCGCCGATGGGTGCATCGGCGGAGGGTTGGTGGGTCAGGCCGCGTCGACCAGAACGATCTCGCTGTCCTCGATCGCAGTGACTTTCAGCACCGCGACATTCTCGATCGCGGCGCCGTCGCGCGCATGCACGCGGACGCCGTTGACATCGACTGCGCCGGTAGCGGGGACCAGATAGCCGCGCCGGTCGTCGCCCAGCTGGTATTCGGCGGTTTCCCCGGCGCGCAACGTGGCGCCGATCACTCGGGCATCGGTCCGGATCGGCAGCGCATCGCCGTCTTCGGCAAAGCCCGAAGCGAGCGTTACGAACTGCCCGGCGCGGTCGCCCTTGGGAAAGGGTTTCGCGCCCCAGCTCGGTGCCTCGCCCTGCCGGGTGGGAAGGATCCAGATCTGGAAGATCTGGGTGACTTCGTCCTCCATATTATATTCGCTGTGCGCGATGCCGGTCCCGGCGCTCATCACCTGAACATCGCCCGCTTCGGTGCGGCCGTGATTGCCCAGATTGTCCTTATGGGTGATCGCGCCTTTGCGAACATAGGTGATGATTTCCATGTCGCGGTGCGGATGCGGGGGAAAACCGCTTTGCGGCTGGATCGTATCGTCGTTCCAGACGCGCAGATTGCCCCACTGCATCCGCTGCGGATCGTGATAGTTGGCGAACGAGAAATGGTGCTTGGCGTCCAGCCAGCCATGATTGGCGCCGCCCAGGCTCGCATAGGGTCTCAGTTCGATCATCGTCATTCTCCCGTAACAGTTTGAAATCAGTGCGCCAAAAGGCTCAGCGCCCGGATCTGGGCGGCGTTGAAGCCGACTTGCTCCAGCCGCTCGGTTTCTTCCGGCAGCACCTGTCCGCTTGTGCTGCTGGCGCAGATGAAACGGCGGACCGCCTCCAGTCGGGGGTCGGCAAGCGGCAGCGCGGGTCCCGCGCCCAGCCACCGCTGAAGCGGCGCGACAAGCCGTCGAGCAACGCCGGTGCGATCGGACGCGCTGCCGCAACCGCAGTTCGAAACATCGTGCAACGCGACCGCCACGGCCATCCATTCGGTCTTGGTCAGAATCGGGTCGCCGGGTTGCATTCTCATCTCCATCGCCGTTGCCCGCCCTAGTTAGGTCTTGTGGATAATTCTGTTCAGTGGGATAAAATCGGACGAACTATTCGAGGAAGTTGAAATGGTAAGCACCGGCACGCCGACCTATGACCAGATCCGGCTGTTCCTCGCTGTCGTGGAAACGGGCAGTTTTGCGAGCGCCGGTCGCAAGCTCAATCGCGCGGTGTCGGTGGTCAGCTATGGCATCGCCAATATGGAGGCGCAGCTGGGGCTGCAATTGTTCGAGCGAGAAGGAACCCGGCGCCCGCGGCTGACCGATGCCGGACAGGCGATCCTTGCCGAAGCGCTGACCATCGCCCAGGGAATGGACGGGCTGCGCGCCACGGCAAAGGGATTGCTGGACGGGCTGGAAGCACAAGTCAGCCTGGCGGTCGATGTCATGTTGCCTTCCGACCGGCTGGGTGAAGTGCTGCGCGGCTTCAACACGGCATTCCCCACCGTCTCGCTGCGACTGCATGTCGAAGCGCTGGGAGCGGTGACGGCGCTGGTGCTTGACGAACAGGCGGACATCGCGATCAGCGGTCCGCTAGTCACCGGGTTCGACGGGCTCGAACGGGTATCGGCAGGAAGCGTACCGCTGATTCCCGTCGCCGCGCCCGATCATCCGCTGGCGCGGCTTGCCGACCCCGGCTCGGGTGCCGCGCGCGAGCATATCCAGCTGGTGCTGACCGATCGCTCGCCGCTGACTGCTGGACAGGACTTCGCGGTGCGCAGCCCGCGCACCTGGCGGCTGGCCGATCTGGGCGCCAAACATGCGCTGCTGCGCGAAGGGGTGGGGTGGGGCAATATGCCCCTGCCGATGGTCGAGGGCGATCTGATGACCGGGGCCCTCGTCCGGCTGCATCTGCCCGACGATCCGGGCGGGCTATATCGGTTTCACGCGATCCATCGGCGCTCGGCGCCGCCGGGGCCGGCGGCCTGTTGGTTGCGCGACCGGTTTGTCGAAACGGGCAAAGCGCATCCCCATCCCGATCTTCCCGACGCGTGATAAGGGCGGACCTGGCTTTTACGCTACCGGTCGGGGCCGGAAATATTCGCCGGCTTCAATCGAGCAATTGGCGCAACAGCGTCAAAAGATCATCGGGCTCGAACGGCTTTTCGATGCTCGCCGTGGCCCCGGCGCGCCGCGCGACGACCAGCGCGTCATCCCCCTGCATGCGTGCACCGCCCGACATCGCCACGATCGGCAAGTCGACATTGCGCTCGCGCAGCGCGAGGATCACTTCGATTCCCTGCCCGCGTATCATCACCATGTCCGACAATACCAGCGCGGGCCGGAACCGGGCGAAGGTTTCCAGCGCTTCTTCGCCATCGGCGGCGGTTGCCACCTCATAGCCATAGGCGGATAGGAGCATGGTGAGCGATTTGCGCACCGGCTCCTCATCATCGACCACCAGAATTCTGTGCGACACGTCACGCCCCTCCCTGTCGAGCATCGAACTTCAGCTCGAATCGCGTTCCCTTTCCGGGACTGCTTTCCACGGTTATTTCGGCTCCGATCTTCTCGACCGCCTTGCGGACGACAGACAATCCCAGGCCGCTGCCGCCGCTACTGTGCCGGGTCGTGAAAAACGGCTCGAAAATCTTTTCCAGCGTCTTGGTGTCCATGCCGGGACCATCGTCGCCGACGCTCAGACGCGCGACGCGGGAAGCGAAATCGCCGTTCACCGAAATCACGATTTCGCCATTGCTGTCGCCGATCGCCTGCGCCGCGTTGGTCACCAGATTGAGGACGATCTGGTAGAGCTGGTTGCGATAGGCGTCGATCAGCGGGACCTGCTCCAGTTCCAGTTTCAGCTGGATATAGGGCGGCAAGCCCGCTTTCAGCAGCTTGCTGACATCGGCGATGAACTGATCGAGCGCGAGTGCGTGGAGCGGTTCGGTCGCCTGGCTGCGCCCGACATCGACGATTTCGCGTACCAGCCCGCGCGAGCGGATCGCTGCTTCATGGATCATTGCCAATGCTTCGTCGGAGTCGGGATCGGCGATCCGCGCGCGCAACAAGGGCATCACCGTCAATATCGGCTGCAGCGTATTGTTGAGGTCATGCGCAATGCCCGAAGACATGAGTCCCAGGCTTTCCAGCCGCTGGGAGTGTTCGAGCTGTTCGAGCAGGGAATCCGCCCGGCGCTGCGCCGATGCTTCGCGGATGCGATAGATGCTGTATTCGACCGCGCGACGCAGCAGCGCCTGCTGCAGTTCACCATGCGCCAGATAGGTCTGCGCTCCCGCCGAGATACATTCGAGCGCAAGTCGATCATCGGATTGCGCACCCAGCGCGATGATCGCAACGTCCTTTGACGCTTCCCGTATTTCCCTGACGCAGGCAACGCCGCCGCATTCGGCAACCACAAGGTCAAGAACGACGGCGGCAGGTTGCTGTTCGCGTATCAGCGTGCAGCCATCTTCAAGCGATTGTGCCGACAGCACCTCGTTACTATGCAGCATGTCAGCGATCCGGCGGGTTTCGCTGGTATCGCCATGAACGATCAGCAAGCGCTGTGAAGTCAAGGTCACCATAACAAGGCGATGGATAATACACGTTATACAGTCGATTTATAGCGAATTTGAAATACGCCGCCGTTTATTTAAGGATACTATGTATCAATAGTCGGGATACGCCCGTTTAAGGTTCACGACCCAGGTTTCCGCTCGGGAGAACAGCATCCCCAAACGCAGGGATCGGCCCCGCAAAGGGCGTTTTGTGGTGTGAGGGAAGCCGGAAAAATGGTGCCGCGTGTCCGACTCGAACGGACGACCTACCGCTTACAAGGCGGTTGCTCTACCAGCTGAGCTAACGCGGCATGCGGCTCCCCCCTTGCGATAACGCGGCGTTCGCGTCCAGCCCCTGTGGAGCCGAAGTCGTGGTCCGGCGTTTGCATATTGCACCGGAATCGTGGACCGACGCACTGGGAGGAGTCAGAATTGATCCAGAAAACAGGTTTGATCGCGGCAATGGCCGCGCCCCTGCTGCTCGCGGGATGTCAGTTTGTCGATGGCGATGCCAATGGCAATGATGCACGCGCAGCGGCGACGCCACCGGCGATGCCGACCGCCTCGCCTTCGCCGCTTCCTGCCGACACGTTCGCGCCGCCGGCCAATGCGTCCGCGCCCTTGAACACAACGGCGGCGGCGGCGGCTGTGCCAACCCCCAGCGCGATTCCCGGACCCGGGCCGTCGCCGCAGCCAAGCCTTGAACAGGCGATACAATGTGCGCGGATCGCATCGGTCGCGCAAAAGGACGATGCCGTCCGCGGCGCGCTGTCAAAGGAAGATGCGATGCGGATCGAAGTGCGCGCAATGAATGCCGCACGCGCCGAAGCGGGACGTCGCGATCTGGCACCGGGCGAAGTCGACAAGCGCCGAACCGCGATCACGCCGCTCGATCCGGCTTCCTATGACGGCGACCGGTTCAAGATCGAATTCTCGGAAATCTGCGTCCCGCTGTACAAATAGCCGGTCATTCGACGCCGAAGGTCCAGCCTTCGGTTCGGGCGATGTGCGCCGTCATTGCGGCGGGCGCCCATAATTCGGTACGTTCCGCCGCATGGCGCAGCCACGCCGCCGACAGGATCGCGTCGGTGGCGTGGTCGTCATATCGCACCAGCGGCCGGTGCGGCGCCGATCCGAAGGCTGCAAGCAGCAGGTCGAGCGTTTCGCGGTCGCGAATCTTCGAAATGCCCTTGCGCAATCCGGCGAGCCGGGACGCAAGCGCGGTATAGATTTCGACCAGCAATGGTCCGTTGTCGGGCACCGGATCGAACGGCCAGAACGGGATATGTCCGGCCAGGCGATGAAAGACGCGCATGCCGGTCAGGCTCGATTTGCCGACCTGGCTCGCGCCGACCAGATTGAAGCAGCTATAGGGCGAAAGCCGCATCGCGGCCTGGCCATGTTCGACGACGCGAAACCGTCCGCGCCCCGCGGGGAACAAATCTCCGCAATCGAAACGCTGGCGGAAATGCCGCTTCGCTTCGGGATGCGCGACAAAACTGCCGGCGGCCAGATGCGGATCGTCGCGGCTGATATGCTCGACCAGTGCCCAGAGCGTCTTTGCGTCCGCCGGGCTTTCGCTCCAGCCGGGGAAATAGGCGCCTTCGTCGACGAACGGGAAAGCAGGCGAAAGATCGAGCCCGATCAGCGCGCGGGTTCCGGCATCGGCCAGTTCGGTCAGCCAGTTCAGAATGCCCGCGCGCGACCATCCGCCCGGCGGAATGACCAGTTCCGGCGCGTCGCGCCCGATGCCTGCGCGGGCGACGGCCAGCCCCCTGGGACGTGCGACGGCCTGCCCCGACCAGTCGATCGCAATGAAATCGGTAAAGGGTCTCACGGCCGCTCGGTTCGACCGCAGACCAGACGTTGCGGTTTGCGCGCCAGATCCCACCAGCGCCGCCACAGATATAGTGCCACCCGGTCGAACGGTGCGCCATAGCGGACGAGGATCGCGGAATAATTACGATAATGATCGGTTTGCCAGAAATGATCGGGATCGGTTTCCAGCAGGATGTCCTTTTCCGCCTTCGTCACCATCAGGCAGAAACTGTCGGCTTCGCGGCCCGGCGCGCAAAGCGGCTTGGCGTTCAGTTTTGGACAGGGCGTGCCGTAATAGCTTTCCATCGTCACGTCCGGCAGGGTGCGGCAAAACGCAACGACATCTTCCCATCCGGTCATTGCATCTATCCCCGATTGCGCAGCGCGGCGAAAGGCGCCGCGCCGCCGTCACGGTGCAACGCCAGCAGCAGTTGCGGCCCGCGGATCGGCCGTTCAAGATTGACTCCCGACGGCGCCGATACGAGCAAAGCGGTATCCGCAAGCGCGATCGTGAGGGCCGGCCCGCGTGGCGCCGCGAAATACCGTCCCCGCCATTCGGGCAGGAACTTCGCCTTCCACCGGCGCAGCCCGGCATAACCGTACAGCCGCTCGCCATGCTGAAACATCAAACCGGCGATCCGCGCCCATAATGGCGCCAGCCGGCGGTTTTCGATGCCCGAAAGCGGCGCGACGCCCAGCGTCAGATGGCGATAGCCCTGCGCCTGGGCCCAATGGGCAAGGCTGACGATCAGATAGTCCATCGTCCCATGCGGAATATCGGTGCGGTGGCGCATCAGGTCGAACGACACTTCCTCGCCCCCCGGCAGCGTCCAGAGGTTGAGAAACGCCAGCACTTCGCCATCCTGCTCCGCGACCGCAACCGGCCCGCCGAGCAGATATTCGGGCGTAAAGCCGCCCAGGCTGAACTGTTTTTCGCGCTGCCCCTTGGCAGCCAGCCATTCGTCCGAAACCGCGCGCAGCCGGGGCATCAATTCGGCGAGTTCGGTTCCTTCGACCGTGCGGAACGTCACGCCTTCCTTTTCCGCGCGTCGGACGGCGTTGCGCAGCTTGGCGCGGGCACTGCCCTCCATCGAAAAATCGGCAAGCGGGATGCGCGCTTCCTCGCCGATCTTCATCACGCCAAGCCCCAGGTCGATCAGGTGCGGCAGCATCGATGCGTCGCAGCGATAAAATACGGTGCGCGCACCATGCCGGTCGGCAAGCTCGCGGAATTTCCATGCCAGTTCCTGTGCGCGCGCAGGCTCGCCGATCGGTCCACCCATCGCGATGAAACTGCGCCCGCGCACGCGGTACATCAGGAATGCGTCGCCTGCCTCGCTGATCAGGAAATTCTTGTCGCCGGTGCGGGCAAGATGCGCTTCGCTGGAAGTCGATGCGGCCAGCGCCTTGCGCCAGACCGAGGCGGGCAGCTCGCGCGGCAGCGTGTCGTAACTTGCGCGCGCCGGGCCGGTGAGGCGCCGCACCGCGAGCAGGATCGCGACGATCGCAACGCCGAGCGAGGCGCGCAGGAAACGCGGTGCGTCGGCAAAGGGTTGAGTCGACCACCAGAGCGAGCGGTCATAGGCGATATGCTTGTAGCTGAAGAAGCCGATGAACATGCTGCCCGCGATCACCGCGACGATCGACACCAGCCATCCCGCGCCCGGCCGCTCGCTGGTCAGTGCCGACTGGCGGTAAAAGGCCGGTCGCGTCCATGCCAGCAGCGCAAAGACGCCGCCCAATATGCCCGCCTCGACCCAATCGAGCGCGCGCAGCACGGCCAGCACGATCCCCGCGCCGATCAACGCCATGCTGGTCAGCCAGGCGATGTCGAGCCGGCGATACAGGCCATAGGCTGTGAACAGCAGCACCGCGCCGACGACGCTGCTGGTGAAATGCGACAATTCGAGCAGTGTGTCGGGCACCAGCGCGGTAATGATCTCGATCCGCTCGGGATATAGCGGGAACGCGCCGGACAGGATCAGCAACGCCCCGGCCGCGAACACTGCCGCCGCCATGGTAAGCGGCGCCAGCGACCGCGCGACCGCGCCGCTCGCCTTCACCACCGGGGCTGCGCGCGCGTGCAGCGTCTCGCCTTCGCGAATGGCCAGATAGATGAGCGCGAGCACAAAGGGCAGGAGGAAGTAGATCAGGCGATAGCCGATCAGTGCGCCCGCCAGTGCATCGCGCGGAACATCGGGGAGCAGGATCAGCACGGTCGCTTCGAATACGCCCAGCCCGCCCGGGGCATGGGTAAGCACGGCAATGGCGAGCGCCAGTACGAATGCCGCAAGCAGCATCGGAAACGCATTGATGCCGAGTTCGGGCAACAGCACGAACACCACCGCCGCCGAGAAAATAAGGTCGAGCGTCGCGGCGGCAAGCTGTCCCAGCGTCAGTCGCGGTCCGGGCAGCGGAATGCTGATCCCCGAAAAGCTGAGCGTGCGCGGCGCTTGCGCTGTCCATGCCAGATAGGTGCCCAGTGCCACAGCAATCGCGGCAGGGACGCCCCAGCGCGCGATATCGGGAAGCTGGACGGGGCCGAGATGCACGCCTGCGGGTTGCAGCGGCAGGGTAAGGCCGACGACCACCAATATTCCGAGCCAGAAAGTCAGACCCGCAATCGTGACGACACGCGCGATATCGGCTTCGCTGATCCCTTCCTTCGAATAGAAATTGAGCCGCACCGTGCCGCCGGTCAGCACCGGCAGACCCAGCGTGTTGGAAATGCCATAGCTGGTGGCGGCTGCGCGCGCGACGACGCCACGGCGGACGCTCTGGCCGATCGTGCGGAACGCGGCGAAATCGAAATAGATCAGACAGGCGAAGCTGGCGGCGGTGAAGCCGAGCGCCATCAGCCATCGCGGCGCGGAAATGGTCGCCACGGCGTGCTGAATATCGGCAGGGCGGATGTCGTTCAGAACCGAGCTCAGCGCGACAAATGCCAGGATCAGGATCGCGATGCCGACAATCGTGAAGATCCACTCGCGGCGGCGCGCGCACCAGCGCAATAACCGCGCGGCAAGCCCGGAGCCTTCAGGCTCGAAACTGGGAACTTCAAACGTCATTGCGGAATAAAAGGCCCGTGCCGGCACAAGGTTGCGCCTGATTTCACTATAGCGCAGGCAACGCAAGGGCGCGGTTAGGGATTTGTCCGTTGTCCGGTCGCGGGCCGGCGCCGCTCGTCCCACCATGCCATACGTTCGGCGACGCGTTTTTCGAAGCCGCGATCGACGGGGGTATAGAAAGTCTGCGGCGCCATTTCCTCGGGCCAGTAATTGTCGCCCGAAAAACCGCCCTCGGCATCGTGATCGTAGCTATATCCCTTGCCATAGCCGATGTCCTTCATCAGCTTTGTCGGGGCATTGAGGATGTTCTGCGGCGGCGTCAGGCTGCCGGTCTCCTTCGCGCTGCGCCATGCCGCCTTTTGCGCCTTGTACGCCGCGTTCGATTTGGGCGCGGTGGCGCAATAAAGGCACGCCTGCACGATCGCCAGTTCGCCTTCCGGGCTGCCGAGAAACTCATAGGCATCCTTGGCGGCGAGGCACTGGGTGAGCGCATTGGGATCGGCCAGGCCGATATCCTCGCTCGCGAAGCGGACGATGCGGCGCAGCACATAGAGGGGTTCCTCACCCGCCGTCAGCATCCGCGCGAGATAATAGAGCGCTGCCTGAGGATCGCTGCCGCGCAGCGATTTATGCAGCGCGCTGATGAGATTATAATGGCCCTCGCGATCCTTGTCATAAACCGCGACCCGGCGCTGGAGCAGCGCAGAGAGCCCGGCGGGGTCGAGCGGCGCATCGAGCCGCACCGAATAAAGCGTCTCGGCCTGATTGAGCAGGAACCGACCGTCGCCATCGGCGCTGGCGATCAGCGCGGCGCGGGCATCGGGATCGAGGGGAAGCGGGCGCTGCTCCAGCGCTTCGGCACGTAGCAGCAGCTTTTCGAGTGCTTCGGCATCGAGGCGGCGGAGGATCAGCACCTGCGCCCGGCTGAGCAGCGCGGCATTGAGTTCGAAGCTGGGATTTTCGGTCGTCGCGCCGACCAATGTCACCGTGCCGTCCTCGACAAAGGGCAGGAACCCGTCCTGTTGCGCGCGATTGAAGCGGTGAATTTCATCTACGAACAGCAACGTGCGCTGGCCGATCCGGGCATGTTCCTTCGCCTCGGCGAACACTTTCTTGAGGTCCGCGACGCCCGAGAAAACCGCCGAGATCGCAACGAAGCGCAGCCCGACCGCGTCGGCGAGCAACCGCGCGGTCGTCGTCTTGCCGGTGCCCGGCGGACCCCAGAGGATCATCGAGGAGAGCTTGCCCGCAGCCACCATCCGCCCGATCGCGCCCTCCGGGCCGGTCAGATGTTCCTGTCCCACCACCTGGTCGAGCGCGCGCGGGCGCAACCGATCGGCGAGCGGCCCGCCAACGGCCTCGTCCTGCGGTTCGGGGGAAGTCTGGTCGATGAAAAGATCTGCCATCGCCGGCCAAGATAGGCGCGCGTGCGCGATTTTGCATCCGCTGGTGAAACAGGATTTGATCGCGCGCAAAGCAGGGGCGTTCCGCCGGGCGCAACAGGCGACGCCATGGAATGCGATATCTTGATTATCGGCGCGGGGCCGGCGGGACTGGCCTTCGCGCGGGCGCTTGCGGGAAACGGGCTTTCGGTGGTTCTGGCGGAGCGCCAGTCGCACGCCGCGCTTGCCGATCCCGCCTATGACGGTCGCGAAATCGCGCTGACGCATCGATCGGTCGACACGTTGCAGCGGCTGGGCGTGTGGGGCGCAATTCCCGATGCCGATATCGCGCCGCTTCGCGAGGCGCGCGTGCTGAACGGGCATTCGCGGTTCGCGCTGGGCTTCGATACCGGCGCCACCGGCGCGGACGTGCTTGGCTATCTGGTGCCCAATCATCGTATTCGCCACGCACTGTTCCGCGGGATCGAATCGTTGCCTGGCGTGCGCGTGCTCGCCGATACTGCGGTGGCGTCGATTGAAACGGATCGCAGTTCCGCACGCGCCGTGCTGGCGGATGGCTGTGAAGTGCGGGCGCGGCTGCTGGTCGGCGCCGATTCGCGGTTTTCGCATGTCCGCGATCAGCTGGGCATTGCTGCGTCGACCAACCGGTTGGGCAAGGGCATGCTGGTCTCGCGCATGCGCCACGCCCTGCCGCATCATGGCGTCGCGACCGAATGGTTCGACCATCATCAGACGATGGCGATGCTGCCGCTCAACGGCGGATGTTCGTCGGCGGTCGTCACGGTGCCGCTGGGCGAAGCGGAGCGGCTGATGGCTCTCGATCCGACGGCCTTTGCCGCGGATATCGAAGCGCGATACCAGCATCGGCTCGGTGCGATGACGCTGGAGGGGACGCGCCATCTCTATCCGCTGGTCACCACATGGTCGCACCATTTCGCGGCGCGTCGCGCGGCATTGATCGGCGATGCGGCGGTGGGGATGCATCCGGTGACGGCGCATGGCTTCAACCTGGGGCTCAGCGGCCAGCAATTGCTCGCCGATGCGGTGCAGGCTGCGGTCGCGCGCGGCGGCGATATCGGCAGCGATGCCGTATTGCGCGCCTATGAAAGCGCGCATCGGCGCGCGGCCTGGCCGCTTTATGCCGGCACCAACGCGCTGACGCGCCTGTTCACCGACGATCGCGCACCGGCGCGTGCCGCGCGTCATGTCGCGCTGCGGCTTGCCCAGGGCGTGCCGCCGGTGCGCAGCAGCGTCCGCCGCATGTTGATGGCGCGCTAAAAGAATATTCCACGATATATCTTGAAACTTATTTCGCGGCGATATATCTGACGCTCGTTGTAAAGATATATCGAGGAATATTCAGATGCGTTTTGGAAGAGGCTATGACGCGTGGGCCGGCGGGTTCGGCGGCGCGGAATTCGAAGGCGGCGGTCGTGGCCATGGCCCACGGCACCACGGCCATGGACCCCATGGCGGGGGTCGCGGGCGGCGCAAGATGTTCGACGGGGGCGAGCTGAAGCTCGTTCTGCTGCATCTCATCGCCGAAAACCCGCGCCACGGATATGATCTCATTCGCGAGATCGAAGAGCGCACCGATGGCGCCTATGCGCCCAGTCCCGGCGTGATCTATCCGACCTTGACCATGCTCGAGGAAATGGGGCTGATCGAGGAACATCGTTCGGAAGGCGCGAAGAAGCAGTTCGCGATCACTACCGAAGGCCAGGCCTATCTGGCCGAACATGCCAAACAGGCCGAAGCGCTGCTTGCCCGCCTGACGCAGATTGCGTCGCTGAAGGCGCGTGCCAGTGGCGGCCCGATCCGGCGCGCGATGATGAACCTCAAAACGGTGCTTCAGACGCGGCTGGCCGATGATGCGGACAGCGATACGCTGCACGCCATCGCCGAGATGATCGATGAAACCGCGCGCAGGATCGAACGGATGTGACGCGGCTCGAATTGCTGCGCCGACGCCATGGGCTGGCGTCGGCGGACCGGAAGGAAATAGTCATGCGCGTAACCAGTATCGCAGCCGTGCCGACGAGCAGCGGCAGCCGCTATCTTCAGCAATTGTGCAAACATTGGTCGCATAATCTGGAGGTCGCATTCATTGCCGATCACGGCACTATCCGCTTCCCCGCCGAAGGGCGCGCCGGGACCTTTCCCGGCGATGCGCTGGTCACGCTCGATGCGAAGGACGATGCGCTGGACGTGCGGATCGATGCCAGCGTTGCCGAACAGCGCGAAGTGATGAAGGACGTGGTCGCCCGCCACCTCGATCGCTTCGCGTTTCGCGAGGCTCCGCTGACGTTCGATTGGAAGGACGGCTGAACGCGGTCAGCTGTCCGCGCTGAGCGTCTTGCCGTTGGTGATCACCACCAGATCGCCGACCTTGGTGGCGGCGAAGAGTTTCGCCGCGAATTCCTCGGGCACGCCGATACAGCCATGGGTGGCATAGCCAGCGATGATATCGCTGGCATGGATCGCCACCCAATCGCGCGTCAGCCGCAGCGAATAGGGCATCGGCGCGCTGTTATAGGTGCTCGACACATGATCGATATCCTTCTCCAATATCGGGAAGGTGCCGATCGGCGTCGGCTTTTCGTCGGCGCCGTACAGCACGGCAGTCGTGCCGATCTCATATCCGTCGCGCCACACCGACAGCACCTGGGCCTTCAGGTCGATGGTGACGATGATCGTCCCGGTGGCGGGCGCGCCGCGCTCGTCCCAATACCAGTCGCCGAACTTGATCGGCTCGGTGATCGGCAGGACGCGGCGAACCACCATTTCTTCGGGATCGACCGGCGCGGTCGCCGGGACGTCCTGAGCAGCGGGCTGTGCTTGCGGGGTCGCGGCAGGCGCTGGCGTTGCGATTGCAGTGGGGGAGGGCGTTGCGGCCGGCGAAGCAGCCTGTGCCAGCGCGTCGCCTTTGGCTTCCTTTACGGAACCTGCCACCGCGCGCGTCACATGGAATCCCGCGAGTAACAGCCCGCCGCTGATGATCGCGGCGAACAGCAATACTCCGACAAATCCCAACAGCTTGCGCGCCATCGCTCAGCCAAACTCCGCAGCAATCCAGAGCGTAAAATGGCATGCGCGGGGCCATCGCGCTACCAATGGATTCGGCCTGCCCCGAAGCGGGACAGAGTAGCACCGCGTTAACCGGTCGCTGCCGTCGCGAAGGCTATGCGTGTTTTTCGCTGACGCTCAGATAGGCGTCGAGCACCGCCTGATTGATCAGGTCCCAGCGATAGCCCTTGGCGCGTTCATGCCCGGCCTCACCGGCGATGCGGCGGAAATCGGGCTGCTGCACGAACCGCGCAATCGCATCGGCATAGCCGTCGATATCGCCGGGTTCGACCAGAATGCCCGACTTGCCTTCCTCCACCATGCCGACCGGGCCGGTGGCGCGTGCGGCGACCACGGGCACGCCGGCTGCCATCGCCTCCAGCGTCACATTGCCGAAGGTTTCGGTGATCGACGGGTTGAAGAAGATATCGAGCGACGCCACCGCCATGCCCAGATCGTCGCCGGTCAGGAAGCCGCCGAATACCGCGCTCGGCACCTGCTGCGCGAACCAGTCGCGCGCGGGCCCCTTGCCAATCACCAGCACCCGATGTTTCACGCCCATCGCTTCGAGCTTGCCGATCACTTCGGCAAATACGTCGAGCCCCTTTTCCAGCACGAGACGGCCGAGGAAGCCGACGACCACTTCTTCGTCGCCGATGCCGAGTTCCCGCCGCCATTCCAGATTGCGGCGTGCCGGATTGAAACGATCGTGATTGACCCCGCGCGACCAGATGGTGATCGGGCTGGTCACGCCCCATTCGCGCAATATGTCCGACAGCATCGGGCCGGGCGTCAGCACTGCGTCGGCGCGATTATAGAAACGCTTCGACAGCGAAATCGCCAGCGGCTCGAGGAATTTGAGGCCGTAATAGCGCGGATAGGTTTCGAACCGCGTGTGCAAGGTCGCGACGCTGCCGATGTCGTGCCGCCGCGCCCAGCTGAGCGCGCGATGGCCCAGAATGTCGGGCGCGGAAACATGGACCACGTTCGGCGCGAACGCCTTCAGGTCGTCGCGCACCTTTTTGGGCAGGCCGGGGGCAAGCTTATATTCGTCGCGTCCGCCGGGAAGCGGCCATGCCGGCACCGACACAAGATCGCCGGTCGGTTCGAAGGCGGGGGTGTCCGTCGTCGGCGAATAGACTCGCAACGTGACACCGCGCTCCAGCAGGAACCCGGCAAGGTTGTTGAGCGCCTGGTTCGCACCATCGCGGACATAATTGTAATTGCCGCTGAACATGGCAATGCGGAGGTCGGTCGGCTGCATCGGGAGCGGCAAATAGCGGGGTGCGCAGGGAAACGCCATGGCCGTTGCACGTTGTTCGGGTTCGGCCCCGTATTTCGGTTCGGGAAATGTTCGGTGCAGGACACGCGATGTCGCTCCAAACACGCC
The DNA here is from genome assembly GCF_003171655.1 of Stakelama portus. Taxonomy (GTDB): domain Bacteria; phylum Pseudomonadota; class Alphaproteobacteria; order Sphingomonadales; family Sphingomonadaceae; genus Sphingomonas; species Sphingomonas portus. The sequence goes on along the minus strand of NZ_QFZL01000002.1, from coordinate 445,206 downwards.
AAGGCGCGAGCGGGCAGGATAATCGCGACCCGACACGGACGGCGGGATCGGAACCGTAACCGGCCGGCCCGAAAGCCGTCTTATCAACCTCAGAATACCGAAAGGATCGTTTTTGCCGAACACCACCCAGCAAGTTTCCGTCAAAACCGCACTGATCGTCGGCGCCTCGCGCGGACTGGGGTGCGCCATCGCAGCGGAATTTCTGAAACGCGGCTGGCATGTCATCGGCACCGTGCGCGGCTATGAGCGGACGCAACTCCACGATCTGGCGAGCGAGGCGGACGGGCGGCTGACCATCGAAACGCTCGATATCAATTCGGCGGACCAGATTGCGGCGCTGCGCGCGCGGCTGGCGGGAACGCGGATCGACCTGTTGTTCGTCAATGCCGGGACGACGACGCGCGATCCGGTGGCACAGATCGATGCCGTCACCGATGCCGAGTTTCTCGATGTGATGCACACCAATGCGCTCAGCCCGATGCGGGTGATCGAAGCGTTGCAGGATCTGGTGCCCGATACCGGTCTGATCGGCGCGATGTCGTCGGGGCAGGGCAGCATCGGCAACAACGAACAGGGGATGCGTGAGGCGTATCGCGCCAGCAAGGCCGCGCTGAACATGTTGCTGCGCTGCTTTGCCGCGCGCGAGCGGGAGCATCCGCGGCCGATGGCGCTGATCGCGCCGGGCTGGATCCGTACCGATCTGGGCGGGGACAAGGCGCCCTACACGCTCGAGGAAACGGTGCCGCTGATCGTCGACGTGCTGATCGCCAAGCGTGATCGGCCGGGCATCGAATATCTCGATCGTTTCGGCGAAACCGTTCCCTGGTAGCGCCACCTATTCCCTTTTTGTTCCGCGTGCGATACACCCGCCGCCATGGCGAAAATCCAGAAACGATTTGTCTGTCAGGCGTGCGGCGGCGTGGCGTCCAAATGGGCGGGGCAATGCACCGATTGCGGCGAATGGAACACGATGGTGGAGGATGCGGGCGCATCGTTCACGCCGTTTCAGGCCAAGCATAATCTGCAATCGGGCGGCCGCGCGATCACGATGCTCGGGCTGGATGCAAAGGTGCCGCTGCCCGACCGGATGGCGACGGGCATCGCTGAACTCGACCGTGCGCTGGGTGGCGGATTTGTCGAAGGGTCGGCGACGCTGATCGGCGGCGATCCGGGAATCGGCAAATCGACGCTGCTGTTGCAGGCGGCGGCGAAAATGGCGCTGGCGGGCAAGGGCGTTGCCTATGTCTCGGGCGAAGAAGCCTCGGATCAGGTGCGGCTGCGCGCGCAAAGGCTGGGGCTGGGCAATGCGCCGGTACAGCTCGCTTCGGCGACCAGCGTGCGCGACATTCTGACGACATTGGGTGCCGGCGAACCGCCTGCTTTGCTGATCATCGATTCGATTCAGACGATGCATTCGGACCTGATCGAAGGCGCGCCGGGCACGGTAAGCCAGGTGCGCGCCTCAGCCGGCGAACTGATCCGTTTTGCCAAGGAACGCGGCACTGCCGTCGTGCTGGTCGGCCATGTCACCAAGGACGGCAGCATCGCCGGGCCGCGCGTGATGGAGCATATGGTCGACACGGTGCTCAGCTTCGAAGGTGAGCGCAGCCACCAATATCGCATCCTGCGCGCCGTGAAGAACCGCTTTGGCGGGACCGACGAAATCGGCGTGTTTTCGATGGAGGCCGAGGGGCTTTCGGAAGTCGGCAATCCTTCGTCGCTGTTCCTGTCCGATCGCGACGAGAGTGTCACCGGCACGATCGTGTTTCCCGCGCTGGAAGGGACGCGTCCGGTGCTGGTCGAGGTGCAGGCGCTGACCGTGCGGCTGGCGAGCGGCGCGACGCCGCGGCGCGCGGTCGTGGGGTGGGATTCGGCGCGGCTGTCGATGATCCTTGCGGTGCTTGAGGCGCGGTGCGGGCTCAGCTTTTCGACCTGCGAAGTCTATCTCAACATCGCCGGCGGCTATCGCGTGCAGGACCCGGCGGCGGATCTGGCGGTCGCTGCGGCGTTGATCTCGGCGCTCAGCGAACGGCCGCTGCCCAGCGATGCTGTGGCGTTCGGCGAAATCGCGCTGTCGGGCGAAATCCGTCCGGTGGCGCACGCCAATTTGCGGTGCCGCGAGGCTTCGAAACTGGGTTTCGGCAAGGCGCTGGCGCCGGGCGCAAAGATGCCCGAGAAATCCGAGTTGCGGGTATCGGGTTTCAGGACATTGGCCGCGTTCGTCGATCACTTGCTCGGTCGATAGCGCGGCGCGCCCCGACGCCCGGTGGCGCACGATTATGGGTTCACGACCCAGATATTTCGCCTGACGCTTCCCTTATCGCGATGGCCGAGTCACAATCGCGGCATGAAGCAATCGACTTTCCTGAAAATCGCGACCGGGGCCGCGGCTGCCGCAATCGGCGGGGCGATCGTCTATTCGCGGGCGACGCGTCCGCCGGTGATCAATCCCGACGTGCCCGAACCGACCAGGCCGGTGGAGATCGACCGCTATCTGGGCAAATGGTATGAGCTCGCGCGCCACGAAAACCGGTTCCAGAAGGGGATGGATGCGGTCACCGCCGAATATGGCCTGCTCGACGATGGCAAGGTTTCGGTGGTCAATCGCGGCATGCGGAACTGGCCCGATGGCGAGATGCAGGAAGCGCATGCGCGCGCCGTGATCGTCGACGAAGCAAGCAACGCCAAGCTGAAGGTCGCTTTCTTCGGTCCGCTCTACACGGGCGATTACTGGGTGCTCGATCATGGTGATGATTATGATTGGGCGATCGTCGGCGAACCGAGCGGGCGGTATCTATGGGTCCTGTCGCGCGACCCGGCACCCGATGCGCAAACCGCCGAATTGCTGCTCCAGCGCGTGGATGCGCTCGGCTATGACCGCTGGGCGCTGCGCAGGACACGGCATCGAAAATAGCCGCCATTGCCGCTTGTCAGTGTATTGTTAGTATAATACGCATCCGGCTTCATTCGAAGGAAGGGCAGGCGATGCGAACGATGATGCTGGCGATTGCGGGATTGCTGTCCTGTCTGGGCGGGGCGCATGCGCAGGTGCCGTCTGCCGGGGTCGAGCGAGCGCCCAACGAAGTGCTGGTTCTGGGGACGTCGCATCTGTCGGGCTGGCCCGCCGATGTGCCGCTGGCGAATCTCGATCCGCTGATCGATCGGCTTGCGGCGTGGCAACCGCGCATGATCGCGATCGAATCGATTCCGGGCGACCAATGCTATCTGATGCGGCTTCAGCCCGAATTCGCCGACACGGCAAAGGATTATTGCCCCGATACCGAGGACGCGCACGCCGCCGCCGGCCTTGACGTGCCGCAGGCGATTGCCGAGCGCGCGCGGCTGCTGGCGGCGCTGCCCGCAACGCCCGGCGCGGCGGAACGCCGGCATCTGGCGGCGGTGATGCTCGCGTCGGGCGACCCCACTTCGGCAGTGGTGCAATGGCTCTATCTGCCCGAATCCGAACGGCGCGCGGGCGACGGTATCGACGCGGCGCTGGCCGAACGGCTCGACCGGCTGATGCTGCGCCGGAATGAAAATTATGCCCTGGCGGCGCGGCTCGCGGTTCGACTGGGCCTGCAACACGTGATCCAGATGGACGATCAGGGCGTGTCGCTGCCGATCGACGACGGGGATGCATATGGCGCGGCGATAAGCGCAGCCTGGGCGGCTGCGCGCGTCGAACCGACCGCACGGGAAGTCGCCGCGCGCGGGCCGTGGCTTTACAGTGGTGAAGGCGTGCTCGACGCCTATCGCCTGTATAATGCGCCCGACTATCCGGCAGAGGTTTATGCCCGCGATTTCGGCGCGGCGCTCGCCGACCCTTCCGCCGGGCAATATGGGCGGATGTACGTAACCTATTGGGAAACGCGCAACCTGCGCATGGCGGCGAATATCCGCGAAGCGTTCGGCGCACGGCCCGGCAGCCGGATGCTGGTGATCGTCGGCGCATCGCACAAGGGATATCTCGACCACTATCTGGGCATGATGCGCGACGTTTCGGTGGCGGACGCGATGGCGGTGCTGGAGTGAGTTGAAGGTCGAGGAAACTCAATCCCCTGTGGATCGTTAGCCCCGACATGAACACACATGTAGCGCATCACTCATCGATACCGACCTGGGAGATTCGCTCGACGGTTCAGTTCCTCCGCGAACTCGCCCTTTTCTTCGTCGGTATTATCCCGATGCCGCATCGTCCGGTGCGGCTTTCGGACGTGCGCAGGCGGTGGCGTGAGCGGCGCGCGACGGACAAGCGCCGCGTCCGGCTGTTGCTGCTGCCCGGATTTCTCGCCACCGATCATTCGATGCGCCGGTTGCGTTTTCATCTGCGCCGTGCCGGCCATCGCGCCCATGGCTGGGGCCTGGGCCGCAACGAAGGCGTGGGCCCCGATCTGATGGACCGGCTCGACCGCCGTGTCCGCGCCCTGTCGCGCAGCGATGAGCGGCTGGTGCTGGTCGGCTGGTCGCTGGGTGGGCTTATCGCGCGCGAATATGCCAAACAGGCCCCGGATCGCGTCGCGGCGGTGATCACCATGGGCAGTCCGTTCGGCGCCGATATCCGGACCACGTTCATCTGGCGCTTCTACAACTGGATGACGCGCAATCGCGACGTACGCCCGTTCGATCCCGAGCAACTGGCCGAAAAGCCGCCGGTGCCGACGATTGCGCTCTGGTCGCCGTGCGATGGCCTGATCCCCAGCGTCGCCGCGCGTGGCGAATCGCCGCATGTCGATGGCTGCATTCGCGTTCAATGCGCACATATGACCTATCCCACCGACCGGACGACGATCGATGCCGTGGTCGAGGCTGTCGATGCGATTGCCGCGGGCACGCTGCATCATGTGGTCGATATGGGAGAGAGCGAGCAGCCGGAGGCGCAGGCCGCGCTCGCTGCCTGACAGGCTGTCCCGCGACCGTTCAGCTTCCCGCTAGCCTCTCCCGCGCACAGCGCGTAAACTCGCTGCGATTTCCGGTGCGGGAGGCCGGGGGAGGGACTCGATGAGTTTGACTGCGCTCGACATACTCGTGCTGCTGGCGATCGGCGCGTCGGCGATCCTGGGCTTCCTGCGCGGATTCGTGACCGAAGTGCTCGCCTTGCTTGCCTGGGTGCTGATCGTGATCGCGATCCGCATGTTCCACACGCCTTTCGCCGAAATATTGGCGCCGACGGTGGGCACCGTTCAGGGCGCTGCCGTCCTGTCGTTCGCGATCATCGCGGGCGTAACCTATTTCGGCGGGCGGATTATCGCCAATGCCGTGGGTGCACGCACGCGGGACAGTTTTCTGGGGCCGATCGACCGCGTGCTCGGGCTGGGGTTCGGGGCGCTCAAGGGGCTGATCCTGGTCAGCCTCGCTTTCCTTTTGCTGATGCTCGTGATCGATACGGTGCGCGGCGGTCCCGCCAAACGCCCCGAATGGGTGACGGCATCGACCGTCTATCCGCTGCTCAACGCCAGCAGCGCGGCGATTGCCGATTTCGTCGACAAGCGCCGCCGGGGGGAGCCGGTATTCGGATCGCCTACGGATGAGGAAAATATCATCCGCCTCGACGAAAATGGGAACATGATTTCCTGAACGCCGCGACAGCGCACGGGACGTTCGAAAACGGCGGAAATCCTGTTACGACGGGTTATGCACGCAATGGCCGTGCGGACATGCAAGCGCCTCGGCAAGCGATTGATCGAGTTTCCGGCGCTGATCCTCGCGCATCGGTGTTTCCATGGCGGCATCGTCCAGGATCCTGCGCAGCTCGGCGCATCTGGGGATCGAATAATGCTCGGAATCCCGGAAAGAGCGGGTGTCGGCAATGGCTTGTCTGAGCAACTTTATCTGTTCGCGCGGGACGGGCTTCATCTACGGAACTCGCTAAAATGCATTTACCATGATTCCTCTTTATAGAGGCGGATCGGGCAAAGGCTGGGGAAAGCGCGCATCGGTATGTGCGCGCCATGGCGCGCCGGATCGATGCCGATCGCCCCGCTGCTGCTTTGGGGACTCGCATCGTGAAGAGAATGGCCTAAATACCGGCGGGTGAATGCGCCTCTCTACAACACCGAAATCCTGCGGCTTGCCGCGTCGGTTCCGCATCAGCAGCGGATTGCGGCGCCGATGGCATCGGTCGAGAAACGATCGCCCGTCTGCGGCAGCCGGGTGACGGTGGACGTCGATGTCGATGACAGCGGCCGCGTCAGCGCGATCGGCATGCTGGTGCGCGCCTGTGCGCTGGGTCAGGCATCGGCTTCGCTGATGGGGGCTGAGGCGCTGGGCAAGACGGCCGGCGAACTCGCGCTGGCGCGCGACCAGCTGGCGCAATGGCTGGGCGGCGAACGCAGCGCGGTGCCCGACTGGCCCGGGCTGGAGATATTCACGCCGGCATTGCCGCACAGCGCGCGCCACCCGTCGATCCGCCTCGGTTTCGAAGCAATTGCCGAAGCCGCCGCACTCGCCGCGGCAAAGGTGACCGGCTGATGGAGGGCCATGCCGGTACCGCGCTGCTCACCGATGCCGCGCCGATACTCGGATTCGCACTGCTGTTCGTCCTGTTGTTCCGCAAATTCGGGCTGGGTGCGACGCTGGGCTATCTGGTCGCAGGCGCCGTGGTGGGGCCTCAGGTCTTGGGGATCGTCGGCGATGCCGAGGACAAGATGGGCATCGCCGAACTGGGGATCGCTTTGCTGTTGTTCCTGGTGGGGCTCGAGCTCAGCCCGGCGCGCCTCTGGCGGATGCGCAGCGATATTTTCGGTTTCGGCCTGGCCCAGGTGGTGCTCTGCGGGCTTGTCCTGACGGCGATCGTCGGGTTCGGGACGCAGTTCAGCTGGGCCGCCGCCATTGCCCTGGGGCTGCCGCTGGCGCTGTCTTCGACGGCACAGGTGTTGCCGATGCTGCAATCGGCCGGGCGCCTTCGCACGCCGGTGGGCGAGCGCGCCTTTTCGATCCTGTTGTTTCAGGACATTTCGATCGTCCCGCTGATCACGATCATCGCTGCGCTGTCGCGCAATCCGGCGGATGCCCAGGGGCCTCCGGGCTGGTTGCTCGGTCTCTACACGGTCGTCGCCGTGGTCGGGCTGGTGCTTGCCGGGCGGTATCTGCTCCGCCCGCTGTTCCGCCTGATCGGCAATCTGGGCGAGCGGGAAATGTTCGTGTTCGCCGGGCTGTTCACTGTCATCGCTGCGGCGGCGGTGATGCAGGCGCTGGGCCTGTCGATCGCGCTGGGCGCCTTCATCGCCGGCGTGATGCTTGCCGACACGCCCTATCGCCATGAACTCGAAGCCGATGTCGAACCGTTCCGTTCGATCCTGATCGGCCTGTTCTTCGTCGCGGTCGGCATGACGCTGGACCTGCACGCGATTGCCGAGCGCCCGCTGTTCGTCATCGGCATGGCGACCGCGTTGATCATCTCCAAGACCGCCGTCATCACAGTGATTGCGCGGGTTTCCGCCCTGCCCTGGCGACAGGCATTCGCGGTCGGATTGTTGCTCAGCCAGGGCGGCGAGTTCGGCTTCGTCCTCTTTGCGCAGGCACAGAACGCCTTTCTCATCGAAAATTCCGCCGCGAGCCTGTTCGGCGCGATCGTCACGCTGTCGATGGCAACGACGCCGTTCCTGATGATGGCGACGCGCAAGCTGCGCACCGAACCCGAACCGGTGGCCGAAGGGCTGGACGCGCCGCAACAGGACGGCGCCAGCGCGATCATCGTCGGCTATGGCCGGTTCGGGCAGACAGTTGCCCAGATGCTGCTGGGGCAGGGGCTGACGATCACGCTGATCGATCGCGATGTCGAAATGATCGAAACCGCCGGCACCTTTGGCATGAAAGTCTATTATGGCGACGGCACGCGGCTGGATATCCTGCGACAGGCCGGAGCGCATGAGGCGCAGCTGATCTGTTTCTGCATCGATGGCGACCCCTTTGAAGCCGAAATGCTGCATGGCGTTCGCAACGCCTTTCCCGATGCGACGATCTTCGTGCGCGTCTATGACCGGCGCAGCATCCTGAAGATACGCGGCGCGCCGGTTGCCGGCGTCGTGCGCGAAGTGTTCGAATCGGCGATCACGATGGCGCGTCAGGCGATGCAGTCGGTGGGCGTCGACGAAAGTGAAATCGCCCGGACCGAAGACGAATATCGCGACCGCGACAAGGACCGGCTGAAGGCGCAAAAGGAAAGCGGCGACATCCGCGCCGCCCGCGACCGGATGTTCACGCACGCGACGCCCGCCGCCGCAGTGCGGAAAGCGGAGAGCGAATGAAGAACCGGTCTTTTCGCGAGCGGATGGGTTTCGCGCCGACTGGTTGAATTGGGAATTTAGGGGAACGCTGTCATGAACCTGCTTGTCATCCTCGCTGCGCTTTCGGGCGCGATGGCGGTCGGCGCCGGGGCGTTCGGCGCGCATGGCGCGAGCGGCGAAGCGGCCGAATGGCTGCGCACCGGCGGCCAATATCAGCTCGTTCATGCCGTCGCGGCGCTGGTTGCCGCGCAGATGGGCTTTCGCACCTCGGGCTGGCTGTTCGTGGTCGGCGCGCTGATCTTTGCCGGTACGCTGTATCTGATGGCGCTCGGTCTGCCGCGCTGGCTGGGCGCGATCACGCCGATCGGCGGGACCGCTCTGATCCTGGGCTGGCTGTGGCTTGCGGTCAGTGCGCTGCGCGGCGGCTGACGCGCTCAGCCAAAGATATAGCGGCAGCTATCGGGTTGGGGCGGCGGCGCTGCGCCCAGAAACACGCCATCCAGAACCAGCTTTCCGTCCGCGTTGAAATAGGCCGAACCCCATAGGTCGAGCGGTTCGGGGATGAGATTGCCGCCCGTCACCGTCATCGCCAGCGCGCCGGTGACGGGATCGTAAATATAGCGGCCCCAATAATCCTGATAGCTTTCAAATGGTTGATAGGTGACCGAAAAGCTGCCGTCGTCCCGGAACACCATCTCGCCGATCGATCGCCCGGCTGCGCAATTTTCCAGCCCGCTCTGGCGACGCGCACCGGTCAGCACCTTTTCTTCCGCCCCGACGATCAGCACCGATGCCGAACTGCGGCGATCCTGCAAATTGGTATAGCTGATCGTGATCCGCGTGCCGGGCACGGCATCGTCATGGATATGGAGTTGCCGGGTTTCGGGATCGACATCGGCCATCGCCGGGTCGCTGACTTCCCATCGTTTGATGCAATCCGTGGGTACGGAGACCCAATTATACGAAACCCCTGCTTCCGGTTCGAGCCGCAGCGTCGCACCGGGCCGCGCCGGCATTTCGGGGATGCGCAGCCAATAGGCCCATTGCTCGGGAAAGTCGCACGGGGGCGTTCCGGCCAGCCCGATCGCGATCATTGCAGTCAACATGGCATTGCTCCCCCCGGATGCGTCGTTGTCGCGCCATCCTTGCGGCGAGGGGATGAACCGTCAATGACCGCGCTGCGCGGGATGCCGGGGCCGGGGCCACGACGTCCCGCAAGCGTTGCCTATTCGCCCGTCGCCGTGCCGCTCACGATCCGCGCGATCTGCGCCGCCGTGGTCGGGTGATAAGTCGCCTTCGACTTTTCGAACAGGTCAGCGGCGATCTTCGCGCCCCATTCGCCTTGCGCCATCAGTCCGGCATAGAGCGGACGGATCAGCAGCCCGCGCCCGACCTGACCTGCAAATTCATACAGCGCGGGCAGTGCGGGCTCATAGCGGTTGGCGATCGCCAGTTCGAGCCATGCCGAGCGGACATAGGCATTGGTCGATTGCGACAGGTGCAGCGTGTCGTCCAGCTCGGCAAGCCGTGCCTCGGGCAGTTCGCGCGGCAGGCCGTTGAGGAAGCGCAGCCATTCCTGCGTGCTCCACCCATCGGTGTCGATCGCCGACACGGCAGCGCCCGATTTGAATGCCGCCAGATCGGCGTCGACCTTGGCCAGCGTCGCCGATTCGATATGCACGGCATTGTCGGGCAGGCCGGGCTGATAGGCCCATTGGTCGAGCTTCAGCTTCGCTTCCAGCGCTTCGTCGCCCTGCACCAGATGCTCGCGAATATCGGCAAGGAAGCCGGCAGTCGTCTGCGGCTGAAAGGCGTGACGATCGAAATAGCCTTTCAGATATGCATCGAACCGCTCGCGGCCGACAGTGTGTTCGATCATCCGCAGGAAGTTCGATCCCTTGAAATAATCGAGCTGGCCGAACGTTTCGCCCGGATCGCCGTGCAACCGCGTGCTCGGCGCATCACTGCCGCCGGCGGCCTTGATGTCGCGCTCCATGCCGTCCCAGTCGAGATCCGAATACATGGCGGCGCGTTCGGGACCATAGAGCGCCTCCATGATCCGGTTTTCGAAATAGGTGGTGAAGCCTTCGTTGAGCCAGCTGTCCGACCAGGTGGCGTTGGTGACGAGATTGCCCGACCAGCTATGCGCCAGCTCATGCGCGACGACATCGGTGTTCGAACGGTCGCCGGTCAGCAGCGTCGGCGTGAGGAAGGTCAGCGTCGGATTTTCCATGCCGCCATAGGGAAAGCTCGGCGGCAGCAGCAGCATGTCATAGCGACCCCAGCGATAGGGGCCGTAAAGCGATTCCGCCGCATCGACCATCTTTTCGACATCGGCGAATTCATAGGCCGCCTTGTCGAGCATTTCCGGCTCGGTCCACACGCCGGTGCGCGGGCCAAGCTCCCGGAACTTCAGATTTCCGACCGCCATCGCGATCAGATAGGGCGGCACCGGCTTGTCCATCACGAAATAGAAGCTGCGATGGCTGTCGCCCGCCGCCACGCCATCGGGAATCATGCGGTTGCCGCTCATCACTGCGACCAGATCCGCAGGAACCGTGATCGTGGCGTCCCAGGTCTGGCGAATGCCGGGCGAATCCTGCGTGGGAATCCAGCTGCGATTCTCGATCGCCTGACCCTGGCTGAACAGATAGGGATGCGCCTTGCCCGCCGTCAGTTCGGGCGGCAGCCATTGCAGCGCACTCGCGCCCGGTGCCGAGCGATAGCGGATATGGATGACGCGCATATTGGGTTGCGGATCGTCGGGCTTGCTGATCGCCGCATCGGCACGGGGCAGGGCGATGATCAGCGGTGCGCCAATATTGGGCGATGCCTCGCCGACATGCCATTCGAGCGGCGCGCCTTCGACATCGGTGATGCTTTCGATCACCAGCCCGGCGTCGTCGAGAATAACCTGCTTCGCTCCCTGCGCGAAAATCACTTCCAGCGTCGCGGTGCCGCGCATTTCTTTGGCGTCGAAATCGGCAGTCAGGTCGAGCGAGACATGCGTGACACGTGCCTCTTCGGGCTTTGCATGGGTCCATACGTCCCGCGCTTCGGGCGTGGTCAGGATCGGGGCGACGCGCATTTCGGACGAACCATCCCCGCTTTGCGCCGCGGCGGGCAGAGGGGCGAGCGCGATCAGCGCCAGAAGGGAGAAAAGGATTCGCATGACAGCTTTCGCATATTGTTTCGTGGATTGCGCGGCAGGCTAGGGGCATCCGCGCTGCGGGGCAATGTGTGGCGCCGCCGGGGCGGATCGCGGCGCGCCGGGTTGGACCTGCCGGGCGAAGTTCGATAGGCTTGTGCCTCCGCCGTGGCGCCAATCGGCGTCCCCGGGGCTCGCTTCCCAGGCGCGTCCCTCCCGTGCTCGCAACAGGAGACCGCACGATGAAGCTCGATCAGCAGCAGATCGACACGATCAAGGACAAGACCGGCCTGACCCCCATTCCCGAAACGGCCGCTGCCGATTCCGGGCTGCAGGGCCATTTCGGCGAAAACACCTTCTATCTCGACGCGCAGGGCGTGTACGTGTTCGAAGAACTCGAAACCCGCGAAGACGGCGCACAGGCCGTGGTCGCGCCGGGTGAAGGCAATGGCGATTCGGTGACCGCGATTCAGATCGCCGCCGTCGAACGCGGCGAAGGTGACGACGCGGCAGTGACCGTTCGTTCGATCCAGCCGCAGGCAACGACGCTGACGGTCGAACTCGCCGCCTAGGCTCCCGACGCGCCCACCGTTTGTGCTGAGCTTTTCGCAGTTCGGCACGAACGGGAACGGCCTATCCTGTCCCCACTACCAGCGGCAGTAATGTCAGGCCGGCACGTGCTGCCGGTCGAGAAACGCCGCGACGTCGTCCAGCGACACCGTCTTGTCGAGATAGCTTTGCCCGATCCCGCGCGCGAGCAGGAAGGGCAGCGTACCGGCATCCATTTTCTTGTCGTGCAGCATATGCGCGACCAGCGTTTCGCCGCTTGCCGCGATTCCCGCCGAGGCGAGATCGTGCGGCAGGCCGGTATCGCGCAGATGCGCGGCGACGCGATCGGCATCTGCCCCCGGACAAATGCCCTGAGCAACCGAAAAGCCGAACGCCAGCGCCATGCCCGCCGCCACGCCTTCGCCATGGAGCAGTTTGTCGGAAAAACCGGTTTCCGCTTCCAACGCATGGCCGAATGTGTGGCCCAGATTGAGCAGAGCGCGCTTGCCGGTCGTCTCGCGCTCATCCTCGGCGACGATGCGCGCCTTGGCGGTTACCGATCGTGCGATCGCATATGCGCGCGCGGCGGGATCGCCGGCAAGCAGCGCGGCGCCGTTCGCTTCGCACCAGGCGAAAAATTCCGGATCGTCGATCAGGCCATATTTGACGACCTCGGCATAGCCGGCGCGCAGGTCGCGCGGGCCCAGCGTATCGAGCACCTGCGGGTCGATCAGCACCATTGCCGGCTGGTGAAACGCGCCGATCAGATTCTTGCCCGCGCGGCTGTTGATCGCGGTCTTGCCGCCGACCGAACTGTCGACCTGCGCCAGCAACGTGGTGGGAATCTGGATGAAGCCGCATCCGCGCTTGAGGATCGAAGTCGCAAAGCCGACCAGATCGCCGATCACTCCGCCGCCCAGTGCGATCACATGATCGCCGCGCTCGATACCCAGATCGAGCAGCCGGTCGGTCAGCGCCTCCAGCTGTGCCCAGCTCTTGGTAGCTTCGCCGGGCGGCAGCACGATTGCCTCGCTGGCGATCCCTGACATTTCCATGCTCGCCTGCAACGCGGCAAGATGCGGGCGGACATTCTCGTCGGAAACGATCGCCATCGTTCGCCCACGCGAAAAGGGTGCGAGTATATCGCCGGCGCGGGCAATCAGCCCCGCCTCGATACGAATGTCATAACTGCGTGCGCCCAGCGCGACGGGGACGATGGTCACAGACCCAGAGCCTTCAAAATCTCGTTCACGGTTACGTCGTGCGGCATCGCGATGCTTTCGACGCGGATCGGCGCGAGCGCATAGACCGGATTTCGCACGCGTGCGAGTTCGGTAAGCACTTCGATCGGATCGCGATCGCGTAGCAACGGGCGCGAGTCCCGACGGCTGACGCGTTCGGCCAGGACATGCGGTTCGGCGTCGAGCCAGATCGCCAGCGTCCGTTCGAGGATCAGCGCGCGCGTATCGTCGTTCAGGAACGCGCCGCCCCCGGTCGCGATCACCTTGGGCGTGGTGTCGTCGATCAGGCGCGCCAGCACGCGCCGTTCGCCGTCGCGGAAATGCGGCTCGCCGAATTTGTCGAAAATTTCCGGAATCGTCATGCCCGCCGCCGCTTCGATCTCGCAATCGGCATCGACGAACGGCAGATGCAGCCGCTGGGCCAGCCGGCGACCCACGGTCGACTTGCCTGCGCCCATCAGCCCGATCAATACGATCGGCTTGCCGCTCCAGGTCGCGTGACTGACATCGGTTTGTAACATGACAGTTGGGGCTATACAGCCAGCGTGGGTCTCGGGCAAAAGGCCGCCGACCCGATTTTCCTCTGTCCACGGACCCTGTTCCATGCCCCGTTCGCTCATCGCTCTGGTCGTCGTCCTGTTGTTGCTGGTTGGCGGCCTGTTCTTTCTCGCCGGCCGCAATAGCGAACAGGAGCCGGTTCGTGTTGAAAAGGTCGTTCCGCTTGAAAATCTCTCGCAGTAACGTCGCCTTCGGGGCAATCGCGCTCGCATTGCTGGCCGCCGGGACGGGGATTCCCGCGCTCGGCCAGGATCGGCAGGACCGCCAGGACGCGCCCGAATCGCTGCTGCCGCCGGGATTCGGCGAGCCCGATACGACGCCGCCGGCGCCGCAACCGACGCGCGCTCCCAACCCGGCGCCGCGTCCGGCGATTGTGCAGCCGATTCCCGCATCGCCTTCGCAAAGCGCGGAAACCGGCGGCGAATCGCCTGCGCCTCAGCCGACTCCGACGCTGTCGACCGTCGATTATTCGCGGTACGAACTGCCCGAATTCGCCCGCCGCTCCACGGCGCGGGTCGGTACGGTCGCCTATGGCAATCCGCCCTTCGCGCATGATTCGTTCGGCCGGTCGAACGGACGCTATCTTCAGATTCTGATGCGGCGGCTCGACGCGCCGATCGCGTCGCGCTGGCTTTCGATCGCGCTGCGCCGCGCCCTGATGTCCCGGATCGACACGCCGCAGGGCATTTCCGGCGCCGATTTCACGGCAGAGCGCGCATGGCTGTTGCTCCGCATGGGCGAATCGGTTGCCGCGCGGCTGCTCGTCCAGTCGGTCGATACCGAGGATTATTCGCCCTGGCTGATGCAGACGGGGATGCAGGTCGCGCTCGCCAATGGCGATCCTGCGGCGGTGTGCCCCTATGCCGATCGTGGCGCCGAAACCCTGCCCGCGCGCGGCTGGGTGCTTGCCCAGGCGATGTGCGCCGGGCTGGTCGGCAAGTCGAAGCGCGCCGAAGAATTGGTGCAGCAAGGCACACGTCGCGGATCGCGCAACGATATCGATACGCTGCTCGCCGAAAAAGTGATTGCGACCGGTGCATCGGGTGCGCGTGCCGTGACGATCGAATGGAACAGCGTCAATCGCCTGACGACTTGGCGATATGGCCTGGCGATGGCGGGCAATGTCGAAATTCCCGATCGGCTGATGCAGGGCGTCCGGCCGCAGCTGCGCTACTGGTATGCGCTTTCGCCGCGCCCCGATCCCGGATTGCGGGTCGCCGATGCCGAACTGGCGGCGGCAAATGGCGTGTTTTCGAACGCCGGGCTGGTCGATCTTTATGGCGAAATCGCCGCCAACGACGATGGCAACAGCGCGGAACTGGCAACGGCGCGCGATTTGCGCACCGCCTATGCCGCTGCGCGTGCGGCCGACCGCGTTACGGCGATGCGCAGCCTGTGGGAAGCGCCGGGGGATTCGCGCCGCCATTATGCGCGCCTGATCCTTACTGCGCGCGCGGCGGGGCGGCTTCCGGCGAGCAGCGATCTGAGTGAGGATGCGGACCTGCTGATCGCGTCGATGCTCAGCACCGGCCTGACTCAGCAGGCACAGGCGTGGGAGAGCGTCGTCGCGCGCGGCACCAATGGCTGGGCGATGCTGACGCTGGCGGACATGACGCCGGGCGCGCGCATTTCCTATAGCGATGCCGACAGCTATCGCGCCAATTTCGATCGTCGCAGGGCACAGCTTTTCTTCGCCGGTCTGGCGGGGCTCGGGCGGCTTGAGGACAATGACGCGCAACGCATGGCGTCCGCGCTCGATGTGCCGATCGGGGCCAGCAATCTCTGGACCCAGGAAATCGACGCTGCAGGTCGGCGCGGCGATGCCGGGACCGTGGTGCTGCTTTCCGCACTGGCGATGCAGACCTATCGCTGGTCGCAGGTACAGCCCGAAGCGCTGTTCCATATCGTCGCGGCGCTGCGCGCGGCGGGCATGGAAAATTATGCGCGGATGATCGCCGTCGAGGCGATCACGCGGGCGTGATTCGTTCCGCCGACACGGCCGCATGAGCGTGTCGGCGAACGACGCTGCGCTGATCGAGCGGTTTCTGGAGATGATGGCTGCCGAGGCGGGGGCCGCAGGCAACACGATCGCCGCCTATGCCACCGACCTCCGGCTCGCTTCCGAATTTCTCGGCGGGCGGCTGGGCGAGGCGGGGCGCGAGGATCTCGAGCGGCTGGGTGCCGAATGGATGTCGCTGGCGCGCAGCACGGTGGCGCGCAAATCGGCGGCGCTGCGGCGTTTTTACGCCTTTCTGGCCGATGAGGGGCTGCGCAGCGACGATCCGGGCGGCGCGTTGCCGCGCCCCGGCGCGACTCGGCCGCTGCCGCGTACCTTGTCGGTCGCCGACGTCGACGCGCTGTTCGCGGCGATCGCCGCGCGCATAGCGCGGGTGCCGCCCGACCCGCGCGATCTGCGGCTCGCCGCGCTGGTGGAGCTGCTCTACGGCTCCGGGCTGCGCGCGAGCGAGCTGGTCGCCCTGCCGCGCAATGCCGTGGCGCCCGACCGCCCCTATCTGATCCTGCGCGGCAAGGGCGGGCGCGAGCGGCTGGTGCCGATCAGCGACCGTGCGCGTGCCGCGGTTGCCGCATGGCGCGACCATGTGCCGGTGGAAAAACCCTGGCTTTTCCCGTCGGGAAAGGGGCATTTGTCGCGCGTCCGCCTGTTCCAGATCATCCGCGCGCTGGCGGGAGAGGCCGGCATCGCGCCCGATCGGGTAAGCCCGCATGTGTTGCGCCACGCCTTTGCCACGCACCTGCTCGAAGGCGGTGCGGATCTGCGCGCGCTGCAGGCGATGCTAGGCCATGCCGACATCGCCACGACCGAGATCTATACCCATGTCGACAGCCGCCGACTCGTCGAACTGGTCAATCAGCGGCATCCCCTGGCCGACCTCGCGCGTTGACGAAGGCGCCGGACGCACCTAGGCCGCATGGAGTTGGCGGCGCGGGTGCAATGCGCGGCTTTTGGGCAGACAACAGGATTTCAGGCGCCGGATGGCCACCTTTCTCGATTTCGAAAAGCCGATTGCGGAGCTTCAGGGTCGCATCGACGAGCTGCGCCAGACTGCGGCCGATGGCGCCGTGGATATCGAATCGGAAGTCGCGAAGCTTCAGGCCAAGTCCGACAAGATGCTGACCGACACCTATGCCCGGCTGACGCCGTGGCAGAAGACTCAGGTCGCCCGTCATCCCGAACGTCCGCATTTCAAACATTATGTCGCCGAGCTGATCGAGGATTTCATGCCGCTGGGCGGCGATCGCGCCTTTGCCGACGACAATGCGATCATGGGCGGGCTGGGTCGGTTTCGCGGACGCCGCGTGATGGTGATCGGCCATGAAAAGGGCGACGATACCGCCAGCCGGCTCAAGCATAATTTCGGCATGGGCAAGCCGGAGGGCTATCGCAAGGCGATCCGGCTGATGCGGCTGGCCGACAAGTTCGGCCTTCCGGTCGTGACTCTGGTCGATACGTCGGGCGCCTTTCCCGGCGTGCAGGCCGAAGAGCGCGGACAGGCCGAAGCCATTGCCCGCTCGACCGAACAATGCCTCAATCTGGGGGTGCCGCTGGTGTCGGCGATTCTGGGCGAGGGCGGCTCGGGCGGCGCGATCGCGCTCGCATCGGGCAATACCGTGCTGATGATGGAGCATGCGGTCTATTCGGTGATTTCACCCGAAGGCTGCGCTTCGATCCTGTGGCGCACCGCGGACAAGGCGGCGGACGCCGCCGAAGCGATGAAGGTCACTGCCCAGCATCTGAAGGAACTGGGTGTGATCGACCGAATCGTTGCCGAGCCGCTGGGCGGCGCGCATCGCGATCCCAAGGTGGCGATTCGCGCGCTGGGCGATGCCATCGAATCGGCACTCAACGATCTCGACGGCGGTTCGCCCGAAGGGTTGCGTCAGGCGCGCCGTGCCAAATTCCTGGCGATGGGCCGCCTCTGATCGTCTGGCGGCGGCACGTTCCGCCCGATCTGCCTTGCACCCATAAAAAAGCGGCGGAGCCGAAGCCCCGCCGCCAGTCGTTCGCGTAGAATCTTGAAAAACCTAGAGACTAGGTGCTCTTCATGTTCGACGAAACGTTGTTGAAGGTGTTCTTCAGATTGTTGCCCAGGCCCTGCATCGCGGCGATGGCGGCAACGGCGATCAGAGCTGCGATCAGACCATATTCGATGGCGGTCGCGCCCTTGCTGTTCTTCAGGAAATTACGAATCTTCTGCATGTCCGGTCTCCAGTGTTCCATGAAACTTCAGTCACCCGGCCGCACCGGAGAACCGGTTCGGCAGATCGGACGGTAGGTGTCGGAGGTTGAAAAAGGCTTAAGCGGACTTACTGAGAAGCCCGGACGACCTTTTCCGACACATTGTTCCACATGCCGGTGGTGACATCGGCGAGCGCCATCAGGCTGGTGATCAGCGCGAGAACGATCAGCGCCAGGATGAATCCATATTCCACCGCGCTTGCCCCACGGCAGTCGCGCGTCAGCCGGATCAGTGTCGCGGCGAGCTTACGCATCGCTGGTTTCTTTAACTCGCATCTCTACAAGAGGTAGCGATTCTTCCTTAATGAAGTGCTCAACGTGTCCCTTGTAGCAAACCGGTCTTCCCTTCTCTTCGTCGTCGCCGCCGCGCTGGTTGATGGCGACGGGCGCGTGCTGGTGCAGCAGCGACCGCCCGGCAAACCCATGGCCGGCTTGTGGGAATTTCCGGGCGGCAAGGTGGAAGCCGGCGAAGTGCCGGAAGCCGCGCTGGCCCGCGAACTGGCCGAGGAACTGGGGATCGCAGTGGAGACGGCATGTCTCGCCCCGGCGACCTTCGCCAGCGAGCCGCTCGGCGACCGGCATCTGTTGCTGCTGCTCTATGCATTGCGCAAATGGTCCGGGATGCCGCAGGCAAAACATGCCAGCGCGCTCAAATGGGTTCGCCCGTTAGAGCTTCACGCGCTGGAAATGCCGCCGGCTGACAAGCCGCTGATCGGCTTGCTCGAAGCGCTGATCTGAACAACCTTCGCCATGTCTCTGCGATAGCGGTGAAAGCATGCGGGACGCTTTGAAGGCTTGAAATTCAGATCTTTCCTTGCTCGATTATTGGCAGAGGAGGGGTGATCGGGGGCCAATGCGCATTTTTGCGCGATAAGCATTTGATAAATTTGTCGAATTTACTTCTGACCTGGACGGGCCTTGCCTGAAGCCAGGCTCCGGTTTCCTCAATCTCTCCTCGAAAAATGGCAAGACAGACCCCGTCGGGGGCAAAGGAGAGGTTGTCGTGAGCAAGGAAAATCCGACCGCAGGCGAATTGCGCGAATCCGAAGAAAAGCTGGCCAGGATGCAGAAGATCGGGCGCTGGCTGCTCGGGGGCGCGGTGCTCGGCTGGCTGCTGTTTTTCTACAAAATGTCCCAGACATCCGAAATGGCGTTGCGCTATTCCGATTCGGCCAAGGAAGAGATCGGGACCTGGTCGCTGGTGCTGACCGTGTGGACGCTGATCGCGCTGGGCATGGTCGTGCTGTCGAAGAAATTCGCGAAAATCGTCGGCGGAATGAAGGACGGGCGCAAGGAAGCGCTCCGCGCCCAACTCGCATCGGCGGATGACAACCAGCGCGCGCAGATCGAAAGCGAATTGCGCGAACTGGGCGCCTGAGTTCGCAAGCGGGGACGGATCGGCCCCCCCTGCGTCCCCGAACGCGATCAGTCTCTGGCTTTCAGGGCATCCGCCAGCGATGCCGTCGCGCTGCCGCGGCGGGCGGGTTTGGGCTGGCTCGGATCGGGTGCCCAGCCGGTCAGATAGACGATGTCGAATCGCTCCGCCGTGCGTCCGTCCGCGTCCGCCTGCCGGGCAAAGGCTTCGGCGGCACGTGCCACGGTATCGCGCCGTAGCGGCGGCGTGCCGGGCAACAGGTTGGACGCCGCCATGCCGCGCAGGTCGCGCAACAGATTGCCGACGCCCGCATAGCGCACGGTCAGCGTCTCGACATCGGCCACGGGCAGCGCAAAGCCGGCGCGCGACAACAGGTCGCCGGCGGCGCGTACATCGATTCGCGGGTGAAACCGCGCCACCGGGCGGTCGCCTTCCGCTTCGAGAAACGCCCGGCGCAGCGTCGCCAGGCTGTCCCCACCCAGAAACGCTCCCAGGAACAATCCGTCGGGCCGCAGCGCGCGCCGCGCCAGCGCCAGCGCGCCGGGCACGTCGTTGACTTGATCGAGCACGCCCACCGAAACGATCAGATCGAAACTGCCATCGGGAAAATTTGGGCGATCCTCGTCCGCCTGCACCCCTCCCGCCATCGCGGCGAAGCGTGCGCCCGCGTCGATTCGCGTGATTCGCGTGCCGGGCAGCGTGAAAGCGCCGTCGAAGCTGCCCAGATCGAGCACGTCGCCGAATTCGCGCGTCACATCGCCCAGCCGCTCGGCAATCCCCTCCAGCATATGCGCGCGGAGAAAATCGAATTCGGCATATAGAGGCGCCGCGCGGTCACGGCGGCGGCGGCGCAGCGCGCGGTCAAAGATTTCGGGCGGAGTCATAGTCGGCGCTTGTGCAGGCTCGCGCGGGCGGCGACAAGCCGGTCATGGTCTCGCTCGCGCCGCTTGCCCGGATTGCCGATTTCGCGTTGCCGCCGCGCTGCCCCGGCTGTTCGGCGGTTACCCGCACCGATCATGATTTCTGCGCTGCTTGCTGGGGGCAATTGCGGTTTCTGGGCGAACCCTGGTGCGCCACCTGTCGCGCGCCGTTCGAATATGACCTGGGGCCGGGCGCACAATGCGGGCAATGCCTGGCCGATCCGCCGCCGCATGATGGCATCCGCGCGGCGGTCGCCTATGGCGATATTGCGCGGCATGTCGCGCTGAAGCTCAAATATGGCGGGCGGATGGCCGCCGCCGATACGATGGCGCAGGCGATGGCCCGGCTGATGCCCGCCGATGCCGATCTGCTGATCCCGGTGCCGCTGCATCGCTGGCGCCTGTGGCGACGCGGTTATAACCAGTCGCTGCTGATCGCGCAGGCATTGGGCCGGACCAGCGGCGTTGCGATCGCGCGCGACCTGCTGGTGCGGACCAGGGCCACGCCCCCATTGCGCGGCATGGGCCCGCGCCAGCGGCGCAAGGTGGTGGCGGGCGCCTTCGCCCTCGCGCCGGGTGCGAAAGAAGCGGTTTCCGGCAAACGCATTCTGCTGGTCGACGATGTCCATACCAGCGGCGCGACATCGGAGGCCTGCGCAAGCCTGCTCAAGCGTGCCGGAGCCGCGCAAGTGATCCTTTTATGCTGGGCGCGCGTTCTTCCCGGAGAAGCCGTAGATTGACAAGCGACGCGGCGCACCACAACTCGGGGGACGATATGGCAAAAGTCGAAATCTACACCAAGGCATTCTGTCCTTATTGCTCGCGGGCGAAGAATCTCCTCGCCAGCAAGGGCGCGGAATATGAGGAATTCGATATCACCATGGGCGGTCCCAAACGCCAGGAGATGCTCGATCGCGCCAATGGCGGCACCACCGTGCCCCAGATATTCATCGACGGAACGCATGTCGGCGGGTCGGACGATCTCGCCGCGCTTGAGCGTGACGGCAAGCTGGACGCGATGCTGAACGGATGAGC
This sequence comes from Stakelama portus, assembly GCF_003171655.1. Lineage (GTDB taxonomy): Bacteria > Pseudomonadota > Alphaproteobacteria > Sphingomonadales > Sphingomonadaceae > Sphingomonas > Sphingomonas portus. The sequence goes on along the minus strand of NZ_QFZL01000002.1, from coordinate 423,897 downwards.
CGCGCCGCGATTCTTCAGATGACCAGCGGGATCGATCCCGCCGCCAATGCGAAGGTCATGACCGACGCGATGGCGCAAGCGTCGGGCGAGGGCGCGGCGATGCTCTTCACGCCGGAAATGTCGGGCCTGCTCGACCGCGATCGCAAGCGCGCCGCCGCGCATCTGACGCAGGAAGCGGAGGATCCGGTGCTCGCCGCGATGCGCGACGCGGCGGCAAAACACGGCATCTGGGCGCATATCGGATCGCTCGCCTTGCTGCGCGAGGACGGAAAGCTCGCCAATCGCGGTTTCGTGATCGACGATCGCGGCGAAATCCGTGCCCGATACGACAAGATGCATTTGTTCGACGTCGATTTGCCGACCGGCGAAAGCTGGCGCGAATCCGCCGTCTATACCGGTGGCGACAGAGCCGTGCTGGTCGATACGCCGCTGGGGCGCCTTGGCCTTGCCATCTGCTACGACCTGCGTTTCCCCGACCTGTTTCGCGCATTGAGCAATGCCGGGGCGACATTGTTCGCGCTGCCCGCCGCATTCACCCGGCCGACCGGTGCGGCGCATTGGCATGTTCTGCTGCGTGCCCGCGCGATCGAGGCAGCGTCCTTCGTCATCGCGGCGGCACAGACCGGCGAGCATGAGGATGGCCGCGCCACCTATGGCCATTCGCTCGCGGTCGATCCTTGGGGTGAAATATTGCTCGACATGGGCGAAGCGCCCGGCGTGGGCTTTGCCGAAATCGACCAGGCCCGGGTCACCGACGCCCGCGCCCGCGTACCGGTCCTGCAACATCGCCGCCCGATTCCTGAAGTCGAAACGCTGTGATCGTGTTCGACCTCAAATGCGGGCAGGGGCATGTGTTCGAAGCATGGTTCGGATCGAGCGCAGCCTATGAAGAGCAGAAGGCCGGGGGCATGCTTGCCTGTCCGATGTGCGGCGATGGCGATGTCGGCAAGGCGCTGATGGCGCCCAATGTCGGCACCAAGGGCAATCGCAGATCGGAAAGCCCTGCACCAAAGCCGCTGCCCGCTTCTGCAACGCCGGACGCGAAGCCGTCGCCGCCGGCCGAGGCGCCCTCGCCTGAAGCGGTGAAGGCCGCGCTTGCCGCGCTGGCGCAGATGCAGGCAAAGGCGCTCCAAAATTCGCAATGGGTGGGCAAGAGCTTCGCCACACGCGCCCGGGCGATGCATGAAGGCGAAGAGGATCATGCGCCGATTCATGGCCAGGCAACGCCAGAGGAAACGCGCGAGATGATCGAGGACGGGCTGGCGGTCGCGCCGCTCCCCTTTCCGGTGGTGCCACCCGAAGCGCGGAATTAGGCACGCGCATTACGGCGTCGGCAACTGCGCTTTCCGCGTTGACCCGCCCCGCGCGCAAATCTACCCACGCAACCCGTGTCCCGGTAGCTCAGTAGGATAGAGCAGCAGATTCCTAATCTGGAGGTCGGAGGTTCGAATCCTCTCCGGGACACCAATCGCCTGCCGCAGCGCGGGACAGCGGCAGGCATGACTGGAGAGGTTGCCATGAAGCGTTTCGCCTGCAGCATCGCGCTGATCGCAGCAGCGGCTATGCCGGTATTGGTTCAGGCGCAGACCGCACAGCCGGTCGTGACGATCGAGAATGGCGCGCTGCGCGGAAAGATCGAGAACGGCGTCGAAAGCTGGAAGGGGATTCCCTTCGCCGCGCCGCCGGTCGGGCGCTTTCGCTGGCGCGCACCACAGCCGATGGCCGACTGGCAGGGCGTGCGCGATGCGACTGCCTATGCGTCCGATTGCATGCAGCTGCCGTTCCCCAGCGATGCTGCGCCGCTCGGCACCACGCCTGCCGAAGATTGCCTCTACGCCAATGTCTGGAAGCCTGCGGGCGCGACCGGCAAGCTGCCGGTCGTGGTGTGGATCTATGGCGGCGGATTTGTGAACGGGGGCGCTTCGCCGCCCACCTATGCCGGTGCCAATATGGCGAAAAAGGGCGTGTTGTTCTTCAGCTTCAACTATCGCCTGGGCCGGTTCGGGACCTTTGCGATGCCGCAGATGAAGGACGAGAATCTCTATGACGGGCGGCTCGGCAATTTCGGCACGATGGATCAGATCGCCGCGCTGAAATGGGTGCAGCGAAACATTGCCGCATTTGGCGGCGACCCGGACAATGTGACGATTATCGGCGAAAGCGCGGGCGGCATGTCGGTGCACCAGCTCGTCACCTCGCCGCGCGCCCGCGGGTTGTTTCAAAAGGCGGTGATCCTGTCGGGCGGCGCCGGCCGCTCGGATGATGCGCCCCACACCGCCGATGTCGAGGCAATCAGCGCGAATTTCGCGCGCGCGCACGGCATCGACCCCCAGGCCGCCGATGCCATGGACAAATTGCGCGCGCTGAGCGCCGACGATGTCACCGGCGGGCTCAATCTTGCCACCATGTCCGCGCCGGGGCCGAAAACCTTCTCGCGTCCCTTCGTCGACGGCACGGTCAGCGTGGATATGGGCGCGGCCTATGACAGCGGCGAATTTGCGCAGGTGCCGATGCTGATCGGCGCGACGAGCGCGGATATCGGCGGCAGGACCGGCTATATGGTCGCGGGCGCGCGCCAGGCGTCCGGCGCGATCGCCGATCATGGCGTTCCGGTGTGGGAATATCGCTTTTCCTATGTTGCCGGGTCGCTCGACTGGGATGGCGCCTATCACGCCAGCGACATTCCCTATTTCTTCGACAATGCCGCGATCAAATATGGCGATGCCACCACGGCCACGGACCGGGCGGTCGGCGACACGATCAGCGACTATCTGGTGAATTTCGTCAAGACCGGCGATCCGAACGGCGCGGGGCTGCCGCAATGGCCGCGTTATGCGCGCGACACCGACCTGTTGATGGATTTCACGCGGGCGGGCGAAGCAGTGGCGGGGCCCGACCCCTGGGCGGCGGAAATCGACGCCGCGCAGTAAAATGGGGGCAGGGACCCTGCCCGAGACAACCCGGGGAGCCGGCGGTGCCGGCTCCCGCGGCCGTCAGCTCATGTGATTGCTGAGATATTTGTTCATTTCGAACATGGTCACCTTGTCGCGGCCAAAGATCGGCTTCAGCTTCGCATCGGCGATGATCTCGCGCTTGTTTTCCGGGTTCTGCAGATTGTGCTTCTTGATGTATTCCCACATCTTGCTCACCACTTCGCTGCGCGGCAGCGGGGCGCTTCCCGTGATTTCCGCGAGCTGCGGCGAGGGAGTCACCGGCTTGGCAATGCCGCCGCGCGCGCCGCTGGTTTTGGTAGCCATATCCTTCTCCTTCCATGCCCCGTTGAAAATGCCGGGGCCTATCCCTGAATAGCGCTTCGGGCTTGTGGGAAGCCTCGCAGCCCTGTTCGCTATGAACGATGTACTGCGCTTCTTGGCAAGATGCACGTACCCGATGGCGTTTTGTGCCGCGCTGTGTCCATCCTGCCAAGCCCGGTCCGATTAAGCGTTTTGCGGTACGCCTTGCCCGCGCGGTTTGGCCGCGCGCGGTCCCGCCTGTGCAAAGCCCGATCGTTGCTGAATCGAAAGCGCGGCGGGCATGATTGGTTGCGCTGCTGCCGCATTTCGTCGCGCATATGCGTCGCCTGATCGAAGCGGTGCGGTAGGCCGGGGCGGATTCCCGTGCTAACAGTATCGGCAAGCGGGAAAGGGAGGTGTGAATATGCGCGTTTGGGGGTTGTTGGTGGTCCTGTTGCCGGGAAGCCTGGCGCTCGCCGGTTGCGGCGGAAACGGGGGCACGACCGGGACGAATTATTCGGATACGCCGCCGATGGCCGAGATCGTCGCGACGCCGGGTGAGACACCCAGTCCGACGCCGACCCCGACGCCCAGCCCGCAAAATGCCATGACCATGGTGGATCCTGCGGACACGCTTCCCGCCGATGTCATCGCCTTCAAGCAAAAGCGCGACGCGTGCGAACGCTGGATGGATGAGGAAGGCACCGACGAGGATCGCAAGAAAGAGATCGCCGACGGCATTTCCGAAAACTGCACCGGCACCGATGCCGCGCTGGCCGCGCTCAAGGAAAAACATGCCGGCGAAATCGACGTGCAGCGCGCACTCGCCCAATATGACAGCGATATCGAATGAGGTTCAGGCCGCGCGCCGAACCTCGACAAAGCCCTCGAACGTAGCGCGCACATCGTCCGATGCCCGCGCCACCAGCGCCCGGATGCGATGCAGGAACGTGTCGAGATCGTCCGCGCTGGTGTGGTGCGCCATGTCCCGGTCGCCGAATTCGCGTCGGCTGGTGATGCGGCGCGACAGGAGCATGATCGCACGATGGCGCGGATCCGCCTGGATCCGGGCGAACGCAGCTTCCACGGCTTCCTCCGGCCCTTCGAGCGCCTGAAGAAAACGCTGGCCGTCCGAATATAGCAGGCCCGTAATGTCGTCGCGCGCGTTCAGTCGCCGGGCCACCGCAAGAATTGGCTCGGGCGCCACCGGGGCGGCGGCGGGATTGACGCTGCTGACATAAACGAGCTGCAACATGATCCTCTCCGATTGTTCGTTCTACATTGTAGACGACAATTCATCGTTAAGCGGGCTTAACCCTGCGCGGCTGGACATATGCTGAACCATGGGCCATATCGCGCGCCATGATGCGAAACGCGCTCCTGCTCGGACTTCGACTTATCCGCCCTTAGAGGTGCGGATCGTGCAGACACGCGCGCCTCTAAGGGCTTCTTCGACCGCTGATGTTCCCCGCGTGCTGGAATAGCGCGCGCAGAAGAGAGACCTGACGAGATGTTACGCGATCCGAGCGTCAAATACCGCGCATTCCCGCAAGTGAACCTGCCCGACCGGCAATGGCCGAGCCGTACGATCACGCATCCGCCGCGCTGGCTGTCCACCGATCTGCGCGACGGCAATCAGGCGCTGATCGACCCGATGAACGGGGAGAAGAAGACTCGCTTTTTCGACCTGCTGGTGAAGGTGGGGCTCAAGGAAATCGAAGTCGGCTTTCCCTCGGCCGGCCAGACCGAATTCGATTTCATCTCCGGCCTGGTTCAGCAGGACCGGATTCCCGACGATGTGATGGTGCAGGTGCTCACGCAATCGCGGCAGGATCTGATCGCGCGCAGCTTCGAAAGCCTGAAGGGCGCGAAACAGGCGATCGTCCACCTCTATAATGCGGTCAGCCCGGCATGGCGGCGGATCGTGTTCAACATGAGCCGCGAGGAAGTGCGCGAAATCGCGATCAACGGTGCCAAGGTGCTGCGCGACGAAGCGGCGAAGCAGCCGGACACCGACTGGCATTTCGAATATTCGCCCGAAACCTTTTCCACCGCCGAACTCGATTTCTCGGTCGAGGTTTGCGAGGCGGTGATGGATATCCTGCGTCCGACGCCCGATCATCCGCTGATCCTCAACCTGCCCGCGACGGTCGAGGCGGCGAGCCCCAACATTTATGCCGATCAGATCGAATGGTTCTGCAAGCATATCCGCAACCGCGATTCGGTCGTCATCAGCCTCCACCCGCACAATGATCGCGGCACCGGCGTCGCGGCGGCGGAACTGGGCCTGATGGCGGGCGCCGATCGCCTCGAAGGCTGTCTGTTCGGCAATGGCGAGCGGACCGGCAATTGCGATCTCGTCACTGTCGCGCTCAACATGTACACCCAGGGCGTCGATCCCGGCCTCGACTTCTCGGACATCGACGAAGTCATCCGGACGGTCGAATATTGCAACCAGCTGCCGGTGCATCAGCGCCATCCCTATGCCGGCGAACTGGTGTTCACGGCATTTTCGGGCAGCCATCAGGACGCGATCAAAAAGGGCTTTGCCGCACAGGAAGCGCGCAACGATCAGATGTGGGACGTCCCCTATCTGCCGATCGACCCCGCCGATCTGGGGCGTAGCTATGAAGCCGTCATCCGCGTCAATTCGCAGAGCGGGAAGGGCGGCGTCGCCTGGGTGCTCGAACAGGATCGCGGCCTCAAACTGCCCAAGCGGATGCAGGCGGAATTTTCGAAGGACGTACAGCGCCTCGCCGACGAAACCAGCCGCGAGCTCAATGCTGCCGACATCAGCAAGCTGTTCGATCAGGTCTATCTCCCCGGCGAGGGGGATCGTTTCACGCTGGTCGATTATGAAGAAAGCGGCACTGTCGGACAGCGCCTGTTCGTCGGGCGCGTGGCGATCGACGGCGAGGAACGCTCGATCAGCGGCAAGGGCAATGGCCTCATTTCCGGCGTGATCGCCGCGCTGGCGGATTCGACCGGCCCCAATCTCGATGTCGTCGATTATTCGGAACATGCGATCGGTGCGGGATCGGATGCCCAGGCGGCGGCCTATGTCGAATGTCGGACCGATGACGGGCGCACGGTATTCGGCGTCGGGATCGACGCGGACATCGCGACGGCTTCGGTCCGGGCAGTGCTCAGCGCGGCAAACCGGGCGCGGTCGCCGGGCTGATCGCCCGACACGACCGGGAAGGGCTAGCTGCGCACTTCGGTGCGCAGCGTCACGAATCCTTCGATCGTCGCACGCACGGCCGGTGCCGCCGCTTGGGTCAGCTGGCGCACGCGATCGACGAATTCGGCATCGGTGGCACGATGGTAATGCGCCATTTCCCATGGCCCGAATTCGCGTTCGGCGATCGTCCGTTTGGAAAGCACCACCATCGCGCGATGGCGCGGATCGGATTGGATGCGGGCAAGCGTCGCCTCGACCTTTTCCAGCGGCCCTTCCATCGCCTGAAGAAAGCGCTTGCCATCGGCAAACAACATGCCGGTGATCCCGTCGCGTCCATTGTTGCGACGTGCCTTTGCCAGCATCGCCGTCGGGTCGATTTCCGCGCCCGGTGTCAGGCTGCTGACATATACGATCTGAAGAAGAGTGTTCTCGCTCACCACATGCGTCCCATGGGCACGTGCTTTAGGGCCAGACCGGTTAACGAAGCTTTAGGCGTACTCCCACAGGGGTGACCTAGCTGAGCGCACAGGCGGCGATATGCTGCGCGCGCAGCGGGCCGGGCAGGTGCCCCATCGCCGTTCCGGGCAGGTTGCGCAGTTCCTGCGAAAAGGCGATCAATTGCTCGCGCCGGCGGATGATGCCCAGATCGCGCATCCGCCGGATGGCGAAGCAATCGGCGTTCGATTCGCTGTTCATCGGGCCCAGCGCATGGTGCGCGCATTCGTGCGCAAACCACCAGACCGCGACCAGATCGGAATAGCGGGCCATGACGTTGGGATTGAGCACGATATAGGGCTGATTGCCGTAGCTGCTGGCAATGCCGACATCGTCGAGCATCGGATCGCTGAAGATCGCGACATATTGCCCCGTGCGATACGCGCGGCAGTTCATCGGCAGGCCGCGAACCGAAACCTGATATTGCGGCCCCATTGCATAACGGCTGAGCTGCTGCGCCGAGGCAGGCAATGCCCATAGCACCGCGTATAGCGCGCTTATTCCCGCCAGTATCTGCCAGAGCCGTGATGCGCGACCATTCATGACTGCATTCCCCCGAATTGCGTTGCCGCCACTTTGCGCGGGCCAGCTTTCGCCAGGCTGAACCTGTTTCGCTGCTGAAACCACGGCAATCTTTTGTACCGAAATTTTTCCGTCATCAAACAGGCGGGCAAATCGCCGCTCCGAAAATCGTACATGACAAATCCGGTTTTCATTGCGGGGGCGAAATCGCGGTCCTATTCTCCTTCCAAGAGATACAGAGATGGACTTCCTGCTTTCAAATTCGAACCTGCCGTTTGCGGTTGCGCTTTCGGTGCTGGTGTTGCTTGCCTTTGTGCAGCTTGTCGGACTTGGCGATTTGCTGGGTGACGCCGATGCGGATGTCGATGTCGACATCGATGCGGACGCCGATCTCGATTTCGCCGGCGGACTGGCCAGTGTGATCGGCTTTGGCCGGCTGCCGCTGCTGATCTGGCTGTCGCTGCTGCTCGCGCTGTTCGCGTTGCTGGGGCTGGGCGGACAACAGGCGATGCTGGGCTTTACCGGCGACACCATGCCCGCGCTCCCCGCTGCCGGGCTGGCCGCGCTGGCGGCTTTTCCGCTGACCGGAGCGCTGTCGCGCCCGCTGGCGCGGATCCTGCCGCATGACGAAACGACGGCGGTGGGCATCGACAGCCTGATCGCAAAACGGGGTCATATCGAGATCGGCCGCGCATCCCGCGGCTCGCCGGCGCGCGCCGCCGTCGGCGATCGTTTCGGTACCATCCATCATGTGATGGTCGAACCGAATGAGGACGGCGAGGTGCTGGAATCCGGCGCGGAAGTGCTGCTCGTGCGGCGCGACGGCGACATATTCTATGCCATTGCTGTGGAAGCGCGGCCGTTCTGAGCCCGCGCGAAAAGGAGTGAGATGGAAAATCTGACTACGATCGGCATTATTGCCGGTTCAATCCTTGCGTTCCTGTTGATCCTCGCGATCACGATCACGCGCCTCTACAAGCGCGCGACCAAGGAAATCGGCTTTGTCCGCACCGGTTTCGGCGGCGAAAAGGTGGTGATGAACGGCGGCGCGATGGTGCTGCCGGTCTTCCACGAAACCATGCCGGTCAACATGAACACGGTCCGTCTTGCGGTGGAGCGCAAGAATGGCGACGCGCTGATCACGCTCGATCGGCTGCGCATCGATGTGAAGGCGGAATTCTATGTCCGCGTCCGTCCCGATGCCGGCGCGATCGCAATGGCGGCGCAGACTTTGGGCATGCGCACCATGCAGCCCGAGGCGCTCAAGGACCTGGTCGAAGGCAAGTTCGTCGACGCGCTGCGCTCGGTCGCGGCGGGGATGACGATGAACCAGTTGCACGAACAACGCGCGGATTTCGTGCAGAAGGTGCAGCAGGTTTCCTCGTCGGATCTGGCGATGAACGGGCTTGAGCTCGAAAGCGTCTCGCTGACCGGGCTCGACCAGACGTCGATCGAGCATTTCAACGCCAATAATGCGTTCGACGCCGAAGGTCTGACCAAGCTGACCGAGCAGATCGAGCTGCGCAAGAAAGCGCGCAACGACATCGAGCAGGAAACGCGTGTCCAGATCGAGACCAAGAATCTCGAGGCCGACCAGCGCAGCTTCGAAATCAGCCGCGACAATGAATTTGCCCGGCTTGAACAGGAGCGCGAAGTCGAGATGCGTCGCGCCGCACAGGCGGCCGAGATCGCGCGCGAACAGGCAGTCCGCAATCAGGAAGCCGAAGCCGCGCGGATCGAAGCCAAGCGGATGGTCGACAGCCAGCAGATCGACGCCGATCGCGTGATCAAGGAAGCGCGCATCGCGCAGGAACAGGCAGTCGAGCTCGCCCGTCAGGAACAGCAGATCGCGATCCAGAACAAGAGCCGCGACGAAAGCCGGGCCAAGGCCGAAGCCGACGAAGCCCGCGCCAAGGCGGTTGCCGCCGAGGAACAGGTGGCCACGGCGCGCCAGACCGAGGTTGCCGAACGCGACAAGCGGATCGAACTGATCGAAGCCGCCAAGGCCGCCGAACGCGACGCGATCCGGATCAAGGTCGATGCCGAGGCCGAACGCGACGCCGCGACCAATCGCGCCGAAGCCGCACGGCTGGAAGCACAGGGCGAGGCCGAAGCCGAAAAGCTGCGCGCCGAAGCTGCCCGCGTCCGTTTCGAAGTCGAAGCTGCCGGGCAACGCGCGGTCAACGAAGCGGCGAACATCCTGTCTTCGGATCAGGTGTCGTTGCAGACCAAGCTGGCGCTGCTCAAGGTGTTGCCCGATCTGGTCCGCGAAAGCGCCAAGCCATTGGAAGCGATCGATTCGATCAAGATCGTCCAGGTCGATGGCCTGCGCAGCGGCGGCGAAGGCACGACGATGCGCGTGCCCACCGGCGGCGGCTCGGGCAACCTCGCCAGCGACGCAGTCAGCGCCGCGCTTGCCTATCGTGCGCAGGCACCGGTGATCGACGGATTGATGAAGGAGCTTGGCCTCGACGGCAGCTCGCTCGACAATCTGGTCAAGGGCGGTGGCGAAGCGGGTGGCCTGGCAACGCCGGTCGTGAAAACGCCTGCGCGGGCCGAGCGGGAAACCCCGGAGGCTGCGGCGCCTTCACCGGCGCCGAAATCCGAAGCGGGCGCCGCTGCGAAGGGTGCGAAAGACGACTGACGGTGATCCCTGCGGCGGTGCTCAATAAAGTGCCGCCGCAGGTCGATATGCCTGATGCCTGCGCGGCGTGGCGTTCAGAAACCGCGCGCGCGCCGGCGCATCATCGATCAGCGCTCGCGGTCGATTTCGCACCCCACCCGGGCATCCGGATAGACGTCGAGCTTCATCGATTGCACGCATATGCGCACCACGCGCGGATCGCGCAGCGCCAATGTGGCGATCTGTTCGCAAAACACTTCCTGCAGCTCGAAATGGCGTTCGCTTGCCAGCTTCCGGATCCCGACCCGCAGGAAATCATAATCGACCACTGCATCGATCCGGTCGGCAGGCACGTCGGGATAGACGCATTCCATCGACACGCGCACCGAAACGCGCTGCGGCGCGGCGCGTTCATGGTCGTGGATGCCCAGCCCCATCGTCACTTCCAGCGCGTCGAGCAGGATGGTGTAGCGTTTCTCAGCCATTGGGGCGCTCGCGGGTATTGAACATCACATCGCCGTCGGAGCGGACGAGGTGCTGGCCGCAATCGACGAAGATATTCTGGCCGGTAATGCTGCGGCTTTCGAGCAGCAGCGCTACGGTAGCTGCGATATCCTCCACCGCGACCCGGCGGCGCAGCAGATTTTCGCCACAGGTTTGCGCGAACTCTTCCTCGCTCTGGTCGAGGCTGGGCAGGGTGAGGCCGGGCGACACCGCATTGACGCGAATATGGGGGCTCAGCGCCTGGGCGAGCATTTCCGTGGCGCCCGCAAGTGCCACCTTCGAACAGCTATAGGTGAAGAAGTCGGGATTGAGATTGCCGACTTTCTGGTCGAGCAGATTGACCACCGCGCCGTCGGTCATGTCCGGCTGAGCCGCGAGCGCCGAGGCGAGCGCGACCGGCGCGGCCAGATTGACTCGCATATGCGTGTCGAGCTGCGCATAATCGGTCAGCGCGTGCGTATCCCATGCGAAAAGCGAGGCATTGTTAACCAGACCGGTTATCGGCCCGCCCAGCCCCGCGCGCGCCGCGGCGATCAGCGCCGGGGCCGTGGCGGCGTGCTCCAGATCGCCCTGCACGACGCACGCCGTGCCGCCCGCTTCGCGAATGTCCATCGCCATGGCTTCTGCTTCTTCGGGCGACGCATGATGATGCACCGCGACGGCCCATGCGCGTGCGGCGAGGTGGCGGGCGATCGCCGCACCGATTCGCCGCGATGCACCGGTGACGAGAACGCGCCGGTCCATCGCGATCAATATCCCATCAGCTTGAGCACTTCGGCACGGCTGCGCTCATCGTCGCGGAACACGCCCATCATCCGGCTGGTGACCATGCCGACGCCGGGCGTGCGCACCCCGCGCGCGGTCATGCAGGCATGCGTCGCTTCGATCACCACGGCGACGCCGACCGGCTTGAGATGGTGCCAGATGCAATCGGCCACTTCGGCAGTCAGCCGTTCCTGAACCTGCAGCCGCCGGGCAAAGCCGTGCAGCACGCGTGCCAGCTTGGAAATGCCGACGACATGGTCCTTGGGAAGATAGGCAATGCTCGCCTTGCCGATGATCGGCGCCATGTGATGCTCGCAATGCGATTGAAACGGAATGTCGTTGAGCAGCACGATTTCGTCATAGCCGCCGACTTCCTCGAACACCCGGCCCAGATGATGCGCGGGATCGTCGTCATAGCCCTGGCAATATTCCTTCCATGCCCGCGCCACGCGCTTGGGCGTGTCGAGCAGCCCTTCGCGATCGGGGTCGTCGCCCGCCCAGCGGATCAGGGTGCGGATTGCTTCGCTGACCTCTTTGGGAACGGGAATCTTGCCGGGCTCGGCAATGATGTCGCCGTCGTCGGGTTCGTCTTCATGATTGTGCATGCGGTCAGGCTCTTCCTCTTTTCCATTAGGGGTAAGCGGCGATTGCCGCGCCGGTTCCCAAATCCGTTTCCGTTGACGTGGGGAAAGGCGCAGCGTTAGTTGCTCCCCGGGCAAAAGCAAATGCCGGAACCGGCGAAGATCGGTGCGGAAAAGGGGACTATCATGCATGTCAGCGGGTGGATGACGGCGGCTGTGCTGTCTATTTTCGTCGCCGCGCCGCTGCATGCGCAGCAACAGGGCGACTCGGCCGAAACGGATGCGGAAACCATCCTGGTGTCGGCGACCGGACGGCGAGCCTATCTGGAACATTCGCCGGACGCGGCAACGGTGCTCAATTCGCCCATGCTCGGCGCGTCGGGCGTAACCGACCTGCGCGACGTGGAACGGCTGACGCCCAGTCTTCAGGCGACCAGCGGCCAGTCGGCTGCGACCGGAACCGCCTTTGCGATCCGCGGCGCCACCACTGCCGGCGACAATCCGGGATTCGAACCCGCCGTCGGAATCTATATCGACGGTGTGCTGCGTTCGCGCGCGGGCATGGCGCTCGGCGATCTGCCCCCGCTCGATCGCGTCGAAGTGCTGCGCGGACCGCAAGGCACGTTGTTCGGGCGCAACGCCACGGCCGGGGCGATCGCGGTCTTCACGGCGCCGCCCGAATTTCGCTGGCGCGGCTATGGCGAGGCGCAATTGGGCAATTACGGCCTGTTTGCGCTGCACGCAGGGGCCACGGGTCCGGTCGGTGATACGCTGGCGTTGCGACTCGATGGCGGCCTCAGGCGGCGCGACGGCTATATAAGCGACGCGAATTCCCGTCGCACGATCAACGATCTCGATCGCTGGAACGTGCGGGGACAGGCGCTGTTCGATTCCGGGAATATCCGCTTTCGCCTGATCGGCGACTATGCCGAAACGCAGGAGCAATGTTGCGGCGTCGCGATAGTGTCGCGCGGCGCCTTCGCGCCCGCGATCGACGCGATTGCCGCCGGACAGGGGCTGGTCGGCATCCATGACGGCCCGGCGCAGGACCGGGTGCAGGGCGTTTCGCCGATGCGCGATTATGGCGAACGCGTGGGCGATGGCGGCATTTCGGGACAGCTCGACTGGGAACTCGGCGCGGCGACGCTGACCAGCGTGACGGCGTGGCGCGACTGGCGCGTCACGCGCAATCAGGACATCGATTATTCGGGGATCGACCGCGCCTATCGCGACGGCTTTACAAGCGACGTTCGCGATTTCACGCAGGAAGTGCGGCTGCGGGGATCGACGGCGGGCGGCGGACTCGACTGGTTGATCGGCGGCTTCTTCCTCGATCAGCGGCTGCGCGAAACCGACACGGTGCGGCTGGGACGCGACGGCGACCGCTATGTCGATGCTGTGCTGGCGGGCCAGCTTGGCGCACCGCCGCCACAGGGGATCGGCATTCCCGCGCAATTTTACGGCAGCTATGCCGTGCCGACGCTAACAGAGGTCGGCGCCGCGCTTCAGGGGCTGGCGCCATTGCCGCCCGGCGCAGTGCCGCTGTTCGGCCAGCTTCTCTATCTGCAAAGCCCGACATTGCAGGCGGCGGCCCCGCCCGGATCGGCGCTGTTCGACTATCTGAACAGCCCGCTTGCGGGTTCGGCCGCGGGGCAGGGCAACCAGGACGATCGCTATCGTGTCGATACCCGCGCGGTCGCATTATTCACGCACGACATCGTGCATTTGACCGATCAGCTGTCGCTGACGCTTGGGCTGCGCTGGGATCATGAAACGAAACGGATGACGGCGCGGATCGCAAATGACACCGGTGGGTGCGCCTTCTTCACCGACGCCGATCCGCGCGCGGCCCTCTATCGACAGGCGATCCGCGCCGCCGACCCGGATTTGTATGAAGGGCTGTTCCTGCTCGCCTGCAATCCGGCAGTAAACACCGAATTCAACGGCGATTATGCCGATCGCCGCAGCGACGCGCGCCTGTCGGGCACCGTTCGGATCGCGTGGCAGGCCGATCCGCGCCTGTTGCTCTATGCCGGCTTTTCGCGCGGGGTGAAGTCGGGCGGCTATAATCTCGACCAATCGGGGTTCGACACTGCGGTGCTGGGCGGAAACGGTGCGCAGGCGAGCGATCTGGGCTTTGGTCCCGAACATGCCGATGCCTGGGAAGTAGGCATCAAGTTCAGCCCATCGCCGGCCATCATGGTCAACCTCGCCGGCTATGTGATGGATATCCATGATGCCCAGGCGCTGGCGTTCGGCGGCACCAGCTTCTCGGTTCTCAATGTCGATTCCGAAACCGCCAAGGGCGTGGAGGCGGAAGCGATCCTGCGCCCCGTACCGGCGGTGTCGCTCCGGCTGGGCTATGCGTGGATGGACATACGCTATGATGACGAAAATGATTTTTCCGGCACGCCGCTGACCGGTCTGGAAGGTGCGCGCGTGCTCAATCAGCCGCCGCATGTCGTGACGATCGCGGCCAGCTGGAGCCCGCCCCTGGGCGCGACGATGCACGCGCTCGTCCATGTCGACACACGCTATCAAAGCGCAGTGGAGATTGACGGCTATGATCGTTTCACAGGCCGCGGCGTGGTGCGCAATCCCGCCTATGCGCTGGTCAATGCACGCATCGGCATCGGGCGCGACGATGGCCGCTGGAGCGTGTCGCTGTTCGTCGAAAACCTGTTCGACACCTATTATCACGTCACCGGCCTGGCGATCCCCGAACAGCCCGGGGCCTATGCCGGTTTTCCCGGGCCGCCGCGTTTCTGGGGCATCGCGCTGCGTTCCGAATTCATGGGTTCACGACCTTAGGCGCTGCTATTGCGCAAACCGCGTGTCGAGCGCGCTTTTGGGCAGAAACCCGAAATTGCACCCACGCAGCATCGCCGAGCTCGGGCAAAGGCGTGATCGGCGTCAGCGGTGCTGCCGCATGGACGATAGTGGCCGCCGCCCCCTTGCCCAACCCGGGCAAGGGAGCATTGACGGGACAGATCAGCCAAGCGGGATGTTATTGCTTGGCGAACGCCGCGACGATTTCGAGCTCGACTTCGTCGGACACGACCGGAACGGCATAGCCCAGGCCGAAATCGCTGCGCTTGATCGTCGTTTCGGCAGTGAAGCCGATATTGAGCTGCTTGCTCATCGGATTGTCGCCCGCGCCGAAGAATTCGGCTTCCAGCGTGACCGGCCTGGTAACGCCGTGCAGCGTCAGATTGCCGGTGATCGTGGCTTCGGTGCCGTCGACCGAGACCGAAGTCGAAACGAAGCGCGCCGTCGGGAATTCGGCGACATTGAAGAAATCGGCGCTGTGCAGATGGTGGGTGAACGCTTCCAGATGGGTGGTCGATTTGGCCATGTCGAACGTCACATCGACGCTGGCGTCTTCGGGCTTGGCCGGATCGATGGTCAGCGTGCCGGTGGCATTGGCGAAAATGCCTTCGAGCGGAGTCACGCCCATATGATTGACGGTCCAGCGCGCAAAAGTGTGGGCGCTGTCCACCGAATAGGTGCCGGCGACGACGCGCGAGGGATCGGCGGCACCGGGCAGACCGGCCTGTTGCGGCGCGAGCAGCGGTGCGGCGGCCAGCGGCGCGGCGGCGGCAAAAACGATGGCGGCGATAAGGGTCGGCGTACGCATGGCAAAAATTCTCCCGTGAATGCGCTGGGGTGCGATCAGGCGGGAAGTTGGGCCAACCCATGGGGAACTGCAATAGCGGTTACAGAGTTGTAACGGCAGAAAAATGCTTCAACACATTGTTCTACAACGGAAAATAAATGAAGCCCGCCCGCGCCGCATCGGGCGCGGGCGAACCGGTTTCGCGTCAGTTCTTTTCCTTGTCGACCAGCTTGTTCGCGCCGATCCACGGCATCATCGCGCGCAGCTCGCTGCCGACCTTTTCGATCGGATGCGCTTCGGCGGCCTTGCGGCTGGCCTTGAGTTCGGGCTGACCGGCGCGGTTGTCTAGCACGAAATTCTTGACGAAGCGGCCCGACTGGATGTCGGCGAGCACACGCTTCATTTCGGCCTTGGTCTCGTCGGTGATGATCCGCGGGCCGGTGGTGATATCGCCATATTCCGCGGTGTTGCTGATCGAATAGCGCATGTTGGCGATGCCGCCTTCATAGAGCAGGTCGACGATCAGCTTGGTTTCGTGCAGGCATTCGAAATAGGCCATTTCGGGGGCATAGCCCGCCTCGACCAGCGTTTCGAAACCCGCCTGGATCAGATGGGTGATGCCGCCGCACAGAACGGCCTGTTCGCCGAACAGATCGGTTTCGCATTCCTCGCGGAAATTGGTTTCGATGATGCCCGAACGGCCACCGCCAACGCCCGAGGCATAAGCGAGCGCGATGTCATGCGCATTGCCGGTCGCGTCCTGATCGATCGCGATCAGGCAGGGGACGCCGCCGCCGCGCTTATATTCGCTGCGCACGGTGTGGCCCGGGCCCTTGGGCGCGATCATGATGACGTCGATGTCCGCGGGCGGTTCGATCAGGCCGAAATGGACGTTGAGGCCATGGGCAAAGGCAAGCGCGCTGCCCGGCTTCATCTTTCCCTTCAGGTCGTTTTCCCAGATCGCGGCCTGATGCTCGTCGGGGGCGAGGATCATGACGATATCGGCCCATTCGGCGGCTTCCGAATTGGTCATCACCTTGAAGCCGGCATCTTCGGCCTTCTTGGCGGTCGCCGAACCGGCGCGAAGCGCGATCGCGACTTGCTTGACGCCGCTGTCGCGCAGATTCTGCGCATGGGCATGGCCCTGGCTGCCATAGCCGACAATCGCGATCTTCTTGTCGGTGATCAGATTGATGTCGGCGTCACGATCATAATAGACACGCATTTCGTTTCATTCCCTTCCGATGTGCCGTCCTGCTGAACTCGTTTCAGCATCCACCGTGCAACCAGCGCGGTCCGCGCCGGTGGAGGGGTGGACCCTGAAACAGGTTCAGGGTGACGAATTGAATTGTCTCTTCGGTGCTAGACCGCTTCTTTCCCCCGCGCGATGGCGGCGACGCCGGTGCGGGCAACCTCGACCAGCCCGACCTCGCGCATCAGTTCGAGGAACTTGTCGATCTTCTCGGTCCCGCCGGTGACTTCGAACACGAAGCTGGAGATGGTCGCATCGACCACGCGCGCGCGGTAGACTTCGGCGAGGCGCAGCGCCTCGATCCGGTGATCGCCGGTGCCGACGACCTTTACCAGCGCCAGTTCGCGCTCGACATGTTCGCCATGGACGGACAGGTCGGTCACCTTGTGCACCGGCACCAGCCGGTCGAGCTGGGCGATGATCTGTTCCATCACCGGCGCCGAAGCATGAGTGACGATCGTCAGGCGGCTGACCAGATCGTCGTCGGTGATTTCCGACACGGTGAGCGACGAAATATTATAGCCGCGCGCCGTGAACATCCCCGCAATCCGCGCGAGAATGCCCGGCTCATTGTCGACGACGACCGAGAGCGTGTGCCGCTCGACCGATTCTTCCTTGATGTGCATTTAAATTCTCCCCGACACGGGGAGGGGGACCATGCGCAGCATGGTGGAGGGGGGTGTCCACCCGCGCTCCGCTTGCCGAAATTCCCCTCCACCACGCCGCTTCGCGTCATGGTCCCCCTCCCCGGTACGGGGAGGATTGCATATAGCCATCACACCAGCGCCTTCGCTTCGTCGTCCATTTCGCCCGAAACCTCGGCGCCACCGAGCAGCATTTCGGTATGCGCGGCGCCCGACGGGATCATCGGGAAGCAGTTGGCGAGTTTCGCGACGCGGCAATCGACCAGCACCGGCCCGTCATAGGCGAGCATCTCGTCGATGCCGGGCTGCAATTCCTGCATCCCTTCGATGCGCAGGCCCTTCCAGCCATAGGCTTCGGCGAGCTTCACGAAATCGGGCAGCGCATCGGAATAGCTTTCCGAATAGCGGCTCGAATAGGTCAGTTCCTGCCACTGGCGGACCATGCCCATATATTCGTTGTTCAAAATGAACAGCTTGACCGGCAGACGATACTGGATTGCGGTGCCCAGTTCCTGAATGTTCATCTGGATCGACGCCTCACCGGCAATATCGATCACCAGCGCGTCGGGATGGCCGAGCTGCGCGCCGATCGCCGCGGGCAGGCCATAGCCCATCGTGCCGAGCCCGCCGCTGGTCAGCCATTTGTTCGGATCATCGAAACCGAAATGCTGCGCGGCCCACATCTGATGCTGGCCGACTTCGGTGGTGATGATCGGATTGCGGTCCCTGGTGGCTTCCCACAGCGCGCGGATCGCACGCTGCGGCATGATCACGCCGTCCTTGCCGTCATCGAAGTCCAGGCTGCGCACCGCGCGCCAGCCGTCAATGCGGTTCCACCATTCGGTAAGGTCCGCCGCCTGATGCCCGCGCGTTTTCCACAGGTCGATCATCGCCTGCATCGCCGCTCCGGCATCGCCGATGATGGCCAGATCGACGCGAACATTCTTGTTCACGCTCGACCGGTCGATATCGATATGCACCTTTTTCGCATTGGGCGCGAAGGCATCGAGCCGCCCGGTCACGCGATCGTCGAAGCGTGATCCGATCGCAACGATCAGGTCCGCCTTGTTCATCGCCAGATTGGCTTCATAGGTGCCGTGCATGCCCAGCATCCCCAGCCATTGCGGCGAGGAAGCAGGGAAGGCGCCCAGACCCATCAGCGTCGACGTGACCGGCGCACCGGTGAGTGCCGCCAGCTCGCGCAGATATTCCGAAGCCTTCGGCCCCGAATTGATGATGCCGCCGCCGGTATAAAGGATCGGCCGTTCGGCCGCCGCCAGCATTTCGATCACCGCTTCGATGCCTTCGGGATCGGGCTGGGTGACGGGACGATAGGTGGTGCGCGTCACCGGCGCAGCCGGATCGGCGGCGGGCGCCGTTGCGACCTGAACATTCTTCGGAATGTCGATCAGCACCGGGCCGGGGCGGCCCGACGTGGCGATATGAAACGCTTCGCGAATCACCGGGGCAATGCGCCCGGGCGCCTTCACCAGATAATTATGCTTGGTGCAGTGGCGGGTGATGCCGATCGTATCGGCTTCCTGAAACGCATCGGTGCCGATCAGCTGCGTCGCAACCTGACCGGTGATGACGACCATCGGGATCGAATCCATCAACGCGTCGGTGATGCCGGTCACGGCATTGGTCGCGCCTGGGCCGCTGGTGACCAGCACCACGCCCGGCTTGCCGGTCGCGCGGGCATAGCCTTCCGCCGCATGAGTCGCGGCCTGTTCGTGGCGGACGAGGATGTGTTTGATCCGGTCCTGCTGGAACAGCGCGTCATAGATCGGAAGAACCGCGCCGCCCGGATAGCCGAATACGACTTCCACGCCGAGATCCGTCAGGGTCTCGATCAGGATGTCTGCTCCGCTCTTCTCGGTCACGTTGGTCCTCCTTCAGGCGCGTGCGCCATAGCACCGCCGGAGGGGCGCTGCTAGTCGCACGAAAAGTGCAGGTCAAGGCTTAATTGAGTAATTTAGTTTCAAATATATGCAACAATCGGTTTGTTTCTGTCTCGTCCGTGCGTGCCCATTCGCCGGGAGGCTGGTTGCGGAACCAGGTATATTGGCGTTTGGCATATTGGCGCGTCGCCGCCTGGGCGCGCTCGATCGCCTCTTCGCGGGTGAGCGCACCCGACAGCCATGCGCCGATTTCGGCAACGCCGATGGCGCGGCGGACCGGCGCATTGGCGGCTATATCGGTGCGGGCGCACAGCGCGCGGACTTCCTCGACCGCGCCCTGATCGAGCATCAGATCGAACCGCCGATCGCAACGTGCGCGCAGCCATTCGCGATCGGGCAGCAGCACCATGGCGGTCAGCGCCACGCGCTTGCCGATCCCGCCGACCCGTTCGGCCTGCCACTCGGCGAGCGGGCGACCGGTCGAGCGCACGACTTCCAGCGCGCGGGCAATCCGCGTCGTGTCGGTCGGCCGCAGCCGCTGCGCCGCCTGCGGATCGGCCTTTTCCAGCGCGGCATAGGCCTCGGCCACCGGCAGCGCGCGCACTTCCATACGGATATCGGCATCGATTTCCGGCACCGGTGCGATTCCATCCAGCAGCGTGCGCATATACAGGCCGGTGCCACCGACCAGAATCGGCAGCCTGTCATCGGCGTGCGCCTGGAGTATCTCCTGGCGTGCCTCGGCTGCCCAGCGGGCGGCGGAATAATCGTCGGCGCCGTCGATATGGCCGAACAGCCGGTGCGGCGCGCGGGCAAGCTCCCCGTCATCGGGCCGCGCGGACAACACGTGCAGATCGGCATAGACCTGCGCGCTGTCGGCGTTGATCACGACGCCGCGATGCTTTTCGGCCAGCGCCACCGCCAGAGCGGACTTGCCGCTCGCGGTCGGCCCTGCGATGAGCGCCAGCGGGGGAGGGACGCTCACCGACCCGCCCCCACCACCGTTTGCGCTGAGCTTGTCGAAGCGCCGTTCTGTCCTTCGCCACGCGGCACGAAGAAGTACGGCCCTTCGACAAGCTCAGGGCAAACGGGTGTTTCTGATACCGATCCGGCAAGGGGCCATATGTTCATCGCCACGCTTATAGCATCCGAAAGCCTGACCGCGGGCGACATTTCGTCTGCCGCCGATCGGCTTGCCAATGCGGGATGTGCGCCGGGCGAGGCGTGCTGGATCGACGCGGATGAAGCGGCGGATCTGCCCTTTTCCACCGATCCTGCTGCGGCGCGGCTGGCGCTGGAGGACGTGTTTCCGGGCGTTGACGTGATCGTCCAGCCCGCACAGAATCGGGAAAAAAAGCTGCTGATCGCCGATATGGATTCGACGATGATCACTGTCGAATGCATCGACGAACTCGCCGATTATGCGGGGATCAAGGCGCAGATCGCCGAGGTGACCGAACGCGCGATGCGCGGCGAACTCGACTTTGCCGACGCGCTCGACGCGCGTGTCGCGCTGCTGAGGGGGCTTGAGGAAAGCGCGATCGACCGCTGCCTTGCCGAACGCGTGCGGCTGTCGCCGGGTGCCGAAACGCTGGTGAAGACGATGCGTGCGCGCGGTGCCACGGCGGTGCTGGTGTCGGGCGGCTTTACGCGCTTCGCCGGACCGGTCGGCGATCGGCTCGGATTCAACCGCGTGATCGCCAATACATTGCTGGTCGCGGGCGGGAAGCTGACCGGCGAAGTGACCAAGCCGATCGTCGACAGCTCGACCAAGGAAACGACATTGCGCGAGACTGCGGCGCAACTCGGCCTCGATTTCGCCCAGACGCTCGCGGTGGGCGACGGCGCCAATGATCTTGCGATGATCAAGCGTGCCGGCCTCGGCGTCGCCTATCGTGCCAAGCCGATCGTCGCAGCAGCCGCCGGTGCGCGGATC
Organism: Stakelama portus; assembly: GCF_003171655.1. GTDB lineage: Bacteria > Pseudomonadota > Alphaproteobacteria > Sphingomonadales > Sphingomonadaceae > Sphingomonas > Sphingomonas portus. The sequence continues at coordinate 402,644 of NZ_QFZL01000002.1, read as the reverse complement.
GACCATACGCCGCTCACCGCGCTGCTCACCGCACAAGGCATAGCGCGCAAGGATTGGGTCGCCGCCTGAACCGTCGCGCAGGGGCGACGGTTCGTACCGTTATCGCCTTACGGCGCGACCAGCAGGCAATCGCGGCCGCTGGCCTTGATCGCGTTGCAGCTGCGCAGCGCTTCGGCGCGCGAGGCATAGGGGCCGATCAGCAGCTTGGTCAGCCGTCCCGACCGCACATAATAGGGCTGGAGCCCCTGTGCGGCGGACAGGCGTGAGACATTGCGCCACATGTCGGTGGCATTGTCGGGATCGCTGAACGCGCCCAGCTGGACGCGCCAGCCGCTGTCGACCATTGCGGCCGGACGCGGCGGCGGTGCCGGGCGCTGTGCGACGGGCACCGGCTGAGGCTGGGGCTGCGGCTGCGGCGTCGGAACGAAGGGCGAGGGCGTTTCGGGTTCCGGCTCCGGCGCGCGGGCGGTTTCGATCGGGCGCTGGGCCACCTGTGACGGGGGCAAATCGATCGTCTGGATGCGATTGGGATCGGGTGCCGGTTCGTTCGTCGCCGTCTGGACGGGCGGGTTGCCGCCCGCGGGCGGCTCCGTCACCGGCCCGGCAAAATCCACCGGCAGCTGGGAACGGTTCGATTCCTCTTCGTACCGGCGGGCGAGGGTCAGCCCCTGTTGCCGGTCGTCGATCGAGACATATTGATCCATCTGCGCCAGCGCCTGGCTCGCCTGCGGCAATCCGGTCTGCGAAGCGCGGACCATCAGCGCATAGGCGCGCACCCAGTCGCGCTCGACCTGGTCGCCGTTGAAATACATCGTGCCCAGAACATATTGCGCGCGCGGTTCGCCGCGCAGCGCCGATTGTTCGAGCCACTGCACCGCTTCGCGCTGATTGCCGTTCTGGAACAGGGCGAGCCCGTAATTGTCCGCTGCCTGCGGGTGGCCCTGAATTGCGGCGCGGCGATACCATTCTTCCGCCTGCGCCAGATCGGGCCGGACGCCGCGACCCAGCTTATAGGCCTGACCCAGGTTGAACTGCGCATCGGCATTGCCCGCTTCGGCGGGCGCACGCCATTTCGCGATAGCAGTCGTGTAATCGCCGCGCGACCATGCCTCGACACCTTCCCGAACCGGGTCGGAGGCTTCCGCTGCCTGCTGCGCCGCCGCGGGTGTCGCGATCGGCACGGCGATGGCTGCTGCAAGGATCCACAATGACTTCATGCGCAAAACGCCTCGGCTCGTAATTCGGGTCAATCCGACCCGGCGATGGATAATGGCAATTAACCAGCGTTGGTGAAAGATTCCCTTACGCGCGGCGAGGGGCTTCAACGTCCCTACACGGCACGCATTAACCTCTTCTTATTCCGGACATGGCAATCCTTTCGGGAAATCAGCGGGAGTTTCGAGGGGTACATGCGCGTTCTGGCGATGGCATCGCAGAAAGGCGGGTCTGGAAAGACCACGCTGTCGGGGCATCTGGCGGTTCAGGCCGAACTGGCCGGACAGGGCCCCGTCGTGCTGATCGATATCGATCCGCAGGGCTCGTTGTCCGACTGGTGGAACGAACGCAGCACCGATCTTCCCGCCTATGCCCAGACCACGGTCGCCCGGCTCGCATCCGATCTGGAAGTGCTTCGGCAACAGGGGTTCAAGCTGGCGGTGATCGATACGCCCCCGGCAATTACCATGGCGATCCAAAGCGTTATCACGGTCGCCGAGCTGATCGTCATTCCCACGCGGCCCAGCCCGCACGATCTGCGCGCCGTCGGCGCCACCGTCGATCTGTGCGAACGCGCCGGAAAGCCGCTGGTGTTCGTCGTCAATGCCGCCACGCCCAAGGCGCGAATCACGTCCGAAGCCGCTGTCGCATTGTCGCAGCACGGCACGGTGGCGCCGGTCATCGTCCATCACCGCACCGATTTCGCGTCGTCGATGATCGATGGTCGCACCGTCATGGAAATCGATCCGCGCAGCAAATCGGCAGGCGAAGTCGCTGCGCTGTGGGACTATGTCTCCGACCGGCTCGAAAAGAATTTCCGCCGTACCGTGTTTACCGCGCCTGCCGCGGCGGCCGGTTTCGGCATGGCACGACCCACAGGCGGCTTTGGCCGCCGCGTGGTGAGCTGAGGGAGATGCAGGCGATGCTCGGCGCTCCCAAACCCACCGCTTCGCTTTCCTCGGGCCTGCTGGCGCGCAAGGGCCAGGCGCGTCCGGCGATGCGACCCCAGGGCTATGTCGGCCTGACGCCGCTGTCCGCGCAGGACGATCTTGGTTGGAACGACATGGGCGAGGATTCTGGGACGGCCGCCGCTCCCATCGATGGCCTGACGCCCGCTCCCGCGCCTGCACCTGCACCGGTCGCGCCGGCGCCCGTCGCCACCCCCCCCGTCGCCAAACCCGAAGTGCTGCGCCAGCGCGAAGCACTGGATCAGGAAATCCGCGAGGCGGCGGCGCGCGAAAGCGACGAGCAATCACCCGCGATCGCACCCGATGCGGCGGCGCGCATCGCCCGGGAAATCCATCGCAAGAAACGGCGCGCGGCCTTCACCCTGCGCCTCGATTCCGACCGCCATCTGCGCCTGCGCCTCGCATCGGCGGTAACCAATCGTTCGGCGCAACAGATCGTAACCGAAGCACTCGACGCATTTCTCGATTCGCAACAGGCCGTGGATGCGCTGGTTCACCAGCTCGAGCGGCAGCCGCGACGGAAGGACAGATAATGACTAGCCGCAATTTCCTTTCCATCGGCCTTTCGGCGCTGGTGATCGGCGGGCCATTGGTGGCCGGAGCCGCAGGAACGGCAATGCTCGCCCATGCAGCGACTCTGTCTGCCGATCACGACGCGCGAAAAGCCGCGCGCGATGCCGCAGAGGCGCGCGAGCAGCTGAGCAAGAACAAGCCCGAACGCGCCGTCCGCTACGCCGAATCGGCGGTGGCGAACGATCCGCACAATGCCGAATATCGCGCATTGCTGGGCCAGACCTATCTGATGTCGGGCCGGTTCCAGTCGGCGCAACAGGCGCTGACCGATGCGCTGGCGCTCGATCCGGGCAACGGCACGGTCGCACTGCATCTCGCGCTGTCGCAGATCGCGAATGGCGACTGGGCGGGCGCGCGTCAGGCGCTCGACACGCATTCGAACATCATTCCGGCGGGCGATCGCGGGCTTGCCATGGCGCTGGCCGGCGATCCGGTGGGCGCGGTCGAAGTGCTGCTGCCGGTCGCGCGCCAGCCGGGCGCCACGCCCAAGGTCCGCCAGAATCTGGCACTCGCGCTCGCGCTTTCGGGCCGCTGGCAGGAAGCCAAGTCGCTTGCCGCGCTCGATGTGCCGCCCGATCAGCTCGATCGCCGCATGGCCGACTGGGCGGCCTTTTCGCGCCCGACCAATGCCTATGATCAGGTCGCATCGCTGCTCGGCGTCCGCGCGGTCCAGGATCCGGGTCAGCCCGAGCGGCTGGCGCTTGCCGAAACGATGCAGCCGGTGGCGGCGGCATCGCAGAATATCGATCCGGTCGATGCCTATATGCCCGGCACTGGCGATTCCGCATCGGCGCTGGCGGTTCAGGCCGACCTGCCGGTGACGGATCTGCCCGCTCAAACGCCTGCTCCCGCTCCGGCGCGCGCGCAGGGCGGGGTGGTGTTCGGCCCGTCGCGCGAAGTGGTTCAGGCGCTGCCGAGCGGTTATGCCGTTGCCAGCGCCGCTACCCCTGCACCCGCGCGTCCGGCCGCGTCGCGGCCGTCCGCGGTTGCTACGGCCGCCTCCTCGGGCAATTATTTCGTTCAGCTGGGGGCCTATTCCAGCGCCGCCAATGCGCATTCGGCGTGGCGTCGCGTTTCCGCGCGCTATTCAGTGCTCGGCAGCCACACCCCGTCTCAGGCGCAGGTGTCCACCGGTCGCGGTAATTTCTACCGCCTCTCGGTCGGCGGCTTCTCGCGCAGCGATGCCAATGCGATGTGCCGTCAGGTGCGTTCGGGGGGCGGTTCCTGCTTCGTGCGGACCAGGGCCGGCGACGAAGTCGCGGGCTGGGCGCGCGCGAACGAACAGGTCGCTTCGCGCTGATCCCTTTGCCCTAAAGGACTTCGGTCCCGCCCTTGAACAAGGCGACGGTCTTGCCCTGAACGGGCAGGCCGTCGAACGGCGTATTGCCTGCCTTTGCCGCCATGCGATCCGCCTGAATCTGCCACGGCGCATCGGCATTGACCAGAATAAGGTCCGCCGGGTGACCCACCTCCAGCGTTCCGGTCGACAGCCCCAATATCCGGGCGGGATTGGCGGCGAGCAACGCGAACAGCCGCTCGATCGTCAGCACTTCGTCGCGCACCAGCCCGAGCGATAGCGCGAGCAGCGTTTCGGCGCCCGCCATGCCGGGCGAAGCATCGGCGAAGGGCAGGCGCTTTTCCTCGGGCCCGCGCGGATCATGCCCCGAACCGATGACATCGATCGTACCTTCGCCCAGCGCCCGCAGCGCCGCCTGACGATCGGCTTCGCTGCGCAGCGGCGGCGAAAGATGCGCGAAGGTCCGGAAATCGGTCATCGCCACGTCGGACAGCAGCAGATGGGCAGGGGTGATGCCACAGGTGACCGGCATGCCCGCCCGCTTGGCCGCACGGATCAGGTCGAACCCGCCGGCCGTGGTGACATTGCGGAAATGGAGTTGCGCGCCGGTTTCCTCCGCCAGCATCAGGTCGCGCGCGATTGCCAGCGCTTCGGCGATGGCAGGCGCGGCGGGCAGGCCTAGCCGCGTCGCGGTTTCGCCTGACGTCGCGACCGCATTGCCGGTCAGTCCCGCATCTTCGGCATGCGCGATTACCGCCAGCCCGCAATCGCGGGCATAGGCGAGCACTTTGCGCATCATCCCCGAATCGGCGATCCAGCGGCGCCCGGTGGCGACGGCACGCGCCCCCGCTTCGGCATTGATCGCCATTTCACCCAGATCCTTGCCTTCCAGCCCGGCCGTGGCGGCGGCAATCGGGTGGACCCACAGCTCGGGCTTGCCCATCGCGGAGGCGCGCTGAATGATGCCCGGGCCATCGAGGATCGGCGATTGATCGGGCATCAGGCCGATGCGGGCGATGCCGCCTGCGCGCATCGCCGCCTTGTCCATCGCGAATACGCCCAGATCGACAATCGCGGGGGCGAGCAGCAGCCCGCCGACATCGACGGTTTCGGCATCGGACGGCGCTTCGACCGTGCCGACCGCAGCGATGGTGTCGCCATCGACCAAAAGGCTGCCCTCGGCGATATGGTCGGACAGGACGAGCCGCGCATTGGTGAACAGCCGCTTCATGCCCAACCCTCCACGCCGCGTTCGTGCCGCGTCAGTACGTCGAGGCACGCCATACGCACCGCGACGCCCATCGCCACCTGTTCGGTGATTGCCGACCGCTGCTTGTCGTCGGCGACGCTCGAGGTGATTTCGACGCCGCGATTCATCGGGCCGGGGTGCATCACCAGCGCATCGGGCCTGGCGCGTTCCAGCCGCTCGGGCGTCAGCCCATAGCGCATGTGAAATTCGCGGGTCGACGGGATGAACCCGCCCGACATGCGCTCATTCTGCAGCCGCAGCATCATCACCACATCCGCGCCTTCCAGCGCGGCGTCGAAATCGCTGAACGGCGTGACGCCCATCCGCTCGACTTCGGCGGGCATCAGTGTCGAGGGGGCCACGACGCGCACTTCGGCGGCGAGCGCGGTCAGCGCCAGCATGTTCGATCGCGCGACGCGGCTGTGGAGAATGTCGCCGCAGATCACTACGCGCTGTCCGGCAACCGCGCCCCGGCGACGGCGGATGGTAAGCGCGTCGAGCAGTGCCTGGGTCGGATGTTCGTGCCAGCCATCGCCGGCATTCAGAACCGGGCAATCGACCTTGTCCGCGATCAGCTGCACCGCGCCCGAACTGCCATGGCGGATCACGATCACATCGGCACGCATCGCGTTCAGCGTGACGGCAGTGTCGATCAGCGTTTCGCCCTTCTTCACGCTCGATTGCGCGGCGTGCATGTTTACCACGTCCGCGCCCAGCCGCTTGCCCGCGATTTCGAAGCTGAGCAGCGTACGCGTCGAATTTTCGAAAAAGGCGTTGATCTGCGTCAGCCCGGCCAGCCGGTCGCTCAATCGCCCGCGTTCCTTGTTCGCCTCCACCCATTGTTCCGCTTCGTCGAGCAGGAACATGATTTCGTGCGGCTGCAAACCGGCAATGCCGGTAAGGTGCCTGTGCGGAAAGGCTTCGCTGCCGTTCAGGACGGCACCGGGGCGATGATCGGACGCTGACATTAAAGCGGTCGCGTAGCTCCGCTCGCCCCATGTGGCAAGGGCCCGTTCATGGCGTGTCCCCGGTCCGGGGATCGAGCGAAGCGGCCATCGGCGTGGTCCGCGGCAGGATCGCAAAATCCTGTTGCTGCGCTTCGGGCACGGGGTCGGTGCGCCATTGGCGCCAGAGGCCGAAACCGAACACGCCGGCGGCGCACAGGGCGATGAACAGGAACAGCCCGTCGGGGCCGATCACCTGCATCGCGCCCCCGGCAACGAACGGGCCCGCCGCCGCCCCAAGCGAATAGAGAAGGACCAGCCCGCCGCTCGCGCCAACGCGCTGGTTCGGCCTCAGATGGTCGTTGGTATGCGCGACGCACAGCGGATAGAGTGCGAAGCCCAGTCCTCCGAACGCGGCGCCCAATGCCGCTAGTGCGACACCTTCCGCGCCTGCCAGTGCCAGCGCCAGGCTGGACAGGATGGTGCCGCCATAGAGCCACACGATCACCTTGCGCCGGTCGAACCGGTCGGACAGCCGCCCGAGCGGGATTTGCAGCGCTACCCCGCCCAGGATCACTGCCGTCATGAACCACGCCGCGTCGCTGACGCCGCCGCCTTCGCGCAGCACATAGACGGCGCCGAGCGCGTAAAAGGCGCCGAAGATCAGTCCGGTGGCAATGGTGCCGACACATCCGAGCGGCGAGACACGGTACAGGTCGCTCACGCCCATCGGTGTGGCATCGGACACTTCGGGGCTGGCAATACGCGTCAGCGCGATCGGCAGCGCCGCGAGCGAGATCAGCATCGCTGCCATGGCGAAGGGCAGGGCGCGCCCGTCCATCCCCAGTGTCAGCAGCAACTGTCCCAGCGCCTGTCCCGAATAGACCGCGATCATATAGCTCGCCAGCATCGCGCCGCGCGTCGACGGTTCGGCGCGTTCGTTGAGCCAGCTTTCAAGGCAGATGAACACGCCCGCCATCGCGAGCCCGTTGACGAAGCGCAGCGCGGCCCAGCCCAGCCCCGGCGGAACGATCGGGAAGGCAAGCGTGGTCACTGTCAGCAGCGACGCGACCGCAGCAAAGGTGCGGATATGCCCGACCCGCGCGATCAGCGCGCCGACTCGCCGCGATCCCAGCGAAAGTCCGGCGAAATAGCCGGTGCCGACAATACCGATCATCAGCGCATGGCTGCCCCCGGCATCGAGCCGGAGGCTGACGAGCGTCGCGAGAAAACTGCTTCCCGCCATCAGGGTGAAGATGGCCACGAGCAGGCTCGGCACGGAAAACATGGCGGCCAGCATGATGCGCGGCTCCATGCCCGTTCGGTGCCGTATTTCCAACCCCTTGCGCCCGATCAGCGCGGAATCGGCATGCGCTCCGTCAGTGCCGGACCAGCGCGTCGATCGCGCCCTGAAGGATGTGCGCGGCGGCCATTTTGTCGACCAGTTCGGCGCGTTTCGCGCGGCTCGCATCCTGTTCGATCAGCGTCCGTTCGACCGCGACCGTCGACCAGCGTTCGTCCCACAGCAGGATGGGCAGCGCGATATCGTCCATGTTGCGGGCAAAGGCGCGAGTCGATTGCGTGCGCGGGCTGTCGGTCCCGTCCATGTTGAGCGGCAGGCCGATGACAATGCCCTTCACCTGCTGCGCCACGATCAGATCGGCGATCGCCGCCTTGTCCCTGGTGAATTTGCCCCGGCGGATCAGCAGCGCCGGGCTGGCAAAGGACCAGCCCGCATCGCACAGCGCAGTGCCGATCGTCTTGGTGCCGACATCCAGCCCGATCAGCCGCCCGGCATCGGGCAGGGCGGCACGGAAATCGGCGGCGGCGGTGGTGATCACCTGGCTTCGAACGCGGCAAGACGGCGCGCGGCATCGGCGCGGACATTCGCCCAGAACAGGCTGTAATCGAACACATGGTAATTATTGCCCGGCAGCACGAACTGGCCAAGATTGGGCGGCGTCCTGCCGATGCTCAATATGCCGCGCCCCTGACAGGATGCGGGCACCCCGCCGGGCACCATCTGCGCGTTCGAAAAGCTCGCATCGGGCAGCAGCGTACCCAGATTGTCCTGCGCCGGGGCGCTGGTGTCGGGTGTGCCGGTAATGGGATTGGTGCACAGCAGCGGCGTATCCTTGCGCGGCGCACCCGTATAGCCGTTAGTCGCATCGAACTTGTCGAAAATCAGGCTGGGATCGGCGGGTTCGGAAAAGCTCTGCCAGGAAAGGATGCAGCCCGCTTCGTCGGGACCGGTACAGGCAGGCAGGCCGAGCGCGGGCAAATCGGCGGGGATCGAAATCGGCCAGCCGACGACATAGGCCGCGACGATACGCTTCGCGAGCGGCTTGCCGGCAACCCGATCGATAAGCAGCCGGGTGAGGTGCAGCGACCCTTGACTATGTCCGGCCAGGATGATCGGCCGGTCGCCCGCTTCCTTCAGAAACGCGTCGAACGCGGCGAGCACGTCGCCATAGGCAAGGTCCAGCGCCTGTTGCGCCGCCGCATCGCTGGTCAGGAACGCTCCGAATGTCGCCTGGCGATAGCGCGGCGCCCAGATCGCACCCACGTCGTTGAACGCACTTGCCTGACCGCGCAGGAACAATTCGGCGGTGCTGTTCGCCTCGACATCGGTAAGCGGCGCGTTCCACTGCGCGCGGTTCATGTACGAAGTGGGGTGGATGAAGAAGACTGCGGCGGGCGGGTCCGATGCGGGCTGCATCCCGGCGGGCGTCCACAGCGCCGGGTTACCCGGCTTGTCGGGACGCGCCAGCCACATATCGGCGCGGGCATAGCCTTGCGGTTCGATCGGTGCCTGCGCGGCGAAGCCGGCGCTGGGCACCATCGAGCGCCGGATCAGCTCCATGCCCCAGAAGCGATAGGTAAAGGCTGCGGCGAGCGTCAGCATGACCAGAACTGCAATCCCATAGAGGAACCAGCGTGTGTATCGCGTCGGATGGCGCGAACGCCGGGCGTTGCCCGTCGATCCCGTCATGCCCTCAATGCCTCTCGCCTTATCCGTCCTGCGGCTCAAAACCGGCTCCGTTGTGCAGTGCAACATAAGCGCTCGTCCGCGCCTTTACCAGCCTCCTGCAGGACGAAACGGCGCGATGCAATCGCGATTGACCTTGTTTCCAATTCGCGAGATGCCTTGTGTCCAGGGGAGAGGGAACATGCAGGAAGCTGAAGTCGAAGTCGTGGAAACGACAGAAATGTCGTGGCCGTTGCGACCGTTGCTGCTGGCGATACTTGGGCTCGTCGCAGGCGCCATCGTGTATTTCCTTGTCGGGCGCGACTTGGGCACGTCGCCGACGACGATGGCGCTGACGATCGCGACGTTCGTCGTGGTCGCTGCCGGTCTGGTCGGCTTCACGCTCGAACGCCGGGCGATTCTCTCTGCGGTGATCTTCTCGCTGCTGTGGGGCGCGGTGGCGGCGCTGGTCGCCTATTGGAACGGCAATCCGGCGGACTGGGATACGCTGGCGGGCTGGCGGATGATGAGCCTTGCGCTCGCCGCCGGAATCGCCGCGCCATTTTATCAGGTCGCCCGCGATTCGGAGTCGCTCACCTTCGATTATCGCGCAACGCACGATCACGCCTGGACCAATGTGGTGCTGTGGTGTGCCGCCTGGGCGTTCGTTTTCATCGTCTATCTGATGATCGCGCTGCTCGATCAGCTGTTCCGCCTGATCGGGATCGCATGGATCGGCGATCTGATGCGCGAAAACTGGTTCGCGCCGATGTTCATCGGGCTGAATTTCGGGCTTGGCCTGGGATTGCTGCACGAACATGTCGGTGTGGTGCGGATGGTGCAGCAGGTGGTGGCGCGCGTGCTGGCGGTATTGTCGCCGGTGCTGGCGGCGGGGCTGGTCCTGTTCCTGATCGCGCTGCCGTTCGCGGGCCTCGGCGCGCTGTGGGATGCGACCGTCTGGCCGACCGGGACGCTGCTCACTTGCGTGATCGGCGCGCTGATCCTCGCCAACGCCGTGATTGGTAACGATGCCGGGCAGGAATCGCGGACGCGTGTGCTTCGCTGGGGTGCGCTGGCGCTGGCGCTGGCGATGTTGCCGCTCGCGGTCGTCGCGGCCTGCTCCACCTTCGTGCGCATCCAGCAATATGGTTTCACGCCCGAACGGCTCTGGGCGGTCGTGTTCGTCGGCGTCGCCTGCGCCTATGGCCTCGCCTATCTGCTGGCAGTGGTGATCGATCGCGCCGCATGGATGGCGCGCGTGCGGTCGCTCAACCTGTGGCTCGGCGGAGGGCTCTGCGTGCTCGCGCTGCTGCTCGCCACACCCTTTGTTGCATTTCAGTCGCTATCGACTCGCGATCAGCTGGCGCGCCTGCAAAGCGGCGCGGTTTCGCCGTCCGATTTCGACTGGACGGCGCTCGCGTTCGACTTTGGCAAACCCGGTCGCAACGCGCTGACTCGGCTGGCGGAGAGCGACAAGCCCGAAATCCGGACGGCCGCCGCCGAGGCGCTGAAGTGGGAAGATCGCTGGGATGGCGATCAGGCACAGGCCGCATCCGAAGATACGCAGCAGGCAATGGCGAAACTGCGCGTCCTGCCGCAGGACGCTACCGTGCCCGAAGCGCTGCAGCCATTGGTCGGCGCAGCTTGGCCCTGTTCGCTGGGGGAGGGATGTACGTTGCTGTTCAGCGAGAGCGGAAGCGAGGCGATTCTGTTCTCCGGCAGCTGCTATCCGGCGTTGGTCGAGGTGGAAGCCGCGGCGGAGATTGCGGCTGCCGCGGTCGTAAAAGGTTCGCGGCCTTATGGTTGCGATCCGATTGCGTTTCGCAAGGGCGAGGATGGCTGGGTTCGCGTCGATCAGAGCCTTGATCGTTATACCGACGCACAAAGGGCGCGGCTGCGCCAAAGCTTCGAACGGGGCGACGTCGATATCCGCACGGTCGAAAGCCGCCAGATCTTCGTCGGCGGTGAGCCTGTTGGCGAGCCTTTCAAATAGACATGCGCGAATAGCATTGCGCGGGCGCGCGTGGCGGTGCTAGCCGCCGATCCATGTCCGTAGACCAGAACATTGTGCGCAAGGTGGCGAGCCTTGCCCGCATCGCGATCACCGATGAGGAAGCCGAACGGCTGACTCCCGAGCTCAACAATATCCTCGGCTGGGTAGAGCAGCTGGGTGAGGTGGATACGTCGTCGGTCGAACCGATGACCGCCGTCATCCCCAACACGCTGCGCCTGCGCGACGATGTCGTCACCGAAGGCGATCAGCGCGACGCGGTGCTGGCCAACGCGCCGCAGGGCGAACATGGCTTCTTTACCGTGCCGAAGGTGGTGGAATGATGGTCGCGCACCCGTCCCGCACCTACACCGTTGGGGCTGAGCTTGTCGAAGCTCCGTCCTTCTTCTGCGCGCCGATATGCAAGGCAGAACCGCGCTTCGACAGGCTCAGCGCAAGCGGAGCATTTTCGCGCAATGGAGGCCGCGCATGACCGATGTAACCGATCTCGGCGTCGCGGCGATCCGTGACGGCATCCGCACCAAGGCGTTTTCGGCGCGCGAAGTCGCCGACGCCTTCATCGTCAAGGTGAGCAAGGCAAAGGCGCTCAACGCCTTCATCGTCGAAACCCCCGATCACGCCATCGCCGCCGCCAAGGCTGCCGATGACGCGGTCGCGGCGGGCGAAACGCTCAAGCCGCTGGCCGGCGTGCCGATCGGCATGAAGGACCTGTTCTGTACCAAGGGCGTGCAGACCACTGCCGCCAGCCACATGCTCGAAGGATTCATCCCCCAGTATGAATCGACCGTTTCGCGCCATTTGTGGGAAGCGGGCGCGGGGATGCTGGGCAAGCTCAACCTCGACCAGTTCGCCATGGGTTCGTCGAACGAAACCAGCTATTTCGGCAATGTGATCTCGCCCTGGCGGCGCGGCGGCGGCGACAATGCCGCGCTGGCGCCGGGTGGCAGCTCGGGCGGCAGCTCGACGGCGATCGCGGCGCGGCTCTGCCCGGCGGCGACCGGCACCGATACCGGCGGCTCGATCCGCCAGCCCGCGGCCTTTACCGGCATTTCGGGGATCAAGCCGACCTATGGCCGCTGTTCGCGCTGGGGCGTGGTGGCGTTCGCCAGTTCGCTCGATCAGGCCGGACCGATGGCGCATGACGTCAAGGATTGCGCGATCATGCTCGAAGCCATGGCGGGCTTCGATCCCAAGGATGCGACGTCGCTCGACCTGCCCGTACCCAAATGGGAAGCGGGCCTCAATTCGGACATGCGCGGCAAGAAGATCGGTATTCCCAAGGAATATCGCGTCGACAATATGCCCGCCGAAATCGACGCGCTGTGGCAGCAGGGCATCGACTGGATGAAGGATGCGGGTGCCGAAATCGTCGAGGTTTCGCTGCCGCACACCAAATATGCGCTGCCTGCCTATTACATCATCGCACCGGCCGAATGTTCGTCGAACCTCGCCCGCTATGATGGCGTCCGCTATGGCCTGCGCGATCTTCCCGAAGGCGCCAACCTTCAGGAAATGTATGCCGCGACGCGCGCCGCCGGGTTTGGCGACGAAGTGAAGCGCCGCATCATGATCGGCACCTATGTGCTGTCGGCGGGCTTTTACGACGCCTATTACACGCAGGCGCAGAAGGTCCGCACGCTGATCGCGCGCGATTTCGAAAGTGCGTGGATGGCGTGCGATTATCTGCTGACTCCGACCGCGCCGAGCGCCGCGTTCGCGCTGGGCGAAAAATCGGCCGATCCGCTGGCGATGTATCTCAACGACGTCTTCACCGTGCCCAGTTCGCTTGCCGGCCTGCCCGCGATGAGCGTGCCCGGCGGTCTCGACAAGAACGGCCTGCCGCTTGGCCTTCAGATCATCGGCAAGCCGCTCGACGAGCAGGGCGTGCTCAACGCCGGTCTGGCGATCGAGCAACGCGCCGGGTTTACCGCGCGGCCGGAGGCCTGGTGGTGATTTATTTGGTTCCGTTCGTGTCGCGCGCAGTCGCGACACGCTTTAGGAACGCTATGTCCCTCGACTTCGCTCGGGACGAACGGTGAGAATATGACGGAATCAACCTACCGCATCCATGGCGACACTGGCGAATGGGAGGTCGTGATCGGCCTTGAAGTCCATGCGCAGGTGACGACGCAGGCAAAGCTGTTTTCGGGCGCGCCGACGGCGTTCGGGGCGGAGCCGAACACCCAGGTCAGCCTGGTCGACGCGGCGATGCCCGGCATGCTGCCCGTGCCCAATCGCGAGTGCATCCGTCAGGCGGTGCGCACCGGCATGGCGCTGGGCGCAGTGATCAACAAATGGTCGCGCTTCGACCGCAAGAATTATTTCTACGCCGATCTGCCGCAGGGCTATCAGATCAGCCAGCTCTACCACCCGCTGGTCGGCGAGGGCGCGATCGACGTCCAGCTGGACGAGAAAGACCCCGAATCGCCGACCAAGACGATCGGGATCGAGCGGATTCACGTCGAACAGGATGCCGGCAAGCTGATGCACGATCAGCATCCGACGCGTTCCTATGTCGACCTCAATCGCTCGGGCGTCGCGCTGATGGAAATCGTCAGCCGCCCCGACATGCGTTCGCCGCAGGAAGCCGGTGCCTATCTTTCCAAGCTGCGCTCGATCCTGCGCTATGTCGGCTCGTGCGACGGCAATATGGATCAGGGCTCGATGCGCGCCGACGTCAATGTCAGCGTGCGCAAGCCCGGCGGCGAACTCGGCACGCGTACCGAAACGAAGAACGTCAACTCGGTCCGTTTCGTCATGCAGGCGATCGAGAGCGAAGCCCAGCGTCAGGTCGAAGTGATCGAAAGCGGCGGCCGGATCGTTCAGGAAACCCGCCTGTTCGATCCGGACAAGGGCGAAACCCGGTCGATGCGGTCAAAGGAAGACGCGCATGACTATCGCTATTTCCCCGATCCCGATCTGCTGCCGCTCGAACTCGACGATGCGTTTCTCGACGAATGCAAGGCGAGCCTTCCCGAACTGCCCGATGCCAAGCGTCGCCGCTATGAAGGCGATCTGGGCCTTACCGCCTATAACGCCGCCGTTCTGACCGCGGACGCGGATACGGCTCGCTGGTTCGAGGCACTGCTCGCCGAAAGCGCGCGCGTGCAGAAAAAGGGTGAGCCCGAGGTTGCCCGTGCTGCCGCCAACTGGCTGATTTCCGATCTGTTCGGCGCGCTCAACCGGCTTGGCAAGAGCATCGACACCAGCCCGGTCTCGCCCGAAGAAGGCGCCGAACTGCTCGCGCTGATCGCCGACGGCACGATTTCCAACACGATCGGCAAGCAGGTGTTCGAGATCATGCTCGAAACCGGCGACACGCCCGGCAAGATCGTCGAGGAAAAGGGCCTCAAACAGACCAGCGATACCGGCGCCATCGAAAAGGTGATCGCCGACATCATGGCCGCAAACGAGGACAAGGTCGTCGAATATCGCGGCGGCAAGGACAAGCTGTTCGGCTTTTTCGTCGGTCAGACGATGAAGGCGATGCAGGGCAAGGCCAATCCGCAGGTCGTCAACGAACTGCTGAAGAAAGCGCTCGGCTGACCCGACGTCATGGTTAGCGGAATCTGATCGCGGATCTGCGTTTAAATACGCGGGTTCGCGATGCCGCGCGCTGCGCTATCCTGCACATTCCAGGGCCAGATTGATTGCGATGCGGAGGCGAAGCAATGTCGGCCGATGGACCGAAACCTGTCACCAATGACGCGGCCTATATGGTCGACTATGTGAAGGTGCGTCCCTTCTTCAATTCGGCCTATGTCATTCGCGGCAAGGATGATGTGCGCACCGCCGAAATCCCCGATGTGGTGGTGTCGATCTCCGATGCCGCGCGCGCGGCTTATGCCGGGATGACCGCGCAACAGATCAGCGAAATCGGCAAATATCGCCAGGTCGGCGAAGTGTCGGAGGATCAGCCGCCATCGGTCGATCCGCCGCCGCGTCAATCGGCCACCCCGCCCACGCCACAGGTTCAGGCTCCGCAGGGAACGCCGGGCGTTGCCGGCGACAGCTTCCCCGACGTCTGACGGCCTAAACGAACAGCGCGACAAATTGCGTTGCCGTGGCGATTGCGTCGCCGCGGCTGTTGTGGATGCTCATCTGCTGCCCGCTCGATCCCGACTGGACATGGTCGCTGGTGGTGCGCAACAGCCACCATCCGTCTTCGGTCTCGGGCTGTTCGACCAGCAGGTTGATCTGCCAGTTCATCGAACTGAGCGGCCCGAATTCGCGGAACAGGCGCATCGCGGCGGGCGGCAATACGTCGCCGATCACTGCCAGCTCGACCATCGGGTCGAGGCCGCTGCGGTCGTGCAGCCGCACCCAGCGCGAAAGATGCGCGACCGCCGAATCCTCTTCGCCGGTCGACCGGATATCGAAATTGCCGACGAATCTCGGTGCCATGGCGGGCGGCGTCGTGGCCGGTTTGCGCGGCGGCAGCTGCGCCGCATCGATACCGCGCGGCGGCATTTCCACATGCGATTCGCGCGCATGCATGAAAATGAACACGATCCGCACGCCCAGCCCGCCATCGGCCACGACATCGGCCTGGATATAGGCGGCGGTGCGTCCGCGCCGCAGCAATTCGGTGCGGATCTCCGCCTCGCCCGAAACCGGGCCTATGAACGCGACCTGCGCCGATCGCAGCGGCGGCAGATCGGGCCAGCGCCGCTTGACCATCGCCAATGCCAACGCCGTGGTCAGCCCGCCATAGGCAGTGCGCCCCTGTTTCCAGCCGTCGGGAATAAGGATGCGCGGCGTTTCGATATCGGGCAGAGAAGCGATCAGCTCAGGCAGGGATGGGGCAGGAGTATCGTCCGTCATGGCAGCTTCCTTGCCAGCGGATTTCCTCCGGTGCCAGCAAAAAGGTTGCGAATGGAAACGGAAAATACCGCGCCGACCGGAAGCCGCTGGAAACTGATCGGGCCGGGGCTCGTCGCCGCCGCCACCGGCGTGGGTGCGGGCGATCTGGTCGCGACGCTGATCGCGGGCACGCGCTTTGGCTATGCGCTGCTCTGGGCCGCGATCATCGGTTGCATCGTCAAGATCGCGCTCGCCGAAGGGGTGGGGCGCTATCATCTGGTCAGCGGGCGCACCATCTTTCAGGGGTGGCAGTCGCTCGGGCGCTGGGCGGGCTGGTATTTCGGCGCCTATATCATCGTCTGGGGCTTCATCTATGGCGCGACGGCGATGAGCGCGACTGCGCTGCCGCTCGCCGCGCTGATGCCGTTTCTGCCGTTATGGGCCTGGGCGGTCATCGCCGGGCTGGTCGGCTTCGTCTTCGTCTGGTTCAATCACTATCAGGCGTTCGAAAATGTGATGAAGGCGCTGGTCGCGGTGATGTTCGTGGTGATGGTCGGGCTGGCGATTCTCGTCGTCCCGCATCTGGGCGAACTCATCGCTGGTCTGGTGCCGAACGTGCCCGAACATTCGCTCTTCTACACGCTCGGCCTGATCGGCGGCGTCGGCGGGACGATCACGATCGCCACCTATGGCTATTGGACGCATGCCAAGGGGTGGCGCGGCCCGGCATGGCTGGGCGTCATGCGGCTCGACAATGGCGTTGCCTATGCCATCACCGGCATATTCGTCGTCGCGATGCTGATCGTCGGTGCCGAACTTCTCCATGGCGCACAGGTGGCGCTGGCTTCGGGCGGGCGGGGGCTGGTCGACCTCAGCGATATCCTCGCCCAGCGATTCGGGCGGCCGATCGCGATCGCGTTCCTGATCGGATTTGCCGCCAGCGCCTTTTCCTCGTTGCTCGGCGTGTGGCAGGGGGTCAGCCTGATGTTCGCCGATTTCGTCGCGCATGTCGGCGGACGCGAAGAGCCCGATCCCGAACGCAGCCTGCCCTATCCCGCCTATCTGCTCTGGCTCACCTTTCCGCCGATGCTGTTGCTGTTCCTTGGCAAGCCGTTCTTCCTCGTCATTCTCTATGGCGCGTTCGGGGCGTTTTTCATGCCCTTCCTCGCGGTGACGCTGCTGCTGTTGCTCAACCGGGGCGATATGCCTGCGGAGGGGCGCAGCGGATGGCTGTCCAATATCGTGCTGGGCGCTGCGGCCTTGCTCTTCGTGGCACTCTGCGGGCAGGAACTGATCGGAATGTTCGGATAGGGGAGACCAAAATGCGGTGGATTGCGGCGATCGGAGCGATGCTGATGCTGGCGGCGATTCCGGCGCATGCCCAGGAAGTGGTCCAGCAGCTGCCGCCGCCCGCGACCGAGCGTGTGGCGCTCGATACCAGCGCGGGCCGCATCGTGCTGGAGGTCGAAACCGATCGCGCGCCGGTCACCGCCGCCAATTTCCTGCGCTATGTCGATCATCACCGGCTCGACGGCGTGAAATTCTATCGCGTGGTGAAGGTCGATACCCATTGGGGCTTCGTCCAGTTCGGCGTCCAGAATGCGCGCAATCGCGTCTATCCGCCGATCGCGCACGAACCGACGACGCAGACCGGCCTGACGCACAGCGACGGCACCATCACCGTCGCCCGCGCCGAGCCGGGAACCGGGCAGGGCGAATTCGTGATCGTCCTCGGCGATCAGAGCGGTTCGTTCGACGCACATCCCGATGCCGAGGGCGATGGCGACAAGCTGGGCAACGCCGCATTCGGCCGCGTGGTCGAGGGGATGGACGTGCTGCTGTCGATCTTCGACGCGCCGGTTTCCGACACCGCGACGATACAGGGCGTGTTTCAGGGTCAGGTGCCCGAGGAACCGGTCACGATTTTGAAGGCAGAGCGAGTGGAGTGACCCACATGGGTTAGCGCCTGTTTTGGCAATGAAAGTTTCAATGAAGGGTAAGGGGGCGTCGGCAGCTTATTCCAAGCTGCTGGCTATCCTTGCACTCTTCCTGATCGCATCCTGCGCATTCCCAACCTGGAGCGCCGCCAAACGAGAAGCAATCGGAACCGAATCCCGATCTCTAATGGCGCGCATCGTCGTTACGCCCGAACAGCCGGGGCACCAACTGCCACCCGATCAGTGGCCTCACGAGATTGCCAGCCTGAATCCGGTTTCGGTGACGGTCGAGTGGTGGGGCGTCGACATCGTGACGAAAAGCTGGATGGACGGGGGCTGGGGGTACCACATACCTCGCGACAGCAACGTGTTGCCAATGCCGCGTGGCTGCTATTCGGAGATTGCCGACGGGGTCTTCTGGCACGAACCTTGTTGACCGAAATGCTTCTGCAATTCTGTGACAGAGAGCCGTCGGGGGGCCTCTACCCCAGCAGCAGCATCGCCAGCACGCTGAGCGTCGCCACCGATATCAGCGTCGAGATCAGGATCACCCGCGCGGTCAGTGCCACGTCGCGCTCGTAAAGCTGGGCGGCCATGAACGGCCCGGTGCCGGTCGGCATGGCGGCGAGCAGCAGCGCAGCGGCGGCCCATTCGCGCGACAGCGGCAGGATCAGCAGCATCGCCGCCGTGACGGCAGGTTGCACCAACAGCTTGAGGACCGTCGTCACGGCTACCGGCATCGCCGGCGCCTTTGGCCGCGGGATCGCCAGGAACACGCCGATCGTCACCAGCGCCACCGGCGTAGTCGATGCGCCCAGCATCGTCAGGAACGTCTTGGCGGGAGCAGGCATGCCGAGCCCCAGCGCGTTCCATATCAACCCCGCGACCGGCGCGAACACCAATGGATTGCGGATAACGCCGATTCCCACGCGACCCAGCGTCTTGCCGATTCCCGCACCGCGATGGATGTCGAACTCCACCAGCGCGACCGAAATCGCGAACAGCAGGAAAACCGTCAGCATTGATGCCAGCATCGCCGCAGCGACACCCAGCGTGCCGAGCAGGCCGCCCAGCAGCGGGATGCCCAGATAGGCCGTATTCGAATAGCCTGCAGCCAATCCCTGAATCGCGCGTTCGCCCAGCGGGCTGTGTCGGGAAGCGAACATCGACAGGCCGAATGTGACGGCCATCCCCACGGCGAAGACGGCGATGAAGCGTGCCTGCCCCAGCAACGCCCAGTCCGCTTCGGCCATGAAATCGAACATCAGCGCGGGCAACGCCAGCCACACGACATATTGGTTGAGCAGCGCGACGCCGTCTTCGCCAACAATGCGAAGTCGGCCGAATGCAAAGCCGGCGGCAATGATCGCAAAGATCGGAAGCGTGACGAGGAGGGTGGACAAGCTGTGGCCCCGAATGGCGTTCGCCGTCCCATAGTCATCGGCTTTCATGCTGTCACGGCGTTACGCCGGACCTCCGGACGCGCCGTCCCCCGGGGCTCTGTCGGGTCTTCGCCAATCATTACAAATATCGTTACCGCGTTGCCTGAACCGCGCGGGCGAGTCAGTTTTGCGGCATGAATAGTCCGGTTCATGCGCTCGCCCGGCCGATTGTCGCGATTGCGATATCCGCGGCCGCCCTGTTCCTCCCCGGCGCTGTCGCGCAGGCTCAGACATCCGCCGCTACCGAATGTTCGGCGCGCGCGATGGGGCCGTGCGTTGCAAAGGCAAATGCGATGAAGGCGCGGCGCGAATATCGCGCGGCGGCCGATTATCTCGAACCGGCCTGCCGGCGCGGCATCGGCGATGCGTGTCGCGAAATTTGGCCGCTGTTGCTGCAGGCGCAATATGGCATTCGCGATGGTGCCCGCTTCTATGCCATTTACGATCAGGCATGCGCGGCTGGTGACGCCGATGCCTGTGGCGATGCGGCGCTGGTCGCGGCGGGCTATTCCGGCGAAGTGCCCAATCGCCAGTTCAGCGATTACCGCAAGGTGCGCCGCTATGGCGAACCGGGATGCCGTGGGAACGATCTGGAGGCATGCTATGCCATGCTGCGGCTCTATGCCGATCCCGAATCGCCGTTCCGCAATCCCGATCAGGGCGTCATCTATGCCCGGAAAAGCTGCGAGATGGGCGAACCGACATCCTGCGCGATCGGCAGCAATCTGATCGGCGACATGTCGACCACCGTCTTTGCGCAACGTTCGGCCGAAGCGCTGTGGTTCTCGGAAAAAGCCTGCGGCCATGGTGCGCAGGATTTCTGTGCCTCGCTGCCGAACCTGCGGACGCTTGCCGCGCGCGTGCGGCAATATGGTCCGAACGATGCCTATCACATGTTCATCGTCGACCAGGGGTTCAGCTTCAATAATTGGGGCGGTTCGGTCGCCTATGCCGTCAACGAGGCGCGCAACCAGGCCTCGACTCGCTACGCCATCCGGCGCGTCGCCGAACTGGGGCGGATGAACTACGTCAACCAGAACGACCTTTACACGATCGAACATTATTATGGCGGCGAACAGGCCGGCCAGCTCGCCCGTACCGAACTGGCGCGGCGCCAGCGGCTCGACGAACGCGAGCGCCGCCGCGCCGAGTCCGAACGCCAGCGCGCCGCGCAAAGCGCGGGTTCCTATGTCGGCAGCGGCTCTTCCCGGTCGGGCGGATATCGACCGCCGCCGCGCAGCGGCGTGGTCCGCTGCACGACGTATGAAGGCTATGGCGGCGGCACGGTGTGCAAGGAAGACTAGGTCGTGAACCCATAAACGACGCCTCGGCGGTGCCGTTTATGGGTTCACGACCTAAGTCGCGTTCAGGCGATCGGCTGGCCCGGGGCGATACCCGGGTCCGGCTGACCCGGATCGGGAACATCGATATCGGGGCCGATCGGCGTGATTTCCGGCCCCGGCTCGGTGGGCTGGCCCGGCTGAGCCGGCTGGGGCGGGGTTTCGGGCGGCGGCTGAGTCGGTTCGGCGGGCTCAGGCCGGGGCGGCGTTTCGGGCGGAATAGGGGGCTCTACGGGCATGTTTTCAACTCCTGTTTGGCCTGAACAACGAACTGTCCCGCATTCGAGTTGCTTGCCGAACTTGCTACGGCGCGCATGACTGCTATAGACGCCGCCGATCGGCGGTGTCCCCTGCGGGCGTGGCGGAACTGGTAGACGCGCTGGATTTAGGTTCCAGTATCGCAAGATGTGGGGGTTCGAGTCCCTTCGCCCGCACCAGATTCGCCACTTCATGTGGGCGCGGACGGCGCCTTTTTCCGGATTCAAGCACGAAAGCGTGGAAATGCAGACTGTCGAGACGTTGAACGAGGGCCTGAAGCGCGCCTACACGATGACCATCACCCCGAAGGATGTCGACGCGCGCGTCGATGCCGAGGTGAAGCGCCTTGCACCGCAGATCCGCATGCCCGGTTTCCGCCCCGGCAAGGTGCCTGCGAATCTGATTCGCAAGATGCATGGCGAGGCGCTGGCCGCCGATGCGCTCAACACCACGATCCAGGAAGGCGTTCAGTCGCTGATCGCCGAGCACAAGCTGCGCCCGGCGATGGCGCCGTCGGTCAACCTCGCCGAAGGCTATGAGCCCGGCAAGGAAGCCGAAGTGAAGGTCGAGCTCGAAGTGCTCCCCGATGTTCCCGCGCCTTCGATCGAAGGGCTGAAGCTCGAACGGCTGGTCGTGCCGGTCGCCGACGAAAAGGTCGACGAACAGCTCGCGCAGATCGCCAGCCAGCAGAAGAGCTGGGAAGACGCGCCCAAGACCCGCAAGGCGAAGGAAGGCGACATGGTCGTCATGGATTTCGCGGGCAAGGTCAATGGCGTCGCCTTTGACGGCGGCACCGGCGAGGACATGTCGATCGAAATCGGCTCGGGCCGTCTGATCCCCGGCTTCGAAGACCAGCTGGTCGGCGTGAAGGCGGGCGACGAAAAGACGATCGAAGTCACGTTCCCCGAGGAATATGGCGTCGCGGATCTGGCCGGAAAGCCGGCGACGTTCGATCTCGTCATCAAGACGATCAAGGTCGCGGGCGAAAGCAAGATCGACGATGATTTCGCCAAGAATATGGGCCTGGAAAGCCTCGAGCAGCTCAAGGGGCTGGTCAAGGGCCAGATGGAGCAGGAACATAACGGCCTGACCCGCACCTATATGAAGCGCAAGCTACTCGATCAGCTCGCCGCGGGCCATGATTTCGAAGTGCCGCCGTCGATGGTCGATGCCGAATTCGACCAGATCTGGCACCAGCTTCAGCACGAAGCCGAGCATGAGGAAGACACCGAGAAGGCCAAGGCCGATCTCGAAGGCGAGCGCGACGATTATCGTGCCATTGCCGAACGCCGCGTCCGTCTGGGCCTGCTGCTTTCCGAAATCGGCAATGCCAATGGCGTCGAAGTGAGCCAGCAGGAAATGAACCGGCTGATCATGCAGGCGGCACAGCAATATCGTCCGGAAGATCGCGAACGGTTCTTCCAGTATGTCCAGCAGGAACCGATGGCCGCCGCGCAGCTGCGCGCGCCGCTGTTCGAGGACAAGGTCGTCGACTTCCTGTTCGAAAAGGCAGAGATCACCGAGCGCGAAGTCGCCCGTGAGGAACTCGAAGCCGCGATCGAAAGCGAAGAGGGCGCGGTCCCGCACGTCCATGGTCCGGACTGCGACCATGACCATGACGACAAGCCGGCCAAGAAGCCTGCGGCAAAGAAGGCCGCCGCCAAAAAGGCTGAGCCTGCCGAAACCAAGGAAGAAGCCCCGGCCAAGAAGCCGGCTGCCAAAAAGGCGCCCGCCAAGAAGGCTGACGCTGCGGAAGGCGACGAAAAGCCTGCGGCCAAGAAGCCCGCAGCCAAGAAGCCGGCCGCCAAGAAGGCCCCGGCCAAAAAGGCGGACGCCGACAGCTGATTTCACGGGTTCGTGAACGCAAATCAGGGCGGGGGGAGGCTGCGGCGTCCCCCCGCCTTTTTCTTTTTCTCGGGGCACGGGGCGACGAGGATCTCCGTCGCCCCTGCGCAGGCAGGGGCCCATGTCTGCACCGTCGCGCGATGCAGTCGCGCGATGCAAATGACACATGCAGGCGAATTCCTGTGTCAGCGGCGGGAAATCACGGCACTGCAATAGCCGCATGCTTGCGCAGCGGCGCCGCAGATGGGAACTGGCGCGCGCAATGCGACTGGTGCCGTCTCCCGCAGTGGCACAGCAGAAAAATATCGAAACCGCCGCCGTCTCACCCTATGGCTGGGCGATGAGCCCACGCATTGCCGTAATCCTGCCCTGCTACAACGAAGAAGCCGCGATCGCGAAGACAGTGGGCGAATTCCGCGCCGCGCTGCCCGGCGCGGCGATCTATGTCTACGACAATAACAGCAGCGACGGCACGATGCGCGTGGCGGCAGAGGCGGGCGCAACCGTCCGGACCGAACGCATGCAGGGCAAGGGCCATGTCGTCCGCCGGATGTTCGCCGATGTGGATGCCGATATTTACGTGATGGCCGATGGCGACGCGACCTATGACGCGTCGGCGGCGCCGGCGATGGTCGAACGATTGCTGACCGAGGGGCTCGACATGGTCGTCGGCGCGCGGGTCCATGAAGTGGCGCAGGCCTATCGGCGCGGCCATGTGCTGGGCAACCGGATGATGACCGGCGTGCTGGCCGGGCTGTTCGGGCGGAGCTTCACTGATATTTTCTCGGGCTATCGGGTGTTTTCGCGGCGGTTCGTGAAAAGTTTTCCCGCGCTCAGCCGCGGGTTTGAGACAGAGACCGAAATCAGCGTCCATGCGCTCGAACTGCGCATGCCGGTGGGCGAAGTCGAAACCCGTTATTTCGCGCGACTCGAAGGATCGCATTCGAAACTGTCCACCTATCGCGACGGTCTGCGCATCGCGCGCACCATCGCGACGCTGTATCGCGTCGAGCGGCCGATTCTGTTCTTCGGCTGGATCGCGGCGGCGCTGGCGGCGCTTTCGATCCTTCTCGCCATCCCGCTGGCGCTCACATATTGGCAAACCGGGCTGGTTCCGCGCCTGCCCACCGCTGTGCTCAGCACGGGGCTGATGCTGCTCGCCTTTCTCAGCGGCTTTTGCGGCCTGATCCTCGACACGGTGGTGCGCGGCCGGCGTGAAGTGCGCCGGCTCGCCTATCTCGCCGTGCCGGGCCCGCTCGCGGTTCGGGACGAACAACGCTAGCAAACCGACCGTCCCGGTGACGGGCCTGTCCTACAGGCGCAATTTGTGCCATCGCCCGGGGGATGGCGATGCTGCGATTATCCTGGTCGGCCTCGTGCGGGCGCGCGCGGGCGTACGCGCGTCGTGGTGCGACCCGGTGCGAACTTTGTACGCAAAACCGCCATTTTCGTCATTCGTGCCAAAGCATCCCTAACCGGGCTAATCCCCCCTTGCGCCCCGCGATCCGAGCGCCGATGTAAGGGCGGGCAAAACAGAAATAAGAGATTTCCCTACATGCATCCCCTTTCCGGCCAAATGACCTTCGACCCCGAGACCGGAGCGCTGGTCCCCATCGTCATCGAACAGTCGAGCCGCGGCGAACGCAGCTTCGACATCTTTTCGCGCTTGCTGCGCGAACGCATTGTGTTCGTGACCGGGCCGGTCGAAGACAATATGGCGTCGCTGATCACTGCCCAGCTGTTGTTCCTCGAATCGGAAAATCCGAAAAAGGACATCTGGATGTACATCAATTCGCCCGGTGGCGTGGTGACCGCCGGCATGGCGATCCACGATACCATGCAGTATATTCGCCCGCGCGTCGGCACGGTGTGCATGGGTCAGGCCGCTTCGATGGGCAGCTTCCTGCTTGCCGCAGGGGAGCCGGGCATGCGCGTTGCGCTGACCAATGCACGGATCATGATCCACCAGCCTTCGGGGGGTGCGCAGGGCATGGCCAGCGATATCGAGATCCAGGCGAAGGAAATTCTGCGCATCCGTGCGCGCATGAATGACCTATATGTAAAATATACCGGCCAGCCGCTCGAAAAGATCGAAAAGGCGATGGATCGCGACACGTTCCTTTCGGCCGATGAAGCCAAGACCTTCGGATTGGTCGACGATGTTTTTGAAAAGCGTCCCGCCGTTTCCGAAGATCCGTCAGGCGCTGCTTAACGGTTGCTGGCCTATTGGTTTTCAATCCGCGTACGGTCGGCATGCGCGGATATCGGGACGGGCAGAGCCTCTGTCCGCCCGATTTTGGATTGCCGGATGCGTGCCCGCGTGTAGGATGGCGGGTGGATTGTTGCGCCCCGATGGGCGCCAAGGGTGAACTGAATGCCAAATCTTCAAGGCGGCGATTCCAAGAGCACGCTATATTGCTCCTTCTGCGGCAAGAGCCAGCATGAGGTGCGCAAGCTGATTGCCGGGCCGACCGTCTTCATCTGCGACGAATGCGTCGAACTGTGCAACGACATCATCCGGGAAGAAACCAAGTCCGCACTGGTTTCGAAAAAGGATGGCGGCGTGCCGACGCCGCAGGAAATCTGCGACGTGCTCGATGATTATGTCATCGGTCAGAAACAGGCCAAGCGCGTCCTCTCGGTCGCGGTCCATAACCATTACAAGCGGCTCAATCACGGTGCCAAGGGCGCCGAGGTCGAGCTTGCCAAGTCGAACATCCTGCTCGTCGGCCCCACCGGCTGCGGCAAGACGCTGCTCGCGCAGACGCTGGCGCGCATTCTCGACGTGCCGTTCACCATGGCCGATGCGACGACGCTGACCGAAGCCGGTTATGTGGGCGAGGATGTCGAGAACATCATCCTCAAGCTGCTCCAGGCATCGGATTACAATGTCGAGCGCGCACAGCGCGGCATCGTCTATATCGACGAAATCGACAAGATCAGCCGCAAGGCCGAAAACCCCTCGATCACGCGCGACGTGTCGGGCGAGGGCGTGCAGCAGGCGCTGCTCAAGCTGATGGAAGGCACCACTGCCAGCGTTCCGCCGCAGGGCGGCCGCAAGCATCCGCAGCAGGAATTCCTTCAGGTCGATACGACCAACATCCTGTTCATCTGCGGCGGTGCTTTCTCGGGCCTTGAAAAGATCATCGGCGATCGTCTTCAGGGCAAATCGATCGGGTTTGGCGCCTATGTCGCTGCGCCCGAAGAGCGCAAGACCGGTGAAGTGCTGCGTCAGACCGAGCCGGAGGATCTGCTCAAATTCGGTCTGATCCCCGAATTTGTCGGCCGTCTGCCGGTGATCGCGACGCTCGAGGATCTCGATATCGAGGCGCTGGTCAAGATCCTGACCGAGCCGCGCAACGCGCTGGTGAAGCAATATCAGAAGCTGTTCGACATGGAGTCGGTCCAGCTCGGCTTCAACGACGACGCGCTTCAGGCGATCGCCAAGAAGGCGATCGAACGCAAGACCGGCGCGCGCGGGCTGCGCTCGATTCTCGAAGCGATCCTGCTCGACACGATGTTCGACTTGCCCGGCATGGATGGCGTCGACGAAGTCATCATCGACAAGGATGTCGTCGAAGGCCGCAAGGAACCGGTTCGCGTCTATGCGAAAAAGGAAAAGGCTGGCGGCGCCGCCTGAATAACCTGCAATAAAGTATAGATAAGGGCGGAGAGCGTTGCTTTCCGCCCTTTCTTTTTTGGCATCGAAATCTGTGGATAAACTCGGGTTATCCGCAGATTAACCTGATCTGGATCGATCCTCGTAACACCCGGTGCGGGATGTGTCCTTTGCCAACCCGGATCGCGTAATTATCCAGACGAGGAATTTGGTGCGTTTTTATCAGGCAAGTTCGTTCTTGTTTCCCGGCAGCTATCGGCTGCGGATCTTCACCATCTGTTTCGTTGCGACGCATCTGCCGCTGCTTTCGCTGATCGGATGGGAATTGTGGAGCGGTCAGGCGGACTGGGCGTCGGCCATCGTCGTGTTGTTGGCGACATTGGCGGGGACCGGCTTTGCGCTTGCGGCGATCCATGCGCTGCTCGTGCCGTTGCACGTCGCTTCCGATGCGCTCGGTCAGCTGGAAAACGGCGGGACAGTCGAGCGTTTGCCGGTCGGCGGGCGCGATGTGATCGGGCGGTTGCTGGCGAGCGTCAATCGCGCGGCGCAGGCGACCGACCGGCTCGTCCGCTCGCTCGATGATCGGGCCAATACCGATCCGCTGACGGGGCTTCGCAACCGGCGCGGGTTCCTGCAGGCGGTGGCGCAACGCCGTCTCGATCAGGGCGCGGCGGTCGCGCTGATCGACCTCGACCATTTCAAGCGCGTCAACGACGCCATGGGGCATGGCGAAGGCGATCGCGTATTGACTGCCTTCGCTGCGGCGCTGGAGGCCGGGTTGCGGCGCCATGATCTGTGCGGGCGCTGGGGCGGCGAGGAATTCGTCGTGCTGTTCGCCGATGCCGATGTCGCCGAAGCGATGCTGATTCTCGATCGCCTGACCTTTCAGATGGAATGCAATCCCATCGGCCTGCTCGACGGCGCGCCAATCACTTTCTCCGCCGGAGTCGCGAATTTCGATGATCCGGCGCTGGAGGACGCGATCCTGCGCGCCGACCGCGCGCTCTATGCCGCCAAAAGCCACGGGCGGAACTGCGTCAGATCGGATCGCGTCTGATCGCAAGACGGCTTTGCTTCGCGCCGATCCCGTGAGACACAGCAGGGATCGTGACGGCCACCGCATCCGCATCGCATACCGCACTCACCGCTGACGCTCCCGTCCGCCGCCAGCGCCGCCGCGATTTCGGCCGCTCTCTGCGCTGGCTGGAGCTTGGCGCGCTCGCCTATGCCGTGTCGCTTGCGGCCGCGATCTGGTTCAATGCCGATCCCGCCAATGTGCTGGCGCCGGTGGTGGGCCCCAGCGTGCTGCTGACTCCGGTATTCGGCATGCCCTGGGTGGTGATGAGCCTGCATCGCCGCGGGCGCATCCGCCGGGCAATCTATTTCCTCATCCTGCTTCCGATCGCGCATGCCGCCGCCAATTATCTGGCATGGCTCTATGCGACGGAAAATTACCGGTTCGTCGCCGATGGGCTGGCGTTTCAGCGACATATGATCAGCGGCGCGATCGGCGGAGCGGTCGGGGCGGCATTGTCGCTGGCCCTGCTGGTCCCGCTGCGTCTGGCGCCCTATCGGCGCAGCAGTTTCTGGTTCGCATTCTGGGGCACGATCGTGCTCGCCGCGGTGGGCTCCTGGGGCATGGCGTGGGGGCTGGAATGGACCGACCCGATGGTGCCGCAGGATGATGCCGGCCAGCTGGTGCTATGGTTCCTTTGTGTCCATCTGCCGTGGCAGATGGTTTTCGCGCTGTTCCTCGCGGGGATGATGCGCATCCCCGTCAAACCGGCGCGCCAGCCGAAAGCGCGTCCGGGGCGGGATTGATCCCGGCCCGGACGCACCCGGGCTATTGCCGCCGCATCGCATAGGCCTGATAGGCGTCGATCTGATCCGACTGGCGCAGGATGCGCGCATCGGGATCGATCAGGACATGCGCCGAAGCCGGCACGTTCAGCGTCGCGGTACCGCCGCGCATGTCGACAAGCTGCCTTTCCCCATCGACCTGTACCTCGATCGGAAGCGGGAAGGGGCCATCGCCCGGAACCTGCCAGCGGAGCGTCAGCGTGTCGCCTTGCCGCGCTTCGATGATCTTGGGCAGCGCTGCCTGATAGAGATAGACGTTGAAGAACCAGTCGTAATTCTGCCCCGTCACGTCATTGACGATGTCCATATATTCGCGGGTCGAGCTGAACCGCGGCTCGAAATTGCCAGGTTTCGGATCGGGGCGGCCATAGACCAGCCGTCGCGTCACTTCGAAAAAGGCGTCGTCACCGATCGTGTTGCGCAACGTGTGCAACACCCATGCGCCCTTCACATAAATATCGTTGCCGGGGCCGCCATTTTCGGCCTCATAGACCTGTTCCTCGGTGCGAACCTGACCCGAAACAATGGGGTGCTGGTTCATGATGCCGCGACGGAATTCGTCCATCATCACGTCGTATCGCGCTTCGCCCTCGCGCCACAGGCCATAGAGCGGCTGCATATATTGGGCATAGCCTTCGTGGATCCAGTAATCGTCCCAATTGGCCGCCGTTACCTGATTGCCGAACCATTCATGCGCCAGCTCATGCTGGAACAGATCGTCGAAGCCATTGTAGCTCTTGGCGAAACTGTTGCCGTAAGCGTTGATCGTCTGGTGCTCCATGCCGAGATAGGGCGTCTCAACGATCGCCAGCTTCTCGTCGCCCCAGGGATAGGGACCGATCAGCGTTTCGAAGAAATCGAGCGTCGGCGCGAATTCGTCGAACACGCCCTGCGCGCCTTCCTCATGGCCGGGCAGATGCCAGAAATAGAGCGCGATATCGTTGCCGTACTGGCTGTGATAGCTGCCCGAAATCTCCTTGTAGGGCGCGACGTTGAGCATCAGCGAATAGGGATTGGGGCTCTTGGCGTGCCAGTTCCACGTCGTCCGCCCGTCGCTATGCTCATCGACGCCGACCAGCTTGCCATTGGCCGGTGCCTTGAGCCCCGCAGGCACAGTGAAATGGAGATCGACGGTTTCGGCTTCGCCCTCCGGGAAATCGAGGCAGGGATAGAGAAGGTCGCAGCCATAGCCTTCGCTGGTCGACGCGACCCATGGCTTGCCGTCCTGCGTGCGCGCCCAGACCATGCCGTCGTCCCATGGCGCGCGCACCGCGACATGCGGCGTGCCGGCATAGGTGATCTTGACCTGCGCCGTAGCGCCTGCGCGGAGCGGACGGCGCAGCGTGATCGCAAGCTGTCCTTCCGGATTGCTCCATTGCGACGCGGCAAGGTCGCGCCCGTCGATGCTGATCGCCGATACCGGCAGGTTCTTGTCGAGATCGATCAGCAGGCGCGGCACGGTGCGCTCGGTGGTCAGCGTCAGTGTCGCGACGCCCGCAATCCGCTGGCGCTCGGGAAAGACTTCGATGGCGAGGTCGAGATGCCTGAGCCGCAACCCCGCCTGTTCGGCAGGGCGCTCGCCGCCGGAAATCTGGGTTTGCTCGGTGATCGGCGGCTCGCCCCGGCGCAGCGTCTGTGCATCGGCAGCGGCAGGGACCAGCGCCGTCGCGAAAAGCAGGGCGGCGGTAAAACGCGTAACAATCATCAATGGGCTCCCTGAGCGCGCTGCATCATATAGGTTTGGAAGGCATCGACCTGATCGGACTGCATCAGGATCTTCGATTCCGGATCGACGATCACATGCGCGCCCTGGGGTACGGTGATCGATGCCGTTCCGTCCGTCATCGGCAATGTCGTGACGTCGCCGTTCACCGAGATGTCGACCGGCATGGGGAAGGGCTTGTTGCCTTCCGTCTTCCAGGTGAAGGTCAGCTGATCGCCGTCACGGCTCTGCACCAGCTTGGGCAGCGCGGCGGAATAGAGATAGACGTCGAAGAACCACTGATAATCGCCGCCAGCCTCTTGATTTACAAAGGCGATATATTCCGGCGTGCTGCGATAGACCGGCTCGAAATTGCCGGGTTTGGGATCGGTGCGGCCATAGATTGCGAGCCGCAGCGAATCGAAAAAGGCTTGGTCGCCGATCAGCCCGCGCAACGTGTGCAGCACCCATGCGCCCTTGGAATAAATGTCGCCGGCCGGGCCGTCATAATAGACGTCGCTGGCGCTTTGCGGCGTGCCGGACACGATCGGATGCTGGTTGCGGATGCCCGGACGCATGTCGAGCATCATCTTGATATAGCGGCCATGCCCTTCGCGCCATTCGCCATAGAGCGGCTGCATATAGCTGCCGGTGCCTTCATGGAGCCAGAAATCGTCCCAGTTGCTCGCAGTCAGCTGATTGGCGAACCATTCATGCGCGAATTCATGCTGGAACAGGTCGTCGAACCCGTTCGCGGTTTTCGCATAGTGATTGCCATAGGCATTGATCGACTGATGCTCCATGCCCTTATGCTCGGTTTCGACCACGCCCAGCTTCTGGCTCGCAAAGGGGTAGGGGCCGATCACGCTTTCGAAGAAATCGAGCGTCGGCGCGAATTCGGCGAACAGCTGTTCGGGCTTGTCGCCTTCATTGGGCAGATGCCAGAAAAACATCGGAATATCGTTGCCATAGCGGCTGTGATAGGTGCCCGAAATCTCTTCATAGGGCCCGACATTCAACGCGACGCCGTACAGCGTCGGATGTTCGGCATGCCAGTTCCAGGTCGTGCGCCCGTCGGGCAGCGT
The DNA here is from genome assembly GCF_003171655.1 of Stakelama portus. GTDB lineage: Bacteria > Pseudomonadota > Alphaproteobacteria > Sphingomonadales > Sphingomonadaceae > Sphingomonas > Sphingomonas portus. The sequence continues at coordinate 371,528 of NZ_QFZL01000002.1, read as the reverse complement.
GTCCATCCCCTTGAACACGCCATTGGACGGCGCGCTCAGCCCTTTCGGCACGGTGATGTGCAGATCGACGAAGTCCGGCTCATAGGTGGGATAGTCGATGCACGGCCAGAACATGTCGCATCCCTGCATCTGAACTGCGGTCGCTATCCATGGTTTGCCGTCGGGCGTGGTTGCCCATACGAAACCGCCGATCCACGGCGCGCGGATCGCGACATGCGGCTGGCCGGCATAGCTGATCTGTGCGGTGACGCTTTCGCCGGCGGCGAGGGGTCGGGGCAGCATCACCGTCATGCGTCCTTCGGGATTGCTCCATGCCGATTCGGGCAGCGCGGTTCCGTCGATGCGGATCGCCGATACCGGCAGATTACGGTCCAGATCGATCACCAGCCGGTCGGTCGCTTCCTTTGCCGTGAAATGCAGCGTCGCGACGCCCGCGATCGCATGGCGATCCGGAAATATTTCGAACTCCAGGTCCGCCGAATCGAATCGCACCTTTTCCTGTGCCGGATCGAGCGGCCCGCCCGAATTGGCGGTCTGCTGCGTCAGTTCCGGTTCGCCGGGCCCCGGAAGCGAGCCACTATCCTGCGCCTGAACGGGTTGAATCGTGAGCGCCGCGATCGAGGCGGCGAGCATCAGGGAAAGGCGGGCCATGCGGGATCTCCGGTCGGTTAGAAGCGAGGAAAAGGGCGACTGGTTGCCCCGGTGATTGATGCCCGGCATGCAAGCACCATATAAATAGGAAGAGGCGCCGTGATTGGCGCGGCTGGAGTATCCATGAAGCAATCCTACCCCGTTCTGCCCCTGCGCGACATCGTCGTCTTCCCGCATATGATCGTGCCCCTGTTCGTCGGCCGCGACAAGTCGGTTGCCGCGCTGGAAGCCGCCATGGCCGACGACAAGGAGATTTTCCTGGTCGCGCAGCTCGATCCTGCCGAGGATGATCCGAGCCGCGATGACCTGTATGACGTCGGTGTTTCCGCCGAAGTTCTCCAGCTGCTCAAGCTGCCCGACGGCACGGTCCGCGTGCTGGTTGCCGGCAAGGAACGTGGCACGCTCGACGCGATCGAAGAACGCGACGGTTATCTTGTCGCCGATGTCTCGCCCGCCGAAGCCGGCGATCAAACGCTTGAGGATAGCGCCGATCGCATGGACGAAAGCGTCGAAGGTGCAGCCGATCGGCTGAGCCCCGACGTCAAGGCGCTGATGCGTTCGGTCGTCGATCAGTTCGAAAATTATGCCAAGCTCAACCGCAAGCTGCCGGCCGAAACTGCGGTTCAGCTGGGCGAGCTTGAAGAACCCTCGCGCCTTGCCGATGCGATCGCGGCCAATATCGCAGTCAAGGTTGCCGACAAACAGTCGCTGCTGGTCGAAGCCGACCCGGTCAAGCGGCTCGAAATGGTGTTTGCCTTCATGGAAGGCGAGCTGGGCGTGCTGCAGGTCGAAAAGAAGATCCGCAGCCGCGTGAAGCGCCAGATGGAGAAGACCCAGCGCGAATATTATCTCAACGAACAGCTCAAGGCGATTCAGCGCGAGCTGGGCAATGAGGGCGAGGAAGGCGAAGGCGACGAGATCGCCGAGCTGACTCAGAAAATCGCGACGCTCAAGCTCAGCAAGGAAGCGCGCACCAAGGCGACGAGCGAGCTCAAGAAGCTCAAGACGATGGCGCCGATGAGCGCCGAGGCAACCGTCGTGCGCAATTATCTCGACGTGCTGCTGGGCCTGCCCTGGGGCAAGAAATCGAAGCTCAAAAAGGATCTGGTCGAGGCCGAAGGCGTGCTCGACGAGGATCATTATGCGCTCGAGAAGGTCAAGGACCGGATCGTCGAATATCTCGCGGTTCAGGCGCGCACCAACAAGCTGAAGGGGCCGATCCTGTGCCTCGTCGGACCGCCGGGCGTCGGCAAGACCAGCCTCGGCAAATCGATCGCCAAGGCGACCGGGCGCGAATTCATCCGCCAGTCGCTGGGCGGCGTGCGCGACGAGGCCGAGATTCGCGGCCATCGCCGCACCTATATCGGATCGTTGCCGGGCAAGATCGTCACCAACCTGAAAAAGGCCGGTACCTCGAACCCGCTGTTCCTGCTCGATGAAATCGACAAGCTGGGTCAGGATTTCCGCGGCGATCCGGCTTCGGCGCTGCTCGAAGTGCTCGATCCGGAACAGAACAACAAGTTCAACGACCATTATCTCGAAATCGACATCGATCTGTCGGACGTGATGTTCGTGTGCACGGCCAATTCGCTCAACCTGCCACAGCCGCTGCTCGACCGCATGGAGATCATCCGGCTCGAAGGCTATACCGAGGATGAGAAGGTAGAGATTGCCGAGCGCCACCTGATCGCCAAGCAGGTCGAAGCGCATGGCCTGAAGGAAGGCGAGTTCGAACTCACCACCGAAGGGCTGCGCGACCTGATCCGCTATTATACGCGCGAAGCGGGCGTGCGTACGCTCGAGCGCGAGATCGCCAAGCTGGCGCGCAAGGCGCTGCGCCAGATTCTGGAAGGCAAGGTGGAAGGCGTCGTGGTGACGCCGGAAAACCTCGCCGATTTTTCGGGCGTGCGCAAATATCGTCACGGCCTGGGCGAGGAAGAGCATCAGATCGGCGCGGTCACCGGGCTTGCCTGGACCGAAGTCGGTGGCGAGCTGCTGACGATCGAAAGCGTCACCGTGCCCGGCAAGGGCGCGATCAAGACGACCGGCAAGCTGGGCGATGTGATGAAGGAATCGGTCGAGGCTGCGTTCAGCTTCGTCCGTGCCCGCGCGCCGAGCTATGGCATCAAACCCAGCCTGTTCGCGCGCAAGGACATCCATGTCCACTTGCCCGAAGGCGCCGTGCCCAAGGACGGGCCCTCGGCCGGCATCGGGCTGGTCACGTCGATCGTTTCGACGCTGACCGGTGTTGCGGTGCGCAAGGATGTGGCGATGACCGGCGAGGTCACGCTGCGCGGCCGCGTGCTGCCGATCGGCGGCCTTAAGGAAAAGCTGCTCGCGGCGCTGCGCGGCGGCATCAAGACGGTGCTGATCCCGACCGAGAACGAGAAGGACCTTGTCGAGATTCCGGCCAATATCAGGGAAGGGCTGAAGATCGTCCCGGTCGCGCATGTCGATGAGGTGCTGCGCCTTGCGCTGACCGATTCGCTGACCGCGATCGATTGGACCGATGCGGATGAACTTGCCGCACAGCCTCCGGCGGGCGTTTCGGGTATCGGCGACACATTACCGCATTGATCTTCGCGGCGAGTTGTTTATGGGGGCGCTTCCCGCCGAGGGTTGCTCGCGCGTTCGTCATTTTTGGCGAAATTGTGTCGTGATTTCCTTTGACAGTAGGTGTCTTAGCGGCCTTACTGTCATATCGGCTTTCGTCGATTCCAAGTTTATAGTGATTCAGTACAGGGGGTTCCCAGCGAATGAACAAGCAAGAACTGATCGGATTGGTTGCCGATACCGCAAGCTTGAGCAAGGGCGATGCCAGCAAGGCCGTGGAAGCCGTTTTCGATTCGATCTCGACCGCTCTGAAGAAGGGCGACGAGGTTCGTCTGGTCGGCTTCGGCACCTTCTCGGTCAGCAAGCGCAAGGCTTCGGTTGGTCGCAATCCGCGCACCGGCGAAGAAATGACCATCAAGGCTTCCAACCAGCCGAAGTTCAAGGCCGGCAAGGGCCTGAAGGACGCAGTCAACTAATCTGTGCGCTACCGGGGCTGGACAAGCTCCGGTTGCTTGCCTAGAGGCACGCCTCCCATCGCGCGAGGCGATGCTTCGTCATGGGTTCGGGCGCGTAGCTCAGTGGTAGAGCACTGTGTTCACACCGCAGGGGTCGCAAGTTCAATCCTTGCCGCGCCCACCATTTCAAAAGCCCGTCGGACCGGAAGGTTCGGCGGGCTTTTTGCTGTCTGCACGATCCGCCGAGGCGTCGCATGGACAAGGTTTCTGTAACCGGTTACAAAAATTGCCGACAACAGAATCGAGAGAGGATCGCAATGGCCGCTGCCCGCGCCCCCGCTGGCGCCTGTGATTCGCCATTGCGTTTCGTGATGGCGGCAATGCTGGCGCTGCTGATGCTGGTTCCCGCGACGCTGCATGCGCAAACGCCCCAGCGCGTGATGGACGCCACGGTCGAATCGCCCGACGGGCGGCTGCAAGTGCGCGTCGATACCCAGGCCGATATTGCCCGCTATGCCGTATTTCGCGACGGACAGCCGGTGATCGCGCCCTCGAAGCTCGGTTTCATGCTCAACGGGACGGGCAAGTTCGAGCACGGTATTTTCCTCGGTGCACCCGATTATCGCGACGGGCATGAGGCATGGGACCAGCCCTGGGGCGAAAAGCGCCACATCGCGATGGACTATCGCGAAATGCGGGTCCCCCTGCTTGAACAGGTCAAGGACAAGCGGCGAATCGATCTGGTGATTCGCGCCTTCGATACCGGCATCGGCTTCCGCTTCGAATTTCCCGAACAGCCTCAGTTCTCGGCGCCGATCGCGATCGACGACGAACTGACCGAATTCAACATTGCCGGGCAGGGCGATGCGTGGTGGATCCCGGCGGGCGAATGGAATCGCTACGAATATATCTACAACAAGACCCCGATCGATCAGGTCGGCACGGCGCACACGCCGTTCACGATCCGGCGCGCCGATGGACTGCATCTCGCGATCCATGAAGCGGCGCTGGTCGATTATGCCGGCATGTGGCTGCAGCGGATCGATGGCCAGCGCTTTCGCTCGCATCTCGCGCCGGGTCCTTCGGGCCCTTCGGTGGTTCGCAACGCTCCGTTCCACACGCCCTGGCGGACGATCCAGATCGCCGACGATGCGGCGGGCCTCTATGCCGCGTCGGATATGATGCTGGCGCTCAACGAGCCGAACAAGCTTGGCGATGTCAGCTGGATCAGGCCGATGAAATATATCGGCATCTGGTGGGCGATGCAGATCGGCGACTGGACCTGGGAGGCCGGGCCGCGCCACGGTGCGACGACCGAACACGCCAAACGCTATATCGATTTCGCTGCTGCCAACGGCTTTGGCGGCGTGCTGATCGAAGGATGGAACAAGGGCTGGGAAGGAAACTGGATCGGCGACAGCGGGCGGAACTTTGATTTCACGCACGCCTATCCGGACTTCGATATCCAGGCCGTGGCCGCCTATGCGCGGTCAAAGGGTGTCGAACTGATCGGCCACCACGAAACCGCCGGCAATGTCGGCCGCTATGAAGACCAGATGGCCGATGCCTTTGCGCTGGACGAACGGCTGGGCGTGCATGTCGTGAAGACCGGCTATGTCGCCGATGCCGGTGGCGTGCTGCGCCAGGGGGCTGACGGCGAGAATATCTGGGAGTGGCATGACGGCCAATATATGGCCAATCACCATGTCCGCGTGGCCGAGCTCGCCGCGCGCTACCATGTCGGTATCGACGCGCACGAGCCGATCAAGGACACCGGCCTGCGCCGCACCTATCCCAATCTGCTCAGCCGGGAAGGCGCGCGTGGCATGGAATATGCCGCATGGGGCGATCCGATCAATCCGCCGTCGCATGAACCCACTCTGGTGTTTACGCGGATGCTGTCGGGTCCGATGGACTATACCCCCGGCATCGTCAGCCTGACCGGCAAGGAAGGGCGCGCCATTCCCTCGACGCTCGCGCGCCAGCTTGCCTATTATGTCGTACTCTACAGCCCGGTGCAGATGGCAGCGGACCTGCCCGAAAATTATGAAAAGGCGCCGCGCGCGCTGGACTTCATCCGTCAGGTCCCGGTCGATTGGGAACGCAGCATCGTGCTGGGCGGCGAGATTGGCGAGTTCGCCGTTTTCGCGCGGCAGGAGCGCGGCGCGGAGAATTGGTATGTCGGCGGGATTACCGACGAACATGCTCGCAGCTTCGACGTCGATTTCAGCTTCCTGCCGTCCGGCAAGCGATATAGCGTCACGCTATGGCAGGATGGCGAGACAGGCGGGATTGACGGCGATCGGTTCGCGATGGATGTGAGAACGTTCACAGTGACGTCCGAAGACAAGCGTATAATTGCAATGAAAGCGGGCGGCGGCTTCGCTATGTCGGTGCAGCCCGTCCAATAAACACCCCAGGGGGAGGAAGAGACAATGGTTTCAGTAGCAGGTCAGGGACCACAGGCGGGAGGCGGCGCCGGCAAGCAGTCGTTCGGCTTGCTGGTCATCGTCGTCGCGGTGTTCTTCCTGTTCGGGGGCATCACCAATCTGAACGACGTCCTCATCCCCAAGCTCAAGGGGCTGTTCGACCTTAACTATGCCCAGAGCATGCTGGTGCAGTTCGCGTTTTTCACCAGCTATGCGATCTTCTCGATCCCGGCTGGCATGCTGATGAAAAAGCTCGGTTATTTCCGGGGCATCGTGCTGGGATTCGCGATCATGGCGGCGGGTTGCCTGTTGTTCCTGCCGGCGGCCTATTCCAGCATCTATTGGGGCTTTCTGGCCGCGTTGTTCATGGTGGGCGGCGGCATCACGCTGCTTCAGGTGGCAGTGAACCCGCTCATCATTTCGCTCGGGCCGCCCCAGTCTGCGCACAGCCGCCTGACCTTCGCGCAGTTCTTCAATTCGGTCGGCGTGTTCCTGATGGTCCGCTTCGGCGCGGAACTGATCCTGGGCGAAGAAGCGGCACCGATGCCCGAAGGGCTCAGCGGCGCTTCGCTGCGTGCCTATCAGGCGCAGGAAACCTCGGTCATCGCCCACACCTATATCGGGCTTGCGATCGTCTTGGTGCTGATCGCGGCCTTCTTCTGGTGGAAGCGCGGTCTGCTGGGCGATCATAAGGTGGAAGAGACCAAGGTCGAAGGCACATTCACGCTTCTCAAGCGCCCGCGGCTTGCGTTCGGCGTGCTCGGCATCTTCGTCTATGTCGGCGCCGAAGTCGCCATCGCCAGCCTGATGATCAACTATCTCGAGGATACGCGCACGCTGGGTCTCGACCCGCGTTCGGCGGGCGTCATGCTTTCCTATTACTGGCTCGGCGCGCTGATCGGGCGCATGCTCGGCGGGTTCCTGTTGCGCATCATCAAGCCCGGCCTGTTGCTCGCCGTCTTCGGCTGCATCAACATCGTGCTGCTCGCGATCTCCGCGAACACCAGCGGCGAAATGGCGGGCTATTCGATCGTGGCCATCGGCCTGTTCAACTCGATCATGTTCCCGACGATCTTCAGCCTCGCGACCGAAGGACTGAACGAACAGGCGCCTCAGGCTTCCGGCCTGCTCTGCACTGCGATTGTCGGCGGCGCGCTGGTGCCGCTGGCGACCGGTGCCACGGCGGACGCGGCGGGCCTTGCCATGGCGCTGGTCATCCCGGCGATCTGCTATGGCGTGATCGCGTCGTTCGGCATCTATGGCTGGCGGAACAAGGTGGCACCCGAAGAGCCGTTCATTCCCGAAGAACGGCCGGTGTTCGAATAAACCAACCCGATCGGGCCGGCTCCGCAAGGACCGGCCCGGAACGGCACAGGAAAAAGGCCCTGCATCCGGTTCGATGCGGGGCCTTTTTCATGGCCGGTCGGTTTGCGAGCGGCTGCGCGGTCAGTGGACCGCAGGACCGTCGCTGTCGCGATATTGACGGCGCAGGCGGATCAGCTCCTGTTTCATTTGCGCAATGCGCGCCTGCTGTGCCGGATCGTCGATCCGGTTGTGCATTTCGTGCGGATCGGTGGCGAGGTCGTAGAATTCCCACGCATTGATGTCCGGGCCGTAGAAGCGGATCAGCTTATAGCGGCCATCGGTCACGCCATAATGCGCCCGGACGCTGTGGAAGCCGGGATATTCGTAATAATGATAATAGACCGACCGCCGCCAGTCGGCGGGCGTGTCACCGTGCGCAACCTGACGCAGCGATCGTCCCTGAATGGCGGGATCGGCGGGCACGCCGGCATAATCGAGGAAGGTCGGCGCATAATCGATATTCTGGACCATCGCCGACACGGTCGATCCGGCCGGAATATGCCCCGGATATTGTATCAGCAGCGGCGTACGGAATGACTCTTCGTACATGAACCTTTTGTCGAACCAGCCATGTTCGCCAAGGTAGAAACCCTGATCCGACGTATAGACGACGATCGTATTGCGATCGAGGCCGGTCTCCCGAAGATAGTCGAGCAGTTCGCCGACGCTGTCGTCGACCGCGGCGACGGTACCGAGATATTCGCGCATATAGCGCTGATATTTCCAGACGGCGAGATCGCGTCCGGTCAGGTGCGCCGCGTTCATCGCGTCGTTGCTCGCCTGATGCAGCCGATCCCATTCGGCGCGCTGCTGCGGCGTCATCCGGTCGAACGCCGCCGGCCAGCGATTATAGCGCAATTCGGTCGACCCCACCGCGGTCGTCATCTTGAGGTCGTGCCCCTCATACATGTCGCGATAGATGTTCATTTCCTGCGCGCCGGCGGCCTGACGCCCGGCATAGCCGTCGAAATAATTGACCGGCACCGGAAATTCGACGCCGTCATATTTCTGCACATAGCGCAACGGCGGCATGAAATTGCGGTGCGGCGCCTTGTGATGGACCATCAGCACGAAGGGCCTGTCCGGATCGCGCCGGTGTTTCAGCCAGTCGAGGCTGAAATCGGTGATCAGATCGGTCGCATAGCCCTCGACCCGCGACTTGCCCTGCGGCGTGATGAAATCGGGGTTATAATATTCGCCCTGATCGTCGAGCACTTTCCATTCGTCGAATTCCAGCCCGACCGGCGTGTGGCTCAGATGCCATTTGCCGAAAAAGGCGGTCTGATATCCGGCACGGTGAAAGGCGCGTGGCCAGGTCCACTGGTTGTTGTCGAACGTCTGGCCGTTCTGGTTGAAGCCGTTCACATTGCCGAACTTGCCGGTCAGCATCGCGGCGCGGCTGGGTCCGCACAGCGAATTGGTGACGAAGCTCTGATCGAAGCGCGCGCCGTTGCGGGCTATTCGGTCGATGTTGGGTGTCGGCGCCAGCTGCGAGACCGGCGATCCATAGGCGGAGATCGCCTGATAGGCGTGATCGTCCGACATGATGAAGAGGATATTGGGCCGCTGCTGCTGCGCGGTTTGCCGGGGCGGGCCGGCAAGGGGGGCGGGAGAGGGGGCTGCATCGCGGGCCGTTCGTGCCTGCGGGGTGCACGAAATGACGGCGGGTGCGAGCGCGCTCAACAGGATCAGACGATAGCGCATGTCCTTCCCTCTCCCTGACTGGTTCGACGATTATTGCGTCAGCGTGAAATCCGCCTCCTGACCATTGTCGTCCGAAGACGTGCCGATCCACAGCTTGAACGCGCCGGGCTCGCTGCCGAAGCTGTTGTCGGCGCGCGTGAAGGCGAGGTCGGCATCGGTCAGCGTGAAGCTGACGGTGCGGCTTTCGCCGGCCTTGAGCGCGATCTTTTCAAAGCCCTTGAGCTGGCGGACCGGCCGGACCACCGATCCGACCAGATCGCGGATATAGAGCTGCACCACTTCCTCGCCATCGCGCGCACCGGTGTTGGTCACCGTCACGCTGGCAGTGAGCGGCTGGCCCGGGCGGATCGTGTCGCTCGACAGCGTGACCGGCGAATAGGCGAAGCTGGTATAGCTGAGGCCATGGCCGAACGCCCATTGCGGCTCGTTGGGCGTGTTCAGATAGCGCGAGCGATATTTCTGACCATGCACGTCGGGCGTGTAGGGGCGGCCGGTATTGTCGGCATTATAATAGATCGGCACCTGTCCGACATTGCGCGGAAAGGTCATCGGCAGCTTGCCCGACGGGTTATAGTCACCGAACAGGACGTCGGCGACGGCATAGCCGCCCTGGGTGCCCGGATACCAGGCCTCTAGGATCGCCGGCACATGATCGGCGGCCCAGGGAATCGTGTTCGGACGGCCGCTCATCAGCACCAGGATCACCGGCTTGCCGGTCGCGACGAGCTGTTCGAGCAGCGCCTGCTGGTTGCCCGGCAGGTCGAGCGAGGTGCGGCTGGCCGCTTCGCCGGTCATGTCCCAGCGCTCGCCCATCACCGCGACGACGACATCCGAATTGCGCGCGGCGGCAAGTGCTTCGGCAAAGCCATCGGTCTTGTCGCCATCTTCGAACGCATAGCTGGCGCCCTTGGCATAGGTGACGGTGACGCCGTCGCCGGCGCGCTCGCGAATGCCCTGCAGCGGCGTGATCGGGCGCGTCTGACGATCGCCAGCGGCGGACCAGCTGCCGATCATGTCGGTCTTGCTGTCGGCCAGCGGACCGATCACCGCAATCGAGCGTGCCGTCGCCGCGATCGGCAGCGTGTCGCCTTCATTCTTGAGCAGCACCATCGAACGACGGGCAATATCGCGTGCAGCTTCGAGGAAATCGGGGCGATAGAGAGTCGCCTTTTGCCGGGCCTCGTCGCTGTAGCGATACGGATCCTCGAACAGGCCGAGGCGGTACTTCATCTCCAGCACGCGGCGGACGGCGGTATCGACCGTTTCCTCGCTGACGCGGCCCGATTCGACCAGTTCCTTCAGATGGTCGAGAAACGCCGCGCCCTGCATGTCCATGTCGACGCCGGCATTGATCGCCTGTTCGGCGGCTTGCGCCAGATCGACCGAATAACCGTGCGGAATCATTTCGTTAATCGATGTGTAATCGGTTACCACGAAGCCGTTGAAGCCCCATTGGTCGCGCAGGATGTCGGTCAGCAACATCTTGCTGCCGGTTGCAGGAATACCATTCAACTCATTGAAAGCAGTCATGAAAGTTGCAACGCCCGCGTCGCGCGCGGCCTTGAACGGCGGCAGATAGACGTCGTTCAGCCGACGCATCGACATGTCGGTGGTGTTATAGTCGCGGCCGGCCTCTGCGGCGCCATAGGCGGCGAAATGCTTGGCCGTCGCCAGGATCGTGTCGGGGCGCGACAGATCATCGCCCTGATAGCCCCGGACATTGGCTTCGGCGATGCGGCTGCCCAGATAGGTGTCTTCACCGGCACCTTCCGACACGCGGCCCCAGCGCGGGTCACGCGCGATGTCGACCATCGGGGCGAAGGTCCAGTGAATGCCCTCTGCCGACGCTTCCTGTGCCGAAATGCGCGCGGCCAGTTCGATCGCCTTCATGTCCCAGCTCGCCGCTTCGCCGAGCGAGATGGGGAAGATGGTGCGGTGGCCGTGGATGACGTCATATCCGAACAGCAACGGAATGCCGAGCCGGGTTTCCTCGACGGCGATACGCTGTAATTCACGTGTATATTCAGCGGTATAGGCATTGAAGATCGATCCGACGCGGCCGGCGCGGATATCGTTCTTATACCCTTCGCGCATCGTCGGGCCGGTCGATTCCCAGTCGCTGGTAAGCTGTGTCAGCTGCCCGACTTTCTCCTCCAGCGTCATCTTCGCGATGAGTTCGTCGAGGAATTTTTCCATCGCCGGATCGGCGGCTTCCCAGCTGGCACGGGCAGGGGACTGCGCTTGCGAGGCAGGGGCATCCTGTCCGAATCCGGGCGTGACCGGGATGACCGCAGTCGATCCGAGCAACGCGATGGACGCCAATAGTGCAAACGGCGCCTTTCCAGTGACGGGCATGAATTCCACTCCCCTAAATCATGATTGTTTCGCGCACGGGGCAAGGCCCGCCATGCACCGCCGGACGTTCCCGACGTTTGTAGCGTCGAAAGTCTATACAGCCACATTGAAACCGGTTACAACGAAAAATGAAGCAAGTGATCGACTCGCGCACGGACGCAAGAATCCGTGAGCGAATCGTACTCGCCGAGGTGCGTTAGGTGCCCGGCGTCGGGGAGGAAACAAAATGGGGATTCCGAAAATTATGACTCGTAGTGTGACCAGTGCGCCCGCGAAGCGGCGCGCGGGGCGACTTGCTGCGTCGCTCGTCCTCAGCAGTGCGGCGGCAGTGCTTGCCGTCGGCATCGCAACGCCGGCATCGGCGCAGGTGTCGAGCGCGTCGCTGCGCGGCACGATTTCGCTTGATGCGGGCACGACCGCCAGCGAAGTCACCATCATCGAAGTGAATACGGGTTTCCGCCGTACCGCGACGGTCTCTGCGAACGGGGGTTATTCCTTCGCCTCGCTGCAGCCGGGCCGTTATCGCCTGGAAATCACCACGTCGAACGGCGTGCGTTCGACGGACGAGTTCACGCTGGCGGTCGGGCAGGACGCGCAGCTGAATTTCGATTTCTCGACGCCGGAACTGGCGAGCAGCGATGAAATCGTCGTCACCGCCGGTCAGATCCAGACGCTGGAAGGCGGCGAAGTCGGTGCGACGGTAAGCCAGCGCCTGATCCAGACGCTGCCGCAGAACAGCCGCAACTTCCTTGCGTTTGCCGACCTTGCGCCGGGCGTTACCGTTTCGACCGGTTCGAACGGCAATGTGTCGATCCAGGGCGGTGCGCAGGCAAGCCGCACGTCGAATGTGTACATCGACGGCATCGGCCAGAAGGACTATGTCCTCAAGGGCGGTCTGACCGGCCAGGATTCGAGCCCGGGCAATCCGTTCCCGCAGCTGGCGATCGGCGAATATCGCGTCATCAGCTCCAACTATAAGGCGGAGTTCGACCAGGTCAGTTCTGTGGCGATCACGGCCGTGACGCGTTCGGGCACCAACGAATTCCATGGCGAAGCGTTCTTCGATTACACCGACCAGAGCTTGCGTTCGACCACGCCGAGCGAAGATGACAGGGGTGGCGAGAAGACCCGGACAAAGGACATGCAGTTCGGTGTCGCGCTGGGCGGACCGATCATTCAGGACCGCATGCATTTCTTCGTAACCTATGAAGGTAAAAGGCAGCAAAAGCCCACCGAGGTGGAACCCGGTGGCGGCTACACCGTAGCCCAGTTCCCGAATGAATATCAGGGGTTGTTCGGAGGCTATAGTCGTGACTTCAACGAAGACCTGTTCTTCGGCAAGATCGATTTCTCGCCGACCGTGGACGATCTGATCGAACTTTCGGTCAAGGTTCGTCGCGAAGAACAGCAGGATGGTTTCGGCGGTCAGAACGCGATGACGCGCATGACCAATGTCGAAAACAACGAAACGCGTGGTCTGCTTCGCTGGGAGCATACCGGCAATGGCTGGATCAACGATCTTCGCATCAGCTACGAAAAGTCGGCATGGCGCCCCACGCCGGCAGCATTCGAGAATGGCTATTCTTTCCAGACTGCGAACGGCACGCTCCTGCTCGGCACCGGTGCCAGCGCCAATTATCAGGACAAGGGTCAGAAGGGCTGGGCCATCCAGAACGACTTCACCTATACCGGCTGGTCGAACCACACGATCAAGGCCGGCGTGAAAGCGAAATGGGTCACGCTGAATTCGGTTCAGCGCAACAGCACCAACGCACAATATACCTATAATGCCCAATTCCCCGTTGGCGGTGGTTTCAACGACCAAACTCCTTATCGACTCACCTTCGGCGTACCGGTGGCAGGCGTCGGCGATGGTACGATCAAGTCGAAGAACTTCCAGCTGGGCATCTATGTCCAGGACGACTGGGATGTCACCGACCGGCTGACGCTCAACATCGGTCTGCGTTGGGATTATGAAGAAACTCCGGCCTATCTCAACTTCGTCCATCCGCAGGACGCAGTGGATGCGGTGTCTCCCGCTAACTATCCGAACCTGAACAACGCCAATTATAACATCGCCGACTATATCTCGACTGGAGACAGCCGGCATCCTTTCTATGGCGCGTTCCAGCCGCGTATCGGCTTCACCTATGCGCTTGACGAAGATCACCGGTTTGAGTTGTTCGGCGGCTATGGCCGTTCCTATGATCGCAACCAGTTCGATTTCCTCCAGCAGGAAATCACTTCGGGTGCCTTCAAACAGCTCACCTACAACTTCAATACGGGCGATCCCAACCATAGCTGTTCCGGTTCGAACTGCATTGCCTGGGATCCGATCTATCTGACTCAGGCCGGCCGCGATCAGCTCGCGACCAGCACGGGTGGGGGCGGACGCGAACTGCGCTTCATCTCCAACGACCTGAAGATCCCCTATTCGGATCAGTTCAGCCTCGGCATTCGCGGCCGTTTGGGCAGCTTCCGTCCGGAAGTCGGCTATTCGCACATCGCCAGCCGCAATGGATTTGCCTATCTGCTCGGCAACCGCCGTCCGGACGGCAGCTTCTTTGCGCCAGGTGAACAATGGAATCCGCCATGGGGCTTCGCGCCGAGCGGCTTTGGCAACATGCTGATCGGTACCAATGGTATCAGCACCGATGCCGACTCCGCGTACGTCAAGCTGACCAAGGACTATACCGAGGCTTCGCCGTGGAGCGTCAACTTCGTCTATACCTTCACGCTGGCTGAGGAGAACCGGAAGTTCGGCGAGTATTTCTCGCTCGATTATCCGTCGCTCGACGATTATCCGGTGCTGCGTTCGGCTGGTGTCTCCAAGCACAGCGTCGTGCTGGCTGCGAGTGCCGACATTCCCTGGGGCTTCACGCTGGCGACCAAGATCGCATTGCGTTCGCCGCCCTATATTTACGGCATCCAGGGCTCCAGCAACGCCGATCGCGTGCCCGTGGTAACCGAAGGCAACAACAAGAATCCGTTCATTCTCGGCGATCTGTGGGCCTATCGTCAGGTCGATCTCGCGCTCAGCAAGACGATCCCGTTCCACTTCATCGGCGATCAGGCGGGTCTTACCTTCCGTGTCGACGTTCTGAACGTGTTCGATACGGATAACTTTGTCAGCTACAACGGCAATGCGAATGCGACCACAGCTCCGTTCTTTGGTGACATCAGTGGCCGCTCGGTTGGCGGCAACCCGCCGCGGACGTTCAAGTTTTCCGCCAGCATGGCTTTCTAAAGGCATGTCTCCTCTCGCCGCGCGGCTCCCTTTCAACGGCCGCGCGGCGATTTTTATTTTTGGGTCGGAGTATCTTCATTTTGTCGTTGCGTAACTTGATTGCCGCTCTTGCTGTCGGTTCGATGCTGACATCCTGTACCGCGCAGCAAGGTGCACCGGGGAATGTGGCGGTTTCGCCAAGCCCCACGACCTCGACTCCCGCCGACCCCGTCGAAACCCAGCAGCAATTCGTTGCCGAGCTGGAACGGCGGACCTTCGATTATTTCTGGGACACCACCGATACGCAGCGCTGCCTCGCGCCCGATCGCTGGCCCAGCAATCCCTTTTCCAGCGTCGCGGCCACCGGCTTTGCGCTCACTGCCTATGCCATCGGCGCCGATCGCGGGTATGTCAGCCGCGCGGAGGCTGCCCGGCGTACCCGGGACTGCCTCGCCTTTTACTGGAATGCGCCCCAGGGGCCGGAAGCATCCGGCGTCACAGGCTATAAGGGCTTTTTCTATCACTTCCTGAAAAACGACGACGGCACGCGCTATGGCAATACCGAGCTGTCGACTGTCGATACGACGCTGTTCCTCGGCGGCGCTTTGTTCGCGCAGGGATATTTCGATCGCGACGATCCGGTCGAAGCCGAGATCCGCGATCTGGCCGAGAAAATCTATGCCCGTGTCGACTGGCAATGGGCACAGCGCAACACCACCGGCACGCAGGCACGCAACCTGGCCGACAGCCATGGCATCGCCATGGGCTGGCGTCCGGAGAATGGTTTCACGACGCATGACTGGGTCGGCTATAACGAAGGCATGCTGGTCTATGTGCTGGCATTGGGTTCGCCGACCCATGCAGTGAACAAGGATGCATGGGATCAGGGCTGGGCGGCCAATCTGGAAGCCGATTGGGCGACTTATTACGGCAAGACCTTCCTCCAGTTCGAACCGCTGTTCGGGCATCAATATTCGCATGTCTGGGTCGATTTCCGCGGCATCCAGGACGAATTCATGCGGTCCAAGGGCTCGGATTATTTCAGGAACAGCCGTCTCGCGACGCTCGCCCAGCGCGATTATGGCGCGGAGAATCCGAATAACTGGGTCGGCTATTCGTCCGATATCTGGGGCTGGACGGCGAGCGACGGCCCGCAGGGATCGCGCGACAAGCACAGCGTCAACGGCGCGCCGCGCACGTTCATGACCTATTCGGCGCGCGGCGTCAGCGCGATCCGTGTGGTCGATGACGGAACGGTGGTGCCGACCGCAGCCGGCGGATCGGTTGCCTTCGCGCCCGAAGTCACCATTCCCGCGCTGATGGCGATGCGCGAACGCTATGGCGACCGCATCTACACCAAATATGGGTTCAAGGACGCGTTCAACCCCAGCTTCACTTTCACCCAGGACAATGTGACCACCGGCACCGTCGATGCGCAGGACGGCTGGGTCGCCCGCGATTATCTGGGGATCGACCAGGGGCCGATCCTGGCGATGATCGAGAATCATCGCTCCGGGCTGATCTGGGAAGTGACTCGGAAGAACCCGCACATCATTCGCGGGCTGCGCCGGATCGGCTTTACCGGCGGCTGGCTGGACGAGGCTCCGGCGGAATAGCGGGCAGGGGTGTCAGCGCCCGCCCCAGTCGATCGTCACCAGCACCGGATAGTGATCTGACGGCACGCGGCCGCCCTCCTGAAAGGTCAGGACGCCATAGCGCAGGATTCGTGCGGGCCGCCCGAGCAGGATATGGTCGATCGCGGCGTCCTCATTCTTCGTGATGTCGAAACCGGTAAAGGTGCCGGTCGGCCCGAACGGCGGCGTTTCGCTGACGTCGCGCGCATCGATCAGCGCGGTCGTGTCGCCTTCGCCGGTCAGCGCCTGCATCGGCGCGGAATCGGACGTCGCGTTGAAATCCCCGGTCAGGAAGGTCAGTTCGTCGTGCGTGCCATGCTCCGCCATCCAGCGGCGCAGCATCCGCGCGCTGTTCAGCCGGGCGACTTCGCCGATATGGTCGAAATGGGTGTTCATCATCCAGAAGGTCCGGCCGCTGTCGCGGTCGCGGAAATGCCCCCAGGTGGCGATGCGCGGATAGGCCGCATCCCACCCCTTGGACGGTGTGTCGGGCGTTTCCGACAGCCAGAAAGTGCCTGAATCGAGCAGTTCAAACCGATCGCGGCGATAGAAGATCGGCGAATATTCACCCGCCGCCGCGCCGTCGTCGCGCCCTACGCCGATCACGGCATAATCGGGCAGGGCGGCCTCGACATCGCGTTTCTGATGATCGAGCACTTCCTGCATGCCGATCAGATCGGGCTGTTCATAGCGCAGCACCGACGCGAACATATCCTTGCGATGCGGCCAGGCATTGTCGCCGTCCGAAGCGAGGTCGAGCCGCATGTTCCAGCTCATCACCTGCAGCGAGAGCGAGTCGCCGCTGATGCCCGCGCTGGCGGGCGCACTCAGCATCGCGAGCAAAAGCGCCGCGGCACGAATCAGGTTACGCATCGATTACTCCGTTGTTCGCGATGATCCGGCTGTAGAGCGCGGCACTGTCCTTGGGCGTGCGCCTCTGGGTCGCATAATCGACATGGACGATGCCGAAACGCTTGGCATAGCCAAGCGACCATTCCAGATTGTCGAGCAGCGACCACGCCATATAGCCGCGAATATCGACGCCCGCCGCGATCGCTTCGCCCACCGCCGCGATATGGCTGCGCAGATACTCGCAGCGCTGGCCGTCCTGCACGCCATCCGGCCCGGCCACCGCCGGATCGGCAAAGGCCGCACCATTTTCGGTGACATAGATCGGCATGCCGGGATAGCGCCGCGCCATCGCGATCAGCATGTCGCGAAACGCATCGGGCGCCACTTCCCATCCGGTTTCGGTATAGGTGGCGCCCGCTTGCGGAACCACGGCGCTCCGGGTCGGGAAGCTTTGCGGATCGTCGCGCACCACCGCGCGCGTGTAATAATTGATGCCGATGAAATCGATCGGCTGGTGGATCAGCTGCAGGTCGTCGGCCGGCCATTCGGGCCAGGCTTCGCCATAGACATCGGCAAGTTCGGGCGGATAGGCGCCGGTCAGCGCCGGTTCGATATAATGGCGGTTCATCTGCGCGTCGGCGCGGGCAGTTGCGGCCAGATCGGCCGGACTGTCGCTGGCGGGATATTTGGGTTCGATATTGACGACCAGCCCGATCTCGCCATCGCCGATCGCGCGATAGGCCTGCACCGCCTTGCCATGCGCGCGCATCAGATTGTGCGCGGCGATGGGGGCTTCGAAGACATTGCGATGTCCCGGCGCGACCGTACCGTTCAGATAGCCGCCATCGGCGACCACCCAGGGTTCGTTGAGCGTCACCCAGTGCGCCACCCGGTCGCCGAGCGCGCGATACAGAATGCTCGCATAATCGGCGAACCAGTCGGCACTGTCCGGATTGAGCCAGCCGCCGCGATCGTCGAGCGCCACGGGCAAATCCCAGTGAAATAGCGTCAGCATCGGCGCAATGCCGTTTTCGAGCAGCCGGTCGACCAGCCTGCTGTAGAAATCGATCCCGGCGGCATTCACCGGCCCGCGTCCTTCGGGCTGAATACGCCCCCATGCAGTGCTGAAACGATAGGCCTGAAGCCCCAGATCGCGCATCAGCGCCACATCGGATTCCCAGCGGCGATAATGATCGGCCGCGATATCGCCGGTATCGCCCTGGGCGACCATCATCCTGCCGTCATGGGTATAACGCTGCCAGATGCTCGGCCCCGCGCCATCGGCCAGCGGTGACCCTTCGATCTGATAGGCGGCCGTCGCGGCGCCCCAGAGAAAATCCTTTGGAAAGCTTCCGGCACTCATCGGCTTGGGCACACTCCATTGCGGCGTTCTGAAACCGGTTTCACTGCTTTACGCTGCCGGATAGCAACCCGTCGAGATAGAAGCGCTGCAGCACCAGAAAAAGCAGCAGCACGGGCAGGGTGGTGATGACCGATCCGGCCATCATCACTTCGAGATCTTCGGCATGTTCGCGGCTGAACGCGGCGAGCGCGACCGGCAGGGTATAAAGATCCTGATCGGACAGGATGATCAGCGGCCAGAGAAAGTCGTTCCAGCAGCCCAGAAACACGAACAGCGCCAGCGTGACCAGGATCGGCGCCAGCGTCGGCAGGATAATGTGGCGCAGGATCGCGAATTCCGATGCCCCGTCGAGCCGCGCGGCCTCGATCATCTCCTGCGGGATGGCGAGGCAATATTGGCGGACGAGGAAGATGCCGAAAATCCCCGCGAGCCAGGGTACGAGCACCCCGGCATAGCTGTTCACCAGCCCCAGGAACTTGAGCTCGAGGAACAGCGGCAGCATCCCGATCTGCCCCGGCACCAGGATCGCGACGACCAGCATCCATTGGATCGTGACCCGTCCCGAAAAGCGCAGCTTTGCCAGCGCATATCCCGCCGGCACGGTAAAGATCAGCGCGAGCAGCGTCGCCAGCGTCGAAATCACCAGACTGTTGAACAGATAAGTGCCGATGCCGTAGTTCCGGAACAGCTGCGCGTAATTGGCCAGCGTCGGCGAGGACGGCAGCAGCGGCGGTGGCGCATGCGCCGCTTCGCCCGGCTGCATGAAACTCGCCGAAACCATCCACAGCAGCGGCAGTGCGGTGAACAGCGCGACACAGGCGGCCAGCCCCGTGACCAGCATCTCGCGCGGCTTCATCGCAGGTTCCTGCGCACGAGCAGCAGCTCGACCAGCGTCACGGCGCAGATGCAGAGGAACAGCAGCACCGCGACGGCGGCACCCGACCCCAGATTCCACCATTTGAAGCCCTCCTCATACATGAAATAGAGGATGGTGACGGTCGATTGCGCCGGGCCGCCTTCGGTCATCACATAGGGTTCGGCGAACAGCTGGAACATCGACGCGATGGTCAGCACTGTGACGAGCAGGAAGGCCGGGGCCACTGCCGGCAGGATGACATGGCGCAGCCTGCCGATCCGGCCCGCGCCGTCGAGCCGCGCGGCTTCGTCCAGCTCGCGCGGTACGAGCTGCAGCGCGGCGAGGAAGATGATCATGTTGTACCCGAACGTCTTCCACGCGACGAACAGCAGGATCGCCGGCGTCGATGCCGTGGGACTGCCCAGCCAGTCGATCGGACCAAGCGCGACCCAGCCGAGCATCCAGTTCACCAGCCCATATTCGGTATTGAACAGATATCGCCAAACCACTGCGGTCGCGACCAGCGTGGTGACATAGGGCGCGAACAGGATCACGCGCCACACCGGCCGCCAGCGCAGATAGCGGTGATTGATCAGCAACGCGGCGGCAAAGGACATGCCCACCACCAGCGGCGTGCCGAACAATACATAGCGCGCCGAATTCAGAAACGCGTTCCAGAACAGCGGATTGTGCAGCAGATCGGCATAGTTGCGCAGCCCGATGAAACGCAGGTTGCGCAGGTCCGCGAGCGCGTAAATGTCGAAATCGGTCAGGCTGAGGAACAGCGAGGCAAAGGCCGGGACGAGGAAGAACAGAAAGATCGCGGCGAGCGCCGGAGCGCTCATCAGCCATCCCGCGCGGGTTTCGGCGGCGCGTTGCGGAACGATCATGACAGGCGATCCCGCTCGATCATCCAGCGGCGTTTTTCGAGCAGCGCGTCGGCGCGGCGATCCATTTCGGCAGCCGCCGCCGCGACCGTGAAGTCGCCGCGCACCATGCGTTCGGCGACGAACTGCATCTCGGTCACGATCCGCTCCCATTCGGGCACCTTGGGCAGCGATCGCGCGTGGTTGAGCTGCGTTTCGAACGGCTGGACGATGGGATCGTCGGCAAGGCCCGCCGCCTGCCATACCGACATGCGCGCGGGCAGGTCGCCGGTCGCGCGCTGGAACGCCACCTGCGCCTCGGGCTGCAGCAATGCCGAAATCAGCTTCCAGGAACGGTCTTCCTGCTCGGGATGCCCGCGAAGCACCGCCAGGCTCGATCCGCCGGGCGCGGCATAGCCGATGCCATTTGGGCCGGGGACAGGAGTGGTCGCCCATTTGTCCTGCATCGCGGCGGGGAGGCGCGCGCGCATGTCGCCGATCGTCCAGGGGCCGGAGATATAGACGGCATAGGTGCCGCGCCCGAATTCCTGCCACCGGTTCGAGATGTTGGTACCCGAAATACGGGGCGCCAGCCGTTCGTCGAACAGCGATTTGTAGAAACCCAGCGCCTCCAGGAACGCCGGCTCGGCGAAATTGCCGCGCGTATCCTGCTCGCGCAGCAGCGAGGCTCCGGCCGAAAGCGCCAGGGTAAGCAAATGCTCATATTCGTCGAGCGGCATCAGGATCGCGAACCCATTGTCTCCCGCATGCTTCTTCAACGCGTGCAGCGCCTGTTTCCATCTGGGCCATGCGAGCGGCAGCCGCGCATAGCCTGCGCGCGCCAGCAGGTCGCTGCGATAGAATTGGACGCGCGTATCGACATACCAGGGGATCGCGACCAGCCGGTCCGCGATCCGATTGGTGTTCACCACGGCGGGAAACTGGTCTTCGGCAAGCCGCGCGACATCGCTGGGCACGGGCACCAGCGCGCCGATCGCATCGAGTTCGGCAAGCCAGCTGTTGCCGATCTGGCCGACATTGGGCAGCGATCCGCCCGCAAAGGATGTCAGCAGCTTTTCATGCGCGGCGCTCCATGGCAGCGCCTGTACGTCGATCGCGGTCTCGGCATGGGGAAAGGCGAGCATGCGCAGCATGTCGGGCAGCGCCGCCGCCTCGTTCCCCATCGCCCATAGCGAGATCGGGTCGCGTGCGGCACCGCTACAGCCGCTGAGCAGCGGCAGCGCGGCCAGACCACCGCAAAATTGACGCCGCGTGGCGCGGGAAAGGGGCGGCGGCGCCATCAGCCGATGATGCCGGGCGCCTTTGCCGCGTCGCGCCGGCCAGTGGATCCGCGCACGATCAGCGAAGGAACGCTGACATTGGATTGCGACGCATCGAGTTCCTCGCCGCCCAGCATGCGCAGCAGCAACAGCATCGCCGTCGATCCCAGCCGGTCGATATGCACCTGCATCGTCGTCAGCTGCGGCGTGATGTGGCGGGCGAGCGGGATGTCGTCGAAACCGGAAACCGCCGCATCATGGGGAACGCGCAACCCGCGCGCCTCCAGTTCGGCGATGCAGCCCACCGCCATGACGTCGTTCGCCGCGAACACGGCATCGAAGCCGGTCTTGCCGCTGACCAGCATGTCGGCGGCATGTTTGCCGCCTTCCTCGGTAAAATCGCCCGGCAGGATCATCGGATTGCGCTGCCCCGCATGTTCGCGCAGCGCGTCGCGAAAGCCCCGCAACCGTTCGCGCGCATCGAAATTATGCGCCGGGCCACAGATATGGACGATCTTCTGATAGCCCTGTTCGACCAGGTGGCGCGTCATCGCATAGGCGCCGGCATAATTGTCGATCGTGACGCAGGGAAGGTTGAGCGCCGGGTCCTGATAATTGAGCAGCACGGTCGGCGTGACGCCGTCGAGACAGGTTTTCAGCTCCTCGATATTGGCATTGGGCGGCATGAAGAGCAGGCCGTCGATCCGCCCGCGCATCGCCTGAACCGCGCTGGCCGTTTCATAGGCGCTGCCGCGCATGTTGCTGAGCAGCAGGTGCAGTCCCGAACGGTGCGCGATCAGATCGATGCCGCGCACCAGTTCGGAAAAAAACTCGCCGAACAGATCGGGCAGGATGACGCCGATCGTATCGGTCTTGCGCCGTGTCAGGCTGCGCGCGCCGCTGTGCGGGACATAGCGCAATTCCTGTGCCGCGCGCTGCACGCGTTCGCGCATCGCCGGCGTGACGTTGCTATGCCCGTTGAGCGCGCGCGAGGCGGAGGCGACCGAAACGCCCGCGGCGCGTGCTACGTCGCGAATGGTGCTCATGCATGTTCCTTCAGGGTTTCGGTGTTCAGTCGCGATCCGTCTTCACCGAACAGGTGCAGCGCGGACGCATCGATCGAAAGTTGCACGGGCGTGCCGGGTTCGGGCGCGCAATCGCCCTGACGCTGCCAGACCAGTGCGCCGATCCCATCGGCAACGACATGGATGTTGGTCCTGCTGCCCATCCGTTCGACCAGCCGGACGCTGGCGTCGATACGCATCGCGCCGTTGCCATGCGCAATCAGATCCTGTGGCCGGATGCCGAGGGTCAGCCGTGCGCCCCGCCCGGACGCTGCTCCCGTGAGCGGCACGGCAAGCGTCTTGCCCGAAGGCAGCATGACATTCGTGATGCCGCCGCGTGTCTCGATCATGGTGCCGGCGATCAGGTTCATCTCCGGCATGCCCAGGAATCGGGCGACGAACAGATTGGCGGGGCGGGCATATAGCTCGGAAGGCGTGCCGATCTGCTCGATCCGGCCCTGGTTCATCACGATCAGCGTGTCCGCCATCGTCATCGCTTCGACCTGATCGTGCGTGACGTAGAGCGTCGTGGTGCGCAATTGCTGATGCCGCGTCACGAAATCGAGCCGGACGCGTGCGCGCAATCCGGCGTCGAGGTTCGACAGAGGCTCGTCGAACAGGAAGACGGCGGGTTTGCGGACGATTGCGCGGCCGATCGCGACGCGCTGGCGCTGGCCGCCCGAAAGCTGGCCCGGCTTGCGATCGATTACATCGGCAAGATCGAGCATTTCCGCGACCTGCCGCACTGCCCGATCGATGGCGTTGGCGGGCTCGTGCCGCATGCGCAGCGCGAACGCCATATTCTCGCGCACCGTCAGATGCGGGTATAGCGCATAGGATTGAAACACCATCGCGATGTCGCGCTGGCCCGGGGGCAGGCGGGTGATATCGCGCGCACCCAGGTGGATCGCGCCCTGGTCGAGCGGTTCGAGCCCGGCGATGGTGCGCAGCAGCGTGGATTTGCCGCAGCCCGACGGACCGACCACGACCGCGAACGATCCGTCGGCGATATCCAGCGTCACTCGGTCGAGTATCTGCCGAGCGGAGAAGGACTTGCACGCCTCTTCTATCCGTAATCCGCTCATTTCCGCTCCCGGCGCCCGTGCAGCCTGCGATGTAACGGGTTTCAGCCACGATTACAAAAGCCGTTGCGGGGTGACGCGGCGATGCGCGCCGTTCATAGAACAGGCGATGACCAGCGACGCAGATATCTCCGGCCGATTTGAGGGGATGCGCCACATTGCGGGCGGCAGTTTCTCCATGGGATCGACCCGTTTCTATCCCGAAGAGGCACCGGTCCGCAAAGTCGCAGTGGATTCGTTCTGGATCGACGAAACGCCGGTGACCAATCGCCAGTTCGCGCGCTTTGTCGATGAAACCGGGCATGTAACAACTGCCGAGCAAAGCTTCGACATGGCGCTCTATGCCGATATCGATCCGGCGGATGCGCGGCCCGGTTCGCTTGTCTTCCGCCGCACATCGACTCCGGTCGACCTGTCGGATCCGTCGCAATGGTGGGAATATTGCTATGGCGCCGACTGGCGGCATCCGCTGGGGCCCGACAGCGATCTGACCGGGCTCGACGATCATCCCGTCGTCCATGTCACCGCGCCCGATGCCGAAGCCTATGCCGCATGGGCGGGAAAGGCGCTGCCCAGCGAAGCCGAGTGGGAATATGCCGCACGCGGCGGGATCGAAGGCGCGGAATATGCCTGGGGCGACGAACTCGCGCCGGACGGGGCGATGCTCGCCAATTACTGGCAGGGGCTGTTCCCCTTCGCCAACCAGATGCTCGACGGATGGGAACGAACCTCGCCGGTCGGAACCTTTCCGGCCAATGGCTATGGCCTCTACGATATGGTCGGCAATGTCTGGGAAATCACCGCCGACTGGTTTCAGGTGCGCGGGACGGGGAAACCGGCGCGATCCTGTTGCGCCCCCGAACGCAATCCCGGCGGCGGGCGGCGGCGCGACAGTTTCGACCCCGCTACGCCGGGCGTGCGGGTGCCGCGGCGCGTGATCAAGGGCGGGTCGCATCTTTGCGCGGCCAATTATTGCCAGCGTTATCGCCCCGCCGCGCGTCATCCGCAGATGGTCGATTCCTCGACCAGCCATATCGGTTTTCGCTGCATCCGCCGCGCCTGACCGGGTCGGGCGCCCGATCGGGTTGAGTGCCTGGGCCGCTTGTTACGCAAAAGGCACGTGCGGCGGGAAAGCGATATTTCCCTTTGCGCAGGGCGCGGCGTGCCGCGTCGGACAAAACGGCATTGCGCGCACGTTTCCGCCATTCCCCGGGCCGGTGTCACAAACCGGTAACCAAAGAGTCTCCGAGAAGACCCTGAAGCCGCACGGCGGCGTCACCTGCCGCCCCTAGGCGCCGGTTCCGTGATCGGCCGGGGGCATCCGAGTCGATCCGACCGAATGCGTCTTTCAGCCAGTCGGCCCCGACTCGGAACGGAGAATTTATGGCCAGCATCAAACGCCTCAGCCTTATCCTGATGACCACCTGCGCGGGCGCCGCCCTTTCGGCGTGCGACGGCGCAAGCGACATCGCTTCGCCGGGAACCGGCGGCAATGTCATCATCAACAACCCGCCTGCCACGCCCACCCCGACTCCGACGCCGACCCCGACGCCGGTGGTCACGCCGGCAAATGCCTGCCCGACGATCGCCGATCCGCAGGGCCTGACCGAAGGTGACGGTTCGAACCGCACGATCATTGGTACCTCCGGCGAATATCTGATCTGCACGCTGCCCGCGCGCATCAATGTTTCGGTCAATCTGCCGAACATCGAAGGGCTGGTGTATCGCCTCGCCGGTCGCGTCGATGTCGGCACCGATCAGGGGGCGACCTCGACCAACACCGCCGTGACGCTGTCGATCGAACCGGGCGTTGTCATTTATGGCGGCACCGGCGTGTCGTGGCTCGCCGTCAACCGCGGCAACAAGATCAACGCAGTGGGTACGCCCGACAAGCCGATCATCTTTACCAGCCGCGACAACGTGGCCGGCATCGCGACCGAAAATTCTTCGGGCCAGTGGGGCGGCGTCGTGCTGATGGGCCGCGCGCCGATCACCGATTGCACGATCACGCCGGGCGCAACGCCGGGTACGGCGGCCTGCGAACGCCAGACCGAAGGCGCGGTGGACCCGGCCGTTTATGGCGGCGCCAACAGCGCCGACAGCAGCGGCACGATGCAATATGTGCAGATCCGCTATTCGGGCTATGTCCTTTCGTCGAACAACGAACTTCAGTCGCTGACGACCGAAGGTGTCGGTACCGGCACGAAGCTTGACCACATCATGTCGTACAACAGCTCGGACGACGCGGTCGAAATGTTCGGCGGCAGCGTCAACATGAAGTATTTCGTGGCCGTCGGCGCCGAAGACGACAATCTCGATACCGACACCGGCGTTCAGGCGAATCTCCAGTTCGTTCTGGCGGCGCAGCGTCCGGGCATCGGCGATGCCATGATCGAAGCCGACTCGGACAATTCGGCCGATGGCGACACCCCGCGCCAGGATACCCGCCTGGCGAACTTCACCTTCCTCCAGCGCTCGACTTCGGGCAGCGATCTTGCCGCAATGCTGATCCGTGGCGGTGCCGATTATGCGCTGGCGAACGGCGTCGTCGTCAGCCCTGACCTTACCTGCCTGCGCATCAGCCGCCCGCAGACCATTGCCGCCACCGGCACCGACGAAAACGGCCCGCCGCTGTTCCGCTCGGTTGCCATGCAGTGCGGCACGCCGAAATATCTGGGTGCCGGCGGCGTGACCGACGCCGAGGTGGCCGCAGTGTTCGGCGCGGGTGCGAACAACAATAGCGACACGCACAGCTCGACGCTGAGCGGCTTCGTCAACGGTGCCAATGAAACCGCCGTGACTGCCTTCGACGTCACGACGCTGAGCGCCTTCTTCTCCGACACGGCGTATATCGGCGCAGTGAAGGACGCGAACGACACCTGGTGGCAGGGCTGGACCTGCACCAGCGCGACGCTCGCATTCGCCGGCTCCAGCGCCTGCACGTCGCTGCCGACAAACTAAGGCGCCTTCCGACGCCACAGGGCGGGGCGGCGCTGAAAGGCGACGCTCCGCCCCATTTCAATTTCATGGGGGTAAGGCGATGATGAAGCCGCTGCGGCTCGCTCATATTTTGATGTTCACGACCGCGCTGGTCGCGCCGGGCGTGGTTCATGCTCAGGATGCCGCCGGCCAGGATGTGCCGAACACGGCGCAGACGACGCCGCAGGAAGAGGCAGCGCCCGATATCTCCGTGCCGGGGGCCGAGATCGTCGTGCGCGGCAGCGCCTTCAACATTCAACAGGACACGCCCGAAGTCGTTTCCGTCCTCTCGACCGCCGATATCGCGCGCACCGGCGAAGGCGACATCGCCGGCGCGCTGTCGCGCGTGACGGGCCTCAGCGTCGTCAGCGGCGGCTATGTCTATGTGCGCGGCCTTGGCGACCGCTATTCGCTCGCGTTGCTCAACGGCTCGCCGCTGCCGAGCCCCGAGCCGCTCAAGCGCGTCGTGCCGCTCGACATCTTCCCGACCAACGTCATTTCCTCCTCGCTGGTGCAGAAGACCTATTCGGTCAATTATCCCGGTGAGTTCGGCGGCGGCGTGATCAACCTGACCACCAAGTCGGTTCCCGAGGAGGCCTATCTCACCGTCAGCGGCAGCATCGGCGGCGATACCTTCACCACCGGCAATCTGGGCTATGTCTATCGCGGCAGTTCGCAGGACTGGATCGGTTTCGACAATGGCGTGCGCGACATTCCGCCGGCGCTTCAGGCGTTTCTGGACAGCGGCGAGCGGATCAGCGATCTGACGCAGAGCGAGCAGGAAGCGATCGGAAAGCAGCTGATCACCGGCAACAATGCGGTGCTTCAGCGCAACAACCATATGGCGCCCAACTGGAGCGCGGGCCTGACCGCCGGAACCGCCTTCGATCTGGGCGACGATCTGCGCCTCGGCGTCATCGCCACTGCCGGATACAGCAACAAGTTCCGCACGCGTGAGACGACGCAGCAAACGCCGTCTTCGGCCGACCTTTCGGAAAAGGAACTCGATTTCACGCGCGTGATCACCGACGAACATGTCGTGGTCGACGGCATGCTCGGCTTCGGTCTGGAATTCGGTGAAAACCGCATTCGCTGGACCAACCTCTATATCCGCGACACGCTCAAACAGGCGCGTCTGGGCGTCGGCACGCGCGCCACTTCGGCGGCGGGCGCAACCTTCATGCAACAGGATACGGCGTGGTACGAACGGCAGCTGTTCGACAGCCAGCTGGTCGGCGAGTTCAAATCCAGCGATGCCGGCCTGTCGGTCGACTGGCGGCTGAGCTATGCCAATTCGCAGCGCGAATCGCCCGATGAGATCAGCTTCGAATATTATCGCAGCAACCGTGCCAACGACCCCTATGGCGACTTGTTCATCAACCGTCTCAACAACGGCCAGAACGGATCGGCATCGATTGCCTTTTCGGATCTGAACGAGGATCTGTGGTCGGGCGGCGTCGATGTCTCCTATGCGCTGACGCCGTCGATCACCGTGTCGGCGGGCTATGCCTTCTCGAACACCGAGCGTGATTCGAGCCGCCGCGAGTTTCAGTTCGTCGCGCCGAACAACGGGCAGAATTTCCCGCCTGCGGTGCTGCGCCCCGATCTGCTGCTCGGCGATGCGATCATCGACTATTATGACATCGGTCTGGTCGAAACGACCGAGAGCGATCCCGCCTTCACCGCGCGGCTGCGCACCGATGCGGGCTATTTTCAATTCAATGCGGAACTGATGGAAGGGCTCACGCTCAACGGCGGCGTCCGCTATGAGGCCGCGCTGCAGACCGTGAACCCGATCGAAGTCTTTACGGTGCCGTCCAATTCGGGCGCATCGACGGCGCTCGACAACAGCTATTGGCTACCGGCCGCGACGCTGACCTGGGAATTCACGGAAAACATGCAGCTGCGGCTCAACGCGTCGAAGACGATCGCGCGTCCGCAGTTCCGCGAATTGCTGTTCCAGCAATATTATGATCCGGAATCAAACCGCCTCTATCGCGGCAATCCGCGACTGCAGGACAGCCAGCTCTACAATGCCGAAGCGCGCGTCGAATGGTATCCGGCGAGCGGGCAGCGGCTGTCGGCGGCGGGCTTTTTCAAGCGGATCGACAATCCGATCGAAACCTATACCGGCTTCACCGACAATGTGACCGAAACCAGCTTTGCCAACGCGCCCAAGGCGAATCTTTATGGCGCCGAGCTGGAAGTGCAGAAATATTTCGACGTGTTCGGATCGCGTCGGATCGTCGCGATCGCCAATTACACCTACACCCATTCGGAACTGAAGGTGGGCAGCGGCGATACCGTCGAAACCTACACCTCCGGCACGCAGCCGGCACTGAATGTGTTCCGGGACGGCGTGGCACTGACGGGCCAGTCCGATCATCTGGTCAATTTCCAGGTCGGCCTGGAGGATCAGGACCATCTGTCGCAGCAGACATTCCTGGTTTCCTATGCCAGCAAGCGCGTGACCAGCCGCGCGCCGTTCGGCCAGCCCGATATCTACGAATATCCCGGTCTCCGGCTGGATTTCGTTGCGCGACAAGGGATCAGCCTGGGTGGCATCGAAGCCGAATTGAAGCTGGAAATCCGCAACATCCTGGGCACCGATTACAAGGAATATCAGGAAAGCGGCGACAACCGCATCTATTACAATCTCTACCAGGTCGGGACGAGCGGATCGCTGGGGCTCAGCGTCACCTTCTGAACCAACGGGTTGGCGGGTTCGCGCGACCCCCGACCTTGCCGAACCGAAAACGGCAGTCGCGATTCTCGCGGCTGCCGTTTTTCGTCGCGAAGGATCGGCACGATCGCGCTCGTGCGTCACAAAAGCGAAACGCCATTGTCACGCATGCGACCTAGTTTCGCAAAAGAGGGAGTTTTATGCGATCGAGTGGCGAGGGCGTGTTGCTGTCCGGGCGGGACGAGCAATCGAAACAGCGGGCGCCCGGCGATAGCATCGCTGCATTCGAATCGCTGCTGATGCGCGCGCGCGCGCTGGGTGCCGACGCTGTCCATTTCGAGCCGCTGGGCGAAGACTATTCGGTGCGGGCGCGGATTTCGGGCGCACTGGTCGAAATGTTGCGCGCCGGGCCGCGTGATGCATTGTCGCTGATCGCGGCGGCCAGGCGGTCGGCCGAACCGGACGGGGGCTACAGCCTCCATGCGCGCAGCTTTGCCGAGGGCGAACGATTGCTGCTGACCTTGCCGCCCGAGCCGGATCTGCGTGCGCCGCTTTCGGCGCTCGGCATGCCGCCGCCGCTTGCTGCGATTATCGAAGCCGCAGCGGTGCGGGGGCGGGGTTTGGTGCTGTTCGCAGGCCCGCCGGGAGCCGGAGTTACGCGGTCGCTGGAAACAATGTCCGCGCTGGCCGCGCGCGGCGTGCGGCGGGTACTGCGCCGTGCCGACGCGACCAATACCGACGATTCGCTCGAATCGCTGCTCGATCTCGACCCGGATGTGCTGCGGATCGACACGCTGACATCGCACGATCTGGCCGATCCCGCGCTGACGATTGCGTCCGAAGACCGGCTGGTGCTGGCGGGGATCGATGCGCCGAACACGGTGTCGGCAATATCCCGGCTCGCGTTGCGACATCATGACCGGTTCCGTCTGGCGTCGAACCTGCGCGTCGTGGTGTCGCAGCGGCTTGCCCGGCGGCTGTGTCGCCATTGCCGGGTTCCGCAACAGGCGACGGGGTCGGAATCGGCGCTACTGGGCTTCGATTCGGGGTCGGTCGTCTATGCGGCGGGCGGATGCGACGCGTGCGGCGGGACCGGATATGCGGGAATCACCGGCGTCTATGGCTGGGTCCAGGTCGATTCGGCGATGGCGCGGCTGATCGATGGCGGCGCCGACGCGGTGCTGCTGACGCGTCATGCCAGCCTGACCGGGCCGAGCCCGGGTACCAGCGCGCGCGCAATGGTGCGCGACGGCGTGATCACGGCCGCCGACGCCGTGCGGATTTCGCGCGAGACGACATCGACCGTGACGACTTAGCCACGCCGTCGAAACCAGTGCAGACCATGCTTGCGCTCCGCTTCCGCTCCGGCTAAGCGCGCATCCTTCACGGCGATCGTAGCTCAGTTGGTTAGAGCACCGGTTTGTGGTACCGGGGGTCGTGGGTTCAAGTCCCATCGGTCGCCCCATTTATATGGTCCGTGTTGGCCCCTCCCGATCCGTTTCCGATCCGCGTGCCGAAGGGATGGGACCCGCGGCCCGCAAATGTTGTGGGAGTAGCAAGGCGTGCCGGACTGGGGCTTTCCCGATTTTGACGACCATGAGGGCGTCCATCTGTTCACGGACCCCGATTCGGGCCTGCGCGCGGTAATCGCGATTCATTCCACGGCGCTTGGCCCCGCAGCGGGCGGGGTGCGCTACTGGCATTATGCGGATAGCAGCGCCGCCATCACCGATGCGCTGCGCCTGTCGCGCGGCATGAGCTACAAGAACGCGATGGCCGGCCTGCCGATGGGTGGGGGCAAGGGCGTGGTTCTGGCGCCCAAACCGGGCGGCACCATCACCCATGCACAGCTTGAAGCGTTCGGCCGCGCGGTCGAATCGCTCTGCGGCCGCTATGTCACGGCCGAAGATGTCGGCATGTCCGAAGAACGGATGAAAGTGATCGCCAGCCAGACGCGCCATGTGTCGGGCCTGCCCGTCGCGGCGGGCAGCGCTGGCGGCGATCCCGGGCCCTATACCGCCATGGGCGTCTATCTGGGCGTCAAGGCGGCGGCGAAGCGCGGACTGGGCGTCGATTCGATGCAGGGCGTGCATGTCGCGGTGCAGGGCGTGGGCAGCGTCGGCGGCGGACTGGCGCGCCTGCTGGCGAAGGACGGAGCGAAGCTGACGCTCGCCGACGTCAATGCCGAAAAGGCTGCGGCGCTGGCTGCGGAACTCGGCGCCGATACGGCATCAGCCGATGCGATCCTGACGATGCAGGCCGATATCGTCAGCCCCAATGCGCTCGGTGCGATTCTCACCGAAACCAGCATCCCGCAATTGCAGTGCAAGGTGGTGTCGGGTGGCGCGAACAACCAGCTTGCAACGCGCCTCGACGGGCGCAGGCTGCATGCGCGCGGCATTCTCTATTCGCCCGATTATGTCATCAATGCCGGCGGCATCATCAATGTCGGTCTCGAATATCTGGGGCAGGGCGACCGGGCCGAAGTCGAAGCGCGGATCGCGCGCATTCCCGATCGGCTGGCGCAGGTCTGGGATGAAAGCGAACGCAGCGGCGATCCGGAAAGCGAAGTCGCCGATCGCATCGCGCAACAGCTGATCGGTCGCGGCTGAGCAGGCGCTCCGGCGTCAGGAGGCGCCGGGGCCGATCGACAATCGGCTGAGCAGCGCGTCGATGCGTTGTCGGCGATGTGCCTCTTCGAACGCGATCGCCGCGCGCTGGCAGTCCTCGCCCAGTGCAGCGACATGGCCCTGCTCGCGGTCCTCGTTGCGCTGAGTCGCGGCGATGCGCGAACATTGTTCGGACAGGCGGCGCAGTTCGTCGGCGTCGCGTTCGCTGAGCTTGCCGTACAGATCGATCAGTTCGGCGACCTGCGAATCTTCCATTTCCACGGCAAAGCGAATCCCGGCGAACGGCCCCGCGCCCCATGCGGTGTGGCAGTAAAGCGGTGGGAAATGTCCGATCATCAGCCACAAGGTGGTATCCGGCGGCAGATGCGTCCGCGTCATCAGCCGGCACCCGCCGGTGGAAAGGTCCAGCAGCCTGGCCGGTTCACGCACCCGTCCGGGAATGCGGATCGATACTGCAGCCTTCAACGCGAAACGACCGCTGGTGCGGCGATCACCGCGAAATTCTTCATTCATTCCTGCTACCCCACCCCAGGCGGAAGCATGAACCCCAACCCTTGCCGGAACCTCGCCAAACATGGTGAATCGGCGATAGGGCATGGCGCGGTTCCCCACGCGGGAAGGCACTGACGCGCAAGGAAAAACAGCGTGTTGGGCAATGGGCAGGCGGTGGCGTTGCACATTGCCGCAATCCGCAAGTGGATTCTCGTCGCGAAGCTCGGTAGAGCGGCCCGCAACGTGCTGCACGCTCTCGCCAATCCCACGCGCTTTCTGAAGCTCGCGCGCCCGCTGACGCCCCTGTTCTTCTGGGTGGGGACGGCGCTTGCGCTGTTCGGCGCCTGGGCGGGCCTGACTCAGACGCCGCCCGATTATCTGCAGGGCGAAAGCGTCCGGATTCTCTATATCCACGTGCCCGCCGCATGGCTGGGCATGGGCGGCTGGAGCGGCGTCGCCGTGGCAAGCCTTGTCTATCTGATCTGGCGCCATCCGCTGGCGAGTATCGCCGCGCGTGCAGTAGCGCCTGCCGGCGCGCTGTTCGCGATATTGTGCCTCATCACCGGATCGATCTGGGGGCGCCCGACCTGGGGCACCTGGTGGGAATGGGACGGGCGGCTGACCAGCATGTTGCTGCTCTTCTTCGTCTATCTCGCCTATATCGCGCTTGCCCGCGCCGATGCCGATCGCGGCGGGGACGGGCGCGTGCCGGCGCTGTTCGGTGTCGCGGGCACGGTGTTATTGCCGATCATCCGCTATTCGGTGGTGTGGTGGAACACGCTGCATCAGGGACAGAGCATCGGGCTGACCAGTTCGAAAATCGATGCTTCGATGCTGTGGCCGCTCTGGTTCACCCTGTTCGGATTCACGTTCTTTTTTGCCGGTATCGCGCTGATGCGGATGCGGACCCTGCTCGCGCAGGCAAAGGTCGAGGCGCGGATGAAGCGGATGGCGCAATCATGAACCATTGGGCGTTTGTCACGGCGGCCTATGTCATTACGCTGGCGGGCGCGACTGCGCTGGCGCTGCAAAGCTGGCATGCGATGCGCAGGGCCGAAGCCGCTGCCGAAGCGTTGAGGAAAAAGCGGTGAAACCAAAGCATCAACGGATGCTGCTCGCCGGTCTTGCGCTGGTGGCAGTGCTTGGCGCAGCGGGTCTCGCATTGTCCGGGCTGAAGGACGAGGCTGCGTTTTTCTATGCGCCCGCCGATGCCAGGGCGGCGCCGCCCGAACCGGGCCGCGCGGTCCGGCTGGGCGGCATGGTCGCGTCGGGATCGATTCAGCGCGCCAGGGACGGCGTGACGATCCATTTCATCGTCACCGACGGCAAGGACAGCGTTCCGGTCAGCTTTACCGGCGTGGCGCCCGATCTGTTCAAGGAAGATTCGGGCGTCGTCGCCGAAGGACATTTCAACGCCGACGGCAGTTTCACGGCGACCAACCTGCTCGCCAAGCATGACGAGCGCTATATGCCGCCCGAAGTGGCCGGTGCGATGCACAAGAGCGAGACATTGGAGCCATGATCGCGGAAGCAGGGCTGGCGGCATTGTGGCTCGCCGCGGCGATGGCGATCCTGCAACTGGGCGTCGCATGGGTGGGCGCGAGCGCGAGCAGCGATGCGCCGCTCTATCTGCGCGCAACGCGGGGCGTGGCGTTGGTTCAGGGCGTGCTGGTGGCGATCGCCTTTGCGATGCTGATCTGGGTCTTCGCGCGGTCCGACATGTCGGTGCTGCTCGTCGCCGAGAACAGCCATTCGATGAAGCCGATGCTCTACAAGATCGCCGGCGCATGGGGAAATCACGAAGGGTCGATGCTTCTCTGGGTCACGGTGCTGGCCGTGGCCGGCGGAGCGGTGGCGTTCTTTGAGCGGCAGCTGGCGCCGCGCACGCTGTCCGCGACGCTGGGCGCGCAGGCGGCGATCGGGCTGGGCTTCTATGCCTTTCTGCTGCTCGCTTCCAATCCCTTTACCCGGCTCAATCCGCCGCCGCTCGATGGGCAGGGGCTCAATCCGCTGCTTCAGGACCCCGGCCTCGCCTTTCACCCGCCGACGCTCTATTTCGGCTATGTCGGGCTGTCGGTCGCCTTTTCCTTTGCGGTCGGTGCGCTGCTGGTCCGCGATGTGGGCCCGGCCTTTGCCCGCGCCATGCGCCCCTGGGTGCTCGCGGCGTGGATCTTCCTGACGATCGGTATCACCGCTGGCAGCTATTGGGCCTATTATGAGCTGGGCTGGGGTGGCTGGTGGTTCTGGGACCCGGTCGAAAATGCCTCGCTGATGCCCTGGCTGGCGGCGACGGCCCTGCTCCATTCGGTCACGGTGCTGGCAACGCGCGACGGCCTGCGTGCCTGGACGCTGATGCTCGCGGTCGTCGCATTTTCGATGTCGATGATCGGCACCTTCCTCGTCCGTTCGGGCATTCTTACCAGCGTTCACGCCTTTGCGGTCGATCCGTTGCGCGGCAGCTTCATCCTTGTCCTGCTCGCGCTCTATATCGGCGGGGCGCTGCTGCTGTTCGCGACGCGTGTCGGCACGGTGAAACAGGGGGCGACGTTCGAACTGGTCAGCCGCGAAGGCGCGCTGGTGGTCAACAACCTGTTGCTCAGCGTCATCCTTGGCGTCGTGCTGATCGGCACCCTCTATCCGCTGCTTGCCCAGGCGATGGGCGTACAGCTTTCGATCGGCGCGCCCTTCTTCAACAAGGCGACGGTGCCGGTGGCGCTCGCGCTGGTGATCGCTACCGTCGCCGGGCCGCTGCTGCGCTGGCGCCGCGACGATTGGCGGGTGCTGGCGCGGCGCATGGCGGTCCCCGTTCTGACAGCGGTCGCCGCCGCGATCTTGCTGCTCGTCCTGGCGGGCGATGCGGGCCTCTATCCGATCCTCGGCATCAGTTTTGGCGCCGGGCTGGCGGTGGGCAGCCTGATGCCGCTCGTCGGGCGCAATCTGCGCCGTACGCCGCTCTATATCTGGGGCATGGCGATCGCGCATCTGGGCGTGGCCGTTTCGATCCTCGGCATGGCGGCGGACAGCGGCTTTACCCGCGAAAGGCTGGCGGCGATTCCGATCGGCGAAACGCTGCATGTCGGACCGTTTTCGGCAAAGCTTGCCGATGTGGCGCCGACCATCGGCCCCAACTGGTCCGCTCTCGAAGCGCGGCTGGAGGTTCGGCGCGGCGACGGACGCATGTTCGTGCTGCGCCCGCAACAGCGCTTCTTTTCCAACCCGGTGACATCGACCAGCGAAGCCGCGCTGGCGACGCGCTGGGATGGCCAGCTTTACGCGGTGCTCGGCAATGGCAGCGACAATGGCCGCTGGCAGTTGCGGCTGTGGTGGAAACCGTTCGTTACGCTGATCTGGGCGGGCGGCGGGCTGATCGCGTTCGGCGGCGCCTTGTCGCTGATCGGCCGTTTGTGGCGCGAGCGGCGCAAGCGCAAAGGCGAGGCGCAGGAAGCATGAGGCGCGCGCTCATCTGGCTCCCGCTGGTTCTTTTCCTGCTGCTGCTCGGGCTGGTCATCAGCGGGATCGTCAAGCCCGGCGACCGGGCGGTGCGATCGGCGATGGTCGGCAAGCCGGTTCCGGCGCTCGACCTGCCTGCGCTGGTCGATGGAAAGCCGGGCGTGAACAGCGCTGCTCTGGCGACGGGCGAGCCGATCCTGCTCAACCTCTTTGCCAGCTGGTGCGTGCCCTGTATCGCGGAGGCGCCGCAGCTGATGAAATTGAAGCAGCAGGGCGTCAAAATCTATGGCGTCGCCGTGCGCGACACGCCCGAGGCGATGGCGCGTTTTCTCAACGAAAATGGCGATCCCTATGCGGCGATCGGCGATGATGGCGCGAGCCAGGTGAGCATCGCACTCGGCTCCTCGGGCGTACCTGAAACCTATGTCATCGACGGCAGCGGCAGGATCGTGTTGCAGCATATCGGCTATGTCGGCGAACAGGATATTGCCGAAATCCGGGCCGCGCTGGAGAAGGCGCGATGATCCGCTCTTCTCTTTCCCGCGCATTGGCTGGTGCAATTCTGCTGGCGACTGGCGTGCCCGCATCGCCGGTCTTTTCCCAATCGAACCGGCCCCCTGCGGAGCTGGCCTATACCCAGCTCGCCGATCCCGATCAGGAAGCGCAGGCACAGCTGTTGATGGAGGAGCTGCGCTGTCTGGTCTGTCAGGGGCAGTCGATTGCAGACAGCGACGCCGAAATGGCCGGCGACATGCGCGCGCTGGTGCGCGAGCGGATCGCGGCGGGCGAAAGCCCCCAGGCGATTCGCGAATGGCTGATCGAACGCTATGGTGATTATGTGACCTATGATCCGCCGCTCAGCTGGATCACAGCGCCGTTATGGATCGCGCCCTTGCTGTTGCTCGCGCTCGGCATCTTCATCGCGCGGCGCAGCTTCCGGCGGAGGCGCGCGCAATGATCGGCTGGTTGCTGTTGCTGCTGCTCGCGCTGGGCGCGATCCTGATCCTCTGGCGGATGGGCTTTCCGGGAAAGCTGGGCAGCTTCGCGCTGGCGGCGCTGGTGTTCGGCGCGGCGGGCTATGCCTGGCAGGGCAGCCCGGGGCTGAAGGGCGATCCGGTCGCGGCCGATAAGGAAGTCGCGCCCGTCGATCCGGTGCTGATCGATTTGCGCAACAAGATGTTCGGCGAGCTGACTTCGGCTCGCGGCTATCTGATCGCGTCGGACGCGATGATCAGCCACGGCAATACGGAAAAGGCAGTGATCTGGCTGATCGGCGGCGTGCGCAAGGATCCGTCCGACGCTTCCTTATGGACCTGGCTGGGTTTCACCATGGCGCAGCATGACGGGATGATCACCCCGCCGGCGCAGATGGCGTTCGACAAGGCGCTGGCGCTGTGGCCCGATCATCCGGGTCCGCCCTTCTTCCTGGGGCTCGCGCTGATCCGGGCGAATGATTTTGTCGGCGCGCGCCGCTGGTGGGCGCGGGCGCTGGAGCTCACGCCCGAAAACGCGACCTATCGCAATGAGATTGCGCAGCGGTTGATGCTGCTCGATCGCCTGCTCGCGCAGGCAGGTGTCGATCCCCGCACAGGTGCGGCGGCCCCGGCGCTGGAGGGGGGGAGTGCGCCGAAGCCGCCGACCTCGGTGCGCTGAGCAGTGCTCAGCGCGACCAGGCTGTGAAAGGAAGATCGAGCGCCTCGGCGACTGCCTGATGCCGGATCTTCCCATCGGAAACATTGAGACCATTGGCGAGATGCGGATCGGCGGCCATCGCCGCCTCCGCGCCCTTGTTCGCGATCGCCAGCACGAACGGCAGAGTCGCGTTGTTGAGCGCAAAGGCGGAGGTACGCGCCACCGCGCCCGGCATATTCGCCACGCAATAATGAATGACGCCGTCGATTTCATAGACCGGGTCGTCATGGGTGGTCGCTTTCGACGTTTCGAAACAACCGCCCTGATCGATCGCGATATCTACCAGCACGCTGCCGCGTTTCATCGTCTTCAGCATGTCGCGCGTGACCAGCTTGGGCGCGGCGGCACCGGGGACCAGCACCGCGCCGATCACCAGATGCGCCTTTTCCACGGCCGCGGCGACCGCGGCCTTGCTGGCATAGGCGGTCTTGATCTGGCTGCCGAAATGCATGTCCAGCTCGGCCAGCCGATCATTGTTGATGTCATAGATGGTGACGTCGGCGCGAAGGCCCGTCGCCATCTGCGCGGCATTGATGCCCGCGACGCCGCCGCCCAGGATCGCGACTCGCGCCGGTGCCACGCCCGGCACGCCACCGAGCAGGATGCCGCGACCACCCTGTTCCTTTTCCAGATAATGCGCGCCGACCTGAACCGACATGCGACCGGCGACTTCGCTCATCGGCTTGAGCAGCGGCAGCGAACGGGTAGGCGATGTCACCGTTTCATAGGCGATGCAGGTCGCGCCCGACGCCATCAGCCCTTCGGCCTGCGGCTTGTCGGCGGCGAGGTGGAGATAGGTGAACAGCGTGTGGCGCGGCTCCAGCAGTGCGATTTCCTGCGCCTGCGGTTCCTTCACCTTCACGATCATGTCCGCCGCGGCGAAAACGGCAGCGGCATCGGGCAGGATCTGCGCGCCGACGGCGACATAATCCGCGTCCTCGAAATCGATGCCATGCCCGGCGGTCGATTCGATGAAGACTTCATGCCCGGCGGCGACGAGTTCGGAGACCGACGGCGGCGTCAGCCCGACGCGATATTCGTGATTTTTGATTTCCCGAGGAACACCGATCCGCATCATATTCTCCCGTTCTTTTGTCGGGCGGATATAGTCGGATTCAACGGACGAATCCGTGCAAAGTTGCATTGTCGAGACAGTTGCGCCACAGTAATCATGCATCCGAAATACAAAATTCGGTGAAATCATGCAGATTGACAGAATTGATCGAAAAATTCTGAAACTAATGGCCCGGGACGCACGCGCGTCCGTAACCGACATCGCGATGCAGGCGGGGTTGTCGCAATCGGCGTGCACCCGGCGGATCCAGGCGCTGGAGGCGGCGGGCTATCTGCTCGGCTATGGCGCGCATCTGGGGCATCGCCGCCTCGGCTTTCGCGTGACCGCGCTGGTCGACATCACGCTGGGCACGCAGGTCGAGGAGGATCTGGCGCAATTCGAACGCGCGGTGGCGGAAATCGACGGCGTGGTCGAATGCGCGCTGGTATCGGGGAGCCAGGATTACCGGCTCAAGATATTGTGTCGCGATCTGGACGATTATGAACGGTTGCACCGCGAACGGCTGGGCCGGCTTCCCGGAGTCGTTACCATCAACAGCAGCTTTGTTTTGCGATCCGTGCCCACCCGCGCCGAGGCCGACGCACTGTTCGGGTCGGAATAGTGGCGTGTTTCCGGGCTTTTTCGACGGTTTTCGCTCCACCGTTGCGGTGCAACAGGGTGCGTGCTAACGCCGCGCGTCCCGAGACGAGAAGAAACCGGTCGCCAATGACCAAGTTGTATTTTCAATCGGCCCGAACGAGCCGTCCGTGAGCGAAACCGACGGCAAGCCCGGGGCGGCTGCCGAGATCCTGCCTGACGAACATGGAGCCCATGCGCATCCGCAGGGGCTGTGGAAACTTGCGATCGCCGCAGTCGGCGTCGTGTTCGGCGATATCGGCACCAGCCCGCTCTATGCGTTCCGCGAAACCTTTGCGGGCCATCACCGGCTCGATCTGGACACCCTGCACATCATGGGCGTCATCAGCCTGATGTTCTGGTCGATGATGATCGTGGTGACGCTGAAATATGTCACGATCATCATGCGCGCGGATAACAAGGGCGAGGGCGGCAGCCTGGCGCTGCTGGCGCTGATATCGGGCCGTACAAAGGAACGGCGCTGGACGCGCGGCATCATCCTGCTCGGCGTGTTCGCGACGGCGCTATTCTATGGCGACAGCATGATTACCCCCGCCGTGTCGGTGCTCGGCGCGGTCGAGGGGCTTTCGGTCGCTTCGCCGGCCTTTTCAGATTGGGTGATTCCGCTCGCGATTATCATTCTGGTCGGCCTGTTCGCGATCCAGCGGACCGGCACGGCGCGCGTCGGTGCCTTTTTCGGCCCGATCATGCTGATCTATTTCGCGACGATCGCAGTGCTGGGTATCCTCAGCATCCTCAAGACGCCGCAGGTGCTCCAGGCCTTTTCGCCGCATTTCGCGGTGCTGTTCTTTGCCCATGATCCGCTGGCGGCCTTCCTGGCTTTGGGGTCGGTGGTGCTGGCCGTGACCGGGGCCGAGGCGCTCTATGCCGATATGGGCCATTTCGGCCGCAACCCGATCCGTGTTTCCTGGCTGGTCTTCGTCCTGCCGGCGTTGATGTGCAATTATATGGGGCAGGGGGCGCTGCTGATCCGCGACGGCGTGATCGCGCTGGAAAGCCCATTCTACCTGCTGGCGCCGCAAAGCCTGCAGCTGCCGCTGGTCGGCATCGCGACTGCTGCGGCGATCATTGCGTCTCAGGCCGTGATTTCGGGCGCATTCTCGGTAACGCAACAGGCGATCCAGCTGGGCTTCATGCCGCGCCTGCGCATCGAACACACCAGCGCCGCCACGGCGGGCCAGATCTATATTCCGCTGATCAACTGGCTGCTGATGGCGATGGTGCTGTTGCTGGTGGTGACGTTCCAGAGCTCGTCGAACCTCACTTCGGCTTATGGCATCGCCGTTACCGGTGCGATGCTGATCGACACCTGCCTGCTCGGCGTCGTCCTGTTCGTGCTGTGGAAGTGGAAGAAACGCTACGCCATTCCGCTGCTCGCGCTCTTCCTGCTGGTCGATGGCGCCTATTTCGCGGCGAACCTGACCAAGGTTCCCGATGGCGGCTGGTTCCCGCTGACGGTCGGCTTCGTGATCTTCGGCCTGCTCACCACCTGGTCGAAGGGCCGCAAGCTGATGATGGAGCGGCTGCGCGAAAGCGCGATGCCGGTGAAGATCTTCATCGAAAGCGCGGCCAATTCGGCAACCCGCGTCGGCGGCACGGCCGTGTTCATGACCTCGACTCCCGAAGGGGTGCCGCACGCGCTGCTGCACAACCTCAAGCACAACAAGGTGCTGCATGAGCGCGTGATCCTGCTCACCGTGAAGATCATCGACGAGCCGTTCGTGGCCGAAAAGAAGCGCGTCGAGATCGAGGATCTGGGCAAGGGATTCCACCGCATGGTGATCCGCTATGGCTTCATGCAGGATGCCGATGTGCCCGCGGCGCTCAAACGCGTGCACAGCTGCGGCGCAGAGTTCAAGATGATGGACACCAGCTTCTTCCTCGCGCGGCAGACGCTGCTTCCCTCGGCCAAGCCGGGGATGATGGTGTGGCGCGAAAAGGTCTTCGCCTGGATGCTGCGCAACGCGGAAAGCGCGATGGAGTTCTTCAAGCTGCCGACCAATCGAGTCGTCGAACTGGGCAGCCAGGTCGAGATTTGAACGAAGCAACTGCCGATCTCGCGCCGCTGATCGTCACGGCGCTGTTCGGCGCCCAGGATTTCGCCCGGCTCGATGGATTGCGGCGGCGCCACTTCCCGCCCGAGCGGAACCTGGTACCGGCGCATTGCACCTTGTTCCATCATCTGCCGCCCGGCCTTGGCCCGGAACTCAAGCAACGGCTGTCGGCGGCGACGCGCGGAATTCGGGCCCCGGCGGCACGGATTGCGGGCGTCATCGATCTGGGCGGCGGCGTTGCACTGCGAATCGATAGTCCGGGGCTGGAGGATGTCCGCGACACGCTTGCCGATGCCTTTGCTCCGCTGCTCCTGCCGCAGGACCGGGCCGGATGGCGGCCGCATGTCACCATTCAGAACAAGGTCGACCGCCCGGCGGCGCGCAGACTGCTTACGGAAATGCGTGCGGATTTCGTGCCCATGCCGCTGCAAATCGCCGGGCTGGCAAGCTGGTGGTATCGCGGCGGACCATGGGACGCGCATTCGCGGCACATGTTCGCTTGACCGCCGCCCGTACCCGACTTATGTGGCGCGCTCGCCGAGCCCATCGGGCCATTGGGGCGGAGTAGCTCAGCTGGTTAGAGCAGCGGAATCATAATCCGCGTGTCGGGGGTTCAAGTCCCTCCTCCGCTACCATTCCTTGATCCGGAAGCTTCCACTAGCTTCCGCATTTTTCCGAAAATCGAAAGAAAAGCAGAGGGTTGCGGGTGATTCGCGTCCGCATGCGCCCATGGTCTTCCACATGCAGCCGGATTTGGTGTGGGGGTATTTTGGGGGTATTTTCGCGGAGTATCGGAAAGGAGCGATACCCCCAATGCCTCTCACGGAGATTCAGGCCCGAAATTCCAAGCCACGCGAGCGCGCCTACAAGATGGCCGACGGGGAGGGCTTGTTCCTGTTCGTACAGCCGAACGGGTCAAAGTTATGGCGGATGAAGTACCGCTTCGCGGGCAAGGAGAAGTTGCTCTCCTTCGGCGCTTACCCAGATCTCGGGATAGCTGCCGCGCGCGACAAGCGCACAGCCGCAAAGGCGTTGCTAGCCGAGGGCAAGGATCCAATGAAATCCAAGGGAGAAGTGATCTCGCAGGAAGGAGCCACCTTCTTCGATGTCGCAAAGCGCTGGCATGAAAATCGAAAGAGCGCGTTGAATGCCGCGCATGCCGAACGCGTCTGGTCGCGCATGGAAAGGGACGTCTTTCCAGTCATCGGCGAGAAATTCGTGAATGAAATCACGGCACCCGACGTCCTGGCCATGATCCGCAAGATCGAAGCAAGAGGCGCGCTCGATATCAGCCGGCGTGCGAAACAAGGGGTGGGGCAAGTCTTCCAGTTCGCAATCGCGTGTGGTCTGGCCTCGAACGATCCGACGACGCATTTGCGCGGGGCTCTAAAGCCGCGACCAAGAGTGAAGCATATGAGCCGGCTGCCGCTCAGCGAGTTGCCCGCATTCATCGAGAAGCTGCATGCCTACCAGGAAGAGGGCGAACGACGGTCCGCGATCACCCGTGAGGCAGTTCTCTTTGCGCTCCTGACTTGGGTTCGAACCAAGGAACTGCGTTTCGCCGCCAAATCCGAGTTTGAGGACCTGGGCGGGAAATCACCCGTCTGGAG
Source organism: Stakelama portus (assembly GCF_003171655.1). Lineage (GTDB taxonomy): Bacteria > Pseudomonadota > Alphaproteobacteria > Sphingomonadales > Sphingomonadaceae > Sphingomonas > Sphingomonas portus. Next base: position 328,492 of record NZ_QFZL01000002.1, on the reverse strand, counting down.
GATACCAGCCGAGCGAATGAAGATGGGACGAGAGCATTTGGTACCCCTCTCGCAGCAGGCAACGCACATCGCGAAATCCATGATAACAGCAGCGCCTGGCGAGTTTCTCTTCCCGGGCAATGGCCTGAACAAGCCGCTTTCAGAGAACACAATGATCTACGCGCTCTACCGTCTCGGATACCACAGCCGCCAAACCGTACACGGCTTCCGGGGCTTGGCGAGCACCTGGGCCAATGAGCAGTTGGTCGAGTTCGGTATGCCGCCCGTGTGGATCAGGAAATACCATGAGGATTGGGTCGAACTACAGCTCGCGCATTCGGAGAAAAACGACGTGCGTGGAGCTTACAATGCCGCTGAATACCTGGCTCCTCGGCGTCGGATGATGCAGGACTGGGCTGACTATCTGAGCGGCGGGAAGGTGATCGACATCAAGAAGGCAGGAAAGCGCGCAGCCTGATATCGATGGCTTCGATCAGACCGGTCCCATCCAGTCTGCGCGCAAACGATCTCGACCTGCGACAACCCCCTCGACAATCACCGCTGATCCGACGAATTCGCATTCGAGTTCGTCGCTCTCGATGATCCAGACGACTTCGTCTGTCGTGGTCAGGAACATTCCGCGTCTACCGCGGCTTAACATCCCCGACACGCGTATTCGACCTGCACTCACAATGCCCCCCGCTCAAAAACGCCAATGGCGCAGCACTTCGCGCACATAGGCCGGCGTCTCGCCGTTGCGTGGAACACCGCCGGCGCGCTCGACGGCACCGGGACCTGCATTGTAGGCGGTGAGGGCCAGATGAACTACCCCGAACTTGTCGAGCATCTGGCGTAGGTATCGGGCCGCACCCAAGATGTTCGCCTTGGGATCGAAGCGATTTGAAACGCCAAGGTCCCGCGCTGTACCTGGCATCAATTGGCCCAAACCTGCGGCGCCAGCCTTGCTGATCGCCAAGGGATTATATCGGGACTCCGTCCATACAAGCGCGTCGAGAAGGCCCCTTGGTAGCGAATATTGAGCCTCAGCGGCGTAAACATGAGGAAGGTAGCTTGCCCGACGGAAGCCGGATGGCGCGCTGCCCTGGGGCTTTGGATATCGATAGGGCAGATAGGTTCGACCCGCATCGGTAGCCGACGGCTCGGACGAGCCCGCTGGAGGCATTCTCCAAATGCCGTGTTCGACGAGACGAAAGCCATCGGTTCCTTCTGCAACGCGGAAGCCATCGGTCGTCAATTCCGAAGCAACGGTCATCTGAGGGGGCTCCATCTCCTGCGCGTGAGCGGGGAGCGCGAACCCAAATCCTGTCGTTGCCGCAGCAGCTACTGTCCATTTCAGTCTCATTCCCCAATCCTTTGATGGCCGAATCGGGAAAGAACATATATAGAACATCTGATGTAGGAAAATGAAACGTCAGCGACGCAGAGCGGAGGCTGCGCGGGTGGAGGCACGTTACGATGGAGATGCCCCCATGCACCAACACCGATCATCCCAATTCCAAGGTCTGCAACTGGAAAACCGCGCGCGCAAGATAGTCGAGCAGCTGGGCGGTGCCTGGTCGCGTTCGCGCGGAATGTGCTGCTGCCCGGCCCACGACGACCGCACTCCTTCGCTAAGCATCACACTCGGAAAGCGCGCAATCCTTGTTCATTGCTTTGCCGGCTGCACGAACGACGCGGTGATAGAAGCCATGGCCGGGCTCGGAATACGAATTGCGGACCTGTTCGATGGCACGAGTGGTCCGATCGTGGCCGAACCGCGCGAGGAAGTCGCCAATCGCAATGCGCTGAGGCTCTGGCGTGAGGCGTCGACCATCGCTGGCAGCCCCGCCGAGAAGTACCTCGCGTCCAGAGGCATCACGATTGCTTCGCCGGAGCTGCGTTTCCACCCGCGTATGCCGCTGGGGCCAAAGGGTGCTGTCCGGTTTCTACCCGCGATGGTGGCGGCCGTGCGCAATGATGCCGGAATTCTGGCGCTGCACCGCTCCTTCCTTGACCTGGACAAAACCAGCTTGGCTTCTTTCGATCAGCCCAGGCGTGCGTTAGGTAGTCCCGGTTCTGGCGCGGTGCGTTTCGCGTACCCGGAGGGGGGGCGCCTTGGCCTCGCAGAAGGAAACGAAACGGCCCTCTCCGCGATGCAAATGTTCAATGTTCCCTGCTGGGCGACGCTGGGAAACGAACGCTTCGGTCTGGCCACCATCCCGGAATCGGTGCGGCAGCTGTATCTCTTTGTCGACAATGATGCGGGCGGGCACCTTGCTGAGGAACGCGCGCGCGAGGCTTACGCTTGCGAAGGGCGGCTGATTGTCACCAGGCGCCCGGAGCTATCCGGTGACGACTGGAATGATGTGCTCATGCGCTCAGTACGAGCTGCGGTCTGAATGTCGGTGAGAGGAAAGCGGGCTTGGGGCCTTGTGAGGCCCCCGGGCGGATCCATCTGAGCGGACACCCGGACAAACCCAGGGCCTCTTCAGGAGGTCTCTCATGTCACACGCAAATACCGCTTTCGCATTCTCCGATCCCGCCGAGCCGCAAGTGTTGGCAGCGGCGAAGGCGCTGGCCGCGCGGCTAGGTTCAGATCAAGCAATCTCACGGCATACTGTGAATGCAACAATGGCCGATCATTTCGGCGGTAGCGACGCCGAAGGGCGCTGGTCCGTACGCGATGCCCATGCCGCACTTGAATTGGCGCAGGTGCTGTTCCTGGCGCAGGCAATTGAATTCTCTCTTGCGATGCCATCCAGCGCTGCCGATGAGGCTTTCACGCACCTCGAACGTCTGGTCCCGACCCAGTCCAATCGGAGCGATGAGCAGATCGAGTGGCAACAATTCGCAACGCCGCCCCGTCTGGCCTGGATGGCTGCAAAGGCATGCGCGATTTCTGCCAATGAACTGGTTCTCGAGCCGTCGGCCGGGACCGGGATGCTGGGCGTATGGGCGGCAAAGGCAGCTGCGCGTCTTGCTCTCAACGAGATATCGCCGCTGCGCCGCGAATGTCTGGGCGCCGTGTTTCCGGAAGCGACAGTCACGGGATTTGACGGGGAACTGATCGACGAACTTCTCACGCCCGACGTGGGTCCGAGCGTGGTGTTGATGAACCCGCCCTATTCACACGGTATCGAGAGGGGCCACGATAGTCGCACTGGCGATCGGCACTTGCGTTCTGCCTGGAAGCGCCTTCTGCCCGGTGGCCGCCTGGTGGCAGTGATGCCCGAATGGTTCGAGCTTCCGAAGTTTCTTGTCGGGATCGCCGGTCCCGTCTCGTTGCGTCTCAACGCGACGATCGAGCGCGGTTTCGTCAAGCAGGGCACCTCTATCTCAACCCGGCTCGTGGTTCTCGACAAGGCTGAGGATGGTAACAGCCCGATCATAGCCCAGCCGGCAACCTTTGCCGAGCTTCATTTGCTGATCGATATGCTGCCTGACCGGGTAAGCCTGCCCGCCGAACCCAGAATCGGCACCAGGCCAGCCTTGCCGCTCCGACTGGTGGCGAACAGGACGAAACCGGTTCCACTTAAGGTTCGTCCAGCCGCGGCAGCGGCATCAATCCTGCCGCTTGAATTTACTCCGCTCGAAGCACCTGCGCCGATCGAAAGCCAGGTTGGGCATTATTTGCCTTACCGACCGAGCCGGATCTCGATTGCAGATGGTGTTCCGCATCCGACCCCGCTGGTCGAATCTGTCGCGATGGGTTCGATAACCGCACCTGTGCCCGAAGTGGTGCCTCAGCTTCCGTCGAGCATCATTGCTGGAGGCGACTTATCCGCTGCGCAGGCCGAGACCCTAATCTATGCCGCAAGCGCGCATGCCCGCGATCTGCCGGGCCGGTTTGAGCCCGACGACAAGGGCTGCACCTTGAAGGCGAGCGCCGAGGGGCACGCCTACCGTATGGGCTACTTTCTTGGTGACGGGACTGGTGCAGGGAAGGGACGGCAGGTCGCTTCCGTCATCCTCGACCGGTGGGTGAGGGGGAAACGGCGCCACATCTGGATTTCCATGAACGAAGCTTTGCTCGAAGATGCCCGCCGCGACTGGAGCGCGCTCGGCGGCCTTCCCATCGACGTCCAGCCCCTTGGCCAATGGAAGCTCGGTGTCCCGATCGGGATGCGCGAGGGCATACTCTTCGTGACTTATCCGACGCTGCGTTCGGGTCGAAGCGACGCGACCCGGCTCGATCAGATTCTCGAATGGGCAGGGGAGGACTTCGACGGGCTCATCGTCTTCGACGAAGCCCATGCGATGGCCAACGCCGCAGGCGGGGAAGGCGCACGTGGTAAGGTCAAGGGATCGGAGCAGGGCATTGCCGGTGTTCGCATCCAGAATCTGCTGCCGCGCGCCCGCGTGCTCTATGCTTCGGCGACCGGGGCATCCGACGTCAATAATCTCGCCTATGCCACCCGTCTTGGCCTTTGGGGTCCCGAGACGGCTTTTGCCAATCGCGAAGCCTTCGTCGCAGATATCCGCGATGGCGGTATCGCTGCAATGGAACTGGTCGCGCGCGATCTGAAGTCACTGGGTCTGTATGCGGCGAGGGCCCTTTCATTCGCCGGAGTTGAGTACGAGATTCTCGAGCATTGCCTGACCCCCGACCAGGTAGCGGTTTATGACGCCTATGCAGACGCCTGGGCAATCATTCATGCCAACCTGCGCGAAGCTCTCGAGGCAACGCGGATCGTCGACACTGACAGTGGCGATACCCTGAATTCAGGTGCCAAATCGGCTGCGCTTTCGGTGTTTGAAGGCACCAAGCAGCGCTTCTTCGCGCAGCTCCTTCTATCCATGAAGCTGCCGAGCCTGCTGCCTGCGATTGATACGGCACTTGCCGACGGCAACGCTGTTGTAGTGCAACTCGTCTCGACCGCCGAAGCCATGCTCAACCGCCGCCTCGCTGATCTCTCCGATGCGGAACGTGAAGCACTCGAAATCGATCTCTCCCCCCGCGAATACGTAGTCGATTACCTCACCAAAAGCTTTCCGGTGCGGTTGATGTCCGTGTTTACGGACGAGAACGGCAATGCTCGGTCCGAACCGATGAGTGATGAGAACGGTGCCCCTGTTCTCTGTCGTTCGGCGCTTGCCGCGCGCGATCGCATGATCGAGCAGCTCTGTGCCTTGCCGCCGATCGCGACGGCGCTCGATGCGATCATCGAACGGTTCGGTGTCGATCAGGTCGCCGAAGTCACCGGCCGTACCCGCCGCCTGATCGTCGGACGCGATGGGCGCCAGGTGCTCCAGTCGCGCTCTCCGCGCGCCAATGTCGCCGAGACGCGAGATTTTATGGACGGGACAAAGCGAATTCTCGTTTTCTCCGATGCTGGTGGCACCGGCCGCAGTTATCATGCCGACCTCGCCGCAAAGAACCAGATGCGCCGGGTCCACTTCCTGCTTGAGCCGGGCTGGCGGGCCGATGCCGCAATCCAGGGCCTTGGCCGTACCAACCGCACCAATCAGGCATCGGCCCCTCTGTTCCGCCCTGTGACCACCGATGTGCGTGGCGAACGTCGGTTTATATCGACCATTGCACGTCGGCTTGACAGCCTCGGCGCGCTAACCCGCGGGCAGCGCCAGACGGGTGGGCAGAACCTCTTCGATCCTGCCGACAATCTCGAGAGCGCCTACACCAAGGAGGCGCTTCATCGCTGGTTTGGCCTATTGTTCGCAGGCAAACTGGAGGCCGTTACGCTCTCTCGGTTTGAGGAATTGAGCGGGCTCAGGGTCGAAGGTCCCGGCGGCGGGATGGTCGATGACCTGCCAACAATCCAGCGCTGGCTCAATCGCATCCTTGCGTTGCCCATTGCTCTGCAAAACGGGATATTTGACGAGTTTCTCGGCCTCGTCGAAGCGCGGATCGATGCAGCACGCCAGGCGGGCACTCTCGACATTGGGGTCGAGACCATTGCGGTCGAGCATTACGAGGTGCTGACCGACACGCTACTGCGCACAGATGCGCTGTCGGGTGCGACTACGCATCTCCTGGAACTTGAGATCGCCCGCGCGCTCAAGCCTTTGCGTCTCGAACGCCTCGAGGAGCTCTACGGCTTGTCAGGTGCGCGTCAGCAACTTCTGCGTAATGCGCGCTCAGGCCGGATCGGGCTGCTTGTCCCGGCGCGCAGCCTGCTCACCGACGAAGGAATGCGTGTGGCCCGCTTCGAGCTTGTCCGTCCCTTGAAGCATGGGCACATCACCGCCGATCAACTCGAGGAGAGCAACTGGGAAACGGTGGATCCAACCGAATTTCAGCGCCTGTGGCAGGCGGAGGTCGATGACGCCGCATCAAGTCACAAGCGGGAGCGACTGCATCTTGCAACCGGCCTCCTACTTCCGGTGTGGGACAAACTACCTTCCGACTATGTTCGGGTCAGCCGGATCTCGGCGCGAGACGGACGCTCGCTGTTAGGCCGGGAGGTTCCTCTCCATTGCGTGCCCGAACTATGCCAGGCGCTTGGCCTTGAAGACGAACATGCCTTCTCGGCAGAGCAAATCATCGATGCGGTGAACGGGACCGGGCGGCCGATGCAAATCAGAAGCCGCGAAGCGCTCACGCTCAAGCGTAGCTTGGTCAACGGCGCGCAGCGGCTCGAACTGGCTGGTTGGTCGGCGTCGCGGCTCGACTGGTACAAAGCACATGGGTGTTTCACCGAGATCATCCGCTATCAGACGCGTCTTTTCGTTCCGACCACGAACGCAGTGGCGGTCTTGGCGCGGCTTGCAGACTGAATTTGACGCATCTTGCCAAATGGCATCTAAAATGGTATATGCTGCCATATGGAGAATAGTCATGTTGGCTTTGCAACCCGTTGATACCGTCCCCCACGCCTTCCGACCCGACCCTGTAACTCAGGAGGAAGCAGCGGCGATGTTTCGCGCCGTGCTGAACCTGTTCGGCAAATGGGAACTCACAGACGAGCAGGCATCGACTCTGCTCGACATGCCGGTTCGCTCCTACCGGCGGTGGAAGGCTGAGGGTGCGGGCCGTGTCTCGCGCGATGGTGCGGCGCGGCTCTCCAACCTGATGGGTATTCACAAGGCGCTGAGGATCATCTTTTCAGAAGCCCAGCGTGGCTACGTCTGGATCAAGGCAGGCAACGCCGCCTTTGCCGGAGCGAGCGCGCTCGACGTCATGCTTGGCGGCGAGCTGACTGATATCATGCGGGTGCGTCGCTATCTTGATGCCGAACGTGGTGCCTGGTGATTGATCCCAAGGTGATTCCGGTTGCCCAGGTCGAGTGGAAAGGTGCTGTACGGATTATCCGCAGTGCCTTTCGACCGATCGACCTGTTCGAAGATATCGCAGACCCCGCAGACTGGCCGCTGCTGATCTCTGCCGAGCAAAAAACCAATCCCCGCATTATGGCGACGATCGGCAATCTCGATCTGGTACCTGCTGAGCGCCGGGTAGGGGGCAACGGTGCATCCCATCTGATGGCCCTGTTCACGCATGTCAGCACTGACCGGCCAAGTCGCTTCACCGATGGGACCTACGGCGTCCTATACGCGGGGGATGCATTCGAAACTGCGCTGTTCGAGACAATCCATCATCATGCCCGCTTCATGGCTCGCACTGTAGAAGCACCAGGCTGGACCTCACAGTTCCGTGAGATCATCCTTTCGGTAAGCGCCGATCTTCACGATCTCAGGAGCCTTGCCGCAGGCGATCCCGCACTTGATCCCAACAACTATGCTGCATCGCAAGCCCTCGCTGCAACCCTCAGGACGAATGGCGCAGAAGGTTTGGTCTATCCGAGCATCCGGCATCAGAACGGCGAATGTGTTGGGCTATTTTATCCTGACTGCGCGTCAGACCCTGTTCAAGGGCGACACCTAGATTATCACTGGGATGGTGCGGGGGTCGACCTGGTTCGAGATGCGGGAACAGGTGCCGTATTTCGAGTGGTGGATGCTGAGTAGACTGAAGATCCAACGTCCGGGTTCTACTGCGGCGATTCCGGCAACTTGCGCCCTCATCTCGGACATTCAGAACTCCTGCAGCATATCCTGTGACCTGCTCCTCGTTCAGGCATCGCAAATGATGGTGACGTCGACGCCAATCGTCTCTTTCAAATAGGTCAAAGCCGCCGCGAGCACCGTGGATTGTTCCTTGGTCCGTTTTGACTGTGAAAGACCCGGCTGCACGATTAGAATCTCGGTTTGCATCGGCTTGAACCGGTTGAGCTTGACCAGCTTGTTCAGATCCGTCGTCGTGCCGACGATGAACCGGCTGGCTCTCCCGCCTTTCAGCCGCTCGTTGCGCAACTTCAGATGCTGGCTGAGCTGCGGGAGCTTCGCGCTCCATTTTGCGCAACGGATGGCCTGGCTGCTTACTTCCACGACATCCTTGACGCGTTCGCCAGCGTCCTTGCCGCCCGAATATTTGCAATGCACAAATGCGACGCGAATAAACTCGTCTTCCAGCTTCATGCAGACCAGGTCGGCGGCCTCGCCGGCATCGTCGTCATCGAAGACGATATCGAATCCAGCCTCCACATATTGTTTGGCGACGTGCCATTGCACAGAATCCTCGCGGCCAACGCCGCCCTTCCAATAGGATTCCTTGGTGCGGTCCACTCCTTTCCAGTCCCATGCCTCGAATCGATCTTCTGAGATCACGAGATCCTGTGGCGATTGCGGTGCGATATGGAGGTTGCCGTCGAGATCCGTCAGGTCGACGAGCCGAAAGATCGGCGGGTAATTCGAGAAATACTCCTCGAGCGGGCAGGAGAGCTTGCCGATCGTCAAGCCGATCTTGAGCCCTCCGCTCGTTTGCACGACGCGAAACCCCCGCGAGGCGTCGACGGTAAAACGAAACTCGCCGAGCCGGCCAGTCAACGCTTCATCGACTGCAAATTCGATCGCGTTCGCCGCCCGATCGACGTTGAGAAGTGTGAGCTCTGTCGTCGTCATGCTGTGCTCGGCCGTCGCGCTGACGAAGACCACTCGCTCTTCGGATTGCCGAAGCATTTCGAATGGCCAGTCGATCGCCAACACTTCAACCGCCGGCAGCGCGGTCACCTCACTCGGGATAAGGACATTGTCGATAAGCTTCGACGTGTCGATGCTGTGATCCACCAGCTTGGCGCCATTATGCTCGCACCAGTCATTGAGCTGTGGAATGGGCACGTAGTCTCGGGACCAGATTCTACCCTTAAGCGAGCATCCGATCAGAACCTGACGACCACCTTCCCAGCCCATTCCGCTCAAATTGGCCTTTACCGAACTTCCCTTCTCGGTGAGGCCGAGCGCGGCGGCGACATCTGCGCCAGTATACATCGCGTAAGAGAGGTTGCGTCTTCCATGTTTCTTCACGCCGACGTTCTGGAATTGCAGACGGCTGATCCGCCCAAGGCTGCGAAATATCGTGTCGCCATTGATGAGCTTCGTCCCGCCGACCGCTTGCGCCAGCGCTTCGAAGGTCGAGCTCTTGTCGCTCGTAGAGAGGTAAAGAAGGCCGTTTGCTTGATCGTAGTGGAGAACGAAAATCGCCCATTCCAGGTCGCGCACCGCCTTGGAGCGAGTCCATTTTATATAGGGCTCGCTGCGCGTGACGAAGAACAGTGTGTTCGATGATGCGTGCAGCCAGACGCGATATGGAACATGATCCTTGGGTAAGCCCTCGATGAATCGCTTGGGCGCGAACCCCGTTGCTTTATAAGTCAGCGTGCTGAGCCCAGGGCGCAGCAACTGATGAGAGATGGTGGCGTCGTCATCTTCCGGTCCCTTATCGAGACGCTGCGCTTCGTCGAGAAACGCTACGAGACGCGCATGATCCTTAGCCGCTACCGAGCTCATTTCGCTCAGGAGTTCGTTCCAGTCAGCGTCTTCGCTGTAGAGCCGCTCCAGGGCGGTCGACACGTTCGGCTCGGCGATATTGGCGATGACGCTCGCATTACCGATCCGCTCGCCGCTGCTCCGGGTGAATCGTCCTGTAAACTGTAACAGCACGGCAAGACTCTTGTGCAGGTCGTGAATGGCCGCGATTTTGAGCTCGGGCAGGTCGAACCCTTCGCCCAGCATGTTGACGCACACCGCGATCCGGTTCGTGCCGGCGCGTAAGCTCTCGATGCGCTTGGCGATATCGGTCTGCCGCGAGTGGACCAAGAGCGGGCTCAAGTCAGGCGCGAGTTTGCGATACACGTCGAACACCGCACTCGCGCGCTCGATCGTCGAGCAACGCGCCATCATGAGATGGTTAAGCTTGTTGTCGAGATCCTGACGTAGCTGGGCGATGGCTGTCTCGGCAATGCCGAGATCGGCCTGGTCGGGGTTAGGCTCGTAGACTGGCTCGAAGGTGATCGTCTTGAAGTAGCCATCCTGCTGCGCGCGCTTGAGCGGGTAATTGTAGATGACTTGCCCATCGACCAGTTTGCCGTCCCGACGAAATGGCGTCGCAGTGAACTGCAAGACCGGCTTACCGGCGAACGCATCTCTGAACTTGGACCACGTATCGGCGCCGATGTGATGTGCTTCATCGACGATGAGCGCGCCGACGCGTTTCGCAATCTCCGGCCCGAGCGATTGCGCCGCTGAGCCCGCCAGCGAACTCATCGTGCCGACGATTACGTTACAGCGCTCGAATATCTCCAGATCAATTAACGATTTTGGGACCTTGGTGACAATTCCTACGATCGGATTTCCGGCGTCTTGCGCCAGCACGCCCAGTTGACGCAGCAGGCCGAGCGTAAGGAACTTTCCGACCGTCTGCGCGCGCAGCGCGTCCGACGGTACCACGATCAGCAACGGCTTTCGCACATAGGCGGCCAGTACTGACAACATGGTTTCGGTCTTGCCAGTGCCGGTCGGCATGACGATCGTCGCTGGCTGGCTGTACAAGCTCCAATGCGCTCCGATCGCATGCAGTGCGCCAATTTGCGGTGGCCGCAGGCCCTCGTTGCCCGGGTCAACCGATCCGTCGTCATTGGGAACTTCGGTGCGGAAGCTGAACTTGTCGTCCCAAGCGGCGGCTGCGCGGGCCGCAAGCGTCGAGTCCCAGCCGTCTGCCGTTGCCGCGCTCTCTAGTTCGTCAATCATTCGGTGGCTCAGCCAGCTGAGCTGCTGCCGGTCATCACGCAGGAGCAGCCCGTCGATATCGTCTGGCCGCGCGAAAGTGCGTCGATCTACGATCGCGTAACGTTCACCCTGGGGATGCTTGTACACCGGCACCAATCTCCGTGGCGAAATCCTAATTTGGCCGTCGGGAATTAGTTCAATCTCGGCTGCGGGCCGAAGCTGCGCCCGGACTTGACCGATGGTCATCTTGATCGGCCCATAGGTCAGTGCCGGAAGGGAAAACGCTTGTGGAGTTGCTTCTTCGAGAAAATCGAGTTGTGCCATCGGATCTGGTTATCCCTCCGGACTGTCTGCCCTGCTGTCCGCATGTCCCCAATTAGGCGAAGATTAGCTCAGTTCGAACCGTTGTACTATTTACGCCTAGATGATTGCTCAAAAACTATGCTCGGCCGAAAACATTATCTCCGCTGTCGACTCTTCGTTGCCCACTTCCAGGTCGTCTATTCGGCCTCCGTGAGAGCATTTTCCTGCCTGTCGGTGCGCTGGCGATAGGTTTCCGTTACAAAATCGATGAAAGAAACTGCAGCGCCGACCGCAAGCCTTGCGTGCCGAGGTTGAAGGCCCTTGTGCTGACCGTCACGCCCATGACCTGAACCGTATAGCCCTCGCAGCTCCGCCAAATATTGCGTCAGCGCAGTCAGATTGCGGAGGATCAGCTTGATGGTGTTTGCCCCTTTCGCTTCCTCCGAGATTCCTTCGGGCACAAGACCGAGTTCACCTGCAACCAACTTCGTCAGCGTGGGAAGGTCTGCATTCTTGCTGAATGGAATCCCTCTATTCGTGAGCACCGTCTTGCAGCAGCTCTCGACGAGCTCTTTTGCAGTACCGATTGCCAATGCAGGATCGCGATCGACAGAATTCTCAAGTCTCTCTATCTCCTTCTTCATCCATCCTGCATTGAGAGCGTCAGCGACAGTCTTTGCGCGCAGCACTGATCTTTCGCCGTAATCGCTGATGGGTTTGGCAACAAAGCGCGGCCGTCCCGCAATCTTTTCCACTTCGACCAGCGACCAACCCTCAGGGTGCAGTTGGTCGTTGAAGAATCTTACCATTTCCAACGCTTTGTTCCGATCGGGCCTAACAATCGGGTGAACCATCTCTGCAAGGAAAGCCAAGAACATGTCCGCGGGTCCGCTCAGCAGGTTGAACCTGCGATCAGCGAAAATCCAGTCATCGTCCCAGTCGTCGTTGTTCCGGCGATGCTGCCAAATATCCCCCGCTGCGTTCTCGAAGCGATGATCCGTAGAGGGCATGGACTCGAGGTCCCAAAGGCGCTGCAGAAATTCTACATCATCGAGCTCGCCCATCCATTGGACCTTCTCAACCTTCAACCCGTCGATAATGTTCTGACGGGCACGCCGGGACAGCCGGCCGGGTGATGAGCGCCAATCGGTACGGGCCTGGATGCGGGGCCGGATCTCAACACTAAACCAATCATTCGAGCCATCTTCGAACACAGATTTCACCCGCGCGGTAATCTGCTCTTCCAAAGAACTGCGCTTTGCAGACAACCGTCCAAACTCGGAAGGCTCGATGGTCAGAAATACGGTGTGTATCCGCGTTCCGCCGTTCCAGTTGTCGTAGCCGGTTTCGGTGATCTCGGCTTCAGCCTCGCGCAATAGTTCGGCCGCTTCATTCATGCCCTCGGCAGCGAGCATGGCTTCGACAGTTGCAAGCTTTGCGTCTTCTTCGCGGTTAATCATCGGGCATAAATAGCACAGAACAATGAGTGAACAAAGCGCGCGCTTGACTATCCCCCAGTTTTCTCCTGCTCACGCAAAGGCCTCCGAGTGGGACAAGTTGTCGAACGTCCGCTTGCGTCGTTTCAACCTATAACTGCTGACTGTCAGCAATCAGCCCACCGGCAGTCATTGAGAGGGAAGGGGGCTTGCTTCTGTTTGAGCCGAACGAGCGTTGATGGTCGATGCTGGGCTCGCAATCAGGAGTATATCCCATGATCAAGACGATCCCGTTGACCAAGTTGGTCCAGTCCCCTCGCAATGTGCGCCGCCAAGGCGACCCAGCCGCAGATGTCGAACTGAAAGCGAGCATTGCAGCCCATGGGTTGTTGCAGAACCTCATCGTTCGGCCTGCTGCTCGTGGCAAATTCGAGGTCCAAGCCGGAGAGCGCCGCCGGTGCGCCTTGCTGGCACTTGCTGAAGAGAAAGTCCTGCCGAAGGGCTACGAGGTTACCTGCCTCGTGCTTGAGGACGATGCGGAAATCGCAGTCGAAACGAGCCTGGCCGAAAACTTCCATCGCCTCGCGATGAACCCCGCCGACGAAGCGCAAGCGTTCGCTGCCCTGATCGAGGCAGGGGCATCGATGGAGGATGTCGCGCGCCGGTTCGGACTGACGGTCCGCTTCGTTGAAGGCCGGCTGCGTCTCGCGACCCTTGCACCCGTTGTCTTCGATGCACTGGCGGCCGGCGAAATCACTCTCGATCTCGCCAAAGCTTTCGGCGCGACCTCCGACCAGGAGATTCAGGCTCGCGTCTACGAACAGGCGTCCTCGGGCTATTATGCGCCCAGCGCCGACAGTATCCGGCGCATGGTGCTCTCCGGCACGGTTCGCGGCAGCGATGCTCGGGCCCGTCTTGTCGGTCGCGAAGCCTATATCGCTGCAGGTGGCCGGATCGAACGCGAACTGTTCGACGACGATGACAGCGAGTCCTGGGTTGATGTCGCGCTTCTGGAAACGCTCGCTGCGGAGGAGATGGAAAAGCGCGCCAAGGCGCTCGCAGCAGAGCAGGGTCTTGCCTGGGTCAAGCCGACGCTTGACGCCTATGCCAGTCACGATCTCGTCGAAGGTCTCATTCGCCTTCCGGCCGAGCCGGCTCCGTTGACTGACGCCGAACTGGCCCGCCTTGACGAGCTCGATGCCTCGTACGACGAGCATGCGGCCATTCTTGAGGACGAAGACAGCGCCGAAGAAGCAATTGCTGCGGCCGAGGCGACGATCGAAGCGATCGAGCGCGAATGCCAGGACATTCGGGCAAAGCCCCCGGAGCTGGCACCCGAACTGAAGGCCGATGCCGGAATGATCCTCGTTCTCTCGCGCGACGGCACACCAGTTCTCCAGCCGGTGTTCTACGGCGAGCGCGACATCGAAGTCGTTGGTGACGAAGATGTCGTCGAAGTCGTTGCGAGTGTCGGCAGTGATGGCAAACGCCGTGCAGCGCTTTCCAAGCGTCTGGTCGACGAACTTGCGATGCAACGTCGTGACGTGCTCTCGCTCCACGTGGCATCGGATCCCGGCCTTTCGCTCGACATCATGGTCTTCACCCTCGCGGATGCCGACACCCACGACTGGCGGTCACGCGCGGCCACGACCCTGCGTGGCGGCGTCCCCGCGGGTCCGATTGTCGGGTTCGAAGCGAAGGATGCGCCGGCAAGCGCATCCCTTGCGGACCTGCGCTCGGGTCTCGATGAGAGCTGGCGATCTGGCGAAGACGCTTCGTCGCGCTTCAAGATGTTTCGGGCACTCGCTGATGAAAGTCGCGCAGCATGGCTCGGCTTCGTCGTCGCTCGCACACTCGAGGCGAGCCTCAACATGGCAGGCGAACGTCAGATCACGTTCCAAGATCATCTGGGCAGCACGATCGGTATCGACATGGCGCAATGGTGGCGTCCGACCGCGGCAAACTACTTCGACCGCGTCTCGAAGCAGGTCATCCTTGATGCGCTCACCGATGTTGGCGGCTTGGAACTGTCCTCACGCTTTGCATCGGTGAAAAAGGGCGATCTCGCGATGAGCGCCGAGCGCGTCTTCGCGGGGACCTACATCACCGAGGTCGAAGTTCGGGAAAGGGCCCTCGCCTGGGTGCCCGAAGTCATGCGTTTTGCCGACCAGCCGGAAATTCCTGCCGATAACGAAGCGCAAAGTCCCGACGTGGATTTCGTCGCCAACGACGACCATCAGCCCCCGAGCGAGCTGGCCGCCTGACCTCCTCCTGACAGGAACGGCTGCTCGCCCACGTGAAGCGGTCCTCCGGCACATGCCGGGGGGCCGCTTCCTTCGTGGAAAGAGAGCGGAGGGGGCTCCGGGATCTCCGGCACTGACCGACGGAACTGTCGTCAGGCCATTTCAGGAGATCCAACATGGCCTATCGCAAGGGACAAAGCGGCGGAGTGTCGCCTGCTACCCGTATCACCCAGGAAATCATCGCTCGCCTCGAGTCCGGCACGAAGCCGTGGATCAAGCCATGGCGCGGTGTGCCATTCTCGCGCCCATTGCGGGCGTGCGGCATCCCTTATCGCGGCATGAATGTATTCTGGCTCTGGATGGTTGCCGACATGTGCGGTTACGCCTCGCCGTTCTGGATGACCTACAATCAGGCCAAAGAACTGGGCGCACAGGTGCGCAAGGGTGAAAAATCCACCATCGCCATCTTCTACAAGAGCTACACCAAGGAAGTCGAAGCACCCGACACCGGCGAAAAAACCGACGAGAGTCGTCGCGTGTTGAAGGCCTACCCGGTTTTCAATGCTGATCAGGTCGAAGGTCTTCCGGAACACTTCCATCCCGCCGCGACGCTTGAGGTGGTGGAACCCGAGGGCCGTCAGGCTGAACTTGACTCATTCTTTGCCGGTATTCCGGCCGTCCTGCGGCATCAGGGCGACGAAGCCTATTATGAGCCAGTGGCTGACCGGGTGACAATGCCGCCCGCGCATCTCTTCTCGGGCTTCGATCACTATTACGCGACGCTCGCGCACGAGCTATCGCATTGGACCGGCCATGCCAGTCGCCTCGACCGCAATCTCAAGAATCGATTTGGTTCTGCAGCTTACGCTGCCGAGGAACTCATTGCCGAACTTTCGAGCGCAATGCTTGGCGCTGAACTCGGTCTGCCAGTCACCCACCTGGATAGCCATGCGAGCTATATCGAGCACTGGCTCAAGCTCCTGAAGCAGGATGACCGTGCCATTCTCACCGCTGCCGCAAAGGCTGAGGAAGCATCGAGGCTTTTGCTCAGACTCGGAGGACGGATCTCTGCCGATGATACCGACGAAGCGTGTGCCGACGCTGCGTTGGCCGCCTGAAGGAGGGTGTCATGGGCCGATCGGTCAGTTACCCCAGCGGGGCCATTGTCGCCTTCACCGTGCTCGAAGTCGAAGACGACGACGACTGGGACTTCGAATATGAGTGGCTCCGCGAAGATCTGCGCGAGCGCGCAGGGCAGGCATTCCCTTCCCTGATCGCCCACGACGGTTGGCGAGGCCGCGAAGACCGCGTCCTCATGCGCAATGCTTATGTGGATTTCGGCGTGTCGGTTTACGCCGGCCTGGTTGCGGTATGGATCGTCGAGCGTGACGATGGCACCTATTGGGATGCCGATTGGCGCACGGCCAGATCGCCGAGGGCACAACGCTGGCTGTCCCAGATCGCCTCGCGTTTTGAAGCGTTGTTCGGCGACTACGTCTGCCTCGGTCACATGTCGAACGGTGAGGGCGTTTACGCAAAACGGGTGGCCTGAATGCGCCAGTCATTTTGACCGTGGCGAGGTGCCTGTCCTCCCTGACGAAGCTTGCTTTTGCACTCATGGTCTGAAGCCATGCGAGAAAGGCCCTGGGCCAGCCGCCAGTCTTCCGCAACCCGGCTTGCGCAGGCCCGAGTTGGCCCGGCCCTGTGTGGGCCGTTGGCCTGCCCGCGCCAGCCTGCCCAAGCGGGTTTCCCCTGTCGGGTGCGGAGACTGCCTCAAGCTGGCCCTGACGGGCTCTCGCTGGCGCAGCCATGAGCGGGTGCGTCAGCCTCACGCCAGTCAGGAGGACAATACCCATGCACTCATCATTTTCTGACCAACTTGCCGGCCTCGATCTTTCCGGTTTTTCGATTGGTCCTGCCCCGGTTTCCACCAATGATTTTCCGGTCCACGATGCGGTAGTCCAGACGCTCGAAGCGGTCTGGTCCGATCTATTTGCGATGGTCTCTGGGACTGCGCTGGAGGCCGATGCCGAGGACCTCGGCTGGGCGTTCGTCAACATCTTCCACCGTTCCGCGACCCGCAAATCGACCGCAGTTGACCGCGCAACCGACGAAGTCCGAGCGCTCCTGGCCACTGCCGATGGATCCGAAATTCATACCCATGAACTCGAGACCCAGGTTGAGCGTGCGCAGTGTGCCGAAGGGGCCATGATCGCTCTCGAAGAGATGCGCGAAGTGGCCGCTGCCCTCTATCTCAACGAATTCGGCTCCTCGTGGAAGCCCGTGTCGAGTTCGCGCTTCAATCACAGCGCCATGCTGACTTCCGCGCTTGTGGAGGGCCGCGAGTTCGTCCGAGCCCGGTCCGAAGCCAAGCGCCGCGCCGCCATGCCTGAAGGCACGCCGGTGATCTTTGCCGGTGGCCGCACACGCCATCCAAACGAGCAGGACGCGCTCACCTTCGCCAACAACGTCTGGGCTACTCTGGACAAGGTCCACGACCGGGTTCCTGACATGGTGCTTGTCCATGGTGGCGACACCAAGGGCGTTGACCGTCTGGCATCCTCATGGGCGGAGCGACGCAGTATCCCCCAAATCAGCTTCTCCCTCGACATGCGCCTGGGCGCGCGCGCAGGCTTCAAGCGCAACGAGCGTATGCTCTCGCTCGACCCCCGTTATGTCGTCGCCTTTCCTGGAAACGGGGTTCTGGAGCGCCTCGTCATCGAAGCCAAATCCCGTCGGATTACCGTCGTCGATCGCCGCGGTCCGCTTGGAACTTCTCCCAAGCGCGCGGCTCAGGATACCGACTGATGCGTCCGGCATCGCGCCAGCGCCATCGGCGCTGGCGCAGCCCGTCAGAGGAAAGAGATCGCCTGTTATCGTGGGCAAGACGATCGGTCCTTGCCCGAACACTGCAGGAGAAATCTCATGACTGATTTTCAGGCAATCATGGCTGACTTTGCTGTCCGCCAGGTCGAACGTGCGGCGCAGGCACAAAGTGAACTCCAGCGGCTCAAGGCAGCCATCATTGCCCCGCTGCGCAATGCCGAAATTGTCCGCGTAGAAATCCGCTTTGATGGGTGCGGCGACAGCGGTGCGGTCGAAGAATGCGTCTTCTCTGACGCCGTGGGGGCGAGTGTTCCGTGTCCCGAATTGACGATCGACTGTGCTGGAGAAGGCGACGACCAGAGCCTCAGTTCCGCCCTCGAGCAACTGACTTACCTTGCTCTCGAACGCCATCATCCCGGGTGGGAAATCAATGATGGTGCCTGCGGCGAACTGGTCATCGACGTGGCTGCGCCGAGTTTCGTTCTGGACTGCCAGCTGCGTTACACGGCGACCGACGACCATTCGACTGATCTCTAGGAGAAGTGCGATGGCTCATTGCTATTATCACGCCCTATCGTCGGTTCGGAAATGGGGAGGGGTGGTGGAAGATTACCTGCCGCTCCACCAATGGTTTGACCAGTCGAAGGCGATCTTTGCCGATCCGCGGCACCGGGCCCTTCGGCACCATGCCGAAGGCATTTTCATGCTCGAAACGCTGTTCGGGCCTACTATCGTCAACGCCGACAGCCGTGTCGTGCCCGTTCGCCTTGTAGGCGAGCAGCACGTCCGCGAGGACTTGGGCACGATTCCTTCCTTTGCGGATTGGGGGCGCCTCATCACGCCCCAAGACTGGATGTTGCGGGGCCATCGTCTGGACGAGCCTATGCCGCTTGGCACTGTGGAGACTGCTGCTGGCGGCGCGTTTTCAAGGGGGCTTTCGTCCACTTCGGGAGGAGCGTCGGTAGTCGAGATATGACGTCGCCTTTAAAGGCAGGCGAGGTCAGGGGGTACGTCGCATCCCGATAATACGAAAAGTCATGGCTTGGCCTGTGCAAGGCACTCGGGACCAACCCGGCCTGTAAGCAAACCTTTCCTGAAGCATCCCCGTCGAGACGCGCAACCCCGATCAGGTCCGGCCGAGTTGCCGGGCTGCGCCCGGCTGCCCGCACCACCCGAACCAGATCGAGGTTTCCCTTCGGTGCGCTTCGCCGTGGCCGCTTCCTAGTCGGGTTTGCAGCCGGGATGGACCCGGAATGCTCGATCAGGAGAAAGACCATGACCAATCTCGTAATCCTCGTTGGCCGCATCGCCCGCGATCCCGAAAACCGCACGACCCAGGGCGGTACCAACATCACCTCGATCTCGGTCGTCACCGACCGTCCCGCACGCAAGGACGGCAAGACCTACAAGGACGAAAACGGCTACACCGCCAAGGACAGCGAATTCCACCGCGTGACCTGCTTCAACGGTCTCGGCCAGAACGTCGCCAAGTACTGCACCAAGGGCCAGCTCGTGACGGTCGAGGGGCGCATCCACTATACGCAATGGGAAGACCAGGACGGCACCAAGCGCTACGGCTGCGAGATCATCGCCGACAAGGTGGACTTCCTCACCAAGGGCCGGACGTCGAACAATGAAGGTGCGCCCGACATCGATGAGGACTGAGTGCCTCCCGCAAACAACAAGGCTCCGATGGTTCGCGCCATCGGGGCCTTTTTTGTGCTCGCTGTCGTGAACGGCGGGGCGGGGCATCGAGCCCACGCCCCGCCGCGGTTGAAGTGTCAAGCGGGGGAGAGCCGCTTGAGAGCATCGTCGATCCCGATGGTGAGCGATGCGCGGATGAGCTGCTTCAATTGCGCAGGTTCGATCGTTTCGGCTCCGCATTCGAGAAGAACCTTGCCCAGTTCGCCGGCTGCTTCATCTCGGAGCCTGGCCTCCTGTGCATCGAGTTCGTCGCGCTGTTCACGCAGTTTCTTGAGCGCATTGCGCGCGCTCGGTTTGGACCTGGCCATCAGATTGTCCTTTCGCTGACCGTTGGTCCCCTCCACGCGCGACAGTGCCAGCATGGGGCCATGTAGGAAAACGGTTTTTGCCGCGATGCCAGTGCTTTTCACGCTGACGTTGGAGAGGTCTCTCTCGCAGAAAGGCCAAGTGTGATGCGGGCTTTGGGGCCGCGTCAAGGACGACGGGGCCCCACCATTTTTACCGGGCAAGCCCGGCAAAAATCGTTTCCCCCATCGCCGCTTCGCGGCCGCGCTATGCGCGGTCCCTGACCCGGCCCGTCACCCACATCCTCGCAGCTCCTGATGCGACGCATCGAACATCAGGAGGAAAGATCATGTACGCTTCACTGAATATCGCGCAGGGTTCATTCCAGGCAGATCAGGCAGCTTTCGTTGCCGCACTCGACAAGGCTCATGCCCGGTCCCTTCACAGCTACTTCACCCAATATGTCCTGACCGATGGTGAGGCAGGTTACATCGCGGTCGATGAGGGCGATTACGGCGCACTGCCCAAGGCCATGCTGGACCGGGTCATCGACACAGTGCCAGGAAAGCTGAGCGATGAAATCTGATGCCACACACAAGGAGGAAGTCCGTCAGGGCTTCCTCCTATCTTTTTGCTCGGGTCCCGTTTTGTCGCTCCCGGAGGCATTGCGCGAGCATTCCCTGCAGCATCAGACCTCGGCGGTAGACGCATCGAATTCCTCCAGCCGATCGGGCATGTCGAGTACCTTCATGGCCGCTGCTGAAATGGCCTCGGCCTTCGTCGGAAAGGCTTCTGCCGAACTGATCGACACGCCGCTTGAATAGGTAACGGTTGCCTGGAAACCATTGCCTTTGGGTGTCGCGCTCAGTGTTACATCCGCCATAGCCATGCTCCCGGTAGGATGCCCGCGACACCATTCTTCCTGACGGCGGACTCGATCGATCTTTAACACAATCGGCAATCGAGCGGCATCGTCTTCATCCCCTGGTCCTGGGATTTCAAAACCGCCGATCCCGTGCAGGTCATGACACTGGGATCTACCCTCTAAGCTGGGGACAGAGGTGCACACCCTACGCGACAAATCGCAAGTGGGAGGCGGTAAAAAAGAGCGTAAAGACAGCGTGTTGATGGATTCTTGCAAAAATGGCAGCTTCTCAATCAGAAATGAATAGTCGCCAATTCGTCAATCGGATTCGATTGAAAGCAGCCAAGAATGGCGCATTCCTGCGCATTACGAGCGTTCTTGACATGTTCTCATTTCTGATTTAGACAACACACGCCTTTCGCAGTGCGTTCCGGGCTCCTGACCACAAGGAGTCCGTGCATGACACGGCCAAAATCTCTCCAAGTGCATGTCACCGTCGAGCTCGCTGAGCGGGTTCGTGCTGCAGCCAACCGGCGCGATATCAGCGTCAGCGAATGGATCCGGTCGCTGCTTTCGCAGGCATGCGAAAATGATGATCTTGCATCGAAGCTCGAAACATCGGTCGACCGCATCAGCCGTCAATCGGTGTTCACGATGGTCGGCGTTGATGCCCTTCTCGCAGGGCATGCCGATCACGGTCTGCGTGAGCGAGCCCATCACGCCTACGCGCGCAAATGCAAGGAACTCGGGCTCACCGCAAACACCGGCGAGGGAGGTTCCGATGAAGCGTAACCTCGTCAACTTCACGCGCGGAAGTCAGCTGCTCGGGCACTTCAGCTTCATGTTTGCAGCAGGCCTCAAGGGGCCGCTGATCATCGCCGCCATCGGCATTTCCTGGACTAGCTGGTGGACCATTTCGGCAGGGCTGAGCGATCACGAAGCCTACCTCGTCTGGATGCGCATTTATGCTGCCATCTACGGCTTCATGGAGTTCGATCCGGCCAAACAGGTCGCACTCGAAACGGGGTTTGGAGGAACCGTCCAGCTCCCCATCATCATGCTCGATGCCTATCCGCCGGTGATCCGTGCGTGGGATCATCTGCTGGACTTGCTGGGCGACGCTTTGGTGCGTTCGGCCTTGCTTCTCGTGCCGGCGTTCGTGCTGTTCTACTGGTTCGCAGCGCGCTTCGGCAGCCGTTCGAAAGAGCGCAAACATGAGCGCGGGGCCATGCTCGTGACACTACCGGAACTGGTCGATGAACTGCGCGGTCACAACCAGCGCGAGCGAGCCCGAGAGCTTTCGAGCGCCATGGGTTGGAAATGGCATCTGTGTTCGCCCAAGGAACTGTCTGCGGCATTTCCATACCGGCCCTCGCATCTTGCGACGGTCGTCTATCCCTGGCGGCTTGAACAGAGCCACGCCATGCTCATCGGGACCACCGGCATGGGCAAGACAGTCGCCATGTCGGACATGATTGCCGAAGCCCGCGCCAAGGGACAGCGCTGCGTCGTATTCGACCTAACCGGCGCTTTCATCGAACACTTCTACCAGGCCGACCGGGACATCATTCTGAACCCGCTCGACGCGCGCTGTCCGCAATGGAGCCTCTTCGACGAATGCCGCACCGAAGGTGAATTCTGGGCGGCAGCGGAAGCCCTCGTCCCCCATGACGGGGGCGGGGAGGCGCAGTTCTGGGTTGTCGCAGCGCGTGCGCTGTTCGTCGAATTCTGCCTCAAACTGGTGGCCGAAGGACGGGGCACCAATGCCGCGCTTGCCCGCGAACTGATGACTGCCGATCTCTCGCGGGTCCACGCCATGATGCGCGGCACGATCGCTGATCCCCTAACTGCTCCTGAAGCCGCGCGCATGGCGGAATCGATCCGGGCAGTGTTCAACGTGAACGCCAAGGCGCTGAAGCTCCTGCCCACTTCCGGGCGCCGCTTTTCGGTCCGCGACTGGATCGAGGAGGGCGCCCATGACGACGAAGGCACTAACGCCAAAAGAAGTGGCTCGATGGTCTTCATCTCCGCGCGCTACGTCGACATGAGCGTGTGCGCGCAGCTTCTCACACTGTGGCTCGATACGGCGATGAACACGCTGATGACGATGCCCCGCACCAAGGACCTCAAATGCTGGTTCTTCATCGACGAGCTGGGTGCGCTTCACCGGCTCCCCGCTCTCGAGAAAGGCCTGCAGACGGCGCGCAATTTCGGCGGTGCAATCGTCACCGGCATCCATGCCTATGCCAAGCTCAAGGAGGTCTACGGTGAGAACATGGCGATGACGCTTGCATCGCTTGCCAGGACCAAATTGATCCTCGGTACGGCAGACCGCGAGACGGCCACCTGGTGTTCCGACTTCATCGGGCATCGACAGGTTCGCGACATGGAAGAAGGCTACACCTATGGCTACAACAATGCCCGCGACGCCGTCAGCCTGACGCCGCGCAAGCATATCGAGCCTTTGCTGCTGCCCGACCAGTTGATGAACCTGCCGCGTCTCTCGGGCTTCATCAAATTCCCGGATGGCTTTCCTGCAGCGCCGGTCCGTTTGAAGCCGATAGACCGGGAAAGAATCGCACATGTCTTCGTCGGTCGGGCCAAGGATCGAGAGCCAATCCGGAAAGCCGAAGGCGAAACTGGGGGCGACCAGACAGCTGCCAATCCGCCAGCAAATCAGAGCGAACATCCTTCGTCGAACGATGACGGGGCAGGCAAGCCTGTCGTCCCAAAGCAAGGTACTCTTTCGCTAGAGCCGGTAGTCGAGGCGGATGCCAAGCAATCACGCCAGCAGGCGGCGAAACGGGCGCAGAAGGACATTCCCGACGACCCCAGGAAGGTGTCAGGTAAGTCCGGTCATCCGCGAAAATCGTCGCCCGAAGAGCGCAAGGCAATGCCGCGTAACTCCCGTCCGCTGCTGCCGAAGAATGCGGCGCTCCGCAAAGGCGATCATCCCGATGAGAAGGATCCATCGAATAGCGTGAAGGAGGGACGCCGAAGCGACTTGCCACGGGCCAATCCGCACTCGGATAAGCCGCAAGCCGTCGATCGGACAGCCCAGCGCCAACGAGATGCGGATGCCCGCAAGCTCATGCTCGAAGACGGCGTTCCCGAGCAGGATCAGCCATCGCACGAGGGGCCCGACCTCGGCGATTTTGAACTGTGACGCACGAGGCAGACGCCGCCTGGCGGAGTGAGACCTGATGCTCTCTGTAGCCAATGTCCGCACTGCTGGCGGCGCTGCCAACTACTTTGCCGCCGACAATTACTATACCCGCGCCGATGCCGAGAGATCTGGCCAGTGGCTTGGCAAAGGCGCGGAGACGCTTGGCCTGCGAGGCGTTATCCAAGCCTCGCAGTTCGAGGCCGTGCTCAAGGGCATGCTGCCCGGTGGAAGCCGTGTCGGGAGCGATAACAGGGCCCATCGCGCCGGCACCGACCTCACTTTCTCGATGCCCAAGAGCTGGTCCATCCTTGCCCTCGTCGGCGGCGACACGCGTATCCTCGATGCCTATGGCGCTGCCGTCCGCGAGACGCTGGCCTGGGCCGAGAAGAATCTCGCCGAAACCCGCATGGAGGTCCGAGGCAAGGAAGGGGTGGTCGCGACACGCAATCTCGTGATCGGACTTTTCCAGCACGATACAAACCGCAATCAGGAGCCCAACGCGCACTTTCACGCCGTGGTTGCCAACGTCACCCAGGGACCCGATGGCAAATGGCGAGCGCTGAGGAATGACAAGATCTGGGAGCACAACACGCTGCTCAATGCCATGACCATGGCGCGCTTCCGTTTGGCTGTAGAGAAGCTCGGCTACCAGGTTGGGGAATACGGCAAGCATGGCAATTTCGAAGCGGTGGGCGTCCCAAAACCCGTGCGTGACGCCTTCAGTTCGCGCCGCACCGAGATTCTCGAGGCATACTCGACCATGGAGGCAAAAGGTCCGGCCGCATTGGATGCAGCCACATTGATGACCCGCGCGGATAAGGGGCCAGTGGCAGACCGCCAGGTTCTCGTGAATCAATGGCGCGAGGCAGCGGCACAGTTGGGCTTTGATCCGAGACTTGTCATTGCACAGGCCAATGCACGGGCCGCCACCGACATTGGCTCCGTCTCCGGAATTGGAAATTCGGTCCGATCGATCGGTCAGCGGGCGCGCCTCTTGGCTGCGACCTTCGCGGAGCGTCTGGGGCTACGTCAGGGCGACCCACTTGTGCCTCGCGACATGGGGCGCCGGACGCCCGAACAGATCGCCGCCGTTCATGCGGTCGCATCGGCAATCCGGCATTTGGGCGAGCGTGAGGCGGCGTTCTCGCGGACCGAGATATATCGCTCAGCGCTAGGCTTCGCCTTGCCCACTACTCTTGCCGATATCGAACATCGCGTCGACCAGTTGCTGCGCCAGGGCCACCTGCAAAAAGGCAAGGGTTCAGATCGGCATCTTGTCACAACCCGCGATGCGATCGGGCTCGAGCAGCGCATCATCGCCGCCGTCGAGCACGGACGCGGGCATGGAACTGCCGTGGTCGAAGCCGATGTGGCCGGAGAGCGGCTACAGGCGCTCTCCCAGCTCAAATACGGCCTGACCTTGAACCCTGGCCAGGAAGGGGCAGGGCGCCTGCTTCTCGCCTCGCATAACCGGATTGTCGCTATTCAAGGCGTAGCTGGCGCGGGCAAGAGTACCGTCCTCAAACCTGTTGCAGACATCTTGCGCGAGGAAGGCAAGTCCGTGCTCGGGCTAGCAGTCCAGAACACCCTCGTGCAGATGCTTGAACGTGACACCGGCATTCCCTCGATGACGGTCGCGCGCTTTCTACGCCAACATCAGGGCCTTCTGGAAGGAGCAGACCAGGCGAGGCTTGCCGAAGCTCGCGCGTCTCTGCGCGGTACCACGGTGCTACTCGACGAAGCCTCGATGGTCGGCAATGCCGACAAGGAAAAGCTGGTGCGCCTCGCCAACCTGCTTCAGCTCGACCGCTTCGCCAGCATCGGGGACAGGAAGCAATTGGGCGCTGTCGATGCGGGCAAACCCTTCGACGTCATGCAGAAGGCAGGCGTCGAAACGGCGATCATGAACACCAATCTCCGGGCCCGCGATAAGGCGCTGCGCGATGCTCAATATGCAGCGCAGGGCGGAAATATCGACGAGGCCTTGCGGCATCTCGATCCGCATGTCGTCGCTTCAGGTGATACAGCTGCCGTCGACGCCGCGGCTGCCTGGCTATCGCTTTCGCCTGCTGAGCGTGAGGTGACCGCGATTTATGCTTCGGGTCGCAACTTGCGCGGACAGGTGAATGAAGCAGTCCAAATCGGGCTCAAGGCCAATGGCGAATTGGGACCGGGTTCCTTGGGTCTCACTGTGCTGTCGCGCGTCAACCTGACGCGTGAGGAAATGCGCTATGCGCGCAGCTATGCGGCCGGCATGGTGCTCGAAGTCGACCGCCGGCAAAGGGGGCAGGGGCTGCAGAAGGGCCGCTATGATGTGATCGAAACCGATCCCACCCGCGAACGCGTGATGCTGCAGAACGAGCGGGGCAAGCGCTTTGAATTCCGGCCGGGCCAGATGCGACCGCAGGGTGAGCAGGATCCGCTGCGTCTGTTTGAGGTTCGCCCACTAGAAATCCACGATGGTGACCGCATTCGCTGGACGGCGACGGATCACAAGCGCGGACTGCTCAACGCCGATCAGGCGCGCATCGTGGCGGTTGATACGAAGGGCGTCACGGTGAAAACCTCGCTTGGCGCCGAACAGCGGCTGGGGCTGGGCGACCCCATGCTCGAGCGTCTTGACCTGGCCTACGCACTCAACGCGCACATGGCGCAGGGCCTGACCTCTGACCGCGGGATCGCCGTCATGGATAGCCGCGAACGCAATCTTGCCAACCAGCAGACATTTCTCGTGACGATAACCCGCCTGCGCGACGGCCTAACCCTGTTTGTCGACAATGCGGGCAAGCTCGAAGCAGCAGTTGAGCGCAATCCGGGAATGAAACGCTCGGCACTCGAAACGGTCAATCAGCTGCGCGATGCGGCAGCAACGGGCCAGGCTAAGGGCAAGGCGTCTGATCGTTCGCAAGAACCGGCTCGCGAGCCGCCCGAACTCGATCGCTCGATCACCAAGCCCTTCGAAATCGGGATCTGACGCAGCGTCTATCCGCATGGGATCACATGGCTCCGGTTGACTGTTAGTTCTGTTTTTGTTCTCATGGCGACTATGTCCCGAATCGCCGATGAAATCCTGTTCACGCATATCGAGGTTGCGCTTGCGGTTGCGTCCGAAACAACGCTTGTCGGGCTCGGCGCTGACGATCCGCGAACCCAGCGCAATGCGCGTGTCGATCTCGCACGCCATCTGGTCGAGCGGATGCAGGGTTTGGAGATCGAAGGAGAGGGGAATGCCGCCAGAAGCCCTCACCCCACCCTCTTTCCGGGCGATCTCTCGCCGATAGGCTGACCAGCATTGAGATGTGGCTGAGGTAATACTGGCTTATTGGAGGCGCGTCGGGCGATCCTTCCCCATCAGCTCTGCCACGCGTTTGGCGATGGCTTTCCAAGTGGCGATGCCCGCCTTGTCCTCAACCAGTGCGCGCGCGCCGATCTGTTCGGCGACATGAAGCGGTGCATTCTCACCATGGGTTTTCAGGACCTGGTTGGCACAAGCCCAGAGTTCCCAATCGCTCAGCATCAGCCGAGACGTCCAACAAGGCCGAGGAAGAACGCGATCAAACCGTAGCCCACGACACCGCACGCCCAGAGAAGTTCGATATTGAATTTGGAGCGAGGAGGGCGGGGTTGTCCTGCTGGCCAGATCTGATCGCAGATGAGCTCGTTGAACCCGGCGCGGCGTCCGCAGACTTCCACTTCGCATCCGAGCAACCGGCGTGCTCCATGCCCGGTGTCGAGCTCCCACACCCCGCCTCCCGAATGGAGTTCAAGTCCGAAGGGGCCTTCGGCAAGACGGCCTGTCAGGCAGAGTTCCGGGCCTAGCGGCATGCAGGCCCTTTCCAGTAGCGATCCCAACGCAGCACTGTGCGTGTCTGGATCATCGAGCAGGAGAGATCGGCTCCGTTTGGCAGTCGGCACCATGCAGCCGTCCGGTTGCCGCCTGCCGAACCTTCCGACCGGCATGTCAATCTCGGTCCACGAACCACGACATGCCCTGTCGAGATGGTCCCTCGAGGGCCGCCAAGAAGATCGACGAGCGCGTCGCGCGCTTCGATAGCCGACGCGTCGGGGCAGGGCTGGTTGGTTCGGCATGTTCCGTCCATTTCGCGCGCGGCGATCCCGGCGATGCGGACATGGGGGCCTTCGGCGCACCATATGGGCCCGTCGCCATCCCAGACATGCGTGGGCGTGCAGGTAAAGGTCTGGCCGGCAGCGACGATCGAGGCAGCAAGAAGCGCAAGCATGGGTTCGCTACCTAGCGCAGCGCGCGGCCGAACCAAAGCACGCGGCCGACGATATTGATCGTCCGCTTCTCCAGGCCGCGCCAACTGGGATAGGCCGGATTGTCGCTGAGCACCGAGACCCGCTTGCCTTGCGGTTCGATAGCGACCCGCTTGACGCTGAGCATGTCGTCCATGCGCAGAACATAGATCCCGTCGCGCAGCCGCGACTGTCCATCATTGAGATCGACCATGACTTCATCGCCGTCATGCAGCGTTGGCTCCATCGAATCTCCATGCACGGCGATGATCGAAAGGCTCGTCGCCTTGCTTGCGGTCAGACGGCGCAGCCACTTCTCGTCGAACCCGAACTGGGCGCATTTGGATTCCATCTCGGCCAAAGCGCCGTGCCCTGCCGAGGCTTCGACATCGAGAACAGGGACATGGACCAGTTCGACGACCGGGCCGGATCGCCGCTCGGGCGCACCGAGGATCTTCTCGTCTACTCCGAAGAAGCGGGCGAGCACGGAGCGGTCCTGCTCGTCCAGTTGGCGGGGACTGCCGCGGCGGATGTATTGCTGGATGTAGGCCGCGTTGCGTCCAAGAAGGCGGGAGATCGAGGAGTAATTACAGCCTCGTTGCTGGATCAGATCGTCCAGGGCTTTGCGTGCATCTTCCATCGCTGCGGTCCTATCGCATCCGTCTAGGAAATTCGATCCTAGACTCTAGGAAGCCTTCCTAATAAGAACATACCAAGAACACAAGCGAAAAGCGAGTCGAAGGCGATGGAGCTCCTGGACCAGATTGAGGGCTATTTGGCGCGAAGCGGTACGAAGGCCAGCATGTTTGGTAGGCGGGCCGTCGGCGACCCTCGATTTGTTCAGGATCTGCGCGAAGGGCGTCGACCCAGGCGCAAGACAACGCAACGTGTCCTTAATTTTCTCGCGTCTACAGAGGGAGTTGCGTCCACGCTCTCGGATCGTGTTGACGTGTTAGCGGATTAGATTCGCATTGCCTTAATCACATCCGTACAGTAGGTGTGCCCATACAGAAACTGGTCAGTCCAGCTTTTGTGGGGGCTGCGGAGCATGGACGGCGAATCAGGATTACGAAGAGGGGTCGAGAGCAGGCTGGAATTCATCGAATTCCGTTTGTTCTGGGAAGGCCACGTCAACCGAAGCGACATCGTCGAGACATTCGGGGTTTCGATCAATCAGGCGTCAGCCGATCTCAACAGATATCTGGGTCTGGCCGAGACCAACATGGTCTACGACAAGAGCGCCCGGACCTATGTGCGAAGCTCTTCCTTCAAGCCAATCTTCCATAAGCCTGACGCCGAGCGGTATCTCACCCAGATCCGGTCGATCGCTGACGGGATTATTACGCCGGGCGATGCCTGGATAGGCAGCGTTCCGGGGTTTGCTTGCGCGCCAACACCTGCCCGCGGTGTATCTGCTCCCATTCTCAGAGCGGTCGTGACCGCGATCAAGCGTAAGGAAGCACTCGAAGTCCTCTATCAGTCGATGTCCTCGCCGGATCCGTCTTGGCGCTGGATGGCGCCGCATGCCTTAGTTTTTGACGGGTTCAGATGGCACGCCCGAGCACACTGCGTCCGTAGCGGTGAATTCAAGGACTTCGTCCTGTCCCGCATCGGTGGAACGCGGGCGAGCAAGGCTAGCGAGGGGACAGCTTCGCGCGATCATGATTGGCAGGACGATGTCGACCTGATCATTGCGCCGCATCCCGAATTGAGCACCGGGCAGCGCAAGGCGATCGAGCTCGATTATGGGATGGAAGGCGGCAAGGCCGCGATTCCGGTCAAGCGCGCGCTCCTCTATTACGCGCTCAAGCGGCTCGGGCTCGATACCGACCCGGCCGCCCGGCGGCCCCAGGATCAGCAGATAATTCTACTTAATCGGGCCGAAATCACGGGGGGCTCCCTGTGAATTCCACACCTCAGCCCGGGGCCGTAATCGAGCTGCGCTCAGCGACCTGGAAGGTGCTCGGCACCTCAACGCTAAAGCTTGGGTACAGCGAAGTACATTGCCGCGGCCTCTCCGGTTTGGTTCGCGACAAGGAGGCCCGGTTCGTCTGGAACCTTGAGAAAGATGCACGCGTGCTGGATCCGGCCGGGGTCCACCTCGTCCCCGACACGTCCCCGGGGCTCAATGACACCAAGCTGCATCTCGAGGCGGCATTCCGTCACACGCCGACTACTACCCGACGCCCCATCACACTTGGCCGAGCGGCGATCGATGACCTGACGTTCCAACATCTGCCCGTTGAGCGGGCGCTTGCGCAGGATCGCGTCCGGCTTCTGATCGCGGATGATGTTGGCCTCGGGAAAACGCTTGAGGCCGGGCTTATCGCTTCCGAATTGGCTCTGCGTGGCCGGGCGAACCGGATACTTGTGGTCACCACCCGGGCAATGCTGACCCAGTTTCAAAAGGAATTCTGGACCCGCTTCTCGATCCCGCTTGCGCGGCTCGACAGCGCAGCGATCCGGCGGATGAGGAACCGGATACCCGCCCATTATAACGTCTTCGACCAGTTCGACCGGTCGATTGTCTCGATCGACACACTGAAGCGGGATGCCCAGATCCGCGACGCGATCCGACATTCCTACTGGGACCTGATCATCATTGACGAGGCTCACAACGCCGCGGTCCGTAAAAATACGACGGGGACAAACTCCCAACGAGCCGATCTGGCCCGGCTTCTATCGCGCCGGACCGACTCGCTCCTTTTGCTGACCGCGACCCCGCACGACGGATCCCAGGAGAGCTTCGCCAGTCTGATCGAGATGCTGGACCCGACCAGAGTCCCCGACCCGTCCCGACTGCACCGGAGCGACATTGAAGACTTGGTGGTGCGCCGGTTTCGGTCCTCCCCTGAGGTGGTCGCGGATATCGGCCGCGAGGTTCCGAAGCGGGAGCTGTTCCGGCGCTCTTTCCCCCTCAGCCCTCAAGAGGAACTCGCCTATCAATCCGTTGCGGACCTGCATCTCGATTTGGACGAGGGGTCGTCTCGGGGACGTGCGATCGACTTGTTCCGGACCACGCTCGCCAAGGCGATCTTCTCGAGCCCGGCTGCCTGCCGTGAAACCCTTGAGCGGCGTATCCGGGGCATCGAGAATGGGACCGCCCGCGGCACTCCGGATGACCGGGATCGGCTACTAACTTTGGCAGACCAAGTAGATGCGATCGATACCGGCGCTTTCAGCAAGTATCAGGATCTCTTGCAGCTGCTGCGCGACCTGCGCTGGAACGGAAGAGACCCTCGAGACAGGCTTGTGATCTTCTCCGAACGGATTGCCACCGTGTCCTGGCTCTCCGAGCGCCTGCGGGTCGATCTGGGCCTATCGGAGGAGCAGGTGGCCCGGGTTGACGGGGGTAGCGTCGAAGCGGACGTCCGGACCCAGCAGGTGATTGAGGCATTCGGGCAGGAACGGTCCCCGGTACGCATCCTGATCGCCTCTGATATGGCGTCCGAGGGACTTAATCTGCACTTTCAGTGCCACCGGCTAATCCACTTCGACTTGCCTTGGTCTCTCCTGCGTTTCCAGCAGCGGAATGGGCGCATCGACCGGTACGGACAGGACCGGCCACCCCAGATCACTTATTTCGTCGGTGAGAGCACCCATCCGAAGGTCCGCCAGATGTGGGTGCTCGAGAAGCTGGTCGCCAAGGACGTGGCGGCTCAGGAGGGGGTCGGGGATCCGGCTGTTTTCCTAGGCGCCGGGGATACCGAGGGAGAAGAAACCGTGGTCGCCGAGGCCGTCGCCGCAGGGATCGGTGCCGACGCGTTCGAGGCGCAGATGGACGCGCGGGCCGCGGAGGCTGCGACCCATTTGTCTCTGGACGATGAGTTCGCCGCCCTTTTCGGTGACTATGCGACTCCCGCGCCGGCCAAGGCGGAGGTGGCCGCAGACCTCGCTCCTCCTCGCCTGTACAAAGACACGTTTACCTACGCGACTTCGATGATCGAGCGCCTATCCCGCCTCGAGGACCAGATCTTCGCTGCGGCGCCTTCCGTCGTCCGGGAAGAGCGGATGATCCGGATGACGATCCCAGAGGATATGTGTGCCCGTGATGGCTTCGGATACGCGAGTGAAGGGGCGGTCGACGGGCGCTACATGCCGGAAGAGGCGGTAGGGCCGGGAGACCGGATCGAATTGACAGACCAGGCGCAGGTAATCAATCAGGCTATCGATCAGGCGAAGATGCAGGAACGGTCTTGGCCAACCGTACAGTACCTATGGGACGGGCACCCGATCCTTGAATGGTTTGCGGACCGGGCCAGCACCTTCTTTCCGGAACACGCCGCCCCCGTTGCGTGCCTGCACGGGCGACTTGAGCCCGGCGAGGTGGCGGTGATCCTGCACGGAGCGGTCCCCAACGCGAACGGAGCGCCGGTAGTGGACCGGTGGGCCGTGGTGGTCCGGACCCCGGATGGGAAGCTCCGAATCGAGGAGGTCCCGGACTTTCTGAGCCGGACCCGGTTCGCGGACAACACCCCGAGCCGGCCAATCGAAAACCTGGACACGGCGAGGGGAGTGATCCCCGCGGCTGTAGACCGGTTCCAGACCCATCTCGTCGATCTGCGCCGGGCGCGGGAAGCGGACATCCAGCGGGACTTGGACGACGTCCTTGACCGGCTTGCGGCGCTGGAAACCCGGTTCAAGGAGCAGCTTACGCTCGATCTCGGAGATGTGCTGGCGGATGAAGAAGCGCTCAGTCCCGCTGAGAAACGGCGCCTGACCCTGCGCCGGGCGAAAGAGCAGAAGATCGAACGGCTGTTCCAGGACTGGACGGAATGGTTTGAGCGGACCCGCCGCATGGTGGCCGATCCAAACCCGTATGTCGACGTCAAAGCCGTGTTGGTGGGGTGACGGGATGGACCTGATCGGGATCGAGAACGAGGCTGAATTCTTCCCGTCCGGGACCCTTTCGGACGTGCTGAAAGAGGAATTGCAGGACATCACGTCGCGCTGGGGCGGCCTCGACAAGGCAGCTCATCCGGTGGAGCGGCTTTCCCGCGTCGCTACCCCGACCATCGAAGCGCTGCGGCAAGTCCGGAACGCCTCCGACCCGACACGTCAGTCGGAATTGGTCCGGGACGCTCATCACGCACTCCTTGCC
This sequence comes from Stakelama portus, assembly GCF_003171655.1. Classification (GTDB taxonomy): domain Bacteria; phylum Pseudomonadota; class Alphaproteobacteria; order Sphingomonadales; family Sphingomonadaceae; genus Sphingomonas; species Sphingomonas portus. Next base: position 295,305 of record NZ_QFZL01000002.1, on the reverse strand, counting down.
GCTCTCGGTTACACTTGGAAGCGGGAAACGGCGCTTACAGCCCTCAACGGAAGCCCGGTGATCCCTCTCGTAGGCCGGGTCGCGGATGCGTCCGGTCGTGACGCCCTCTGGATAATCGAGGCGCCGCTTACGGATGCCGATGACGAGGTGGCCGACCCACTCGGGGTCAAGTTCACGCCGGAGCAGTTCCCGGAGGAGGTTCGAGAGGCGGCGCTGCTCGACCGATCGATCGAGGAAACGATCGCGGAGGGCGTGTTCGAGCTCCCTGACGCGCCTCGTCATCTCCTTGTCCTCGGCATGTCCCAGATGGTGCTCGTCGACAAGCGGAAATGGCCGGCCCGGTCAGTGCTCCGTTTCGACCTTCAAGAGATATTCACCCGGGCGGAGCGCGATACGCTCATCGTAATGGCTTGCCTCACCGCGCGCGAGGCGCGCGTTCCAGAACAGGGGGTGCCGATATCGGACCGGCTCGAAGAGGAGGCGCAGCGGAACGCCAACGCGGTCACCACCTCACTGAAGCGGACCGTTCGGGACGCGATCGAGCTGCTCGGCCAGGAGGCGCTCGAAGTAACCGGGGGCAAATACCCATCTACCTTCCCGGAACCGGGTCGCCGGGGGGTCTGGATCGATGGACCAGAGCTCTCGCGCGAGTGCCTGCGCTACATGTATCGCCTCCTGTTTCTGTTCTATGCGGAGGCGAATCCCCGGCTGAACCTGTTGGACCTCCGGAATCCGATCTACGCGACCGGATACTCCCTAGAAGCGCTTCGCGAGCTCGAATCCGTTCCGCTTCGGACAACCACTGACCGCGAAGGGACGTTCCTCTGGGACAGCCTCCAGCGAACCCTCGACCTCCTCCACGACGGGCTGGACCTGGTCGATGAGGGGAAGGCGACCGGGCTGCGCCTCCCGTCGGTCAAGGTATCCCTGCTCGATCCGGAGAGTACGCCGCTTCTCAGCGGGCTCCGGCTCCGGAACGACGCGATCCAGAAGGTAATCCGCCTCTTGTCGCTCCGGTCAACTGGGAAGAGTACCGGTCGGATTTCCTACGCGAAGCTCGGGATCGGCCAGCTGGGCGCGGTTTACGAGACCCTGATCTCTTTCACCGGGGTCGTCGCCAAGACGGACCTGATCGAGCTGAAGCCGCGGAAGGGCCGGTCAGCTGACGCGGAGGCCGATGACAACGACGCCGGCGAACCGGTCGAGGTCGATGAGGACGCAGAAGAAGAGGAAGTTGCAGGGGAGGCCGACAGTGAACTGGAGGATGATGTGTTCCGCCGGGACAAGGTGGACCCGCTTGCGCCAAGCTGGTTCGTTCCAAGGAGCCGGATCGGCGAGTTCGCTCCCGAGGAGATCGTTTTCAAGGGGGCTGAGGCGCTAGTCTATTCCAAGGGGACCTTCATCTACCGGCTCGCGGGCCGCGACCGGGAAAAGTCAGCCTCCTACTACACCCCGGAGCCGCTCGCCCGCCTGCTGGTTAAGCACGCGCTCATGGAGCGGTGCCGCGGCCTCACAGCCGACGAACTTCTCGACCTGAAGATCCTCGAACCCGCGATGGGGTCCGCCGCCTTCCTCGTCGAGACGACGAACCAGCTCGCCGATCTCTATCTCGAACGGAAGCAGAAGGAGACGGGCCGGACCATTCCGCAAGATCAGGTCGTCATCGAGAAACAACGTGTCCGAGCCTATATCGCGGACCGGAATTGCTTCGGGGTAGACCTCAACCCAATCGCGGTCGAGCTTGGGGCGATCTCCCTCTGGCTCAATAGTCTGCACGCAAGCGACTTTTCGCCGTGGTTTGGCGATCAGCTTCACGCCGGGAACTCCCTGATCGGTGCGCGCCGCGCCGCCTATTCGACGGACATGCTTAGCGCGAGGGCGCAGCCGGACCTCTGGCTCAACGGCAAGCCGGAAGAGATCGGCTGGCGAAAGCGCCTGCCCGAGGGGCATGTCTGGCAGTGGCTCCTGCCTGCCAAGGATATGGCGAACTTCGATAAGGACAAATCGATCGCCCCCTTTGCTAAGGACGTGCAAGATCAGATCAAGGCGTGGCGGAAGGATGGCTTCTTCAAGAAGCTCGAGCCGCACGAGATCAAGCTGGTCCAGAAGCTCAGCCGCGTTGCCGAAGCACTGTTCGATCAGGTGGCCAATGATCTTGCCCGCTCTCGTGTCGCGGCCAACGACGAGATTACGATCTGGCCCGATAAGGTGATGCCCGGCAACAAGGGCATGGATTTCCATGACAAGGCGCGTCTGAACGCGCGCATCACCGGTGAGGACCGCGCCACCAACACATTGCCCTACAAGCGTCTGAAGACGGCGATGGACGCCTGGTGCGCGCTCTGGCTCTGGCCGCTCGAAAGGGCGGATCAGCTACCCAGCCGGGCGGAGTTCTTTCAGGGCATGGCGATGATCATCGAGGGTGGGTTCACCGCCGACGGTGCGCTCGCTGCGCCAAGCGTGGCGGAATTCTCGGAGCCCGCGCCGGACTTCTTTGACCGGCTTGAACCCGACGCACCGGCGCGCGACCTGTTCAAGGCGGCAGCCAAGCGGCAGGAGGGGTTGTTCCGCGAAACGAATGTTGAGGCGCTGATCGATAATTTCGACTGGCTGAAGACGGCGGTCGAGGTCGCCGAGCGAGAGCGCTTCGTGCATTTCGACCTGATCTTCGCCGACGTAATGAAAGCGCGGGGCGGTTTCGATGTAATCGTCGGAAACCCCCCATGGGCAAAGCCCTCGTGGAACGAAGGGTTGGTACTGGCAGATATCGACCCGCTTCATGCGGGGTTGTCGGCGTCCGACGCAAAGAAGGTTCTCCCTGAGGCGCTGCCGAAGGCGCCTACCGTGCGGCGCGATGGGCGGCTGGTTCCGGCAGTAGCGGCCTTCCTTCAGGACTTCGTGTCGACCCGGGGGGCGATGGAAGTGACCTCGTCCGAGGTGATGAACCCCTTCGCAGGGGGCGGGTCGAACAACCTCTACCGCTGCTTCATCGATCTGTCGTTCCGGCTGGTCGCGCCGGAGGGGTATGCGGCGCTTATTCATCAGGACGGACATTTGGGAGATCCGAAGTCCGGTGCGTTCCGTCGGCATTGGTATTCGCGTATCGTCAAGCACTTTGGCTACATCAACACAATGACAGCCAAGAATTTCGCGGATGCCGCACATTACATGCGGTTTAGCCAGAACATATATCGCGGAGTTGATGCCGATATTTCCTTCGATCAATTCACGACCGCATTCCTGGCGCAGCAGGTTGAGGACTCTTTTGAGCATGATGGCACTGGTCCCGTCCCAGATATAAAAGGGGCTGATGGGAAATGGGACACCCGTGGTCACCGTGACAGGATCGTAAGAATAAATCGCGGTGCATTGTCTGTAATAAATTCCCTTGCAGAGGATGCGGCCAGTCCAATTGAGGAAACACGTTTCATACAGCCATTTTCTGCAAATATGCTTGTTGTCTTTCGACGCCTTGCTGAGTTCCCAAAACTACGTGAAGGGAAGCCAAGCGATGATCAAAATCCTCGGGGCGAGATTACAGAAGGTATTCGAGTTCCGCGTTGGCAAATGTCTTCGTGCTGGCATGAGAGTGGGAGGCAGAAGGACGGAACAATAAAACGGGATACAGGCTATCGGGATTGGGCGGAGACCGTCTTGCAGGGACCGCACATTCACGTTGCGAATCCGTTTTATAAGACCCCTCGAAACATTTCGAAGAAGAAGGGGGATTATGACGTCGTTGATCACCAGCTCATCCCTGATGACTTCATTCCGCGTTCAAACTTTTCTCCAGCAATTGAGATGGATGAATATCGACGATCGATCACCAAGTGCACTTGGGATTCGAGTAAGGCGCACGCCGATTTCTTTAGGGTTGCTTTCCGCCGTCAAATTAATCTGAATAGCGAGCGAAGTCTGATATCTGCATTGATTCCCCCGAACGTCTGCCACGTCGGTGGAATAGAGAGTATTGCAGTTCAGGATGAAACATTGTTACTTGATCTCGCTGCATTTTCTGCATCATTACCCTTTGACTTTTTGGTAAAGGCGTCGGCGATATCCGATTTGCACGAGTCTCAGGCTGCGCGATTGCCATGGGTCAGATTGAACGGCACAGCGAGAAGCCGTGTATTGCGGTTGGTTTGCATTTCGAGCGCTTACTCTGAGTTTTGGGCGCGCAACTTTGTCGGCTCTGATGTCCTGACGTGGTCGTCCTCAGATCCTCGCCTTGAACATGATAGACCGATAAATGGGCCCGCTAATTGGGACCGAAGCGCTGGCTTCCGTACGGAATTTGCTCGCCGCATGGCCCTCGCCGAAATCGATGTGCTGGTCGCCCAGGCGCTCAGTCTGACCCTCGATCAACTGATTGAGATCTATCGTATCTACTTTCCTGTTTTGCAAGAATACGAGGCAGGCACTTGGTTCGACCAGAATGGCCGGATCGTCTGGACCTGTTCCAAGGGCTTGCCTGGTGTCGGCTGGCTCGACGATCGCGGCAAGAGCCCCGGCCGCGCGGCCTGGGAGAAAATCCTCGTCGATAACGCGCAGCAACTGACCTGCACGGCCATCGACGACACTATGCCCGGCGGTCCGCGCACCGTGACACGCCATTTCGTCGGCCCCTTCACCCAATGCGACCGGATCGAGGACTACCGGCGCGCCTGGGCGCATTTCGAGCGGCTGAAATCCGAAGAGGCCGCCTGAGATGAACCCGATCCTCCTTGCCCGCCATGTTCAGGAGAGCCTGCGCGAACTGGTCCACACGACCCTGAACAGTTCGAGCCGCGCCTTCGAGGGCATGGTGGATCGGTTTCTCGAAGAGCCCGCAAACTTCATCAAGGGCCCGTGGCTTTCGGTCGACATGCCGTTCCGGCAAATCGACGGGGCCGCCGATGGGACCTGGACGCAGCCTTTCGCTGAAGTCCCGCTGCGCTTCGCCCCCTACCAGCACCAGATCGATGCCTTCGCGCGGCTAAGTGGCGAGGGAATGCGCTCGACCCTCGTGGCGACCGGGACCGGATCGGGCAAGACAGAGTCCTACCTTTGGCCGATCCTCGATCACTGCCGGCGAAACAAGGGGAAGCCGGGGATCAAGGCGATCCTGATCTATCCGATGAACGCTCTGGCGACCGACCAGGCGCGCCGGATTGCGGCCGCGCTATCCGGGATCGCAACCCTGCACGGGGTGCGCGCGGGGATTTACGCGGACGCCGAACCGAAGAACGCGACCCACGAGGTGACCGCGGACAGCATCATCACCCACCGTGAGACGATGCGGCGCAACCCGCCGGATATTCTGCTCACCAACTACAAGATGCTCGACTATCTCCTCCTGCGTGGGCGGGATAAACCGTTGTGGCAGGCGAACGATCACGAGTCCCTGAGGTTTCTCGTGGTCGATGAAATGCACACGTTTGACGGCGCGCAGGGAGCGGACCTTGCCTTGCTCTTGCGGCGCCTCAAGTATCGGCTTGGGACCCCCGAGGGACACCTCGTCTGCGTTGGTTCCTCGGCGACGCTGGGTTCCGGGGACGAGGCGGCAACGGACCTCCGGCGCTACGCGGAGACGATATTCGGGGAGCCGTTCGATGCGGGCGCTGTGATCCGGGAGACCCGAAAAACGCCCAACGAGGTGTTTGGCGACCCCGAATATGTCGACCGCCCTGATCCCGTTGGTGTCCACGCCGCCCTACGGGAGGCGGAGGAGCTCGATCAACCATTCGCGGCGCAGCGGCTGGCTCACTGCCTCTTCCCTGACGAAACCGACCCGGACTTCGCTTTTCTTCGCGATGGGAACGCCGCCGACCCTGCTTGGCGGATCGCGCTCGGAGAGCGGCTCCTTCAGCACCACCTGTGCCAGCGCGCCCTAAAGATTATCGCCGAGCATTCGGGCCCGGCTTCGCTCGCAGAGATCGCGGCCGGTCTCGCGCAAGTGCGCGTGCTGCGGGACTGGGTGGCAGCGGACCACAGAGCTCTCGCCGAACTGGTGGTCGCCTTGGTCGCCTGGGCGCGCTCTGGAGCGGTCGAGAATCCGCGGCCCCTGTTCAACGTCCGGCTCCAAATCTGGGTCCGGGAGATGTCCCGCATGGTGACGAACCTGCCGCGTCTTGAAGCGGACGGGCGACGGTCAGCTATGCACCTGTCTCACGCACTCGACCTCGACCGCCAGGCACTCCGTCGTTCCCTCCCGGTCGTGAATTGCAACCGGTGCGGCGCAACGGCCCATGTTGGCCGTCTGAACTCGGGGTCGAAATCTTGCTGGGCCCCGCTAGAACAGCTGTACGAAGAGTTCTTCGACGAGAATGGTGCCGACCGGATCCGTCTTTTTTATCACGACACCATCGATCGCATGGTGCAGGCCAGCGGTGGGGGCGGTCAAATCGTCAAAGGGCTGCTCGATGCGGAGTCCGTCGACTTCACCCCCGCAGATCACGAGGGGCTCGAGCCAGGCTCAGCCTCCCCGGTTTGGATGTACAGCCCGACTGATGGTCAGGGACGCATAGATCGGACTTGCCCCGCTTGCGGTCAGGCTCGTGGCCTTCTCCTGTTTGGAATGCGGGCCGCACGACTGACGACCGGGATCACCGGAACCATCTACACCTCGGCGCAGAATGAAGAGCGACCGGAAGCGAAGCCGCGCTTCCTGATGTTCTCGGACTCGGTTCAGGACGCGGCTCACCGGGCTGCGATCGCGGAAACGCGGAACGCCCTCTCCGTCTATCAGAAGTCCCTTTTTACTGCGTTGACCGGCGCGGAGACAGAGAAGATGACCCTTCGGGAGGTGATTGAGGAGGTCCCTGCCGCACATCTCGATGCACTCGGGCCTGACGATTTCACCGCGCTTTTCATCGCCAAGGAGCAGACTTGGCGTCGCAGATATCAGGATCTGATCCGCGACGGGATTTCGATTTCGGACCCTGTCTTCCTCGATCAGATGCAGCTCCGCCTCGGCTGGGAGTATTTCGTCGATCTGAGCTACCGGGCGCATTTCAGCCACACACTCGAAGTCAATGGAATGGCGGCCGCGGACGTCGCTGTGGACCTGTTGCGGTCCTCGGCCGAGCGTCTGGCGAACGAAATCCGCAACGCGTTCCCGGGCGCGCCGCAGATTAGTCCGAACGTGCTCACGCAGTTCTTGTCTGGATTCTTGCAACGGATGCGCCAACAGGGGGCCGTTTGTCATCCCTATGTTGTCAATGCAGTGGCGACGAGCCAGGCTGCGCGCGGATTGAACTGGTACCGTGCGGCGGTCCAGATGGGGCTCGGCCAGAGCAGAACTCTGCCAGTGCCGAATTTCCGCAGAGGGCTAGCTCCTACTCCGATCACCCTCCAGGGCAGTCCGCCAGGATTCGAGCGGATCACCCGAAACCACGCCTCGAACTGGTATCGAGACTGGCTCTTCCGGGCGCTGGGGGCAGTCGATCTGCAAGTCGCGACCGACCCCGACACGATCTACCCGATTGTCCTCAATCGGCTGGAAGCCGACGGCCTTGTGCGACGGGTGAATGGTCCGGACGGGCAAGACTGTCACGCCTGGCTTCTCGAGCCGGAGCATGTCACCGTCTCGACCGCCACGCTTGGGCTTGTTTGCGGCTGCTGCGGGCGTCACGAGACCGCTCTCGCTGAGAACGCGGAGAGCGCGCTGGGAGCCCCTTGCGCTCGGATCGGATGTGACGGTTACTTGGAGGCTGCCTCCGTATCGACCCGGCCAGCTCTCCGCCGGTCACTCGCTTCCGACCGCAATCACCGGGTCGTGGCCCGTGAGCATACCGGAATCCTCGAGGCGGATGAACGGCTGCGGGTTGAATCCGGCTTCATAAAAGGGGAGGCCCGTTGGGCCCCCAACCTGATCTCGGCAACCCCGACGCTCGAGATGGGGATCGACATCGGAGACCTGTCGACCCTGCTCCTTAGTTCCGTCCCGCCGGAGGAAGCGAACTATGTCCAGCGAATGGGTCGGAGCGGGCGCCGCGACGGTAACGCGCTGAATCTGGTCCTCGCTAACGCGCGCGCCCATGATCTCCAGTTTTGGGAGGATCCGACCCCGATGCTGGCCGGCGAGGTACGTCCTCCGGGTGTGTTCCTCGCTGCAGAAGAGGTGCTTTTGCGTCAGGTGACAGCGTTCACCCTCGATGCCTACGTATCCGCCTCTGCGGAGAGCGGGGATTACGGGAAGGTCCGGGATGTCCTGAAGCGCCGCGCTGCCGGAGCGGCTGAGGGATTCCCGGTAGAATGGCTCGACCTCGTGCGGATACGCGGGGCGGAGTTTGCCCAAGTCTTCTTGTCCGGCCTGCCCCCGGAGGTGCAGGAGCGCGCTGACCTCGTCGAGCGTGTGAGGACTTATCTGACCGGCACGGACTCACGGTCGATCGGTTGGCGAGTGGGGACCGCATTTGATGGGGCGGCCGAGGAGAGAGCAAATCTGCTGCAGAAGCGGGAGGAGGCAACACGCGAACTGGAACGGTTGCGGCGGCGTCGAGCCGAGCTGACGGATGAGGAGTTCGAGAAGCGGGAGCAGGAAATCTCGCGGGACCGGACGGAGATCAACAGGCTGATCAGAAGTGGAATTGACGACGTCCCGGTCATCAAGTTCCTGACAGACAAAGGCGTACTGCCGAATTATGCCTTCCCCGAGGAGGGGGTGAAGCTGACATCGATCTTGTCGCGGCGCAACGACTCCGCCAGGGACGAAGATGGTCTTCTTTATCTCGAGTATTCCCGACCGGCCAGTTCGGCGCTTTCTGAATTTGCGCCGGGTCAGTTCTTCTATGCCAACGGCCGCCAAGTTCAGATTGAGCGGATCGAGATCGGTAAGGAGGACCTTACCGCCTGGACCTTCTGCCCCTCCTGTTCACACGTCGCCCGCAGGATCGAGGAAACGGAGAGCCGCACCTGTCCAAAGTGCGGCGATGATATGTGGTCTGACACCGGGTCGCAGCACGAGGTCGTGAGGCTCAAGTCGGTTATCTCGGTTGATAGCGAGGAAAAGGCCGCAATCCGGGACTTGGACCAGCGGGATCAACGGCAGTTCGACCGGGTCCTGATGCCGTTTCACAATCCTGAGGATATCGCCACGTCCTGGTTTACCAGCCGCGACACGGGAACCCCCTTCGGCTTCGAATTTATTCCATACTGCACCTTTCGCGACTTCAATTTCGGTCCGAAATCCACTCTTCCCGGGCCGAAAATCGCAGGTGATCGCCGATCTGCGCAGCCGTTCCGAATTTGTCGGCACTGCGGCGGCCTGCAGAAGCCCCCGCGAGACCCAGATGATCGCGGGACGCACCCGCCGAATTGCCGCGCCGTGCGAGAGACAGATCTGCCGCGCGACCGGTGGGAAACAGATGTTTTCCTGATGCGCGGGTTCGATACAGAGGCGATCCGGATCGTAATCCCCGTCGTGGGAGACGCAGATGACGACGATCTGAAAAGCTTCGTTGCAGCGATCAATCTCGGCATGCGGCGCCATTTCGCCGGGAAGGTAGACCACATCCGCTCCACGGTATTCGCGGCGCAGCTGGACGGAATGACCACGGTGCGTAGCCTCTATCTTTACGATTCTGTTCCCGGCGGTTCGGGCTATCTGCGCCAGATCGGCGAACATCCGGAGACGATGCGCTCGGTGATCATGCGCGCAGCAGAAGCGCTCCGCGACTGTCCGTGTAACCAGGAAACGGACCGAAACGGGTGCTTCCGCTGCGTTAAGTCTTATCGGTCACAGTTCGGACCCGGGGAGCCGGATCGGGACAGGGCCCGCCAGCTGATGGATGCGATCCTTCAGAAATGGGACAGCCTGACCCGCACCGAGACCGGTATAGATGAGTCGATGCGCGGTGCACTTGTCGAAAGCGCGCTCGAGAAGAGGCTCCTCAGCGCCCTGTCCGAGCTTTACGGCGACGGAGCACTGACTCCGCAGGTGCTCGCCGGTGGGCGTCGTGGCTTCGTGTTGCGGGCGGGGCGAACAGACGCGCCACGCCTCTGGACCATCGAACCGCAAGTCCAGATCGAAGCCCGGTTTCGAGGTCTCCCGAAGAAGCGAATTGACTTCCTGCTCACCCCGATCGGGCGCGCCGGTCACCTCCCGGTCGTGATCGAAATGGACGGGATCGAATACCACGCGGGCACCGTCGGCCAAGATCTGCTTGACCGGATCACCATGATCCGATCCGGGGAGGTGCGCCTCTGGACCCTCTCGTGGCGGGACCTCGACCCAGACGATCGGAGCCTGCTCAATCCGCTGAAAGAATCGGAGCTCGGCTCAGAGAAGATCGGGCGTCTCGCCCGGGTTCTTGCCCATCCAGGATTCGCATCTGTTGCCGACACCGTTCGAACGTTCCAAACCGAAACCGCCCTCGCAGCGCTCCGGCGCCTGCTCGACGGGGAGGCGGAGGAGGAGGAGGAGGCGGCCAGGTCCGTATTGATCCGGGCTCTCGTGGCGACGGGCAGGCCGCTGGATCAACTGCCCAGATCAGCCGCTCTTTCCGAGGAAGGGCGCGGGTTCCTGCGAACCCCAGATCTCGCAGAACATGTCGGCGCTGGAGCGATCGATCTTTATCTGGCGTGCCAGAAGATCTCGCCAAGCGAATGGCTTCAATCCGACACGGATCTGCGGCTAATTCTTCGGGCCGTGCTACCGGACCCGGGCGCAGCGCCCACGACGAAGGCCGTTTACACAGATATTTGGCGCGGTCTTTGGCGGTTGGTGAATCTGTTCCAAGGGGTCCGTGGGTTCCATGTTGAACTTGACGGACTCGATACCCTGTCGCCGCCCGATATGTCCGATCGTTCGGATCCGTCTGATAGCGCGGTAATGGCCTGGATGGAGGCGCGCGCGCTTTGCGACGAGGCTTTCCACCCCCTTATCGATGCGCTGATCGCTGCGGAGGCGCCCGCGCCGGATCGGTTCGGGGACGACCTGTTAGCCGAAGGCCGGGTCGTTGGAATGATGGAGTTCGGCTGGTCTGGGGCGGGGCTCGCCGTCGCGGAGGAAATCCATGACGGAGTTGGCTGGAACCTGATTCTGTTCGAACCGGACACAAATCCGGTCGGGGAGGTCGTCACACGGGTTCTGCAGGTACTAGAAGAGACACAATCATGACGGACACGATTACCAAGCGGGTCTCCTATGACATCGGCTGCATGAAGAGCCTCAGGAAGCTCCCAGACAAGGTGGCGATCCGGTTCATGGACATGATGACCCGATACATGTCCGACCCGTCCGGCAATGGGCTGAACCTTGAGACGGTCGAGGGAGCGAAGGACAGCTCGATAAAGTCCCTCCGGGTCGACCAGGCGTATCGTGCGATTGCCTTCGAAGTGGGCCGAGACATCATGTTCGTTCACGTCAACGAACACGACAAGGCCTATCGTTGGGCAGCAGGTCGGCGGGTCAAGCTCGATCCGGATACCAACCGGATTCGGGTGATCGAGGAGATCGACGCGGCGGTGGAACCGGTCGCCGCTCCGAAAGTGTCGGAGCCGCGTTTGTTCGCGGAGGTTTCCGACAAGCGGCTCCATGCCCTTGGGGTTGCGGAAGAGGAGATCCCAGCAGTCCGGCTCGTCACAACCATCGAAGCGCTCGAGACAGATGAGGACCGGTTCGACCCGCTCACCTATCAGGTCCTTTACGCGGTTGCGGCCGGTTTCGGCGATGAGGAGATTCGTGCGCTGACCGGAGTTGGCGAGGAGCAGGAAATAGCGTCCACAAAGTCGGACGCGGACCTGACTTTCGACCGGCTCATCGAAACAGAGGAGAGCCGCCAAACCATCTTCATACCCGATTCAGAGGCTGAGCTGCGTCGCGTCTTTGAAGAAGGGATGGAGGGTTGGCGGGTATTCCTGCACCCGGAACAGCGCAAAATTGCGTATCGCGACTACAACGGCCCAGCTATGGTGCGAGGCGGTGCCGGTACCGGCAAGACGGTGGTCGCAATGCACCGGGCGAAGCACCTCGCCGAACAGTTAGAGAATGACTCGACGCGTGCAGGCCAACGGGTCCTTCTCACCACTTTTACGACCAGTCTCGCACAGGACATCGAGGCCAATCTCCGGACGCTTTGCCCAGGACATCTCGACGCCCGTCCACCTCGGATCGAGGTGATTAACCTCGACCGCTGGGTATCCCAGTTCCTAAAGCGCAAAAGCTTCGCACGGCAGGTGGCGTATTTCGGAGAGGCGCGCGACCGTCTCGATCAGATCTGGCAGGAAGTGTTTGACCATCATGAGTTGCCCGAAGGCTTGTCGGAAGCCTTTGTCAGGGCGGAGTGGGCCCAGATCGTACAGGCAAAAGGTCTGACGGAGCAGCGTGCCTATCTGAAGGCGTCCCGTGCTGGCCGCGGCACCCCCCTTGACCGACGCAAGCGGACCCTGCTTTGGGACCTGTTCGCCGATTATCGGGCGCGGATGATAAGCGAGGGGCTGGCCGAACCCGATGATGCCTATCGCGAGGCTACCGAAATCTTGAGCGCGGAAGCGCCGAATCTTCCCTATGCGGCAGTCATTGTGGACGAGGCGCAGGACATGGGGGAGCAGGCGTTCCGTTTGATCCGTGCGATCATGCCGGAGACGTCATCCGGTGATCGGAACTCTATTTTCATCGCTGGGGACGCGCACCAGCGCATCTATGCCCGCCGGGCTAGCATGTCTGCCTGCGGGATCAATGTTCGAGGCCGGTCCCGTCGGCTCCGGCTCAACTATAGAACGACCCAGGAGATCCGGACTTGGGCGGTCTCGATCCTTGAGGGCGTCAGCGTAGACGATCTAGATGAAGGGACAGACACGCTGCGGGGGTATGTGAGTCTCATGCACGGGCCTGCGCCTGAGCTTGTCGCTTGTCGGGCGGAAGCTGACGAACTGGCAAGCCTTGCGTCTTGGGTTCAAGGTCTTGCTGCGAAAGATATCCGCCTGGCCGACATCGGAATTCTGTGCAGCAGAAGGGCAGATATCGATCGAGTTCAGGGAACGCTGAGGGGGGCGGGTATCGACACCGTGGTCCTCCAGGCTGGCACCGCCGATGATCGGTCCATCCCCGGGGTTAGGATCACCACGATGCACCGGGCGAAGGGGCTCGAGTTCTTCGCGGTGGCAATCCCGTTCCTGTCCGAGGCGACCTTCCCGCCCGCCGGCGCGTTGAAGGCGGCCGTCGATGCGGCGGACCGGGAAGACATTATCGCCCAAAACCGCTCGCTTCTCCACGTAGCCGCGACCCGTGCAAAAGGGGTATTGCGCGTCTCCTTTTCCGGCGAGCCAACAAGATTGATGTCGGTCTAGCGCGCCAGTAAAACGTAGATAAACGCGATCAATTCATTGAGGATTTTCTCATATCTTAAATCATGATGCTGAATAGTTTTCAGCGTGTTTATGCCGCAAAGGTTGATGGGGGTAACCGAATTGAATGTGACCGTATCTGACGCATCAATCTCGTATCAAGTCGGGATGGATGTGCGATCGAGCGGACTGGTTCACTCGGCGGAGAGCGATATCGAGCGGCTCCAGCAGATACTACGCGAAAGCTACGCATCAGGCTTCACGATCTTTAAGGAACTGCTCCAAAACGCCGAGGATGCCGGCGCGAAGCGTTTGATTGTCGTGGGGCACAACGGCTTTCCGGAGGCGAGCAATCCGTTGCTGCAAACGCCTGGCCTGATTGTGGCAAACGACGGGGAAGTCTTCGCCCGGAACATGGACGGGATCACTCGCGCCAGCGGTGGCAGCAAGGCAGATGAGCGCGCTGCGGTGGGACGCTTTGGGCTGGGGCAAAAGTCAGTTTATCACCTTTGCGATGCCTTTATCGCGCTGGGAAGGGTTGAGGACGAAGGTGGACGCCCGCGCCTTCTGATCATGAACCCGTGGGAAAAGGTAAGCGAGGCTGACGTTGCAGCCACGGCCTGGCCGTCCCTGACTACTGCCGATGCCGAAATGCTGCTCGGAAAAGTCGCGGAAATCGGCCTTGATAAGGGAATGGCGCTTTTCCTCCCGCTGCGGACAGCGAATTTGCGGCCTGGGTATGATCTTTGTCTTTCTGACCAGAATTGGGAACCAGACAGCGCTATTGCAGACATATTGCAAGGCGCGGAGCTTCCCGCGGCACTTTCCTGTCTTCGTAGCCTGCAATCCATTGAAGTCAGGCCAACTGTGGGGGAGGGACGCCGGCTTTTGCTGAGAAAGGGCGCCCGCCGACTATCCGGGCCCGGAATTGATCAGGGCGATTCGATTGTTGCCGGACAGATCGATGGCGCCGGATTTATGCTCGAGTTCAATGGGCGGCAGCAATGGATGCCCGGCGGCAAGGCCGCCAAGCTGCTTGATCAGGTTGGATGGGACAAGGTCTTCGACATCCATCGCAGGCTAATCCCGCCCAAAGCCAATCCACACGGAGCGGTTCTTGTCTGCCGCTCGTCGGCCAAAGAGGGTGAAGCGGTCCTGCGTGTCCGCGATGCGGTCTATCTGCCGCTTGGCCAGCCCGTCGAGAGCATACCGCTCGGTCATGGCTCGCATGACATTGACTTGCTGATCCACGGCTATTTTTTCGTGTCCAGCGACCGGCGCAAGCTGCGCGACGACGATCACATTGAGAGCGATTGGAACGAAGCGCTACGCCGGGAAGCCAGCTTGCCGCTGATGCTCGATGCGCTGGCAGATTCACTTCCGGCTATGCCTGGCGAGCAAGAACGTCAGGCGCTTGTCCGCGCGGTCCAAAACAGCGCTTGGTGGAGTGAGAACCGCGTCGATGTCTGCCAGGGCAGAGGCATGGCCCGGTGTTGGCCGGGCGAGAAGGCGGAGAGCTGGCAAGTTTGTGCCAGCGCGTCTTTGCGGCCAATCCCTCGGAGAGATTCCACGACGCTGTCGCGGCTGAAGTCGGCATTTCCGAGCCTCGAAGACTGGTGCACTGCAAAGGGCATAGGTTTGGCCTTTGGCACCATACTCGCCGATATCGACCCGCGGTGGCCCGATGCCGAACTTGCTGAATTGCTCGAGATAGCTGGCCCAGCCGCCTTCACGAAGGGGCCGGTCGCGGAAACGCTGTCAGTACTGCTTGATGCATCGCCACCAGGTCTCAGCAGCCGTGCCGCTCTTGCGGATGCTTATCGCCGCGCGGCCCTCGACGTCAGCCAGAACTTTGCCAATGCCGAAAAGCTCAAGCCGCTGGTGCGTCACCTGCCACTCGACAATGTTTTGGTGCTTCCTTCCAGCGTTGATAACCGCGAGCTCATTGCCGCCCTCGTATCGTCGGGTCCGACGCTGCCGGTCAAGGCGGGGTGGGCTGCAGGTGAAGGTGCCGATCTGAGACGTCTTGGGCTCGATGAAGCCAGCGACCTGCTTGTTGCCATTGAGCCATTCTTAGGGGGGCGAGGGGAAGCCGCTCACCAGGCGTCTGCACTTATCTCTCATCTGCTCCGAAATGGGCCTTCCCTCGCCGAGTTTGCCGCGCACGCACACACCCGGAATTTGCGGGTGATCCCGGTTCGCAGGATGCAGGATGATTTTGACGAGCGATTGTCGCTGGGCGAAATCGCAAGCATTACACACAAAGGATTGCTGTTCGATACCGCGCCGAACAGCGAACTCTCCGTCCTCGCTGGTGCAATCGCTCAGCCATACGTCTACCGTGTTAGTCTCAGGGATGGAGGAATAGCCGATCTGGCATCGGCCAAGAAGCTGGATTGCCTGCTTGGCGTATTGAGGCAGGCCACTCGCTTTGCTGATCCTGCCAAGTGTGGCGAGCTGGCCGAGATGCTGCGCGATCACGCTACCCGCGATGACCTGCGCCAACTAGTCGCAGGCGAACCCGGGCTTCCGCAAGATGTCGAACTGATTGAGCTCGACCAGTTCGACGGTGCGCTTGATGAGCTCGTTACTGCATTGCGCGAAGGGCGTCGCGATAGGCTTGTTTCATCGGTCCTCGCCGCAGAACTCAAGAAGGCGGTCCGCGAGAAAGTCGGCTTGTGCCGAGTGGATATGTCCAGCCTCGGCGAGTGGCTGCAGGAAGCGTATGATGCAAAGCGTCTTCCTGAATGGGACGCCGCGACAGCTGTCGCATTGCTCAAGTCAGGGATCGCGCCGGAAATCCTGAAGGTTCTACCTCTGCACGGCTGCGAAGACGACGATGAACTGTATGCCGCCGACCAATTGTTTATCGGTCGCAAGACCGACATTACGTCACGTCTCGTCCCATTTGCCAGGCTCGCTGATTTGTGGCCGGACCCAGGCGTCAACCGCATTCAGAACCAGCTGATTGCTCGTTGGGGGGCGGAAGCGTCCATCAAGACGGCGCTGAATACTCCAAACCCGGCGCAATTCACCGACGAAATTTGTGCAGCGCTCGCCGAACTGAAAACGCTGGACGAGGAGCTCGCAGAGCTACTCCGGTCGATCTCATGGATCGCGGCAAAGAACGCAGTGTGGCGTCCGGACCAGGTCTTGGATTTGCCGATCGAGGTCGAAAAGTCCTTCGTTGGGCAAGACGCATTCCTGATGTCAAGCGAGATACCAGGTCGCCTTCGCGAGGACCGCGTGCGCGAGCCGCTGCGCAAGGTGATGCCGGATCGAACGGAGTCCTACCGGCTCGGGTTTCGTCACGCGGGTGAACGCGGGATCATCGGGCTTTGTCTCGATGTCAGCGATGGTCTGGAGGAACTGAGGCAACTCGCCAGAAAGAAGGCGGACGTTGAGATAAATTGTTGGCCGCTTTTGGCAGCGGCTTTGCGGGATGACCTGCCAGACGAGGCCATCATCCAACTGGCCCGGAATTTTCATTTGCCCGACAAGGCAGCCATCGTCTCGCAGATGAATGCAATTGCAGGCCTGGCGTTGAGTGGGTCAGTCGGTGAAGCGGCCAAGAGGCTTCATCGCACTGCATATTCGCAAAATCTTCGCACCCTTCGATCGAACGGTACCTATCTCCCCTCAAGTTTGCTTTTACCCAGTGCGATCGGAGAATTCCGAAGCGCAGATACTCTCGCGTTGAATGCGGAAGGCATCTTTTCAGCAGCTCTGCTGGTTCGTGACTACGCCGAACAGCTGGACCTTGCGGACCTCCAACAGCCACCGTCGCTGGAAGCTGTTTCGGGAAAGCAACCCGACTTGCTGGACGGCATTGAGAGAGCATTTTCGCCCATCGGGCAACACGATGTGGGCGATGGAATCCTTTTGGCACTGGCAATGTTGGGACGCGATGAGCCTATTCGCGCGTTAGCAAGCAAATGGGAGGGGCAACGGTCCTTCGATCGGATATGCGATGATCTCGACGCCCTCGCTGATCAACAACGCGACATGTGCGGTGCGAACCGTGAACGCTTCGCCGAACTGCGTTTCGCAATCGAATTTCCAAAGGACGGCCAGGTCCGCGTGCGATCGGCAGCCGGATCCGACTGCATCGTCCCACTTTCCGGGCGCGGGGAAGCGCTGCTATTGGATTGCTCACAACGGGGGATAGAGCGCGACGAGGCGGGATATCGCCACGTTTTTGATCTTGTTTTCGGGCCAGTTGCGCCGACCGACGAGGGCGAAGCGAAAGAGTTACTCGACCAGTTTGTGCGCAAGCTGGGCATTGCGCTGATGCTTGGTTTTGAACGGCACAAGGAGGCGCTGTCGGACCTGCTTCACAGCTACTTTGCGTCCGATCAACGCACGCTTGACGACACCTGTGCCGAACTAAAGGACGTGCTGCATGATCGACTGGAGGGCATCAAGCCCGGCCCAGTCATGCGCGAGGCTTTGAAGGCCTATCACCGGGACGTCCATCGCAGTCGTGACAACGCGCGCGAGGCGTTGTGGCAGGCTGCGCGGTCAGATTCAGGAGCGCATGAGCTACTTGCCGCCACACGCAAGAAGGTCGGCGAAATGGGATACGAGCCACATCGCGTCCTGTTCGAACTATACCAGAATGCTATCGATGCTCAGGCCCAATGGCACAGTGATGGCCGCTTTCGTGTTGAGGTTGTCCGCGACGCAGACCTGGCGATCAGCCGACTACGTGTAGTTCATTGGGGACGCCCAATTAACCAACCTGGTGCTGACCCGCACAAAGCCGAAGAGGAGGGGCATCGGCGAGATCTTTCGAACATGCTCGCCATAAGTCACTCTGCCAAAGAAGGCGATGGCGTCACCGGGCGCTTTGGCCTCGGCTTCAAGACTGTGCACATGCTGGCTGACGAAATCCGGCTCGCCAGTGGTGGCATTGCTATCCGCATTCTGGGAGGCATGATCCCTGCCGAGTGGCCCGATGGCGGGAGGGAGATTGCTCCGTTCAATGATCGTGGACGCAAGGCAACCTTGATCGAGATTCCGATAACTGGCGATCGGAACGAGGACGCAGCAGCGGCATGGGAGGCATTCCGCAGGGCGGCAGAACTGCTGGCCGCGTTGGGCCGTGAGAGTTCGATAGAACTGGTCGATGAGAAACAGGACCATTCCTTCAGGCATGTCGAGCACGAACTGATTGAAGGGGTCAGTTTCCTGGAAATGGATGGCGGTCGCCACTTGCTGAAGTTCGCCCTGTCTGACGGTTTCCGGTTGTTCCTGCCGTTTGGGCCTAACGGGCCTCATGCGTTCTTGGAGGACGTCTCACAGTTTTGGCATCTTGTGCCCTTGGTTGGGGAGCGCCGTCGCGGAGCCTGGTTGATGGAAGGACGCTTCCCGGTAAATCCGGGGCGCACGGAGTTTTCAGATCAACCCGAAGAAAAGGAGCGGTTGTTTTCCCGACTGGGCTTCGAGCTCGGCGAACGTCTTGTCGCCTTTTATGACTACTGCCTCACGGATTGGGATAAGTTTTCGGAGGAAGCCGCGCTCGATCCAGCAGGGCGAGAGGATTTCTGGCGCAAGGTGGTAAATCTATTCGCGGATGACCTCACCAGATTTGGGCCGGAGCAGGCCTTGCACAACCCCGCTTGCGGTCTGGCCCGCTTGCTGGCTCAGCGCCCGCTTGTACCGCTTGCCTTTGGAGGTGCCGTCTGCGCTGCGAATGTGAAATGGCGGCTGGATGGAGCCCTAGCCAAATCGGCGGTTCGGGATCGGATTGGACGCTGGTCCGCGATCGAGGCCATGGAACACGGCCTTATCGAAGAGTCTACGGCGGACCTCTTGGCCAGGCTCGATTTGTCGCGGGGCCA
Organism: Stakelama portus; assembly: GCF_003171655.1. Classification (GTDB taxonomy): domain Bacteria; phylum Pseudomonadota; class Alphaproteobacteria; order Sphingomonadales; family Sphingomonadaceae; genus Sphingomonas; species Sphingomonas portus. Next base: position 276,193 of record NZ_QFZL01000002.1, on the reverse strand, counting down.
GAGACTGACCCTCTCGGATCTTGTCGATACGATTGTCAGTGGTGAAGGGGTCGATGCCGCTTTGGCTGACATTCTAGTGTCGCTGCTCGACGACGACGTTCGAAACGTATTGACGGGTGAGGAAGACAAGGAGCTTCGCCAAATCTTTCGCGACCGGAAATGGCTGGCCGAAGACGGCACCTGGCAGTCGGTCCGCGTTTTGGCCTTCCCGCAAAGCGATGACACGGCAGAGCGCGCACGGGCCGCGTTCGCTCCACCTTCCGGCAGGCTTTCGCAAAGTTATAGTGTTGATGGTTTCAAATTGGCCGAATTTGCGCGCGAGCAGGCTGGTTCGCAGGAGCCTGAATGGCAGCGCTGGGCGGAAGGCGCCAACTCCAGCGACCTACGGAAAGCAGCCCTCATTCGTTACCTGGTTGATGCAGACCAGCGAACTGTCTCGTTGCTGTCGCAGGCCGCGGCGTGGTTGCCACCAGCTAGTGAATTAGCGCATTCGGCCATGCTCGAAGGCCTGTCACCGGATGAGCGTGGGCGCCTGCTTGCCAAACTCGGTCTATATTTTGGCGCTCCGCCAGTTGAACCGGCACCCGAATCGGCATTCCAGCCAGACGCCGAAGCCGCTCTATTGGGAATTGCTGACTGGTGGCGGGAGAACCGAGACGCCCTGGTGCCTGCCTATGATCGAGCGGTTTATCCGGAAGATTTTTCGATCTCAGCGCTTGGCGATGGGGATGAGGCCACCTGGTTCACACTACTGGCACTCGCGTCGTTCCAAACGCTTGGGCGGATCAGGCCGTTTCAATCCCGCCAGTTTGTCGCCGATGCGATGCAGGACGGCTGGTGGCGCACGCTGGCAACAATCGAGCCCGATGACGCGGAACTCCGGCCGTTTGTAGAACGCCTTCGTGCATGGAGTGAGCCCGATGCGGAAGAAGGCTATCTGATCTGGCGGCGGTGCCTGACGGATTTGTGCATGATCTCCAGACATCTCGATGCCTACCGTCGATTGTTCATGAGGTTTCCAGCTATTGTCGCCCAAGAGGGCGATCAGAGCCTGCGAAACCATCTGCGCCCTTCATTTTCCCATGTGGCTGCACGCATGGGCCTTGAAGCGGCGCCATTGGCGCGTTCGCTCGGCATCGGTGCCAACTGGCTGATCCGCGAATTGGCGCGCAACGGGGTCTACTCGCAGGATCAGGCAGAACTCGTCGCACCCTATGGTTGGAGCACTGCCGCAAAAGTACGTCGGTTGATGCATTCACTGGGCGTTGGGCATTTCGATCATGGTGTCGATCAAGGCCGCTTACTGCATCAAACGATTGAACGTCTTATCGGTGACGAAGCCCGGTTCAACGGCGATGGCGACCTGCCGCTGCACATTATTACCCTGGCGAAACACCGCTCTGAATTGGACGCCATCCTATGGGAGTCCAATGGAAGTGAATGGGGTCGTGGCGAGTGGAATGACGAAGATGATGATGACGACGATGCCTGAAACGCTTGCCGCCAACGCGCCGGTCAACCATCCTCGCCACGGTGCCGGCTATGTCATCGCAGATACCGGCGAATTCGTTGTTGCCCGTTTTGGCGCAGCGATCCAGCAGGTCCTGCGCGCGGAACTCACGCTCGCTCGCTCGCTCGATCAGGCACTGGCGACCGGCGCATTTGATGAGAGTGCTGAGACTCTTATGCGCGCCAGCGCGATGGCGATACGCTCGGTGAACGATCAGTGGGGAGTGTTTTCAAGATCGCGCGTCCAGTTGCTCCCGCATCAGCTCTGGGTCTGTCACAAGGTCAACCGGACATTTCCCTTCCGCTGGCTGGTGGCCGACGATGTGGGGCTGGGAAAGACCATTGAGGCTGGCCTTGTGCTCATGCCTTTAGTGGCACGAGCACAAATCCGCCGCCTACTGGTATTGGCGCCTGCCAAACTGGTGCCCCAATGGCAGAAGCGGCTCCGTCAGATGTTCGATATCCGTCTGCAGGTCTATGATCGCTCGGTTGATACGCCGACCGTGGACTTCTGGGACACAGCGAACATGGTCGTTGCATCGGTTCACACTCTGCGCCGTGAAGTTGCCGATGGTCGATCGGATGGTAGTCGCTTCCTTTATGCCGACCCTTGGGACGCTGTGGTGGTCGACGAGGCGCACCATCTTCACGCCGATGAGCGGACAGGGGAAACTCTATCCTTCCAGCTCCTGCGCGCGCTGGAAGAAAGACACAAGATCCGCTCGCTTTTGCTTTTCACCGGTACGCCGCATCGTGGAAAGGACTTCGGCTTTCTTTCCCTACTCAGCCTGCTCGATCCGGACCAGTTCGGACCCGAACATGATATCGACGAGCAGTTGACCAAGCTTCCGGATGTGATGATCCGCAACAACAAGGCGACGGTCACTGACCTCAAAGGCAACCGCCTCTTCACGCCGGTCACGGTGGCGACGCGAGAATACGCCTTTAGCCCTGAGGAAAGCGCCTTTTACGAAACGCTGAGCAGCTTCATCATTGATGGGCGAGCTTATGCATCGACACTCGATGGCCGGGCGCAGTCAGCCCGGATGCTCTTGCTCATTGCGCTTCAAAAACTGGCAGCCAGTTCGATCGCCGCAATTCGAAGCGCTTTGACCAAGCGCCGGGCCAAACTAGCAGATGTCGCCGAACAGGCTCGCGCCCCAATTCCGACGATAACTGAGGGAGACGAAGACGAGACTTTGGATGATCGCGCCCGAGCCGATGAGGAAGCGTGGAGCAAGATGCTTGCCGAACTCATGGAGGGGGAGATTGCTCGGCTTGATGAGTTGCTCGAATTGGCAGAGCCTATTCAGCAGGAGCGCAAGATCGAACGTCTAGTCGATCTCATTGAACGCGAGCTGCCTTCAGGTGAGCCCGTACTTCTCTTCACCGAATATAAGGCGACACAAGCCTTGGTCGTTGATGCCCTGCACGCTCGATTTGGGCACGGTTGCTGTGCCTTTATCAACGGCGATGAGCGCTTGGAGGAGATCAACAAGGCAGACGGGTCTCGCGGGCCAAAAAGTTGGTCGCGCGATGCGGCGGCAGAGGCTTTCAATCAGGGTTCGATCCGGTTTCTGGTCTCAACTGAGGCAGCAGGCGAGGGGATCGATCTCCAAGAGCGTTGCGCCACGCTGATACATGTAGACATGCCATGGAATCCGATGCGTTTGCATCAGCGTGTCGGGCGACTTTCCAGATATGGTCAGACACGGCCGGTTCAGGTCTTTATCCTGCGAAACCCCGACACCGTAGAGGCGCGAATTTGGGACCTATTGAACGCCAAACTCGAGCGAATTCAGCGCGCTCTCGACGAAGCCATGGACGAGCGCGAAGACATCAGTCAGCTCGTCATCGGCATGACCGGCCCGAGCGCATTCGAGAAGATTTTTGCGGCTGGACAGATGCAGTCGCGCGAAAGCCTTGATCAGTGGTTCGACCGGGAATCCGCCACCATTGGCGGAGAAGACTTGGTTGACAAGGTCAAGACGATGATGGGGAACGTAACCCGCTTCGATTTTGCGCAAGTTGGACGAAACCTCCCGCAGGTCGATCTTCCCGATCTCGAACGTTTCTTCGCGATGATGATGGAGTCGCAAGGCCGCCGCGTGTTTCGGAGGGACGATGGGCTGGATGTCCTGTCGCCTGAGAAATGGGTGGATGAAGATTACGCGATGCAGGATCGGTACAAAGGATTGCTGTTCGATCGCAATGTCCGCCTAGGCGATCGGGAGGGTCCAACGCGTCTCGTGGGTGTGGGGCATACACTTTTCGATCGCGCTTTGAAGGAAGGAGAGGGCTTGCAAAGCACGCTGGCGATTTGCCTGCGATTGCCAGCTCCCATGCTCATTGCTTCGGTCGAGGACCAAGTCACCGGCCAAGACCATTCGGTTACCCGGATTGTGTTGGGGGCATGGCGCGATCATGAAGGGCAGACCCATGTCCTGCGGGATTGGGAGGTTCTGCAGATGCTCAACACATTGGGCCGAGCAGACAATCCCAAACCACCTTCTGTGAACGGCGAGCAACTGAAGGCACTCGAGGCGAGTCTTCTTTCGTCCATGAAGGCAAGCTTGCCAACTATCGCCGAAATGATGACCCGGCCCGGCATCCGCAGTGAGATCATGCTTCTGCCGGATGAAAACGCCGGTACGTGACCGCCCTGCCTAGGTTCTGAGGAAAGGCTGCGCGTCTCTCGTGGGGCATGTTTCTATGGCGTGGGCCCTTGTTTCTGCTATGTTCTAAGGAGAAGCGAGATGAATGCGATCATGACCAAGTTTGACATCGACACCGCTGAGCATCGTACTCCGAAGTGGGAGGGGCTGTCCGAAATCGATCAGGCGATCCGTGACAATCGCGTGATGGAGTATCGGATCAAGAAGTCTTGGGCCGACCCGTGGGGACGGAAGCTGACTGTCGCGGGCTTGGCTGTCATTTTAGGCGTGTTTTTGTTCCTTGCCGGTGCGTCGTTCGGACTCTGGTGAATCCATTCATCACCATTCTTTCACTTCATCGGCCGACTCTGCGCTCGCACCCTGTGCACCCTTGGTAGACGCATCAAGGCGGCCTCTGGATCCGCGGATCCGCTGGCGACCGGCATTGTGAGCACGCAGCACTTCGTCGTGAATAGTGCCCGGGTCCACCTGCGGCACGTTTCCAGAGACCCCTCCACCGATTAGGGCACGACCACGGACAGATCCTGGTCCTGTCACCGACGGGCGCGAGATTGGCTGTCCTGGCGTCAGTACGAGCCTGTCCTCGATCCCGTCGCGCAGCTGTTCAGCGTAGCTTTCGATGAATTTGCCCTGCAGCGCCTGACCTTCCGGACCGAGCTGAAACGTCAGGTCGTCGAACCGGACATTGCCGTAGAAGTCGCGATTGCGTTCAATTTCGACCAAGCCCCATTCGCGGTAGGCCTGCGACAAGTTTAGGCTGCCTGCGGCGCTGTTGCCTTCGAAGAACGATGCCTGGCTTTCGAGTCGGTTCGCCAGTTCCTCAGCCCGTCGTGCTTCGCGGCTGTAACTCTGCGCCTCGGTGAGCGAAGCGTTCATGCCGCTCGCGGTCGACGAAATCGAGGAACTCGATGAGGTGCTGACACTGCGAACAAATCCATCTCGCGTGCTCGACCAGTTCCGACTGTCCGAAATCTGCGCAAGGCTCCCGAAGATGCGTGAGCGGTCTTCGGATGCGATGCCGATATCGCTGTCGGTCCAGGTGCGAGTTCCTCCGGCCTTTGCACCCACGTTTGCGGAAAGCACACCGTTAGTAACACCAGCTTTAGCGCCCGCTTCGCCCCCAAGGAACCAAGCGGTCGAAATGTCGTCAGCGGCCCTTCGTGAAAGGCCAAACTGGCGCTGTAGGTTGGTGGATGCCTGGTCGACCTCGTTGAAGGCGGTCTGGATGCTGTCGGAGTTGGATGTGCCGGTCGCGCTCTCGAAAGCCGATCCTCGGCTGAATTGGCTGCGCAGCTCGCGGAACTTCGTGACCGCGCTGGTGGTCGATTCCGTCGCAATGTTCGCATAGCTCTCGCTGTTCGAGCGGGCCTGCGATGCCATCGTCGACAGGCGTGAAGTGAACTCCTGTCCGAGGCTGGGCGTGAAGGGATAGCTCGAGTTGGGAAGCTGGTCGTAGCTGGCTTCAGGGAAACTCGTCGTCATCGAGCCCGTGTCGCTGAATGTCCGGGTCTGCGCCGCGCCATAGGTGAAGCTTGGCGCGATCGTCCCTTGTGCGAACTGGCGGGTCAGAACGCTCGAATTCTCGAAGCTGGTATTGCCCAGCGAGACGTTGCCCGTGCTCGCCTCGCGCGCAGCTTCCTCGGCAGCGTTCTGGCTTGGATTGAGATAGCTAGTCGCATGGTGTGAAATCGCCATGGCGCCCTTGGCAACGCCGCCGGCCAGAAATGGCACCGAGGCGATCAGATAGCCTGCCAGCAGTCCGATATCGCTGTTCACATCGGCCATGCCGGTGAAGCTTGCAAGACTGAGCCCGCTGCTTCCAGCAACCGCGCTCATGTCCGCGGCGCCTTTGTACATCAGCATCATGTGCAGGATCACGAACAGCGGTCCCCATGCCGCCAGGTAGAAGAAACCTGTCACATAGCCTTTGAGTGCCAGCGGCCCGGTCTTGGGCAGCAGGAACAGTGGGAAGAGGACAGGAAACAGGGCGTAGAAGAGCACGGTCAGCACGACATTGAGGAGCGGAACCCACTTCATCGCGTTGCTGGCGATCGAGCCATAGGTTCGCTCGGTCTGAATATCGGCGCGCGTCTGGGCGTAGACATCGACATTGCCCGCGCCGCTCGTTGCCGCCATCGAATGCATGGCCTGGCTCATCGCGTTGATCGTCAGCGTCTGCTTGAAGATCTCGGTCGCATTGGCCGAGACCCCGGTGAGGTACTGGTAAGCCACCGGCAGGTCAGCAAAAAGCTTGGCCTTGGCGAGGGCGGCGGTCTGGTTGGGATAAAGCTGGCGTCCGAAGACCGTCCCCATGCCGTCGATCAGTCCGGCCCACTGCGCGTTCAGCGCATCATAGGCTTCGCGGCAGGTGATGATGTTCGAAGTCACCTGACCGGTCCCGGTGTCGCGGGTCAGGAAGCGCTGGGCCCGCGCCTGACTGCCGGGCGCAATGGTCGTCCAGATGTCGCTGGTCTCGGCGAGTTCCTTCATCGAATATCGGCCAAGCAGCACGTCGTAGAAGACGCATTGCCGGAAGTGCTCGTCGAGATTGGCGGCAAATTCCGGGTCGGAAATGCGCAAGGACCGCGTGGCATCGTAGAGCCGCGCGCCGTAAATCATACCATTCTTCGAGTAGTTGAGATCGCCCGGCAGCCCGAACACCAACTCGGCCGTGCCAGTCAGGTAGTCCCCAACCTGGCTCGTGAAGCTCGCCATCAGTGCAAGCCCCAGCGGCACGTTGCTGACATTGGCGGGAGCGAGACTGGGGTTGAGCCGGTCGGTCACATGGACGTCGAGCCGCGGCACCATCAGGCACGAATAGATCAGCGTCGCGCCGAGGAACCAGTTGATCCAGGCCCGCCAGTCCTGATTGAACGCCAGCGTAATGGCGGAGAGGCCAAGCCCCATGACCATGACGACCTGAAGGAGGCTCTTGTAGCCCCCATTGCCCGTCCAGGCGGCGACCGCCTGAAAGACATTGACCAGGTAGTCGCCGCCGCCAACTGTGAAAATCTCGACCATGATGTTGGGCTCCCGCCTCTTTCGGCGCGCAGAAAGGAATCAGTGGGTAAGAGCGCGCGACTGTACGCCGCGCGACCAGTCGAGCGAGGCGGCCATGCCGGGCGACATTGAGGCGGCGAGCACGTTCTCGATGAACGCGGTCTTCTCGATGATCTGCATGATGGCGTTGATCTTCAGATGCGTGTTCGCCTGCCTGTCGGCGAGTGCCTGCCTGACGACATTCACCTGGCCCTGCCACATCGCGATCTTGGCCTCGTCCGCGCCGATGAAGCTCGACATCGAGCGGCCCGCTTCGCTGACGATCCGGTCGAGGACGGCGAACAACAGGTCGACGCTGGCGATCTCCGCCAGCGTCTCGCGATCATCGGTCGGCATACCGCGACCATAGGCCGCCTGGACCGTCAGGATCTTGTAGAGCGGGATCGAAGCAACCTGGAGCAGTTCCTTCTGCGCGTCGGTGATCGCGGTGTCGTCATGGATCGCCTGGACCATGCCGGCAATCAATGCCGCAACGCGCGGGCGCAGCGCCTTGGATGCGGGAAGGCTGAGCGATTTGAAGCCTGGATCGAGGCACTTGTCCGGCTCGTCGCAGTCGAAGATCAGGACGTTCCCGTTGCTCGTCCCATCGAGCAGTGAAGTAACCAGCGTCGAGGACGCTTCCCCGACGATCGGCACAAACTTGCCCGGCTCATCATCCTTGGGCGGGACATAGATAATCGTGCCCAGCAGCGTCATTGCATATTCGGCGAGTTCCTCGTCGAAAGTGCCATTCGGCGAGAAGAACGCGGACTTCTTGAGGATCGTCCAGGTGTAGTTTCTCGCTACGGCGGGATTGACGTCGTCATATTTGCCCGAGCCCTGCGCTGTCGTACTCGACCGCTGCCCCTTGGTGCCGCACCCGTGCTTGGCGGCGGCATAGTCGGTGAAGATGCCTTCCGAATTGCCGATCGCTTCGCAGATGGCCTTGTCGGCCAGATCGCCCTTGGGCCAGATGCCGCCCACCAGCCCCTGCGCCATTTCGCAGGAATTGATGTTGAGGTTGTTCATGAGCTGAGCCTTCTGGCTGAACTCCTGCATGATCTTCGAGCATTCCGGGCAGACCGTGTCGATCGCCAGGCTGAAAGCAAAGCCGACAGCATTGTTGGCGACAGCCTTCAGCATCGCGACGATCTCGCTCGCGTTGATGAAGCTGAAGGATCCGGCAAAGATGTCGATGCCGCCGCAGCCCGCACGGGCGCGCGGCAGTTGCAGATTGGCGATGTTGGTCGTCTTCTGCGGGAAGCGCGTCCAGACGTTGCCGAGGCTGTAATAGCCTGCCGACTGACCCTCGAACGCGGTCGGCCCATTGACGTTGGCGGCGCCGCCAACATCGTTGAGGAACGAGTCCATCGAACTGCCGACATCGGCCGACGCGCTGGTAAGGGGGAGGGTGGCCGCGAGGATCGCGGCGACGGCACGTTTCATCCTAGTAGTCACGTCCAGCTTCCTTCGATGTGAGGAGGTAAATGCGGTCCTGAAGCTCGTCGGCACTCATCACGCCGTAGCCGATCGGGATGGGCTGACCCTTGGCGGCATCCCAGAGCACCACCGCCGGCGTGACCTTGGGCTCGAGCCCCATCCGGCTGCGCTGGTTGGTCTCGACTGTGTAATTCGGGAAATGGCGTGAGGGGCCGCCGTCCGTTGAAATCGCGCGCACCGTGATGTGCCAGGTCGACGCAACGCTCTGGACGATCGGCGACATGACTTCGCAGGCGCCGCAGCTCTGGGCGAAGAAGTAGAACAGCCCGTAGCGTTCAGAGAGCTGCGCCATCACCGCATTGCGCTCGGCGTTGCGCGAGTCCTGCCACTGGCGCTTGCCGAGCGTCGAGACCGGCCGCTGGAGCGTATAGTCGAGGTCAGGATCCTGCCAGATTGCCCGCTGCCATACATCGCTGAACAGCGATGCCCGGTCGAGCTGGGCGCGCTGGAAGCGGATATAGGCCGTCACATTGGCCGGCGTTGGCTCTAGGATCGCCTTGGCTTTCAGTTCGCGCAGATTTGCCGTGATGGCATCGAGCTGGCTCGTCGCATTCGGAGCAGGCTCAGATGCCTCCTCCCGCACTTCGGGCGGCTTGGGCTTGGCGCAATAGAACCAGTACCCAAGGCGCCGCTCCTCGCAGTAGAAGCTGTCCTGGCTGTCGCTCGTCGTGACCAGCGGCGGTTCCTGGCCGCGTGCCGGAACACTGAGCGCAGGCGCAACGGCGGTGAGCGAGAGGCAGGCGGCAAGCAGCCGCCGGGCGGCCTTATTGGCTGGCGCGGGCATAATAGTCCTCGATTTTCTGCTGGATTTCGGTGGCGGCCTGGAGCTCGTCGGGCAGGCGCGCGGCATCGGTGAATTCTGCGTAGACCTCGCTGAAATCCATCTTGGAAAGATCGAGCCGCGAAAACTCGTCGATGGTAAAGCCAAGGCACTGCTCGGTCTTGGGCTTGCCCCAGGGCTTGTTCAGCTGCTGGCGGCCCTGTTCCTGCAGGATTCGCGAAAGCTTGGATTCAAAGCAGCAATAGACCTTCTTCTTGGTGAGGCAGACGCCCAAAAAGCTGTCCGAACAATAGGTCCCGACGTAGGCGCACAGGCCCTGCACATCACGCTGGTGAAGCAGCATTTCCTCGCGGCTGCAGCCGAGCGCGACGAGCAGCTGGATACCCGGAATGAGCGGGAAGCCTTTGCCCTTGCAGCAATTGAGCACGCCGAAGACCTTGGACGAGCAGGTATTGCGCGTGCCCTTGAACAGGGTGAGCGTGTCGGGATCGAACTCGCGCCGTGCCTGGTCCATCGCGTTGAGCGCGACGACTGCATCCTTGAATTCGTCATTGGCCTCGCGCTCGATCGTCTCGCACGAGCCATCGATGCAATAGACGTCGCCGTCGCAGATGAACTGGCTGGTATCGGCAGGCTGGTCCGGGACCGGGCAATCATAGACCCGCTCCCAGGTCCGACAGGGCTCACCCGAAAGGCAGTCTTCGCGCACCAGCGAGCAGCCGGGCGTGCTTTCCAGAGTCTGGCAGTCCTGAGCTTGCGTAAATTGGGCGCAGGTATAGCTGCGTGACCAGGCCCAGCAGGGCTGGGTGACCGCGATGCCATCGACGATCCGGGTGACGGGATCGCTGTCGGTGCAGGTCTCGGTGTCCTGCTGGCATGAATTGTCCGCAGCAAGGCCTGCGCACTGGCTTTCATCGCGGCTCGTCGTGACGACATTTTCGCCGGTCACGCTGTAGGGCGTCGCGCCATCGACAGGCGCTGTGCAGCTTACGAGATCGACGCGCAGGTCCCCCGAGTTACAGCCCCAGTAGATACCGAGATAGGGATCGCACAGATTGATCGGATAAGACTGCGTGACCGTGCACTGCGGCGCCGGGTAGCGATTGCAATTGTATATCGATGCCGGATCGACGCCGCTCCCGCCGACGCAGTAGTAGCCATAGACCTGCCGCTGCTCGATCGTGGCATTCAGAGTCACCGGGCAGCTTCTGGTCTCCTGGGTCGCGGTATAGCCGACGTTGCAGGTCGCCATGTAGCGCGCTGCGGTGCCGGTTCCCGGAGGCAGGGGGACACAGCGGCCCTGGCTCCCGCTGATGCTCATGCCGCTCGTGTAGGAGAGCGGATCGTCGTTGATGACATTGCTGCGCGCGACAACCGCGTCGAGGTCCTGTGGCGCGAACTGCGCCCGGCGATCCATGGAATCGCGCATGGTCCGGTAGCCGGTGTTCGCCGTGGCCTGACTCGCGGCTTCACGCGCCATCCGGTCAGGATCATCGAAATAGCCCGACTGGTTCGGCACACCCCCGAAATTGGGAATACGGTTTGCATCCGGGTCGGTTGTCGCCGCGCTCTGCGCTGCGGCCGCCTGGTCGCGCCCGAAAGCCTTGCCGTCCGCCTTGGCGGCATCGGTCGTGGTTTGGGCCGAGACGCTTGTCGGCAGACAGGCACAGGCGAGGCAGAAAAGGGGGAGGAGAAGCCGCTTCATGGGTCACTCCGTTGCAGGCGGGCGAGATGCTGGAAGGCGAGGAGCGCGCCGGGACCGCCGCCTTGCGCGAAGGTTTCGAGCGCGTAGGACACGCTGACATTGCCGCTCATCCGGTCGTGGGGCGGAACCTGGGTTCGGCAATCGAAGCCATCGCAGAGATCGAAATCGCTGCTGGTCACCACATAGGTGGGGACCGTCTCGATCCCGAAGGCGCGAAACAGGCGCGGATCGATGCCGACCGCGTCGAGCTTGCCGCCGTCCCCCGCGACTTTCGCGAGTGCTGCGGTCAGGGTCTTGGCGCTGCCCCCTGGCAGCCCGCGAAGCACGACCACACCGCCTGCACGGGCGACGTCGTCCGCCATGGCGCGCAAGGCCGCCGGCGGCATCGAGAGCGAAGCGAACGCGATGAAGCGGGGTGCTTCACCCAAGCCCTCGCTGGCCATGGTGCCCGCGTCGGCCACCATCTTGTCGAAGTCGAAGACGTCCTCGCTTTCTGGCCGCGCGGATCTTGCCGCCTGCTCGGTGTAGCGCTTGCCGTGCGCCTGGGCTTCGGCGGCGCTGTCATTGGCTTGGCTAAGGACAGCTTCCGCGCGCGCGCGGGCACTGGCGGCAAGCGCATCGGCTTCGCTCGCCTCGACCTTGGCGCGGGCGCGGATTGCTTCGAGATCGAGCTCCGGCTCGCTTGTCTGCGCTGCGGCTCCCGCCATAGCGGCGGCGCCAGTGATCGACGCGATTACAAGGAGATGAGGGAGTATTTTCATAGCGCGCAGCAGTTCCGTTTGCGCCAGACCAGATAGCCCATGTCCTCGCCGATGGCGGGATAGACCTGACCTGCCGACATGAAGGTGGTGGAGGCGCCAATGGGCGCGCAGGCGTAGCGGCCCTTGGTCTGCGGATTGGGATTGGTGGCCTGGAAGCGGTATTGCTGCTTCCTCATCACCGGCATCAGATACTTGCCGCAAAGCCCCTTGCTGCCCATCGTGCCCCAGGCGACGAGTTCGCGGTGGAGCTTGTAGGAGAAGCGGGCGAGGGCGAGCCGCGATGCCTGGACGTGCCCGATCGTCGCCGAGACATTCCCGTTCAAGGGATACATGCTGCCCTGGCATCCAGCGCACCAGAAGAGTTCGTCGGTCGGGAGCTTGGCCGTCGCAGCAACGCAGTCAGCCGCACAGGCCGCAAGCGCGAGCGGATTGGCGAAGAGAACCGCTTCGGGATTGATGATCGCGGTGAGCTCGCTGTCCTGCCAGAGCGGATCGATCTCGGTGATGTAGAGAATGTCGACCGAGCCCTGTTCGAGGCACAGGAAATCGGCGACGATCTCCATCCAGTAGATCAGCGGATAGGCATACCAGTGGACATGCCACTGCGAATTGTACTGCGTCGCGCCGCCCACCGCCGAAGGACCGGCCATCGACTTGAACCCGATGTCGAAGCCGGGATCGAGTTTCATCCCGCCGAGATTGACGAAGCACCAGGGCTTCATGCTGACGTCGGCAAGTCGCACCGGCTCCCAGAAGCCCATGGCGATGCCCGGCCGCAAACCGCAGAGGCAAACGGGAAGCGTCGGGTTGCTCGTGTCGGGACGGCTTGACGGCCAGATCTTCAGGCCGCCAACCGAGATCGGAAACAGGCACGACCAGCAGATGTCCGTGATCGGATTGACGAACTTGCCTGTGCAGCGGCCCGGACCGGCAGAAGCATGCGCTGGCGAAGCCGCAGCAAGACTGAGACTGCATGCAAGGATCGCGCAGCATACCCATGCGAGAAGACGATTTTTTTTGCTCATGACGATGCGCGCTCCTTGGGGCGAACCGGCTGCTCGGTAATGATGAGGACGCGGCCCTGCTGCTCGACGGTTGCGGGCACGGCTCGGATGCCGAAATGCTTCACGAGGCTGCCGCCCTGGTCGAAATAGAAGCGGCGCTGGCGGGCCTTCATCAGTTCAAGCGGCGCGCCGCGAACGAGGATGAGTTTGGCCTTGGTGCTGGCATAGCGCCGGGTTGCCCAGGCAAGCTGCTCGGGATCATCGCCGTCGAGGAATACCAGCGGCACACGCAGCGGTACGGTGTCGAGCGGATTGACTCGTGTTCCGGCGGCCACGATCACCCGGCCCTTGTCGTCGGCAATGTCGCGCTCGACGCTGATCGTCGGATCAAATCGCCAGCTACGCGCCGCCGCCGCGGCATTGATCCCCGCGACTGGCTCAGGGCGGTTGACGCGTGCGATCGTGCGCCGCTTCAGCTCTTCGTTGAGCTTGGCCGTCTCGCCGGTCTTCTCGAGATGGGTGAGGCGCGCATGGATTTGCTCGAGCAGGTCAGGCTCGATCACGGACCAGACCGTGCCTTGCTGGCCGTAGTCGCGGGCGCTTGCCGGCGCGGCCATCAGAAGACCGGCTACGAGGAATGGGGCGGCGCGCAGCGGTGTCACAGGATCGGCCTTCCGACCCCGAGAATGCGCCTGGCGCAGATCCACCCGATCGCCGCATAGCGGCTGTCGAAACCGTCCTTGTGCGCGGTGGTGACGAAATAGCAGCCTTGAGGCACCACGCCTGTCGGACCGAGCGCCAGCGGTTCACCGAAACGGCTTGCCCGCTTGGCTACAGCAACCTTGCGGCCATTGACGAAGAAGCTGCGCTCCTTTTCGGTCACGATATCGCCAGGCATGCCGCTCACCTTCTTGCCGAACGGCCTGGGCTTCTTGCCGAAGTGCCTTTCGAGCAGCGGCGAGGCGGGCGGATCGAACAGGATGATCTCGCCGCGCTGCGGCAGCGCGCCGCGTGTCAGCCAGATCGCCCAGTAAGGCAGGCTCGGACTGGCGTTGATCATCAGCGCGTGGTCCTTCGAGAAGGCGGCGAGGGAGGTGAGCGCGAGCGCTGCCGCGCCAAGCCCTGCCCACAGCGCGAGGCGCCGCCCGGTTGGCGAGTGGAGGACAAGATCAGCGGCGCGCATCGGGAATGGCTCCCACGCGGCGCGCGACATCGGCGCGCACGGCTTCGGTGAGATCGGGCGTGCTGCCGGCCACTACCGCTTCGGCGACAAGGACCGTGCGGCCCTCGCGGCCCAGATGTTCGACCGAGGCTTCGACCGCCTGGAGATAGGCCTGGACGCGCATCTTGGTTTCTTCTGGCGGTCGGCCCGCGCGCGCCTCGGCTTCGATGAAGTCGCCCATGATGCGGCTCAGCTGCACGGTCACCACTTCGCGCTTATCGAGCGCGAGCAACTTGTCGGTCGCCCAAACGCCCCAGAGCGCCGAGCCGACCATGCTCAAACCGAGCGCGACGGCGGTCCAGTTCACCGCACCCATGCGGCCGCGCAGGGACTGTGTTGCCAATATGTTCTTCACAGCTTTTCTCCCGAAAGCTCGCGCTCGAGATCGTTGATGAAGCGCGGCAGGCGCCAGACCACGACGAGCGTGGCGACACCGATGAGGACGAACTTGAACTCGTCGAGGAAGCCGATCTGGCGGCCTTGCTCGGCGCCGAGAAAACGGTCCGAAATATTGGCGAGATGGGCGAAGAAGACCCCGGCATCGCCGCCGGAAATCAGAAGGAAGAAGAGCAGCGGCAGCCCGAGCGCCATGAGGTAGCTCGAGGCGAGGAAGGTGCTGCCGCGAAGCACGATGTAGCAAAGGTCGGCGGCATGAGACCGCCAGCCCTTGACCGGCAGATCGATGCTGTCGCTGTCGGCACGGGCATCCTGGGCCCGGTCGATCGGCGTGACGAGATGGAGTGGCATCGGTTTTGGGTGTCCTTGGATGGAGGGAGAAGTCAGGTTCGATTGGCAAAGGCGATCCGTTCGATCGCGTCGGCAAGCTGGTGGCCGCGCGCGATTTCGGCATCGATCGCGGCAAAGGTCTGGGGCGAGCTTGAGAACAGCGTCGCCGAATAGTCGTCGAGGACGAGCCGGCCGATGGCTTCGGTCTCCGGGCCCTTGATGAAGACTTCAGAATAGTCGCTGCCCGAACGCTTCAGGCTGCGGATCAGGGTCTCGGTGCGGTCGTCCATGTCGAGGCGTTTTGACGCCTTGAAATCGGCGATCGTCTCGGGCTTCTGCTGGAGGATCAGCATCCAGTCGCTGTTTTCCAGCGCAGCGGTCGCGCCGTCGGACTTGTAATAGTCGTTGAGTGACTGCGTCGCGGTTGCCAGCGCCCCGCCATATTTGCGGCAAGTGCGGGCATAGGTTTCGACGAACTCGCCCATCGAGCCGCCCTTGAGCATCGACCACGCCTCATCGATCAAGAGCAGCTTCCTCACCGAGCGCGGGCTGCGGGTCATGGCCTGGCTGGTCATGAACATGATCGCCGAGAGAACGACGCTGCGCAGTTCCTCGCGGGTGGCAAGGTCCGACATCTCGAAGACGGTAAAGTCGGTGTCGAGATCGAGGCTCGCCTGGCCTTCGAAGAAGGCGCCATAGGTGCCGCCGGCCATGTATGGCGCAAGCGCCGTGGCGAGATCGCTCGCGGCTTCATTGCCGAGACCGGCCAGCGCTTCGCCGACGCCGGTGATCGAGGCATCGACGCCCCGGTCGCTCCAGACCATGTTAACCGCCCGGTCGATCAGGCCGCGCTCGGTGTCGTTAAGCTTTGCGCTGTGTCGCGCCATTTGGCCGACGATCGCCTTGACCATGCCGAAGCAGTCGAGCCGGTAATCCTCGTCTTCGGCCGCGCGCTCGCCATCGATCATCGAGAACGGATTGAGGCAGAAGCCCGCCTTCATCGTGAACTCGACGAACCGGCCGCCTTGCAGCTTCACCGAATGCTCGAAGCTGCGTCCGTCGTCGATGACCACGACCTGCGCGCCCGCACCCCGAAGCGCCGCGCACATTTCCTGGAGCAGCACAGACTTCCCCGAGCCGGATTTGCCGCAGATCGCGACATTGTGGTTGCCAGCATCGTTCTCGAACGGCGACCAGAAGAAGGGCTGACCGCGTCGGCCCACGAACAGCAGGTGCGGATGGACGCTGCCGAGATATTCGCCCTGCATGGGAGCGATATTGGCCGCTGTCGTCGAGAGCACGGTCTTGAAGCGCTTGAGGCGCTCCATGTCCGCGCCAAGCCCATCGGCCAGCGTCATCGGCATGGCCGCGAGCAGCCCCTGGATCTGCAGGTATCGCTCATCGGCAAGATCCCAGCCCGCCGCCTTGTAGATCGACTTGATCGCGCGTTCGTCGCGGTCCCCGCGGCCGAGCGGGGAGTAGGTCGTCAGGCCATAGAAGACCCGCACCAAACGTCGGCCTTCCTGCAGCTCGGATTGCACATGCTGCCACTCGGCCGCTTGCTCGCCGATGCGGGGCAGGAAACGCGCGCTGCGCGTTCCGGCAAGGCTCGTCGTACGCATGAACTTGAAGCCGGCCTTGGCCGAAGCGGCTTCCTGATCGGGATAGACGAGGCACAGCATCGTTGCCGCCGGGCAGGGGAAGCGCAGCTTGTCGGTGAACATGTCGCCGATGAGCCGTGCGCATTCCCACGGCGCCCAGCGCTGGGGCATGTTGCGCGAGGAAAAATGCCGCACGTCGAAGGCATCGGGGTAGACCGTGCCGATCTCGGGAACGCCGTCCTCGATCTTGCCCGTCGCACGAAACCGCTCGGTGACGAGCCGCATCCGGTCTTCGTGGATGACGAGCTCGATATCGTGCCGGATTGCCTGGGCCGCGATGGCGTCGTTGGGATTGTAAGGCACGGCATCGTCCTGCGGCGCGGTGGTTGGCGAGGTCAGGTCGTCGATGATCGCGATCAGTTGCTGGGGCTCGACTTCGGCCACGCCCAGATTGAGCGACTTCAGCATGGCAATAAGGCCGTCGCGGGTCTGCTTGAGATCCTCATTGCTGACTGCTTTGGACGCAGGCACACCGACCGAAACGATGACCTGATGGTGCCGGGCGTGGAAGGGCGCATCCTGCGAGCCCGATTCCCAGACGAGGCCGTAGAGCCGCCGGGCGCGGTGACGGGCAATCGCCTCGTAGACGCCGCCCTGAACATAGCGCGGCGCAAACCAGGGTGCGACGATCCGGCTGATGCGCGGGGATGCGAGATGCAGAACCTGGAGACAGGCGCCTGCCGGAAGCCCTTCGGAGAAGAACGACCCGAGGATCTCGCCAGTGCGTTCGTCCGCCCCGATCAGAGGAGTGACCGAGAGCACGAAGCCTTTGGAGCGCGCGTTGAAATAGAGCCGGCTCGTCGGATCATAGACCCGGTAGGGGAGCCAGTCCGACAGCAGATCGAGCATCAGGGCAGGCCGGTCATGTTCAGCGTGCTCGGCATCGCCCAGAAGGCCGGTGAGGAGCCTGTCGACAATCGTCTTGAGTTTCTCGGCCATCACTTGGGCTCCTTTTGTGCCTTGGCGGCGTTCTTGGCGGCCTCGATCGCCTCGATGGTCGGGAAGATCAGCGGGGCCTTGTCGGCAGAGGGCCGAGGGGTTCGATCATGCGGGGGCTGCGCCATGTCGAACCCCTCGACCGCCGGTGCGCTCGCACCGGCAACGGCCTCGCGCGCCGTGGAGGGGAGGACCAGCGGCGAGGCAGAGGAGATGTCCTCGAGCGAGGACGAAGGCTGAAAGGGCTGACCGAGATCGAACGTCTCGGCATCAGGCTGTTTGGCCTGGGGAAGGGCCGTGGTTTCGTTCAGGAGATCGCTCTTGGCCTGTGCGGCCTTCAGCTGGCGCCTGAGCTGCCGCATCAGCGGCGGGGCGGTATCCTCGCCTGCCTTGCGGCGCAGTTCTGCGGCCCAGCGCGGATTTTCGACCACCGCCCAGGCGACCGCATCGTCGTGCAGCGTTCCGGATTCATCGATGTGCGCCGGAAAGACGATCCTGAGCGTACGTTCGGAGGTGCGGCCCTGATCGCCGGATGCGACGGGGACAGGAGGACGCAAGCCGTCCTGGACCGGTCCGGTCGCGGACAAATCCTTGGTCGCGCGGGCATCGATCACCTGGCTGGGTGCGCAATCGCCCTTGGGAGCACGACAGGTGAAATCGCCTTCGATATTGGTGCCGAAGGTGGCGCAGCCGCTGGTCAGCACGGCAAGGCAGGCAGAGGCGAGAATACGGCGGGAAAATCCCATGACGATTATCCTTTCTTGGCCGGAGCGGGGGCTGCCGCTTTTGCGGGCTTGAGGAATTCGCGGAGCACGGAAGCCGGGCGATACCCTTCAAGGATCGCGCCGTCCGACGGGCGTACGATCACCGGCGTTCCGTTGAAGCCATGGGCCTTGGCAAAGGCCTCGTTGGCATCGAGCCCGCTCGTGTCGCACGGCTTCGGGTTGGCGAGGGCGAGACCCGAATAGGCCATATGCAGGGACAGCTCGGGGCGCGGCGAGCACAGCACCCGTTCGGCATCGCGGCGGCTGTCGGCCCCGAAGATCGAAATGGGCCGCTCCTCGACGCGCGCGCCGATCGCCTTCAGTTCGGCTTCGAGCTTCTTGCAGTAGCCGCAGTGGAAATCGGAGAAGACGACGACCTTGGGGCCGTTGGCTGGTCCCCAGGTGATCGCGCCGTTCGCGGGCAGGCCGGCGAGCGATACCTTCTGCGGGGTGGCGCGCGGGGCGGGCTGGCTTTCTTCGTTGGCATTGCTCCGCCGTGCAGCACCAGCAGCCAGCAAGTCTGGGTTGAGTGCGAGGAGACGGGCTGCCGTCAGGTCTTGCCGCGCCTCCATGTCGTAGATGCGCCCGATCACCAGATATTTGGCCGCGCGATCGACGTAGAACAGCGTCGATTTCGAGGCGACTTCGCACAGGCCGCCAAGGCCATCGCAGGTGATGGCGTCGATCGGCGTCTTCGGGAGGCGCAGCTTGAGCGCGGCGCGCACCTTTGCCGTGTCGGGAGCCTGGGCCGGGGAGGCGAGGCTGGCCACGCCCCAACCCGTTGCGGCTGACAGGGCGACGACGGCAGCAACGGTCGCCACCGGTCGCAGCCAGCGCCGCGGCTTGGTGGGGGTTGGATCATTTGTGACGGGGGTCATTGGGAGTTCCTCACGTAGACGCCGTCGAGGAAGACGATCTCGACATCGATGCCGGTCGGCATCTCGACGACGGGTTGGTATTGTTCGGCGCGCTCGATCAGATATTTGCTGACCGTATCGGCGGCATCGGCAGCGCCCTGGCCGAGCCCACCGCCGAGGATGTCGCCGGCAGAGAGCTTCGAGCGGGTGCCATCGGCATTGGTCGTGACGCCGGAGAAGACGCTGTTGGCGTTCGCCGAAAAGCCGCGCCCGAACCCGCCGACAATCCCGGCAAGCAGAGCCTGGCTGACAAGGCTGCCCTCGCGGCTGACGACACGGCCACGCACGCCCGATTTTCCAGCAAAGCTGATGAAGCCTTTGACCTCGCTCACCGCGACGCGCCCACCGGGCTGGTCGCAGGTCATCCGCGCCAGCTTCACGTAAACCTTTTCGGACGAGAGATCGCCGCGCGCTGCGCCATTGACGATGCAGCCCTGAAGCCGCGTGGTCAGAACCTTGCCGTTCTGCATGACCGATCGCGCCGGACCGGTAATGCGCAGCACCACGGGAAGCGGATCGGTCTGGCTCGCGACGCCCGCTGATGCATCGACGCCGACAATGACCTTGGCAGGAGCATAGGAATTGGGCGGCAGATAATCCGGCGAGTCCTCGACCACCACCGGCGGCGCTTCCGGGCGAGCCGCTCGCAGTCCACTGGCTCCTGCCTTGTCGGAGGTGAAGCTCATGAGTTTGACCTCACCGGGACCGGGCAGGCCGGTTTCGTTCGCGCCCAGCGCAGCACCCGCGGGAGCAGGCTGAACCGGTCGGCCGCGCGCATCGTAGCCACCCGCCTGCGGGCCATAGGCCGGTGGCGGCAGGCTTGCGGCTGCAGGGGCGGACTGGCTGGCAAGGCGTGACTTGAGATCCGCATTCTCAGCCGAGATCGCATCGATCGCGGCCTGGCCATCGACCCGCATGGCCTGGTTCTCGGCCTTGAGCGCGGCAAGCTGGGATTCGATTTCCTCGCGCGGGAGGCTCGCGTCCTTCATGGCCTTCTGCTCGCGGGTCACGGCATCGAGACGGTTGCCGTAGGTCGCGACGAACTCGCGCTGCGAAAGGTCGCGATTGATGAGTCCTGCCGTGTCGATGGTCTGCGCGGCGGTGGGATCATCGCTCTTCGCCTTGTCGTCGCCGCCCAGGATGAACCAGCTGCCGCCGACAAGCGCGAGTGCGCCCAGGGAGCCAAGCAGAAGCTTCTGCCGCCGTGCGGTCTTCGCGTTGAGGCTGGTTACTGGCGACGGCGATGCCGGATCGGCCTGTACCGGGGTTGAGATCGAGGGAGCATCAGTCATGGCCCAACCCTCCGTTCGAACCGACGATGAAGGCGACCGTGCTTTCTCCCGATTTGAGAGTGGGCTGGGCGATCGAGATTGCGAGTGTCTGGGAGGATGCGAGATCCGCTTCGGCAAGCATCAGCGGCTTGCGGCCACGGTTCGCCAGGCGGATGACCTTTCCGGCGAGCGCGCTGCCGCGGTAATCGGCGATGAGCTGGATTTCGAGATCGCCGACCCGTGCCGGAAGGGCTGAGGATTGCCTGACTTCGAAGCCATCGACCGTCCGGTCATTGGCCATGGCCTGGATGAGCCGCACTGCGCTCGTCTCCAGCGGCGTTTGGCTTTCCCAGCCAGATGCCTTGTTTGTCGCGATCGCCGGGTTGGTGATGAAGACCTGCACTGCCGGGACAGGCTCGACCTGGCAGGAGACCTTGTAGACGAAGCCCTTCTTGGTCGTGGCGAAGAAGCTGATCGACCGCGCCGCATAGGTTTCGGGCACCGACACGTAGATGTCGCCGCGCAGCGGTTCGTTGGTGACCGCAAAATCGTTGTAGGGCGTGCCGGTCGAGATCTTCGACACGCTGGCAAACTGGTCGTCGACGAGCGCGAAGCGCGTCAGCTCGCGGGCCGACACGGCGCATTCGATGCTCGCTCCGTCTGCAGCCTGTTTGAACTGGTCTGCGGCTTGGGCGCCGCTCCCTGAAAATGCGAGGATGGTACTGGCACAAAGAGCCAGGCTCCACGCACGTGTCTTGCGTCGGTAAGCCATCACTGGGCCTCCTTCGTGGGATCTTTGGGTGGCAACTGGCTGAAGCCTGACAGCGCGAGACGCAGGCCCCGGTAGGTCCAGTTGAAGCGGAAACGGCGTTCGTCGCTCGCGATGACCTGGGCGCCGACAAAGGTCTTGAGCGTGCCCGTCACATCGGAAGTCAGCCCCTTGGGGTCGACGGTCATCGACCGGATGACGAAGGCCTGGGTGACATCCGACCCCCGCTGCTCTTCGACAATCCGGACGAGATCGGCCTTGAGGCGTCCGTAGCTTGCCGGATCGGCGAGCTTCAGGATCTCGTCCATCCAGTAGTCGAGGCCCTCGGGGCTGCGATTGAGGAGAACGAGCGCGGCATCGCGGGTCACGAGTTCGAGATAGTCGGCCTCGACCCCCGCGCTGCTGACAGTGAGCTGCTTGGGGAGTGTTGGCAGGAGGACGACTTCGCGGTCGCGGGTGGCAGCAAGGCTGACCGCTACGACGAGCGCAATGCCAAGTCCGGCGCTGGTGAGCGCAAAGAGGTTGCGCTGGCGCAGCAGCGACTGCTGACGCTCGTGTGAAATGTCGGCAAACATGGATATCTCCCCTCAACCGGCAAGCAGGCGGCAGTGGGAAGGCGGCGTCGATTTCAGGCCCAGCAATCCGGCCGGCAGATACCAATAGGCGGCATGGGCTACCCAGGAGCTGGCGCGTCCTGCTTTTGCCTTTCGCAGCGCGAACCAGGCGCCGAAGGCAACGATGATGCCGATAAAGATATGCTGGCTGAGGATTCCCCAGGTGAAGGGGATGAGCATCCCGGCGAACTCGTCGATGGTCCAGAAGCCGATGAGCTCCGGATCGTCGAGCCGACGCGGGATGATATATGGGTCTGCCATGGCGACGCGCCTTCCCGTCCGATGCGTCAGATGACCGCGGTCACGACCGAGGTGACGATCGGAACACCCGTGCCGACGCCGATGCCGACGCCGACCGGAACAGCGACCTGTCCGAGCGAGAACCGGCCCGAGGCGAGACCGATGAGGCCGCCTGCAAGGCTGAGGACGGTGATGATCTTGCCGCCCGAGCCTTCGAGGAAATCCGTGAATTTCGTGAGGGCAGGGGTGAAGGTCGTGTCGGCGCCAGCGTAGGCAGCGCTGGCGGCCAGTGCTGCGACAGCAAGCGGTACTGCAATGGTCATGGCCCGCCCGAACTTCGAGGGGTTGTGATCAATGGCGCCGGAACGCCGGGAGAGGGTGAGAGACTGCATATGGAGCTCCATCTGGAGGGGTGAACCCAGCGTTCTTTCGTTCGCTGTGTGTTTCACATGCATCTAGGAAATCGATGTAGGAAAGTCGGATTGCCGCTGGGGCTGAAGTGACGGACGGATATGGACGCATCGATCGGCCGGCGTCGGCGATAATACGCAGAAACAGCGGCTTAACTCGTGATTAGCGTCGACGAAACCCGACAGGGGCGGCGGTGAATGTCGGCGACTCGGATCTAGGGGGTGATTCGCCTAGAAACGAGATGTTCTGTAAATGTTCTTTTCATTTTCCTACATCGATCGCGCGCGATATGGCTACGACTCAGTTCCTCATCGTTGGAGTTTTTGTCGATGCATCAGCCCGCGCCATTCCGAGGCGAAGCCAACACCAGCCTCGCGCACATTCTCGCCCATGCAATCGAGTCGTCTGACAAGCCCAAGCACCAGATCGCTCGAGAAGTCGGGATCCACCGCGAGACCCTGCTTCGTGTCATGCGCGGCGATCGGCCGATCGGCCTTGATGAAGCCGCGCGCGTTCTCGATGTCTGCGGCGCCTTTCCCCGCGCCAGCATGATCCTCGCCCTGGCTGGTCAGGAGGATCTCGCCTGCGAATGGATGCGCAGCGAAATGGGGGAGTTCCTTGAGGACTTCTTTACGGCCTTGCCAGGCCAGCTCGAACGGACGCTTGGGCGACGCGTCGAAGATTTGCGACCCCGGTGGGCGAACGGCACTTCGCAGCTCGTCGCCCGCATGCTTGCCAAGCACATTGATGATTTTGCCAACCGCGACATTTCGATGGCGCTGCCGCGCTGATTCAATTCACCTCGGAGGGGACCGAGATATTGACCTGACAGGAGCGATCATGAATGCACATCCCCAGTTTTCCGAGGACAGCGCGAGCGCAGATCAAGCATCTCCGCAAGTCCCTCCGCCGCCCCGGCTCTTGCGGCTGCCCGAGGTCATTGACCGGGTCGGCCTGCGTCGTTCGGCTATCTATCAGCGGATGAGCGAAGGGCGCTTTCCCAAATCCCGCTCGCTCGGCCCCAAATGCACGGTGTGGGTTGAGGAGGAAATCGACGCGTGGATCAGATCAATTGCGGACAAGCCGCATCGAGACGTTCTGTAAACTATCCCGAAAGAAATCATCGCGCTAAGTTGTGCGCATGGTTTATCGATACCCGACAGGCAATCCCCTCCATCCTGAAGCCTTGAAAGAGAAGCAGCGGGCGCTTCGCGACGGCTTTTCTACGCCGTTGACCCTTCGCGTTCATCGCGCACTATCGTGGCTGCGCCGGGCCGAAGAAGAACAGGATGACCAGGACGTTCGCTTCATCCTACTGTGGGTCGGGTTCAACGCGGCCTACGCCGGTGACGTAGAAGCCTCGGCCAGCAGCTCAGCGCCGGAAGGTGAACGTGGACTCTTCCAGTCGTTCTTCTCGACGCTCGTAAAGTTCGATGGGCGTCACCGTGTCTACGACGCGGTTTGGCAGCGGTTCAGTCAGGAGATCCGCCTCCTTCTCGACAATCGCTATGTCTACCATCCCTTCTGGCAGCATCAGAACGGTGTTTCAGGTTACGAGGACTGGGAGCACAAACTCGAGCGCGGTCGCATAGCCATCAATCACGCGTTGCGCGAACACGATACGGTTCGGATCCTGTCGATCCTGTTCGATCGGCTCTACGTCCTGCGAAATCAGCTGGTGCATGGCGGCGCGACCTGGAACAGTGATGTCAATCGCGACCAGGTTAGAGACGGAGCTTCACTGCTGGGTTGTCTGCTACCGATCTTCATCGATCTGA
Organism: Stakelama portus; assembly: GCF_003171655.1. Taxonomy (GTDB): domain Bacteria; phylum Pseudomonadota; class Alphaproteobacteria; order Sphingomonadales; family Sphingomonadaceae; genus Sphingomonas; species Sphingomonas portus. Next base: position 251,910 of record NZ_QFZL01000002.1, on the reverse strand, counting down.
TGATGGACAATCCCCAGCATGCATGGCCGATGCCGAACTACCCGGTCGTCGACTAGCCAAACTGCTGAGTTTTTCATGCGGCTTCTTGTTCGCAGGGTTTCAGTCGCTGCATCGGTCCGCTCGCTCTTGGAACGTGAAAACCCATGACGCCGCGGCCGTGATCGCCGCGCGCATCAATTTCCTCGCGCAGCCAGCGCAGCAGAACAGCCGGCTCGCGCTCTGAAAGCAAGTGAGCACGGTGCGCGACGACGGCAAAATCACCTGGCGTTTGTCCCTCATGGACTGGCCACTCCGTCGGCCAGACCTGGCCAAAGTGTGCCTGAAAGAGCTTGCGTGCCTGGTCCGTCGTCATCGACCTGAAGGTGGCGCGCATGGTGAAGCGCCGCTGCGTCGCCGCATCCAGCTTGTCGGCGAGGTTCGTCGTGGCGACGAACGGTGTCCGCAGGTGTTCGAGTTGGACGAGCATCTCGTTGACCTGGCTGACTTCCCAACTTCGTTGCCCGGCCTCGCGCCTGTAGAGGAAACTGTCTGCTTCATCGATAAGCAGCATGGCGCCGCGTTCCGCGGCCCTGGCGAATGCCTCGGCGATGTTCTGCTCGGTCTCGCCGACAAATGGGCTCATCAAGTCCGAGCACCGTCGCTCTTCGACCTCGATGCCCATGACCTCGGCGAGGTGCCTTGCAAATGCAGACTTCCCTGTCCCGGATGGCCCCGAAAGCAACAGGCTCCACCCACGGTCCGGCGAATTTGCCAGTTGCTCTGAAAGTCGAGCAAGATCGGTGTCCGCTCGCGACAACTGCGGGTCATAGACGGAACTTCCCGGACTATCGGGTGCGCAAGACTGACCTAGAATGCGCATCACGCTGTGAATGGCAGTCTTTGCAACATCGGCTCCACCACAGGCGAGTTGAGCCGCCTTCAGGCCTGACGCGACGACGGCCGGCGGCGCTTTCAAACTCGCAATATCGCGCAGCTCTGTTGGGCTAAGCGAAACCGATGCAGCTTCTGCCGATCTCTTTACGACACGCTCGCGCACAGAGAAGCGTGGTCGGTCGAAGCCAATGGCAAGGGTCATCCGCCGCAGGATTGCCGGGTCAAGCCGAGAACGCTGATTGACGATCCAGATCGTCGTCACTTGCGGGTTCTCGACCAGGCGATTGATCCACTGCTTCGAGCTGCCCTTGCGTTCGCTCATCATGAGCACGTCATCTGCTTCATCGACAACAATGACGCGATTCCGGCGATGACGGCACATGGCACGCAGCACCATCAGATGATCAAGGCGTTCGGAGCGCTCGGGTTCATTGCCGAAATCGTCGGCAAGGCCTGCGAAGATAGCACCGCTTCCGGCTTCCGCGGCCAGCGTGCGAGCAAATTCTGTTTTCCCCGTGCCGGGCTCGCCAAACAGCAGAATGCTGACCGGCTCCTTGGTGGCCAGAACCTTGAGTGCGACGCCGCGCAGCGGATCAATGTGCTCAAAATCGTCCCACAGCAATGAGCCTGCTTCCGGATTCGGCATGAGCCAGCGCAGCATCTCTTCTTGTGTCTCGGCATTCACGCGGATGAGGCGCTTGAGCAGCGGACTCAGACTATACTCACCATCCCGATCGTCGTGCAGCAGCCGACAGGAAAAGAGCGGAGCGCCAGGCATCAACTTCTGCTCGACAAGGTTACTTTCCAGTCCGGAGAGGCGCGCGACCACGGTCGGAGTGAGGTTGCTGCAGGAGAAGGGGGCCCGGCGCACAAGGTCGCGCCAGCATTCCAGCTTTCCCCAGCGCGCAAAGATGGTGAGGATCGTGATTTCGGTATCGTCGAGGCCAAACAGCTCACCAACCCAGCCAAATATGCGGTCAAGGTCGGTAGTTTCAGGACGCTTGAGCGCCAATTGCCTTGCGATCGTTCGCATCTCCGTCGAAGAGGGCCTCTCGCGATTGGCCACCTTGCTCAAGGCATCGACCGGCACTTCCTGCTCGATCAGTTCGATCAGGTCCTCGCCGCAGCGCTTCAGCTGATGAGAAGTCAATGCGCGCAGCACTCTCGCCGCAGCATTTGCAAAATGCGCTGCTTCGCCTTTCGGGTGCGGGCCGAATTCGGTTTGTGCAGTCAGACGACGTCCCATTTTCTTCGCGATCTCCCTGAGTGGCGGTTCCATTTCCGGTCATAAACCACATTCATGCGACAAAAATGGTCGTAAAAAGCGTGGATCGATGTCGAACTCACTTGCTCTTGCCGATCAGGCAGTTAGCAATAGCCCCTGATGACCAAGCGCCTCAGTAATCTCGACCGCACATTGAAGCTTGTGCACGCGCTTACGCAGAGCATCGACGGTCTGACTCTCGATGAAATGGCGGCCTTGCTTGAGGTCAACCGGCGAACAGTCGAACGCTTGCGAAACGTCATTCTGATTCATTTCGATCTCGAAGAAGCGATCGACGGTCGGATCAAGCGATTTCGGATCAAGGACAGCCCGGGACGTGCCTATGCAAGGCCGAGTTCTTCGGAGGTTGCTGCACTTCAGTCCGTGGTTGATGCCGGACGCCGCGAAGGTACGGTCAACACCGAAGCGCTTGAGAAGTTGCTCTCCAAGATCAAGATTGCCTTCGATAGCGCGGAAAGGCGTCGGCTGGACAACGACCTCGATCTGCTCACCCGCCTACAACGCTCGCGTGTCGCAGCAGGGCCTGCTGTCATTGCATCGCCCGAAGATCTGACGACGATCCAGTCTGCCATCCTCGCATCTCATTGTGTTGACTTCGATTATCAGCCTGATTGGGCGGATGAGCCGTCGTGGCGCAGGGTTGTTCCCTATGGTCTGATCCATGGACCGATCACCTACCTCGTGGGCAAGATGCCTGACCGGGACGATCCGCCGTTTACCTTCCGCCTGGACCGGATGACCAATGTTCGGGACAGCGGGATCGTCGGATGCCCTCCCGAGGATTGGGATCTCGATGCATGGATGGCCCGCAGCTTCGGCATCTGGCACGAGGCAGGTCATGAGATCGTTCTGCGAGTGCTAGCCCCGGCGGTTGATCGGGCGCGGGCTTGGCGCTTCCATCCCCATCAACAGTTCGAGGAAGATGGCGACGAACTGATCGTTCGTTTCCAATCAGGCGGCTTGTTCGAGCTCGCCAATCACTTGTTCGGATGGGCCGGCGAACTGGTGATCGAAGGCCCTGATGCACTCAAGGACATAATGGAAAAGCGCATCGCTGCCGCGCAGACAATGCTGCGACCAGATTTGTCGTAATTTGCAGGCAAGGGGTGACGCAGTGGTGCAGGGCGAATTCTGAGGGGTAATCTTGAATGTTTGAAAACTGCCATCTTCGGATCGGCGAAGCGCCCTTTACGAGCTGCATGCCCCTCAGCGCGCAGCTCCTGGGAAGCCTTTATGCCTTACCTCAGTCCACCGAGAAGCCGCTGCGCGAGGCCCTTGATGCCTTGGGTGACAGCGTCCCTTGGGCAGAAAGCTTCGCGGTAGCGCCTGAGCAGACCACTGGTGCCGTGGGGGCGATGCTCCGCCACATGATGATGGCTACGCGCGATCTCGATCCAAGGTCGATCGAGTTTGATGCGCTGCCGGGCGAGGGCAGGGCGCGCCTTCATTTGGAGGCGTTGCGCAATCTCTGGATCAGCAGCGATGCCCTTGTTCCGTCCGATCTTGCGACGCTCAAGGCTTTCCTTGCGAGTGACGCAGGTGATGCTCTGCAGCCGTTGCAGGTTGTCTGGGATCGAGACTGCGTTCAGCTGACCCCGCTGGAGCGAGCGGTGATCGAGCACATCGAAACCCATCATGGCCAGCTGAGCGAGGACGATAATGACGTCGTCCGTCTGATTTCTGACCGGAAGCTGGCGCGGGCAACCGGATCGTGTCTGGCAGGCCATGTACAACGCCATCTTCTGGATCCGGATGTACCGGTCATGCCGCTCGACGACAGCCTGGCAATACTGTCCGTCCGAGACTCCCTGACCGAATGCGAGGCCGCGGCGGCCATCGTGCAGCGATGGCTGGCTGATGATGCAACTCTCGCAGCCAGCGACATCGGCATCATCGTCCCGCAGGGGGCGGAATATGGTCATTATCTGGCAGAGACCTTCGCCCACGCTGGTTTGGTTGCCTCATCGCTTCCTGGGGTTGGTCAGCGGAGGAACATTGGCGGAGAGGCTCTTCTGCATTTCCTTCAATGCCGACGTCGGCCAGCTCCCGCCATGGCGCTCGCATCGCTCTACTGTTCACCAGTCCTGTGCTGGCCCGAAGAAGTGGGGACGGCCCTGGCGGCTGCCGTCATGGACGGCGATTTTCAGCCAAGGGATGTTCGTGACTTCACAGGCAGACAGGCCGCTCTCTTCGCCCTGATCCGCTCGAACTCGCCTTCGACCAACGGCCAGCTCAAGGAGCAGATTCGATCTTTCCAGAGGCTGCTCAGCGACAACGAGGCGCTCGCTGAGGATGTCGCTGAAGCGAAGCAACAGGCATCGCGCCTGATCGCAGCACTTGGCAATGCCAATGACGCGGCAGAAGCGGAACTGGAGAAAGCCATCCAGATGGCAGCGGCCTACCAAGCTGCGCCACCGGCGAGAGGAGCTTACTTCCTCGGTGGGATCTCGGTGATGATGGCCCACGAAACACCGAAGCGGCCGTTTCGCAAGCTTCTCGTCCTGGGCTTCAATGACGGTGCCTATCCGTCACCGCCCGCGGGCAATCCGTTTTTCCTCGACAGCGAAGTCGCATCGATTGCCGATGTGACGGGCATCCAGCTGCCATCGCAGGCGCAGCAACTCGCTGCCGCGCTCGAGCTCTTCACGCGCCAGATTGGTGCAGCGAGCGAGCAGGTTATCCTCATCCTGTCAGAGCGTGATCGCAGTGGTAGCTCGCTTTCGGTGTCGTCGAGCCTGCCGCTGATCTCGCGGCTTGTGGAAGGGATAGAGGACCCAGAGGATCTGATCGTGCCTTTGAACCATAGCGAGGGAACGATCTGGGACAGGCTGGTGGCGTGGAAGCCCAGACCAGTGATTGAACCGGCGCTGATGCCGGAGGTGCCGCCGCACTATGCGTTCGACTTCAATCTTCTGGGGCTGCGCCAGAAGGAAGACGGCAGTGTGCGAGCGCAGAGCCCGAGCCGGCTCGAAAAGCTTCTGGTCAGTCCCCTGGCCTGGCTCCTCGCTGAGCTGGGCGCCGAACATGTTTCCTGGCAGCCCGAGGCGCTTGACGTCATGCTTCGCGGATCCCTCGCGCACGAGGTTTTCGAGCGCCTGTTTCTGCCGGGCAAGGCGCATCCGTCCAATGAAGAGATCGAAGCCAAGGTCCCCGACCTACTGCTCGATCGCATTCGCGCATTGGCGCCGTTTCTCCAGACGTCGGCATGGGCGGTCGAGCGCAACACGCTTGAGGCAGAAATCACCAAGTCCGCGAAGCATTGGTCGTTGGTCCTCAAATCTCTGGACGCCGAGATCGTGGGCAATGAGTTCTGGCTCTCGGGAGAGCTGTTCGGTCATCCCGTGCACGGCAAAGCCGATTGCCTGCTGCGGCTTCCCGATGGGCAGCCGATCGTCGTGGATTACAAGAAGAGCAGTTCCGGCACGCGTCGCCAGCGTCTCCAGAAGGGATGGGATCTACAGGTTGATCTCTACCGGCGCATGAGCGTTCGGCTCGACGAGCGCAGCAACGAAGGCGTGGTCCGTATTGCCGAGGCGTTGAGCGGGTGGTCGAAGCTCCCGGCAGTCGCCTATCACACCCTCAACGACGGGAATGTCCTGCTCAACGGGATCGACGAGTTCGATAGCGCTGAGGTCGAACTTGTTGCGGGCGATATTGCCGAGCATGCGCTGGCGCTCATTTCGACGCGGTTCGATGCTCTCAATGCCGGCCGCCTCGATACCAACACTACAGCCGACGAGAAGTTCTTCCAGCGTTCCGCCGCGCTCGGCACCTATGCGCTGGAAGACAGTCCGTTGATCGCCGCTTTCATGCGCGACGACATCAGCCCCTCGGTGGCCCTTACGGACAATGAAGATGACTGAGCTTTCGATCGTTCCAGCCGGTGCAGGGGCTGGCAAGACCCATCACATCCAGGAAACCCTCACCCAGTGGGTGCGTTACGGCAAAGTTCGGCCAGAGCGGATACTGGCCGTCACTTTCACGGAGGCCGCGGCTGGGGAACTTCGTCAGAGGATCCGCGGAGCACTGATTGCTGACGGCAATCTGCAAGCGGCTTTGGCCGTTGAGCGAGCCTATGTTTCCACAATCCATGGACTTGGTCGCCGATTGCTGATTGAGCACGCCTTTGCGGCAGGCTCTTCGCCGCAGCAACGTCTCATCGCAGAAGACGAGCAGGACCTGCTCATCCGCCGTTCGATCGAGGAGAACCAGGCGCTAAGCGAGCTCTCCCGTAACCTCGGGGCCTATGGCTACCGGGGTAGCTTCATCTCGGACGACACGGCTGAAGACAGCTTCCGCAAGACATTGCTCGGCGTCATCGCACTCCTGCGAACGCTTGGACCGCGCGGAAGCGACCCGGCGATGGCCGACTTCGTCGAGGCGTCGATCAGGCAGGGATATCGCCAGCCGGTCGGGACGCCAGAGGCCCTGGCGGCTGGCTTGAAACAGGCTGTCGACGCGCTGCTTCTCGCCTTTCCGAGATCGCTGGCGGACGACGCTGGAAGTGCCGCGGCCAAGACGGCGTTTCGGGATAATTTCCGCGCATTGAAGCAAGCCGAACAACTCCTCTCGACCGGAGGGAAGGACTGGAAGCTCTGGCAGCGCCTGCGCGATCTTCGCCAGTCCAAGCGCGGCAGTCCGACGCCTGATGGTTACGATGACCTGGCCGCTGCGGTCATGACGGCGGCCGACACACTGGTCTATCATCCGGGCCCGCTCGAAGATGCGGTTTCCCATGCTCGCGCGCTCGTAGAAGGCGCGCAATCGGCCATGACCGACTACGAGACCCGCAAGCGGGAGCTCGGAGTCATCGATTTCAGCGACATGGTCACCAACGCCGCGCGGATTCTCGATGAGAAGCCCGGCGTGCTTGCCGCGATCATGGATGAGGTGGACTGTGTCATTGTCGACGAGTTCCAGGACACAAACCCGATCCAATTCACGTTCCTGTGGGCCCTGGCGCGGCAAGCGAAGCGCTCGCTCGTCGTCGGCGATACCAAGCAGGCCATCATGGGCTTTCAAGGTGCCGACCCACGGCTGACGGTCGCGCTCACGAAGCAGTTTGAAACCAGCCCGCTCAACCGGAACTGGCGTTCCGATCCGCGGATCATGGATTTCGTCAACGCGCTCGGTCCTTGCCTTTTCGGCGATGACTACACTTCGCTCACCGCGCAGAACCCCACCGGACATGACACCGCGCTTGAGATAATAGAACTGTCTAACAAGCGCGGCGCGCGCTCCGGCGGGAAGCCCCAGCATTTCGTCGCGGATCGCCTGCTCTCCCTGCTGTCCGACGATCATGTGACGATCATCGACAGGCATACGAAGAATTTGCGACCGCTGGAGCCCAGAGACATCGCGGTCCTGTGCCCGACCCATAGCCATTGCGCGAGCTATGCCAGCGCGCTGCGATCACTTGGCCTGCCGGTTCGCGTGGCTGAAGGCGGCTGGTGGCAGAGCAAGATCGTCCAGGCCGCGTGCTTTGCCCTGCGGTTCGCCGTTGATCCTGCAGACAGCCATGCCGCGATTTGTACGGCCACGCTTGGTCCCGGGGCGACAGCACTTCCGGACGCGATCAGGGCGCTTGCCCAGCAAGGCCGGATCGACACGCCTGAATTGACTGCGCTGCAGAAACTTTGGCCCGACTCGCTCGCGACCCCAGTTGATCGTCTGGTTCATCAAGTCATCGAAGTCGCGGGCCTTCGCGAATGGTGCGACAGGCTCGATGACCCAGCCCAGATGAGAGCCGACCTGCTGCGGTTCGAAGCGGAAGCGGCAGCATTCATGGATGCTCACCGCGACATGCGCGAAGCATCCGGCTTTTATGGGCAGAGCGCCAACGTTTTTCTCGGCTGGCTTGAGAACAAGGTCGGGCTCAAAGGCGAAGATCTGCGGCCTAACCCTTCAGGCAGCGAGGCCGACGGAGTCGAGATCGTCACCTGGCACGCGTCTAAAGGACGTGAATGGCCAATCGTCGTTGTCTGCGGGCTCGACCACAAGCTCGACCCCCGTGCCGGGACCTTCAGCACCAAATTTCCGGGGTTCGACGATCTAGATCATGTGATCGAGGAGGCAACGCTCGCCTATGCTCCCGAATTTGCCGCGCCTGAAGCGACCGATCGCTTTCTTCATGAACTCCATCCGGAGTCCGAAGAAACAGCGAGGCGGCTGCTTTACGTGGCCCTGACCCGTGCGCGGGACCGCCTGATTATCGAATGGCCGCAGGACGATGAGAAGGTTGATCCGCCTCTACCGATAACTGGCCGCCGCCTTCTGAACGACGTTTGCGGCATCAGATTTCAGGGTAACCAGGTCAGCGTCGGCGCCGAAGAATTTCCTGCGCGCATGACGATCTGCAGCAAGGAGTTGCCGGCTTCGTTCGAGGCTGAGAACAAAGTTCATCTCGACGCGTCCGACCGCGAGCTGCGATTTGCCCTGGAGCGGCGCCCGATCGACGACATGGCATCTGTGGTAAGCCCCTCGCAGGCAATTGCTACGTCACGCCCGCTTCCATCCCAGATCGAGACGCGTGTGATCGCACCAGGTGTAAAGCTGGCCGGACCTGATCTCCTGCAGGCGACCGATAAGGGCACGGCGATCCACGAAGCGCTGCGCATTCTTCTCTGCCGTCCTGATTTACGCCACAGGGTTCAGGAGCATTGCCGCATTCTCGATGCCGAAGTCGAATTTCTTGTGCAGCAGGCAGATGCTCTGCGACAGGCTTTCGCGGACATTGGCTATCCCCGACTACATGTTGAGCAACCGATCGAGGTCCCTCTTTCAGATGGTGGGAGGCAGAGCATCATCCTCGACCTTATCGCTGAAGGCACCAGCGGGTTCATGATCGTCGATCACAAGAGCGGGGCGGCGGAAGATCACGCGCTTCGCTTCGAACGCTACTGGTCGCAACTGGCAGCCTATGTTGATGCAGTTGGGCTAATGGGTGGCAAGTCCGTTGATGGCGTCGCCGTATTCTGGACAGAGACCGGCGAACTGACGCTGGGCAGAGGGATCTGAGGGGCACTGGCACTTGGCGCTAAAAATGAGTTCAGCAATTGGCTGGGTCGATTTTGACGAGACAGAACGCGATCGTGCGCAGCGGTTGATGGACCTGTTCCGTGAGCAGGATAGCCGCGACGAGCTTGGGCTTGGCGCGATCAGGGATTCCATAGCCGATCATCTTTTTCCCGGAACGAGCACCATTCACACGCGGCTGCGGTACATGCTGTTCATTCCGTGGATATTCGACTCCCTGCCGTCTCATCTCAGTCCGCGAGACATTGCAGCCAAAGCATGTCAGAAGGAAATCGAACTTGGCCAGGCGCTGATTTCTGGCGCGCCTGGTGCCGTTGGCATCATTGGCAAGGACGCTGGCGAGAAGCTCAAGCGCCTGCCTAGCAGTATCTATTGGTCGGGACTGGAAAGCTGGGGTATCCGGCAATTTCCTGGTTCGATTGAGTCCTATTTTGCCGCCTTGCCGCACTGGCCCAAGGATACTGGTAAAGATCACGTCGAAGACGACATGAGCGGGGCACAGCGGCATCGACATCTGTGGCACGACCGCATGCCTCAGCCACCGAAGGGATGGCCTGACACCGTCGATTTCGATCTGGAACCGGACGAGGCGAGTTTTCTTGTCGATCGCCTTGTCGATCGCCATCCCCACAGCCTCTTGACCTATTTGGCAAGCCGGAGCGATCGGGCAAAGGCAGATGCAATATGGCTGCATCCGCATATTGCGGATTTTCCTGCTCAGGCACGAGTGCTGGTTGAACATGCCAGGATATTCTCGGGCGTCATGCATGGCGCCGCGCTGCTCTACAATCTGCTGTTGAGTGAGCTGCGGGAAAACGAGGACTGGATTGAGCGCTACCAAACCGCACTCACCGAATGGAGCGACGAACTCGATACCAAGGAATTGGCATCCTGGTCGCTGGATGATTTCTGGCACGAGACACGTCATACCGGACATTCGGTCCTCGAACCGGCCAAGCGGTTTGTCACCGAATGGGTGGCCTTGGTGCGGAAGGAGGGAGGATTGGGCCGCAATCGCGACGCTGCAAACGGGCTCGTCATGACGCGTGAGAGGAGGCTCAAAAAGGGGCAATCCCGGTTTGCAAACAAGAGTGCGCGGGACCGTTGGCAAGGAGCATCCGGAACTGGAAGGCTTCAGTTTCGCTGGTCAATCGCACAAAGCCATCTGAAGGATCTCAAGCGTTGAGCAGGACAACGCTCGATCCCGAAAACCGGCTTCTGTACGGCGATAGCCTTCAGGCTCCCCCCGGGTATCGCTTCGATGCCGGCGTGGCGACGACATTCTCACTCGATTTTGAGACCGCGCTAGCCGTGCCGGTCAGCCTGGCTTTGTTTGCCGCCGACAATAGAGACGAAATTTTGCAGCATCCTATTGCTCTGCTCGAGGGAGCGGAGCGGATTTCGGGGCGCTTGGCCGTCTTCGCCGAGGCAGGTCAAATCCATGCGGGACTTGCCCAACAATCTCGACTTTGCTCGTTGCTCGAGAAGGTTATCGTCGAAGTCCAAGCGCCAGGTGAGGGTAGCTTCCATCCGAAAATCTGGGCGCTGCGGTTCAAGCCATTGGACGAAGAGGGCGATGATCTTCTGAGGGTGCTCGTATTGTCACGCAATCTCACGCGCGACAGGTCATGGGACATAGCCGTGCGTCTCGACGGACGCCGCACTCGCCAGCCTAAGGCCCAGAACCGTCCCCTGTATGCATTGCTCTCCGCGCTCCCAGATCTCGCGGTCAGCCCCGTCCCGGATGAGCAGCGGGCGCTCACTATGGAACTCGCCGAAGACATGCGCTTTGCTGACTGGGCATTGCCTGATGCGTGTGAAAAATTTGAGTTCGCAGTCAACGGGCTGGCAGGGCGGCCTTGGCAGCCGCCGGAATGCACCCGTATCGGTGTAGTCTCGCCATTTTGCGATGATGATGCGTTGTCGATGTTGGCTGGAAAGGCACGCCGCTCCGCCGAAATCTTGATAAGCAGGCCCGATCAGCTTGCCTGCATAGCTGCCGAAACACTCGAAGATTTCGAACATGTCGCGGTCCTAGATGAAATGGCCGAGCGTGAGGATGGTGAGGAAGCTGTTTCGTCAGCTCTGGAAGGGCTCCACGCCAAGATAATCGTTGCCGAGCATAGCTGGGATACCCGTCTGACTTTGGGCTCCGGAAATGCGACCACGCCCGCGTTCATCTCAGGGCGAAATGTCGAGTTCTTCATCACGTTCACGGGTAAGACGTCAAAGCTGGGGTCGATCGAGACCATTCTCGGCGAAAACGGGTTCGGGCGACTGACTCGCGCTTTCATTCCAGGAGAACTGGCTGCTGCTGAAGCTTCCGAGCGCGCTGCTGAAAGAGTGCTCCTCATTGCTCGGCGGGCGCTTGCCCGCGGAGGCATCAGCATCCGTTGTGAAGCAGACGCGACCGAGGGCCCAGGCAATTGGCGCATGTGGCTGGTTCCACCTGCCGGAGGCATTGCACTTGCGGACATCAACCGCGTGCGGGTTTGGCCGATAACCCGAGGGGAAGGGCACGCCAAGGATGCTCAGGCATCACTGGAAGCCGGTGCGGCTTTGGACTTGGGTGTGGTTCCGCTCGCCGATGTCACACGCTTTCTGGCGATCGAAATGAAGGAACGGGCAACCGGTCAAAGCATCCTTTTTAGCACTGGCTTGCCGATTGAGGGCCTACCGGCCGAGCGAGACGCAGCGATCATGCGATCGGTGATCAATGATCGCAAAACATTCCTGCGCTATTTGAGGCTCTTGCTCACCGCACTCGGTGATCCGTTTGCGGCGGCTTTGGCGGCCGACGGAGGCGGCAGTGGGGCAGGGTGGGCCATGGCCATGGCCGATGATGAACCGTTGCTCGAAGAACTCGTCCGGGCCCTTTGCGCCAAGGATGGACGGCTGAATGCAGTTGATCGTCTGATGACCAGGCTAGCAGAGTCAAAAACAGAAGGTGCCGATCCAATACCCGAAGAGTTTCGGGTCCTCTGGCAGACATTCCGTGCCGTACTGGAGGAGTCCGGCCATGGAGAATGAGCCGTTCGACGCGGGCGCCGCACTCGCTCAACTCAAGCGCTTTCAGCGTCGCACGGTAGACTATGTGTTCGACCGTTTGCATGGCCCCGATCCAGTGCGTCAGTTCCTGGTCGCAGACGAAGTGGGTCTGGGCAAAACCATGGTTGCCCGCGGGGTGATCGCCAAGACCATCGAAGCGCTGTGGAATCGATCAAAGCGGATCGACATTCTATACATCTGCTCCAATCAGGCCATCGCCGCGCAAAATCTCAATCGTCTCAATGTATTGGGAAAGCGTGCGATGGCCTTGCCCACTCGCATGACCTTGGTGCCATTGCAGCTTCGCGGCGAACAAGATCTGTCTGCGAACAAGGTCAATTTCATCAGCCTCACGCCTGGAACCACGTTCAATCTTCGATCCACCACCGGGGTCGTTGAAGAACGGGCGCTCTTGCATCGCCTGCTTGAAGCCATGGGCTTTTCGTTCACGCCGCTCAGAAACGCGCTGCAAGTGGACGCCGGGAATGGACGCTGGGATGCGTGCGTCGGTAGCATGTCACTTGAGGGTATTGATCCGACGATAGTTTCGAACTTCCAAGACGCAGTCCGTCAAGATGCATCGCTGTTGTCGGCAATCGACGAAATGATCTCGCTGTTCCCGCGCCGCCAGCCAACATACCCTGACGAGAAGCGTTGGAAACGAAACGAGGTAATCGGGGCGCTACGGAGCATGCTATCGCACGCTTGCGTCAGTGCGCTCAAGCCAGATCTTATCATCCTCGACGAATTCCAACGTTTTCGGGAATTGCTGCGCGGTGAGGGGGAGCCGGCCGAGCTCGCACGGGCCCTGTTTGACTATTCTGACGATACAGCCAGCGCACGTACCCTTCTACTCTCCGCAACTCCCTACAAGATGCTCACGCTCTCGGGCGATGAGCCCGATGACGGCGATCACTACGAGGACTTCCTCGAAACAATCGAGTTCCTCTACGGCCGCGATAAGGGGGCGACCATCAAGGTCGAACTTGACCGCGAAATGCGCCGCTTTCGTAAGCTGCTCCAGCAACTGCCGACGAGCGCGACCGACGCCAAGCGCGCGCGCAACAAGGTTCAGCGTACACTGAAGCGCGTTATGGCGCGCACCGAGCGCGTTGGCAGTACTGCTGAACGGGATTCGATGCTGGCGGAGCCATCGATCAACGTGCCGCTCGCACCTTCCGATCTCCTTCAGGCCGAAGCGTTTTCCCGCGTGGCGCGAGCCGTCGATGCGCGCGAAATCATCGAGTATTGGAAGTCCGCCCCTTACCTCCTGAATTTTATGCGTGATTACACGCTAAAGCATCGCCTGAAGGATAAAGCCGCAAATTCAAGCCCGGCCCTGATATCAGCGTTGAGCGATGCGCAGGCGCTGGGCATCAGTCGTGAACAGGTCGAAGCTTATCAGCCGATTGATCCGGCTAATGGGCGCCTTCGAGCATTGATGGCTGATTTGTTTGACTCCGGGCTGCATCAGCACCTCTGGCTTCCCCCGGCGGTCACATATTATGGCCCGGCATCTGAGGGCACACCGGCTACGAAAGCGCTTGTCTTTTCTGCATGGCAGATGGTGCCAGATGCGCTTGCCGCACTGCTTTCCTACGAGGCCGAACGGCGGATGGGGGCAGCGTCGGTCGTTCGATCCTACTCGGAAGCCACGCGCCGCCGTCCGCTTCAGTTCAAGCTGGTCGATGGTCGCCCGGCTGCGATGCGCGCGCTACACCTGATCTATCCGTCACCAACACTGGCCCGAATCTGTGATCCGCTAAGCGTCTTTTCTGGCGCTCCGGAACAATTGTCGGTTGCAGAAATGCGCGCAGAGATTGCGGATCGTATTCGTACTGCACTGGGGCACCTGTTCGCCAAGGAAAAAGGTGAAGAAGCAGCTGGCAGGGATGCAGAATGGTCCACACCGGCAACGATCGACGTATTGTTGAAGACCAAGTCTTCCGAGTGGCTGCAGTATCTCGGTTACAGATGGACGATCCAGGAGGAAGGCTTTCGAGAGCACATCGCCGAGTTGCGAAGGACTGCAACCGAGGCATCCCTCGGGGAGCTCGACAACAACACGCTGGATCTGCTGGTCGATGTAGCCTTGGGAAGTCCGGCTGTCTGTGCATTGCGCGCGCTCCATCGCATTGCGCCAGGACTGGCTTGGGATGACCCGCATTTGCTGGACGCCGCGGCATCAATCGCCTGGGGTTTTCGGGCGCTCTTCAATCAGTACGACGCCGTTGCTCTCCTACGGCAAGAGCGCGATGACCATTACTGGCGCAGCGCATTGACGCATGGTGTCGAGCACAACCTCCAGTCAGTGCTCGACGAGTACGCCCATTATCTCGTCGAAGGCGAGGGTTTGGCCGGGAGCTCCGAGCGTGACCGTGTCGCCGGCGTGGCCGCAGCCATGACCCACGCCTTGTCAGTCCGCCCCTCCCAGATTGATGTCGATGATGTGGGAGTTGAAGACGGCAAGGTCGTCTTTCATCCGTCCATCAGGATGCGCGGTCGCTTCGCTATGCGATTGGCTGAATACAAGGATGATGAAGGCGGAACCGTGCGGCTCGGAAGCGTGCGAGATGCGTTCAACTCGCCTTTCAGACCGTTCGTGCTGGCCACGACATCGATTGGTCAGGAAGGCTTGGATTTTCATCCCTATTGCTATCGAGTCTACCATTGGAATCTCCCGGGGAACCCGGTCGATCTTGAACAAAGGGAAGGGCGTGTTCACCGGTTCAAAGGACATGCGGTCCGGCATAATGTTGCCCGGGCACACGCCGATGCAATCCGCACTTCTACAAAGCCACCTGCGGACCCATGGGAGGCGATGTTCAACGCGGCCAAGCGCGCTACCACGAGCAAATCCGAACTTGTTCCGTACTGGGTTTTTGATGGTCCGGTAAAGGTCGAGCGCCGCGTGCCAATGCTACCCATGAGTCGGGAAAACACGCGGCTACGTTGGCTCAAACGCAGCCTGACACTCTACCGGCTCGCATTTGGGCAGCCGCGGCAAGACGACCTGCTGGCCTATCTTGACCGTCTCGTTGACGAGGGCGTCGACGTGGCTGCTCTCGAAGAATTGCAGATCAAGCTCGAACCGTGATTGGTTCGGTTTGTTAGAGTGTCAATTTCTCAGGCGGGGCCAAGCCGGATCGGGGGAACCTCGACTAGCAAGTACGGGAGCGCGGAGCTGCACTCTGACCAGCGAAACGCATAATTCCCAGCGAGGGTAATGGGGGGGCCATACGCGCCGGTCTTGTAAGTAAGGGCGGTTCCTCCTGCATACTCTCGCTCATGGCGGAAATCGAAATCGCTCGTGTCGCTGGAATAGCTTGTCTGGTCGACATAATGTCGATGATCGGTCGCCACCAACATGAACCCTAGATCCGCGACATCTGCGCACTGCTCCAGCCTGGCGATATCCTTGAACACGTCGTAGCGATTGTTTGGTTCGCGGTGGTTTTCCCGTTTGAAAAACTTAAGCTCGATCGCACAACGCCATTCGCGGCCATCACCGTCTGTAAGTCGAAACCACACGTCGATCCGCCCACGCTTGCCGCCATTGCTCCGCAGCGGCTTTTCTAGTTCGACAGAAAACGTCTCGCGCTCGCTGATGATCTCGAGATCGGCGGCCGACGAAATTATGCGTCCGAGGTGTAGCTGAAGAGTTGCCTCGCTTTCGCATCGTACTCGTCCACCAACGATCTGGCGAAAAAGCGTGGGCACTGCGAGGTTCACGATATTGCGCAGACGACTTAGTGACATTTCATCCTGACTATACAACAGTTGGCAAGTGCTGGCCGAGAGCTGATAACCTACTGCAAGAGTGGTTGGAACGCGTCTAGAGCGCCTCCCAACCACTTTGGCAAACGACACCCTCTACTACGACCGCTTTTGACGCATAATGAAGATAGACCGACCCTATGAGAAAGCCCGATTCTGTATCTACGCTCGCAGACTTTGGCCGCGTTCGGCTGTCGAAGTCGTTCTTCATGCGGGATTTCCTATTCTCCGACATTGCAGCCGTTCACGGGTTAAATAATGTACCTGATGATCCTGACCTGGCGATCGCGGCAGGAAGCAGGCTCTGTGAAGAACTACTTGAGCCCTTGCAGGATCGGTTCGGTCGCATCGCTGTCCGATCTGCTTTTCGCTCGTGCGAAGTCAACGGGCTGGGCAATGAGATGCAAGTAGCGGGGAAAAGCGGATATAACTGCGCTTCGAACGATGCCAATTTCGCTGGCCACATTTGGGATCGTCGGGACTCGGCGGGGCGAATGGGGGCAACGGCGTGCGTCGTAGTCCCAGCGTTCTGGGATGCATTTCAGAATGAAGGTGATTGGCGGAAGCTTGCCTGGTGGATCCACGACCACTTGCCCTACTCAAGCCTATATTTTTTCCCGAAGTTCTGGGCGGTGAACATAGCTTGGCGGGAGGAGCCGGAACGTCGGATCGACAGTTACACTTTTCCCAAGGGCTGTTTGACCAAGGCTGGAATGTCGAACAATTCAGGATCGCACGAGCATGACTGGGCTGGCATTGAAGCAGCAATGGTCAGCAGCCTCCATTGATGGATGACTGGGCAGCAAAATGTCAGATCAACTGATTACCGCCATCGAGATGGCGAATGCCAACGGTATCGATCCAAAGCGGTTTCGCGCCGCCCTTCGAGCTGCGGGACTGGGTTGGCATTCGCACAACGGCCGCTGGGATGTCATGCGTGGGAGCAGTCAACACGCAGACATGGAAAATGTCATGGCGAGGTTATGCGGAGAGCCTTCAAACTTTCGGTCGGTCAAGAAGGCTGTTGACGCGAAGCCAAGGGTGTCTGCCCGCGACGAGCAATATGTTCTCGACCTTTGCGATGAGTTTCTCGGGCTGAAAGCAGTGCGTCAGCATTGCTTTCCTTTTCTTACCGGAGATCCCGATCTGCGCGGGAACCGAAGGCCTTTACCGGTCGATGGCTTTTATCCGGAACTAAGGCTTGTCGTGGAATATCACGAGCGTCAGCACAACGAGCGTGTCGGCTTTTTCGATGACAAGCCAACTGTCTCTGGAGTGCCTCGCGGAGAGCAGCGCCGACGTTATGACGCGCGCCGCCGCGAATTGTTGCCGATGAACGGCATCACACTCATAGTCCTTGGGGTCGATGAATTTGCCCACGATAGAGCCAAGCGCTTGCTTAGGATTTCGTCCGACAAGGCTATTGTCAGCAGACGATTGCAGGAGTTCCAGCCAAAGTCAGGTTCAGGTTGAATTTGTCCTGGCAGTTGGCTGGCGGATTTGATGATGCGACCTATTTTGACGCATTTCCGAGCTATTATGGGGTCATGAGCGAACTATTCCTTCCAGGAGTCCCCGAGAGGCTCGTGCGCCACTCGTTAGCCATAGCAGGCGGTAACGAACTGGCCTCCGGAAAATTCAAAAGCCCCGAGAGTAGCGCCGCTTTGGCGGTCAATGGGTTCGGCTGGTTCATTGAGAGACCGGCCTTGCTCCCGCCTTTCCCTGGGCTTGACGATCTCAAATGGCCGCCAATTTCCGTCGAGATCGAACGACAGATGCGCTTCCCTTGGAATGGCGGTCGTCATCCCTGGCTTGATGCTGCCGTTGTCACCGACAGTTGTCTCATCGGAGTCGAATCCAAACGCTTCGAACCATTTCGCGACACCAAGCATGCCATCCTCTCCAATGCGTACGATCGCGATGTGTGGGGAGAAGAAATGGACCCGTGGTGCGCTATGCGTGACAGTTTGAGATTGGCGCCGTCTTCTTTCCGCTATCTCGATGCTGCCCAGCTCGTGAAGCATGCATTCGGGCTGGTAACTGAAGCCCGGCGGATCTGCCGCGCGCCGGTCTTGGTCTATCTTTTTGCCGAGCCTTCGCGGGTGTCAGCCTCAGCGCGTTCGGAGCACCGGGCGGAAATCGAGGCCTTCTCTGTCGCGGTGAGCGGTGCCCGTGTCAGATTTGCTGCGGCAAGCTGGTCAGAATGGCTGATGCGGTTCGCATCGCCTGCCACATCTCCTGAGGTTGCTGCGCATGCAGAAGAATTGCGAAGGAAGTTCGAGCCATAGGTGGACGCACAGATTATTCCGGCTTGGTTTGGGGTTTGCCTCGAGGCCAACGCGTTCCCAAGTGTTGTTTGATGCGCAGGGCGCTCAGATGCGGCCAACTTTATCGTAGGTAGGGATTAGTCAGGCACAATGAGTAGAAGCCTTCGGAAGAGCTTAACCGACCCTATCCAGATCCCGACGCTGTCAGCAGCGACCGGGCGAATTGGAGTATCGTTCTGTCCCGGTAAACGGGGGCCGGCATTTGCCGGCTTCGATTGGGAGCGCGATCTCGCTGTCGACTTGGACGCGGTGCGCGACTGGGGAGCCGCCGCAGTCATATCTCTAATCGAGGATCATGAGATCGAATTTCTTGGCGTTTCCAATTTGGAAGCGGAAGTGACCGCTCGCGGCATGGAGTGGCTTCATCTGCCAATCGTTGATGTTACCGCACCCGGTGATGAATTTGAGCAACGATGGCGATCCGCTGGACCTCGCGTGCGCGGCATGCTCGCAGAAGGACGAAGCGTTTTCGTCCATTGCAGGGGCGGTCTCGGCAGGGCGGGAACGGTAGCAGCGAGGCTGCTTATCGAACTAGGCGAAGCTGACGCCGCTAGCGCGATTGCACGAGTAAGAGAGGTGCGACCTGGGGCCATCGAAACCAGGGCGCAGGAGAACCATCTGCACGAGCTTTGGCGCGTGTACGATCGTGCATGTGGATGTCTGATCGGTTTGGCCGTCGGAGACGCTTTGGGGACGACGCTCGAGTTCAAGCCTCGTGATAGCTATGACCATATCACCGATATGGTCGGGGGAGGGCCGTTCGGTCTGGACGCGGGCACCTGGACTGATGATACCGCGATGGCTCTTGCTCTCGGGGACGCTCTTCTGGCTAGTGCGGCCAAGGGCTCAATCTTTGAACCCCAAGAAGCACAACGCCGATTTGTCGAATGGTGGAAGAATGGGGCTTACAGCCCAACAGGCCACTGTTTCGATATCGGGATCACCACTCGCCAAGCACTCTCGCGTTTTGAACAGAGCGGGGATCCCATCTCAGGTTCGGACGATCCCTATTCAGCAGGAAATGGATCTCTGATGAGGCTGGCACCAGTCGCGATCTGGGGCATCCGGGCTGATCCTGCGGTGATGACACGAGTGGCCCGTCGGCAGAGTATGACCACCCACGCGGCCGATGCATGCCTGGAAGCGTGCGAAGCTTATGCGCTGATGCTGCGAGCGGCGATTCTCGGTGCCGATTTCGACAGTGCACTGGGAGATGCTCGCGGATCCTACGGTCCACACATCGGGCCGATTGTCGCCGGCAGCTGGCGCGGGAAGGCCCGAGATCAAATTTCGAGCAGCGGCTTCGTGGCTCACAGCCTCGAAGCGGCAATCTGGTGTGTAGCAAATACCGATAACTTCGATGATGCGGTGTTGCTGGCAGCCAACCTTGGTGACGACGCAGACACCACTGCGGCAATCGCTGGGCAGTTGGCTGGTGCCATCTACGGAGCCTCGTCTATTCGTCAGTCATGGCAGGAGAAGTTAGCTTGGCGCGACGAAATTGAGGCGCTCGCCCGAAAGTTAGCTTTCCCCGCAACTCCGCTCCCAAGTTAGTGTCGAACGATCGCTTTGCAGCGCGGCCCAAATTCCCGAGTTAGAGCACGAGCATTCAATGGCTACCTGTAGGCATCAGGTCGCGATCGGGTTCGTAATGCGTCAATTTTGACACCGTAACGCTGTTTCAGGGGATAATGCTGCAAGTTTGCGACATTATGAGCTGTTGTCTGAAGTGAACGCTGCGATTGACGGCAGGCTTGGCCCAATTACCTACAGCGAGATCTGCGTCCCAGAAATCAGAACGGGGTCCAAGCCTGCCTCCTCCTGCTGGAGGAACAGCGAAGGTTCGCCGTCTGCGCGAAACGGCGAACCTGATTTCCACATTCCGAGCATGATCACCGCAAGCTTCCTGGCCACGGCAACGCGCGCCTTCAGGAACCCAACCCGCTGGGCCAGCTCGAGACCCCAAGTGCGAAGACGGCTTTCGATCTCAATCCTGCAAAGTAGCACGGTGGCTGCGGTAATCAGGTGCATCCGTGTCAGCTTGTTACCGTGCCGACTGATACGCCCCCGGCGTGAAGTGGCGCCTGACTGATATAGGGTTGGGGTCAGGCCCAAGTATGCGCCAACGTCACGGCTCCGCTTAAATCGATGTGGATCGCAGATGGCACTGTAGAACGAAAGCGCGATCACAGCTCCGACGCCGGGGATCGTCTGGAAATTGCGACATGTAGGATTGTTCGATGCGATATTGCGCATCTGCCGGTCAAGAGCGGAGATCTGCTCTCTCAGAGCCTCGGAAATTTCGACGAGCGGTTGCAGATTGACCCCGATTTCAAGCCCGTGCTGCCGCATTTTCCGCACCTGGTCGTTCACCTCAGCGGCTAGCGCACCCTTTCCGTTCAGAAGTTTCACGTTCCCGCCGTATAACCTGAAAATCGATTGGATGAGCGCATCCGTCCTGGCGCGGTTTTTCAGCATTGTTCTCCGAACATTGATCAGAGTTCGGATATTCTGATGCTCCATTGGCTTCACGAAAACCTGCGACCCCATCGATCGAGCAAGCCGCCCGAGCTCTGCGAGCCCTCGGGCATCGTGGACATCTGTCTTCTGCCGCCTGATTGCCAGGAACTTGCTCGATTTGCGTACATCGACCACCTCAACGGGAAATCCGAATGAGCGCAGTTCGCGAACCATCTGTGTGCCATTGCCGGCCTCGATCGTGAGGCACTGCGCTGCCTCGACGCCAAACCTCCGCAGAATATCTCTGATGGGTCCAGATTTCGTTTCGCATATCGCTTCGAAGAGGATCCCGCCCTCTGCGTCGATGAGGCAAACGGCTGTTTCGAGATGCCCCGCATCGAGCCCCACCCAGTAGTGCTGATAAGCCAACCACCGCATCCTTCGAAACCTGTCCAGAAAGCCTAACCTAGGTTGGGCCGCGCAACTCGCCGAGTAGGAATTATCCGCTCTGGCGTGATAGTGGAATAGGATACGCTAGGAGTGGATAGGATGACCCCGAGGCAAGCGCTTGATGATTTGATCCGCGAGCGGGACGAGACCTACGCTGCGGTTTCGCGTCTGCTTGGCCGAAACTCCGCCTATATCCAGCAATACATCAAGCGGGGCACGCCCGCGCGTCTCGATCAAAGCGACATCGCTCAGCTGGCTTTGCATTTCGATGTTCCTGCCAAACTGCTCGGCGGAAAAGAGAGTTCTTCAACTCCGCGACGTTCGGTCATCACTGTGCCGGTAATTGAGGCCAAGGGCTTGGAAATCCCACAGGAACGATCTCGGATCGTAGATGAAGCCTGGCTAAGACGCCTATGCAACAGGCCTGCAGGTTTGGCGATCTTACCCATTGCTGGTGAGGCTATGCAGCCGACCCTGCAGAACGGCGACGAAGTCATAATCCAAAGGTTGCGCTCTCACGATGCCCTTCACGACGGGCTCTACGCTGTCCGGGGATCGTCAGAGACGTTCGTCAGGAGGATCGCTCTGGACCCGACCAAAAATCGCATTTCTGTCCTGACCGACCATCCCGCTTATCCAAGCTGGAACGGTGTTCAGCGAAAGGCGATCAATGTCGTCGGCAGAGTGATCTGGATTGGTTCTCAGGTATCGTGAGTGGGAGCTATGCTGCCTGCGACATACACCAACTTGCGCAGTGAATGCCCACTGCTCGGGATAAGTCCAACGGTTTGCCGCGATCGAATATCCGCTCATCGCAAAGGTCCCAAGATGGGGGTATTGCAGGGGGTATTTTTGGCGAAGCTAATAGAGAACCGCCAATTTAACAGCTACTTAAGTGAGGTTGGTGGATCCCTCCTCCGCTACCATTTCCCTTATGCCTGTGAAGGCATGGTCCGCCGGAATGGTGCCTCCCCGACGGCGGTTTGGGGCAGCGCGTTGCAACCGACCCATGATGTTCGGCACGGCATGGCGGGGAAATCGTGCCTGCGATCCCTGCTGCCACTAGCCATTCGGCGTAGTGCGACTAGTCATTCGGCTAGTTCCGCCTTGGTGCATCCTCGTTAATTCTCGTCGCGGTTCAGAGCCCCTGCAGAGAATATCTGGTGCAATTCCGATTTTAGTTCCGAATCTTCTTCGGGCAGGTCCGCTGCGCGTAGAAGAAATATTTCCGCACTTGATGATTGGGGCTTCGTCCTTGGTATTTCAACACGAGGATAGCAAAATGAAAATCAAAACGCTTATCGCATGTGCGCTTTCACTCGGCGGCTTTGCGGCCGCGACCGCTTCGGCGCAGTCGGCGCGTACGAACATGTACAATGCCAACGGTGTCGATTTCCATATTTCGACGGCAAATTTCGAGAACACCTACGAGCTTACCAGCAACTGGGAAGTCAAATATAATGGACGTCTGATCGGAACCTGGCTTCAGGCATCGGACGGGGTCGAATCGCATTTCTTCATCGCGATCGGCAAGAATGAAGTCGCCGGCGGTCGCAACGACATGATTGTCTATTCCGGCGAATATGTGGTCAGCAGCGGCGACTGCAAGATTCGCCGGATCAGCGCCGACGCCAATGGCGGTATCACCGGCGAGTGCACCATCACGCCCAAATAAGCGACCGACAGGCGCCCGGTCCGAGCGACCGGCAGGGAAAAGGGCACCGGTCTCGTACGAACGTGACCGGTGCCTTTTCGTTTTTTGAAGACGAGTTTCGGAAGCGGCGTTGGAGCGGATCGGTCGCCATGCTCCGGCTGCGAAGCGCGACAGACCCGGTTTCGGGGGTTACCGAACCAGTTGCCAACCGCCCTTGCCGTCCTCCTCGACCAGGGTCAGCGACCGATAATCGATGTCCTGATAGTCCTGGCCGAGTTTCAGGAACCAGGCATAGCCCTGAAAGACGCGCCACAGATCGGCATCATCGCCATAGCCATAGGCTCCGCAAAGATGCGCCGGCGGTTCGTCCTGCGGCTGGCGGGCGCGTTCGGCCGGACTGACATCGACGATATAGCCGTCCGATACTTCCGTCGCGCGGCGAGCCGAGCAGCGCTGCACGACGTCGCGCGGTTCCTCGTACAGGGCGCGTGCCTCGACATCTTCGGCTGGCGTGCTCTTGAAGCGTGCATAGACATCGGCATAGGGCAATGGCGCTTCCAGCTTCCCGAAGGCGCTGCCGTCTTCGTGATAGGCGGTTTCGATGCGTTCCAGCGACGCCATATGCGCGTCCGCGCTGCCATAGAGGCGAGAGACGCGTCCGCTGCATTCGGCGGCTCGGTAAAGGAGCATCTGGCCGGCCAGCCAGGCTTCGTTGATCGCCCAGCTGCACGGACCCTGCAGTTCCGGCTCGGGACCATCGGCGATCCTGAGATAGGTCTCGGCTTCCGAAAGGCACAGGCCGCTCAGCGGCAGCCGCAAACCCTTGCCGGGGCATGGCGCGATCGGACCTTCGGTTTCTTCCGCAACGCGACGACCCATTTCGTAGCAACGGTCGAGCCCGCGTTTCACGACCTCGCCGGTGCCGATCGGGAAAGTCGGCCTGGCCCGCTGGTCCCGGCCAGGCCCATAGACGGCAAAGGTGATTTCGTTGGCAGTGATGAAATTTTCGAACGGGGAGTCGAAATCCTCGATCGCCTGAAAGCCGCTGAGCCAGTCGTTGTTGGGCAGCACGGGGTCCCGGACGAAGCGACCGACATTCTCCGCACCGTGCGCCTCATCGCCGTCGAACCAGATGCCCAGCGGCGCTTCGCCATTTGCGCCGATCTGCTGGCGATCGAAACCGTTGACGCCGAAAACATAGCCTTCGGCCACGCGCTCGACGCGGACCGCGGTGCCGGAGTTCGGCAGGTTTGCGACCGCAGCGCAGGAGAGTTGGCCACCGAACATTTCCGAACTGGTCTGATAGAAGATCCAGGGACCATAAGTGGCATAGGCGGCCTCCCCGGCGGCCAGTTCGAGCTGGGGACGCTGGAAGGTCTGGGCGCCGCACCCGGTGGCGCAGAGTGCGGCCAGCGAGATGGCCGTGATCCCGGCGAAAGAATGTTTCATCGATTGACTCCCCGAACGAAGAGGGCGCTTCGAATGACAGAATGGCGGTGGCTTTCGGCCTCTGCGCGATATTGTCGAACCCGTGCCGAAACCGCGTCGCGGCGGCTCATCGGATCGTGCAATATTTCGGGACATTGGGTGCCGGGTCGCTGCCCATCGACCGGTTGCTGCACATCACGGGGCCGCGCATCCGTCTGCTGACGGTGCCGCTCGTGGCGCCATATTGCACCGTAGCCCAGCCGGTGAACTGGCAAAGCTGGTTCTCCGAAGCGCAGCGTACGGCGACGGCCGGCAGCGCGCGGCTTGTCCGTCCGCGGTTCGCGACGCAGCTGTTCAGCGCGCCCAACGCCTGATGCCAGCCCGACAGCATGTAATAGGAATAGCCGCCACCCACATCGAGCCCGAGCCGGACGCCCTGTTGCATGTGCGAGCGGAATGTACTCTCCGGCATGGAAAAGAATGCCCAGCCATTGGTGGTCAAATATTCAACCCCGTCGCCCTGGCTGTTGAAATTCACGCCGCCGGTAAAGGGCCCGCGCCGGGAGGAGGGCGTAGCGATCACGAGCGAGTTGCCCGATGCGAACTTGATCAGGCGCATCCGGTTGTTCGTGTTGGTCGCTTCGGCCGAGCATTGCCAGAATTGGCCGTTGTTGCGCACCGAATAGACGTTCCATGCGGCAACCCGCTGATAGAGCGTGTCCTGCGTATGCATCTGCGCCGCTGCCGGCATGGCGCTGACCATCGCGCCGAACGCGGCGAAAATAGCGAATTTCTTCATCGATCTTCCTTTCCTGAGAGATTGTTCGCGGCGTTCGGGCCGCATCGTGCCGCAATGGCTATTCGGTGCGTTGCCAGCGCCCGTCATCGGCTCGTCGCATCAGCGTGAAGGAGCCGGGATCGACCTGGGCGAAATCCTGTCCGAGCTGGAAGAACCAGAGATAGCCCTGGAAAACGCGCCAGAAGGACGCCTCGTCGCCACTATATCCGAAGGGGCCGCAGCTCGATCGCGGCATGTCGTCGGGCATCGCCGCGGCCTGATCGGGAGGAACATCGACCACCAGCGCATCGTCGGGCCAGACGTCGATTCCCGCTTTCCGGACGCGGCATAAAGCGCGATCGGCCGGGTCGGTCATTGCCGGGCGCGCGATTTCGAGGATCGCGTCGTCGGCGCCGCTGGCGGTCATCGGCGCGATGCGAACCAGCACCTGCCCCGCAAGCATGTCCTCCGGGTCGCGCCAGGCCGCCGACTGATAGGAAAGCTCGGCAAGATGCGCCGCCGGCGAAAATGTCAGGCGAGTCAGCTTGGACCGGCATTGCAGCGCGCGGTAGAGCAGGGCGTCATCGGCGAAAGCGCTTTCCTGAACCACCCATGCGCAGCCATCGGGCGCGTCTGCCGATCCGCCGGCGCTATTGAGGTATCTGACCGCGGCATCGGCGCAGATACCGGTTATCGGCAGGCGCCGGCCGTTGTCGGCGCAGGGTTGCGCAGCCGCTGCGGTGCGCGAGGCGGTCTGGTCCTGCTCCGCAGCGCTGTTCTGGAAACCGGCGTTGGAGGACGGGTCGCTGCAGGCACCAAGCGCGAGGCTGAACAGAGCCACTCCGATCCCTGTCACGCCGATCGCGGCGGTGGCGCCCGGCTTGTGTCGGTCATCGCTGTTTGGTTTACGCATCGGCAGAGCCACTCCGCGGATTGGCATCGTGCGGCAGTTGCCGAACGATAGTGACGATGCGGGCTGCACCGTCCGATCCGAGAGTAGAAAAAGGTGGCGAAAGCGAAACTAGCCGGACGTTCCGCTTTTCCTGTACGTCCATACAGGGCCGGTTGCTGTCGGCCCGGTCGCCGCCTTCAGAAATCCGATTGCGAGATCAGCGATTCGCGCACTGCCGTGGCGACGGCTTCCGCGCGATTGCTCGCGCCCAGTTTCGCCAGCACTGCGCTGACATGATAGCGCGCCGTCGGCACCGAAATACTCAGATATTCGGCGATTTCGGAATTGGTGAAGCCTTTGGTCATCAGCGCCAGAACGCGCCGCTGTTGCGTCGCCAGTCTGTTGGTCGGCGCCGCCGTGGCATGCGTTTCGCGGCTGGGTTCTTCGGCCGTCATATCCGGCAGGGCATCGATCACGGCTTCTCCCGCATGGACGCGGCGGATGGCGGCGATCAATTCGTCTTTGGTGACGGATTTGGGGAGGAAGCCCTTGGCGCCGGCGGCAACCATCTCGCGCATCGTGGCCTGATCGTTCGCGACGGTCAGCGCGATCACGGCGACTTGGGGATAATGTTCGCTGATCGCCTTTGCGACCGCGCATCCGCCCATCCCGGCCATATGTACGTCCATCAGCACGACATCGGGATTGGCCTTGCTGCACAGATACAGCCCCTCTTCGCCATTATCGGCCTCCCCGACGATTTCGATGTCCGGACTTGCGCCGAGCGCGTTGATGACGCCGCTGCGGACAAGCATGTGATCGTCGACCACCAGCAGGCGTATCCGGTCAGTCATGGGTTGCCGCCGTCCAGGCCATCGTTACGGTCGTCCCCGAATTGCGGGCCGATGCGATTTCGATTGAGGCGCCGATCGCCGCCGCACGCTCCCGTTGGATCGCAAGGCCGAAGCCCTTGTGTCTGGTCATCGTATCAAAGCCACATCCATCATCGCAAATTTCCAGGAACGCATGCCCTTCCACGGCCTGTGCGAAGATTCGCACATGGGTGGCGACCGCATGTCTGACGATATTGTTGAGCGCCTCCTGTGCCACCCGCAGGAACTGCATCTGTACTTCGGTTGGCAATTGTGCATTTCCGTCCAGTTCGCTGACCAGTGCCAGTTCGGGATGCGCATCGGCGAAGCGCGCCAGCAACTCGGCGAGCATCGGCACGAAGGACTGGTCGTCGCGCGAGTCCGATCCGCGCAATTCGTTCAGCATCGCGCGCACCTCTGCAAGCGCATGTCGATTGAGATTGCCCAGCTGGTCCAGCGTTTCGCGGTCGGGCATGGGGTCTTCATTCGAGCGTTGTTGCAGCGTGTCGGCGAGCAGCGCCGACGAAAACAGGGTCTGGCTGACGGTGTCGTGCAGGTCGCGGGACAAACGGTCGCGCTCTTCCAGCTGGGCGTTGCGTGCGGCGAGCTGCACCGCCTGTTCGGTCCGTTCGGCGACACGCTGTTCCAGCGTTTCGACCAGATTGCGTTGCGCGCGCGCCATCGCATTGAACGACGCCGACAGCGACCCGATCTCATCGGGAAAGCGGACGGGAACCTCTGTCTCCAGCTGGCCTTCGCGAAAGCGCTCGACGCCGCGCAGCAAGTCTTTGAGCGGCGCGAGCATATTGACTCGCAGGAATAGCGGCAACGCCAGCAGGATGAACAGGATCGAGAGGATAAGCGCCACGGCGAGCGGCCCGAACAGCCGGTCTTCGGCGGTCAGGAAACGACGCTGAAAATCGTCGATGATGCCGACGCCACGCGGTACCGCCAGCGGTAGTTCGCCGATTGCAATGCGTGCGACACCGCCGGCGTCGTTGCCGGGCGCGATGCCGATCATCCAAGGGGCGTCGATGCCATATTCGGTGCGGATGAAGTTCTTCGGCAATTCGACATAGCTGATTTCGATGGCGCCATTGCGGTGGAGCACGGCCTGGACCGTGAACCGCCCTTCGATATTGGTACCGCCATTCATCCGGTTCCAGGTGACGACGGTGCGATTGGCGTGTCGCTTGATCAATATCGCGGCACCGGGAGCGAATTGCTGTGGGGAGGAGTCTCCCATGAAAATACTCAGCGCATAGATGATCGGCTGATTGTCCGGCCGGTGCCGCACGTCGCGCCATGTCGCCAGTGAATCGAAACTCAACATCCCGTTGAAATGGACGAACGCGCGGTCATAACGTTTTCCGAAGAAGGGAAACTGGAACGGCAGCCATTCGCTATCCGATTCATAATGGATCGGCGTGCCGACATCGCGCTCGGGGCGAAAAGCCACTTGGCGCATCGCATATCCGCCATCGCTTGTCGGATCGAAACGATAGGTCTGCCCCGTCGTGACCATGTTCGGTTCGCGATAGGTCTGTTCGAACACAGGGAGCAGCAGCCAGCTTATTCCCACGATCACCACCATCAGCAGCGTGATGGTCATCCCGGACAGCTTTGCCAGGAACGAGCTGCGCTCGGGCATATATCCGAAATAGACCAGCGCGGTCGCCGCCACCTGGGCCATGAACAGCCAGCAATTGACGAGTTCGGTCAGCGAATCCGAAAATGCGACATCGAAGAAGCCATAGGCGCGGAACGTCAGCGTGATGACCTGAATCAGCACGATCGCGCCGACGACCACGAACCCGCGTGCGGCGGGCGCATGCCGGGTTCCGCGCGCGGCGCGCATCTGACGCCAGAAGAGCGCGCATAGCCAGAGCAACGATCCCAGCAGCAAGAGATCGAGCTGCGCCGGCCGATAGACAATCTCTTCGTTCAGCGAGGAAAGCCAGCGCGAGACGGCAAATCCGGTTTCATAGACGGCAATTGCGGCAGTGACGGCCCCTGCCAGCCGCCGTTCGGTCCGCGAACCAAGTTCGGTCGGGAATCGATAGGCGAACTGAATGAAGGTGAACGCCGCAAGCGATTGAAAGGGGCTGATCCAGGGCAGAAAATAAATCTGGTATTCGCCGACCAGAACCGCCTTCAGAAACGAAAAGACGAGCGACGGACCTTGCGCCAGCATGGTCGCCAGCA
Source organism: Stakelama portus (assembly GCF_003171655.1). GTDB lineage: Bacteria > Pseudomonadota > Alphaproteobacteria > Sphingomonadales > Sphingomonadaceae > Sphingomonas > Sphingomonas portus. The sequence continues at coordinate 222,826 of NZ_QFZL01000002.1, read as the reverse complement.
GCAGAATCATCGCCGGCGTCGCCTTTCGCAGCCGATATTCCCGGAACAGCCGGTATCCGACATAGGCTGCGAACAACGTCCCCAGGATGAGTTGCGCCAGAAAGCCTATGGCATGGGGATCCCACAGGAATATCCGGTCGAGCGCCATGGATTCGGCAGGCGCAAGTGGCGCGGCATCAGAATCCATCGTGCAACTTCGCTCCCCCCGAAGCGAATGAGGCGGCAAGCGTTGGCGCCAAATTCCCTAGGTGATCTACGACGAGCGGTTACGCGCTGGCAAGGACGCGGCATCGGCAGGGGCGGTGCAGAATCCTGTACAGATGAACAGGGTTGCCGCGCCGATCGTCCAGTTCCCGCGCCGCACCGCGCCCCATAGCCTCTGCACGATCGCGCCGCTGCCGTTCGCCACCGCATCCGATGGCGGGGCAGTCGCGCTTCTTGCTGGGGAGGAACCATCCGTGATCAACCGTCTCTCAACACTCGCCTGCGCCTTGCTGGGCGCTGGATTGTGTCTGACCGTCGCCCCGCCGGCGAGCGCGCAGCAATCCCATGGCCGGAATTTCGAATATCGGTCGCAGGTGGGGGCATGGACGATCCGCCCGATCTATCAGAGCGGACGGTTCTCGCGTTGCGCGGCCGACCTTCGCGGATCGAGCGGCGTGCTGCGTTTCGCTTATTTCCCCAACGGAAATTATTATCTCAGCTGGCCCTCGACGACCGGCGGCGTCACGGACCCGTCGCTCACCATGCTGTATTTCGATCGCGGATACCGCGTGATGCGCATGTCGAATCGCTCCAATCGTCCGTCGATTCAGCTCGACAGCACGATGATCGACAATCTCTTCCGCGCCAATGAAACCATCGGCGTTCAGCAGAATATGATCCGGCGTGACTGGCCGCTTTACGGCCAGGACATGACCGATGTGTTCGTCGAAATGGAAAACTGCACGCACAAATACGCGTCCTGAACGGGTTCCGCCGAGGCGGGATTGCGACCGGCAAGGAAATCGGATCGATGAAAAGCTCTGTAAAACTATGCATGTTGCTGCCCGGCGCGCTGCTGGCTGGCTGCGGGTCGGTGGCGGAGGATGCGGCTGCACCGAATCTGGCGACGGTCGGCGTCCCGGTCGAAACCGGCTCGGCCCCGGCTCAGGGCAATGCGGTTGCTGTAGATGCTCCGGCGAAAGCCGCCGTTCAGACGGCGCAATCGGGCGCGCGACCGCAATCGGGCGAGCGACCGGTGAATTGCGAACTGGTCGTCGACGGCAGGACCTATATCAAGGACACTTGCCTGTTCACGCCGATGCGCGGTGACGGCAGCTTTCAGATAACCAAGGACGGCTATGCCGTCCAGGTGGATGTCGCGGGCAATGGTTCGGGCAGCGCCTATTGGAATGCGGAGCCCGCTGCCTCGCATGTTTCCGATCCGCTGGGTTCGGTAACCCGCCGTGGCGGATGCTGGACGAATGCCCGCGCGCGGATCTGCGCCACCGCTTTGTCGCCGCAGGAACAGGCGCGCGCCAGCGCCGCGATGCCGGCGGGCAAGAAGCTCTATCCCGATCTGCCTGGTGCCTCTTCGAGCTGCCTGCGTGCCGCCAACGGACTTCGCGTGGGCAGCGAAATTGTGCTCGATAATTGCCGCGTGCCCGATGATCTGATCTTCGTGCGCAAATCGAACGGAGAGATCGGGATCGACAGGCATCCCGAGCTCTGTCTCGACGTCGAAAGCCCGGGCATGATGAAGCCGCCGGTCATGATCCTGGGCCGCTGCGGCTCGGGCGGAACGAAGTGGACGATTTCAGCCAGCGCGACGCGTGCCGCGCCGATCCGGTCCAGTGACAATCGCTGTGCGACGCTCCCGCTGATGCTCGATCCGAGCGCTCCGTTTCCGTGGAGCCTGAGCGTTGCGAGCTGCGATTCCGGCGAGGAGATCGCCGACTGGTTCCTCGCCGATGATTGATCGCGGCGACGAGAGAGCTGGCGGCGAAACGAAGGGGAACATGATGAAACACATCCACTCGATACTGTTCGCGACGGGCGCCGCACTGGCCCTGGCAGGGTGCGGCGGCGGCGCTGGAAACGCCGATGACAGCCAGCCCGTGGCAAATGCCGCTGCCTATCCGACGACCGCTGCGAGCGGTTCTGTCGCCGCAGAGCCGGTAGCCGCTCCGACCGCTCCGATCGCTGCGCCGGCTGCTGTGGCCACTCCGGCCGCAGCGAGCAAGGCTGCGCCCAGGCCGGCTGGTCCCGGGCGGTTCGCGGCATGGACGGCGGATGAAATCGCCGGCGGCGCCAATGCCAATTGCGTCATCAAAATTCCGGCCGGCGACTATCGCGGGGCGTGCAAGTTCACGGCCGAAGGCGGCGCCAGTTTCTCGGTCGAACATCCCAATGGCTATCCGCTGATCGGCGATGTCGAAAGCTTCTATCTGGCGGCGGACACACGGACCGTTGCCCGGTTGCACGGAATGGATCCGGTTGAAGGCATGCAGGATTATGGTGTCGTCAACCGGCCTTCGACACGCGAAGCCTGTTGGGGGAATGCCACTGCGCGTATCTGCCCCTACGCGAAATAGGCAATTCCGTTTCGGCGCAACGGAACGACGCTTGCCGTCGTCATCGCATCGCGTATCGACCATGGCAGGACCAGAGGCGGGGGGGGCTCTGGTCCTGCCATTCGGTATGCGCGGCAAAGGCGACACGGGCCGGCGGCAAAGCGAAATTCCTCGAATTCACGACCTAGCCCTAGGATGCGGTGCTGAAGGACCGGCGCACCGTCGGCAGTTCGGTCTCGATCGACTATACCCTCGCTGAACCCTTGCGTACCGGGAGCGCGTGCGGTTGGCACGCGCAGGCTGGCGCGGCCGTTCCGCAACGCCCGATCGCAGCGCGGCGCGAATTGGAAATACGCGGCTGCATGCTGCTATCGGTTGCCAAGTTGCGCGATTTATAGTTGAGGGACCGCGAGGCCGAAAAACGGTCCTGCTCGCATTTTCTGCGGTAGAGTTTGTCTGGAATCGGGGCGATGATTAAAAGAAAACCGCGTTATCTCGAATTGGCGGACGATGTTCGCGGCAAGATAACGTCCGGACAATTCAAGCCGGGTACCGCATTTCCTACCGAAGCTGAATTGTGCAAGATGTATTCTGTAAGCCGCTATACCGTGCGGGAGGCGTTGCGCAGGCTGCAGAACGAGGATCTGATCGGCCGACGGCGCGGATCGGGCACCGTGGTCAAAAGTTCTGTCAGTCGCGGCGCCAGCCTCAACCAGCCGCTTTCGGACCTTCGCGAAATCCAGCAATATGCGCGCGACACCTCCATCGCTTATGCTGCGCGAGGCGAAGGGCCATTGCCCACGCGCGTTGCGCGGCAGCTGGGTATCGATCCCGGCGCGTGGTGGCGTTTTCGCGGGGTGCGTAAACGCAACGGCGACGAGCAGCCGATCGCGCTGACCGATGCCTTCGTCCACCACGACCTTGGCGATACTGCGGCCGATCTCGATCTCGACGGCGGAGGGACTCTGTTTGCGCAGATCGAGGCAAATACGGGATTACGCGTCGCACGCTTCACACAGGACATCAGCGCAGTGGGCGCAACCGTCACCATGGCGCGCGGGCTCGGCGTGGCGCGGCGCAGTCCGGCGCTCCAGATCCTGCGATGTTATTTCGATCAGGACGACCGGCTTTTCGAAATATCGCTCAGCTATCATCCCGGCGAACGCTTCGTTTATTCGATGCATATGGAAGCCGATCGCGGCTGATCGCGCTCCTGCGGAAAAGGGGTGCGACACGCGGGGGAAAAGCCCTTGTGTCCTAGTGCTGGCCATGCTCATTTGTCCGGACATTTTCGGCTGGGAGTAGCCCGCATGCGGCGGATCGAGAAATTCTACGTCACGCTTGAAGGCGGGCGACAGGTCCATGGACGGATCGCGCGGGGAAGCGGGCCAAAGCCGCCGCTTCTGTGCATTCACCAAAGTCCGATGTCGGGGGCGGTGTTCGAACGATTCCTGGCGAGCATCAGCGACGACCGCACGGCGCTGGCATTCGATACGCCTGGATTCGGCATGTCGGACCGGCCAGCCGCGCCGCCCGCCATTGCCGATTACGCCGCCGATCTGGTGGAAGCGCTCGATATCGCATTGGCGCCCGATCGATTTGACATGTTCGGCTTTCATACCGGATCGATGATCGCGGCGCGCGTCGGCGCAACCTTGCCGGATCGGGCGCGGCGCATTGCCATGATCGGCGCGCCGATCCTGACGCAGGAGGAGCGTGGCGAGCTTGCCGCGCTCTATCACCCGCCTGTGCCGGATTTCGATGGCGCGTTCCTGCAGGCGCGCTGGCGTTCCTTCGTGCATCATCACCGTAGGCCCGGTGTAACGAGCGAAGCGCTGTACGAAGCGTTTCGCGAGGCGCTGATGGGCGGCATGGACGGATGGTGGGGCCATCGTGCGGCCTTTGCCGAGAATTTCGAGGAAGCGCTTGCTGCCTGCCGCGGGCCGGTGCTGGTGTTGAAGACCGGCGACGACCTCGAAGGTCCGACCGCGCGGGCGCAGGGCCGCTGGCCGCATGTGGTGGTGGCCGACGTGCCGGGATGGGGGCATGGTTTTCTTGATTTCGACGCCGCTTGTGCGGCCCAGCTGATCGAACGCTTTCTGGACGCGCGCGAAGATGGCGTGTCCGTTCCGCCGCTTCCCGCGTCCAGCCAGGGGCCACGCTATCCGGGGAAACCCATGCCGACCGACTGACAGGGGAGGCGGCCGGCGAACCGGCCGCCTTTCCGGTTACGCGTCGGGTTGGCTGGCAAGCGTGGCAGGGCGCACCATCCGGCGACCGCCCATCATGATCGGAAGTCCGGGCAGTTTCGTTTGTTCGCCGTTGGTCAGCGTCACGTCTTCAAGTGCGCCTGCCTGCATTTGCGGATCGTCGAACAGGTCTTCGGGACGCGTGATCGGAGCAAAGGGGATGCCGCTGCCCTCCAGCTTGGTCACCAGCTCGTCCCGAGTGAATTTCCCCACGACCTCGCGGATACGCGGCAGCAGTTCCTCGCGCGCCATCACGCGCGCGTTGTTGCGCCGCAAACGTTCGTCGGCCCAAAGCTCCTCGAGCCCGAACAGCGCACAGAACTTCTCCCACAGCCCGTCGCTGACCACGCCCAGGAAAACCGGATCATCGCGCGTTTCGAACACGTCATAGATCGCCCAGGCCGACAGCCGAGCGGGCATGGGCGCGGCGGGACTGCCCGTCGCGGCGAACTGCGCCATATGCTGACCGACAAGATAGGCAGTCGTTTCGAACAGCGAGGCCTGCACCATCTGACCGTAGCCGGTGCGGTGGCGCTCCTCCACCGCGGCGAGAATGGCGATCACGCCAAACATGCCGCCCGTCACATCGATGACGGAAGAACCGGCGCGCAGCGGCCTGCCCGGCGGACCGGTCATATAGGCCAGGCCGCCCATCATCTGCGCCACTTCATCCAGCGCGGTACGATTTTCATAGGGACCGGGCAAAAATCCCTTGAGCGAGCAATAGATCAGCCCGGGATTGTCCTTTGAGAGCGCGTCATAGCCAAGGCCGAGCCGGTCGAGCGCGCCCGGGCGAAAATTCTCGATGACGATATCGGCCTGCTGCGTGAGCGCGAGCGCCTGATTTTTGCCGTCGTCGGATTTGAGGTCGAGGACGACCGAATCCTTGTGCCGGTTATACATCGGGAAATAGCCTGCGCCGGATCCCAGGAGGCGCCGTGTCGGATCGCCGCCGGGCGGCTCGATACGCGTGACCTGCGCGCCCAGCGAAGCGAGAATCGCTCCCGCCGATGGCCCCATGACCATATGCGTGAACTCGACGATCCGGAGATTGGCTAGCGGCAGCGATGCTATCATTGTCGGTCCTCTGGCGCCGCGGACGCGGGCATATCAATTGGAGTGATGGGCGCATCGCCGGCCGGCCGCGCATAGAGCGCGTCGTGCCAGCTGCGCGCCGCGCGCGCACGCAACAGCGCGCGCTGTGCGATGGCGAGGCGCTTGGGGGATAATTCCTCAGGCGCGAATTGGCGCGCATGTCCGGTGCTGGCGGCATACCAGGGCTCGAACATCACCTGTGCCCGCACAACCTGCCAGCCGGTTTGCAGATAATGGCCGAACCGGTCCGGGGTCAGATCGGGAAACAGGCGTTCGCTTTCGCCGATGGCGGGGCGGGGCCATGCGATGTGCCGCGCGCCCAGCTTTCCGGCGGCAGCTTCCAGAACCTTGCGCCAGGCGGCGAAATCGCCGGGGCGCAGGCCGTTCCAGTCGTCCGACAGGCCGTGGCCGGGCGGGTCGATGCGGAGCGCGCCGCCGGTCAGTTCCACTGCCATGCCCGGCGCGGCGATGTGCGCGCAATCGAACGGGCCGCCAGCGTCGCTCTGCCAATGGATCAGCCCGTCGAAGTCCGCAGTGTCAACGCGGACAAATCCGCGATCGGGCATCGGACGGACGGGGGGTGGGACGGGCGCGGGGTGCCGGTCGAGCCATGCGATGCTCTGTTGCTGATGCTCGGCAGGGGTGGCGACCTTGCGCGCGGTCCAGCTGGCGGGAAGCCGGGTCAGGCGGTCGATATGATCCTGAAGCGGATCGCCGTCATAGGCAGTGACCAGAAGCGGGGTTTCATAGCCATGGTCGGGATCGCCGAGGCGGGGTGCGCGCAGCACGGCGCCATAGCCGGTGCGATAGGCGTCGCCCGAATCGAGCATCTCGCGGACCACTGCATCGACGCGCACCGGATCGTCATGCGCGACGCTGAGCGCCGCGCCCGGTTCGGTCTGGTACCAGGGGAAGAACCATGTCTGTTCGAGAATGCGGTTCCACAGCCAGGTCAGATGTTCGCCAAAGTCGCTGGGCCGGAACGGAGGAAGATATTTCTGCGAGAAGGCCTTTGCCTCATCCTCGGTCCATAGTGCGTAGCCGCCGATCGCGACTGCCGTAAAGCGTTGCGCATGGCGGCGTAGCGTGTTGGCAAGGATGATTCCGCCCGAATGAAAGCCATAGGCCGCCGTTCGATGCAGGCCGATGGCATCGCAAAAGCCGATCAGCGCGTCGGAGAAATCGTCGATGTCGGCATCGGCATCGGGAAGCGGGTCGGAATGGCCAAAGCCGGCGGTGTCCGGGGCGATGCAGCAATGGGTCTTGCCCCATTCGCGCATCAATCCTTCATATTCGGCGGAGCTTCGCGGGCTTTGATGTACCATCAGCACCGCCGGGCCAGCGCCGCAGCGACGATAATGCACCATCCGACCCGCCACCTCCACGAAATGGCGTGTGATTTCGGTCATGCCAGGACTTAACGCTCCAGCTCGACCAGCTCGTACCAGGTCTGCATATAGCCGCCGACGCCGCCCTGCACGAAGATGCTGTCCTCGTCCGCAGTCACCCACAGATCATAATGGGGGTGCGTCGTGCCGCCCATTCCGGCTTCGGATTCGTCGACGAAACGGAAATGGCGGCAAGCGAAGGTCCCGGCTGCGACCGTCACGGTTTCCTCGCCGACATATTCCAGGTGGATTCGCACCTCCACTGCCATCGGCGGCGTCGCACCGCGATGGTCGGGCGAGGGGAGATAGCAACGCAGCTCGCGCTTGTGCGGGCCTTTTGAAATATCCATGCAGCGTGTGTTGAACGCATCGGCAACGATGGGATGGGTTCCCATCAGGTCAATCGCCCCTTCGAAACGAGTCGTCTGCGATACGCGCCCGATGCTGGGGCCATAGCTTTCGCATTCGATCGTGCCACCTGCGGCGTCATGCGTCAGGTTGAACCAGCCCGATCCCATGAAACGATCCCCGACGGTCAGGTCGACATGCAGGTTGCGCGGTCGCCCGTCCGCGCCGATCGCATAGGTTACATCGCGCAATACGGTGGGGTCCGGTTCCTCGATCTCGCATTGTGCGCGCAGGATGACCGAGCCATCGCCATGATGGGTGAACGAGAACCATTCGCGTCCCCGTTCCTGATCCATCCTTTCGGGCTTTTTCGACGTATAGCGGATTTTCCCGCGTACCGAGCGATGCTGCATCATGATGCCATCAAATCCTTGCCGATCTCATCGAGCGGGCGCTCATCGACCTTCATCGCTTCGACCGCTTGCTGAACGCCGCGCATGACGCGCGCGATATAGGCGCGCGTGGCGATCCCGCGTTCTTCGGCCTCTGACTGGTCCGGCCGCCAGTTTTCGATCTCTTCGCGGCTGACGATGCCCTTGGCTTCGAGCAGCCGTTCCAGCGTGTCGCCGCGCTGGCGCTGCACCGAAAGCTCCGCCGTCAGTGCAGTCACCATGGTCAGCAAAAGGTCGGTGGCGGGATCCTCGAAATAATCGGGTCGTTTGCCTTTTGCCCGCCGTGCCGCGAGCCGGATCCAGTCGAGTTCGTGATCGCTCACGCTGCGTCTCCTTTTGTCTGCATGTTTTTCCAGGCGCCATAACCGTGCCAATAGGCGCGGCGCCCATGGTCTTCGGCGCCGTCCCTGGCCTGCGGGAACACGTCGGTATCGACGACGGCGCGCGCGCTGGTGGTGAACAGCTCGTCTGCGCTGAAGCCCGCGCGGATCATCTCCTCCTTCATGTCGAGCCCATGCATCGCCGACCAGAAGGGTTCGTTGTTGTTGAACGCATCCCAGTCGCGCAGAAACTGCTCGAACAGGGGCATTTCGTCCGAATATTCGGGCTGTTCGAGGTTGAGCATCAGCCCGCCCGGCGCCAGAACGCGGTGCGCTTCGCTCAGGATGCGGCGCAGCGAGCCGGCCGAAAGTTCGTGCAGGAACATGGTCGTCTGCACCCAGTCGAACGCGCCATCGGCATAGGCCGAAAGATCCTCGGCGTTCATTTGCCGGAACTGGATGTTCCTCGCCCCCAGCGCCTGCGCCCGGGCATGGCCATAGCGCAACGAAGCCGCGGCGGTGTCGATCGCGATCACTTCGGCGTCGGGAAAGGCCAGCGCCAGCGGGACGGCGTTGTGACCGATCGTCGAACCGATATCGAGGATGCGGCGCGGCGACCAGTCCGGCCGTTCGCGGCGCGCCCATTCGACCAGCGCCTGTCCGCCACCGTCCGACAGCGCGCCCAGCGCGCCCGCAGTGGTGGCAAAGAGGCCGCTGTCATAGTTGGCACCCGCCGATACGTCGCCGGGCCGCTCCTCGCCGTGATAGCTGCCCGGCATGCAGTGAATGTCGACGACCGACTGATAGCTGGGCACTTCGACCGACGGGTCGAGTACCAGCGTGTCGCGGCCCTCGTTGAACTGACGCGCGCGCGCATCGAGCTCGTCGATCTGGCGCAGCACCGCCTGGCGACCATTATGCTGGCGAATCTCCATCGAACTGCGCTTCAGCGCCGACCAGAAACGGTGGAAGGGATCGGCGTTCATCGCATCGCGGACTTCGAGGCGGTCTTTGGGTTCGCGACCGTGGCTTTCCCGGAAGGAAGGCAGCACGCGCTTTTCATAGGCAAGGGCGTTGCCTTCTCCCAGCGTGCCGGAAAGGTAGCGATTGAAACCGGCGAGGAAATCGAAGCGTGCCGCCTCGTCATGGCTGACATCGGGGAAAACCGCGTGCCGCTCGACCGCGGTATAGGGTGGTGGGACATTGATGGTCATGGCTGTCCTTTCCTGATCGATGGGCGCGTTACAGACGCAGTGCGCCGGGGTTCATGAGATTATGGGGATCGAGATCGCGCTTGATGGCACGGACAAGCTCCAGCGCTTCGGGTGCGATACGCTCCGAATAGGGATAGGATCGGCCAATCTGCAGATGCGCAGCGCCGAACCTGCCCAGAATTTCGAGAACCCCTTTGCGCAGTTTTTCGACCAGCGCCCGGGCTTCGGGATTGGGCGGAAAATCGGTCAGCTTGGCGCGATGTTCGGGCGTGAGATAGCGGCGGTGGAAATCCTCCATCGCGTCGGGCCAGAAGAACACCGGTTCCATCAGGAAGGCCGTGGTGCCGCAGGTGAGAAACAGATAGCCCGCGCCGATCTGGAGCCTTTCCATGTCTTCGGCGTGCGATTCATAATAGGCAATGATCGCCTCAAGCGCGGGCAGGACCGTGCTGTGCCGCAGGATGCCGTGCGTGGGCACCCAGCGTTCGCCATTCGGCCCGACGATCGAGTTGACATCGGGGAAGGGGGACGACCGCATGATCTTGGGGATCGTATTGTCGGTCTTCGTTCCGCCGTTCGCCAGTGCGATCTGTTCGATCCGCGCCATATCGGCGCTGGCGGCGGCGTCGTTGCGCCCCTCTGCGATCAGGTGCAGCGAGAAGCTGGCCGCGTCGAGGAAATTGCGCCCGGCGCTGACGACTTTTGCACCTTCCCTGATCCCCTTCCAGAAGCCGCCTTGCGACTTCATCATGCCCAGCAACGCCTTGGCATCCTTGGCCAGGCTTTCGCGCCGCATGCGCTGCGCCTGGAGGAACGGGTCGAACCCGAATATCTCGGTCGCGATCTGCTCGCGGGAGATCTGGCTGGCCGCGGCGAGGAAGCCTTCGACCTTGGCGAAGCTGAAGCTGCCATAGGCCAGCGCTTTCGCTTCGGGTATCAGCGGAAGGGTGACTCGCGCCTTGATACCCAGCGCGCCGCTGTCGGCACTGAAGATTCCAGTGAGGTCGGGGCCATAGGGGCGCATCGTCGCATTGCCCGTGGTCAGCAGCGTGCCGTTCGCCAGCACGATGTCATAGCTCATCGGCGTCTGCGCGATCGGCCCACGTCCGCCGCCCCAGAAGACGCCATTCTGGCTCATCCCGCCGCCGATCTGTGCATAGGTGCCCGAAAGCGTGCCCCAGGCCGGAACGCGCAGGCCCAGCGGATGCAGCGCTTCGTACAGCGTCTGCCACGTACAGCCTGCCTCGACCACGACATGCATGTCTTCGCGGTTGATCGACACGATCCGGTCAAGCCCGCCCATGTCGATGCTGATGAAACCCTGCGCGTCGCCCAGATAGCCGGACGTATAGCTCATGCCCCCGCCACGCGGCACGACGGCAAGGCCCGCAGCGGTGGCGGCGCCCACGCCGCTCGCCAGCATCTCGACGCTGGTGGGGCGGAAAACGGCAAGCGGCTTTTCGCCTATCGTGAAGACGTCCTGCCCGTGTAGCGCAAGCGTCGTCTCATCCAGGACGAGCGCATCGCCGCCGACCGCTTCGCGAACGGAATCGAGGGGGTTTTGCGTATCAGCGCGGGTTGCCATCGGTCTCTCCGAAAATGGGATATTTGCCAAGGCCCAGCAGCAGCAGGCCGGCCGTCGCGAACATGAAGATCGCGGCAAGAAACATGAGGTCGTAATTGCCGGTCGCGTCGCGCACCGCGCCATAGAAGATGGGCGAGGCACCCGAACCGATACCGAAGGGAAGGTAGAGCATGCCGTAGATGCGGCCGTAATGCTTCATGCCGAAATAGCGCGCCGCCAGAAACGCGACGATGTCCGATTCGGCGCCTGCTGCAAAGCCCAGCAGGAAGCCGCCGGCCATCAGCATCGAAAGCGGCGTTTCGGTGCCCATCAGCAGGAAGCAGGCAAAGGACGGAAGCAACAGCGAAGCGCAGGCGACGCCCGGCGCCCACAGCTTGTCGAACAACAGCCCGACAATGACGCGCCCGCCCAGGATGCCCAGCGCGATGATCCCCAGAACCGACGCCGCATCGATCGGTGTATAGCCGTGGAGAGCCACCACTTGCGCCATGTGAATATGGGCGCCGCCATAGGCGAGTGCGGCCAGCAGGATGGAGCCGATCAACAGCCAGAAGCGCCGACCGCGAACCGCTTCCTTCAGCGTAACGCCGGTAAAGACCTGTGCCTTTTCCTCTTCGCCTCCAACCAGCTCTTCGGGCCGGGGGGTGCGAAACCAGAGCAGCGAGAGCGGCAACGCCACCAGCAGCGGCAGCAACGCCGCGACGGGGAATGCCGATCGCCAGCCAAATGCCTCGATCGCGCGGGTGACGACCTGTGGCACCACAAAGGCGGCAAGGCTGGTGCCCAGCAACATGATGCCGAGCGCCAGTCCGCGATTGCGCACGAACCACATTGAAACCGCCCGGCTCCAGGTGACCGGCGTCGAACCGATGGCGATCAGGCCGAGCACGGCCCATGCCGCCCACCAGGCGTAGATGTTGCTCGGCACGAAATAGAATGCAGCGAATACCGCAGCGAATGCGAATAGCGAGATCAGCGCGACCGGACGCACGCCGTGACGGTCGGACAGGCTGCCGATAACCGGTGCCAGCAGCGATGCGATCACGCTGAAGATCGTCAGTCCGACGCTGATCGTCGCAAAGTCCCAGCCCAGCTCGTCATGGATGGGACCCATGACGAGCGGGAGGACATTGAAGGGCACAGGCGATGCGCCGAACGCCGTCCCCGCAAGGGAAGCTACGAGCACCTTCCATCCGGCCGAGAATTCAAGATAGCTGCCGGATTGGTGAAAGCGTGCCCGAGTCATGATTGTGATCACCCCGCTGGATCAGAAATTGTAACGCAGCTTGGCCAGGAACGTGCGGGGCGGGTTGAGGTAGTTGTAGCCCAGATAGGTCTGGATCGCTTCCTCATCGAGGCAGTTGCTGCACGTTACCGAAAACGCCCATGCATGGTTCGGCCCGTTCAGCGTCAGCCCGGCGTTCAGCAGCCAGGAAGCCTTGGAGAAGGCACCGACAAGGAAGTCGCCATTGCCATAGGCGTTGATCGGGAAGCTGCCGTTCGTGCCCGACACCGGATCGCTGTAATAGCTGGTGTTCGCCGACTGTACCTGCATCTCCGAACGGTAGCTGGCGTTGACGGTCGGCACGAGCGTGAAATCGCCGATCTCAAGATCGTAGCTGCCGCCCATCGACACCGTCCAGTCCGGGGTGCGGACGGGTTCGGCGATATCGCCCGAAGGCGTCACGATGCCCGCGCCGCAAACCGACGTGGTGCCCGGTCCTCCGCCGACATTACCGGCTGCCAGCAGGGCAAGGCATGCGGCCTGCTGCGCAGCGACCGACTGGGTCCCGTATTCGTCGAATTCGGGGGCATTGCGGTCGATGATGTACTTGTCGTTGGAATAGCCGCCGTTGACATAGAGATTCAGGCCACGGACCGGCTCGAACGCCAGCTCCAGCTCCACCCCGCGGTTGCGGTAATCGGCGAAGTTGCGCGTGATATAGGTGATGGTGCCATTCGGATTTACCAGACCCGCGGGGGTCTGCAGATCGCTGACGTCCATCCAGAAAAGCGTGACGTTGGCGCGGACGCGGTTGTTCAGGAACTGCGTCTTTGCGCCCATTTCATAGTTCCACACCTTTTCCGGGCCAAAGGGCAGGGCAGCCGCAGGGTTGCTGACGCGAGCGGCCCAACCACCCGACTTGAAGCCGCGCGTGGCGCTGACATAGAGGTGGACATCGTCGTTCACATCGTAATTGACCACGAAGCGCGGCGTCCAGACCTTGGAATTCAGCTTGGTCGGGATCGGCACGCCGTTCGCAGCGATCATATTCTGCGTGTTCAGGCAGTTTGGCGTGTTTTGCGCGATGCACGCATCGCGAAGATCGGTGAAGCTGATTTTCTTGGTTTCGTCGGTGTAGCGCAGGCCTGCGGTCAGCTTGAGCGCCGGGGTGACGTTGAAGTCGGCCTGGGCATAGCCTGCGATCGCCTCGGTCGAATTGCGCAGGATGCGGTCGGCCAGCAGCAGCACCGTGCTCGACGACACGGTATAGATGTCGGCATAATCGGTCTTGGCATCTTCCCGGATGTAATAGACGCCTGCCGAATAATCGATGAAGCCGTTCGCCAGCGAGCCGTCGAACTTCACTTCCTGGCTGAACTGGTCGGCATAGCCGTTGTTCACATAGACGAAACCGCCGGTGTCATAGCCGGTGACCGCGGGCGTCGGGTTCGTCATCGACGGTGCGGCGCGGCCATCGTAGAAGTCGAGGCCATATTGCTGTGCCTGACGAACATAGCCGGTGATCAGGCTGACCGTGACATCCGGCGAAAGGTCGATCGCCAGGTTCGACGAGATGATGTGGCTCTGCGTGTAGTTGCCCTGCAGATAATTGGCCTTCTCACCCGAGATGTCGAGCATGGGGAAATTGGTGGTGTCGCCCACCCGGCCGGTGCGATAGCCGCTGCTGTAGAAGCGCCCCTTGCAATTGCTGGGGTTATAGGGGTCGCAGGGAAAGTTCAGGACGTTGGTCCCGTTCGCTTCGATATAGGAATAGGCTCCGTTCCAGCGGACGCTGTCCGAAAGCTCGCCGCGAATGGCAAGGCGCGCACCCCAGCCGTCGTCGTCGTTGAGCCGCTCGCCCGTTTTCGTGTTGCGGGCATAGCCGTCGTCATCCTGGTAATAACCGCTGATGCGTACGGCCAGCGTGTCGGCCAGGGGCAGATTGATCGAGCCGCGCGCGACCTTCTTGTGGAACGAACCGTAGCCGACTTCGCCATACCCATCGATTGCGTCGAATTCGGGCCGGCGCATCACCACGTTGATCGCGCCGCCCGTGGTGTTGCGGCCGAAAAGCGTGCCCTGGGGACCGCGCAGCACTTCGACGCGATCCACGTCGAACAGCGCCAGATTATTGGCGTTCTGGCGGCTGAGATAGATGTCATCGACATAGACGCCGACCGGTGGATCGAAGGTGGCGATGGATTCGGTGTTGCCCAGACCGCGGATGTAGAAGCTGTTCGACGAACCGAGCCCGGTGTTGCCGTTGGCAACCATGTTCGGGATTGATTGCGCCAGTTCCAGCGTGTTGGTGATGCCGCGCTCCGCAAGCGTCTCGCCCGAGAAGGCGGACACGGCAATGGGAACGTCCTGCAGGCTTTCTTCGCGGCGCTGCGCCGTCACCACGATGACACCCATGCCCGATTGTTCGTCGGATTGGTTCGCAGCGGAATCCTGATCCTGGCCATTTGTCGCTGTCGAGGCGGTGGCGCCGTCCTGAGATTGGGCGAGGGCGGGCTGCGAGGCCAAGGCGGCGGCCACAAGGGCCGTGGTCATCAGTAAACGCTGCTTCATGTTGGTCCCTTTGTCTCGAAGAATGTGCCGGACGCGATACAAGGCTGCTATATTTGTCTGGACAAAGATCCACTTTTGAAGATCGCTGTCAACCGCTAAAATGGCACCTATATTTTAAAAACTCGCACCGGGCATGTTTTGCGCGATCGCTGCAAAATGCCCGGAAATCGCCAGATTTTACGCATTATGCCCGGAATATGGGCCGCAATATGAAATTTTATAACAAGTATGCGTAATTAAATTTTTTGATGCCGTATCGCTGATTGGCGCTTGACCCATGCGCATTGTCCGGACATTTAATTCCCATCGAAATCGGTTTGGAGCCAATATTTTGTCCATTCGGTTCAGCTCAATGCTGTTCGCGCCCGCCGGACGGCCCGATCGGGTCGTCAAGGCGCTGGCAGGCGATGCAGGCATAGTCTGCGCCGATTGCGAGGACTCGGTTCCCGCCGAATCAAAGGGTGAGGCGCGCACTGCGCTGGCCGCGCTGCTTGATTCCCATCCCACGGATCGGCTGGCGTTTCGTATCAATGCGCTGACAACGGGCGAGGGTATCCGCGACCTGGCGGTCTGGTCCGGCACCGATCTGACTGGCCGGACCGTGTTCGTGCCAAAGGTCGAGAGCGCGCAGGAAATCCGCATCTGTGCGGCATCGCTTCCCGGAACATCGCTGATCCCGCTGATCGAAACGCCGCGCGGGCTCGCCGCGGCGTATGAAATCGCTGCACAGGCGCAAGTGAGCGCGGTGATGTTCGGCGGAGGCGACATGTCGGCGGAGCTGAATGTCGAGCTGGCCTGGGAGCCGCTTCTTTACGCCCGCAACGCACTGCTGATGGCGTGCGCGCGTGCCGGCAAGTCCGCGATCGACGTTCCGTTCATCGCGCTGGATGACGATGCCGGATTGGAAACCGAATGTGCCCGCGCCGCCGCGCTGGGCTTTGCCGCCAAGGCGGCGATTCACCCGCGACAGATTGCCGCGATCGAAGCGGCCTTTGCGCCGGACGATGCGCGAGTCGAACTGGCACGCGCCGCGATCGAGGCGTTCGACGCGGCGGGCGGCAGGGCGGTCCGTTTTCGCGGAACCATGCTGGAGGAGCCCGTCATGCGCTCCCACCGCCGCGTCATAGAGAAATTGCAATCCAGGAGGCAGACCGATGCGTGAAGGCGCTAGGAAGATATCCGAAAATCGCTACCGCGAGACTTTCGGCCGCAACTATGAGGATTTCGTCGTCGGCGATGTCTATGAACATCGCCCGGGTCGTACGATCACCGACGCTGACAATGTGTGGTTCACGCTGCTGACCATGAACACGCACCCGGCGCATTTCGATTACGAATTCGCCAAGAAGACCGAATTCGGCAAGCCGTTGGTGTGCTCGCCGCTGACCGTGGCGATGATGGTCGGGATGAGCGTGTCGGATCTGAGCCAGAAGGCCGTGGCGAACCTGGGCTGGACCGACATCCGTATGACCCATCCGATGTTCCCCGGCGACACGCTTTATGCCGAAAGCGAAGTTCTCGAAAAGCGCGAATCCGGGTCGCGACCCGAACAGGGGATCGTCACGGTGCGGACCACCGGGCGCAACCAGCATGGCGATGTCGTATGCACGTTCAACCGGACGATGCTCATCTGGAAGCGGGGGTGTGGCAATGTCGACGATTGAGCGGGCAAGTCCTGCGGAAAAACCGACGCGCACGATCGCACCGGACGAGGAAGCCGCCCTGCTCGAAATGATCGGCAAGTGGGTCGAGCGTGAGGTCAAGCCGGTGGTCGTCGCGCATGACCATGAGGATAAATGGCCCGAAAAGCTGGTTGACCAGATGGCCGAACTCGGCCTTTTCGGTGCGACCATTTCCCAGGAATATGGCGGGCTGGGTTTGCCGGCCAGCACCTATGCCAAGATCGTGTCGCTGATCGCGGCCCATTGGATGGCGATCACCGGCATCTTCAATTCGCACCTGATGCTGGGCGCCGCGATCGAACGGTTCGGCACCGAGGCGCAGAAGCGCGAATGGCTGCCGCGGCTGGCCAGCGGTGAAGTCCGCGGCGGGCTGGCGTTGACCGAACCCAATGCCGGCACCGATTTGCAGGCGATCCGGACCACGGCGCGCCGCGACGGCGATGATTATGTCATCAACGGCACCAAGACATGGATCACCAACGGCATCCACGGGTCGTGCTTTGCGCTTCTGGTCAAGACCGACGTAAACGCCGATCCGCGCTATCGGGGTATGAGCCTGTTCATCGCCCCGCGCGGCGATGGGTTTACCGTCGGCAAGAAGATCAAGAAGCTCGGCTATAAGGCGATCGATTCTGCGGAACTTGTGTTCGATGACTATCGCATTCCCGCTGCCAACCTGATCGGTGGCGAGGAAGGGCAGGGATTCCTCCAGGCGACTGGCGGGCTGGAACTGGGCCGCATCAATGTCGCCGCACGCGGGGTCGGACTGGCCGAAGGATCGCTGCACCTGGCAACCGAATATGCCAAGGTCCGCGAAACGATGGGACGCCCGATCGCGCAGCACCAGGCGATCCAGTTGAAGCTGGGCGAGATGGTAACGCGCGCGCGCGCTGCCCGCCTGCTGACCCTGGATGCCGCCGCGGCGTACGACCGGGGCGAGCGCTGCGACATGGAAGCGGGCATGGCCAAATATTTCGCCTCCGAAGCCGCCGTGCGCAATTCGGAAGAGGCGATGCGCATCTTCGGTGGCTACGCCTATTCGACCGAATATGAGATCGAGCGTTTTTACCGCGATGCTTTGCTGATGTGTATCGGCGAAGGCACCAACGAGATGCAGCGTATCATCATTTCCAAACAGTGGGTCGGACGGAATCGGGCATGACGGCAGCACAGCAGCAAGGGCAGCAGCAACGTTCGGACTCGCGAGCGCTTCCGCTCAGCGGCGTTCGCATTCTGACGCTGGAGCAATATGGCGCCGCGCCATATGGCACGCTGTTCCTTGCTCAGCTGGGCGCAGAGGTCATCAAGATCGAGCCGCCCCGGGGGGGCGATACGGCGCGGGCGATGGGCCCGCATTTCACGCGCGAGGGCGAAAGCCTGTTTTTCCAGACCTTCAACGCCAACAAGCGTTCGATCACGCTCGACATCCGCGAATCCGAAGGGCGCCAGGTCTTCGAACGGCTGGTGAAGAGCGCCGATGCAGTAGCCAATAATCTTCGCGGCGACCTCGCTGCGAAGCTGCGCGTGACGCATGCCGACCTGGCGGGGGTAAACCCCGCGATCGTCTGTGCGCATCTTTCCGCCTATGGCCGCGACAATGAACGCGCGGCATGGCCGGGCTATGACTATCTGATGCAGGCCGAGGCCGGCTTTATGTCGGTCACCGGCGAACCCGATGCGCCGCCCACGCGCTTCGGGCTTTCGGTCGTGGACTTCATGACCGGCATGATGATGGCGACGGGCCTGGTGTCGGCGCTGCTCATGGCGCGGGAGACGGGCAAGGGCAGCGATGTCGATGTGGACCTGCTCTCGGCTGCAGTGCATCAGACCAGCTATCCGGCGGTCTGGTATCTCAATGCCGGGGCGACGACGGGGCGCACCGCGCACTCGGGCCACCCCTCCGTCACGCCAAGCCAGCTTTACCCGACGGCGGACGGCCATATCTTCATCATGGCGCAGCTGCCGAAATTCTGGGACCGGCTGATCGCGATCATCGGCCGTCCCGACCTGGCCCAGGACCCGCGCTTTGCCGCGCCGGCTGCGCGTACGGAAAATCGCGACGCGCTCAACGCCGAGCTCAACGCCGCGCTGCAACAGCGTACCACCGCACAATGGCTGGAAGAGATGCAGGGCCAGCTGCCCGTATCGCCGGTCCACGATCTGGCCGGTGCGCTCGACAGCCCGTTCCTGCGCACCACCGGGATGATCGCGCAGGCATCGGTATCGCCGGACGAGACGCTGGCGCTGCTGGCCAACCCGATCCGGATCGATGGTGCCCGGCTGCCGGTCAGCGCCGGTCCGCGGCTGGGTCAGGACAGCGACACGCTGCTGGCCGAGTTGGGCTTTGACCGGGAACAGGTCGCGAAGCTGCGCAAGGCGGGCATCGTTTGATGGCCAAGCTTTCGGGAATCACCGTCGTCGATTGTTCGCAGTTCCTGCCGGGGCCGATGCTGACGCAGATGATGGCCGATCACGGGGCGCAGGTTTGCAAGATCGAACCGATCGCCGGCGATCCGGTGCGCCAGATGGAACCGGTGGAAAACGGCCATTCGGTCTGGTTTCGCAACGTCAATCGCGGCAAATCGGCACGCGCGCTTGATCTGAAATCCGAACCGGGCAAGGCGGCGTTATGGGCGCTTCTCGAAACCGCTGATGTCTTTGTCGAAGGGTTCCGCCCCGGCGTGATGGAGCGTCTGGGTTTTGGCTATCAAACCGTGGCGCAGCGGTGTCCGCGACTGGTATATTGCTCGATCAGCGCTTTCGGGCAGAACGGTCCGCTGTCGCATCACCCCGCGCATGACCTGGTCGTGCAGGCGCTGGCAGGGTTCATCTCGGTCAACGATGTCGCCGACGGTGCGCCCGCCGTGCCCGGCGTTCCATCGGCCGACATGGCGGCTTCGCTGAACGGTCTGTCGGCGGTCCTGATGGCGCTGATCGGAAGAGAGCGCAGCGGGCGCGGCGACTATCTGGACATTGCGATGTTCGACAGCCTGTTGCCCTGGTGCGTCCATGTCGCGGGGGAAGCGATTGCGGGCGGTGCGGCGCCGGTCGGCGCGCAGCAGCGTTCGCTCGGCGGCGCGGCGCTCTATCAGGTGTATGAAACCTCCGATCGACGATATATCGTGCTGGGAGGGCGTGAGGAGAAATTCGCGCGCAACCTGTTCACGGCGCTCGACCGCCCCGATCTGGTCGCAATCGCCTGTGGCCCGGCGGGCGAGGCGCAAACCCCTGCGATCGACTTCCTGCGCGCCACTTTCCGCACGCGCACCCGCGATGAATGGTCGGATTGGTTCAGCGGGCGCGACATTGCCTTCGCCCCGGTGCTGGACTTTGCCGAGGCGCTGCAATCGCCTCAGGTCGCCGCGCGCGGTCTTTGGCGGCAACAGGGCGGGGCGCATCATATCGCGCCTTCGTTCCGCTTCGCAGATGAGGATAACGCGCTTTCCGAGCCGCCGGCGCTGGGCGGGAGTGCTGCGCGCGCATGACGGGCGCATCGCTTACCCGGCGGCTTGCCCGCACGCTGCGGCGCCCGGTCTGCGTCGAGGATCGCCAGCGTGCGCGGATTCATCTGCTCGACTGGATGGGGTGCGTCGCCGGGGCAAGTGATGCCCCCGTGGCAGCGCACATTCCCATGCAGGAAGATGCGCTGGAGCGTGCGTCCTGGCTCGGCAATGTGCTGGAGATGGACGACATTCACCGTATGTCGATCCTGCACCCCGGTCCCGTCATATGGCCGGCTGCGCTCTCCCGGCCCGGTTGTTCACTTGAGCAGGCGCTGGATGCCGCGATTTCGGGGTATCAGGCGATGATCGCGGTCGGCTGTTGCTTCGATGCGCGGCATTATGCGTTTTACCATACCACTGCGACGGCAGGCGTTTTCGGGGCGGCAGTCGCTGCTGCGATGCTGAACGGAGCGGATGAAGACGCGCTGACCTCTGCGATGGGACTCGCCGGTTCGATGTCCGGGGGGCTCTGGCGCATGCGGCATGAGGATTGCGACGCCAAACAGTTCCATGTCGCCCGCGCGGCGGCGAACGGCATGGCGGCGGCTGCCGCCGCGCTGTCGGGCGTGCGCGGCCCCGAATATATTCTGGAAGGCGAACAGGGGCTGTTCGCGGCGACCTGCGCCAATCCCCGCCCGATGCCGCTTGAGGATCGCTGGACGATCCATGATGTCAGCATCAAGCCATGGGCAGCCTGCCGTCACGCGCACCCCAGCATCGACGCGGCGCTGCGCCTGCGCGAGCAAGGGCCGCTCGACGGCCCGATCGAGGTCCGCACCTATGCCGACGCGATTCGCTTTTGCGACCGGCCCGATCCGGTGACTGTCCTCGATGCGAAATTTTCGCTGCAGCATGCGGTGGCGCTGATCGCCGAGCGCGGTGCGGTTCAGCTCGACGATTTCGGACCGGAAGCGATCCGCGCACTGGCGCCGGTGCGTGCGCGCATTTCGGTTGTGGAGGATCCTGCGCTGAGCGCCGCCTATCCCGAACATTATGGTGCCAGCATCCGCTGCGGCGGGCGCAGCGCGGTCGTCATGGATACGCTGGGCGATCCCGACAACCCGCTGGACGATGCTGGCTGCATTGCGAAATTCGCCGCGCTTGCCCGCTGGGGCGGGTGCGACGATCCGCTGATCGATGCGGGTCTGAGCGCGGCGCTGGAGGGCGATGACATTCGCGCCATTCACGACTGGCTGGGGAATCTCGCGTGACGCCGACCGAACGCATTCTGGAATTTGCCGCTGCGCACCACGCGCTCGACCCGAACACCCGCGATGCCGCAACGCGGCTGCTGCGCGATACGCTGGCGGTCGGTGCGGCGGGCGCGACGGCGCATGGCGCGGCAGGCGTGCGCCGCGCAGCGGCAGGGTGGGGCACAGGCGACGACGCGCGCCTGTTGGGCTGCGACGACCGGCTGCCCGCACCCGCCGCGGCTTTCGTCAACGCGTTCCAGATCCACTGTCTTGAATGGGATGCGGTGCACGAAGGGGCGGTGGTGCATGCGATGTCCGTGGTCACCGCTGCGCTGGGCGCCGTGATCGACCGGCGCGGTGGCGACGATACCGAAGCCGCGCTGCAGGCGCTGTGCGTCGGAGTCGAAGTCGCCTGCCTGCTGGGCGTCGCATCGACATCGGCGCTGACTTTCTTTCGTCCCGCAACCGCAGGCTGTATGGGTGCTGCGCTGGCATTGGCGCGGATCGAGGGGCTGGATCCGGAACGCTACGGCGATGTGCTGGGTCTGGCGCAATCCTTTTGCGCGGGCACGATGCAGGCGCATGTCGAGGGATCGGTCGCGTTGCCCCTGCAGGTCGCCAATGCTGCGCGCGCGGCGGTTACCGCGCTCGACCTTGTCAAGGCCGGGCTGACGGGTCCGCACGACAGCCTGGAGGGGCCGTTCGGCTATTTCCCGCTGTTCGATCGCGGGGAACTGGCCCCCTTTGTCGGCGCTCTGGGTTCGACATGGCGCATTGCCGAAATCAGCACCAAGCCGTTTCCTTCCGGTCGGGCCAGCCACGCGATATTGGGTGCGCTGCTCGAGCTTCGCAAGGAAGGGATCGGTAGCGCCGACATCGAATCCATGCGGGCGGTGGTCCCGCCGCTGATTGCGCGGCTGGTAGCACGGGATCCTTCGCCCGACATGAGCGTCGCCTCGGCGCAATTGTGCCTGCCGCTACTGGCCGCGCTGATGCTGCGCGACGGGCGGATCGACCCGCGGATGATGGTGCCCGAAACCTTTGGCGATCCCGCGCTGCTGGAAACGGCCGCCCGGCTGCGCGTCGATACCGATGACATGTTGGGGCCCAACGCCTTGTCGCCGCAGGTTCTGACCGTGACTCTGCGCGGCGGTGAGGAGCGGCGCATCATGATCGCGCACGCGCCCGGTTCCCCCGAACAGGCCATGAGCAGTGCGATGGACGATGCGAAGATCGCGCTGGTCCGCGAACTTGCGCCTCCAGGAACGTGCGATGCGATCCTGGCCGACCCGATTGCCCATTTCTGCACGCCGGAGTTGTGATGCGTTTCCCCACCTATCTCGAGGCGCTGGACAGCGCCAAACTTCTAGAGCTTTACCCGGTCGGCGCCGAATTTACCGCGCGCTATACCGCGATGAGCCGCGACGAATTGTTCGCGCGTCAGGATGCCCAGTTCCGGAAGCTGATGCGGCGCGGATGGGAAATTCCGTTTTACCAGAGGCTGTGGGGCGAGAAGGGGATCGAACCGGGCGACATTGACGGGCTTCGCGACATCGAGAAGCTGCCCGTTTACGGCAAGCAGGACATCATGGCCTCGATCGCCGCACATCCGCCGTTCGGCGATTTCGCCGGACTTGGCGGCGATGACCGGCCGCCGGTGGTATTTCACACCACGTCGGGCACGACCGGGCGGCCGCAACCGCTGATGTTCGGGCCCGTCGGGCGCGAGGTGCCCAACCTCCTCGCCGGGCGAATGTACCGTTGGCAGGGGCTGCGCACCGAGGATGTGGTGCAGTCTGTCTATGGCCACGGCATGATCAATGGCGGGCACTATATCCGCGAGGTATTTACCCACTATACCAATTCGATCTTCCTGTCGGCCGGCACCGGCATCGAAACCCGATCGGCGCAGCAGGTCCGGCTGATGGCCGATTTCGGGACCAGCGTGCTGGTCGGCTTTACCGACTATCTGCGCAAGCTCGCCAAAGTGGCCGTCGAAGAAGGGCTGATGGACCGGATCAATGTGCGCATGATCAGCGCGCATCTGGGCAGCGAGGATCGCAAGATCATCGAAGACGCATGGGGCGGGGCAAAGGCCTATGACTGGTATGGCGTCGGCGATACCGGCGCCATCGCGGGCGAGGGGCCGGACCGCAACGGGCTCTATGTCTGGGAAGATGCCCAGTTTCTGGAGATTCTGGATATCGACACCGGCGCACCGGTTGCGCCGGGCGAGACGGGCGACATGGTCGTCACCTGCCTGTTCAAGAACGATATCGCGCCGTGCATCCGCTTTAACACGCACGACATCACCCAGGAGCTGGTCGGCCCCAGCGATACCGGGATGGTGTTCCGCCGTATCGCCGGGTTCAAGGGGCGCAGCGACAATATGGTCAAGCTGCGCGGCATCAATGTGTTTCCGCACGCGATCGGCGCGCTGATCGACGGGGCGAGGGAACTGACCGGCGAATATGTCTGTATTGCGCGCCGCGATGAAACCAGCGGTCGCGAGGAGCTGGTCGTCCGGCTGGAAAGCGCTGGGGGATCGGATGCGGACCAGCTGGCTGCGCTGCTGCGGCAGGGGCTGGGCGTCGACGTCACGCTCGAACTGGTAGCGGTGGGCGCGACGGCTGCGCAGACGCAGGTCGATGTCCGGCAAAAGCCGATCCGGCTTATCGACGAGCGCAAATGACAGCCGAGGCCCGGTCTTTGGTTTCGGCGGCGGATTCGCGCTACGATACGGTTTCGCGCTGGCTTGCGCGCTTTGCCGATGGCTCGGCAACGCCTGTCGATCATGTCGCCGCGTGCCGCGCCGCCGCGTGCGACCATGCCGCGATCCATGCCGTGGCCGAAGCCGACTGGGATGCCGCGGAAAGCGCCGCGCGCGAGGCCGAAATACGCTGGCGGCGCGGCGAGGCCCGACCGCTCGAGGGCATTGTCTTCGGCGTTAAATCCAATATCGCGCTGCGTGGTTTCCGCTGGTCGGCGGGGATTGCCGGCCGCACCCGGCGCGCCGCACAGGACGCCGAAATCGTCGCTCGCCTGCGCGACGCAGGCGCCATCGCGCTTGGCACGCTGTCCATGCACGAAGGCGCATTGGGCGCAACGGGCTGGAACGAGGCGTTTGGCATCGGCGCCAACGCGCATGATCCGGGCCGCACCCCCGGCGGATCGAGCGGCGGCAGCGGCGCAGCGGTGGCGGCAGGCATCTGCGCTTTTGCGCTGGGGACCGATACGATGGGATCGGTGCGCATACCGGCGGCCTATAACGGCGTGTTCGGGCTGAAGCCGGGGCACGGACTGCTCTGCGATCACGGCATTTTTCCGCTGTTGCGGGAATGGGACTGTGCCGGCCCCCTTGCGCGATCGGCGGCGTGTATCGATGCGGTGATGGCAGTGCTCGACCCGCACTGGTCCGCCGCCGGCGCCGAAACGGAAAAACAATGGCGTCCGCTCGTGCTCGAAGATCTGGGCGGGGTCAGCACGGAACCGGCAGTGATCGCTGCGTTCGAACGCGCGCTGGCATGTTTTCCTCCTGCTCCGCAAACGGTGGCGCTGCCACCGCTGCACGATGTGCGTTTCGCGGGGTTTCTTCGCTGCGCAGAGGCGCTGGAAAGTGAACTGGCGCAATCCGACGGGCGTGCTGGCATATCGGCGGCACTGGCCGCCACGCTGGACCATGCGCGCGGCCGCGTCGCCGACAATGCACTGCTGGCGGAAACAGCGCGTCGGCTGACAGCGGCGATCGGCGATGACGGCGTGTTGATCATGCCGACTGCACCCCAGGCCGCTTTTCCGCTGCGCCAGCATGGGCCAGCCAACCAGGCCGATTTCACTTGCCTGGCCAATATCGGGGGCTTTCCGGCCATTTCGTTTCCTGCGGGCCGCAGCGACGCTGGCATGCCGGTCGCCGTCCAGCTGGTCGGCCCGCGCGGCAGCGAACTCCCGCTCGTCGCGATGGCTCAAAGGCTGGAAGCCAGCCTGCAGGGCTATCGTGCTCCCGTCATGAAAGGACTGACGTCATGAAGATCATCGTTTTGTTCAACCTGAAGCCGGGCGTTTCGGCACAGGAGTACGAAGCGTGGGCGCGTGAATTC
The DNA here is from genome assembly GCF_003171655.1 of Stakelama portus. Lineage (GTDB taxonomy): Bacteria > Pseudomonadota > Alphaproteobacteria > Sphingomonadales > Sphingomonadaceae > Sphingomonas > Sphingomonas portus. Next base: position 197,349 of record NZ_QFZL01000002.1, on the reverse strand, counting down.
GACATTCCGGGCGCGAACGGGCTCGATTCGGTGGAATCCTTCACCGTGCACCGCGCCACCGGCCTGTTCGGCAGCGATGCACCGTCCCCCTATGACTATATCGAGCTGCTCGACATCACGGAGATGGACCCGTTCGTCGCGGAAGTCAGCGCCGAAGCGTTTCAGGCGATCGCAGCGCGCTTCGCCGACTTCGCCGACAATCCGCAGTTCATTCTGACCGAGGCGCTGTGATGGGCAGCCTGTCCGGCAAGGTCGCCGTCGTCACGGGCGCGGGAAGGGCCGGCGGACTGGGTGCCGCGATCCTGACGCGCTTCGCCCAGGAAGGCGCCGACTGCGTGCTGTCCGACCGTGAGATCGGCGACGAGGCGATGGCCACGATCGCGGCGCTGGAACGCAAAGGCGTTCGCGCCCGCGCGATTGCATGCGACGTATCGGACCCCGTTGCCGCCGCCGCGCTGATCGAACAGGCCGAGGCAGAACTGGGCCGCAGCGACATCCTGGTGAACAATGCCGGGATCGGTTTCATGATGAAGCCGTTGCTCGATGTCGATCCGGCCGACTGGGACATGGTGCTCAAGGTCAACCTGTCGGGCGCATTCTACATGACGCAGGCCGCTGGCCGCGCGATGAAGCGTCGCGGCGAAGGCGGGCGCATCATCAATATCGCCAGTCAGGCCGCCAAGACCGCCGTGCCGCATCTGGCGGGCTATGTCGCGTCAAAGCATGGCATGATCGGTCTGACACGCGCTGCGGCGCTCGAACTCGGGCCGCTGGGGATCACCGTCAACGCGGTCTGCCCCAACCATGTCACCACTCCGCTGGGGGCACAGCAAAACGCCTATTATTCGCGCCTCCTCGGCTTTGAATCGGTCGAGGCATATCTGGCCAACATGTCGGCGAAAAACCCGATGGGGCGGCCGGGCCTGGGTTCCGACACGGCGGCGGCCTGCGCCTTTCTGGCGAGCGAGGACGCTTTCTACATCAACGGCGAAGCGCTCAATGTTTCCGGCGGCGAGGAGATGCACTGATGGATTTTCCCGGAATGGACCTGCCGCAGATGGATCTGCCCGCAGGAAAGCGCGTCGCATTGTCGATCGTCGTGAATGTCGAGGAAGGTTCCGAGATGAGCGTTGCGCGCGGCGACGCCGGAATGGAGCCGGTCGACGAACTGGCCGTGTTCATCAAGGGGCCGCTTCGCAATTACGGCAATGAATCCAACTATCGCTATGGCATCAATGCAGGCGCGCCGCGCGTGCTGGCCCTGTTGGCCGAACATGGCGTTCCGGCGAGCTGGACAGTCGCGGCGCAGGCGCTTGAGCAATGTCCCGATCTGGCAAGGGCGATTGTCTCGCTGGGCCATGAACCCGTCAGCCACGGCCTGCGATGGGTGCATCAGTTCAAGATGGATGAAGCGGAAGAACGCGCCTTTATCCGGGGCGCCGCCGAATCCATCGAACGCACCACCGGCATCCGCCCGCGCGGCTGGCTGAGCCGATATATGCTCACCGACAATACCCGCCGCCTCCTCATCGAGGAGGGGTTCGCATATCATATGGACGACTATTCGAACGATATTCCGTTTTGGGATCGGGATACGGTGGCGGGATCGCCGATCGTCGTCATGCCGTATCAGGTCGACACCAACGATATGAAGATGTGGGTGTCCCAGTCCTATACCCCGCGCCAGTGGCTGGAATATGCGATCGACGCGCTCGATCATATGCGCGCCGAAGGCACTCCCGGCCGGGGCGGCATGATGTCGCTGGGCCTGCATCTTCGGATTATCGGGCGTCCGGGGCGGTTCTGGGCGCTGGCGAAGTTCATGGAACATGTCGCTGCCTGTGACGACGTCTGGATCGCCACTCGCGGCCAGATTCGTGACCGTTTCGCGCAGCAGGTTCCTGCATGACGCTTTCGCTTTCGATCCATGACGCGGTTGCCACGATAGCGATCGACCGAAGCGAAAAGCGCAACGCCTTCACTCGCGAGATGTGGGAAGCGCTGCCGCGGCTGATCGCCCAGGCTCAGGACAGCGCCGACGCGCGCATGCTGGTGCTGCGCTCTGCCGCGGGCGGTGCATTCAGCGCCGGTGCGGATATCGGCGAATTCGCGCAGAATGCGGCGGACCGCGACTGGCTCGATGCCAACCAGCGCGCGATTGCACAGGCACAGAAGGCACTGTCGCGCTGTCCGCTTCCCACCGTGGCAATGGTCGAAGGCGACTGTTTTGGCGGCGGCTGCGGGCTGGCCATAGCCTGCGACCTGCGCGTCGCGGGCAGCGCGTCGCGATTTGCGATCACCCCGGCGCGGCTTGGCCTCGTCTATTCGCTGCATGATACCAAATTGCTCGTCGATCTGGTCGGGCCAGCACAGGCGAAGCGCATCCTGTTCACTGCCCAGCCGGTCGATGCCGCCGAAGCATTTCGGATCGGGCTGGTCGACGTGCTGGACGACAGGCCGGACGTGCTGATCGCGCCGATCACTGCCAATTCCTCGCATTCGATAGCAGCGAGCAAGGCGATCATTCGCCGCATCCTCGACGGTCAGGCCGATGACGACACGCGCACCGAAGCGATGTTCGCCGAAGCCTTCGACAAACCCGATTTCGCAGAGGGCGTCGCTGCGTTCCTCGCCCGTCGCAAGCCGGAGTTCAAATGACATCCTTCACTACCCATGGTCGCATCCTTGGCGTGACAGCGACCGTTCCCGCGCTTGATGCGGCGCTGGCCGATTATGGCGAAGCGCTGGGACTGGAGATCGTCGAAACCGGAACGGTCGACAGCGCTCTGGCCGCAGCCTGGGGCGCCCCCGCCGTCGCCGGCGCAAAGCAGGCGGTGCTGATGCCGCGAAGCGGGCTGCCATCGGGGGTCAGACTGATCGAACAGCCGTTGGTCGCGGGGTTCAGGCCGGTCACCACCTATGGCTGGGCGGCATTCGAAATCACTGTGCAGGACGTTTTCGGCTGGCCCGATCGGCTGGCCGGAAGCGCATTCGACATCATCGGCCCGCCCAAGGAAATTCCGGGGCTTCCCTATTTCGTCGCCATGCAGATGCTGGGCCGGGGCCAGGAGATGATTTATCTGAACGAAGTGCGTGAGGACACGCCCACTTCCGACCTGCCTCGCGCGGCATCGCCGGTCGATCACCCTTTTATCGTCATACTGGCCGCACCCGACCGCGCCAGGGCGCTGGCCTGGTACGAACGCATCCTCTCGTTCGAAGAGGGCGGCACCTATACGATCCCGTATACCATGATCAATCGCGCCTTCGATCTGGGCGCCGACCATATGACAACGCTCAGCATGGCCCAGGTGGGGCGCATGCCCGTTGTCGAGATCGACGATTATCCCGCCGCAGCCACGTCGCGCGCGGCGCATGACGGAGCGCTGCCGCCGGGCAATGCGCTGGTGACGCTGGCGGTCGACAGTCTCGATGCGCTGGACATCGCCTTCATCACTGCGCCCGCGCGCCGCGAGGGTCGTCTTTACGACGGCAGGCGCAGCGCGACTGCCATCGGCCCGGCCGGAGAGCTGCTCGAGCTGATCGAGATCGCGCCATGACAGGAGACAGCAGCATGATGGGCAGGATCGGACTTTTGGGTTCGCAGCCGGTGATGCCGCCTGCGGTGCCCGCGCCGGAGCTTTCCGACCTTTTGACGGAGGGGCAATCGCTGCGCATCTTTCCCTCGCCGGTGGGGCTGTTTCCGCGCACGCCGCTCGATGTGTTGCTGCAGGAGGCAGGGCATATGGAGGCGGCCCTGCGGGCGGAGGAAGCCGGATGCGTGGGCGCGGTAATCGACAGTATCGGCGATTACGGGCTGGAAGCGATGCGTGGATCGCTTTCGATCCCGGTGGCAGGCGCGGGAGAGGAAGGCGTTCGCGCCGCTGCCGCCGGCGGCAGGCGGTTCGCCATCGTGACGGTCTGGCCCGAATCGATGAATTTCATTCCCCGCCGCACGATGGATCGGCAGGGCAGGGCGGGTGCCTGCACCGGCATCCATAATGTCGGGTCGGAAACGCAACTGGAAACACTCGCCGGACCCGACGGTTATCTGGAACAGATCCGCACCGGCGCGAGCAGCCTGCGCAAGCGCATCGCAGCGGCGTGCGCAGATGCCCGCGATCAGGGTGCAGAGGCGATCCTGCTGGGTTGCACCTGCATGTCCGCGCTGGCTCGCGACATCGCGGCGGAGACGCCGCTGCCGGTCATCAATCCGCTTGCCGCTGGACTGTCCGCGCTGCTTTCCGGCGGCGTTCCCGCCTCGCGCGGCGCATTCCGCACACCCGCACGCGAAGCGCTGACCATGATGGTCGATGCGCTTTCCACCATGCCAGCCGAGGATTGCTCGGTCTGCGTAACCCAATGGGACGAAATATGATCGAGACCAGCGAAATCACTCTGCGCCGGGCGGTGACCGACCTGCCGCAAGCAGACGACTTCGAACGCGTGACGCGCGAACTGCCCGACGTGCCGAATGCCGGACAGCTTCTGGTCCGGGTGCTCTATATCGGGCTCGACCCCTATGTCTCCCAGGTCATTCGCGGCAAGCATATGGGCGAGGAAACGCCGCGTCCGGGCGGCAGCCTTCCGGGCGAGGCAGTGGCCCAGGTCATTGCTTCGGCAGATCCGGCGTTCGAAGCCGGCGACCATGTTGTTGGCGTGACCGGCTGGGCAGAGCAGGCGATCGTCGAGGCATCGGCCATGCGCAAGGTCGATCCGGCGCTGGGCATTGCCGAACATCTGGGACTTCTCGGGCTGCCGGGGCTGACCGCATGGGCAGGCATGACCCAGCTCGCCACGGTGAAGCCCGGCGACATCGTCACCATCGACGGCGCTGCCGGCTCGGTTGGCGGGACGGCCGGACAGATCGCCAGGCTGTTGGGTGCGAAGGCCGTCGGCATCGCCGGGGGGCCGGACAAATGTGCGCAGGCGATCGAAGCCTATGGCTTTGACGATTGCATAGATTACCACCGCGACGGCTGGGAGGACCGCCTGCCGCAGGACATTGCCGTGCATTTCGAAAATGTCGGGCAAAAGGGGATCGACGCCGTTTTGCCGCGGCTTCGCCACTATGGCGAGATCGTGCTGTGCGGCCTGGCGCAACATTATGCCGATGGCAGCCAGTGCCTGATCCCCGCAGGGCGACTGATGGGTCGACGCGGCACGGTGCATGGGCTGATCGTGTACGATTTCTTCGATCGCCGCGATGCGTTCATCGATTTTGCCCGACCCTATGTCATTTCCGGCGCCCTGCGAGAGGTGCGCGACACAGCCGAAGGTCTTGACGCAGCGGGCAGTCAGCTGGCCCGCGTTGCCCGCGGCGAAGCGATGGGCCGCGCGGTGGTGCGCGTTTGACGATGTTTCAACCGCTTCCCGCCAGACAGGGGCGGATATCCTATCGCCGCCGTTCCGGCGCGTGTTGGGGGTTCGAGGACTGGCGCATGACGCGCGGGGCCGACGGGATGCGCGTGCTGTCGGCGCATTGCGAGATGGCGCTGGATGGCGTCAATGTCGTGCGCGACAGCCTGCTGGCGGTCGACGGCGAATATCATCCGCATGACGCCACCGTACGGATCATGAATGACGGCCGCTGGTCGGGCGATGGCTGGTTTCGCTTCGATGAAGATATCGCGTCGTGCGAAGCGGTATCGCGTTCGGGCGGGCGTGTGTCGCAACGCGTTCCGATTTCCCGCCCGATGCGTGGTTTTGGTCAGCATGCGCTGCAATCCGATGCCTGGCTGACCGCGACCTATCCCATCGAAAAGGGTCCGGGGTCGCAGCACTTCTGGGGCACCAATCTGATGCACAGCCTGCATCATCTGGGCGCGACGGGGCCGGCGCTTGAACAGACATCCAGCGGGCTGGAGTTTGTCGGGCGCGAAGCGATCAGCGTGGCGGCGGGCGATTTTACCTGCTTTCGCATGCGCCTGATCGGTATCTCGAACGATCATCCGCCCTATGACATGTGGGTCACCGATGATGGCGACTTCCTGTACGTAAAGGGAGTTGTGGCCGGTTATATGGATTCGGTCTTCGAGCTGGAAAGCCTGTCCGGTGGCCCGCTCTAGCACCGTGCCCGACGCAGTCCGCCCAGCGATCCGACGCGGCTTTGTCGATTGCCCGTCGGCGCAGATGCACTATCGGACGGCTGGCGAAATCCGCATGGGACAGCGCCCGCTGCTGATGCTCCACGCGTCTCCCGGCAGTTCTCGTCAACTCGAACCGCTGATCGCGGCGCTGGCGCACACACGCAGGGTCGTCGCGCCCGATACGCCGGGCAATGGCGACAGTCCGGCGATTTCGGCCGAAGATACGACGGTGGTTTCGCTGGCGCAGGCGATGCTGGATTTCATCGATGCGGCCGGGCTCGCAACGGTCGATGTCTATGGTTCGCACACGGGGGCGTGTATCGCGGCAGAGCTGGCGATTCTGGCGCCTGCGCGCATCGGTGCGGTAATCCTGGACGGCGCAGCGAGCTTCGCACGCGACGTTCAGCAGGACTATCTGCGGCATTATGCGCCGCCTTTTCCCGCCGATCGCAGCGGGGCCTATCTTGTCGACATGCTGCAATTCTGCCGTGACCAGGCGCTGTTCTATCCCTGGTTTCGCGGGACCGCCGAATGCCGTCGCGGCGGGGGTTTAATGAAGCCCGAAGATCTTCACGCATGGCTGACCGAAGTGATGAAGGCCAACGAGACCTATCATCACAATTACCACGCCGCATTCCGCTGGAATGGCGAGGAGCGGGCAGGGCGCATCGCGCAACCCGTGCTGATGATCGCGGCGGAAAACGATCCGCTATTTGCCGACACCATGGCGCTGTCGGGACATGCACCGACCGCACGCTTCGTGCCGTTGCCAGCATCGTCCGACACGGATTTCCCGGCGCGGCGCCTTGCCGCGCTCCACCAATTTCTTGATCAGCCTGAAGGAGCGATGACGCGATGATCGGCGATTCCCTGATAATTCTCCTGCATGTGCTGGTTCCGATCTATTGGCTGGGGGGCGACCTTGGCGCGTTTTACAGCTCCTATTTCCTGATCGATCCGAAGCGGTCGGTTGGCGAACGCATGATGGCGCTCAAGCTGGTCAACAATATCGACATGGCGCCGCGCACGGCCATGATCATGGCGATCCCGACCGGGCTGACGGCGGCGGCAGTGCGTGGCTGGCTGCCGATCGGCAGCGAAGCGCTGGTCGCGATCTGGGTGGCGGGGCTGATCTGGCTGGCGCTCGCCTGGGCCGTGCATGTGCGCCATGACGGAACGGGAAAGCTGCTGGCGCGGATCGACCTGATCGTGCGCGTCGCAGTGATCGTGGCGCTGTTGGTGCTGGGCATCGGAGGCGTAGTTCGGGACGTCGCGATCCCGATGTTCATCGCGCTCAAATTGCTGGCGCTGGCGACCTGTATCATCCTGGGGCTTGTCATCCGCCTCCAGCTCAAGCCGTTGATCCCGATCATCGGTGCGATGGCGACATCGGGGCCGACTCCCCAGTCGGATGCGGCACTGGCATCGGTACTGGCGCGGGCGCGGATCAGCGTGGTCGCCATCTGGTGCGCGGTGCTGGTTGCCTGCTATCTGGGCATCGCCATGCCGGTCTAGGTAACCGGGCGCGCTATGCACGGTTCGTCCGGAGTCAGTGAAATTCCGGCTCGATTCCGCGCGGCCATGATGCCCTAGGCATATATTCGCCTGACTGTTATCATATTCGCCACGCTGTCAATTGAATCAGAACAGCAGGGGAGAGGATAATGGCGAAACTATTGCCCACCACGCTCGTGGGATCCTATGCCATGCCCGACTGGCTGATCGACCGGGCAAAGCTTGCCGGACGCTTTCCGCCGCGGGTGCGTGCGCAGGAATTGTGGCGGCCCGATCCGCTCTATCTGGAAGAGGCGCAGGACGATGCCACCATCGTCGCGATCCATATGCAGGAACGCGCGGGGCTCGACATCATCACCGATGGGGAAATGCGGCGCGAAAGCTATTCGAACCGCTTTGCCACGGCGCTGGAAGGAGTCGATCTCGACAATCCGGGCACTGCGCTCGATCGCAGCGGCCACCCCAATCCGGTGCCGCGCGTCAGCGGGCGTATCCGGCGCAAGCATCCGGTGCAGGTGCGCGACGTGGAATTTCTGCGCCGGCACACCGATCTGCCGATCAAGATCACTGTCCCCGGCCCCTTCACCATGACTCAGCAGGCACAGAACGACTTCTATGCCAGCGAAGAGGAAATGGCGCTCGACTATGCAGCGGCAGTGAATGAGGAAATCCTCGATCTGTTCGCGGCGGGCGCCGATATCGTCCAGATCGACGAACCCTATCTTCAGGCGCGCGCGGAAAAGGCGCGGGCATATGGTCCGGCGGCGATCGACCGCGCGCTGGAAGGTGTCACGGGCACCACTGCGCTGCATCTCTGCTTCGGCTATGCCGCGATCATTCATGGCGACCGGCCCAAGGGCTATGACTATCTGGGTGAGCTTGCCGTGACGCGCGTCGATCAGGTTTCGGTGGAAACGGCGCAACCCAATCTCGACCCGGCCGAGCTTCGCCCGCTGCACGACAAGCAAATTCTGGTCGGCGTGCTCGATCTCAACGATCCGGCGATCGAAACGCCGGAAACGGTTGCCGGGCGCATCCGCCGCGCGATGCAGGAAGTGCCGGTGGAACGCATCATCGTCGCGCCCGATTGCGGTTTCAAATATGTGCCGCGCGACATCGCCTATGGAAAGATGCGGGCGATGGTCGAAGGCGCCACGATCGTCCGCGAGTCGCTGTAGCCGATGCGCGGCATGCTGGCGCGGATCCGGCGGGCGAGCGGACTGACTGCCATCTTCGCGCTTGCCGCCTGCGCGCCGGGCGAAGCGGTGCCGCCGGGACCGCCGCCCGCGCCGCTGGCGGTCTATGGCAGCACCGCGACGATGGAGATCGCACCCGTGCTGCTTGCCGCGCGCGATTTCTATCCCGGCGGCACGCAGGTCACCGACGGGGGTATTCCCAACCTGTTCGGCGAAACCGCGTCGCATGGCGGGGAGCCGGGCTTCGCCGATGTGGCGACGCATGCCGAAACCCAGGCGCTGCGCTATTCGGTCGAACATCCCGGAATCCGGATCATCCTGACTGTCACCGAGGGGCATTATCGCATCATCGCGCGGCGTTCGGCGGGGATCGACAGCATTGCCGATCTTAAGGGCAAGCGTATCGCGACGCTGGCGAACACATCGGCCGGCTATTTTCTCGCGCGGATGCTGGAGCAGGCGGGTCTGCGCTTTTCCGATGTCGAGCCGGTGCGGATTGCGCCGCTGGCGGATATTGCAGGCGCGCTCGACCGCGGCGAAGTCGATGCAGTGGCGATATGGGAACCGCATAGCGCCGATGCGGCTGCGGTCCTGGGGGACGATATGATCGCGTTCGAAGGGACCGGTATTTACCGCGAGCTGTTCAATCTCAACACGACCGAGGAAAATCTTGCCGATCCGGTAAAGCGGCGGCGGATCGTCGCTTTCGTCCGCGCGCTATTCGATGCGAAGGATGCGATCGTCTGCGATCCCGGCGACGCGCAGGCGCTGGTCGTCGATCGCGCGGGCTTCGCTCCCGATCAGGTCGCCGGTGCCTGGTCGCATCTGGCATTCCCGATGTCGCTACCCGACGATTTGCTCGATGCGCTCGTCCGCGAGGAGGCCTGGCTTGCCGAACAGGACGGACGGCCGGTGCGTTCGCGCGAAGAACTCGCCAGGTTGATCGATCCCACCGTCCTGGCCGAAGCGCTGGCGCAATGAGCGCGAGCGATGTCCGATATGACCCGGAACATCTGCGCAGCATGGCCGGCGGACCGCACCGATGCCGTCGTGCAACGGTTTCGAATATAACCAACGCGATTCAACAATGCGATATTTTTGCCTTGTATCGAGAGCTGCATATGCCATAAACAAGCGGCGTTTGTTATTCTGCAATTGCGAACATTGTCCGATCGGCAGAAGCGCGAGCGTCAAAAAGGCCAGTCTCGGCGTCTGATCGAAGCGGCAAGGAAACCGGGTCAACGACAATCAGTCGGACTCGCATTTTTCAGGGGAGAGGGGACCAAATGGCACGCAATACACATCGCCGTCCGCCGGTTTGGATTCGCGGCATGCTCGCAACCACGGCATTGACTGCAACGGCCTTTGCCGGAAGCGCCGCCCTGGCGCAGGATTCTTCGCAGGAAACCACCGAACATCCGGCCGAGGCCGAAGCATTCTCGCCGGAAATCGTCGTCAGTGCGTCGCGTACGGCGTCCAGCGGCCTTGATGCGCCCACGCCGACTCAGGTGGTCGGCGACGAAGTGATCGCCCGCCAGGCCGCGCCGACGGTGATGGAAGTGCTCAACCAGAACCCGACGTTCAAGGCGACGCGTTCGCCGGGCGCCAATGCGACCAACACGTCCAGCCCGGCACAGGCCACTGCCGATCTGCGCGCGCTGGGCGGCCAGCGTACGCTGGTGCTCGTCAACCAGTCGCGCGTGGTGCCGTTCGCGCCCGCCAGCAATCTGGGCGTGCCGACCACCACCGACCTCAACCTGTTCCCGACGATGATGATCGACCGGGTCGACGTGGTCACCGGCGGCGCCTCGGCAATCTATGGTTCCGACGCGGTGTCGGGCGTCGTCAACATCCTGATGAAGCAGGAATATGACGGCATCGGCGTGACGCTGCAGTCGGGTATTTCCGAACAGGGTGATTATCGCACGCTGCGTGCGGGTTTCATCGCCGGCCGGAATTTCGACAATGACCGGTTGAAGGTCGTGTTCAGCGCCGATTATTCCGACAATAACGGCGTACCCGACATCTATTCGCGCGACTGGGGTCGCGAGGAATGGATGATCGTCAGCAACGGCCAGCGCGCCACCAATGGCGGCCCGGCCTATATCCTGGCGCCGAACGTGCACAACAATCTGGGCCAGGGCGGTGTCATCACCAGCAATATCCCCGGTCTGTACAACATGACCTTCAATTCGGACGGCAGCCTGCGCCCGTTCGACAAGGGAGCGATCTTCGGCGGTTCGACGATGATCGGCGGCGAGGGCACGTCGATCATCACCAGAACGGCACTGGTGCCGGCGGTCGAGCGCCTGACGACCTATGGCAGCGCCTATTATGAATTCTCCAATTCGCTGACCGGCTATATCGAAGGCGGCTATTCCTGGTCGAAGGGTACGCTGGAGGGCGTTCCGATCCGCCTGTCGACCATCACCATTCAGCGCGACAATCCCTATATCCCGGCCGGGGTGCTTGCACTCCTGCCTCCGACGACGACCAGCTTCAACATAAGCCGGATCGGCACGGATATCCGGAACAATCTCTATGAAATCACCAATGCCACGCCGCACGGCGTGGTGGGGCTCAAGGGATCGTTCGCGGACAGCTGGAAATGGGACGCGCATGTTTCCTATGGCGTCAACAATTATGCGTCGCGCACTTATTATAACCCGATCCGCAACAATCTGAATTTCGCGGTGGATGCGGTACGCGATCCGGCGACCAACGAAATCGTTTGTCGCGCCGTCCTGCAGGGCAATCCTGCCGCTGCCGGATGCAAGCCGCTCAACTTCTTCGGCCCGGGGAATGCCGACGCCCAGGCGCTCGACTATATCTGGGGCGAGGGGCTGGCAGAGGTCAAATATGATCAGCTGACCGGCGGCTTCAATCTGGTCGGCGACGTCTTTTCGACCTGGGCCGGTCCGGTGGTGGTTGCGGTCGGCGGCGAATATCGCCGCGAAACCCAGAAACTGACTGCCGATCCGGTGGCGACTGCCAACGGCTTCCTCACCGCCGGCAATGCCGTGCCCTATTCGGGCAGCTTCGACGTCAAGGAAGGCTATATCGAAGCCACCGTGCCGCTCGCGTCGAACACGCCGGGTCTTCAGCGTCTCGATCTCAACGGCGCTGTCCGGTATGCCGATTACAGCTCGGTCGGGGGACAGACGGCCTGGAAACTCGGCGGGGTGTGGGAGCCGTTCGACGGTTTCAACATCCGCGTCGCACGCTCGCACGACATTCGCGCGCCCGCCATCAACGAGCTGGCGAGCCCGGGCAGCAACGTCACCAACAATGTGACGCTGGTGGTCGATGGCGTGACGAAGAACGCCGTCATCCCGCAGAATACGAGCGCGGGCAATCCGAATGCGGAAGCCGAATATGCCGATACCTGGACCGCCGGTTTCGCCTATCGCGGCCGCGGCGCGCTGAGCGGTTTCGGCCTCTCTGCCGATTATTACCACATCACCATCGGCAACGCGATTACCAACCTGTCGACTGTGAACATCGCCAATCTCTGCAGCTCGGGCGACAGCTATTTCTGCAGCCTGTTCACCTATGGACCCGACACGAGCACGCCCGATCCGAACGACCGCATCCAAACCGGTCTGGTCGCCGGCTCGCTCAACGTGGGTGCGTTCGAACAGGAAGGGATCGATGCGACGCTGAGCTATCGCACGAGCGCGGGTTTCCTGGGCCAGGGCGGTCGCTACAGCATGTCGGCCAGCGGCACGTACATTTTCCACGCTTATGTCGACTCGGGTACGGGTGCGGCGCCGGTCGATCGTGCGGGTGAAAATGGCTGGGCCAATCTGGGCGCCATTCCCACCTTCCGCGGCAATCTGTCGCAGACCATCGGTAGCGACGGCTGGGAGCTGACGCTGCAGACGATCTTCATCAGCAAGGGCGTGCAGGACGTGACGTACAACACGCTGCCGACCAACACGATCAACACCAATCGTGTGCCGCCGGTGACCTATTTCAACCTGTTCGGAAAGATCTTTGCCGGCGAGGACAATGAGTTCGAGTTCTTCTGGGCGGTCAACAATCTGTTCGACAAGGATCCGCCGCCGACGCCCTATACCATCCTCAACGGACCGGTGAACGGGCAATATTATGACAAGGTGGGTCGTAATTTCATGTTCGGGGCGCGCATGCGCTTCCGCTAAGGCTACCTCCAAACTCGAAAAGGGCGCCCCCGCGAAGGAGGCGCCCTTTTTTTATGCGGCGTGGACAGCGATGCCGTGCCGGTCGCGGCGGGTTGCCGTCAGCTGAAGTTGAGCTGTTCGCCGCCCTTGAACAGGTTGGTCAGCTCGCGCAGCGTGCACAGCCAGCGGCCTTCGCCTTCGTCCCAGCGAAAGCTTTCGGTCGCGCGGCTGAGACGCGTCAGCACGCGGCTTTCCAGCGGCGCCTCGCCATCGGCGGCCCAGAGCAGCATGTACCAATTGGCGGTTGCGCCGCCTTCGCCATCGAATTCGGCGCGAAAGTTGCTGAAGGCATGCACCGCGACGCGCGCGCCGCGATCCTCGCGCCAGCTATAGAATTTCTGGATCTCCTCGCGACCGACCAGGTTGAGCCGGCCCGAGCGATACACGCCCTCGGGCGCGTAATATTCGGCGGCGTGGCGCCCCCAATTGGTGTCGACATCGTGCCAGAAGTCCGCCAGCCCCATTTCGAGTTCGGCGGTGGCGATGGCGCGCTCCCTGCGGTTCATGTCCGGATTCTCCCTAGGTGAAAAACAGCTGCATGGCGGTCGCGTCGATCCGGCGCCGCGTTTCGGCGTCGGGCACCAGCCGGCGATAAAGGGCGATCGTATCGGCGAAATCGATCTTCGTTTCCCAGTTCACGAACGGCGCGTCGCTGCCCCATATTATGCGTTCGGGTCCCGCTTCGGCCAGAAAGCGCGCGGCGCATTCCTCTGCGATGGGAAGCGGCATGCGGAAACCGGCGGATATCTTTACCCAGGCATTGCCCTGTTGCAGCGCGCGCAGCACCGCATCGGTGCCTGCCCGTCGTTCGGCTTCGTCGCGCGAAGGGACGCCGAAATGATCGATCACCAGCCGGACCCCGCTGTCGGCAAAGCGTGGCAGCAGGTCGGGCAGGCTGGCGCCGCCGGCGAGCAGTTCGACATGCATGCCGCAATCGGCCAGCCGTCGCAGGAACGCGCGATAGGGATCGCTCGACAGGTCGGGAAACTGGGCCATGCGGCGCCATTGCAGCCGTACGCCGACCACGCCGCGATCGGCCATTGCGTGCAGCGTTGCTGCATCGGTTTCCGGGCGCAATATCACTGTCCCGCGCAGCCGCGCATGCGCGTCCAGCGCGGCGAGCGTATAATCGTTATTGTCGCCGAACAGGCTGGCCGCGGCGATTACGCCGTGGCTGATCCCGTGCGCGTCGAGATCGGCGAGATAGCGCGCGACCGGATAGTCATAGTCCGGTCGCGAATGCGCATCCTCGGCAAAGCCCATCGCGCGGGTGAAGATATGCGCATGGGCATCGACGCGCGGTGTGTCCTCGTCCGCCACAACATCAGCCATGGCCGGGACGACGCACTACCTGGGGAGCTCCCTTGAGGCTCATCAGCCAGAAGGTGAAGATACCGGCAGACGCCAGCGGAATGCCGAGCATCGCAAAGATGCCGACGGGCCCCATGCCGTTGTTCAGCACGAAATTGCCGAACAGCGGCGCGCCGATCGACGCGACACGGGCGGCGCCATAGGCCCAGCCCACGCCGGTCGCGCGGCTGCGCGCGGGATAAAGCGAGGCGGCGAGCGCGGGTATGCTCGCCTGGCCGCCATGCTGGAACATCGCCATCATCGCCACCGCGACGAACATGCCGGCGCCCGGTGCCAGCACGCCGATCATCACCGATCCCAGCGCGGCAAGCAGGAAGGTTCCGGTCATCACGCGCTTGAACCCCAGCCGGTCGATGAAGAAGCCGATGAACAACATGCCAATGAAGCCGGCGATCGTGTTGACCCCGTTGATCAGCGCGACATTTTCCCAGGAAAGGCCGACGACGTCCTTGAAGATAGTCGTTTTCCACACGCCGGCGGTGATGAACACGAAGCTGGAGATCGCGATCGCCCACATCAGGAACGTCTTGCCGATCTTGCCCTGTCCGAACACGTCGGAAAGGATCGTCTTCATTGCCGTGCGCTCGGTTTCCGGCGGCGCTTCGAGCGTCACCATCTCGGCGCCTTCGGGCTGCATGCGGCGCACCAGTGCCGGAATGGCGGGATCGTGCGGATTGCGTGCGACCAGCGCGCGCAGCGATTCGGGCAGCAGGAAGAAAATGAAGGGCAGCAGGATCGCCGGCATCAGCACCGCGATCCAGAACGCGCCGCGCCAGCCGAACGGTTCGAGAATGAATCCCTGCATCAACGCGCCCAGCAGCGCGCCGATCATCGTGCCGCTGACGGTGATCGTGCTCATCGTCGATCGCAGCCGCCGCGGCGCGGTTTCCGACGTCAGCGTCACCAGAATCGGGATCATTGCCGTGCCGCAGAAACCGGCGGCGAAGCGACAAAGCGTGAAGGGCAGCAGCGACTTGGTGAACAGGATCGCCAGCGCGCTGAGCATCATGCCGGTATAGCAGAACAGCAAGAGCCGTGGCCGCCCGACCCGGTCGGCGAGCGGGGGGATAACGAATGCGCCCGCGAGCATGCCGATTTGCTGCGCCACCATCGCCGACGTGATCGCCGTGCGCTCAACCCCGAAATCGCGAGCGAGATCGGGCAGCACCCATCCGACGACATAGAGTTCATAGCCGTCGATCGCGGTGAGGGCGGTGCACAGGATCAGAATGCCCAGATGGAACCGGCTGAACTTCAATCCGTCGAGGAAGCTGTCCACATCCGTCGACCGCGTGCCCGTACCCGCCATAATGTCCCCTCTCCAGCGCCGCCCGTTTCGATTCGGGCGCGCCCGATTTCGACAGCTACTCGACTTTATCATATGTCGTTTGCTATATACAAACGAGCAATCACGCTCTTATATCAGCTAGGCTTAGCAACGGCCCGGTGTCCAGCATAGACACAGAGCGCAGTTTTCCGGGGATCGAAATGCCGGTCGAGAATTTGATTACGGTGCCCAGGTTCGACGTGTCGGCCGATTGGGAACATTTGCCGGCGGGCGTGTCGCATCGCGACGTGACCGGCGTGGCGGTCGATTCGCAGGATCGTGTCTATCTCTTCGTCCGCTTTCCGCATCGCATTCTGATCTATGATCGCGACGGCGGCTTCCTGGGCGCCTGGGGCGACGATATCTTCACCATGGCGCACGGGCTGACCATCGGGCCCGACGATCGGGTCTATTGCGTCGACAATGGCGATCACAGCATTCGCGTCTTCACGCTGGCCGGCGATCCGATCATGACGCTGGGGGTGCCGGGACAGGCATCGGACACCGGCTATGATCCCAAGCCGCCGTTCGACGTGCATGCGTGCGAGTGCATTGCCTATCCGGGCGGGCCGTTCAATCGCTGCACCAACCTGGCGGTGGCGCCGAACGGAGAGCTGTTCGTCGCCGACGGCTATGGCAATTGCCGGGTCCATCGCTTCTCCGCAGACGGCGACCTGATTCAGTCCTGGGGCGAGATCGGCACGGGCCCGGGCGAATTTCATCTGCCGCACGGCATCGCCTGTGACGCGGCGGGCAGGGTGCTTGTCTGCGACCGGGAAAATGACCGGATTCAGATTTTCTCGGCCGACGGCGCGTTTATCGATCAGTGGACCGACGTACAGCGGCCCTGCGACCTCGCGATCGACGCCCAGGGGCTGGTCTATGTCGCCGAACTGTGGCGGCCCAAGGGAAAGAAGAGCTTTGTCCATGGCGAGATGCAGACCGACCATCCCGGCCGCGTGAGCGTGCTCGCCGCCGACGGCACCGTGCTCGATCGCTGGGGCGGCGTTTCGGAAGGGCGGCATCTGCCGGGCAATTTCATCGCGCCGCACGGTATCGCGGTGGACAGCCATGGCGACGTCTATGTCGCCGAGGTTCCCTATAGTTTCGCGATCCGTCCGGGCTGGGTGCCCGAAGCGCATGGCGATCATCAGATTCAGAAATTCGTGCGACGGCATTGAGAGCCGCCAGGCACAGTGAAGGAGAGACATAGGATGCGGCGTTCCACCGATCATATTCTGACCACCCATGGCGGCAATCTGCCGCGCCCGGCCGACCTCGACGCATTGCTGGCCGATGCCGACAAGAATCAGGCTGCGATTGCCGAACGGCTGCCGCTTGCCGTCGAGGAAGTTGTCGACAAGCAGATCGCGTGCGGCGTCGATGTCATCAATGACGGCGAATATGTGAAGGCCGCCAATATGGGCAGCTACACCAGCTATATCGCCGCGCGCGTGACGGGGTGGGAAACGCTGCCGCGCGATCCGGCTGCCGCGCCCAAGCGCGCTGGCCCGGGCGAACGCGACAAGCGCGATTTTCCCGGCTTTTACGAATCGGGCCTGTGGTTCGCAGGTGCAGGTGGTCCCGTTCGCCCCGGTTTCATGACGCCCGGCAAGGCGCCGCAGCGCCCGCCGATGGAAAAGGTATGCACCGGTCCGCTGACCTATGTCGGGCAGGACGCGATCGGCAAGGATATCGCCGCGCTGAAAAAGGGGCTGGAGGGCAAGGACGGCGTCGACGGCTTCATCGCCGCGCTGGGGCCGCTCAGCGCCGGGGCCGGCGCGCGCAACGCGCATTACAAGGACGAGCGCGATTATATGATGGCCGTCGCCGCGGCGATGCGCGAGGAATATAAGGCCGTCACCGATGCGGGCCTGATCGTCCAGATCGACGAGCCGGAATTCGCCACCAGCTGGATGTTCTATCCCGAATGGTCGGTCGATCAGTATCGCGATTATCTGAATTTCGCAGTCGAGGTGATCAACCACGCGCTTGAGGGGCTGCCGCAGGAACAGGTGCGTTTCCACATGTGCTGGGGCAGCGGCCACCGCCCGCATGTCCATGATATCGAACTGCGCCACATCGTCGACTTGCTGCTCAAGGTGAATGCGCAATGCTACACCTTCGAAGCGAGCAATCCGCGCCACGCGCACGAATATCATGTGTGGGAGGATGTGAAGCTTCCCGAAGGCAAGATCATCTGCCCCGGCGTGGTCGGCCATTATACCGATCTGGTCGAACATCCCGAACTGGTCGCCGAGCGGCTGGTCAATTTCGGCAAGCTGGTCGGCATGGAAAATCTGCAGGGCGGCACCGATTGCGGCATCGGGTCGCGCGTCGGCCATCCGGAAATCGTCTGGGCGAAGCTCAAGGCGATGTCGGAAGGGGCGGCGATCGCTAGCGAGCGGCTGAAGCGCGGCTGATCATGGCGGGCGCCCGCGCGGCGCCCGCCCACCACTGGACACTATCGTCCCGATCGGACACTAAGTGCCGATGGGGAAAGACATGCGTTCCAAATCCGTCGGTGAAGCGCCGTCGATTCTGTATCTGGTCAAGCAGGTACAGTATAAGGCCTATGTGCGCCTGGAATCGATATTACAGCCGCTCGGCGTCACCGCCGTTCAGTTCCGGATCCTGACCACGCTTTCCAGCCGGCCCAATATGTCGTCGGCGTCGCTGGCGCGTCTGTACGACGTCAAGCCGCAGACGATGATCAAGCAGATCGCGATACTGGAAACGAAAGGCCTGATCGGTCGCCAGGTCAGCAAGGCGAACAAGCGTCGGCTCGATCTCAGCCTGTCCGAAAGCGGCAAGGCGATCGTGAAGCAGTTGGGCAAGGATTCGCGCGCGCTCGAACGCGAGTTGCTCAGTCCGCTCGACGCTGAGGAACAGGATCAGATGCGCGGCTATCTGATGCGGTTGCTGGCATCGCTCAGCGGCGAGGATAACGCGGCCGAAGACAGTGAAATCGCCGAAGAGTTCACACGCGAATATCGACGTCCCGGCGTCCAGCGCCTTTGATCGCTGCGTCCGCCGGAGGGCGGCCATGCTGGTTTAATCAGCCAGGCTGATTATGATGGCCCTCGATCCGTTCGGAAGGGGCCGCTCATGTTGCAATCGCTCGGCTATATCAGGGTCGCCACGACGCGGGGCGACGACTGGGCCGATTTCGCCTCCGGACTGCTGGGGATGCAGGTCGCCGAACGTTCCGCCAGCGGCTTCGACTTGCGTATCGACGATCGCGCCGCACGGCTGCTGATCGGGCATGATGCCGCAGAGGGCGTGGCGGCGATGGGCTGGGAAGTCGCCGATGCCGACGCGCTCATTGCGCTGGCGGCGCGTATTTCGGACGCCGGACACCGCGTCGAGCGAGGGACCGCCGCCGCGGCCGAACGTCGCCGCGTTCGCGATTTCGTCACTGCCTGGGATCCGGCGGGCAATCGGCTGGAGTTTTTCCACGATGCCGAAACGGCATCCGCGCCCTTCGCGCCCGGACGCGCCATCAGCGGCTTTCGCACCGGCGCGCTGGGGCTGGGGCATGCCGTCCTCACCACGCGATCGCTCGATGCGCTGCTGCCCTTCTATGTCGATTTGCTCGGATTCCGGCTGAGCGATTATGCGCTACGCCCGTTCAAGGCCTATTTCTTCCATCTCAACGCCCGCCATCACAGCTTCGCCGCGATCGAAACCGGGCGCGAGGGGTTCCACCATCTGATGGTAGAGCTCAATTCGCTCGACGATGTCGGGCAGGGCTATGATCTGGCACAGCTCGAGGAAGGGCGCGTCGGCGTGACGCTGGGGCGGCACAGCAACGATTTCATGACGTCTTTCTATGCCCGCACCCCGTCGGACTTCATGATCGAATATGGCTGGGGCGGCCGCTCGATCGATCCCGCGCGCTGGGAGCCGTTCGAATGCGATTACGGCCCCAGCCTGTGGGGGCATGAGCGCGGCTGGCTGACCGATGCGCAGCGCGAAGTGGCGCGCCGGCTGCGTCTCGGCGCGGCAGCCGAGGGGCGACGTGCGCCGGACTTCGTGCGCGGAAGCGATTAGCGCCGGCTGTCAGCGAACCGACTCCCCGGCGCTGCGCGGGTCAGCCGTCCTTCGCGTCGCCGCTGCCATGGGCGCCCATCCGCTCGGAAATCGATGCCGTCGCGTTGAGCACCAGCTTCTGAAATTCCTTGAGCCGGGTCTTGGTCACGAAATCGGTGGGCCCGAGCAGCGTCAGCGTCGCCGCGACCTGATGGCTGTAATCGAAAATCGGCGCGGCAACGCCGGCGAAATTGCGGTGCAGCATGCCGACCGTCGAGCCGAAGCCATTGCTGCGCACTTCCGCGATCCGCTGGGCGAGCTCCTCTTCCGAAGGGGCGCTGGCATGGTTGCGGTCCCGGTCATAGGCTTCCTGGGCATCGAGCGCGCGCCGGGTTTCATAGTCGGGCAGATGGGCCAGAAAGACGAGCCCGGTGGCCGTCGTCGTCAGCGGCAGGATATAACCGAGGCGGATCTGGAACGCGCCCTGCAACAATCCGTCCGCCTTTGCGACGATGCACGGGCCGCGATCGCCCCATAGCGACAGATAGATGGCGCAGTCGGTCTTGTCGCGAAGCTCCGTCATCACTTCCTGCGCGATATCGACGACGTCGAGCTGGCGGATCGCCGCCAGGCCCAGCTGGATCGCGAAGGAGCCGAGGCCATAATGGCCGGTTTCGGGGTCCTGATACGCCATATTCTCGCGCACGAAGCTGACGAGATAGAGATGAACCTTGCTCGACGGCATGCCCGCCCGAGAGGCGATTTCACGCAGCGGCAGCGCGCCTTCGGCCATGCGAAGCACGCGTAATACACGAAACCCCACTTCGATCGACTGGACACGCCTGCGCGATTGTTCCGTGTCTGCGGGCATATCCTCTTGTTACTCCGTCATGGATTACTTTCCTGTCTTCTGCCGCCGCCAATCCGATCTGTCCATTACTGACATCAAGTTTAACGGGCACGCCAAAGCGCCGACCGGGCGTGGAGCCCGATCGGCGCGCAAACCGGAATGCCGTGTCGGTCAGTTCGCGGCCAGGCTGGCCTGTTTGCGAGCGTTCCAGATTTTCAGCGTGTCATGCGCTTCGCCGGCCGCCTTGGCGAGGAAGCCGGGCTCCTCGGTCCGCGCGGCGATTTCGAGGCGCAGGCCGTTGGGATCGAAGAAATAGATCGATCGGACAAAACCGTGATTGACCAGCGGAGTGGTCTTCACCCCATGTTCCTCAAGCCGCTGACGCATCGCATCGACGCTTTCGACCGAATCGGTCTCGATCGCGAAATGCTGCACCCAATCGGGCGTGTTGGGGGAGGGGGCGGGCATTTCCTCGCCGCCCAGATCGAAAAAGGCGACATAGGAACCGTCGCCCAGTTCGAAGAAGAAATGGACATAGGGCGTTTCCTCGCCGGTGCTCGGCACGCGTTCGGAAAGCATGCAGTTCACCAGCGGCAGGCCCAGAATATCCTCATAGAAATGCCGGGTCTCCTCCGCGTCGCGGCACGGATAGGCGAAATGATACAGGCCTTTCAGCGGTCGTGGGTCAGTCATCGCATGCTCCTTTTGCCCCGCTGATATCACCCGCATTCGCTCATGCGGGTCACCCCGGCAGGGGGACCGCCTGCTTTTGCGCGTCCTGTGCCTCGTCCCGCATCATTTCGATGAATCGCTGAAGCGCTGCGGACCCGTCGCGCTTGCGCCAGACAAGCTCCACTTCGAACTTCAGCCCCAGGTCGGAAATCGGCACCAGCCGGATATTATGCGCCGGCGGATTGGAGCCGGATGCCGTGACGAAGCCGATGCCCATGCCCACCGATACCAGGCTGAGCAGGATCGAATTGGTGGTGCATTCCTGAACGATGCGCGGCGCGCGACCGCTCTGGATCAGCGCCGCCATCAGCCGGTCGTAATAGCCGGGCGCGGTCTGGCGCGTCGGGCCGAGCACCGGTTCGTCGGCCAGCTCCGCCATCGTCACCGATGTGCGGGCGGCGAGCGGGTGGCTTTCATGCACCGCAAGCATCGTTTCGCCGAAACCCAGCGGTGCGCACTCGAGCACGCCGTCGTCGCGATCGTCGAGATGCGCGTCATATACCAGCCCGACGTCGAGCGTGCCTTCCTTGAGCGCCTGAATCTGTCCCATCGAACCCATTGACCGCAATTCCAGCACGACGGCGGGTTCGCTTTCGCGGAACTGGCGCAGGCCGTGCGAAATGAAATCATGCGCGGCGATGATCTCGCTCAGCCCCACCCGGATCGTGCCCAGATGCCCGGTGCCCAGCCGTCGCGCGCGATCGACCGCGCGATCGACGCGGGACAATATCTCTTCGACTTCGGCAAGGAATATCCGCCCCGCATCGGACAGCCGCACGCCGCGCGGGAGCCGTTCGAACAGCTCGACCCCCAGTTCGGATTCGAGGTCGCGTATCTGTCGGGTAAGGGCCGGTTGCGCCACGCGCAGCGCGATTGCGGCGCGCCCGAAATGTTCTTCGCGGCCGATCGCGCGGAAATAACGGAGGTGGCGCAGTTCCATCGCCCACCCATAGTTTTCCGGTATCAAAATCTCAAGAACAAAGAATTGGACGTATCAGTCGGCGGGAAACAGGTTGCGCGCAACGAACCAAATTCGAGTGGAGAGCGATGCTGACCGAAATTCTGGAAGAACTGCGTTTCGGAACGCTGTCGAAGCTCGACGTGCTCGGCACCGAAATCGAAATGTTTCAGGCGGGGGAAGGCGATCCGCTGTTGTTTCTGCACGGCACCGACGGACTGGAAGGTTCGGGCGCCGCGCTTGAGGCACTGGCCCGCGAATTCACGGTCTATGCGCCGTCGCATCCCGGTTTCGGTGGTTCGGGGCGTCCGCAGCGCCTCAATCGCGTCGATGATCTCGGCTATTTCTATCTCGATCTGCTCGACAGGCTGTCGTTGCGCAGCCCGGTCGTTGTCGGAACCTCGTTCGGCGCATGGGTGGCGGCGGAAACGCTGACCAAGGAACCGGCGCGCGCATCGCATCTGGTGATGGCATCGCCGCTCGGGCTGCCGACAGCGGACCGGCGCGAACAGCATGTCGCCGATATCTTCATGCTCTCGCGTCAGGAACTCGGCCGCCGCATGCAGGTGGGCGATCCGCTTCCCGGCAGCGATATGGCGACTCTGGCCGCAATGCCCGAACCGCAGCTGCGCCGCCTGATGCGCAACGACGAAGCGGCGAGCCTCTATGGCTGGACGCCCTATATGAGCAATCCCAAGCTCGCCGACCGGCTCCATCGCATCGCGGTTCCTTCGCTGGTGCTGTGGGGCGCGGACGACGCCATCGTCAGCCAGCGCTATCGCGACGACTGGGCGAAGGCGCTTCCCCAGGCGACATTCGAAACCGTCGCCGATGCCGGCCATCGCATCCACGCCGATCAGCCCCAGAACCTCGCCGCGCGCATCGCCGCTTTCGCCGCGGCCTGACACCTCGTCCCGGAGACGCACATGAAAATCTGGCAGTTCACCGAACAGGCCTATTATCCCGCATTCCAGGTGCCTGGCGCGATGCGCGTCACGCTGCCCCAGCATCATTGCGAGCCGGAGCAAGCGGGGCGGCTGCTCAATCGCTATCTCGACGAATATATGCTCGCCGACGAACTGGGGCTGAACATCATGGTGAACGAGCACCATGCGGCCGCCACCTGTATGTCGACATCGTGCATGACGACGCTGGCGATCCTGGCGCGCCAGACCAGCAAGGCCCGGCTGCTCGCGCTCGGCATTCCGCTTGCCAACCGGTCCAATCCGCTGCGCGTCGCCGAAGAAATCGCGATGGTCGATTGCATCTCGGGCGGGCGGCTCGAAGTCGGGTTCGTCAAGGGCGCCGCCTATGAGCTGTTCATGTCGAACCGCCAGCCGACCGGATTCATGGACCGGTTCTGGGAAGCGCATGACCTGATCATCGAAGCGCTGACCAATCAGGGCGACAATTTCACCTGGGAAGGCGAACATTTCCATTATCGCACCGCCAGCATGTGGCCGCGCCCGATTCAGCAGCCGCATCCGCCGCTGTGGATGACGGCGTCGTCGGCGAGCAGCGCGCGCCAATATGGCCGTCGCGGCGATGTGTGCGCGACGTTCCTGTCGGGCGCGGTCGCGAGTTCGGTGTTCGCGGGCTATCGCGAAGCCTATGTCGAGGCGCATGGGCATCAGCCCAGCCAGGACAAGCTTGCGTATCTGGCGCTGGTCGCCTGCGCCGATGATCGCGAGACTGCGTTCAAGCGCGCCGAGGCGATGAAAAGCTATTTCACCACCGCCGCGCGGCTCGATCCGCAATTTCGCAATCCGCTTGGGTTCAATCCGGTCGAGGCGAATATCCGGATGCTTCAGGCGGGCGCCAACGCCATGCGGCCGCGGATGCGCAACGGCCAGCCGCTGCCCGTCGACGGGTCGATCGAGGAATATATGGACGCCGGCCTGTTCTTCGTCGGAACGCCCGATGACGTGTACGAACAGCTTGTCCGCTTCCATGCGGAAACCGGCGGGTTCGGCAATTTGCTGATGATGGCGCAGGCGGGCGAACTGGACCACAAGGACACGGTGGACAATCTGACGCTCGTCGCGCGCGAAGTCGCGCCGCGACTCGCCGAACTTCCGGACATGCCGCTTGAGGTACGCTATGAGGCCGTCGGCTGACCCCGGACTTCGCGTGCCAATCTATGCGGACGGCATTGAGGAATATGTCGCGATGTTCCGCGCCCAGCCGGCGGCGCAGGACATCGCGCAGATGCGGCTGTTCGGCGATCTGGGCGGCGCGCGCTTTGCCGAAGGGCTGAACCCCAGGGTTCGTCGTTTCGACAGTCAGATCGCCGCCAGTCGGCGCGAGATACCCGTCCGCATCTATGATCCGGGCGGGACCGGCGCGCGCCCGGCAATCTGTTATTTCCATGGCGGCGGCTTTTCGCTTGGCAGCATCGAAAGCTTCGATGTGATCGGCGCGATGCTGGCCGAAGCGACCGGCGCGGTGGTTGCCAGCGTCGAATATCGCCGCCTGCCCGACGCCGATTAT
This sequence comes from Stakelama portus, assembly GCF_003171655.1. GTDB lineage: Bacteria > Pseudomonadota > Alphaproteobacteria > Sphingomonadales > Sphingomonadaceae > Sphingomonas > Sphingomonas portus. The sequence goes on along the minus strand of NZ_QFZL01000002.1, from coordinate 172,587 downwards.
CGCGAGGCGCAGGCCGATTGCGACGAGGCCTTTGCCTGGCTGGCACGACAGGCCGGAACGCTGGGCGTCGATCCCGACCGCGTGATGCTTGCAGGCGACAGCGCCGGGGCGCTGCTGGCGTTCACCACCGCCGCGAATATGCGCGATACGCACGGCGATATTCCCGCCGGGCTGCTGCTCTTTTACGGCACCTTCGCGATGGACGCCGGGTCGCAGGATTATGTCGCGTCGGACGATCCGCTGCTCACCGGGCTGCGCATCCGCCAATATATCGCACTGTTTCAGCGTTGCGGCGGCCTGGCGCATCATCACGCGCCGATCGACCGGACCGATCTTGCCGGACTGCCGCCGACGCATATCGTCGCGGCCGAACGGGATCCGTTGCGTGCCGAGGCGGAACGCATGGCATCGCGGCTGGCGCAGGCCGGGGTGCGGACGTCGCTGCGCATCGCGCCGGGGATGATCCACGGCTTTTTGCGCGCCGTCGCGGTTTCGGCGCCCGCCCGCGAAGAACTTGCCGAAGCGGCAGTGGCGATCCTGCCATGGCTGCACCCGGCGGATAGCAATAGCCCCTTGAAAGGACATATTCTTGAAACAGGATGACAGTTACGAGCGCGGCCGCGCGATGCGGTTCGAAATGTTCGGCGAACCCGGCGTGCGCAGCCTCGACAATGCCGACGACTTCGCCGACCCGCTGCAGGATCTGGTGACGCGCCTGTGCTTCGGCGATGTGTGGAGCCGCCCCGGGCTCGACCGCAAGATCCGGTCGATGCTGACGATCGCGATCCTGGTCGGCCAGTCGCGCCCGGATCAGCTGCGCAACCATGTGAAGGGTGCGCTGGCAAATGGCGTGACGAAGGAAGAAATCCGCGAAATATTGATGCATGCCACCATCTATGTCGGCCTGCCCGCCGGAACGGACAGCTGGCGGCACGCGCGCGAGGCATTGCAGGAAGCTGGTGCCTATTGAGCGGCACGGCGGTCCCGGGCGCGATTGGAGAGAATGATGAACGACGTGACGCTTTCGGAGACCGAGCCGATGACGGTTGCCGAGCAACTGCGCATGGGATTGCGCCGGCTGGGCAAGGCTGTGGTGGTCATCACGTGCTGGCATGAAGGACGGCGCTGGGCGATGACTGCGACGGCGGTCAGCGAACTCAGCATGGACCCGCCGTCGCTGCTCGTTTGCGTCAATCGCACCGCCAGCCTGCACGGGCCGCTGTCCGAAGGCGCCAATTTCTGCGTCAACATCCTCCACGCCGATCAGCTATCGGTCTCCAATGCCTGCGCGGGCAAGATGAAGGGCGAGGAAAGGTTTCGCGAGGGGCAATGGGAAGCCAGCGATTGCGGCACGCCCTATCTGCGCGATGCTCAGGCGCATTTCCTGTGCGAATATCGGTCGCATTTCGATTACGGCACGCACGCAATCGTGATCGGCGAAGTGAAGCATGTCGGCTGGACCGGCGATGTCGACCCGCTGATTTACGTTGATGGCGGATATGCCCGCGCCGTGCGGTTCGCATAGGCGGCGCGATGGACGACACCCAGGCCCTGCTGACTCAGATCGAGCAAGCTTGCCGCCGGCTCAGGATGGCGCAATCGACGTTCGGGCGGCTGGCGGTCAATGACGGCAAGCTGGTATCGCGGCTTCAGCAGGGCGGGCGCGTGACGATCCAGACGATCGAGCGGGTTCACCGTTTCATCGAGGAACAGGACGGCGCGTCGGTCAGCGCGCTGCGGGCCGCGCTTCCGGGACTGCGCGATCGGGTGCCACCCGAACATAATTTCCGCTTCTATGACAATCGTCAGAAATATCTGATGTTCGTCAACACGACGACGGAGAAACAGATCATCGCCGATCGCGCGGTACAGGAACTGTGCGACACCCAGCCGGTGCCACCTGCCATTCGCCTGTTCGATGGCGGCACCGGCGACGGCACCGCGCTGGCGCGGATCCTGCGCGGATTGCACCGCCGCCATCCCTGGGTACCCTTTTACGTGGTGGCCAAGGAAATCAGCATGGAGAATATCCGGCTGACGCTCGAAAAAATGCCCGACCGGTTTCGCGAACATGCCGGAACCGTGCTGGTGATGACCAATCTCAAATATAACGAAGTCCCGCATCTTCAGCCCGATACGGCGAGCGGCGCGAGTGCGATGGTGTGGCACGAAGTCGCGCTCGACGGCACCAGCGCGGGCGAGTTCGAGGAACAGATTGCGGCGCTCGAACCGTTTCTCGCCAAACATTGGCAGGCGAGCATCGGTCCGACGAGCGGCAATCCGGTGTACAAGACTCCGGTCGTGCTGGTGCTCTATCGCCGCGATCACGGCTTCATGCTCGACCCCATCGTGCCGCGGCGCGGCTATGCGATGGCGGATTTCGATTTCGCATTGCTCTCGCAACCCTATCGCGCATCGGCGCCGCTTTCGTTCAAAAGCTCGCGGGTCATCGCGCCGCTCGTCCGGGCGTTGCGGCCCAATGGCAAGCTGATGGGCGTTCAAAGCTATGGCGAGGATCCGGGGATGGAGATCATCCGCACCATCTGGCCCCGGGAAAGCCCGTTCCTGCATCGCCGCCGCGAAGTGATGGCCGCCGTCGCCGACGATCTGGGCGTCGCGGCGCGCGACTTTCACTTCCACGATCTTTCGGATGAAGAAGCGCTGTTCCGCTATGATATCCGCGCGCTGCCCACCGAAGTGGGAGAGGGCGCGCGTATCCACAGTTCGACGCTGTTCGCCGCGTGGAATGCAGCCAGCTATGTCGCGCAGATCGAAGATACCCGGCTATCCGAAGCGCTGTCGAACGATGCCTATCTCGAAGCCACGCGTCAGGTGCTGCAGCGGCATGGCGGCCTGTGGTTCAACGACGAGATGTTTCTGATTTCCCGCCGCGCGCGGCTCAACTGACGCGCAAGAATTTTTCCTTCCGGCCCGCTGTCGTGCCGGGCCCCGCCATCAGGAATGCAATGTGAAAAGCGCCGATTTCGACATTATCGACGGACAGATCCACCAGCCCGCGCCGCCGACGCCGGTCGATGAAAGCTGGGACGACGCGGCAAAGCTGACGATCAATGTGGAAATCGCGCGCGAGGCGATGGATGCGGTCGGGGTCGATGCCGCGCTCGTCGTCGCGGCGATGCCCTATATCGACGCTTGCGTCGCGCGCTACCCGGAGCGTTTCATCGGCGTCGAAACCTTCGCGGCCACCGGCGCGGAGCTGGGCGCGGCGGTCGAGCGGGCGCGCGGCGACGCGCGGCTTGCCGCCGGGCGGCTGCTCGTCACCGATTTCCGCACCCTCGAACTATCGGCGGGCTTTGCCGGGGGCGGAATGGATGCCGGGTTCGAAGTCGCCGAGAAAGTCGGGCTGCCGCTGTTCCTGTCGACCCATGGCCGATCGGCGGCGATGCGTCCGGTGATCGAACGGCACCCGAACCTGTCCGTCGTCATCGACCATGTCGGACTGGCGCAGCATCCGGTGTCGCCGCCGCGCGACGATGTGTGGGAGCATATCGACGATCTGATCGCGCTGGCGGAATATCCCAATGTCCATGTCAAGCTGTGCGGCCTGCCGTTGCTGTCGGACGAAGCCTATCCCTTTGCCGATGTCTGGCCGAACCTGCAGCGCGTGATTGCGGCATTCAGCGCCGACCGGCTGCTATGGGCAAGCGATTATACCCGGCTGCGCATGGCGAAAGCGGGCGGCCCTTCGCGCAATCGCGGATGCCTGTACAGCGAAACGCGCGACATGCTGCTCCACAGCAACGAACTGAACCGCGATGCCAAGGCCGCGATTTTCGGCGGGACGGTCAAGCGGCTGCTCGGATGGAGCCCGACCACCGCCTGAACCCGTGCGCCTGACCGCGCGCCTCAATGGCCGACGGCGCGCCTGGCCGGATCGAGCTTCACCATCGACAGCAATATCCACAGCACGATTCCCGCCGATGCCAGCGGCACGGCGAGCAGGAAGAAATATCCGATCGCGCCCAGATCGTGCTTGAGCGCCAGCGCCCCGTACATCGGCCCCAGGATCGACGCCGCGCGGCCGGCGCCATAGGCCCAGCCGACGCCCGTCGCGCGGTTGCGCGTCGGGTATAGGGTCGATGCCACCGATGCGAGGCCGGCATGCGCGGCATGCTGCGCCGTCGCGTTGATCGCCAGCGCGACGAACATGCCCCAACCCGGCGCGAACAGGCCCATGCCGATCGCGCCGAGCGAGCCGATGATGAAATAGGTCGGCACGATCGCGCGAAAGCCGAACCGGTCGATCATCACCCCGATCGTCACCATGCCGAGCGCGCCGAAGCCGGTGCCGATCGCGGTGGTGATGCCGACCTGGCTCCAGTCGAGCTGGACGATGTCGTGGAACACCGTGGTCTTCCACAATGCTGCGCTGATGAAGCCGAAGCTGCTGATAAAGGCGAGCCAGAGCAGCAGAGTCGGCACCGCCAGCCCCGGACGGAACAGGTCGCGCACCAATGCGATGCTGCCCGAACGCCCCTCACGCGTGACGGGCGGCGCGATTTCGAAATCCTCTCCGGTCGGCATCAGCGACGACACGATCCTGCGCAGCCGCGGATCGCCGTGATTGCGCGCGGCAAGAAAGCGCGGCGATTCGGGCAGGAAGAAATACATGATCGGCAACAGCAGCAGCGGCATCGCCGCGCCGATCCAGAAGGCGACGTGCCAGCCGAAATCCTCGAGCAGGAACGCCTGCATCAACGAACCCAGAATGGCGCCCGGCATCGATCCCGCCAGCACCATCGTGACCATCGTCGCACGATGCCGGGCAGGGGCCAGTTCGGACGTCAGCGCCACCATATTGGCGATGACCGCGCTGGCGAAAATACCGGTCAGCAGGCGCCAGATCGCCAGCGCGATCAGCGTGTCGGCAAAGATGGTCATGAAACAACATGCCGAAACCGCACCCAGGCACAGCATCAGCAAGCGTCGCCGGCCGATCTGATCGGCGATCGGCGCGATGAAATAGGCGCCCAGCACCATGCCCACCTGCTGCGTTGAAAGCACCCAGGTGAGCGACGTGCGCGCGATGTCGAAATCATCGGAAATCTTGGGAAGCACCCAGCTCAACACGCCCAGATCGAAGCCATCGACCAGCATCGCCATCGCGCCGATCAGCACGACACGGAAATGAAAGGGGCGGAGCTTCGCGGAATCGAGAAAAGTGTCGATATCGACCGGGGGTCGGGCCACGCTTCGGTTCCTCTCAGTCTTATGGTCGTTGGAGGCCCCGGCCATGCCGGCGCGACGCTTCATACCTATATAAGCCAGGCTGTCTGTCAATCACTGAAACAGTCGCTGTTCCGCCGATTGCGACGGCGGGGATCTCAGTTTGGCCTTCCAATATGTAAGCTTTGCTGATATCAGTGCGGCTGTTATCAGAAGCTGAAACAGCCCGGCACAAGACCGGCGATGAGAGGAAAACAGGCTGATGCCCATCGAACGACTCGACCCGGCGCTCGACGCGATCGTGTCGCCCGACGCGGATTGGGAAGAACTGGGCCGCGGCTATGGCGGCCCGACCGGGCCCGCCGAAGGGCCGGTCTGGTTTTCCGAAGGCGGCTATCTGCTGTTCAGCGACATCCACAACAGCCGCCGGATGCGCTGGGACCCCGAACAGGGCGTTACGGTCGACAAGGAAGACACCAAGAACGGAAACGGTCAGACGCGGGACCGCGAAGGCCGTCTGGTCGTGTGTCACCATTTCAGCCGCTGCGTCGATCGCGAGGAAGCCGATGGCAGCGTCACGGTGATCGCCGACGCCTATCGCGGGATGAAGCTCAACCGGCCGAACGATGTCGTCGTGAAATCGGACGGTGCGGTCTATTTCACCGATCCGCCGCCCAAGGTGCCGTTCACGCCGCCCGAACATCCGCCCGAAATCGATTGCGCGGGCGTCTATCGCGTGTCGCCCGACGGGGCGCGGATCAACATGATCATCCGCGACCTGATCAATCCCAACGGGCTGTGCTTCTCCCCCGACGAAACCATTCTCTACGTCAACGACAGCAACCGGCATCGCAAGCTGATCATGGCCTATGACGTCGAAGCCGACGGCATGGTCGATCTGGGCAGCGCGCGGCTGTTCTGCGACATGCGGCACGACGATCGCATGGGCGGCCCCGACGGGATGAAATGCGATGTCGAGGGCAATGTCTATTGCACCGGCCCGGGCGGTATCTGGATCCTGACGCCACAGGGCAAGCATCTGGGCACCATCCTGCTCGAAGGGCGCACGTCGAACATGAACTGGGGCGATGCCGACTGGCGCACGCTCTATTTCACCGGTTCGCGCTCGCTCCACCGCATCCGGCTCAACATCCCCGGCATCCCCGTTCCGCGCGGAACATTGTGACGATGCCGGTCGGTCACTCCTGCGAATATTTCAGATAGAAAGGGGCTAACACCATGCAATTCGGACTTTTTTACGAGCATCAGTCGCCTGCGCCCTTTTCGGCGGAACAGGATATGCGCGTGCTGCACAACGCGCTCGACGAACTCGAACTCGCCGACAAGCTGGGCTATGATTATGCCTGGCTGGTCGAGCATCATTTCCTCGAGGAATATTCGCACAGCTCGGCGCCCGAAGTGTTTTTGGGCGCGCTCAGCCAGCGCACCAAGCGGATGCGGCTGGGCCACGGCATTTGCGTGATGCCGCCCAAGATCAATCACCCCGCGCGCGTTGCCGAACGTATCGCCACGCTCGATCTGCTTTCGGGCGGGCGCCTCGAATGGGGCACCGGCGAAAGCGGCACGGCGATGGAACTGGAAGGGTTCGGCGTCGATCCCGACACCAAGAAAGCGGCATGGCGCGAAGCGACCGAACAATGCGCCAACATGCTGACGATGAATCCCTATCCGGGCTATGAGGGCGAATTCTTCTCGATGCCCACGCGCAACGTCGTGCCCAAGCCGATTCAGGCGCCGCACCCGCCGCTATGGGTCGCCTGCTCGCGCCGCGACACCATCCTGCACGCCGCGCGCAACGGCATGGGCGCGCTCGTCTTCGGCTTTGCCGCGCCCGAACAGGCCGGGAAATGGGTCAAGGAATATTACGACATCATCAAGTCGGACGAATGCGTGCCGATCGGCCATGCCGTGAATCCGAACTTCGCGATCGTGACGGCGCTGTCGGTCAACGAGGACGAACAGGAAGCGATTCGTCGCGGCACCGAAGGGTTCAAATATTTCGGCTATTCGCTTGGCTTCTACGCGTCGTTCGGTCGCCATATTCCCGGCCATTCGGCGGTCTGGGAAGGGTTCAAAAAGGCCGAGGCCGGGATCGAGGACAATCACGGCAATGGCGGCATCGGCACGCCCGAACAGGTCTATGAACACTGCAAGGCCTATGCCGATGTCGGTGTCGATCAGATCATCTTCGTCCAGCAGACCGGGCCTGCGAACCACGAGCATATCTGCGAATCGCTGCAACTGTTCGCCGACACCGCAATGCCGCGGCTGAAGGAGGGCGAAGAAGCGCGGCTGGCGAAGAAACAGGCCGAGCTGGCGCCCTATCTGGAGGCGGCACTTGCGCGCAAACCGCGCATGGCGCCGGTCGCGCGCGAGGATATCGAGCCGGTGCGTTCCTATGGCCTTCGCAAGAAGGAAGCGGGCACGTTCGAAAATGTCCGGTCCGATCGTGGCGGCGGTGTCGCTGTCGTGGCGGACGATCCGCTGGCGCTGGTTTCGGACCAGGCCGAAAAGGCTGCCGGCCAGTCATGAGCATCCTGCGCGGCCGCGTGGTCGTGGTGACCGGCGCGAGCTCGGGCATCGGCGCGGCTTGTGCAACCGGCTTCGCAGCGAAAGGGGCGAAGCTGGTGCTCGCCGCGCGCCGGGCCGATCGGCTCGACGCGCTGGTGCAGCAGATCGAAGCGAATGGCGGCGAGGCAGTCGCGGTTGCGACCGACGTCACCGACGAGGACGCGGTAGCGACCTTGTTCGCGCGCGCGGTCGATCGGTTCGGCGGCGTCGACGTGCTCGTCAACAATGCCGGTATCGCCGACAGCACCGCCGCCGACAAGCTGGCGCTCGCGCTGTGGCACAAGGTGATCGACACCAATCTCACATCCGCATTTCTGTGCGCGCGGGCGGCGATCCCGATCATGCGCGCGCGCGGGCGCGGGCGTATCATCAATGTCGGATCGATCTCCGCACGGGTGCCGCGCAAGGAAAGCCCGGCCTATACCGCCAGCAAATGGGGGCTGGACGGGCTTACCCGCGCGCTGGCGGTCGATTGCCGCGAGGATAATATCGCGGTGTCGATCTTTCATCCCGGCATCGTCGCGACCGAACTGGGCGGCGGGATCAGCAGCCTGCCCGACGATGTGATCGCGCAGCCCGAGGATGCGGCGGGGATCATCGTCCATATGGCCGACGTGCCCGATCACTTGAATTTCTATGACGCGCTGCTGGTGCAGAACAAGATACCGTTTCTCGGGCGCGGCTAGGGGCGTCTTCCCACAGCGTCAGGTCGGCGGATCGTCGCACGGCACCAGAATCACCAGCTTATGATCCGGGCGCTCGGCCGGGTTGAGCGTGTGCTGGATGAAGTTCAGATCGCCGTCGGTCGGATGCGTGAAACGGCGGGTGCCGCCTTCGCGTGCCATGACCGACTGCGCATCCCACGCCTGGGCAAAGAGTTCGGACTCCTCGCTCAATTGCCGAACCAGGTCGTTGAGCGCTGCATCCTGCGCCATCCGCGCGCAATCGACGCGAAATTCGGCAAGGATGCGCTGCGCCCGTTCCTGCCAATCGGGCAGCAGGCACCGTGCCGCTGGCGCCGTGAAGACGAAGCGCAGCAGGTTGCGCTGGTTTCCCGCATCGAGCCATCCGGTGAAAAGCTGCGCCGCGGACGCATTCCAGCAACATGCATTCCACAGCCGGTCGAGCCCGTAAGCCGGGTAAGGCAGTGCCGCGACAAGCGCAGAAATCGCTTCCGGAGCCTCGGATGTAGTTTCCCTAGCCGGCCCATCGGGGTCGCGCCGATCCGCCAGTTCGAACAGATACGCTCTTTCGGCAGGCGTCAGTGCAAGCGCCCGGGCAAGCCGGGCAAGCGTATGCGCCGACACGCTGATCTCGCGCCCTTGCTCGATCCAGGCGCACCATGTCACGCCGATTCCGGCGCGCGCGGCCAGTTCCTCACGCCGCAGGCCGGGCGTTCGGCGTCGCGGCGTGGCGACGTCCGGCGCGGTGCGCTCGCGATGCGATCGGATGAAGCGGCCCAGCAGCATGCGCTTCTCATTCGGTTCCATGGCACAGCTTATACCAGGATAAGTGAACCTCTTGTACCAGGGTAAAGAAGCGCGTCTGGTCGCTGCGAAGGAGCAGCAACATGAACCGTTCGCACATGACCGTCGTAGAGGATCAGTTCGGCATTCAGGCCGCCGCCTATGTCAGCAGCGCAGTGCATGCCGCCGGCGAGGACCTGGACGCGCTGGAGGCCGTTGCCATGCGCGAACGGCCCGATCGCGCGATCGACCTTGGATCGGGCGGCGGGCATGCGGCGTATCGGCTTGCCGCACATGCCCGTTGCGTGACGGCGGTCGATCTTTCGGCTGCGATGATGGACGCGGTGCAGGCGACCGCGCGGCAGCGCGGGCTGGAAAATATCGAAACCTGCGTCGCTCCGGTGGAGCAATTGCCGTTCGAAGACGCAGCGTTCGATTTGCTCGGCTGTCGCTTTTCCGCGCATCATTGGCGGGATTTCGAGCAGGGCCTGCGCGAAGCGCGCCGTGTCCTGAAACCCGGTGCGACGGCGATCTTCATCGACGTGGTGTCGCCGGGCAAGGCGCTGTTCGACACGCATCTTCAGGCAGTCGAACTGCTGCGCGATCCATCGCATGTCCGCGATTATGCCGAGGCGGAATGGTCCGCCGCGCTCGATCGCGCCGGCTTTCGCGTGCGCGGCACGCGCAAACGCCGGCTGCGGATGGAATATCAGTCCTGGGTCGAGCGGATGCGTACGCCGGAATCGCACCGCGCGGCGATCCGATCGCTGCAACAGGCGGCTTCGGCGGAGACGGCGACCTATTTCGCCATCGAGCCCGACGGTTCCTTTTCGCTCGACACGCTCGAGATCGAAGCGACGGCCTGTCGTGCGCGCGCCATGTGATCGGTGTGCGGTCGGGTGCCGCTATTCGGCCCCGGCTCGCGCATCGACGATGTTCTTGAGCTTGCGCGCGGCGCTGACCGCCACCGGCCATCCGGCATAGAAGGCGATATGGGCGATCGCTTCGCCCAGTTCTTCTTCGGTGAGGCCGTTTTCCAGTCCCAGCTCCATATGGCCCTGCGTCTGATCGCGGTTGAGCGCGATCAGGCAGGTGATGGTGATCAGGCTGCGGTCGCGCGGCGACAGCTCGGGCCGGTCCCAGACCTTGTCATAGAGAATATTCTCGGTGATCTCGTCGAGCAGGGGGGCAACCGCCGCCAGTTCCCTGCCGCGTCCGCCCGCGGGTCTTTTCATGCCGTTTCTCCTCCGGCGCGGTGCGATGCGAAATTCTCCGCCGCCTTGTTCAGCGCCGCGCGCATCAATCCCATGTCCGACAGCCAGGCGATATAGCGAACGCCGCGCGCGACATAGGCGTCGAGCTGCGCCTTGTTGGCGACGACGGTGCCGATATGCTTGCGCCCGGCGGCGACTTCGATCACGCGATCGATCGCGGCGACGACATCGGGGTGGCTCGCATTGCCAGGATGGCCGAGCGAGTGGCTGAGATCGCCCGGACCGATGAACAGCACGTCGAGCTCGTCGATGCCGCACAGCGCCTCGACTTCCTCGACCATTTCCTTGTTTTCGATATGCACCGCGACCAGCGTGTCGGCATTGGCGCGGGTTTCATAGTCCGCGCCGGTGGTGCCATAGGCACCTGCGCGGCACGCGCGCGCCGCGCCGCGCTCGCCCAGCGGATGATATTTCGCCTTGCGGATCACGTCGCGTACCTGATCGGCGGACTTGAGCGAAGGCACCTGAATCCCGCTCGCGCCGCTGTCGAGCACATGGAGGATATTGGCTTCCTCGGCATCGGGGGTACGCACGATGCTGCTCATCCCCACCAGCTCGCAGGTGCGGACGATATTTTCGATCCCCGCATGGGTATAGGTGCCGTGTTCGGCATCGATGATCACGAAATCGAACCCGGCCAGCCCGTACAGCTCGGCGATCGGCGGCGCATCGAGTTTCAGGAAACTGCCGAATACGACCTCGCCGGCCTCCAGCTTGCGCTTCACCTTTGCGTTGAGAAACATCCTCGTCCCTTGCTTGCTATTTACAAACGCCATTCAACATGGCAGCAGGATTCATATAAGCCAAGCTGCTTTTAGCCTGCCTTGGCACGCAAGGAGAGCCGCGACAACCATGCGGCCGCAGGAGAAGATGTGAAGCGCAGCACCGACCGCATCCTGACGACTCATGTCGGCAGTCTGATCCGTCCGCTCCCCGTGCTCAAGGGGATGATGGACAAGGTCAATGGCGAACCCGTCGACGAAGCGCAGCTTGCGCGTGACGTCGCGCAGGGGGTGAAGGACATCGTCGCCAAACAGGCGGAAATCGGCATCGATATTCCCAGCGACGGCGAAATCTCCAAGCCGAGCTTTCACAATTATGTGGTCGAGCGGCTGGGCGGGCTGGAGAAAGTGCCGCCGCAGCAGCGCGGAGCCTATTACGGCCTGCTGACCGAGGAATTTCCCGGTTTCATGAAACAGTATAACGCCATGTACAAGACGATGTGGATGCCGCCCGAGCTCGATCCCGAAAAGGTCAAATCGGCTGCGGCGGCGCCGATGCCGCGCACGCGCGTTGCCGGGCCGATCACCTATGCCGGCGTCGACGCGCTCCGGACTGATCTGACCAATTACAAGGCGGCGCTGGACGGGCAGGATTTCGTCGAGGCATTCATGCCGTCGGCAACGCCCGCGCGCGACGATGCCGATTGGAGCGATGTCTATTCGAGCGAATCCGAATATCTCTATGCGCTCGCCGATGCGATGGCCGTCGAATATAAGGCGATCGTCGATGCCGGTTTCGTCGTCCAGCTCGATCTGGGGCTGCCCGCGCGCAATCAGGTGCTGCCGGGCAATCCCAATCCCAGCCCTGAGGATCTGCGCCGTGCCTCCGAACGGCAGGTCGAGGCCTATAATCACGCGCTGCGCGACATTCCCGAGGATCGCGTCCGCTATCACATGTGCTGGGGCAGCATGAACACGCCGCACACGACCGACGTGCCGCTGCGCGAAGTTGTCGAGATCATTCTCAAGATCAAGGCACAGGCCTATGTGATCGAAGGCGCCAATCCGCGTCACGAGCATGAATGGATGGTCTGGAAGGATGTGAAGCTGCCCGACGGCAAGATCCTGGTACCCGGCGTGATCAGCCACCAGACCAATGTGGTCGAGCATCCCGAGCTGATTTCGTGGCGCATCCAGAATTATGCGAGCGTCGTCGGGCGCGAGAATGTGATCGCCGGCACCGATTGCGGCTTTTCGCAAGGGTGGAACATGGCGCGCGTCCATCCCGAAGTGCAATGGGCGAAGCTGTCCGCGCTGGTCGAAGGCGCCGGCCTGGCATCGCAGGCGCTGTGGCACTGACCGAGCCCGACGCCGCCGCGCTGCCCGCAGGGATCGCCGAATATATCGCGGCGGTCCGGATCGCGCGCGACGGGCCGCGTCCCGATCTGGAAACCGCGCGGCTGATTGCCGACGCCAATGCGTATCGCATCGCCGTGCCGCGGCCGCAGGGCATGCGCGTCACCGACAGTTTCGCAGTGACGCCGGGGCTGGAAACGCCGGTGCGCATCTATCGCCCGGCGGGTGAGGGGGCGCAGCCGGCCATCGCCTATTTCCATGGCGGGGGTTTCACCACCGGCAGCATCGAAAGCTATGATTGTCTGGCCGCCGCGCTCGCCGAAGCGACCGGTGCAACGGTGGTCAGCGTCCATTATATGCGCCTTCCTGAAGCGACGCCGCGCGCGATGATCGAACAATGTTTCGAAACGATCGGATGGATCGCGGCGATGGCGGAGCCGCTGGCGATCGACGCGTCGCGGCTTTGCGTTGCAGGCGACAGCGCCGGTGCCTGTATCGCGGCACAGCTTGCGATCCTCGCCCGCGATCGCGGCGGGCCGGCGCTGGCCGCGCAGATCCTCTGCTATGGCGTGTTCGATTTCGACGAGACGCGCCCGGGGCTGGAGCGGGCGCGCGATCCGATTTTGACGCTGCCGATCGTCCGGATGATGAACGCGACCTGGCGCGAATGCGACGCCCGCGATCCGTTGCCCTTTCCACCGCCGCTCGAAACCGATGATCTTGCGGGATTGCCGCGCGCATTGTTGCTGGGGGCCGAGCGCGATCCCTTGCTCGAACAGTCGCAAGCCTATGCCGAGCGTCTGAAGAGCGCGGGCGTCGACGCCCGGTTCGACATGGTCGAAGCGATGCCGCATGGATTTTTGCGCGCGCAACGTTTCTCGCCAGCCGCGCGCGATGCGATGCGCAAGCTCGGCGAAGATTTCCGCTCTCTTATCTGACCAAGCCAAGGAACGAAAAATGGCCCTCAAGACCGACGATCCCGCCTTTCAGGCGGGCCGCGAAATCCGCAAGCAGATGTTCGGCGAAGGCAGCGTCGCCCGGCTCGATCAGGCCGATGATTTCCACGAGCCGCTGGAAAATTACGTCACCTCGGCCTGTTTCGGGGAAACCTGGACCCGCCCGGGGCTGACGCTGCGCGAACGCAGCCTGATCACCATGGCGATCTGTGCCGCGCTCAATCGCCACACCCCGCTAAAGCGGCTGGTGAAATGCGCAGTCACCAATGGCGCGACCAAGGAGGATATCCGCGAAACGCTGCTTCAGACGACGATGTATATCGGCGTCGCGGGCGGCGTGGAAAGCTGGCACCTCGCCGCCGAAGCGCTCAAGGAAATCGACGCTTATTGAGCCGGGGCAGGGGCGGGCCGCGCCGCGACCAGCCCCGCCGCCTCGATACCCGCGGTTCCGCAGGCGGCGTCCTCTTCTGGGCGGCCGCCCGAAGTGCCCACACCGCCCAGCGGCAACCCGTCGCTGGTATAGATCGGCACGCCGCCGGTCATCGTTGCGACATTGGGCATGCCGGGCGGCGGATTGAGCGCGCCCAGATCCTGTGTCGACCGGCCGAAGCGCGATGCCGCGGTCGCTTTCCATCTGGCGATATCGCCCGCGGCATAGGAAACGCCGTCCATATGCGCATAGGTGATCAGCATGCCATGGCTGTCCATCACCGCCACGGCCATTTTCCGCCCATGTTCCTGTGCCCAGGCGATGCAGCTGTCGCGGATCGTCGCGGCGCTGGCATAATCGAGCGCGGGCCGCGCGGTCTGCGCCGATGCGGCGGGAATCGCGAACAGCAGTGTTGCGGCAACCAGAAGTTTCTTCATCGGCGCGGCCTCCCGAAACGGATTATTTGAGCGTGGTCAGATAGTCGATGATCGCGGCGCGCTGGGCGGCGTCGCTCATCCCGGGCAGCATCATGCGCGTGCCGGGAACCTTGCCCGCCGGATTGGCGAGAAACGCGTCGAGATTGGCGCGCGTCCAGCGGAATCCGGCATTTTTCATCGCATCCGAATAGCTGTATCCGGTACGCGCACCCGCCTGCGCGCCGACGATGCCGAACAAATTGGGGCCGACGCTCGCCGCGCCGCCGTGCGCCGTGGTGTGACAGGCCTTGCACATGGCAAAGGATGCCGGGGGATCGGCGGGAACGGGCGTGGGAGCCGCCGTGGCGGCCAGCGTCGGACTTGCGCTCGGCGTGGGCGTCGCCTGCACCGGCGTTGCAGTCGCGCTGGGCGATGCGACCGGCGTTGCAGTGGCGGCTATCACACTGTTCTCGACCATGGCGCTGTTTGCCGACGATGCTTCCGGCGCGACGACATCGGTAGCGACAGGGCCGCCTTCGACTGCGTTCGACGGCGCGGTTTCGCTGGTTTGCGAAGCCGAGCCGCATGCGGCCAGCAACAGGCCGGCCGCACCCAGCAGCGGCAGATGGATCGGCGAAAGCGAAAAGGTCACCCGGGTCTCCTTGCTTGATCGAACGTCCGATAGGGGATTGCAGCGAACTCAGCCATGGGCGAGTTCCGGCGTGCGGGCCGGCGCTTTCATCCGCGCGAATATTGCCGTTGCCGCCGGGATCACCATCATCGCCCCGAACAGGAACATCACCCAGAAGCGGCCGAAATCCGCACCGATCACGATGCCGCCCAGCAGCGGGCCGATGATGCCGCCGACGCGCGAAAAGCCCATCATGATGCCCAGGCCCGCATTGCGCGCGCCGACGTCATAATAGTTCAGCGTGACGAGGATCAGCGCGGTGTAGCTGCCGACGTTGAAAAAGCCGGACAGCGTCGAAGCGGCGACCAGCCCCGCGGTCGATCCGGTCGGCACTGCGCCCAGGAAGATGAACGAGGCGGCCATGCCGAGCAGGAAGATGACGGCGATCCGCCCTTCGCCGACCCGCCGCGCCAGCCCGCCGACGATCAGATGCGCGATGATGCCTGCGCCATAGGTGGTGACGCCGGCGACGCCGTTCCACGTCATGTCGAGCCCGCCAAATGCCAGCATCTGCGGCCGCCATCCGGCCATGAAACCGCCGCTGATCGTGAAGACGAACCCGCCGATGCACAACAGCGCCGTGCCGGCCCACAGCCCGCGCGGAATGATCGCCCAGGAACCCTTGCGCTTGCCCGACTGCTCTTCGGGAGCCGCCGGAAGCCTTTCCAGCAACGGCTTGCCCATCCGCGCGAGTACCGCGTTGATGCGGGCCAGTGCATCCGGCCCGCGCCGCGACAGAAGATAGGAGGGCGATTCCGACAGCAGAACGAGATTCAGCAAAAAGCTGATGACGTTGAGGATCGCCGCGGCAAGGAAGATCGACCGCCAGCCATAGGGCTCGATCAGCACCGCGGCGAGCGCGCCGCACAACATGCCGCCGGCCGAATAGCCGGTATGGAGAATGCCGACGAAGAAGTTCGATCGCTTGGCATTGCTATATTCGGTTACGGTGACGTTGAGGCACACGACCAGCGCGCCCAGCGCCATGCCGGTCACCAGCCGCAGCACCAGCAGCAGGATCAGCGAGTTGCACAGGGTGGTTGCGAACAGGAATGTCGACAGACAGCCGAGCAGCCACAATGTCAGCGTCCTTCGACCGATCCGATCGGCAAGCGGCGAGATGAAGATCGATCCGATCGCAATCCCGACCGGGGTCGCGCTGGACACAAGGCCGAATGCGGCGGGGCTGATGCCCCATTCGCCGATGATCAGCGGTGCGGCATAGGAAAGCGTGACGACGTCGAGCCCGTCGGCGGCATAGGTCAGCACGCAGATCGCGATGACCATCGCCTGATAGAAGCTCATATCGCTGTGTTTGATGATGTCGTTCGGGGTGGGGGCCTCGCTCATGCGATCGCACTCCGCTTCCGCCGGCGCTGCGGCCGTTGCTGGTTCGCCGGCATACGCATCCTCACTCCTCAACGGACCGAATCATGGCAAAGTGATTCGGCGATTACAAACGCATTTCGCTATTGGAAAATGTCGTTCGTCGGAAATTATTCGGGGTTCGGCGTGCCCCCGGGGGAGGACGCCGAACCCCGATATCGTCACGGATCAGAAGCGCATGCGAACGCCGCCCACATAATAGCGCCCGATCTTGTCGAACATCTGCGAGTTGGCGACCGTCGGCTGGACGATTGCGTTCGGCAGGATCGGTGGGTCCCTGTCGAACAGATTGTCGACCTTGCCATAGATTTCGAGCCAGTCGGTCACGCGATACGAACCCGAAATATCGACATAGGTCTGGCCGCTGACATTGTTTTCATCGGCGGGCAGATCGACATCGTCGATATAATAGGAACGATATTTGCCGCCGCCGATATAGCGGACATAGGCGCCCAGCTTCAGCGGGCCGTCCCGCCAGGTCAGGTCGAAATTCGCCTTCCAGCGCGGCTGACCCGAATAATCGGTGGCAAGGTCGCCGACATAGTCGGTCGAAACCCCCGAAGCGGTGAGCGACAGGTCGTTCACATAGTTGACGAGCAGCCGGGTCCCCAGCGTGCCGCTGCCGATCGGACGGCGATAGGACATTTCGAAATCGATGCCGCTGGTCTTGATCGTCTGTGCGTTGACGATCGTCGCCTGCACGCTCGAAATCAGGTTGGTGGTCGAATCGACTGCGATCAGGCTGCAGAATTGCGAGATATTCTGCACGAAGCAGTTGTTGACGATCGTCTGTGGCGGGACCGAAGTGATCGCGTTGTCGATCTTGATGTTGTAATAATCGATCGACAGGTCGAGCCCGGGAATGAAGCTGGGGCTGATGACCACGCCAACGGCCTTGGTATCGCCCTTTTCCGGATCGAGGTTCGGGTTGCCGCCGGTCAGCTGCAGCACGAAATAGGCCGGTGCCGGCGCAGTGCTGCGCGGGTCGTTCAGCGTGTTGATGACCTGGTTCTGGCCCGAATAGAGCTCGTTGATGTTCGCGGCGCGGATGTCGCGCGAAATCGTGCCGCGGAAGCGGATGTCCTGGATCGGGCTGTAGTTGAGGCCCACCTTCCACGTCGTGACACCGCCCGACGAGCTGTAATCGGCGTAGCGGATGGCGCCGTTGAATTCGAGATTATAGCCGACCGACGAATGATCGAGCAGCGGAATGGCGGTTTCGAGATAGGCTTCCTTCACCGTCAGATCGCCCGAAAAGGGCTGCTGGTTGATCGAACGCCAGCCGCTGGCCATCGAAACGGGATCCGAAACGCTGTCGATTTCCTCGCGACGATATTCGGCGCCGACGGCCACGCTGACATCGCCTGCCCAGGTCGAGAACGGACGTCCGCGCAGGTTCAGGCCCACGACATTCTGAGTCATGTGCGAGTCATAGAAGGACGTGCCGCGATACCAGTCGAGCGCGGCGCCGTTGATCGATCCCGGGCCGAACACGTCGATCGGTGCGCAGCCCGGCATGTTGTTCGCCGGATTGCTGTCGACATTGACGCGGCATGCGGGCCGTCCGGTTGCCGGATCGATGACGGCGTCGACCCCGGCTCGCCACTTCGCCTGATTGCGGTTGTTGACCGATTCCTGATAGAAATGGTTGTCGGAGCGCTGGACGAAGAAATCCCAGTTCCATCCGTCGCCGAACGACCCTTCGAGCCCGGCGGCATAGCGCAGCACTTCGGTCGAGCTGTTATTCTCCGAGAAGCCATCTTCCAGGTTGACGCGGCTCAGACGGAATGAAGAGATGCCGTTCGCCAGCATCGTGTTGCGCACCGATGTGGGCAGATAGGCATTGTCCGAATAGATCGTCAGCGCGCTCGACCCCAGATCATAGTTCGGCGCGAGATCCGATGTGACCTCGACGCGCGAATAGAGCAGGTCGGCCCAGGCGCTGACGCTGTTCGACACGTCATAGGACATGCGGCCATAGCCGGAATAGCGCGTGATATGCGGCAACAGGTTGCCGTCATCCTCTACCGAAGCGCCGTCGCCGCCCAGCATCCAGGTGGAATTCTGGATCGAGCCATAGTTGAAGGGATCGACGCTGCCGTTGGCGCCGAACTGAATTCCGCGCAGCACATCGGCGCCGTTGCCGGGATTGGTGTCGGCATTGACGCCGGTGATCAGGCCGCCGAACGACGCCATCAGACCGGCGTCATAGGCGATATAGTTTTTGGTCTGGCCATTGGTCGGCGTGTAGTTCGGGTTGGCGAACATGATCGGGCGACCGCGTGCCCATTTGCGCGTGGCGGCGCGCGTCTGGCCGGTGTTGCGATAAAAGTCGCCGGCGACTTCGACATGAAGCCGATTGTCCATCAGGCTGGTGCCGGCCGCGGCGGAAATCACCGGGCGGTTATAGTCGCCATAGCGCGAAACGCCGTAGGACGCGTCGAGCTTGAACCCTTCGAAATCCTTGACCAGGCCAAAGTTGATCACGCCGGCAACCGCGTCCGAACCATAGGCCGCCGAAGCGCCGCCGGTCACCACTTCGACGCTGCTGAGCAGCGCCACAGGGAAGACGTTCGAATCGATGCCGCCAAAGGGGCTGGTCGCGGCCATGCGGCGCCCGTCGAGCAGCACCAGCGTGCGCGCCGAACCGAGCGCGCGAAGGTCGAGCTGGTTCTGGCCGACCGGTTCGGAAGAACGGCCGATATTCTGATTGATGCGCAGCTGCGGCACTTCATAATTGAGTTCCGCGACGCTGGCGATCGCGCGATCCTGAACCTGTTCCTGGCCGACGACGGTAAGCGGCGTCGGGGCAGTGAAGCCTTCGCCGAGTCGCGAACCGGTAACGATGATTTCGCTGCCCTGTGGCACGGAAGCGTCCTGGCCGGGCTGGGTGGGGCCGGTCAGCGTCGCTTCGGCAGCGGGCGGATCCTGAGTCGCGTCCTGCGCCCACGCGTTCGGCGCGGCGAAGCTCAGCGAACCGACGGCGATGGCCGCCATGCTGGCGCCCCGCAGCGTCCTGTTCAGGCGCGAATGTGCAATTCCCGTAAGTCCCTCAGTCATGTTTCCTCCCCTCGACGCGGCATCGGCCGTCCATCGTTTCTCCTCACCCGACGGGATCGCGGGTCGATCCGTCACGGGCATTTGTCCGATACTCGGCTGATATCTGTCGTATCATTCCAAATTATCGGACGACGCTTGTCTATAACATATGACCCCTAGCGGGCAAGCGTAAAGTCGGATATCGTTGAACGACATTAGACATAAACAAGACCGATAAGGCGCGTTTTCGGCGGCAGTTCCCCGCGGCTTCGCGACCAGAAAACAAGGAGAGGGTCGATGGTGGCTGGCCGGAGCGAAACCGGAGTCGAGGCGCCGACAGGAATGTCGCCATATCAATTTGCAGTCGTGGCGCTGTGCTGCCTCTGCAATGTCGCGGACGGGTTCGACGTGCTGTCGCTGGCCGTCGCCGCGCCTGTCCTGTCGAAGGAATGGCATGTCGATCCGGCGATCATGGGCATGTTGTTCAGCTCCGTCGCGGTCGGGCTGACGATCGGCGCGTTCGTCGTGGCGCCTTTCGCCGATCGTATCGGGCGTCGACCGGTGATGCTGGGCGCGCTCGGCACGCTGGCGGGCACCTTGCTGCTCACCGGACTCGCCGGCGATATCTGGCACCTGCTGGCGTTGCGTTTCATCACCGGTATCGGGCTCGGCACGCTGGTGGTCTGCCTCAACACCACGGTCGCGGAATATTCGAGCCCCAAGGCGCGCAATATCGCAATGGCGGTGCTGCATATGGGCTTCACCGCGGGCATGATGCTGGGCAGTGCGATTGCGGCGATGGTGGTCGAAACCATCGGCTGGCGCGCCGTCTTCTTCTCGGCCGGCGCCTTCAATGTCGTCACCTTCGTGCTCAGCATCTTCCTGCTGGGCGAATCGCGGGGTTTCCTCGCGCGACGTCAGGGGCCCAAGGACCTTTCGGCGCTCAATCGCCTGCATCGTCGCATGCACCTTGCACCGCTGGCCGAGATGCCGCCGCAGCGCGAACGGGCGGGCGAATTCCGCGTCGCGCTGACCGGGATGCTCGGCAAATCGATGCGGACGCAGACGATCCTCGTCTGGGTGGCATCGCTCACTTATGCGATCGTCGGCTATTTCCTGCTCAACTGGAAACCGACGATTCTGGCCAATGCCGGACTGACGCCTTCGCTGGCGGCGGCCAGCGGCATCATCACCGGTGCATGCGGCGCGATGGGCCATCTGGCGATGGGGCTGTTCGCCCGCCGCGTGGGCGAGGGTCGGCTGACTGCGATCTTCTTTGCACTCGCCGCGGTCACGCTGGTGATCTTCGGCATTCAGCCGCCCGATCCGATCCCGCTGCTGGCCATGGCAGGCATCACGACCTTCTTCGTCGTCGGCGCCTATACCGGTCTCTTCCTGGTTTCGGTGGTGATCTATCCCGACACGATTCAGAATACGGCGCTGGGCTTCATCGTCGGTTTCGGACGCGTCGGGGCAATCTTCGGTCCGATGCTGGGCGGTTTCCTGCTCAGCGCGGGCATGGGCCGGATGGACACCTATTTCGTATTCTCGGCGATCGCGGTGATCCCCGCCGTCGCCATGCATCTCGCCAATCGTTACGCGGTGCGTGCGCGCGCCGCCAAGACCACGGCATCTTCAGGAGAGCTTCATGCCGAACCCGTCCGTTAGACTGTTTGATACCCATGCGCATTTCTTCACCAACGATTATGGGCGTTTTCCGGTCGATCTGACAGGCGCGCGCGAAGGCGAGGATGCGCTTCGCCAACGCATCGAAAGCGATCCGGCGACCGACGAGCGTATCTTCGCGCTGTGGGATGCCAATGGCGTCACCGGCGGGGCGGCGGTTCAGTACAACACCGTGTACAAGACCGATAACCGCTACACCTGCTGGGTCGCCGATGTGCACCATAACCGGGTTTCCGGCGTGCTGATCCTGAACGCCGCCGATCCGGCGACACCGGCCACGCTCAGCGCACTTGCCGAACGGCATAATATCAGCGGCCTGCGGCTGTTCGGCTATCCCGACGATGCCGGCAATTACCCCTGGCTCGATTCGAGCGATGCGCTGCGCACATGGGATGTGGCGGCGATGCACAAGCTGACGATGGTCATCATGTACGCGCCCGGCCGTCCGTCGAGCGCCGCGCTGGGCCGGGTCGTCGCGCTGGCGAAACGCTATCCGCAAACCACGATCGCGCTCGATCATTGCGGCTGGCCGTCGGCGGAGAATGGCATCGACGGGACGATCGGCGAGGAGCATCTGGCGCTGGTCGATATTCCCAACATCCATTTCAAATTCACGCAGATCAATCTCAACCGCTTTGCCGAAACCGGGATCGATGCCGCGCAGTTCGTGCGCAAGATGGTCGACACCTATGGCGCCGGGCGGCTGATGTGGGGATCGGATTATGGCAATACCAAGCTCGCTTATGAAGAGATGGTACGTCAGGCGATCGATGCCACGCGGCTGTTGAGCGACGCGGATCGCGATCGCGTGCTGCACGGAAACGGTAGCGCATTGTTCGTCGACCGGCTGTGACGTCGGCGATGTCGGAAGTTTCAGCGGCGATCGAGCCGCCGGTGATCGACGCCCATGCCCATGTCTTCACCAGCGCGATGCCGCTGGTGCCGACGGCGTGGACAAAGCCCGATTACGACTATGCGGTCGAAAGCTATGTCGCGGATCTGGATGCGCATGGCATTTCGTTCGGCGTGATCACGGCGGCGAGCCTGTACGGTACCTATAACGCCTATACGCTGGGCGTACTCGACCGTTTTCCGCGCCTGCGCGCCACGGTGATGCTCGATATCGACACCGGGCGGAGCGAGATCGCCGATCTGGCCCGACGCGGCGTGCGCGGCGTGCGCTTTCAGATATCGCCGCGCGATCCGCTGCCCGACCTGACCGAATTCCGCTTCCGTCGCTTTCTCAAGCGGCTGGCGGATGCGGGCATGCATATGGAGCTCAACCTTGCCGGGCATCAGCTGGCGGAAATGCTCCCCGCGCTCGACGGCATCGACGTGGTGGTCGATCATTTCGGGCTGTTGCGCAGCGAAGGCGAAATGGAAGGGGTCGGCTTTCGCGCGATGCTCAAGGCGATCGAACAGGGCCGCTGCCATGTCAAAATATCGGCCGGGTTCCGCCTGCCGCCCGATCGCCTGTCGGTCTATGCCGCGCGGCTGTTGCAGGTCGCGGGTCCCGAACATCTGTTCTGGGGCAGCGACGCACCCTTTGTCGGTGCGGAGGACCGTGTGACCTATCGCGACACACTCGACACCCTGTACCGGATCGTGCCCGATGCCGCCGACCGCCGCGCCATGTCCGACGCGGCGTTGCGCTTCTATTTCTTCTGAACGCGGCGCGCCCGGCGCCGCTCAGGCGGCGTCGAGCGCGACGGCGTTGATGACCTGCGCCTGGGTATATTCCTCAAGCCCTTCCTGGCCCATTTCGGTGCCCATGCCCGATTGTTTGAGCCCGCGAAACGGAATGGTCGGGTCGATCGCCATCAGCTGATTGACCCAGATCGTGCCCGACGTAACCCGCTCGGCAACGGCGATGGCGCGATCCAGATTGTTGCTCCACACCGTGCCGCCCAGCCCATATTCGGTGCCGTTCACGCGCTCTAGCAGCGAATCGATATCGCTGTAGCGGAGCACCGGCAGCACCGGTCCGAACTGTTCCTCGCGCACCAGCGGGGCATCGTCGGGAATGTCGCGCACGATGGTGGGCGGAATGAAATAGCCGTCGCGGTCGAGCGGGGCGCCGCCGGCCACGATGGTACCCAGGCTGCGGCTTTCCTCGATCAGCGCGGCGACTTTCTCGAACTGCTGGCGGTTCTGTACCGGCCCGATCTGCGCGCCCTGATTGGCGCCGTCATCGACCACGGCCTCCTTTGCCAGCCGCGCCAGTTCGTCGCAGAAATCGTCATACAGCGCGTCGGGGACGTAGGCGCGCTTGATCGCGACGCAAATCTGCCCGGCGTTGCGCATCGCGCCTTCGAACACCTTGCGCGCGACCTGCACCGGATCGACATCGTCGAGCACGATCGAAGCATCGTTGCCGCCCAGTTCGAGCGTCACGCGCTTCAGGCTGCCCGATGACGATGCAAGCACCTTCTTGCCGGTCGCGGTGGAGCCGGTGAAGGCGATCTTGGCGATGCCGGGATGTTCGGTGATCGCCGGGCCAAGCTCGTTTTCGTCGCACAGCATGTTGATCACGCCGGCGGGGAAGATGTCGCGGCACAGTTCGCCCAGCAACAGCGTCGTCAGCGGAGTCGTCGGCGCGGGCTTGCAGATCATCGTGTTGCCCGCCACCAGCGCCGGGCCGATCTTGTTCGCCAGCAGCATCAGCGGGAAATTCCACGGTGTGATCGCCGCGACAATGCCCAGCGGCGTGCGCTGCTCGACAATGCGATTGCCGTCCTTTTCGCGCAGCACGCGCGATTCAAGCCGCATCGCGGCAAAGGCGCGCATGACATAGGCGCCGCCCAGCACTTCCTTCTTCGCCTGATCGAGCGGCTTGCCCTGTTCGGCAGTGAGCAGCGCGGCGAATTCGTCGACACGCGCGACCAGCGCGTCGGCAAGCGCTTCGACCTTCGCCGCACGTTGCTCGATCGGCGTTGCCGCCCATCCGGGGAAGGCGCGGCTTGCCGCTTCGACTGCCTGCTCCAGCATCGCCGCATCGGCCTTGGGGCATTGCGCGAAGGGGCGGCCGGTGGCCGGATTGACGACATCGAAACCGGAAACACCGGCGCGAAGCTCGCCGTCGATCAACAGGCGGAAGTCATGGCTCATGGAATATCCTTCGAAACAGGCGCGTCCGGTGGGTCAGGCGGGCTGGTGCTGGGTCGCCGGGGCATCGGCAGCGGCTTGCGCTTCGTCCAGCCCCATCAGCCTGGTTGCATTGCCCCCGATCATCGCGCGGATATCATCGTCGCCATATTCCAGATCGATCAGCATCTGGATGACGTACCGCAGCCCTTCGACCGGCGTCGGGTTGCCGACCTGGCCCAGATCCGATCCGATGATCGTGTTGGGAACGCCGCCCGCCTGAATGCACATTTGCAGGCTGTCATGGCTGTAATTCTTGCCCTGAACGCCCGCCCACATGCAGCAGCTATGCTCCAGATAGGCGCCCATTTTGGCCAGCTCGGCCATGTCGGGCGGCGCGCAGCCGATCAGGAAGGTCGGGTGATTGACCAGCAGCCGCGTGATCCCGCGCGCCTTCGCCTCGGTGAACAGCGGCCAGATCTCGCTGAT
This sequence comes from Stakelama portus, assembly GCF_003171655.1. GTDB lineage: Bacteria > Pseudomonadota > Alphaproteobacteria > Sphingomonadales > Sphingomonadaceae > Sphingomonas > Sphingomonas portus. The sequence goes on along the minus strand of NZ_QFZL01000002.1, from coordinate 147,813 downwards.
GTGAAGGTGTCCCGCCGAAAGCACCGCATCATATTCGGCGATCAGGTCGAGCACCTGAAACACTTCTTCCTTCAGCTTGCCGCGCTCGTCGATCACCGTCAGCATCGTGGGATCGAGCATCTTGTCCTTGGTCGGCAGAAACTGTTTGCGGTGCGAATGGCGGATATGGTTCGCCGCCGAAAATGTCGGCATCCACACCAGCCGCGCGCCCAGTTTGAAGCCATGTTCGACGGCATAGGGATTGATGCCGCCGGTGGTGTTGTTGCACGGCACGCCGGTGAGCAGCTTGACGGTGCCGGGCATGATCTCGTCGAGCAGCGCAGCCACGGGCGTGACCGAATAATAATGATCCTTGAACAGGATCGCGCGCAGGCCGGCTTCCTCGCCTTCCTTGATCGCTTCGACATGGTTGAGCCGTCGCGGCATGACCGAAGGGCCGCTGTGGCAATGCAGGTCGATCGCGCCCTTGAGCAGTTCGGTGATACGGTCGCTCATGCCACCGGCTCCTCTTCCTTGGTTTCTTGCTGCATCGGATAGTCGTCGGCGTTGAGCACCCAGCCGGGCTTGGCCGAAAAATCCGCGCGCGGCGGACAAAACACGTCGAGCAGCCGGTTCAGCCCTTCGGCCACCCCTTGCGACGTATGCGTTGCGGGCGGCGGGATCACCGCGACCGACGGCGCGGCGATATGTTCATGATCGTCGGGCAGCCATTGGGTGGAATCGCTGATCCACGGCCAGCGCAGATGGTGGATATAATCGCCGTCGAGCGCGACCGAATATTGTTCGAAATCGTCATGATGATGCGGCGACAGATTGTCGGCGGCGCGCGGGCCGGGGCGACCGTCGCCGAAATTCACCATGATCGTCGATCCGCGATAGATGCGGCCGAACCGTCCCTGTTCGGGCGCGACATCGCCGGCATAGACGCGGATCTTGCGACCGCCGACCGGATCGGGCCAGGGCTGGAACGGCGCGACATTGGGATCGGGCTGCGCATAGGCATCGGCATTGACGCATTTGTCGGCCAGATCGGCCGATTGGGTGGTGATCAGCCGCACCAGCCGCCCGCCCTTGCGGACGGTGATCCTGCTCTGTCCGGCGGGGATGAAGGCGACCTTGCGGCCGCTCACCGTTTCGCTCCCCTCGGGGATTTCGATATCGAGCTCGACATCGCCGTCGGGCAGCACCAGCGCATATTCGTCGGGCTGGTCGGTCCGTTCGAACACGGCCCCGGGCTGCACTTCGCTATAGGCGACGATCAGCGTCTGGCCGCGCGCGTACCAGGTCTGCGCCGTATCCGACGCTTCCTGCGGATCGGTGCCGTAAAAGGGAGCATAGCTAGCGTGCTTGAATGCCGTCGGCGTGGGTCCCGCCGCCGATTTTGCCGTGGCGAGCGACGCCCTCAGATCGTTGCGACCATACATAACCATCTCCTGAGTTCGCGTCCCGGGGCCGGGCGTTCCAGCCTCGCTTTTTCCCATGCTCTAGAATGGGGCCTTGCATGGCGTCTAATTCCTTGTCGGCGGGCGCCCGATACCCGATGAGTATCAAAAGCCGCCGTAACGACTCATATCGTAATCCTATCGTAGCCGCGCGCAATTGGCATTGGACGGTATCCACCCGCGCGCCAATAGGGTCCAAAACCGGAGTAATCACCGGACGGGGAGAGGGGTTTGAACGAGCAGACTACGCGTAACCGCGACACTTCCACCAGCCTGGCCGAGCCGATTTCGGGCGGTAACGGCGCCTCGGTTCGCGACGGGCTCGCGCGGCTGTTGCGACCGCGTTCGGTTGCCGTGGCGGGCGCGTCGCCCGATGCGAAGACGATGGGCGGCGCGATTCTGGCGAACCTCGAACGGTTCGGCTTTACCGGCGATCTGCATCTCGTCAGCCCCACCCGCGATGAAATCAACGGTCGCCCCTGTGTGCGCAGCATCGATGATCTGCCCGAAGGAGTGGACGCAGTGGTGCTCAACGTGCCGCGCGCGGCGATCCTGCCCGCGGTCGAGGCATGCGTTCGCCGCGGCGTCGGTGGTGCGATCGTCTTTGCATCGGGCTTTGCCGAAGCGGGCGAAGCCGGGCGCGACGAACAGGCCGAAATCGCACGCGTCTGTCGCGAAGGCGGGCTCGCATTGCTCGGACCCAATTGCATGGGCTTCGTCAACTATGCCGACAGCGTTGCGCTGACCTTCGAACCGGTCCAGCCGCAACCGCTCGGCAAGCGCCGTACCGTTGCCGTTGTCGCCCAGAGCGGCGCGACGGCGTCGGCGATCCGATCGGCGATGTACGGACGCGGCATTTCGGTGTCGCTCGGCGTCGCGACCGGCAATGAAGCGGTGATCCGCGCCGCCGACATGATCGATTATGTGGTTCAGGACGGCAGCGCGAGCGCCATTGCGCTGTATGTCGAACAGATCCGCGAACCGGCGTCCTTCCTTGCCGCCGCGCGCCGCGCGCGCGATGCGGGCGTGCCGATCGTGCTGATGCACCCGGGCCGCAGCAAGCGCGGACAGGAAGCGGCGCAGTCGCACACCGGTTCGATGGTCGGCGATTATGCGCTGATGCGCACGGCGGTGGAAAATGAAGCCGTGGTGGCGGTCGATACGATCGACGAACTGTTCGATGCCGTCGCGATACTCCATCGCTTTCCTGCGCCGCCGCCGGGCGATCTGGGTGTTGTCACCAATTCGGGCGCGATGCGCGGCATGGCACTCGATTTCGCCGAGGATATCGACTTGCCGATCGCGGAGGTTTCGCAGGAAACGCGCGACGCGCTTGCCGGCATGCTGCCCGAGGGGATGGAGATCGACAATCCGCTCGATATCGGCACCACCGGATTTGTGAATGCGGGCATTTTCCGCACGTCGACCGCGGCGATGCTCGCCGATCCGGCAGTGGGCGGCGTGCTGCTGCCGATGGCGGGCGGTGCACCCAATCAGCAGATTGCCAAGGCCGAGGCGATCATCCCCGAAGCGCTTGCTTCGGCCAAGCCGGTCGCCATGGCGATCGCAGGCGATGATTCACCGCTATCGCCCGAATTTCTGGCGATGGTGCGCGAAAGCGAAACGCCGCTGTTCCGCTCGTCCGAACGCGCGATGCGGGCGTTCGCCGCCGCGCGCCGTTATGCCAATGCGTTGCAATGGGTCGAGGATCGCACGCCTGCCGCCACCGGGCTGAAAGGGTGGGACGGCGCGGGCGTCAAACCCGAATATGAAGGCAAGGCATTCCTGCGCAGCATCGGCGTCCGCGTCCCCGAAGGGGGGCTGGCAAAGACGCTGGACGAAGCGCGCGTCATCGCGGCGCGGATCGGGTTCCCGCTGGTGCTGAAGGCACAGGCAGTCGCCTTGTCGCACAAAAGCGATGCGGGCGGGGTGATCCTGAACCTGACCGACGAAGCCGCGCTTTGCGCCGGCTGGGAAAGGCTGATGGCCAATATCGGCGCCGTGACGCTCGACGGCGTGCTCGTCGAACAGATGTCGGCTCCCGGCCTCGAACTGGTGGTCGGCGCGCGCCACCATGCCGAATGGGGCCCTTCGGTGCTCGTCGGACTGGGCGGCGTTCTGATCGAGGCGCTCGACGCCGCCGAACTGTTGCCTGCCGACATTTCGCATGCGCGCGCGGTGGACCGTATCCGCGGTCTGCGGGGGGCAAAGCTGCTCGGCGAATTCCGTGGCCGCCCGGCGCGCGACGTCGATGCGGTCGCCGATGTGGTGGTGAAGGTCGGCGCGGCGATGCGCGCAGGCCTTGGCATCGCCGAAATCGATATCAATCCGCTGATGGTGCACGCAGAGGGTGAGGGCGCGGTCGCGCTCGACGCGCTTGTCGTCACCGAAGCTTGAAAACAGGACTGGATGAGGAAGCACATGACCATGACCACGCAAGCAGCTGAAACCAAACCCATTCCCGGCGGCAACACGGTGCTTGTCGAGTTCGAGGACGGCATCGCCTGGGTCCATCTCAATCGCCCCGACAAGCGCAACGCGATGAGCATCGAGCTGGCGCGCGAAATGAACCAGGTGCTCGACGCGCTCGAACTCGATGATCGCTGCGGCGTCATCGTCCTTACCGGCAAGGGCGAGGCATTTTCGGCCGGCATGGATCTTCAGGGATTTTTCCGTGCGTCCGATGCAGTGAGCGATGTCGAGCGGCACCGCGCCTATCGCGAAACGCGCGCATGGCAATGGCGCACGCTGATGTTCTACGCCAAGCCGACGATCGCGATGGTCAATGGCTGGTGCTTCGGTGGGGCGTTCACGCCGCTCATCTGCTGCGATCTGGCAATTACCGATCAGGACGCCGTGTTCGGCCTGTCCGAAATCAACTGGGGCATCATTCCCGGCGGCGTCGTTTCCAAGGCGATTTCGACGCTGATGGGCGATCGTCAGGCGCTGTATCACGTGATGACCGGCGAAAAATTCGACGGCAAGCGCGCCCAGGAAATGGGCCTGGTCAACGAAGCGGTCCCCGCCGACAAGCTCAAGGAGCGCACTCGCGAACTCGCCAAGGTGCTGCTTGAGAAGAACCCGACGACACTGCGTCAGGCGCGCATGGCCTATAAATATGCGCGCGAGATGGATTGGGAGCTGGCGGCCGAATATCTGACTGCCAAGGGCGACCAGACCACGTTCGTCGACCGTGAAAAGGGTCGCGAAAAGGGAATGACTCAGTTCCTCGACGAAAAGACCTACAAGCCGGGTCTGGGCAACTATAAGCGCGAGGATTGAGCCGATGAAGCGACCCAGCGCTGCCAAGGGGGACGAGCTCAAGGACGTCGTCCCCGCCTTTGTCGAATTGACCGACCGTATCCTCTATGGCGAAGTGTGGGAGCGCGAGGAACTGTCCAAGCGCGACCGTTCGCTGCTCACCGTCGCTGCGCTGATGACCGCGAACCGGCACCAGCAGCTCGAGGCGCATCTGGGGCTCGCGCTCAAGAACGGAGTGACCAAGGAGGAACTGGGCGAGGCGCTGTTGCACCTGGCCTTCTATTCCTCATGGCCCGCTTCGGTAACGGCGTCGCGGATGCTGCTCGACGTGGTAAAGCGGCACGAAGCCGGGGAGTAATCCCCGGCGCGTTTTCGGCACTCGCCCTGAATCGGCGGTGCGGCGGCCTCAGTCCGGCAGGCCGCCCGCCGTCTCGACGATCCCCAGCAAATGGTCGGTGTCGCCGAACATTGTTTCCAGCGTCGTCAGCCGCTGGAAATAACGGCCTGCAGGATATTCGCTGGCCAGTCCCATGCCGCCGTGCAGCTGGATCGCCTCGGTCCCGACGAACCGTGCCGAACGATTGACCAGCGCCTTTGCCGCCGCGACGGCGACTTTGCGCTGCGCGGGCTCGGCATCGAGCATCGCGACGGCATAATAGACCATCGATCGCGCCTGTTCGATCGCCACCAGCATGTCGGCGGCGCGATGCTGCAGCGCCTGAAACGCGCCGATCGGCTGACCGAACTGTTCGCGCGTGTTGATATAGTCGACGGTGATCGCAAGCAGCCGGTCCATCGCGCCGACCATTTCGGCGCAACAGGCCGCGGTCGCGCCATCGACGGCGGCGGCAATCGCTGCGCCGGCGCTGCGATGGTCGGCGATCATCGCTTCGGTGCCGAGAGCGACATCCGCGAACACCACGTCCGACGCGCTGCGCCCATCGGGCGTCCTGCGCGTCGATAGCGTCACGCCGGGGGCATCCACGGGCACTGCGAACAGCGCCACACCGCCGCGCACGCTCGCCGGGCAAAGCAACAGGTCGGCGCCGTCGGCATCCAGCACCGCGCGCTTTTCGCCGCGCAGCGTCCACCCCTCGCCGGTCCGCAACGCGCTGGTCTGGGGCAGCTCCCAGCGATAGCGGCCACGCGGTTCATAGAGGCACAGCGCCGCCCGGCGCGATCCATCGAGCAATCCGGCAAGGGCGCTGGCGGCAAGTTCGCCTTCGCTCTGCGCGAGCACGCGCCCGGCAAGGAGCACCGGCTGGAGATAGGGCTGGCGGGCCAGCGCCGCGCCATAGGCGTCCATCACCAGCATCACTGCCTCATGCCCGCCGTCCAGCCCGCCGACCGCGGCCGGGAAGGGCAGGGCGATCAGCCCCATGTCGCAATAGTCGCGCCATTGCGCGGCGGCATCGTCTTGCCCGGCCTGCGCATGATCCTCGAACAGCCGCGACGCGCTCGCCCGGAGCAGTTCCTGTTCCTCGTCGAGATCGAAGTTCATTTGCGCGCTCCCAGTCCGAGCACCGCCTTGGCGAGGATGTTGCGCTGAATCTCGTTCGAACCGCCGAAGATCGAAAATTTCCGCGAGCTGAAATAGGCCGATAGCGGCGCCGATCGGGCATCGATGCCCTGATGCGGATCGGTTTCGTCGGGCATGCCGAACCCGCCGGTCAGCGCTTCGGGCCCCAATGCGTCGAGCATCAGCTCGGCGGCGGTCTGCAACAATTCGCTTCCCCGTATCTTCAGGATCGATGTCTTGGGATCGGGCGCGTGCGATGCCTTTGCATCGGCGGCCACCACACGCATCTGCGTGATCTCCAATGCTTTGAGTTCTATTTCGGCCTGAGTCAGCCTGCGGCGGAACGCAGCGGAATCGATCGCGCGACCGCATGGGCCGGTAGTGCCGCTTGCCACCACACGGACCTGTTCGAGCCGTCGGCGCGAAAAGCCGACATTGCCCATCGAAGTGCGCTCCTGCCCCAGCAGATATTTGGCATAGTCCCAGCCGCGCCCTTCCTCGCCGATCAGATTGTCGACCGGCACCGCTACATTGTCGAAGAACACTTCGTTGACATGGCGATATCCGTCGATCGTATGGATCAGGCGGATCTCGATGCCGGGCGTGGCAAGATCGATCAGCAGGAAGGAAATGCCCTGTTGCTTGCGCCCGCTGCTATCGGTGCGGACCAGGCAGAATATCCAGTCGGCCTTATGGGCATAGGTGGTCCAGATCTTTTGCCCGTTGACGCGATAGACATCGCCCTCGCGCACTGCCGATGTCTTCAGCGCGGCAAGATCCGACCCTGCGCCCGGCTCGGAAAAGCCCTGACAGAACCAGAGGTCGAGATTGGCGATGGCGGGCAGGAAACGGCGTTTCTGTTCCTCCGATCCGAACGCGGCGATCACCGGCCCGACCAGCGCGACGTTGAACGCCAGCGGGCGCGGCACGGCATTGCGGTCGATCTCTTCGGTCAGGATCGCGCGTTTTACCGCAGACCAGTCGCGCCCGCCCCAGGCGACCGGCCAGTGCGGCACGGCATAGCCGGCGCGATTGAGAATCTGCTGCGCCTCGACCATCCATTCGCGCGGCAGCGGGCGTTCCTCGCGAACCGCCGCGCGAATGGCATCGGGGATGTTGGTGCGCAGATAGTCGCGCACTTCGGCGCGGAACCCGCGCTCCTCGTCAGTGAACTGTAGTTCCATGTCGGGTCGGTCAGCTTTCCGGGGATAGCGGCTGAATGCCGCGGATCAGATCGGCGGCGCGTTCGGCAATCATGATCACCGCCGCATTGATATTGGCGCCGGGCACGCTGGGCATGACCGACGCATCGACGACGCGCAGCCCGGTGATGCCCTTCACCCGCAACTGGCTGTCGACCACCGCGTCGGGTCCTTCGCCCATGCGGCACGTGCCGGCGGGATGCTGGGTAATGCGCAGATTGTGGCGGATGAAATCGTCGAGCGCGGCATCGTCCTGTGCGTTCGCGCCCGGCGCGATTTCGCTTTCCACCATGTCGGCCAGCGGCGGCTGGGCAAAGATGTGCCGCACCGCTTCGATGCCGCCGCGGATGTCGGCGAAATCGCGCGGCGTCGACAGCAGGTTCAGGTTGATGCGCGGCTTGTCGAGCGGATCGGCGGAGCGCAATTGCACCCATCCCCGGCTTTCGGGATGAAGCTGCATCACCATCACCGAAAGCACATGGCTCTGCCGCTTGCCGACCAGCGGATACCATAGCTTCGCGTCAAGCCGTACCGGCAGGAACACGACCTGGATATCGGGCCGTTCGAGTTCCGGCCGGGTGCGCAGCATCAATACGCCGCTGGTGATCTGGCTGGCGAACGGTCCCGATCCGGCCGTGGCCCAGCGCAGCGCCGACAGCGCGGCGCGATCGAACCGCAATGCGCGCAGGAAGCTCTCTTCGCCGCGCGCGGCATAGGTCATATATACCAAAGGATGTTCGGACAGCTTGCGGCCGACGCCGGGCATATCCGCGACTACCGGAATGCCATGTTCGGCCAGATGCGCGGCCGGGCCGATGCCCGACAGCATCAGCAGCTGCGGCGAATTATACGCCCCGCCGCTCAGGATCACTTCGCGGCGTGCGCGGACCCGGTGTTTCTCGCCGTCGCGGACATATTCGATGCCAACTGCGCGCCCGTCCTCGACCAGCACGCGCGTCGCCTGTGCTTCGGATATCAGCGAGAGGTTCGGACGCTTCAGCGCCGGACGCAGATAGGCGCGGGCAGTGCTGGCGCGCCGTCCCTGCCGATCGACCGTCACTTCGCAGGGGGCAAATCCCTCCTGCTGCTCGCCGCTCAGATCGGGGCTTTCGGCATGGCCGGCGGCGATCGCCGACCGGCGGATCGGATCGGTCAGCAGATGCCGGCCCTCGACGGGCGTCACCGACAAGGGGCCGCTGTCGCCATGATAGCGATCGGCACCGCGCCAGCTCGTTTCCATACGGCGGAAATAGGGGAGCACATCGGCATAGCTCCATCCCGCCGCGCCGCGCTGACGCCATTCGTCATAATCGCGCGAATGGCCGCGCATATAGATCATGCCGTTGACCGAAGAGCATCCGCCCAGAACGCGCCCGCGCGGTACGGGCAATGAACGCCCGCCCAGCTTTGCGTCGGCTTCGGATTCATAGCCCCAGTCATAGGCGGGATTGGCGGCGGCCATCATGAAGCCCAGCGGCATGCGGAACAGCCAGCTGGAATCGCTGCCGCCCGCTTCGATCAATGCGACGCTCGCATTGCCGGTCCGTGTGAGGCGATTGGCCAGAACGCATCCGGCGGACCCGGCGCCGACTATAACATAATCGAATTCTTCATCCATATCCGACGCGCCCGACCCCTTGATCGCAGGGGCAATTCCACCCCGATTTTTCCTCTCCCGAGGCGCTTTCGGCGTTGTGGCATGGCAAATAGCATTCGACAAGGTATAATAGCGTTGGTTATGATGCTACGCGCAAACCAGTCGCCGGGCGCGTCCCGAGCGGCATCGAACATGCAGGGATGAGGGGCTGAAAATGACGAGTGCGGCAACGGCGGAGCGGCCGAAAGTGGCATCGCTCGATCGCGCAGAGGCTTTTGCGGCGGGGGAGCATAAGCTGTTCATCGGCGGGCGCTGGGTTGCCCCGCAGGACGGGCGCAGCTTCGCGACCTATAACCCCGCGACGGGCGGGAAGATCGCCGATATCGGCGAAGCCGGGCGCGCCGATGTCGACGCTGCCGTCGCTGCCGCGCGGGCCGCGATGGAAAACCCCGAATGGCGCGACATGAAACCGGCGATGCGCGCGCGGCTGCTCAATCGGCTGGCCGATGCGCTCGAAGCCAATATCGACGAATTCGCTGCGCTCGAAACGCTGAACAACGGCATGCCCGTCGGCGATGCGCGCTATTTCCACATCCCCCATGCGATCGAAGTGCTGCGCTACAATGCCGGATGGGCGACCAAGCTCAATGGCGAGACGATCGCACTGTCGGGGATGGGCGACTGGCACGCCTATACGCTGCGCCAGCCGGTCGGGGTGGTGGCACAGATCGTGCCATGGAATGCACCGCTGGCGATGGCCGCGTCGAAGATCGCTCCGGCATTGGCCACCGGTTGCGCGGTTATCCTGAAACCTGCCGAGGAAACGCCGCTGACGGCATTGCGGCTGGCGCATCTGATCGAAGAGATCGGTTTCCCGGCCGGAGTGTTCAACCTGCTGACCGGCGATGGCGAAACTGCCGGCGCCGGGCTGACCGAACATCCGGGCGTCGACAAGGTGACGTTCACCGGATCGACCGAAGTCGGGCGGCTGATCCTGCGCGCCGCCGGAGGCAATTTCAAACGCGTGACGCTCGAACTGGGCGGCAAGACGCCGGTCATCGTCCTGCCCGATGCCGATCCGACGCGCGCGATCGAAGGCGCCGCCCGCGCGATCTTCACCAATGCGGGTCAGGTCTGCAACGCGGGTTCGCGTCTGTTCGTGCATGAACAATTGTTCGACCAGGTGGTCGAGGGCGTCGCCCGGATCGCCGACAATATGAAGCTGGGTTCGGGCCTCGAATCCGACACCCAGATGGGCCCGCTGATTTCGCAGGCGCAGCGCGATCGCGTGACCGGCTATGTTCGCAGCGGCCTCGACGACGGCGCGACGCAGCGCAGCGGCGCGCGTACGGTCTCCGATGACGGCTATTTCGTCGCGCCGACCGTCCTCACCGGCACCGGCCCCGAAATGGCAGTGCAGCGGGAAGAGATTTTCGGCCCGGTGCTGTGCGCCATGTCGTTCGCCGACTCCGATCTCGATCGGATCGCGGCAGAGGCGAACGCCTCCGATTACGGGCTGGGCGCGGTCGTGTGGACCAATAATCTCTCCGCCGCGCACAAGCTCGCCCGGTCGCTCAAGGCCGGAACGGTGCGCGTCAATGGCGGCGGGCTCGATCCCGCGCTGCCGTTCGGCGGTTTCAAACAATCGGGCTGGGGCCGCGAAAACGGCCGCGAGGGGATCGAGGCCTATACCGAGACCAAGGCGGTGGCGATCGCGCTTTGACGCAGAGCGGGCGCGCGGGACCGGGGGCGATGCACCAGTTTCGACATCGGGCAAGCGGCGGCGGACCGGCGTCTGCGCGCGTTTCGGCGACGCATGTCGTGCGCGCCGCTGCGCCACCCCGCATCGATCGCGTCTCATTTGAACATTTGATATTGACGAACGTCGTTCGTCAGAAATATGCCAGCTGAAACGAAAGGGCTTGGTCTTGAAAAGCAAACCGAGGATCGGCGTCGTCGGAGGCGGCATTGGGGGACTGACAACTGCGATCGCCATGCTGCGTCGTGGGTATGACGTGTCGGTCTATGAGCAGGCGGCCGAGCTGCGCGAAGTGGGGGCGGGGCTGCAGATCAGTCCCAACGGCGTCCGGGTGCTGTGCAGCCTGGGTCTTGAAAAGGAACTGATGGAAGTCAGTTTCGAGCCCGAGGGCAAGGAAATCCGCCTGTGGAATACCGGCGATACCTGGAAGCTGTTCGACCTGGGCGTCGAATCGCGTGCGCGCTACGGTTTCCCCTATGTCACCGTGCATCGCAATGACCTGCACCAGCTGCTGATCCGCGCGGTTGAATCAATCGCGCCCGGCACCATCCACCTCAACCACCGGTTCACCGAGGTCGAGCGCAATGACGACCGCGTGACGCTTGCGTTCGACGGTCAGCCTTCGGCGACGTTCGATGTCGCCGTCGGTGCCGATGGCGTCCATTCGAAGATGCGCGAACAGCTGTTCGGCGCGGGCCCGGCCAAATTCACCGGCATCGTCGCATGGCGCGGCGTCATTCCCATGGAGTTGCTGCCCAGGGAGCTTCAGAAGCCGGTGGGCGTCAACTGGGTCGGCCCGGGCGGGCATGTGATCCATTATCCGATCCGCCGCGGCGAGCTGATGAACTTCACCAGCGTCGTCGAGCGCCGCGACTGGGAGATCGAATCCTGGTCGACCCCCGGCACCAATCAGGAATATCACGACGATTATCCCGGCTGGCACCCCGAAGTGCAGGCCTATATCGAAAAGATCCCCCAGCCGTTCAAATGGGCGCTGATCGCGCGGCCGCCGATGCAGAACTGGGTCAATAATCGCGTCGTTCTACTGGGCGATGCGTGCCATCCGACGCTGCCGTTTCTGGCGCAGGGCGCAGTGATGGCGATCGAGGATGCCTGTATCCTGGGGCGTGCGTTCGAGGAATTCGACACGATCGAGGAAGCGCTCACGCGCTATGAAGCGACGCGGGTTCCGCGGGCAACGCGCGCTGTGAACGGCGCGACGGCGAATACCGAACGGTTCCACAATCCCGCGCTTGCCGATCCGGCCAATGCACAGGCCTATGTCGATCAGGAATGGGCGCCGGAAAAGGTCGTCGATCGCTATGAATGGCTGTTCCGCTACGATCCCACCAGCGTGACGCTGGTCGATCGTGCCGATACGGCGGCTTGAGGGGCCGATTACGATATGCCTTCCAGCGCCAGCCGTACCGAATGGACCCGAACGCCGCTGATCGTGTCGTTCAAGGACAATCCCAAATTCACCGAAACCTATGGGTTTGCGGGCAATTCGGGTCATGTGAATCTGGAGGGGCAGCTGATGCGCAGCCCCGATTCCACGTCGAAGACGGTCTATGTCTTCATGCACCCGACATCGGTGCTGCATCTGTTGCCGATGCCCACCGCGCTCGCCGATGCCGGGCTCGATGTGCTCTGCGCCGCCAGCCGCTATCCGCGCAACGACACGGCGCTGATCTTCGAAAAGGTGGCGATCGATCTGGGCAAATGGATTGCCTATGCCTGCGACACGCTGGGCTATGAAAAAGTCGTGCTTGTCGGCTGGTCGGGCGGCGGCTCGCTGTCGCTTTTCTATCAGGCGCAGGCCGAAAACCCCAGCGTTACGCAAACGCCGGCGGGCGATCCGGTCGATCTGACCAGGGCGGGGCTGCAACCGGCGGACGGTGTGATCTTCATCGCCGCGCATCTTTCGCGCGCCGAGACGCTGACCGAGTGGCTCGACCCGTCGGTCCGCAACGAACTGGATCCCGACGATCGCGATCCGGAGTTCGATATCTATTCGCCCGATTGCCCGCATCAGCCGCCCTATGACGCCGAATTCGTCGCGCGCTTTCGCGAGGCACAGCGCGCTCGCAACCGGCGGATCACCGCCTGGGCGGAAAGCGAACTGGCGCGGCTGCAGGCATTGGACACGCCCGAACAGGAAAAGGCGTTCGTCGTGCACCGTACCATGTGCGACGTGCGCTGGCTCGATCCGGCCGTCGATCCGTCGGAACGCCGGCCGGGCTGGACCTATATGGGCGATCCGCGCGCCGTGAATGTGGGCCCGGTGGGGCTGGCGCGGTTCACGACGCTGCGTTCGTGGCTGAGCCAGTGGAGCTATGACAAGTCGAATGCCAAGGGGCCGATGAATGCCGCGCGCATTCACGACACGCCGGTGCTGCAGATCGAAAACACTGCCGATGAAGCCGTGCCCGCCACGCATAATCCCACGATCCGCGACGCGCTGGCGACGCCGGACAAGGAATATGTCCGGCTGGTCGGCGCGACGCATTATTATCTCGGCCAGCCCGAATTGCTCGCCCAGTGTATCGATGCCGTGATCGACTGGAGCAGGCGCAAGGGCCTGTTGGCATAATGGCCGGCGCGCCAGCCGATCCTTCGGGCCCGGGCGGCGCGGATGCGGCGGCGATCGCCGCGTCGCTGGCGGGGCTGGTTGCCGCGATCGGCAGCGCGGCCTTTCCCCAGCATTTCCTGAAGGCGATGCGGGCGATCGCCGCCGTCGAGCTTTGCTCGGTGTTCCGCCGCGAAGGCGATGCGACGGTGACGCTGCTGTTCGCGGCGGGCGAAGCGGACGATCCGGGTTTTCCGATGCGGGCTTCGCTCGAATATGCGCGTGCCTATTGGCGGTCCGATGCGGAAATCGCGCGGCTTGCCCGTTCGCGCTCGCGAAAGCCGGTATTGGTGCGCAAGCGCGCGGCGGACATCGCCGATCCGGCCTATCGCGCCGCCTGTTACGAACGTGCTGGGGTGCGCGAGCGGTTGTCGATTTTCTGGCCCGGCCATCCGGCCTTTGTCGCCAATGGCTATCGTACCGCCCGGAACGACAGTTTTTCGACTGCCGATATCGAACGGCTCGAATGCTATGCCGGCATCCTGATGGCGGCGGTGGAGCGGCATTGCGGGCGCGACTCGCTGGTTGCATCGCAGCTCAGCGAAGCGGCGGTCGCCCAGGCGTTGATGACGCTGCATTGCGGGCTCAGCACGCGCGAGGCAGAGATTTCGGCGGCGATGATCCTGGGCGAAACCCAGGATGAAATCGCGCATCGCAAGCATCTGTCGCATGGCAGCGTCGTGACCTATCGGCGGCGCGCTTATGGCAAGCTGGGCGTCGGCAATCGCCGCGACCTGATGCGGCTCCATCGCCGCATCATCGCCGGCGAAGTGGCGGCTTCGACAGGGTTCGTTGACTCGCCCGATGCCTGACCTAAGATATCATACAGGCTGATAAACGAACGCGAAATAACGGGTCGATTGAGGGGAGTCCGGAATGGCGGTTATTCGGTTGCGCACCGCGCTGGCGGCATTGGCGATGCTGGGCGGCGCTGCGCTCGTGCAGGCGCAGACAGTGCCCGCAAATGTCGATCAGGCGCGGATGACCGCCGCCGATGGCGAACCGGGCCAGTGGATGGGCCCGGGCCGCACCTATGGCGAGCAACGCTATAGCCCGCTCGATCAGATCAACGCCGGCAATGTCACCGACCTGGGTCTCGCCTGGTACGCCGATATCGCAGTCGATCGCGGGGTCGAAGCATCGCCGCTGATGATCGACGGCGTCCTCTATAATATCGAACCGTGGAACGTCACCGTCGCCTATGACGCAAAGACGGGCGAGGAATTGTGGCGCTATGACCCCCAGGTCGATCGCGAAAAGGGGCGCGATGCGTGCTGCGATATCGTTACGCGCGGGCTCGCCGCGTGGAAGGGCAATATCTATATCGCCACGCTCGACGGGCGGCTGATCGCGCTCGATGCGAAGACCGGTACGCCGGTATGGAGCGTCAATACCTTCGACCCGGTCTGGCCCTATACCATCACCGGCGCGCCGCGCGTGTTCGATGGCAAGGTGGTGATCGGCAATGGCGGCGCAGAGGGCGCCGCGCGCGGCTATGTCACGGCTTATGATGCCGAAAGTGGCGACAAGCTCTGGCGTTTCTACACCGTGCCCGGCGATCCGTCGAAGCCGCAGGAAAATTCCGGGCTGGATATGGCCGCAAAGACCTGGAACGGCGAATGGTGGAAACGCGGCGGCGGCGGCACCGTGTGGGATTCGATCGTTTATGACCCCGAACTCGACCTCGTCTATATCGGCGTCGGCAATGGTGGTCCCTGGCCGCTCCAATATCGCAGCCCGGGCGGCGGCGACAATCTGTTCCTCTCCTCGATCGTCGCGCTGAAGGCCGATACCGGCGACTATGTCTGGCATTACCAGACGGTGCCGGGCGACGAATGGGATTACACCGCCACCCAGTCGATGATCCTTGCCGACCTGACGATCGACGGGCGCGAGCGCAAGGTGCTGATGCAGGCGCCGAAAAACGGCTATTTCTATGTGATCGATCGGGCGACCGGCGAACTGATTTCGGCCAACAACTTCGTTCCGGTCAGCTGGACGACCGGCATCGACATGGAAACCGGGCGTCCCAATGTGAATCCTGAAGCGCGTTACGGGCCGGTGCCGGTGATCCTGACGCCGGGGCCCGGGGGCGGGCATAACTGGAACCCGATGGCCTATAGCCCCAAGACCGGGCTCGCCTATTTTCCGGTCACCGAAATGTACATGGCCTATTCGCTCAACCCGGACTTTCAGCAGACTCCGGGGATGATGGGCCAGCTCGGGATTTCGACCACCGGCTATGATCTCAGCCGCGCCGCCGCCACCGAATATGCGGCCAAACATAACAAGGCGTGGCTGACCGCCTGGGACCCGGTGTCGCAGACTGAACGCTGGCGCGTGCCCTATCCGGTGCGCGGCAGCGGCGGCATCCTGGTCACCGGCGGCAATATCGTGTTCCAGGGGACGGTGCGCGGCACGCTGGCGGCCTATGCCGCCGATACCGGCGATTTGCTCTGGGAAATGCCGGTGCAGCAAGTGCCGATCGCAGCGCCGATCAGCTACACCGTCGATGGCGAGCAATATATCGCGGTCAACGCCGGATGGGGCGGGGGGCTGGCCCATTCGACGTCGGTCAAGTCGCTCGGCTTCCCGCTATCGCCTTCGCCGCGGTTGCTGGTGTTCAAGCTCGGCGGTTCGGCAAGCCTTCCGGCAGTCGCGGGTGCGGGCAATGAACTGGTCCGGCCCGAGGAAACGGGCGCCGGCGCAGAGGTGATCGCGCGCGGCGAACAATTGTTCGCGCAACATTGCTCGACCTGCCATGGTGAACGCGCTTTGGGCGGGATTAAGGATCTTCGCCTGATGTCGCCCGATACCCGTTCCGAATTTTACGATATCGTGCTTCATGGCGCACGGCGCGAAAAAGGCATGGCGAGTTTCGGGGACGTGCTGTCGCAGGAAGATGCAGAGGCGATCTATGCATATC
This sequence comes from Stakelama portus, assembly GCF_003171655.1. Taxonomy (GTDB): domain Bacteria; phylum Pseudomonadota; class Alphaproteobacteria; order Sphingomonadales; family Sphingomonadaceae; genus Sphingomonas; species Sphingomonas portus. Next base: position 131,478 of record NZ_QFZL01000002.1, on the reverse strand, counting down.
TCGTCCACCGCTCGAATGAGGATTGGGACAGTATCGCCGCCGACAAATAACCGGCGGCGGGCATGCGCGGCGGCATTGTGCCGCCGTCGCGGCCGCTGAACCGGGAGCGGGCGATGGCAGCCGAACCCGGTCCCGATGCGCGCACCGCCGATGTGGAATCAGCATCACCCTTCGCGGTGCCGATCTTTCGGTCGATCTGGACCGCCAATCTGGTTTCCAATTTCGGCTATATCATTCAGTCGGTCGGTGCCGCCTGGCTGATGACCGAACTTGCCCAGTCGCGTACCATGGTCGCGCTGGTTCAGGCTTCGGTGACCTTGCCGGTGATGCTGCTCGCGCTGGCGGCGGGCGCGATCGCCGACAATTTCGATCGCCGCAAGGTGATGCTGGCGGCGCAATTCTTCATGCTGACGGTGTCGCTCGTGCTGTCGGTGCTGACTGCGCTTCACCTGATGACGCCGCTGCTGCTGCTCGCGATGACGTTCCTGATCGGGTGCGGCATGGCGCTGAACAGCCCGGCCTGGCAGGCATCGGTCGGCGACATGGTCCCCAAACAGGCGCTGTCCGCCGCGGTCTCCTATAACAGCGTTGCGTTCAACATCGCGCGCAGTGCCGGCCCCGCGGTCGGCGGCGCGATTGTCGCCGTCGCCAATGCCTCGGCGGCGTTTCTGGCCAATTGCGTCAGCTATATCGGCCTGATCGTCGTGCTGTTGCGCTGGAAAACCGACCCTGCGCCTGCCGAATTGCCGCCCGAACGGATCGGCAGCGCGGTGGCGAGCGGCGTGCGCTATGTCGCGATGTCGCCGGACCTGGTCCGTGTGCTGATCCGATCGGTCTTCTTCGCTGCCGGGGCAAGCGCGATATCCGCGCTCCTCCCGCTCGTCGCGCGCGATCTGATGCAGGGCGGGGCAGTGACATACGGCATATTGCTCGGCGCCTTTGGCGTGGGGGCAGTGGGCGGGGCGCTGCTCGGTGCGCGGTTGCGCCATCGGTTCGCGCCGCAACGGCTGGTGGGCGCGGCGGGTGTGGCGGTCGCGCTGGGCGTGGCGGGCGTGGCGTTCAGCACCACGCCGCTGGCGGCGGCGCCAGTGCTTGCGCTGGCCGGCGGTGGCTGGATGATGGCGATGGCGGCGCTCAACGCAACGATCCAGCTCGCCTCGCCGCGCTGGGTGGTGGCACGCGCCATCGCCACCTATCAGACGGCGGCATTTGGCGGGCTGGCGTTCGGCGCCTGGATCTTCGGGATGATCGCGGCGAGCCACGGCACGCGCACCGCGTTGCTCGCTGCGGCGGCATTACAGCTTGTCGGGCTGGTTCTGGGCTATTTCATCCGCATCCCCGATATCGACCACCTCAATCTCGATCCGCTGCGCCGCTGGAGCGAACCGAGCACGCAGGTGCCGATCGAAAGCCGCAGCGGCCCGCTGACGATCGCGCTGACCTATGAAATCGATCCGGCGGATATCGACCTGTTTCTGGCGGCGATGGCGGAGCGGCGACGCATTCGCCGCCGCGACGGCGCGCGCCGCTGGTCGCTTTCGCGCGATCTTGCCCAGCCGAGGCTGTGGATCGAAAGCTATCAGGTGTCGACCTGGCTCGACTATGTCCGCCACAATTATCGGCGAACCCATGCCGATGCCGCCAATCTCGACCGGATCATGGCGCTGCATCGCGGCCAGCCGCCGGTCGTGCAGCGGCTGATCGAAATCCATCCGGGATCGGTTGCCGCGTCGAACGATCCGCCGCCGCCGATCCGCGATCCGCTGCCCGATTATCCCTGAGGGGCGCTAATTCCCGCGTCGAGCTCGGCAAGAATCTCGGCCTGATGCTCGCCAAGCCGCGGCGCCGGCCCGGCAACGCTGGCGGGTGAGGCGGAGAAACGCGCGGGCGTGCCCGGAAAGCGCAACCGGCCATAGGAGGAGTCGATTTCCTCGTAAAAGCCGACCGCCTCCAGATGCGGATCGTTCAGCAATTCGTCGGGCGTGCGGATCGGCGCTGCCGGAACATGGAGCTTCCCGAGCAGGTCGAGCCATTCGGCAGTCGTCCGCTCAAGAAAGGTCTCGGCCAGCCGCGCATAGACATGGTCGATTTGCTTCGCGCGCTGCGCCAGCGTCGCCAGGTCCGGCCCGGCCCATTCGGGCTGTACCGCATCGACGAACGCGGCCCAATGCTTGTCGTTATAGATCAGCGCCGCGACATGCCCGTCCCTGGTCCGATAGGGGCGGCGGTGCGGCGATACCACGCGGGGATAATGGGCCTTGCCCAGCGGCGGATCGAACACGGTCCCATTGGCATGTTCGACCATCATGAACGCCGTCATGGTTTCGAACATGCCGATTTCGATTTCCTGCCCCTCGCCGGTCCTCTCGCGATGGAACAATGCCGTCATCGTCGCATTGAGCGCAGTCAGCCCGGCAACCTTGTCAGCCATGATCGTGCCGACGAATTCGGCATCGCCGTTGATCATCCGCTGTGTCGCGACCAGCCCGCATTCGGCCTGAATCGTATCGTCATAGGCTGGCTTGTCGGCATAGGGGCCGCCGCGGCGATAACCGTAGCAATTGGTATAGACGATGTCGGGCCGGATCGCGCGGACCGCGTCATAATCCAACCCCAGCCGGGCAATCGCGCGCGCGCGCATCGAATGGATGAAGATATCGGCAGTGGCGATCAGCCGGTTGAGTATGTCCTTGTCGGCTTGCTGCCGCAGGTCGAGCACGATGGCGCGCTTGCCGCGATTGATATTGACGAAGACGCCGCCCAGACCCTCTTCGGGCCCCACCGAGACCCAGCGCATCACATCGCCTTCGGGCGATTCGACCTTGATGACGTCGGCGCCCATATCGGCCATCATCTGGGTGGCATAGGGCCCCATCACCGTGCTGGTAAGGTCGATGACCCGGATTCCCGCCAATGGCCCGCGGTGCGGTTCGCCGCCCTGCATTTCTTCCTCCCGACTCTTTTGACTTTGCGCGCCTATTTCACGCAATGGCATGCTGTCACGAATTTTGCGGCCCGCAAGGGCGTGCCATATATGCAGGGAGAGGCGGGATGCACGAATTGGAACCGCTGAAAATGCGATCCTGGCTGTTCGCGCCGGGCGACAGCGAACGAAAGATGGAAAAGGCCGCTAACAGCGACGCGGATATCGCGCTGTTCGATCTGGAGGATGCCGTCGCGCCCGATGAAAAGCCCGCCGCCCGGCGGATGGTGCGCGCGTTTCTGGACAAGGCGGATGCCGGGCGCGAACGGTTCTGGGTGCGGATCAATCCGCTCGACGGGCCCGAGGCGCTTACCGATCTTGCCGCCGTGATGCCCGGTCGCCCCGGCGGGATCATGCTGCCAAAGGCGCGGGGCCGGCACGATGTCGAGTTGCTCGACCATTATCTCTCGGCCTTCGAAGCGGCTTCGGACCTCGCGATCGGGTCGACTCGCGTGATCGCGCTCGTCACCGAAACGGCGGGCGCGATGTTCACCACCGGCGATTATGCCGGCGCGCCGCGACTGGTGGCGATGAGCTGGGGGGCGGAGGATCTGGCCGATTCGATCGGCGCGAGCGAGAACTGCAATCCCGACGGCAGCTATGGTTTCACCTATGAACTCGCGCGCAGCCTGTGCCTGCTCGGTGCGTCGGCGGCCGGGGTCGCGGCGATCGAGACGATCCAGGGCGATTTCCGCGATCTGGAAACACTCAAGGCGCGCGCCACGCGCGTCCGGCGCGACGGATATCGCGGGATGCTGGCGATTCACCCGGCTCAGGTGCCGGTGATCAACGCCGCGTTCACGCCGACGGCAGAGGAACTGGCAGCGGCGCGGGAAATCGTCGCACTGTTCGAAGCCAATCCCGGTGCCGGAACGATCGGATATAAGGGCGGCATGCTCGATCGGCCGCATCTTTCGCGCGCGCGCCAGTTGCTGGCATCGGCGGAGGGCTGAGCCAGATCGCGATCTACGCGGCCTTAATCGGGTCCGGCGCGCCGCGATCGCGATGCCCCCTCGTTGCGCCGCAACACCGGCGCCGATTCCGGGGCATATTGGTTTTCTGGAAGTTTCTTCCCCTCGCGCGCCAGTGTTGCCAGCGTTGTTCGCAAGTGCAGCAAAAGAACAGTGATGGCATCGTAAAATTTCGCCATGCACAGGCAAGATGAAGGAGACTTTCCCCTTTTGTTGCGTTAAGATGTCACAGCGTGTTCGGGATATGCCAAAGGCACATCGCAATTCGCAGCGAAAGGGATTTCGACGACAGATCGAATAATCGCAAGGAGTGGGTCACGATGGACAGGCTTGATTTTCACGGTGCCCCGATTGCGGAGGATAGCCCCCCGGCTGCCATCGGACTTGTGATTGCGGTGGCGCTGTCGCTGGCCTTCTGGGCGATGATCGCAATCCTCCTGTTCTGACTGCCCCATTCGGTTCGCTTGTTGCCCTTGCGATAGCAGAGGGGCCGCAAGGAGAGACCGAATGAATCTCGGTTTTCGCGCTCGGCGAGGCCGCCGACATGATCCGCGAGACGATGGCGCGTTTTGCAAATGACCGCATAGCCCCACTGGCAGCCCGCATCGATCAGCAGGACTGGTCCCCCCGCGACCTGTGCCCCGCCATCGGCGTGCCTGGACAGCACGGCTTCGCGGTTGAGGAAAAAAGGGCGCGGTGTGATACCGCTCCCTTTTTCGTTGTTACCACACTTTGACGCGCTGTTCGGGCGGCAGATAGAGCGCATCGCCCGGCTGCACGTCGAACGCGTCATACCAGGCGTCGATATTGCGCACGGTGAGCGCGCGATACTGGCCCGGCGCATGGCCGTCGGTCGCGACCTGACCACGCAGCGCCGCGTCGCGCGTCTTGGTCGCCCAGGTCTGGTCGAACGCGATGAAGAAACGCTGATCGCCGGTCAGCCCGTCCATCACCGGCGCAGCCTTGCCGCCCAGCGACGCGTGATAGGCGTCATAGGCCGCCGCCAGCCCCGCGACATCGGCGATATTCTCGCCCAGCGTCAGCTTCCCGTTGATTGCCAGATCGGGGAAGGGGCGATAGGTGTCGAACTGCGCCGCCAGCGCCTGGCCCTGTTCGTCGAACCGCGCCAGATCGGCATCGGTCCACCAGTTGCGCAGCGCGCCGGTGGCATCGAAATCGGCGCCGTTATTGTCGAAGCTGTGGCTGATCTCATGCCCGATGACCGCGCCGATCGCGCCGTAATTATACGCCGCATCGGCATTGGGATCGAAAAAGGGCGGTTGCAGGATCGCGGCGGGGAAATTCAGTGCGTTCTGCACCGGCAGATTGACTGCATTCACCGTCTGCGGCGTCATCCACCATTCGGCGCGGTCGACCGGCTTGCCGATCTTGGCGAGCTGAACCGCATATTCATGCTGCCCGGCAGCGATCGCATTGGCATAGGCATTGGTCGGGCTGATCGTCAGGTCGCTGTAATCGCGCCAGCTTTCGGGATAGCCGACGCCGACGACGATCGACTGGACCTTGCGGATCGCCTCGGCCTTGGTGCTGTCCGCCATCCAGTCGAGCCCTTCGATCCGGTGGACGAAGGCGGCCTTGATATTGTCGACCATCGCCTGAACCTCGGCCTTGGCCGATGCCGGGAAATAGCGTTCGACATAGGCCTGGCCGACCGCATCGCCCAGCGCGCCGCTGACTGCGCTCAGCGCGCGCTTTTCGCGCGGCTGCTGCTGCGGGGTGCCCGACAGGGTCGTGCCGTAAAAGGCAAAGCGCGCATCGTCGAAGCTGCTCGGCAACACACTGGCGTGGCCATTGATCTGGTGAAAGGCGAGCCAGTCCTTCCAGGCGTCGAGCGGTTCGCTGGCGACCAGCGCGGCAAGCGCCGGGATGGCTTCGCCCGAATAGGCGGCGAAGCGATCCTGATCGCCAAGCGACGCGGCTGAAAGCAGCGCGTCCCAATCGATACCGGGCGCCTTGGCGATCAATTCCTCGCGCGTCCACACGCCCGAGGAACCGGCGAAATTCTCCGCCTGTTCGCGTGTCACATGCGCCTTGGCGATTTTGGTTTCCAGATCGAACACACGCTGCGCGCGCGCCGCGGCATCGTCATATCCGGCGAGCGTGAAAATCTGTTCGATATAGGCGCGATAGGCATCGCGCAGTTCGACCATCTGCGTATCGTGCGACAGATAATATTCGCGCTCGGGCAGGCCGAGCCCGCCCTGCAGGATATAGGGAAGCGTTTCGCCTGGCGTCGAAAGCCCCTGGCTCACGAAAATCCCGAACAGATTTTCGGTCCAGTAATTGGTCGCGTTGAGCGGATCGACATCGGCGCGCATCTGCGATCCCAGCACGGCGGAAAGCGCCTGTTTGCTGTCGATCGCGGCAAACCGGTCGAGATCGGCCCGGATCGGCGTCATGCCGGCGGCGTTGATCGCATCGGTGTTGAGATAGGCGCTGTAATAATTGGCAATACGCCCTGCATCGGTGTCCGGGGCCGGATCCGACGCGACGATATCGTGGATCAACTGGGCGGTTTCGGCCTGCGTCTTGTTATATGCGATCAGGAACGATCCCACGCTCGACCGGTCGGCCGGGATCACGGTCGTGCGCATCCAGTTGCCATTGGCATAATCGTAGAAATCGTCGCCCGGCTTCACGCTGCGATCCATCGCGGCAAGGTTGATGCCGGAATCGCTCGCCGTGCTGGTCGCCTCGGCGGCGGGCGCCTGTTGCGCCATTGCCGGGATCGGAGCGGAAAAGGTGAGCGCCGTGCTGGCGAGCAACACGAACAGCTTGTTGCGGGACATGCAAATCCTCCTGAGTGGTTGATGTCGGTACTACACCCATGTCGGCACCCGATCCAGTTGGATTTCAAGTTGACATCATCTGACCCGGGGACGATCCCGATGCTGATCTTTACCGGGGTGCGGGCAATGTTGGGGATCGCGGTGTACATCGCGATACTGGCCTATGGGCGGGTATCGAAATCATTCGGCTGGCAGAACTGGATCATCCTTCTGGTCGGCGCTTTCGTCTCGATCCTGGTGTCGGCGGCAATGTTCAACATTGCCGACAGTAATCAGATCGCAATCGTCACCTTGTTTCAGTTCGTGATTTTTGCCGTGCTCTATGGCCTGGGCGTGGGGCTGGCGCTCGCCGCGTCGCTACAGGCACCAATCCCCGAACGCCCGGCGTTCGGCGTGTTTCGGATGTGATGAAAATGAGCACCTTGCCCTCGGATCACAGCGAAGCCCTGCGTGATTTGTTGATCGTTGCCGCCGAACTGCAGGAATATTCCGGCTATCTCTCAACCACTCGCCGGACCCAAATGCAAAACCTGCAAGCACGGTTCGACAGCCAGCGTCGGGTGATTGTTTTTGATCTGCTCAAGCGAAGCGAAGATGTCGACGCGATCAAGCAGGCTGTCTCCGATGCTCTTGATCTTATCCTGCAGGAAAGGTGGATCCGTGAGGATGCGATCTATTACGCCCGCGAGGAATTGCTCACCCACCTTGATAAGCAGGCACGCAACAATCCGCTTCAGCGGTTTATCGTGCGATGGGGCCCTCCATCCGCGATGGCGGCTGTTGCTGTGGTCTATTTGGTAGTCAAATTCACGTAAATTCAATGCATTGGAGCCGATGCTCCAGTCCACAATCAGGCTAGGAATCGAGATGCTCCGTTCCCTTCTCCCCCTTCTTCTCCTCGCGACACCCGCCTTCGCGCAGGATAGCGGCCTGCCGCCCGCGCAGATCGATGCGCCTCAGGCTACCTATCGCGCCGTGCTCGAACCGGTCGATGCCCTGTTCGCCGGGATCGCCGCGCATGATGCCGAACTGATCCGGCCCTATATCCTCGACGGGGCGATGATCACCGTTGCCGATGCGCTGCCCAATGGCGAACGCCAGGTCAGCCGCCTGGCTTTCAGCCAATGGCTTGACGGGCTGGCGGGCGCGCCGCAGGGGCTGCAGGAAGCGATGCCCAATCCGGCAGTCGAGATCGATGGCGATATCGCGATGGTCTGGGGGTTCTACACCTTCAAAATCGCTGGCCAGTTCAGCCATTGCGGAGTCGATCATTTCAGCCTCGTCCGAAAGGACGACAAATGGAAGATCGCCGATCTGACCTTTTCCACGCGCAAGGATGATTGCGGGCAATGAGCCGCGACACGCTGTTCCTGCTCGATAACGACTGGGCCGATCCGGCGCTTGGCGGCGAACGGCATTTCTACTGCAAGGATTGCATGACCGTGGAGGGGCTGCTCGCCGCCTTTCCCGATCGCGCCGCGAATATCGACGTCGTCCGCGTCGCCTGGCCGCGCCCGCGCGGGCCGGTGGTCGCCATGCTGGGCGAGGAAAACCAGAATTGCCCCGCGCTCGCCTTTGCCGAGGGCGGCTTCGCCAATGATATCGAAGCGCTGCTCGCGGCGCTGCATGCGCGTCACGGATTTCCGGAGAGGCATCCGTAGCTGCTTTAAATGTAGGATATCCGTGTCTAAACATGCCCCCATGGCCTGTCATGCCACCATCGCCGATGGCACTCCCCGCAATGCAAAGCGTTCGGGGAAGGCGAAAGAGGGGGGACGTAGCCTAAACTTCCTGAACTTCGGCGGGGGTGGCGGATGATCGCATCGCTCCTCATCGCCAATCGCGGCGAAATCGCCTGCCGTGTGATCGACACCGCGCGCGCCATGGGCATTCGCACCGTCGCGGTCTATTCGGATGCCGACGCCAATGCGCGCCATGTCCGCATGGCGGACGAAGCGGTGCATATTGGCCCGGCGGCGGCGCGCGAAAGCTATCTGGTCGGCGAAAAGATCATTGCGGCGGCGAAGCAGACCGGGGCGCAGGCGATCCATCCCGGCTATGGCTTCCTCTCCGAAAATGCCGATTTCGCGCAGGCGGTGGCCGATGCCGGACTGATCTGGGTCGGCGCGACGCCATCCTCGATCCGCGCGATGGGCCTCAAGGATGCCGCAAAAAAACTGATGCAGGATGCCGGCGTGCCCACCACGCCCGGCTATCTCGGCGACAATCAGGAACCGGAACATCTGCGCCAGCAGGCCGATCAGATAGGCTATCCGGTACTGATCAAGGCAGTGGCGGGCGGCGGCGGCAAGGGGATGCGCCGCGTCGATGCCTCTGCGGACTTCCGCGACGCGCTCGAAAGCTGCAAGCGCGAGGCTGCGTCCTCCTTCGGCGACGATCGCGTGCTGATCGAAAAATACATCCTCTCGCCGCGCCATATCGAAGTGCAGATATTCGGCGACACCCATGGCAATGTCGTCCACCTGTTCGAACGCGATTGCTCGCTCCAGCGGCGCCACCAGAAAGTGATCGAGGAAGCACCCGCGCCGGGGATGGACGAGGCGACTCGCGAGCAGCTCTGTGCCGCCGCCGTCCGCGCCGCCAAGGCCGTCGATTATGTCGGGGCGGGGACGATCGAATTCATCGCCGACGCCAGCGAAGGGCTGCGCGCCGATCGCATCTGGTTCATGGAAATGAATACCCGGCTGCAGGTCGAACATCCGGTGACCGAAGAGATTACCGGCGTCGATCTGGTCGAATGGCAATTGCGCGTCGCGTCAGGCGAGAAACTGCCCAGGGCGCAGGACGCGCTTGAAATCCGTGGGTGTGCGATGGAAGCGCGGCTTTATGCCGAAGATCCCGCGACCGGCTTTTTGCCGAGCACCGGGCGGCTCGACCTGCTCGATCTCTACCAAGGCGAAGGCACCATCTTCCGCGTCGAAACCGGGGTGGAGCAGGGGGACAGCGTGTCGCCCTATTATGATCCGATGATCGCGAAGCTGATCGTCCATGGCTATGATCGCGGCGACGTCATCGACGACATGAAGCTGATGCTGACCAAAAGCCATGTCTGGCCGGTCAAGACCAATGCCGGTTTCCTGACACGCTGCCTCGACAGCGACGTGTTTCAGCGCGGCGCGATGACGACCGGCTTCATCGCCGACGCCGGCGACGCGCTGATCCCGCCCGCGCAGCCGCCCGAGAGCTTCTGGCATGCGGCCGCGATCAACCTGGTCGAGCGCGCCGAGGAACAGCGTACCGACCCGTCGCCCTGGCAGGGCTATGGCGGCTTCCGCCTCAACGCCGCGCCGCGTCGCGAGCTGCAACTGGCTGGCCCCGGCGAAACCCGCATCGTGCCGATGGAAGGCGGCGGCGACGATGATGACGGCTGGCTGGTCGAAGTCGCCGAAATTCCCGGCCAGGACGCGCTGCTGCTGTTCGACGGCGGCCAGCCCTATCGCTTCGCCCCCGCGCGGCACGATGGCGGCGGGGCAGGCGCTGCGGGCGACGGCGCGATCCTTGCGCCGATGCCGGGCAAGGTGATCGCGGTCGACGTTGCGACGGGCGACAATGTGACGGCGGGGCAAAAGCTCGTCACGCTCGAAGCGATGAAGATGGAGCATAGCCTGACCGCGCCGTTCGACGGCACGATCGCCGAACTCAATGTCGAAACCGGCAGTCAGGTGAGCGAAGGGACGCTGCTGGTGCAAGTGGAGAAGGGCGAATGAGCCTGAATTTTCGCGACGCGACGCTCGCCGATCTGCCCGCCATCATCGCGATGCTCGCCGATGATGTGAACAGCGCCGGGCGTGAAGACCCCAGCCTGCCGCTCGACCCGCGCTACGAAGCAGCCTTCGCCGATATCGACGCCAGCGCCGATCAACGGCTGATCGTCGCCGAACTGGACGGCGCGATGATCGGCACGATGCAGCTGACCTTCATCCCCGGCATCGCCTTTCGCGGTGCATGGCGCGGCCAGATCGAGGCTGTGCGCATCGCCAGCAATGTGCGCGGCGGCGGCCATGGTACCGCGATGATCGAATGGGCCGTCGAACAATGCCGCGCGCGCGGCTGTCGCATGGTCCAGCTGATGTCGATGACGAGCCGGGCCGACGCGCATCGCTTCTACGAAAAAATGGGCTGGGTCCGCAGCCATTACGGCTTCAAGCTCAAGCTGGAGGATTGAAAATCAGCAGGCGGTCAATCAGGCTTCGTCACCCTGAACTTGTTTCAGGGTCCACTTTTCCTCCCGACCGACCTTCGCTGTTGCGCGGTGGATGCTGAAACGAATTCAGCATGACGATACGATTATTAGGCTCAGTGGCGGGCAAGAAAAAAGTTCAGGAGAGCTCCGGATGCCGCATTATGGCGATTATCAGAACGCGATCTATTTCGCCGGACTGAGCGGAAAGACACCCGATCTGCCGGTCGATTTCGCCACGCTGGAGGCGCGGGCGGCGCAGGCGATGCCCGACAATGTCCGCGACTATGTGATGGGCGGATGCGGCGACGAAGCGACGCAGGACGCCAATGCATCGGCCTTTGCGCATTGGGGCATGGTGCCGCGCATGCTGGTCGATTGCGCCAGCCGCGACTTGTCGATCGACCTGTTCGGGATGCGATTGCCATCGCCGATCTTCATGGCGCCGATCGGCGTCACCGGCATCTGCACCGATGATGGGCATGGCGATCTCGCCGCCGCACAGGCATCGGCGCAGACTGGCGTGCCGTTTATCGGGTCGACGCTGATGAACGATCCGATGGAGGATGTCTTCGCGGCCTGCGGCGACACGCCTGCGCTGTATCAACTCTACACGCCGAAAAACCCCGATCTTGCCGCCAGCCTTGTCGCTCGCGCCGAAAAGGCGGGGGCGAAGGCGATTGTGGTCACGCTCGACACCTGGGTGACCGGCTGGCGCCCGCGCGACCTCAACACCGGCAATTTCCCGCAGCTGCGCGGCCATGTGCTTGCCAATTACACCAGTGATCCGGTGTTCCGGCAATTGCTCGGCAAGGACCCGGCGGAGGATGTGCAGGCGGCGGTGATGCTGTGGGTCGGCCTGTTCGGCAAGGTGCTGACCTGGGACGACCTGCCCTGGTTGCGCAGCCTCACCAGCCTGCCGATCCTGCTCAAGGGCATTTGCCATCCCGACGATGCGCGTCGTGCTGTCGATGCGGGCGTCGACGGGATTTATTGCTCCAACCATGGCGGGCGCCAGGCCAATGGCGGGATCGCGGCGATCGATATGCTGCCAGACGTCGTGAAGGCTGCCGCAGACACGCCGGTGCTGTTCGATTCAGGCGTGCGCTCGGGCACCGATGTGGTGAAGGCGCTGGCAATGGGCGCTGCGGCGGTGGGCATCGGGCGGCCCTATTGCTATGGCCTCGCGCTGGGCGGTGCCGATGGCGCCGCGCATGTGCTCAAATCGATCCTTGCCGAGGCGGACTTGCTGATGGCGGTCAACGGCATGCCCGATCTCGACGCGGTGCGTGCGGCCGGTATTGTCCGAAACCCTCCGTTCGCCCTGCGTAACCGCTGAGCTTGTCGAAGCGGCGTATCGAAGGGCATGGGGTATTTCGCAACGGTGTTTCGGGCCACGAACGGAAATCTGGGGAGAGAAGCTATGGCCGGACGTTTTTTCGACGAATGGGCAGTGGGCGACAGGATCGACCACGAAATCCGCCGTACCGTGACGGAGACCGACAATCTCCTCTTCACGACGATGACGCATAATCCCCAGCCGCTGCACCTCGACGCCGAAGCAGCAAAGGCGAGCGAGTTCGGGCAGATTCTCGTCAACGGCACCTTCACGTTCTCGCTGATGGTCGGGCTCAGCGTCGGCGACACCACGCTCGGCACGCTCGTCGCCAATCTTGGCTATGACAAGCTGGTGATGCCCAAGCCGGTGTTCATCGGCGACACGCTGCGCGCGACCAGCGAAGTCACCGAAATTCGGCCGTCAAAGTCGCGACCGGGGCAGGGCATCGTCACCTGGAAGCACCAGTTGTGGAACCAGCGCGACGAAATCGTCTGCGAATGCCTCCGCTCGGCCCTGCTGCGCAGCAAGCCGACGGGCTAACAGCGATACAAAGAACCGCTTTCTGGATTCCGCGCAGGCGCTCGGCTAACCGCGCCGGGATATGCAATGGTCCGCACCCTATGAAACCAATCTCGCCGCGCTTGCCGATTCCGGATCGCTGCGGCGGCTGACCCCGCGCCGGGGTGTCGATTTTTCGTCGAACGACTATCTCGGTTTTGCCAACGCGCCCTTGTTGCGCGAAGCGGCGGCGCAAGCGCTGGCGCGCGGCGTGCCGATCGGATCGTGTGGATCGCGGCTGTTGCGCGGCAACGATCCCGAGATCGTAACGCTCGAGGCAGAGGCGTCGGCATTTTTCGGCGACGAGGCGACTCTGTTCTTTTCGAGCGGATTCGCCGCGAACACGGCGTTCTTCGCCACAGTGCCCCAGCGCGGCGACCTGATCGTCCATGACGCGCTGATCCATGCCAGCGTCCATGACGGGATGCGGCTGGGCCGCGCCGAATATCGCGCCGCGCCGCATCAACAGGTCGATGGATTCGACGCAGTGATCGCCGACTGGCGCGCCGGCGGCGGCACCGGCCGCGTCTGGATCGCAGTGGAAAGCCTCTATTCGATGGATGGCGACAAGACGCCGCTCGCCGATTTCGCCGCGCTGGCGGATCGCCACGAAGCGATGCTGGTGGTCGATGAGGCACATGCGACCGGCGTGTGGGGGCCTCAGGGGCGGGGGCTGTCCGCCGATCTGCCGTCCGCCGACAACCGCATCGTCCTGCGCACGCTGGGCAAGGCTTTGGGATGCGAAGGCGCGCTGCTCGGCATGCCGCGCCTGCTCGCCGATTTCATGGTCAACCGCGCCCGGCCGTTCATCTTTTCAACGGCATCCTCGCCGCTGATGGCGGCAATCGCCCGGGCCGCGATCCGCTCGCTGTCCGATCATCCCGAATATCGCGCCGAACTCCACGCGCTGATCGCCCATGCCCGGGCACGGCTCGGCCCCGTCGGCGTTCCCGCGACGGGCAGCCAGATATTGCTGCGCCATGTCGGCGACAATGCCCGCGCCGTCGCCATGGCCGATGCGCTGCAGGCACAGGGGTTCGACGTCCGCGCGATCCGCCCGCCTACCGTACCGCAGGGGACCGCACGGTTGCGCATCTCGCTGACCCGCAATGCGCGCGTGAAGGATATCGACGCACTCGCCACCGCGCTGGAGAGTCTCGTATGAGCCGCGCGCTGATCGTGACCGGCACCGATACCGGCATCGGCAAGACCGTGATCGCCGCTGCGCTCGTCCACGCGCTCGACGCCGGCTATTGGAAGCCGGTGCAGGCGGGGCTCGAAGACGAAACCGACCGCGAAGCAGTGATCCGCCTCGCGCGCCTGCCCGAAGATCGCGCCTATCCGGAGGCATATCGCCTGAAACTTCCCGCCTCGCCGCATTTCGCCGCAGCGGAGGAAGGCGTGCTGATCAGCCCCGCCAGGCTGACTCCGCCCGGCCATGACGGCCTGCTGGTGATCGAAGGGGCAGGCGGCGTGCTGGTGCCGCTTTCCGAACCGTTGCTCTATGCCGATATGTTCGCGCAATGGCGTGCGCCGGTGGTGCTGGTCGCGCGCACTGCGCTGGGCACGATCAACCACAGCCTGTTGTCGATCGAGGCGCTGCGCGCCCGCAACGTACCGATCGCCGGCATCGCCTTTGTCGGCGATGCGATGCCCGATACCGAACGGACGATCTGCGCGATCGGTCAGGTCCGGCGCCTCGGGCGACTCCCGCATCTCGACAGGCTTTCCTGTGATACGCTCCATCCCGCCTTTGCCGAAGGATTCGACCTGTCGGAGTTGCGCCTGTGAGTTCGCCCGTCTGGCACCCCTTTACCCAGCACGGCCTGGGCGAGCCGATCCCGCGCGTCGTGCGCGGGGAGGGCGCCGCTGTCTTTACCGACGACGGCCGCCGCATCATCGACGGCATTTCCAGCTGGTGGGTGACGACGCACGGTCATTGCCACCCGCGCATCATGGCGGCGATCGCGGCGCAGGCACAAAAGCTCGATCAGGTCATCTTCGCCGGTTTCACGCACGAACCAGCAGAGACGGTCGCGGCGGGGCTGCGCGCAATCATGCCCGCGCCGCTCGCCCATGTCTTCTTCTCCGACAGTGGTTCCACCAGCGTCGAAGTCGCGCTCAAAATGGCGCTTGGCTATTGGGCCAATCGCGGCGAGCCGCGCCACCGCATCCTGGTGATGGAATCGAGCTATCATGGCGACACGGTCGGCGGCATGTCGGTCGGCGCGCGCGGCGTATTCAGCGCCAGCTATGCGCCGCTGCTGTTCGATGTCGGTACCATCCCCTTTCCCGCCGCCGGGGCGGAACAGGCGACGCTCGACGCACTCGAAGCGGCCTGCACCGCATCCGAAAAGCCCGCTGCCTTCATTGTCGAACCGCTGATCCTCGGCGCGGGCGGCATGCGGATGTACGGGCCGGACATGCTGTGGGAAATGGCGGAAATCTGTGCCGCGCATGATGTGTTGTTGATTGCCGACGAAGTGATGACCGGCTGGGGCCGCACCGGAACGCTGCTTGCGTGCGAACAGGCCAATGTGATCCCCGACCTGCTGTGCCTGTCGAAAGGGCTGACCGGCGGATCGATGCCGCTCGCCGTCACCATGGCGACCGCGCCGATTTTCGACGCGCATCTTTCGACCGACAAGGCGCGGATGTTCTTCCATTCGTCAAGCTATACCGCCAACCCGATCGCCTGCGCCGCCGCCGCCGCCAATCTGGCGATCTGGCGCGAGGAGCCGGTCCGCGAACGCGTCGCCAGCCTGTGCGAGCGGCAAGAGGCGTGGCGCGCGCGCCTCGTATCGGACTCGCGTTTTCACAATGTGCGCCGTACCGGCACCATCGTTGCCGCCGAAGTCGCCGTGCCCGACGGCGATTATCTGTCGGCGGCGGGCCCGCGCATGTCGGCCGTCTTTCGCGAGGCGAATGTGCTGCTCCGCCCGCTGGGCAACACCGTCTATCTGATGCCGCCTTACTGTATCGACGATGCGGATCTCGCCGCGCTGCACGATGCGGTCGATCGGGCGGCGGACGCGGCCTTGTCGGGGGGATAGGAATGCTTCTATCGGCGCTGTTGCAATAGCATCCGACGCGCCCCATTCTTCGAAAAGACAGCCAAGAGAAACGTCGTTTGCCCTGAGCCTGTCGAAGGGCGGTCCTGCTGCTTCCGATTTCGGAAAAGGGCAAAACGGTGTTTCGACAGGCTCAGCACCAACGGATTTCAGGGCCAGCGCCCGCACATCGACACAGGAACACCCATGACCGCCACCCACTCGACCCGCATGTTGATCCTCGGTTCCGGCCCCGCCGGGCTCTCCGCCGCCATTTACGGCGCGCGTGCGGGCATGGCGCCGATCGTCGTGCAGGGTCTCCAGCCGGGTGGTCAGCTGACCACCACCACTGATGTCGAAAACTATCCCGGCTTCCGCGACGTCATCCAGGGCCCGTGGCTGATGGAGGAAATGCAGGCACAGGCCGAACATGTCGGCGCGCAGATGATGTGGGATACGATTGTCGAGGTCGACTTGTCGCAGCGCCCGTTCCGCCTGATCGGCGATGGCGGCACGGTCTATTCGGGCGATGTGCTGGTGATCGCCACCGGCGCACAGGCACGCTGGCTCGGCATGGAAAGCGAAGACGCCTATAAGGGCAAGGGCGTGTCGGCCTGTGCCACCTGTGACGGCTTTTTCTATCGCGGCAAGAAGGTTGCGGTGATCGGCGGCGGCAACACCGCCGTCGAGGAAGCGCTCTACCTCACCAACCACAGCCATGACGTGACGCTGATCCACCGCCGCGACAGCCTGCGCGCGGAAAAGATCCTGCAGGAACGGCTGTTCGCCAATGAAAAGATCACTGTGTTGTGGAACAAGACGGTCGAGGAATTTGTCGGTGAAGGCGATCCGGCGGGGCTGACCGCGCTCAAACTGCGCGACACCGAAACCGGCGAAATTTCGAGCATCGATGTCGAAGGCGGCTTTGTCGCCATCGGCCATTCGCCCGCGACCGAAGTGTTCAAGGGCACCGGGCTCGAACTCGACAAGGACGGCTATATCGAAGTGACGCCGGGCACGTCGAAGACCAACATCCCCGGCGTGTTCGCGTGCGGCGACGTGATGGACAAACATTATCGTCAGGCAGTGACGGCGGCAGGCACCGGCTGCATGGCCGCGCTCGATGCCGAACGTTTCCTCGCCGAAGCCGATTTCGAAGCGATCACCGAAGCGGCGGAGTAAAAATTCCTCCCCCGAAAGGGGAGGGGGAATCCGCCCGCTTGGATCGATCCGTTCGTCCTGAGTAGCCGCTGAGCCTGTCGAAGCGGCGTATCGAAGGTCCGGTCTGTTGGTGCCAACGGTCCTTCGATACGCCATTTCGACTTTACTCAATGGCTACTCAGGACAAACGGGAATGCGATTTCTCCAGCGTTTGAGCATGTCTAGCCGACAGCCTCTCGCACCCGTTCGAACAGCCACGCCTTGTCACCCGCGCGCGCGAAGCTGTGGCTGTCCGAATCCAGCTCGTTGAACGCAACGCGCGTGCGGATGCGGGCGAAACGTTCGCCCTTCCACGCATCGGCAAAGGCAATGGCGGTATTGTCACCCTTTGCCAGCAAAATGGTCACCGGCACCGGGCTGGCATCGAGGCAGGATGCCATGCGCGCCGCCAGTCCCTCGGGTGCGGCGGGTGCGGGTTTCGCCGCCAATTTGGCGAGCCCCTTTGCCAGCTTGGCGATATTCACGCCGCCGCGCATCAGCCGCAGCCATTCCTTCGGGTCCTTGAGCTTCTCGGCATAGCGTGCCTTGATCGCGGCGGCGGGCGGCGTGTCGCTTTCCTCCTCGATCACCCAGGGATTGGCGAGCAACAGCGCGTCGCACCCGGCATGTTCGTGGAAAAAGGCAAGCGACGTCGCCGCATCGCAATTGCCGAACGCCACCAGCCGCTCGACATGCGGTGCATGTTCGCGAAACGCCGCGACGGCGGCCGCCATGTCGTCGCGCGTCGTCTCGAACCCACCATTTTCGCCGGTTGAATCGCCGATCCCGCGCCGGTCATAGCGGAATACGGGAACGCCAAGCTCGCCTGCCACCTGCTGCGCCAGCAACGCCTGACCGCGATGCGCGCCGATGCGGATTTCATTGCCGCCCGATACGATCAGCAGCCCGGTCGTTCCCGGCGCTTCGTCGAGCGTGCCGAACAGCGTTTCGTCCGCGCAGGAAAAGGCGATCAGCTTTCGCATGCGCGCACCCATTCTGCGATGTCGTCGGCGAGCAGGTCCGCCAATGCCGGGTCGTTATCCGGCTCTGCCCGGCGCCAGAGCGGCGCGCCGGCGACCTTCAGATCGGCTGGCTGCGCATCGCTTTCCATGCGGACGATACGATGGGGAATGTCCGGGGCGTCTTCGCGTTGCCACGGTTCCTTGAGCGACAGGTCGGTCAGCAACGCTGTGCTCAGGCTGTTTCCGGCCACGGCTACAGTCGGGACGTCCGCGTCCATGTACCAATGGGCACCCAGCTTCTGATCGCGTCCGACTTCGGCCTGTTTCATCCGTGTCAGTTCGCGCAGCAATTGCGCGCCACCCTGTGGCGAGAGATGCCAGCGCCCATAGATCATGCCGAGATGATCGAGCAGCGCCCCGCTACGGATCGCCATGCCATAGCAATTGCGGCCATCACGGTCGAAACTCTCGACGGCGGCTTCATAGGCGGATTGCATTTTCAGGATCGTTGCATCTTCGAGCGGGTAGCAACTCTCCCCCTGTCCGGGCATATCGGGCAGGGCGCCCGCCACGCCGCGCTGCGCCAGCGCGCGCAGGATCGACACGACGAACGCCCGGGTGCGGTTGGCTTCCTCGAACAGCGGCAATGCCGCGACTATGACCGGGCCGGTATCGGGGCCAAAGCGCAACATCGCCTCGCGCCCGCCTTCCCAGTCATACTGGGAGATCATGTAAGCGCCTTGTCCGCGGCATATCGGGTCAGCGCGCCAAAGGTTTCGAGCATCTCGCCATCGACTTCATCATCCTCGATGATGATGCCCAGCCGGTCTTCCAGTTCGGTCAGCACCCCGGCCACGGCCATCGAATCCAGCTCGGGCAGCGCGCCGAACAGCGGCGTATCGCTGTCGAACGCCGCCGCGCGTTCCTCGCTGAGTCCCAGCGTGTCGCGCAGCACCGCGCGAACGGTCTTCTGGACGGTTTCGTAACCTTCAGGGAGCATTGTCATCAGACCCGATTGGATATTTGCCGAGGCCACCTAAAGGCTAAGCCTTCTGCGGACAAGTCCGAGCAGATGGCGCAGAAGACCCGGCCATGACGCGGGATGCCGGGGATTCCAGCAATCGATGCGCCACATCTTGCGCGCGCCATCCATCCACTCGGCCTTATAGGGTTCGTTGCCGGTGCCGTAATCGATCACCTGCGGGCGGTCCTGCTCGATCACGTGCCGGAACATCGCCTCGCTCAATATCGTGCCGGGGGAGAGGTCTTTGGCATCCTCGCGATAGGCGAGCTTGTGGATCGTCGCGCGACCATTTTCGACATGCCACAGCTGTGCGGCGATCGGCACGCCGTCCTTGCTGGCAATGCCCAGCCGCAAAGCGCCTGCGGCACCTTCGGTCTCCGCAAAGTCGCGCATGAAATCCCAGCTGCCTTCGTCGGGCTTCCAGCTTGCTTCGTAAATCGCGCGATAGGCGTCCCAGGCGGCGGCATCGAACTGGCGGTGGATCGTGATGTCGAGCCCCGCCTTCCTGCCCTTGCGTTTGGCGGTGCTGCGCAACTGGCCGGGGCGCGAAGCCCAATAGGTATCGAAATCGGCGGGCGGCCGCACTTCCCAGGTCACTGTGGCGGGACTGACGGCGGTTATCCAGCCGGCCCTGCGAAACGCCGCGCGAATGGGGTCGGGGTCAGCGACCGGAGACATGCTGATATGCGACAGTTTTTTCAGCTGCGCCGCCAATGGCGCGAGCAGCAACATGCCTTCGCCCTGTCTGACCGGCTGAAAATCGAGCGTGTACCAGCTGGCCAGCGCCTGTGCCTTGCTGCCTTTTCTGGCGAGAAACAGCCACAGCGCGGTATCCCCGGCACGCGCGCGGGCGACCAGCGGCCTGCCCGGCACCGGGCAGCGCGCCGCGGTACGCGCAAACCATTCGATCCGGTCATAGACACGCGGCTGATGCGCACGATCGAGCGCGTCGCCGGCATCGGCCGCGACAGCTTCCAGATCGTCGAACAACTTTACGTCAACACTCATCGGTTTATTCCGGTAACCGCGCTCTTCACCAAAGGGAACTAGGCGAACGTAATGACGAAAGGCTTAAGCCCGCAAACCGAACCGCTCGACCGGCTGACTCTGCGTGGCGCTCCCGATGCGCCGGCTCTGGTCGACAAGGGCGGTGTGCTCGACTTTGCCGGGCTTGAACATGCGGTTGGTGCGGTTGCCGCATGGCTGCGCGCGCAGGGGCTGGAACCGGGCGATCGCGTCGCCAGCTGGCTCGCCAAGACGCGGCTCGCCTGTGTCATGCCCCTGGCCGCCGCGCGGGCGCAGCTGATCCATGTCCCCGTCAATCCGTTGCTCAAGCACGCACAGGTCGGCCATATCCTGCGCGACAGCGGCGCGCGGATGATCATCGGCGGGGCAGGGCGGCTCGGCACGCTGGAGGATGGCGATCGGCCCGATGGCTGTATCGCCGTGCTGGAAAACGATGTGCCGCTGACCGGGGAAACGCTGCCGCCATCGCCAGCCGATCGCGACACGTCGAAACTCGTCGCGATTCTCTACACTTCGGGATCGACCGGGCGTCCCAAGGGCGTGATGCTCAGCCACGCCAATCTCTGGCTCGGCGCGGTCAGCGTCGCGACCTATCTGAACGTCGTGCCGCGCGATCGCATCCTTGCGGTGATGCCGCTCAGTTTCGATTATGGCCAGAACCAGCTGCTTTCGAGCTGGTTTGCTGGCGCGAGCGTGGTCCCGCTCGATTACCTGACCCCGCGCGACGTGGTGAAGGCAGTGGAGCGGTTCGAAGCGAACAGCCTGCCGGGCGTCCCGCCGCTCTGGGTCCAGTTGCTGGAGGCCGATTGGCCGCCCGAAACCGCCGCGCGGTTGAAGCGGCTTACCAATACCGGCGGTGCGCTGACACCGCGCTTGGTACGCGGGTTGCGAGGGCTGTTCCCGCAAGCCGATCTCTACGCCATGTATGGTCTGACCGAAGCATTTCGTTCGGCCTATCTCGATCCGTCGCTGATCGACGAACATCCCGATTCGGTTGGCAGCGCGGTGCCCTTTGCCGAAGTGATGATCGTCCGCCCCGACGGCACCCGCGCGGGTCCCGATGAGCCGGGCGAGCTGGTCCATGCCGGGCCGCTGGTCGCTCAGGGCTATTGGCAGGACGCCGAACGCACTGCACAGCGTTTCAAACCGGCGCCTGCTTTCTCCGAATATGGCGGCATGGCGGTCTGGTCGGGCGACACCGCGATGGTGGGCAGCGACGGCTTGCTCCGTTTTGTCGGGCGCGACGATGAAATGATCAAATCGGCGGGCAACCGGATCAGCCCGACCGAAATCGAGGATGCGGTGCTCGCCGGCGGCGAAGTTGCCGAATGCGCGGTGTTCGGCGTGCCCGATCCGCGGCTGGGACAGGCGATCGTCGTCATTGCCCGCGCCAAGGGCGATCCCGACGACGCAGAAGCATCGGTGCGCGAACGGCTGCGCCGCGAATTGCCGAGTTTCCAGCAACCACAACGCTATCGCTGGCAGGCGCAATTGCCGCGCAATCCCAACGGCAAGCTCGATCGCACCGCGCTTCGGCTATCGCTGATCGAAACCAACCCGGCGGAGGCGCAGGCATGAGTGGGGCTTCAGCGAAGAGCAGGGCTTCGACAGGCTCAGCCCTGACGGGAGGGTGTGTGGCGCCGGAAAAACTATCTCCACAGCCGTTTGCGCTGAGCCTGTCGAAGCGCCGTTCTTCTTCAGGCGCAACGTGCGGGGGAAACCGATGAGCAAACCTACCGGGCCCATTCCCCCGCAATTTGCGGAGCAGGAACAGCTGACCATCGGCGGCAGGACCGCCGAACAATGGGTCGAAGCTGCAGGCGACACCCCACTCTTCGTCTATGACGTCGGGTCGATCGGTGATCGCCTCGCCCGATTGCGCGCCGCGCTGCCGGATATCGTCGACATCCATTACGCCGTGAAAGCCAATCCCTGGGAGCCGCTGCTCGCGCAGGTCGCGCCACTGGTCGGCGGGCTAGACGTCGCTTCGGCGGGGGAGATGGTCAAGGCGCTGGCAGTAAAACCGGCACAACACATCAGCTTTGCCGGCCCCGGCAAACGCGACAACGAACTCGAAGCCGCGATCCGCGCGGGCGTGACGCTCAATGCCGAATCTGTGGGCGAGGTCGATCGCGCCTTGCGGATCGGCAAGCGGCTCGGCCTGGCGCCGCAAATCGCCATTCGCGTCAATCCCGATTTCGAACTGCGCGGTTCGGGCATGAAAATGGGCGGGCGGGCCTCTCCGTTCGGGATCGATGTCGCCAGCGTGCCCGGCCTTGTCCGCAAGCTCACCGATGCAGGCGCGCAATGGCGCGGCTTCCATATCTTCGCCGGGTCGCAGTCGCTCGACACGGCGGCGATCATCGAAACCCAGGCGGCGACAGTGGACCTGGCGGCGCGGCTTGCCGGCGAAGCGGGCGCGGTTCCGCCGCTGGTCAATCTGGGCGGCGGGTTCGGCATTCCCTATTTTCACGGCGACACACCGGTCGATATCGCCGCTATCGGCACAGCTTTGGCCGAAAAGCTCGCGGATATGCCCGTAAATCTGTCGGGATCGCGGTTCGCGATCGAGCTGGGGCGGTGGATCGTCGGGGAAGCCGGCGTCTATCTGACCCGGATCGTCGATATCAAAACCAGCGGCGAGGAATCCTTCTGGGTCGTCGATGGCGGGCTCAACCATCAGCTCGCCGCCAGCGGCAATTTCGGCACGGTGGTGCGCCGCAACTATCCGATCGCCGTGGCCGACAGGCTGGACCATCTGGCCGACGTGGAAACTTCGGTGGTCGGGCCACTCTGCACGCCGCTCGATCGGCTCGGCGACCGGGTGGTGCTGCCCAAGGCGGAAGTCGGCGATCTGATCGCGATCTTCTGTGCCGGTGCCTATGGTGCCTCGGCGAGCCCGTCGGGCTTTCTCGGGCACCCCGCAGCGCGAGAAATCCTCGCAAATGCGAAAAACTCCTAACGCTAATTTAACCCGTTCCCGCGCATAGCGAAGCTCATCCTGTGTGGAATGCCGTCGAGACGTCGTCGGCCGGTTCCCGCACAGGGAAGGAGGTTCGGGAATGCGTTTCGTGAAGACAGGCCGGGTGTTGCTGCTGCCGATTGTCGCGGCAATGCTGCTTGCCGGATGCATGGGCGGGGGCGGACGACCCGAGTTGCCACCGGCCGGTTTCGTCGCCGGTTCCGATGCGCCGGGCGAGGAGTATATCATCGGCCCGCTCGACCAGCTTCAGGTCTTTGTATGGCGCAATCCGGAGCTTTCGGCACAGGTTCAGGTGCGTCCCGACGGGCGCATCACGACGCCGCTGATCAGCGACATGCCCGCGGTCGGAAAAACGCCCGCGATGCTCGCCGACGATATCAAGATCGCGCTCAGCGAATATATCAACGACCCGATCGTGTCGGTGATCGTCCAGAATTTCTCGGGCACGTCGAGCCAGCAGATCCGCATCGTCGGCGCTACCGAAAAGCCCGCGTCGATTCCCTATCGCGCGAACATGACGATCCTCGACGCGCTGATCGCGGTCGGCGGCCTTTCCGAATTCGCATCGGGCAATCGCGCGCGTCTGGTCCGGTTCGACCGGGCGAGCGGCCGTCAGCGCGAATATGGGCTGCGCCTGTCGGACCTGATGAAGAATGGCGACACCAGCGCGAATGTCCGCCTGGAACCGGGTGATGTGATCATCATCCCGGAAAGCATGTTTTAACGGAGAGCGTAGCGGGCATGGGCAGTCTGTACGACGAGATACGCGCCGCGCTGCACGCGGTATGGAGGCGCCGGTGGATCGCGCTGGCGGTGGCCTGGGCCCTGTGCCTTGCGGGCTGGTTCGTCGTATCGCAAATCCCGAACAGCTATCAGTCCAGCGCGCGCATCTTCGTGCAGCTGCGCCAGATGCTGCCCAACCAGTCGAACACCAATCAGGTCCAGCAGCAGCGCGACGTCGATCGCGTGCGCCAGACGCTGACCTCTGCGGTCAATCTGGAAAAGGTCGTTCGCGGCACGGCGCTGTCGCGCACCGTATCGACCGATCAGGACGTTGCCGATCGCATCGCCGGGCTGCAATCGGCGATCAAGGTCGTCGCGCAGCAGGACAATCTGTTCGAAATCACCGCGACGTCGAGCGATCCGAAGATCGCCCAGGCAGTGGTGCAGAAGCTGATCGATATCTTCGTCGACGACAATCTGTCGAACGAGCGCAATGAATCGACGCAACAGCTGGCGTTCCTCGATGAACAGCTGGCCCAGCGCCAGCGCCAGCTTCAGGAAGCCGAATCGAAGCGCGCGGAATTCCAGTCGCAATATCTCTCCTCGCTGCCCGGCACCGGATCGCTGAGCGACCGGATTTCGGCAGCGCGCACCCAGCTCGCCCAGGTCGAAAGCGACCTTGCCGCCGCGCAGAGCAGCCTCAACGCCGTCAATGCCCAGATGGCCGGAACGCCCGCAACCGTCGCCAGCGGCGGTGGTGCGGCGGTCGGCCCGGCGCGTGCGCGGGTTGCGGCCATTCAGGGACAATTGGCCGAAGCGCGCGCGCGCGGCTGGACCGACAATCACCCCGATGTGAAGGCGCTGCTCAGCCAGCTTGCTGCGGCGCGCGCTGCCGCACGCAACGAACCCGCCGGTGCGGTTTCGGGGGGCACCACCAACCCGCTCTATCTGTCGCTGCGGTCGATGCAGGCCGACAAGGCGGCGCAGGTCGCGGCGCTGAACCAGCGCAAGCAACAGATTCAGGGCGACCTGGCCCAGCTTCAGGGCAAGCTCAGCGACGCACCCGGCGTCGCCGCCGAACAGGCGCAGATCGAACGCGATTACAGCGTGCTCAAGGATCAATATGACCAGTTGCTCGCCCAGCGCGAACAGGTCAGCCTCCAGGCGCAGGCCCAGACTCAGACCGGTGCCGTGAAATTCAGCGTGATCGATCCGCCCACCGCGCCGCGCACGCCGACATCGCCCAATCGCCCCATGCTGCTTGCCGGCGTCCTCGTCGTCGGCCTGTTCGGCGGGCTTGGCGTCGCGTTCGGCCTGTCGCGGTTGCAGACCACCTTTATCGACGCCCGCAAGCTCGAACGCGCCAGCGGCATGCCGGTGATCGGTTCGATCGGCGAAATCGTCACCGACGCGGAACGGGCGCTGCGTCGTCGTCGGCTGATGCTGTTCGCCGGCGGCACGCTGGCGCTGATGGTGGCGTTCGTCGGCCTTGTCGGGGTCGAATTCATTCAACGCGGCATGGCGGCGTGAGGGGGCAGGCATGAACGATTCCACTCCCCGTCGGTTCAAGGGAACGCTGCTCGAGCGCGCCGCCGAATTCTATCGCTACGCCGATACGGCGCCGGCCCAGCCCGCTCAGCGGGAAGCGCCGGTTCCACCGGCGCCGCAGCCCCAGGTCCAGCCTGAACCGGCTCCGGCGCCGGCACCGCAGCCTGTGTTCGATATGCCGCAGGAGCCCGTCGGCCCGATCCTGCGCCGGGGCAGCGATGTCGATGCGGCAATGCCCGTCCCGCAAGCGCCGCCTGCACCCGTGCCGCCCGCACCCGAGCCGACGGCGCCGGTGGCGACGCCGGTGCCTGCCGCACTTTCCGAACCGACGATGCGTTCGGGTCGCCGCCGCGTGGCGATCGACCGGGAGCGTCTGGCCGAACAGGGGCTGATCGTCCCGGGCAGCACGATCACGTCGCTCGCCGAACAATTCCGCCTGGTGAAGCGTCAGCTGCTGCTGACCGCCCGCGCCGTCGCGGGAGCGGATGCCGACAGCGCCCGCATGGTGCTGGTCGGTTCGGCGCGCCCGAATGAGGGCAAGACTTTCTGTGCGATCAACCTCGCGCTGTCGCTGGCGGCGGAAAAGGATGTCGAGATCCTGCTGGTCGATGCCGATTTCGCCAAGCCCGATGTGCTCCGGCGGCTGGGCGTCGATCAGGGGCCGGGCCTGCTCGACGTGCTTTCGGGTTCGGTCAACGATGTCGAGGATTGCGTTGTCGAAACCGATATTCCCCAGCTGACTCTGCTTCCCGCCGGCACCAAATCGGCAAGCGACACCGAATTGCTGGCCAGCGATCACGCGCATGCGGTTCTCGCCGGGCTCGCCCGGGCCAATCCGCGCCGATACGTCATTTTCGATACGCCGCCGGTGCTGGCGGCATCGCCCGCTTCGGTGCTCGCGCTCCATGTCGGCCAGGTGATGCTGGTGGTGCGTGCCGATCAGACCACCGAAACCGACCTGCGCGAAGCCGTCGCGATGGTCGATGCGTGCGAGCATGTGCAGCTCGTTCTCAACGGCGTTTCGTTTCAGCCGGGCGGATATCGCTTCGGCAATTATTATGAGGATGCGGGCGCATGACCGCCGGAACAGCTTATGGCAGCCGCATGCGGCGCGTGCGTATCGAATGGCTCGGAAGCGCCGCGATCGGCGCGCTGGTGCTGGCGGCAAGCCCAGCCTATGCGCAATCGAGCGGCGGCCGTCATGTTCAGATCAGGCCGCATATCGAAGCAGGACAGGTGCTCAGCGCCGATCTTCAGAGCGGCGACGTGCTGACCTATACCAGCGTCGGTGCCGGCGTCGACGCATCGGTGCAGACGCGGCGCGTACAGGTGCAGCTCAGCTATACCTATACCCACCAGTTTTCGTATGACAGCAACACCGCCGGTGGCGATGTCCATTCGGGTCTCGCGCGCGCTGCGGTCGCGGTTGCGCCGGGCTTCACGATCGAAGCGGGCGGGATCGCCACGCGCGCCCGCTCGGACGTGCGCGGCGATGCTGCGCTCAACACCAACGATCCGAATGTCAGCAATGTCAGCCAGATCTATTCGGCCTATGCCGGCCCCAGCCTTTCGACGCATCTCGGCGCGCTCAACGTCAATGCGGGCTATCGGTTCGGCTATGTCCGTGCAGAGGCGCCCGGTTCGACCGGTGTCGACCCCAGCGCGCCGCAGCTCGACGTCTATGACGATTCGACTTCGCAAACGGCGACCGCCAGCGTCGGCTTCGCATCCGGCACCGTATTGCCCGTCGGCGTCACTGTCAGCGGCGCGTGGGAGCGCGAGGATGCCGGCCAGCTCGACCAGCGCTATGAAGGCAAATATGGCCGTGGTGACGTCGTAATCCCGGTCGCGCGCAGCGTCGCCGTGGTCGGCGGCGTCGGCTATGAAAGCATTCAGATCAGCCAGCGCGACGCGCTGCTCGACGGATCGGGCGATCCGGTCACCGACGGGTCGGGCCATTATGTCTCCGATCCGGCATCGCCGCGCAGGCTGGCCTATGACATGGACGGTCTCTTCTGGGACGCGGGCGTGGTGTATCGCCCCAGCCGCCGGACGATGGTCGAAGCGCGCGTCGGGCGCCGCTATGACGATTGGACCTATACCGGATCGTTCAGCTACCAGTTCGGCCGCGGCAGCGCGCTGCAGGTCGGCGTTTATGACAGCGTTCAGAGCTTCGGGCGTCAGCTGACCGGCGGTCTGGCCGCGCTTTCGACCGATTACAGCACGATCAGCGATCCGTTCGGCAGCACCTATACCGGGTGCGTCACCGGCAATGGCGGAACCGGCGGCGGCTGTCTGAACGGCGTGTTCCAGTCGGTCGCGACCTCCAATTATCGCGCGCGCGGCGTCGACGCGGTGGTTGCGTTCAACGGTGCGGGTACGCGATGGGGAATCGGCGCAGGCTATGCCAGCCGCAAATTCATTGCGCCCGAAACCGGCAGCGGCTTCAGCGTCAACGGCCTGACCGACGAAAGCTTCTATGCCCAGCTGTTCGGATCGAGCAGCATCGGACCGCGCGGCCAGTTGAGCGGCAATGTCTATGTCAACTATTACAACAGCGAGATTCCGGGTTCGGACAATATCTTCGGCTGGGGCGCCAACACGTCCTATTCGCACAGCTTCGGCCGGTTGAGCGCGACTGCGGCCGTCGGCCTGTACGGTTTTGGACGACCGGACCCTTATGACGACAGTTTCGTGGCACAGGGCCTGTTTGGCCTCAGCTATGGATTCTAGCCGGGAAACCCGCCCGGGGAGACGATGATGTACGACGATCACTATGGATTGAGCGGACGGCCGTTCCAGCTGACGCCCGATCCCAAATTCTGGTTCGATACCGCCACGCACCGCAAGGCGATGGCCTATCTCGGCTATGGCCTCAGTCAGGGCGAGGGGTTCGTCGTCATCACCGGTGCGCCCGGCGTCGGCAAGACGACGCTGATGGGGCATCTGCTCGGCGAAATCGATCCCGAACGGCTCAACATCATCAAGATCGTCTCGACTCAGCTTCCCGCCGAGGATCTGTTGCGCACCGTCGCGGCAGGGCTGGGCATCGATGCGACCGGGCAGCCCAAGGCGGCGATGCTGTCGGCGATCGAAAAGGGGCTGCACAACGTCGCCCGCACCGGCAAGCGCACGCTGCTGATCGTCGATGAGGCACAGGCGCTGCCGATCGAAAGCCTGGAAGAGCTGCGCATGCTCTCCAATTTCCAGGCCGGCGGCTATCCGCTGCTGCAGATCTTCCTGCTCGGCCAGCCCGAATTCCGCGACCTCCTCTACGATCCCCGCCTCGAACAACTGCGTCAGCGCGTCATCGCGATGCATCAGCTCGGCGCGATGGAAGCCGATGAAGTCGAACCCTATCTGATCCACCGCCTGTCGGTGGTCGGCTGGCGCGGCAAGCCGCGCTTCACCAACGATGCGATCGCGGCGATGCACCGCTGGTCGGGTGGCAGCCCGCGCAAGCTCAACCAGCTGGCGACGCGGGTGCTGCTGTTCGGCGCGATCGAGCAGATCGAAACCTTTCACGGCGCCGATGTCGAATCGGTGATCGCCGATCTCGACGGCGACACTGCCGAGTTCGCCGGAACGGTCCCGAAACCGGCATCCCCGGTTGTCGAAGCCGAACGGCCGGCGCCGGTGCAATCCCCGTTGCCAGCGTCCCCCGAAAAAGCACGCGACGAAGAGCCGCTGACGCTCGGCCCGGCGGAAATCCGCGCCGCGGCAACCGAAGCGCCCGCGCCGCCCAAATCGCGCAACGACAATCCCGATGTCACGGCGCTGATGCGCCGCATCGAAATGCTCGAAACCCAGCTTCAGTCGCAGGACGACGTGCTCCGCCGGGTGCTGACCCTGCTCGTCGACTGGGTCGAAAGCGACGCGCGGCGGCCCGATATTTCGTCGCTTCGCGGTACGGCGGCCTGAAGGGAGCGCCGATGGTCGTCAATGCCCTGTCGGTCGATATCGAGGACTGGTTTCAGGTCGGCGCCTTCGAAACGGTGATCGCGCGCGAGGATTGGCCCGCGCTCGAAGATCGGGTCGAAGCCAATACCGATGCCGTGCTCGAACTGTTCGACGAAGGCGGGGTCAAGGGGACGTTCTTCACGCTGGGATGGGTGGCCGATCGCCATCCCGCCCTGCTGCGCCGCATTGCCGATGCGGGGCACGAGATCGCCAGCCATGGCTGGGACCATCAACGCGTCTTCACCATGGGGCCGGAACAGTTTCGCAGCGATCTGGCGCGGTCGCGCGCCGCGCTGGAGGATGCCTCGGGCACGAAGGTCGTCGGCTATCGCGCGCCCAGCTTTTCCTTCGATGCACGCACGCCCTGGGCGCATCAGGTGCTGGCGGAGGAAGGCTATGGCTATTCCTCCAGCATCGCGCCGATCCGGCACGATCATTATGGCGTGCCGGACGCCCCGCGCGCCGCCTGGCGTCCGCTGCCCGATTCCCCGCTGATCGAACTGCCGGTCACCATCGCCACGCTGTTGGGCCGCGAAGTCACTGCGGGCGGCGGCTTTTTCCGCCTCCTTCCCGCCGGCATCACCGATCGCGCCGTGCGCGCGGCGAATGCGGCGGGCAATCCGGCGATCTTCTATTTTCATCCCTGGGAAATCGATCCCGATCAGCCGCGCGTCCACGCCGCGCCGCTGAAATCGAAGCTGCGCCATTATGCCCGGCTTGGCGCGATGCGCGGCAAGATCGCCGGGCTGATCGCGCGCCATCGCTGGGGACGGACCGACGGCGTCGTTGCCGCGCTGGCCAGGGGGCTGGCATGAACGCGCCGATGCTGCATCCTGCGATCACGATACGCGCCGCCGATCTGGCCGACCCGACCGAGCGGGCGCGGATCGGCGCCTTCGTGCACGACCATCCCGAAGCAACGCCGTTTCACTTGCCCGAATGGACCGCCGCAGTCGCGCGGGGATGCGGGCAGAAGGCCCATTATCTGATCGCCGAGCGCGGCTCGGGACAGATCGTCGGCGTGCTGCCGTTATGCGAAGTCCATTCGCCTCTGTTCGGCCGGGCGCTGGTATCGGCCGGGTTCGGTGTCGGCGGCGGAATATTGTCGGAAGGTGTCGGCGCCGTCGCGCCGCTCGCGCGGGCGGGGTGGCAGCTCGCCGGGCGGCTGAGCTGTCCGACGATGGAATTGCGCGGCGGCGCGCATCCGGGGACCGGCTGGCATCAGGACAGCGAAACCTATTGCGGATTCGTGCGCGACCTGGCCGGGGACGAGGATGCCGAGCTGCTCGCTGTGCCGCGCAAGCAGCGTGCGGAGATCCGCAAGGCGCTTGCCAATGATCTTGTCGTCACGACGGGCTGTCATGCCAGTGACGCTGCAGCGCATTATCAGGTCTATGCCGAATCGGTTCGCAATCTGGGGACGCCGGTATTCCCCCGGCGCCTCTTTACCGAAGTGCTGCGCGAATTTGGGAATTCGGCGGATATCCTTATAGTGAGCCATGGTGGTGTACCTGTGGCGAGTGTGTTGAGTCTCTACTGGAAACAGACCGTCTATCCCTATTGGGGCGGCGGCACCGCAGCGGCACGCGCGCTTCGCGCCAATGATCGGATGTATTTCTCGCTGATGCAGCATGCTCGCACGCGCGGTTGCACGCGCTTCGATTTCGGCCGTTCGAAGGTCGGGACCGGCGCCGCCGCGTTCAAGAAGAACTGGGGGTTCGAAGCGCAACCGCTCACCTATTTCAAGCGCGCCCGCGACGGAGAGGCGCCGCGCGAAATCAATCCGCTCAGCCCCAAATACCGGCTTCAGGTCGCGGCCTGGCAACGGCTGCCGCTGGCGGTCGCCAATCGCCTTGGCCCCTGGATTTCGCGGGGGCTCGGCTGATGGGCGATATTCTCTTTCTTGCCCATCGGATCCCCTATCCGCCCGATCGGGGGGACAAGATCCGGGGCTTCAACATTCTGAAATATCTCTCGCAGCGCAAGCGCGTGCACCTGATCGCCTTTGCCGACAGTTCGCAGGATCTCAAGCGCAAGGGCGGGCTGGCACCCTATACCGGCAATCGGTCGATCATCTGGCGTTCCAAACCGCAGATCGCGGCGGGGATGCAGGCGCTGTTCACGCATCGCCCGCTGTCGATCACCGCCTTTCAGAACGAAACGCTCCAGCAATCGGTCGACAATATCCTCGCCCGGCATGCGATCGATACGATCTTCGTCTTTTCCAGCCAGATGGCGCAATATCTGCCGTCGCGCCCGCGTCAGCGCGTGGTGATGGATTTCGTCGACATGGATTCGGCGAAATTCGCTGCCTATGCCGAAGGGTCCAAGGGGCTGAAGGGATGGATGTTCGGGCGTGAATCGCGCCTGCTGCTTCAGCATGAACGCCAGGTGGCGGCGCGCGCCGATGCCAGCCTGTTCGTCAGCGAAGCCGAAGCCGCCCTGTTCCGCGAGCGGACCGGCGCGGATCGCGTTCATGTCGTCGAAAACGGCATCGACACCCAATTTTACGATCCGGCGGCGCAGTTCAAACGCATCGATACGATGGGCCCGCTGATCGTCTTTACCGGCCAGATGGATTATCGCCCCAATATCGAAGGGGTTACCTGGTTCGTCGAAACGGTGTGGCCGCATATCCGCGTTGCACATCCCGATGTCCGCTTCGCGATCGTCGGCCGCAACCCCAGCGATGCGGTAAAGGCGCTGGGCAAGGAGCCCGGCGTCGTCGTGACCGGCGAAGTCGCCGATGTGCGCGGCTGGCTGGCGGCGGCATCGGTCGCGGTGGCGCCGCTCAAGATCGCGCGCGGCGTCCAGAACAAGGTGCTGGAGGCAATGGCGATGGCGCGTCCGGTCGTCGCGACCGGAGATGCGGCGCAGGGGATCGATCATGGCGGCACCATCCGCGTCGGGACCAGCGTCGGCGAAATGGCCGAGGCGATCAACGAATTGCTCGCCGACCCCCGCAGCGCGGCGGCACTGGGCGCTTCGGCGCGCGAACGGGTGCAGCAACGCTATAGCTGGGACGCCCGGCTCGCGCCGCTCGATTCGATCCTCGGGCTGACCGGTCGGACGCCGGGTCGCGCGGCGGCGGTGGCATGACGGCGGTGGCGTCTGCGCCTGCAGCGGATCAGGCGAAGGCCGGTTTCGACAGCCGCTGGGTGCGGCATGCGCTGGTGCTCGGCGGCGTCTGGGCGTTGCTCCTGCTGCTGTTCCGGAGCGACACGCGCGACCTTGCGACGATCTATTGGACCAATACCACGTTCGGCCATTGCCTCTTCATCCTGCCGGTGATCGGCTGGCTGGTGTGGCAGCGCAGGAACGAACTGGCGCAGCTTGTTCCCGCCGGCTGGCTTCCCGGCCTCGCGCTCGCCGGGGCGGGCGGCGTTGCCTGGCTGCTCGGCGAAGCGGCACAGGTCGCGCTGATGCGCCATCTGGGGCTGGTGCTGATGCTTCAGGGCAGCGTGGTGACCGTGCTCGGCCCGAACGTGTCGCGCGCGCTGCTCTTTCCGATCGCCTATATGTTCTTCCTCGTGCCCTTTGGCGAAGGGATGCAGGAGCCGCTTCAGGATCTTACCGCGAAGATGGTGATGCCGCTGCTCCATATCGCTGGCGTGCCTGCGACGAGCGACGGGGTGCTGATCACGACGCCCAACGGCTATTTCGAAGTGGCGGAGGCATGTTCGGGCGCCAAGTTCGTGATCGCGATGCTCGCTTACGGCACGCTGGTCGCCAATGTCTGTTACGTGTCGTGGCGCCGCCGTGCCGCCTTCATGGTGATGGCACTGATCGTGCCGATCCTCGCCAATGCGGTGCGGGCGTTCGGCACCATCTATGCCGCATGGATGACGACGGTCGAGGCCGCGACCGGGTTCGACCATATCGTCTATGGCTGGTTCTTCTTCGCGCTGGTGATGGCCGGCGTGCTGGCGATCGGCTGGCGCTGGTTCGATCGCGATCCCGATGCGCGCTGGTTCGATCCGGCCCGGTTTCAGGCGCCGGTCCGCTTTCGCGCCGACGCGCCGGTCGCCGGGCTGCTGGTGCTGGTCGTGGCCAGCCTGTTCCTCACGCTCGGCCATGTCGTCAATGCGCGCGCGACCGAATTGCCGGCCACAGTGGCGCTGCCCGACGTACCGGGATGGGAGCGGGTGCCGCTTTCGGAACGCGCCGCCTGGTCCGCCAATTATCCGGGCGCCGATCATTATCTCCATGGCCGCTATCGCGATGCCTCCGGCGCCACCGTCGATCTGGTCGTAGCCGTTTACGGCAGCCAGCATGAGGGCAAGGAGCTGATCAGCTTCGGCCAGGGGGCGATTCGCGAAAACGACCGCTGGCTGCGCGTTCAGACGCTGCCGCCGCTCGATGGCGGCGCGGCGATCCGCATGCGCGCGCCGGGGCCTGTCGAACGCGAAACCGTCACCTGGTATCGCATCGGCGATACGCTGACGAGCAGCGACAGCCGCGCCAAACTCGCAACGCTTCGGGCAAAGCTGGTGGGCGGCGATCAGACCGCGGTTGCCGTGCTGCTTTCGGCCGAACGCGAAGACACCGACAGTCGTGCCGCCCTGCAGCGTTTCCTCGCGGCGGCGGGTCCGGTCGACGCATTGGCGGATCGTATCGCGCATGGCCGTTGATCGCCGCGCCGCGCTGTCCTAGGCGCGACGGGACGCCAGCGGCAGGGAAGGGGGCGCGGACATCATGTGCGGCATAGCCGGCCTCTATTATCCTCACACGCCCAAACCGGTCGATCCCGCGCGTATCGTGGGGATGACCGACGCGCTCGTGCATCGCGGGCCGGACGGGTCGGGCGTCTGGACCGTTCCCGGCGTGGGTCTCGGCCATCGGCGCCTCTCGATCATCGATCTCGCCACCGGGTCGCAGCCGATGCAGACGGCCGACGGCGCGGTCGTCACGGTGTTCAACGGCGAAATCTATAATTTCATGGAAGTCCGTGCCGATCTGGAGGCACTGGGCGCGCAGTTCGAAACGCATAGCGATACCGAAGTGCTGCTCCATGGCTGGCGTGCCTGGGGGCCGGACATGCTCCGGCGCCTCAACGGCATGTTCGCTTTCGCCATCTACGATGTTGCCGCGCGCAGCCTGTTTCTCGCGCGCGACCGGTTCGGGGTGAAGCCGCTTCATTATGCCGAGCTTTCCGACGGCGCGGTCGCGTTCGCGTCGGAACTCAAGGGGCTGCTGGCGCACCCGCTCGTCCGCCGCGCGGCCGATTTCCATGCGGTCGAGGATTTCCTCGGCCTTGGCTATGTTCCCGACGATGCCTGTATCGTCGCGGGCGTTAAAAAGCTGCCCGCCGGACATTTCCTGCTGCTCGAACGCGGCAAGCCGGTGCCCCAGCCGAAACGCTGGTACGACCTCGATTTCACGCATCGCGCAAAGGGCAAGACGGCCGATCTGGAGGCCGAACTGGTCGATCTGATGCGTCGGGCGGTCCAGTCGCGGATGATTTCCGACGTGCCGCTCGGCGCGTTCCTGTCGGGCGGTGTCGACAGTTCGGCAGTGGTCGCGATGATGGCCGAAGCGAGCAAGGCGGCGGTCAAGACCTGTACCATCGGCTTTGACGAAGCCGATCACGACGAAACCGCGCATGCCCAGGCGATTGCCGAGCGTTTCGCGACCCGGCACAGCATCCGCACCGTCGCCGCCGATGATTTCGCACTGATCGACACGCTGGTCGGCGCGTTTGACGAACCCTTTGCCGATGCCTCCGCGCTGCCCACCTATCGCGTCTGCCAGTTGGCGCGCGAAAGCGTGACGGTCGCGCTGTCGGGCGACGGCGCCGATGAAAGCTTCGCGGGATATCGCCGCTATCGTTTCCACGCTGCCGAGGAAAAGATACGCGGGCTGCTGCCCGAAAGCCTGCGCGAGCCGATCTTTGGCACGCTAGGCCGGCTCTATCCCAAGGCGGACTGGGCGCCGCGTCCGTTCCGCGCCAAGACAACCTTGCTCGCGCTCGCGGAGGGTGGCGAGTTCGCCTATCCCAAGGCGGTCGGCGTCACGCGCCCCGATCTTCGCGACCAGCTTTATACCGATGGCGCGCGCAAGGCGCTGGGCGGCCACGCCGCCGAGCAACGCTATGTCGATGCGATGCGCAATGCGCCCGCACGCGATGCGCTCGATCGCGCGCAATATGCCGATTTCCAGCACTGGCTGCCCGGCGACATCCTGACCAAGGTCGATCGCACCAGCATGGCCGTCAGCCTTGAGGCGCGTGAGCCGCTGCTCGATTATCACCTCGTCGAATTCGCGGCGACCTTGCCGCCTGCGCTGCGTATCCGCGCGGGGCAGGGCAAATGGCTGATGAAAAAGGCGCTTGAGCCGTGGCTGCCGAAGGAAATTCTCTATCGGCCCAAAATGGGGTTCGTGACGCCGGTATCGGCATGGTTCCGCAAGGCGCTGGCCGAGGAAGCCGCCGCGCTGCCGCGCTCGCGCTTCCTGGCTCAGACCGGCTGGTTCGACCTGAAGGCAATCGAGCGGCTCGCCGCCGATCACCGCGCCGGTCGTGCCGAACATGGCCGCACGCTGTGGCAATTGCTGATGCTCGAACGCAGCCTGACGCGCCTGTTCGGTTAGATCCTGTGCTATTTAAATGGAATTACGTTTCCGTTCGCCCTGAGTAGGGGCTGAGCCTGGCGAAGACCCGTATCGAAGGGCCCTTCGATACGCCATTTCGACAAGCTCAATGGCTACTCAGGACAAACGGTCGAAGCTAATCGGGACAGAGTCGGATCACGACCTAGCCCCTACGCTCAATGGCCGTGGAGCAACGCGATCCCGGCATGCAGCGTCAGTGCGACCAGCGCAAAGGTCGACAATACGAACAGCGCGAACCGGATGCTCACGCGGTTGAACGTCGCCTGCACCAGGCTGTGCAGGATGCGCAGGCCGACATAGACCCAGGCGATCCAGGCATTCATCCCGTCGCCCCAGCCCATGATCGCCAGCGTCAGCGCGATGGCATAGAACAGCGTCGGCTGTTCCATCAGGTGATTGTAATTGTGGGAGGGCCATTGCGCCTGTGGCGGCAATATGCGGTCGGCGTCCTTGCCGGTGCCGCCCACCAGATTGCCGAGCTTGATATCGGCTTTGGCCATTGCCGGGAAACGGACCGCAAGCGTCCATAGCAGCATGATCAGCGACCACGCCACGAGCACCACGACAGGCGCGAGAATCTGGCTGTGCATTATCGTTCTCCCCCCGGCGGGCCTTCCGCCGGAGGGCAAACTGCCTTGGTCCGCCGCGCTTCGCAAGCGCAGCGGGATCGGCGATCAGCTTTTGCGGCGACGTGCCCGACGGGCAAGCGCGACAGCGACGATGCCGCCGCCCAGAAGGCCAAGCGTGCCGGGTTCGGGAACCGAAGTCGGCGAACCGCTGGTGCCCTGACCGCCACCGCCGCCCGGGGTGCTTTCCGGAGGAGTCGACGAAGCCTGCGCGACCGCCGGCAGAACTGCTGCCGCGAGCAACGCCGCGCTGGTGATGGTACGGATGTGGCGCATATGTGCCTCCCAATTATTGTGCCGGGAAACACTTAAGCAGAGATCGGGCCAGAACCACCAAAACGCTTAAAAACAATGTGTTACATAGTTAACGGCCTGGCGGAGCCCTTGGTTACTGTAAGTTTAATCGACAGTTTGGCGCCGCCTCATCGCAACCTGGCGATCTTCAGCCCGTCCGCTCGTGCGCGATCCTTCACCGATTCCTCGCTGCGGGTCAGCGCCTTGGCGATCGCCTTCAGCGCCATGCCCTTGCCGGCCAGCGTGTGAAGTTTCTGGATTTCATCGGGCCGCCAGGGCTGACGATGCCGTTCGAATTTCTCTGCCATGCACCGGCTATAGCTGGCCTATGATGCGCTGCCTATCGATGACTTGGGGCGTGGAGGCGAGCCTCGGCCGCTGCGTTTCGGTTCGCGTGTCGTGCCATGCGCAATCGCCGCCAGCGGCTATGATCCGCAACCGCAATAGCCAAGGAAAAACCCGCCGGAGCAGGGTGCTCCGGCGGGTTTTTCGGTTTGCGTTCGATCGCGCGGATCAGGCGAACAGCTTGGCCCAGGCGCGCTTGGCGCGGTCCTTCCAATGGCCGCGATGATAGGCATCGCTGGCGAGCAGCGGCATCACGCTGCCGGCTTCGGCGAACACCATCTGTTCGATGCCGGTGTTGACCTTGCCCCAGCTCGCCGCCTCCTGCAGCGTCGAGGACGAACAGGCGCCGTCGCGGACATCGGCGACAGTGATCTGGACTGCATATTTGTGCACTTCGACATCTTCATGGCCCAGGATTTCGGCGCATACGACCGTGTCCTGAATGAAGTTCTTGGGCACGCCGCCGCCGATCATGAGCAGGCCGGTGGTGCCCGCCTCGATCTTGATCTGCGTAAGCTCGCGGAAATCGGCAATCGCATCGAGCACCATGTACGGGCGGCCTTCCTTGGCGGCATCGACCTGATGCTTGACGAGGCCAAAGCCCGCCGAGGAGTCGACGAACGCCGGGCAGAAGATCGGAACGTCATGCTCGTACGCCAGCTTGACGAGGCTGTTGTCCTTCTTGCCGTGCTCGACAAGGTATTTGCCCATTTCGCGGATGAAGGCGCGCGACGAATATGGCTTGGGATCGAGCGATTCCGCGATCTTGTTGATCGTGTGGTCGCAATCCTGCAGCTGCTCTTCGTCGATATAGGTGTCGTAGATGCGGTCGATATAGAGCGAACGCAGCGTGTCATCGTCAGGGATTTCAAGCGCTTGGTAATGTTTGTGGCCAAGCCCTTCGAAGAAGTCCATGTCGACGATGCTGGCGCCGGTGGCGACGATCACATCGACCATGTTGCTGCGCACCAGCTCGGCATAGAGGTCCATGCAGCCGCCCGCCGAAGTCGAACCGGCGATGACGAGACAGACCGTGCAATCGGGGTCGCTCAGCATCTGGTTATAAATGCCGGTCGCATTCGCCAGGTCGCGGCTGGTGAAGCTCATCTTCTTCATCGAATCGATGATCGGACGCGCGTCGAAGCTGCGAATGTCGATATGCTCGACGGTGCTCGACAGAAGTTCGGCCTTGCGCGTGTCGTTGATCGGCGCGTTGGCGGCTGCGGTCTTGGTCAGGGTATCGGTCATGGGGGTTCTCCCAATCGTCATGGCCAACGTCGTTCAAAAAGGGGACGCGGAAACCCGTTGGCAGAGGCACAGCCTCTTAACCCGTTTGCACTGAGCTTGTCGAAGTGCCGCTCTTCTTCGCTGCCGGCTGCAGAGAGAAGAACGGGGTTTTGACCGGCTCAGCCCAAACGGGCTTAACAGCAAATGTTACAGCGTAACGACGTTCGACGCCGCCCGGCGTTGCTCGTCGGGCAGATACAGGCTCGCCATCGGTTCGTCGGTCACGATTACGGTCTCGTCCGAACCAAAGCCGTTGAACGCGGTCCGCATCGCCGAACCATAGGCGCCCAGCATGCCGATCTCGATATAATCGCCTGCCCGAATATCGGCCGGCAGCAGGAACGGCCCCGCCATATGATCGAGGTCGTCGCACGTCGGACCATAGAAGGAAAATTCCATGTCCCGCGCATTGCTGTCCGGCTCACGCAGCAGCCGCACCGGAAAGCGCCAGCCGATATGCGCCGCATCGAACAACGCGCCATAGGCGCCATCGTTGATATAAAGCTCGTCACCGCGACGCTTTTCGACGCGGACGACGATCGAGCTATACTCGGCGCACAGCGCACGGCCCGGCTCGGCCCACAGTTCCGCCGAATAGCTGATCGGCAGGCTTTCCCAGGCGCGGTGGATCGTTTCGAAATAATGTTCGAGCGCCGGCGGCTCCATCCCCGGATAGGCCGACGGAAATCCGCCGCCGACATCGATTACGTCGACCGTCACTGCGGCTTCGACGATCGCTTCGCGCACGCGTTCCATTGCGTTGGAATAGGCTTCCGGGCTCATCGCCTGGCTGCCGACATGGAAACAGATGCCCAGCGCATCGGCCGCCTGGCGCGTGGCGAACAACAATTGCTTGGTCTCGCCCGGCATCGCGCCGAATTTGGAAGCCAGGCTCAGCTTGGAATGATCGGAGGATACGCGCAGGCGTACGCATAGCGTCAGATCCTTCGCGCCTTCGGTCGCGCGAACGATCTTTTCCAGCTCCTCGATCGAATCGAGGCTGAAAGTGCGGCAGCCATGATCGAAATAGGCCTCGGCAATCGCTTCCTCCGCCTTCACCGGGTGCATGAAGCACAAGGTGGCGTCGGGAAGCGTCCGCGACACGAGTCGGACTTCGCCCAGCGAAGCAACGTCATAATGCGTGATGCCTGCATCCCACAGAACCTGCAGCAGGTCGGGGGACGGATTCGCCTTTACGGCGTACATCGCACGACCCGGAAACTTCTCGACGAAGAATCGGGCAGCGCGCGCAGCTGCGTGCGGGCGAACAAGCGTTACCGGCTGAACCGGTCGAAGGGCGGTTGCTAGCCCCAGCGCGCTATGATGTTTGGCCAATTCAAGGGACCTCCAAGGGTAGTTTTGCAGTTCAACACAAGTGCTGCCTTGCGGTTGGAAGTCCCATGGGGCAGCGAGGGAATGGCCACATAGGGTCCACCGCTTTTGATGTAAAGACTATAGGACGTTGTGAGTTCCTTGCGGGGTTGAGTCGTGACGATTGTAAGACAGCCTACACGGGCAGGCGTTCGGGACGCTGCTGCCAAGATCGCGGCGATCGTGCCGCCTTCGCCGTTGCTGACGGCGAGTATCAGGGGGGTGACGGTCGCGTTCAAGGCCGAATCGCTCCAGCCGGTCGGCGCGTTCAAGCTGCGCGGGGCGTGGCACCGGCTGTCCGCGCTCGACGAACAGGGGCGTCAGCGCGGCGTGGTGGCCTTTTCCTCGGGCAACCATGCTCAGGGTATCGCCTGGGCGGCGCGGCGGCTCGGCATTCCGGCAGTGATCGTGATGCCGTCCGATGCGCCGAAAGTGAAACGCGACGGCACGCTCGCGCTGGGTGCCGAGGTCGTTTCCTATGACCGCAGGACCGAAAATCGTGAGAAGATCGCCGCGCATCTGGCGCACTCGCGCGGCGCGACTCTGGTGCCCAGTTTCGACGATCCCTGGGTGATCGAGGGGCAGGGGAGCGCAGCGATCGAAGCCGCGCAGCAGATGAGCAGCCTGGGGCTCGACCAGCCGACTCGCATCGTCGTGCCCTGTGGCGGGGGCGGGCTCGCCGCCGGATGCGCGCTGGCGCTGCCCGACGCCGAAGTCACGATCGTCGAACCCGAAGGCTGGGACGATATGTGCCGCAGTCTCGAGGCGGGCTGGATCGAGCCGGTGCGCGACGATGCGCCGGAAACGGCGTGCGACGCATTGATGACGCCCCGGGTTTCGCAACTCACTTTC
Source organism: Stakelama portus (assembly GCF_003171655.1). Classification (GTDB taxonomy): domain Bacteria; phylum Pseudomonadota; class Alphaproteobacteria; order Sphingomonadales; family Sphingomonadaceae; genus Sphingomonas; species Sphingomonas portus. Next base: position 90,756 of record NZ_QFZL01000002.1, on the reverse strand, counting down.
GACGTGCTGTCGAATCGCGGCGTCACCGGCATTGCCGTGTCCGAGGCGGAGATTCGCATCGCGCAACGCTGGGCGGCCGATCATCTCCGGCTCGTGGTCGAACCGGGCGGCGCGGTCGGGCTCGCGGCGATCCTGTCCGGCAAGATCGCGTTACAGCCGGGCATGCTCGTCATCCTGTCGGGCGGCAATGTCGATCCCGACGCCTATGCCCGCGTGCTCGCCGATCGCGAATCGGAGAATAGCACTCAGAACGCCGATGCCGCCGGGGAATTGTCGTGACCGGTTCGCTGACGCCGATTGCCGGCTTCGCGCTGATGCTGACGATCGCGGCGATGCTGGCGCTGGTCGCCGGCGGCGTGTGGATGATCGCAAAGCGCAACGACCGCCGGCGCGGCATCCTGATGATCGTCTGCGCTGCGGTGATGCTCGGCAATGTCCTGATCTGGACGCTCTGAGTCAGGCGCGGTTCAGCGCTCCGGTGTCATGTTGGCGACGGATATCGGGAGACGCGCATGCGCAGGATATTGACGGCCTCTATCGCTGCGGCGGCACTGCTGAGCGCCGGATGCGTCGCTGCCAGAGGGCTGGCCGATCCCGTGGCGCCTTCGGCGATCCAGTCCGACGCGCGTGAAATCGCTTATGGGCTAGCGCCGCTGCAACGGCTCGATTTCTATCCTGCCGCTGCCGAAAATGCGCCTTTGATCGTTTTCGTCCATGGCGGCGGGTGGAAGCGCGGCGACAAGGGCAATGCCACCGGCGAAGCAAAGATCACGCATTTCCATGCGCGCGGCTATGCCGTCGCCTCGCTCAACTATCGGCTGGTTCCTGCGGCGACTGTGGAGCAGCAGGCGGCGGATATAGCCAATGGGCTCGCCTGGCTGGTCGGTCATGCGCGCGAACTGGGCATCGATCCCTCGCGGATCGTGCTGATGGGGCATAGTGCGGGCGCGCATCTGGCCGCGCTGGTCGGCACCGATCCGCAATATCTGCGCGCCGCGGGGCTCAGCATGGACGCATTGCGCGGCGTGGTTCTGCTCGACGGGGCTGCCTATGACGTCCCGGCCCAGCTTGGCGACGGTCCCCGGATCATGCACGATACCTATCGTCAGGCGTTCGGTGACGATCCTGTGCGCCAGCGCGCCCTGTCGCCCTTCCATCATGCCGCTTCGCCCAATGCCCCGGCGTTCCTGATCCTCCATGTCGATCGCGACGACGGCAAGCGCCAGTCCGAGGGGCTGGCGCGCGTGCTGACGGGTGCGGGAACCGATGCCAGCGTGCGTGCGCTGCCGGGACGCGCGCTACGCGGGCATATGCAGATCAACCGCGACATGGGAAATGCCGATTATCCCGGCACGGCGATCGTCGATGACTGGATCGCGGCGCGGCTGCGCGCTTCCTAGCGCCGGTCAGTCATGATCGGGGGCCTGACGGCTCGTTCGCGCGATCGCTGCTGCCCATTCGGGATTCGCAGCGCCGGTCACGCCATCGTCGTGCAGCGTCGGCAAGGCGCCGAACCACGGCAGCCGCGCCTCGCTGCCCAGCTGGCTATGCGGCGAAAAAGCGGCGGGATCGTCAAGCGATCCGATCGTCAGATTGGTCCGTCCGCTGTCGAGCGAATGATAGAAAAGCGGCGTGCCGCAATCGCTGCAAAAGCCGCGTTCGACACGCTGCGAACTCATGAAAACGGCAGGCGCGCCGCGCGTGAAGGTCAATGCGTCATCGGGCGCGGCGACCAGCGCGGCGAACGGCCCGCCGGTCGCTTTCTGGCACATCCGGCAATGACAGATATGCGCATTGTCGAGCATCGCCGTGGCGCGATATCGCACCGCGCCGCACTGGCATCCGCCGGTCGCTGTGATGTCGACGCGGCGAATGGTCATGGCTCAGCGGATCGGTGAGTTCGGGTCGAGCCGCATGTCGAGATAATTGTCGACGCTCTTCATCAACAGGCCCATTTCATTCTGGAAGAAATGGTTCGCGCCCGGGATCACATCGTGATGGATGGTGATGTGCTTCTGCGTGCGCAGCTTGTCGACCAGCTTCTGCACCGCGCCGGGCGTAACGACTTCGTCGCTGTCGCCCTGAATGATGATGCCCGAACTGGGGCAGGGCGCCAGGAACGTGAAATCATACATGTTCGCGGGCGGAGCGACTGAAATGAAGCCGCGGATTTCGGGGCGGCGCATCAACAGCTGCATGCCGATCCACGCGCCGAAGCTGACGCCCGCGATCCAGGTGGTCGATGCTTCGGGGTGGAAGCTCTGTACCCAGTCGAGCGCGCTGGCGGCATCGGAAAGCTCGCCGATGCCATTGTCGAACGTGCCCTGGCTGCGTCCCACGCCGCGGAAATTGAAGCGCAGCGTCGCAAAACCGCGCCGCTGGAACGTTTTGTACAGTTCCTGCACCATGTGATTGTTCATCGTCCCGCCCGATTGCGGGTGGGGATGCAGGATCATCGCGACGGGTGCGCGGGGCTTGGGAGCGGGCGAAAAACGGCCTTCGAGGCGGCCTTCCGGACCGGGAAAGATGACTTCGGGCATGGCACCTACGATGATTCGGTTCACGCTCCGGTGGAGCGCAGGAAAGTGCGCGCTATATAGGCACGGACCCGATTTGCGCAATTGGAACACGACTTGACCCGCATCTATCTCGATCATGCCGCGACCACGCCGATGCTGCCACAGGCAATCGCGGCGGTGGAACAGGGGATGCGCAACTGGGCAAACCCCTCTTCGCCGCATGCCGAAGGCCGCGCCGCGCGCGCCGCGCTCGAGGATGCGCGCGCCCGCATCAAGGCGGCGTTGGGATGGGACGGCGAACTGATCTTCACGAGCGGCGCGAGCGAGGCGCTGGCGATCGGATTGGGCAGGGCGAAGGCGGATCGGGGGATCGTTTCGGCTGTGGAGCATGATGCGGTGTTCCGCGCTGCCGGACCGCAGGCCGCGATAGTGCCGATGGCGGGTGCCGCCTTTGACCGGGAAGCTTTGCGATCGCTGCTCGCGGGCAACGGCAAGCCGATCGTGGCGATCCAGCACCTCAATTCGGAAACCGGCACGATCCAGCCGCTCGAGGGCGTGGCCGATCAGGTGCGCGAGGCGGGCGGCATCTTCCTGTCCGATTGCTCGCAATCTGCCGGAAAGCTGGCGCTGCCCGATGCGGACATGATTGTGGTGTCGGCACACAAGCTTGGCGGACCGCCCGGCATCGGTGCGCTGCTGGTGCGCGATTTCGCGATGCTCGACCCGTCAGGCGGTCAGGAATTCGGCTATCGCGGGGGCACTGAGAATTTGCCCGGCGCGCTGGGATTCGCCGCTGCCGTCGACGTAGCGCGCAACAGAGACGGGACGGCAAAGTGGTTGGATATTGCCGAAGTCCTTGTGGACCGCGAATATGACTTCCATCGGGCGGGTGGCGAGGTGGTTTCCCCCGCCGGTGAAGGCGCGCTGTGGAGCGGGCACATTCTCGCCGTTGCGACGCCCGGTTTCAGCGCGGCGGCCCAGTTGATGCGGTTCGACATGGCGGGAATTGCAGTTTCAGCGGGCAGCGCTTGCTCCTCCGGCACACTCAAGCAGAGCCGGACGCTGCGGGCCTTTGGTATCCCGGAGGAAGTGTCTGCCCGCACGATCCGCGTCAGCCTTGGCTGGGACACCACCGCAGAAGAGATTGATCAGTTCTTCGAGCACTGGCTGAACCTCGCCGCCGAGGGGAGAAACCGCGCGGCATGATCTATCTCGACTATCAGGCGACGACGCCGCTCGCGCCGGAAGCATTGCAGGCGATGCTCCCTTGGCTCCAGTCGCAGCACGCCAATCCGCACAGCGCGCATGCGCCCGGACGCGCCGCGCGCGCGGCAGTCGCGGTGGCGCGCGATCAGGTCGCGGCGTTGCTTCCCGAAAATGGCGACATCAGCTTCACCGGCGGCGCCACCGAAGCGCTCAACTGGGCGCTGAAGGGCGTCGGTCCCGGTCGCATCGTGACCCAGGCGACCGAACATGCCGCCGTGCTCGACACGGTCGAGGCATTGCGCGGGCAGGGCAGGGAGGTGGTGATCCTGCCGGTCGGCGAAGACGGCATCGTTGATCTGGAAGCTGCGGCGGAAGCGATCACGCCCGGCACCGCGCTCGTCGCCTGCATGCTCGTCAACAACGAGATCGGCACGATCCAGCCGGTCGGCGCGCTGGCAAAACTGGCGCATCAGGCCGGCGCGCTGATGCTCTGCGATGCGGTTCAGGGCTATGGCCGCATACCGATCCCTGACGGCCCCGATCTGATCGCCATTTCCGCGCACAAGATCCACGGGCCAAAGGGGATCGGCGCCCTATGGATACGCGACGGCGTAACGCTCGCGCCGCTGCTCCATGGCGGCGGACAGGAGGCGGCAGGCCGCTCGGGCACGCTCAGCCCCGCGCTCTGCGCCGGTTTCGGCACGGCGGCGAAGCTGATGGCCGATCGGCGCGACGCCGACATGGCACATGTCACAGCGCTCTGCGACGCTGCACTCGCGCGTCTCGACGGCTGGCACCTCAACGGGGCGCACGACCTTCGCTATCCCGGCAACCTCAACATTCGCCGCGACGGGCTCGACGTCGCCCGCCTGATGTCCGAACTGCGCGATATTGCCTTTTCCGCCGGTTCGGCCTGTGCCAGCGGCTCGGGCCGCTCCAGCCACGTCCTGCGCGCGATCGGCCTGACCGACCGACAGGCGCGCTCCAGCATCCGCATCGGCTTTGGCCGCTACACGACTCAAGAGGAATTGATGACCGCCCTCGACCGTATCGACACCGCCGCCCGCGCCCAGGCCGTTTCGGCATGACCCGGGTCCGCTTCCTGTCGTCCGACGACGAATCCGTTCAGGAAGTCGACGCCCCCGATGGCGCCGCGCTGCTCGAAGTCGCACAAAATGCCGGTCAGCCGCTGGAGGGCACGTGCGAGGGCCAGATGGCCTGCTCCACGTGCCATGTGATCGTCGACGCCGCCGATTTCGACAATCTCCCCCCCGCCAGCGAGGAAGAGGAGGACATGCTCGATCTCGCCACCGGGGCCACGCGGACCAGTCGCCTCGCCTGCCAGATACTGCTCGGCGGCGCGCTCGACACGCTTACCGTGCGGATGCCGCCCGAACATCGCAACATGCAGGGGCGCTGAGCGGCATGATCGACCGCCGCAGCCTGATCGCCGCCGCCGCCGCCAGCATCGCCATGGGATGCCGCCCCGCGCCCGATCCGGATCGACAGGACGTGGCCCTGACCGGAAACGGTCTGTTCGACGATCTCGCGCGCAAATTCTATGGCGGAATCGGCCTTTCGGCGCTCGATACCGGCAGCGGCCGCCGCATCGATTTCGACGCGATCAGCCGCTACGCCATGTGCTCGACGTTCAAACTGCCGCTCGCGGGCATGGTCCTCGCGCTGAACGATGCGGGGAAGCTGCGGCTCGACGAACGGATCGGCTTCGGCCCCGACGATCTGGTCCCCTATGCGCCCTTTATCGAGCGGCAGATGGATCGCGGCGAAGCGACTCTTGCCGAACTTTGCCAAGCCGCAGTCACGGTCAGCGACAATGTCGCCGCCAACCTGTTGCTGCGCCGCATCGGCGGACCCCAAGCCTTCACCCAATGGCTGCGCGGCGTCGGCGACACCACCACCCGGCTCGACCGGATCGAGCCCGATCTCAACAGCAACCTGCCCGGCGACTCGCGCGACACGACAACGCCCGGTGCGATGCTCGATACGGTCAACCGGCTCGTGCTCGGCGATGCGCTGACCCCGGCATCGCGTGGCCAGTTGGCGCAATGGATGGTCGCCTGCGAAACCGGCGACAACCGCCTGCGCGCCGGCGTGCCCTCCGAATGGCGCGTGGGCGACAAGACCGGGACCAGCACCAACGGCGCATCCAATGATGTCGCGATTATCTGGCCGCCCGAACGGGCCCCGATCCTGATCGCCTGCTTCATCAATTGCGACACCGTCACCGCCCGGGATCGCGACGCCGCCCATGCCAAAGTCGCCGACCGAATCCTCACCGAATTTTCCTGACGTTGCAAAGCGATCCGCGCGCGACTATCTGCCCCCTCGGGAGTCGGGCGGACGTAGTCGTCGCCAACCCGGTCAGGTCCGGAAGGAAGCAGCCGTAACGATTTCGCTGCGGGTCGTTCCGGCTCCCACCTCAGCATAAAGCGACAAGCACCGTCGCCCCTGCAAAGGCAGGGGCCCATATCTGTCGCGTCCCACACCAAATGCCGACACAGCCACGGCGCCTATGTGTCCCCTGAATCGCCGAAAATACGCAGCGACAGGCCGCTGCCTGCGCAGGTGCGATGGCCGAACTAGGCTCGATTGGGCCGTCTGCCGCCTATCCGGTTTTGTGGATAGGAATGGAAAAGCTGCCATCCGCGCAGGTTGGCGCTCAATCGACAATCGCCGACATAGCCGCCCTTCAGCGACCCAAATTCGCTTTTCGTAAGGGCACGTCGGTGCGTCCTCCCAGCCTGATGTCCGATGAGGCGCCAGATAGGCCGGTCAATTTGTCATTCACTGGGTGGATTGCCTAACGCATCGGCAGCGTTAAGAGCGCGAATGCGTAAACGAGCCAAGAACCAATCGTGACTACCCACAGCCGTTTGAGGTTCCTAACATGTCGGTTCAGTTCCTTGTCGCCCAGTTCTTTGTAGCGGTTCCCTCTCGTGAATTTCCATAGACCCTGATGTGGAAAAATCGACGATTTTTCTACGGCGAGGAACGTCTCTGGATGCCGATCAATGAGAACGTCTCTCACTCTTTTCATATACCAGAATTGTAGCACACAGCAGAGAAAGAACACGCCGAATGGGATGAGACTTAACAGTGGCATTGCGTCACTTTGGCGGATGTTTGTTGCTCGGTAAACCTGGTCCGGATCTCGGCGGTTGGGGCACCGGCGGTCACCGCGTGGTGATCGGGCAGTTGTCGCGAACATTGCTGACCTTGCCGGCCTCGGATTAGCTCGCCCAAAGCGGCCCTATGTTCAGAAACTCACCGGCGGCGACTGGCCGGAAGCGGATTGTCCGCTTTTGAGTGTCGCGAGGCGAGGAGCGGTCGCTCGTCCGTGCGGCTTCCAGGCCTGCAACAAGACACTGTTGCCCGCCGCCGCATTTGCAAACGCGCACCTTTGTTGACCCTGACCTGGACTGATCTACGGTGTCTCAGGCGAACGCGGCTGCAACATTGGGGTCGGTGAGCGCCTCGGTTAACCGCACAATGTCGCCGCCGTTAAAGCCATCGGCCTGTAGTCGCTGCTTGACCCGCTTCAGCAGCAGCTTACCTACCGCCTTTTCCAACGGGATCTGGTTTCCGTTGATCAGGGCGTTGATTTCCGGGCAGGCCTCGGGATCCTTCTTGTATAGGGACCGCTTGATCTCCCCACGCTTGTTGATGAACGCGGTAACGAACTCGATCATGTCTTTATGCAGAACGCTTTCCACGAGTGCTTGCGCGTCGGCAGGATCACTCGCCATCACCTCTGCAATGTGGTCGGGACGAGTGAAGTAAGCTTCGATATCCGAACCCTGCGTTATGAGCAGTCGCATGTTGGGTGCCTGATCGAGGTCGAACTGCGCTCGAAGGCGCTCGACCTCTTCGTCGCTCATAAAGTCGCGGTCGCGATGAACGACCGTGATCACGCCCGGCCTGACGCGTTCGGCGAAGGCCGCCATCAGCTTGGCCGCGTCCACCTTGCTGCTCGCCTGGTAGCTGAAGACGAGAGTTTCTTCGCGGGAGATGCCGTTCGCTTCCAGGACGATCGAGAGTGGCTCGGTGTCCCTGTCCTCCGACCACACGAGATATTTGTAATTGCCTGCGAGGAACCGCTCGCCCTTGTCGAGCGCGCCAAGGTCCATCAGGACGGCGATGTCGGACCAAGCCTGCTGGGGTGTCGCCGCGCCGTTCTTGACCCAGAAGAGCTTGGCATCCTCGAGTTCGCTGAGGGCGTCCAGGAGGTGCCGGGAATGGGTGGCGAGGATGATCTTCGTGTCGGTTGTGCCGGCAATCATCGCCAGGGTGTCCGCCAAGAGGCGCTGATTGCTGGGATGCAAGTGGGCGTCAGGCTCGTCTAGGAGCAGCACTTTGGGTTCGTAGTTGGACACGTACGCGATGAGCTGGATTGCTTGCAGGAGTCCTGTTCCGACGAGGTCGAGTGCCCGGGTGCCGGCATTCTCACGAGTGACTGTCGATCTGATCCAAAGGTCGGCGGTTTCCTGGAACTGCGTATTGACGCGAACGCCCGGAAACACCCGGTCTAGGTAACCGTCGAAGCAGTCCTTCCGGACCTGACTGCGCTCAATCCTGAGTAGGACGTTACGAAGGTAGAGGTTGGCGTCGCCACGGGCGATGCCGTTGCTGACGACCGCGTCGGACCGATACTCTTCGCGTATCGTGATCCCGGCCAGCCCGGGGACGTAGATCGAGAAGAATCCACGCGGATCGCTCACGGAGTCGAGCAGCGGTCCTCCGCTACTTACCGCAGAGACCACGCCGTTTCGTCCGCGCTGAAGCGCAACGGCAGCATGGTCGCCATCGCCATCGCCGGTCGTCTCATAGCGGAAGTCGATGCTGGTGCCCTCGGTCAGCCGCCGGCCGTGGTGCAGATCGAGAAAGTCGTCTGTTGGGCAGTAGCGAAGGCGTTCCGGCGGAAACTGCTGCACACCGGCCTCGCGCCGGGCCTGCGCCAGCGCAATGCCGAAGTGGATACCCTGCAGGATGCAGCTTTTGCCCGAGTTATTGCCGCCCACTAGTACATTGATTGGACCGAGCGGCAGAGCGGCCTCCTCGATCTGCTTAAAGCGCTTGAGGCTGACTAGGTTGATCATGAGGCGAGCCTAGCGGCAGTCCGGCTCCAGGCAAAGGTCGCAGGCTATTCCGAGTCATTTCGGAAGGAGTGTGAACGCATCTTGCGACTGGGAAGGTGGCTGGCTGAACGAGCGTCCGTTAACGTCAGATGACAGCCCCGTGCTGGACCAGTCGCTTTCCACCATTCATGTCCGCCAACGCTGCATGAACGATTGACGGCTTTCGAGATTGACGGGCAGTGCCTCGAACTACCGGTCATGGCGTGCAAATCTGACCTAAAATCCCCTGTCCTACAACCCCACGCCCCGCCTACCGTGCCCCAACGATGCGCACCAACCCAACACCCGTTTCCGCCACATCCACCACCCCGCAACGCCACCTCCCTCGCGCGCGAGCGCGTGCGAACGCGCGGGTTGGTGCGACTCACTGCGAACTTGGCACGCAAAACCGCCACTTTCGCGGCGCGTCGTTGCTGCCCATTGAGAAGCCCCGCGCATCCTGCTTAACTCGCCCGATGGACGCTGCGGTCGAAGACGCTCCCGAACGGCTCAATCTGGATATCGACGGGTGGGAAGGGCCGCTCGACGTGCTGCTGACGCTTGCCCGCAATCAGAAGGTCGATCTCAAGGCGATTTCGATCCTGCAACTGGTCGAGCAATATCTGCATTTCGTGAACGAGGCCCGCTCGCTCAAGCTTGAGCTCGCCGCCGATTATCTCGTCATGGCCGCCTGGCTCGCTTACCTTAAATCCGCGCTGCTGCTGCCGCGCGATCCTGAGGTTGAGCCGAGCCCAGAGGAACTGGCGCTGCGGCTGCAATTGCGGCTCGAACGGCTGAACGCGATGCGCGAGGCGGGGGCGCGGCTGATCGCGCGCGATACGCTGGGCCGCGACGTGTTCCGCCGTGGCGCGCCAGAGGGGCTGCGCACCGTGCGTCAGGCGAAATGGGAAGCCGAAATCTATGATCTGATCGCCGCCTATGGCCGCGTCAGCGCGCGCACCCGCCCGGTGATGCATATCGTCGCGGTGCGCCCGGTAATGACGCTGGACGAAGCGATCGAGCGCGTGTCGGCGATGATCGGCAAGGCCGTCGACTGGTCGACGATCGAAAGCTTTCTGCCCCCCGAAGCGACCGGGCCCTATCGCAAGTCGGCGCTCGCCTCCAGCTTCGTCGCCGCGCTCGAACTCGCGCGGCAGGGGCGGCTGGAAATGCAGCAGAAATCGGCCTTTGCGCCGCTATATCTGCGGGCAGGGGCATGAACCAGGAACCCGACATCATCGAACGCGCGGTTGAGGCAGTGTTGTTCGCCGCCGTCGAACCGCTGACGATTCATGAGATCAAGGCGCATGTGGGGGCCGAGGCCGATGTGCGCGGCGCGCTCGACCGGCTGACGCAAGTCTATGCCGGGCGCGGGATCGAAATCGTGCGGCGCGGCGAACGCTGGCATTTTCAGACGAGCGCCGATCTCGCGCATCTGCTCCGCCGCGACCGCGAGGAAAGCCGCAAGCTCAGTCGCGCGGGGATCGAGACGCTGGCGATCATTGCCTATCACGAACCGGTCACGCGCGCGGAAATCGAATCGATCCGCGGGGTTCAGATATCGAAGGGCACGCTCGACGTGCTGATGGAGGCGGGGTGGATCCGCCCGGCGGGGCGCCGCGAAGTGCCCGGACGCCCGCTGCTCTATGCCACCACCGCCGAATTCCTCAGCCATTTCGGGCTGCAAAGCCGCCGCGATTTGCCCGGAATCGACGATCTGCGCGCCGCCGGACTGCTCGATCCGGTCGATCTGGCGTTCGAACAGGCGGAAATGGAGATGGACGACGAAGCGGAGGTGGAAAACGTCACGGATGAGGACTAGATACGGGCGGAGTCGAGGAGATTTCGTATGAGTCCGAGCATCTGGCAGATTCTGATATTCGCCCTGATCGCGATCCTGCTGCTGGGTGGCGGCAGGTTCTCGAATATGATGGGCGACGTCGCCAAGGGTATCAAGAACTTCAAAAAGGGCATGTCGGAAGAGGAAAACGCCACGCCGCCGAGCAAGATCGAAGGGCTTCGTGCGCCCGACCCAAGCGTCGAAACCGAAACCGAGCGCGCCCGCGAAGAGCAGCGCTGATCGCAAGGGCTTAGCCCGGGCGTGTGGTGGCCGGCTGATCCGCCGTTTGCCCTGAGTAACCGCTGAGCCTGTCGAAGCGGTGTATCGAAGGGTGTTGTTTGCCCTTCGATACGGGTCTTCGGCTTCGCTCAGCCCCACTCAGGGCGAACGGTTTAATCGAATTGGGCAGAGTCTAGCGAATGTTTGCCGATATTGGCTGGAGCGAATTGCTGATGGTGGGCTTTGTGGCGCTGATCGTCATCGGGCCGAAAGACCTGCCAAAAGCGATGCGCTTTGCCGGCCAATGGGTCGGCAAGGCACGCGGCATGGCGCGCCAGTTCCGCTCGGGCTTCGACGCGATGGTGCGCGAGGCCGAGCTCGCCGAAATGGAAAAGAAATGGGCCGAGGAAAATGCCCGCATCATGCGCGAGCATCCGATGGCCGGTCTGTTGCCCGATTCCTCGCCATCGCCGACTGTGCCCGCGACGCCGGCTGCGCCCGCGGAATCCCACACCGGCACGCCGGAAAACCTGCTGCCCGATGGTGAGGATCAGCCGCCGGTGATGACCGAAAAACCCGTCCTGCGCGATGCACCGGCAGAGAGCGGTGACGCCGCGCCCGCATCGCCGCCCGCCGCGCCGGAAGCGTCCGACACCGCCACGGACAAGCCCGCTTCGTGAGCGACCGCGACGAAATCGACGACAGCCAGGCGCCGCTGCTCGACCATCTGCTCGAACTGCGCAAGCGGCTGCTCTATTGCGCGGTCGCAGTCGCGATCACCTTTGGCGCATCCTATTATTTCGCTGACAAAATCTTCGCCTTTCTGGTCCAGCCGCTGCTCGCGGCGGGGCAGGGGAAGATCATCTTCACGCAGATTTTCGAAGCCTTTTTCGTCCAGGTGAAGGTGGCGTTTTTCGCCGCGATGATGCTGTCCTTCCCGGTGATCGCGAACCAGATCTGGCAATTCGTCGCGCCGGGCCTCTATCGCCGCGAAAAACGGGCATTGCTGCCGTTCCTGCTGGCGACGCCGCTGCTGTTCCTCGGCGGCGCGGCAATGGCCTATTACATCACCATTCCGGTCGCGCTGCAGTTCCTGCTCGGCTTTCAGGGCAATCTGGGCGGGGTGGAGCAAGAGGCGCTGCCGTCGGTCGGCAATTATCTCGATTTCGTGATGCAGTTCCTGTTCGCCTTCGGGCTGGCGTTCCTGCTGCCGGTGCTGCTGATGCTGCTCGAACGCTCCGGCATCCTGACCTATGAACAGATCAAGGGCGCCTGGCGCTATTTCGTGGTGGTCGCATTCGGCGTCTCGGCGGTGCTGACCCCGCCCGACATCTGGTCGCAGACGCTGCTCGCAGTGCCGATGATCGGCCTGTATTTCCTTTCGCTCGTCGCGATCCGTTTCACGCATCGCCGCCGCGAAAAGGCAGAGGCGGCAGAAGCGGCTGCGGACACGCAATAAAAAAGGGCGGAACGCCGCGCGCTCCGCCCTTTGATATCTTGTCCGGCCGGTCCGGCTTATTTGGCGCCGTCCGCCGCGCCCGAAACCGCGTCGCCTGCCGAGGAAACATCCTCGCCCATGCCTTCGACCGTGTTGCAGGCCGAAACCGCGAACATGCCGGCAATCGCCGCAATGCAGAGAAACTTACGCATCATCCATCTCCCAAAAACGAGGTGGCACCCCAGCCGCACTGCGGCCCGCAAAAAGAAATGCCGCGCCCGGAATTTCGTTCCGCAACCGTCAAAAAATACAGATTTTCGAAGGGGGTATAAAAAGTGTTAGGCCCGGAAGCGTCACCGGGGGGGGGGAGGGTTGACGCTTCCGGGCCCATGTCTTGGATAGCGAGAGCGGGGGGGCAATAAGGTCACTATCCGTCTTGCAGAACGCGTGTTTTGAAGACCGGTTCCGCCCCGTGCGTTTTTTTTACGCTTTTTTCAGGTCAGGATTTACCGATGACCGCGATCGACGCTTCATAGGCGCCAAGCAGCGGATCATAATGGAGTTTGCTGCGCAACTGTCGCGCCAGCCCGCCCATGACGCGGCCATAGCGTCCCTGAACCAGCGCCTCCATTTCCGGCGTTTCGACCAACGCAGGGGAAAGCACTTTCAGCACCGCACGCCCCGCATCCGCCGGATCGGCCTTCAGCGTGATCCGCACCTGCGCCGCCGGACTGCAATTCATCGCCAGCTCAATGATTTCGGTGAGCAGAAACGCGACTGCAACCGCGACGTCCTGGCTACCCATAAAGGGTTCGAGTTCGAGCGTGATGCCAAGTCCCGACGCCGCTTCCGGCGCGGTTGCCCGGATGCTGGATGCCAGCTCACCGATCACCGATCGCAGTTCGAGCCCGCGATTTTCCTCCATCTCCGCATAATGATAGCGGTGCACGACCGCGAGCGCGTCGACGCGGCGCTGGATCGATGCATAGGCTTCGGTGGCTTCCGCCGATCGTGCGCTGCGGGCGTGGAAGTTGATCAGGCTGGCAATCACCTGAAGATTATTCTTCACCCGATGATGCACTTCGCGTGTCAGCTTGGTCTGGCGCACCAACCCTTCCGCAAGGTCGGCCTCGTGAATCTGAACGGTCCGGCTGATGTCGCGGAACGTGTCGCTCAGCTCGCGGATCTCCTCGGCCGGAATGGCGCCGAATTTGCCATATTCGATCGTTTCGCCGGGACGATAGGCGCCGACTTCGGCACGCAGCCGCCGGAGCGGGCGTATCAACAGCCGATCGACGACAAACCATGAGATTCCCGCGCCGGCGAACCACATCAACAACGGCAGCAGCATCGCGATCAGCAACGGCGCAGTGATCGGCGCGCCGGGCATCTTCATTTCGAGGAAGAGACCGTCGATCCCCAGATTGCTGCGAACCGCACCCCGGGTTTCCAGCGTGTCGTTGTCGAGCGCGCGCAATTGCAGCCGCTCGCCGTCGGGCTTGACCAATGCCGCGCCATAATCGGGAACGAAACCGCTGGGACGCGCCAGCGCGGCGAGCGAACGGGTGGGGTAGAAGGCAGTCGCGGTTCCCCCTGCGGCCCCGGCGGTGCGCAATGTCAATCCGCTGCCCGGGACGATGCCGGCGCTGACATCACCGGGCTCGAGGATATCGGCCCCGGCAACGCTGAATTGCGTGCCGCAAAGAATCCGGCCGTTGCGATCGGTGATGGCGAATTGCGCGCCGCTGGCGGCGATGCCGGCAAAATTGCCCTGAAGGCGCGTGCAGGCCGGCGCGTCGGCCGGATCGCGCTCCAGCGCGCCCAGCGCCTGGCGCAGCCCCTGAACATGATTGCCGAGAAAGGTTTCGAGAACCGACGCGCTTTCCTGTGCCGCGGCATTCAGCCGGGCTTCGGCTTCGACATCGGCAAGCCGGGTCGTGCGCAACGTGGTGAAAAGGGCAATCAGCGCCAGGGGCAGCAGCGCGCAGGAAAGGATCAGGAACAGCTTCGCGCCGGTGGGCATGCGCGCCATCATCGCCGCCGGCCCCGTATCGCGCGGCTTCTGATCGCTTGTCGCCATGAAGGATGACTTAGGAGAGTTTTTTCAACAAATCGAGCATGGAGTCGGGAATGGCTTCCCCCATGGCGTCATCATACGCCTTGCGAAGAGCATCACCCACGTCGCGGTCTGATCGCCGCTTTCCGTCTTTGCCATTGCCCGACGGTGGGTGCTGGTCTTTCGTTTTCTTTTGATCCGCAGAGTGCACCAATTCCCCCCTCAGGACCCGGCAACCGGGCCCGGGATTAAGAATATTGTTTCAGCCGCGCAAGGGCCTGAGAAACGGAACAGACCCTTGCCATGCGCATGAAACTAAAAAGCGCGTCGTTGGTTCCATGCTTCAACGCAAATCCGGGGAGGGGTTTCTTCGGGTGTGCAAATTGATTGCAACAGGGGGGCCGGAGACGCATGTTCGACGGCTCACGCGAAGGAGAATGACCCTACCATGTCGCTTGGACAGCAAATCGCGCCGCACCTTCCTTTTCTGCGGCGTTACGCACGCGCACTGACCGGCAGCCAGGCGGAAGGCGACCGCTATGTTCGTGCCGCACTCGAAGCGATTGTTGAGGCTCCGGAGGAATTCCCCACGGATATCGCCCCCCGTCTCGGCCTGTATCGCACCTTTCAGGCGATCTGGCAGACGACTCAGTTCGAAGAACATGATTCGGGTGTTTCCGACGGCGGCAGCGAGGCGATCGCGCGCGCCCGGCTCGCCCGGCTCGCGCCGCTTTCGCGCCAGGCGCTGTTGTTGACCGCGATGGAAGGTTTCACGATCGAAGATGCGGCGTATCTGATTCAGAAAGAGCCGGACGAAGTGTCCGACCTCGTTTCGGAAGCGATTGGCGAAATCGAATCGCAAACGCGCACGCGCGTGCTGATCATCGAGGACGAACCGCTGATCGCGATGGATATCGAAACGATCGTGCGTGACATGGGGCATGACGTGACCGGCGTTGCGGTGACTCGCGACGAAGCCGTCGCGCTGGCGATGGAGGATCGCCCGGGGCTCGTTCTGGCCGATATTCAGCTTGCCGACGACAGTTCGGGCATCGATGCGGTGAAGGACATCCTCGCCGAATTCGAAGTGCCGGTGATCTTCATCACGGCTTTCCCCGAACGGTTGCTGACCGGCGAGCGGCCCGAGCCGACTTTCCTCATCACCAAGCCGTTCCAGCGCGAAACGGTGAAGACGACGATCAGTCAGGCGTTGTTCTTCGACCAGGCGACGGTGCCGGCAGCCAACTGAACATCAGCCGCGAAAATCGAAGACGGTACGGAGCCAAAACGGTTTTCGCGGGTTGATGGTTCATGACTGAGCAAAACGAACCTATCGAACTCGATACCGAAGAAGCGCGTGCAGGTGCTACGCCCGGCATGACGCGATATATTCTGGCAATATCGATGATTCTGGTCATCGTGCTGTTCGCGGTTATCCTGTGGCGTTAGTTTCCGCCGGCAGTTCCGCCACTGGCAATGGCGGCCCGGCTCCCTATCTTATGATCCCGTCGAATCCCGGGGCAGAAACCGAACGGAATCGAATGACGCAGTCAGACCAGCACGACGAGGCTTCCGATAACGAGGCGGTCGAAAAGACCGAGCACGTCGCGCTTTCCGATCCCGAATTCAAAAAGCAGCTGGCGCAGGTGATTCCGCATCTGCGTGCCTTTGGCCGTTCGCTTTCGGGCAGCCGGGATCTTGCCGACGATCTGGTGCAGGAAACGCTGCTCAAGGCATGGGCGGCGCGTCAGCGGTTTCAGGCGGGCACCAATATGCGCGCCTGGACCTTCATCATTCTGCGCAATCTCTACCTCAGCCAGATGCGGCGTTCGCGCTTCAAGGGCGAGTGGGACGATCTGGTCGCCGACCGCCTGCTCGCCGCTCCGGCAAGCCAGGACCGCCATGTCGAATTGTCGGATATGCAGCGGGCGCTGTTGCACCTTCCCCAACCGCAGCGCGAAGCGCTGATTCTGGTCGGCGCGGGCGGCTTCGCCTATGAAGAAGCGGCGGAAATCTGTGGCGTTGCGGTGGGTACGATCAAGAGCCGCGTCGCGCGTGGGCGTGTCGCGCTGGAAAATCTTCTTACCGACGGCCAATTGCCGTCACGCCGCGACAGCCCCGAAGGCGATGGACGCAGCGCGCTGGATACGATTCTGGGCGAAGTCGACGATCTGAGCCGCGACCGCTGAAGCAAAAGCGGATGTAGCGTTTTTGCGTTGAAACCGGCGCCCGAACGTTGCTCCGGCGCATTTGCGATCAGTGCGTTATGCGATCCGAACCGTTGCGATTGAGCCGACGCAGCAGCGCCGCCATATCGTCGGGAAGCCCAAGATCATTGTCATAGGCGTCGCGCAATGCCAAGCCGATGGCATCGCCTGCGCGCGGCGCTTCCACCCGGTATCCGGATGAAGCGGCGGCAGTGGCCGATCGAGATGGGGTACGGTTCATGCGGATAGAACCAAGCAGTCTGCAATTTGTTGCTTGACAACTATAAAAAACATTTCCGCGAGTAGGAGCTTTCTGTTCATTGAGTCTCGATGACGCTCTCGAATCGGCGATATCCCGCGCCCGCGCCAACGCCCCGTTTCTTTCGTCGATCTTGGCGAAAGAGCCGCAGCTGGCGGACGACCTGCTCGCTTTTCTGCGGGATCCGCTGGCACATGCTGCCAGCGGCACGGCGGATCTTCCGATAGCGACGCAATTGCGGGTCGAGCGGCGACGGCTGGCGCTGGCAGTCGCGCTCGGCGATCTGGCGGGGCTGAGCGATCTGACGCAAGTGACGCATATCCTCAGCGACTTCGCCGACAGCGCGCTGGACCGCGCGATCACGGCCGCGATCGCCGAACGCTATCCCGGAGAAGCGCCGCGTGGATTTGCCGCCATCGCGATGGGTAAGCTGGGCGGGCACGAACTCAATTATTCGTCCGACATCGACCTTATCTTCCTGGTCGATCCCAAGACACTGCCACGTCGCGAGCGCGAAGATCCGGGCGAAGCCGCCGTCCGCATCGGTCGCCGCGTCGTGGAACTGCTTCAGGCGCGCGACGCCGATGGCTATGTTTTCCGCATCGACCTGCGCCTGCGCCCGTCGCCCGAAGTGACGCCGATCGCGTTGCCGGTGGAGGCCGCGATTTCCTATTATGAATCGCAGGCGCTGGCATGGGAGCGCGCGGCATTCATCCGTTCGCGCGTTGCGGCGGGGGATCGTGCGCTCGGCGAATATTTCCTTGAGGCGATCCACCCCTTTATCTGGCGCCGCGCGCTCGATTTCGGCGCGATCGGCGAGATACGCGCCATCTCGCACCGCATCCGCGACCATTATTCGCAAACGCAGCGTTTCGGCCCGGGATATGATCTCAAGCGCGGTCGCGGGGGTATTCGCGAAGTCGAATTCTTCGCGCAGATCCATCAGCTGATCCATGGCGGGCGCGATCCTGCCTTGCGCGTGCCGGCGACGCTCCCGGCGCTTGAGGCGCTTGCCGGGGCCGGGTGGATCGACGGCTATGATGCGGGTGCCCTGGCGGCCGCCTATACGGTGTTGCGCACGATCGAGCATCGCACCCAGATGATCGACGATCGCCAGACGCATCAATTGCCCGAAGGTCCCGAAGCGCTCGACCGCGTCGCGGCGCTGCACGGGATGGAGAGCGGCGGCGCGCTGCTCGAAGCGGTGCGTCCGCATGTCGAGCGGGTGGGGCGGATATATGACGAGCTTGCCGATGAGGATAACGCCTCCCGGCTTCCGCAAGGCGCAGGACTCGAAGCGCGCCTGTCCGATGCCGGGTTCGCCGATGTGCATAATGCACAGCACCTGATCGAAAAATGGCGCAGCGGGCGCTATCCCGCGTTGCGCACAGGCGCGGCGCGTGCGGCGCTGGAGGATGCGCTGCCGGGCCTGATCGACGCCTTTGCCGATGCGCCCGAGCCCGCGGCGGCGATGGCGCGCGTCGATACGCTGCTTTCACGGCTTCCCAGCGCAATCAACTTTTTCCGCCTGCTTGAGGCACAGCCGGCGCTGGCGCGGCTGCTCAGCACGATATTGAGCCATGCGCCGACGCTTGCCGAAGCCTTGGCGCGGCGGGCCGAATTGCTCGACGGGCTGATCGACGCAAGCGCGCTCGATCCGATGCCCTCCACTGACATGCTCGCGGACGAAATGGGGCGTCGCGAGCCGGGCAGCGATTATCAATGGCTGCTCGACCATGTGCGCCGCATCGTCGGTGAACGACGTTTCGCATTGGGCGCCCAGATCGTCGCGGGGGTCAGCGACCCGCTCGAGGTTTCGGCGGGCTATGCCCGTGTCGCGGAGGCTGCGATCGACGTTCTCGCCGCCGCGACCGTCGCCGAATTTCAAAAGGATCATGGCAGCGTTCCGGGCAGCGAACTCGTCGTGCTTGCGCTCGGGAGGCTTGGCGGCAAGGCACTGACGCACGCCTCGGATCTCGATCTCATCTATCTGTTCACGGGCGATTATTCGGCGGAATCGAACGGTAAAAAGCCTTTGGGCGCAGTGACTTATTATAATCGGCTGGGACAGCGTCTCAGCGCTGCACTTTCGGTGCCCACCGCCGCAGGGCCCTTATATGAAGTCGATACGCGGCTGCGGCCGTCCGGCGCGCAGGGGCCGCTGGTGGTCTCGCTCGAGGGATTTCGGCGCTATCAACAGGAAGATGCCTGGACCTGGGAGCATATGGCGCTGACCCGGGCGCGGCCGGTGTTCGGATCGGACGACGCGCGCAAGGCGGCCGCAGACATTATCGCGGATGTGCTGAACGGCGCACGTCCCGAACGCGACGTTGCCGAAGATGCTACCCGGATGCGCATGGAGATGGCGGCGCACAAACACCCTAGCGGGCCGCTCGACGTCAAACTGCTCGATGGCGGGCTGGTCGATCTGGAATTCACGGTCCAGCTGCTTCAGCTGACTCATCGCACCGGCTTCGATCCCGAACTGGGCGGCGCCATCGACGCGCTGATCGCCAAGGGGCTGTTGCCCGGGGATATGCGCGCCGCGCATGATTTTCTCTCGCGCCTGCTCGTCACCATGCGGCTGGTGGCTCCCGATTGCGCCGAGCCTTCTCCCGCCACGCAAAAACTGCTGGCGCAGGCGGTCGGGGCCGAAAGCTGGTCCGCTGTGGTTGCGTCGCTCGATGCTACGCGGCAGGAGGTGCGCAAATGCTGGGCGGCGGTCCGGCGCGAACCGATGGATGGAGACTGAACAGATGGCGATCGAGGAAGGCGACCGGATTCCGGACGTCACGCTGACCGACAGCGAGGACAAGCCGCTGGCATTGCGCGATCACGCCGGCGAGATTTTCGTCCTCTATTTCTACCCCAAGGATGATACGTCGGGATGCACGCGCGAGGCACAGGATTTCAGTGCGCTGCTGCCCGAATTTCAGGCGGCGGGCGCCCGCATCCTGGGCGTTTCGAAGGACAGCGCGATCAAGCATCAGAAATTCATCGCCAAATATGATCTGACCATAGCGCTGGCGACGGATGCGGACGGATCGGCGATGGAAGCGTTCGGCGTCTGGGTGGAAAAACAGATGTACGGCAAGACCTATATGGGCATCGACCGTTCGACCTTCCTCTTCAACGCCGATGGCAAGCTGGTGCGCATGTGGCGCAAGGTGCGGGTGCCCGGCCATGCGGTCGATGTGCTCGAAGCGGTAAAGGAACTGGCGGCGGGCTGATGCGCAGCATTGCCGGGGCCGCACGATCGGTCCTCGATACCGCTGAACCTGCTGCAAAGGTAAAGGCGGCGCGGCTGGTCGCGCGGCAATGGCGCCGGGGCGAACTGGCGCATCGCTTCGACGTGGCGATGCCTGTTGCGCCTGCGCGACCCGAACGGCCGGAACTGTTGCCGCCCAACCGGATGCCGAAACGCGGCAGGGCGGGATCGGAACGTGCGCGGATCGCGGGCATTCATGCGCTCGCGCATATCGAATTCGTCGCGATCGACCTGGCATTCGATCTGATCGGGCGGTTCGGCGGCGAATTTCCCCGCGGCTTTGTCGACGACTGGATCGGTGTTGGCGCGGACGAGGCGATGCACTTCGCGTTGCTCGACCGGCGGTTGCGCCAGCTCGGCAGCCATTATGGCGCACATCCGGCGCATGGTGGGCTGTGGGAAGCTGCCGAAGCGACGGCGGGCGATGCGATGGCGCGGCTCGCGGTAGTGCCGATGGTGCTCGAAGCGCGCGGCCTCGACATCACGCCGATGACGATCGCGCGGTTCGAAGCGGCGGGCGATTTGCCGACCGCGCGGATATTGCGCCGGATTCTGAGCGATGAAATCCGCCATGTCGGCGCAGGGACGAAATGGTTCGAATCCGCCTGCCGCACCAGGCAAACGAGTCCGCAACAGGCATGGCGAACACTCGTTTCGCGTCATTTTCGGGGTGTCGTTAAGCCTCCGTTCAACGACTCGGCGCGCCATGCAGCCGGTCTGACGCGGGAATACTATCTCGCGCTTGCCCCGGACGGCGAAAATTTCCCATGAGTATAGTTGCCGGGAGCGGAGGGGCTGATTCCCGGAAAATTGGTTAATGCGAATGGCACCGCGCAATCGGCGCGGGGTCGTTCGCCAAGACACCGGGGAATGCATGGCTAACGCATCGAAACAATCTAACGCGGGTCTGTTTCAAAAGTTCCGCGCCTTGTTCACGACGCGTGATCTTATTCTGCACGATGGCCGCGACCTGCGCCGGTTCAGCATTGCCGGCCGTACCCAGGCATTTCTGGCATGCGTCGCGACGCTGACGGTCGCCTTCTCGGCCTATGGCGTTTCTCAGGCGACGGCAGATGCGATTGCGGTTTCGGGCATTTCGGCCGCGCGTTCGCCCGAAGCGCAAATGGCCGATATGCGGCATCAGGTGATGCAGATGCAGGCCGATATCGCCGCTGCCAAGGAAGCCGCCCGCATCCATGCCGCCCGCGTCGAGGCTCGCCAGCGCCTCATTTCCGCAGTGCTTTCGGGCAAGGGCGATCCCGCGCTGCTCAACCAGCCGCTTCCCGATGCCCCCGAAACCAGCGCGATGACCGACGAAGTGCTGGCCCCGCTGCGCCGCATCGAATCGCGCCAGCGCGCCTTCGCGCAGCAGGCGATTGCTGCCGGGCAAGCGCGGTTCGAACAGACTTCCAATCATCTGCGTCGGCTGGGCCTCAAGCCCGAGCGTTTCGTGAGTGTCGGCGGCATGGGCGGCCCCTATGAGCCCGCCGGCGACGATCCCGAAAAATCGGGCGCCGATGCCGATGCCCAGTTCCACGAACTGTTCCTGACCTGGAAGAAGCTCGATGCGCTCGAGCAGACCGTGATTTCGGTCCCGTCGCTTCAGCCGGTCGATCATGTCACGCTGACTTCGAGCTTTGGCGTCCGCTCCGATCCGTTCCGCGGCACGCGCGCGATGCACAGCGGCATCGACATTCCCGGTCCGGTCGGTACGCCGATTTATGCGACCGCCGACGGTATCGTATCGCGCGCCGGTCGTGCGGGCGGCTATGGCAATCTGATCGAAATCAACCATGGTCGCGGCCTCGCCACGCGCTATGGCCACTTGTCGCGCATTCTGGTTCAGGACAATCAGCAGGTGCATCGCGGCGATGTGATCGGCCTGATGGGCTCGACCGGCCGTTCGACCGGCAGCCACCTCCACTATGAAGTTCGTGTCGATGGCCGTGCGGTCAATCCGATCCCGTTCCTTCATACGGGCGAGTATCTGACGGCGATTCAGGAACGCCGCGAAAACGCAGTGGGCGGCCCGGCGCACGACGAATAACAACTATGTCCTTCGGGACTGTGCGCGACGGTTGCCGAGGGCGCCTGTCGCGCCTATCTGAAATGCCATGACGGCAACCGCCCAAACCGATATCGCGCTGACGCCCGCGGCTGCCGCGCGCGTGGCGGCGATCGCCGAAAAGCAGAACAAGCCCGCAATCCTCAGGCTGTCGGTCGAAGGGGGAGGCTGTTCGGGCTTTCAATATAAATTCGGCTTTGCCGATGGCGTCGAAGCCGATGACAGCATCGCCGAAACCGATGGCGTGCGTCTGGTCGTCGATTCGGTCAGCCTCGATCTCGTCCGCGGGTGCAGCGTCGATTATGTCGAATCGCTCGGCGGCGCTGCGTTTCGCGTCGAAAATCCGAACGCCGCTGCAGGCTGTGGCTGCGGCTCCAGCTTTGCCGTCTGACCGGCGGCGCGCGTCTTGAAGATCGTCAGCTTCAACATCAACGGAATCAAGGCGCGCATGCCGCGGCTGCTCGAATATCTCGACGAGCAGAAGCCCGATATCGTCTGTCTTCAGGAACTCAAATCGTCCGACGACAGCTTTCCGGCCGACGATATTCGCGCCGCCGGATACGGCCTGGTTTGGCATGGCCAGAAAAGCTGGAACGGCGTGGCGGTGCTGGCGCGCGGCGCCGATCCTGTCGAGCGGCAACGCGGGCTGGCCGGCGATCCGGACGATGAACATAGCCGCTATCTGGAGGCTGAAGTCGACGGTCTGATCGTCGCTTCGATCTATCTGCCCAACGGCAATCCCGTTCCCGGTCCCAAATTCGATTACAAACTGCGCTGGATCGAGCGGCTGGAAGATCGCGCGCGCGAATTGCTGGCCGAAGAGCGCCCGGTGGTGCTTGCGGGCGATTACAACGTCATTCCCAATGACGACGACGTATATTCGGTGAAGTCGATGGCCGATGACGCGCTGATGCAGCCGCAATCGCGGCAGGGCTATCGCCGGTTGCTGGCCCAGGGCTGGACCGATTCGCTGCGCACGCGGTTTCCGGCAGGGGGTGTCTGGACCTTCTGGGACTATCAGCGCGGCGCATGGCAGCGCGATGCCGGTTTCCGCATCGACCATTTGCTGCTCAGCCCCCAGGCGGCCGATCGCTTCGTCGATGCGGGCGTCGACAAGGAATATCGCGGCCAGGAAAAGGCCAGCGACCACGCACCGACCTGGGTACGGCTGCGCTGAGGCGCAAAACCCTGCGTTACAGCGACTTCTGATAGATCAGATATTCGCGATTCACATGGCTGTTGATCGCATCGGCGATCGCAATCATTCCCTGATTATCGTCCAGGATCCAGCCGATTTCGCCGCGTGAGGCGCCATAGACCGAGACTGCCGAACGGCGAATATATTCGATCATCATGAAAGCCAGCTGGCTCGCCATGCGCGAGGATTGCAGACGCTTGACCACGCCCATCAGCGGGACGCGCATCGTCCGCACCTTGGGCGCGCGCAGCCACCAGAGCAGTTTCGCCCAGCCGAACGGGAAGAGATTGCCCTTGAGCGGCGCAATTGCTTCGTTGAGGTCGGGCAGGGTGATCATGAAAGCCACCGGTTCGCCGTCAAGCTCGGCGATCCGGATCAGATCGTTGAACACGATCGGCTTCAGCTTCTTTCCGACATCATCGATTTCCGGCTGGGTAAGCGGAATAAAGCCCCAATTGTCGGACCATGCATCGTTCAGAATGGCGAGAATGATCGCCGCTTCCTCGTCGAATTTCGACTTGTCGACCATCCGGATGCGAATGCGCGGGTTCTTTTCCCCCGATGCGATGATGCGCTGGATAACCGGAGGAAATTCCTTGCGGACGTCGAGTTCATAAGTGAGCAGCTTCTTGGCCGGAGCATAGCCTGTATGTTCGATCCACGCGCGATATTGCGGGGCATGGTGGCCCATCATCACCGTCGGCGCGTGATCATGGCCCAGCACCAGCAGGCCCGGCTCTTCCCAGATTGAAAGACTGACCGGACCGAGCGCGCGAGTCATGCCCCGACCCGCCAGCCAATGTTCGGCCTGTGCGATCAGGGCGTGAGCCGTCGCCTCATCCTCGGCCTCGATCATGCCCCAGAAACCGGTGCCCGGGCCGAAACCCTGGTCGGCCGGCATCTCAAGCGCAAGCGTATCGATATGCGCCGAAATACGGCCCACGACCTGTCCGTCGCGCTCGGCGAGGAACAGCTGCCCTTCGGCATGGCTGAACCAGCCATTTTTTTTGGGGTCGATCGTCCCGGCCACTTCGCTCTTCAGCGGCGGCACCCAGTTGGGATCGCCGGCATTCAGCCGAAAGGCCAGATCGATGAAAGACTTGATGTCACGCTTGCCTGAAACGGGGCGGACGACGGGCTGGCTTGCCAAAACGACCTCGCATTGATTTCGCGCAATGCAGTCCTGCGTCAGGGGTGCCTTGTCAAGCGATCCGGCGCCAGGCCGGGACGTCGATGGCATTGCTGTGCCTGTCGGGGCTGGAATGCCACCATATAGCCACTATCTATTGGCAGTTAAGGACTATGACCGAGATACTTGCCCTGAAGCCAGCCGATGCGTCCGCGCGTGAGGTGAGGGAGCCGCGTATCCGCCTTTCCGGCGTCGCGGACGATCGTGCGATGATGCGCGCGGCCGCGGAATTGACGCGCGATCTTCAGAAACCCAAGCCGTGGCTGTACTGGACCGACTGCCTCATATCGGCTGCCATCGGCTATGCGGCGATGCTTGCTGCGATGTTTTCGCCGACGCTGGGCTGGACGTTGCTTGCCGGCGCGGTGGCGGTGCTCGCGCTCTATCGGGCGTCGCTGTTCATTCACGAAATCACCCATGTGAAACATTCGCTGCTGCCCGGATTCCGGGTGGGATGGAATGTGCTGGTCGGCATGCCGATCATGCTGCCCTCCTTCATGTATGAGGGCATTCACGCGATCCATCATTCGCGCACGCGCTATGGCACGGCCGACGATCCCGAATATCTGCCGCTTGCGCATATGAAGCCCTATACGCTTCCGCTGTTCCTGTTGGTGTCGGTGCTGATGCCGGTCGGGCTGTTGATCCGGTTCGGCATTCTGACGCCGCTTTCGCTGCTTTTTCCCAAGCTTCGCCGGTTGGTGATCGCGAAATATTCGGGGCTGCAGATCAACCCCAGCTATGAGCGCAAGGCGCCGACCGGCGAATTCCGCAAGCAATGGGCGTTTCAGGAAACGATCTGCAGCATCTGGGCGATCGGCGTGATCGCGACCGTCGCGACCGGGATTTTCCCGCTCAGGGCGTTCGCCATCTATATGGCGGTGATTGCCGGCGTGGCGGTGATCAATCAGGTGCGGACGCTGGTCGCGCATCTGTGGGAAAATGAAGGCGAGCCGCTGACCGTCACGGCGCAGTTTCTGGACAGCGTCAACGTGCCCGGTCCGTCGTGGCTGCCCTATTTTTGGGCGCCGGTGGGGCTGCGCTATCACGCGTTGCATCACCTGTTGCCGAGCCTGCCATATCATTCGCTCACCGAAGCGCATCGTCGCCTTAGCGAAGCGCTGGCAAGTGATTCGGCGTATCACAAGGCGAACTATCCCACGCTGACCGGACTGATGGTGCGGCTGGGCCAGAATACGATGAAGCAGCGCGGACGGAACTGACAGCCGATAGAGCGGGTGGCGATCGAACGGGTGGCGATCGGACGGAGTGGGGCGTTTCGCTCCCGCCTATTCCTCGGTCTTGAGCAACAGCGCTTCGCCGATCATCAGGAACAGCATGAAGGGCGCCCATGCCGCCAGAAACGGCGGATAGGCACCCAGATTGCCCATCGCGATCGCGAAATTATCGGCCATGAAATAAAGGAAGCCGAGCGCCATGCCGACTACGGCACGGAGAAAGAGCTTGCCCGATCGCGCGACGCCAAATGCGGCCACCGCGCCCAGCAGCGGCATCAGCACGGCCGATAGCGGCCCCGACAGCTTGTGCCACAAACTGCCCTCCAGCGCTTTGGTGGGACGACCGACCGCGCGCAGTTCCTGAATGGCGTTGCGCAGTTCGAAAAAGGAAAGCCCGTCGGCATCGACCGACGAAAGCGTGAACTGATCGGGCGTCACGCCCCTGGCCAGCGTCAGCGTTCCCAGCGGCGTCACCGTGCCGCTCGCGATGTCGAACCGGCGCGCGCCGCTCACTTGCCAGCCATCGCCGTCGCGCACGCCTTCATTCGCCATCAGGATCGACCGGAGATTTTCCCCGCTACGTTCGTAGACGGTGATTCCATAGAGATGCGCGGCATTGCCCTTGCCGCGGATCTGGTCGACTTCGATCAGATTGTTTTCGGATCGCACCCACACATTGGCGCGGTCGCCGCGATCGATCGGCATCGTGCCGTAATCGACCTTTTTCCATTGATCCAACGTGGCGCTGGCGCGTGCGACGATCCGTTCGTTGAACGCAAAGGAAATTCCCGCAACCAGCAATCCGGCGACGATCAGCGGTGCCAGCACCTGATGGGCGGAAAGGCCCGAGGCCTTCATCGCGATCACTTCGCTGTTCTGGTTGAGCGTCATCAACGTGATCACCGTTCCCAGCAGCACCGAAAAGGGCAGGAAGGTGGCAATGATCTGCGGCGTCCGCAGGCTGACATAGCGCCAGATTTCCGCGTCGCCATTGGCCGGATCGGCCAGGATGCGACCCGATTCGCTGAGAAGATCGAGCGTCTGCAGGATCAGCACCAGGCCCGCGAGCACCGCGAAGCTGCGGACCAGGAACATACGCGCCATGTAGAGCGACATGGTGCGCGAGGGGAAGAAATTGCTCGCGGTCACGCGGACTTCCTCCGCGCCCCGGGCCACAGCCTGGCGATCGATTTGCCGATTTTGGCAAACACCTTTTCAAGCGCGCCGATCGGCTGTCCGCCCGGCACGTAAGCGACGGTATAATACATCCAGATCACCAATGATGCGAAGATCACGAACGGCACCCACAGCGCGACGATCGGGTCGACCAGACCCAGGCTGCCGATCGACTCCCCATATTCGTTGACCTTGTGATAGGTCACGATCATCACGATCGACAGGAAGACGCCGAGCGCCGATGTCGATCGCTTCGGGGGAATGCCCAGCGCCGCCGCGAGCATCGGCAGCAACAGCATCGTCGCCACTTCGACCAGCCGGAAATGCAGCGCGGCGCGGCTGGTGTTGCGGTCCTCCTGACTGACCTGGGGGTCGTGCCCCGTTGCCAGCAATTCGGGCAGGGTCAGTTCGAGGTTGCGACCGCCCCTGCTTCGGAAAGTCTCGAATTTCGGCAGATCTATCGGCAGGTCATGCGCGGTGAAAGTCAGCACGCGCGGGACGGGCGAATCCTTGGATTTCTGAGTCAGCGTGCCGTTGGTTAGCCGAAAGATGATGACGTCGGGATCGTCGGTGCGCAGAAATTGTCCGCGTTCGGCGGTAACCGCCAGCCATTCGCCGGCATGCGGCACTGCATGGACGAAGATGCCCGACAGCTTGTGCCCGCTATCCTCGCTCTTTTCGATGCGCAGCGTCATCTTGTCGCCGAAACTGGTGAATTCGCCGACCTTGATCGAAGCGCCCAATGCGCCCGAGCGCAGTTCGTAGCGCAGCTGTTCGTATCCGTAGCGCGCCTTTGGCTGGACGAAACCGACGATCGCGAAGTTCACCAGCGCCAGCCCGATCGCGAACATATAGGGCACGCGCAACATCCGCCCATAGCCCATGCCCACGGCGCGCATGACATCGAGTTCCGAACTGGTGGAGAGGCGACGAAATGCCAGTAGGATGCCGAGCAACAGCCCGATGGGTATGCCGAGGCCGAGATATTCGGGCAGCAGATTGGCCAGCATTTCCCAGACGACGCTCACCGGACCGCCTTCGGTCGCGACGAAGTCGAGCAGAATGCGGATCCGATCGAGCACCAGCAGCATCGACGCGATTACAAGATTTGCAATCAGCGGCACCGCGATCAGTCGCGCCATATAGCGGTCGATCGATTTCATGCGATGTCAGCGGAACCTTCGGTAAATCGACAGACAGGACGCAACGCGCCGGTGAGGGGAACGGCTATACCGGCGGTGTGTGCCGCCGTCATCCGTATAATCGGGGCCATGGCGGGAAGTTGCGCTATGTTGCGCCATCGGCATGCAATTGCGTCTCGTGGCGCGCACGCACCGCTTCATCCACGGCATGTTGCAGCCCCGCCAGCGTGAAGGGTTTGCGCAGCACGGGGTGCCGCCCGAACTGCGCGGCATCGATCTCACCGGCAAATCCGGTGACGAACAGAACCGGCGTGCCGGCAATCCGATCGCCCAGCGCGGCGACCATTTCGGGTCCCGTCTGGCCGGGCATCAGCACGTCGGAAAGCACCAGGTCCAGCGATTCCATCGCTTTCAGCAGGTCTGCCGCCTTTTGCGGATCATCGCACCCCACGGGCCGGTGGCCCAGTTCGGTCAGCGCGCCGACCGTGGCGGCAAGCACGCGCGGATCATCCTCCACGACCAGAATGTCGAACGCATGTTCGGGCGTTTCCAGATCGCTTTCGATCTTGCCGCTTGCCGGCAATGCGTCGCCCAGATGCCGCGGCAGATAGAGCGTGACGGTGGTTCCTTCGCCCGGCGCGCTGCGGATTTCGACATCGCCGCCCGACTGGCGCGTGAAACCGAAAATCTGACTGAGACCCAGCCCGGTGCCCTTGCCCGCCGGCTTGGTGGTGAAGAAGGGCTCGAAAACCCGCTCCAGCACCTGTGGAGTCATTCCCGTGCCGGTGTCGGTGACGGCGATGGTGGCATAATCGCCTGCGGCCAGCCTGCCGATCCTGTTGCGCTCCAGCGTCACGGCGCCGGTGGCAATGGTCAGGTCGCCGCGCCCGTCCATTGCGTCGCGGGCGTTGACGGCGAGGTTCAGGATCGCATTTTCCAGCTGATGGCGATCGACCCAGATCGTCCACCCGTCCGAATCGGCCCGGGTCGTAATCGCGATTCCATCGCCCAGCGTGCGATCGAGCAGGTCCGACATGCCCGAAACCAGCGCGTCGGGCGCTACCGCCTCGGGCAGGACGGGCTCGGATCGCGAAAAGGCGAGCAGGCGACGGGTCAGCGCGGCGGCGCGGTTGGCACCTTCCATGGCGTTTTCGATATGGCGTTGCGCGTCTTTTCCGCCGTTGCGCAGATGGCGTTTGGCAAGTTCCAGTCCGCCCAGAACAACTGCCAGCATATTATTGAAATCATGCGCGATTCCACCGGTAAGCTGGCCTACGGCTTCCATCTTCTGGGCCTGTCTCAGCTGAGCCTCGGTCTCTTCGCGTTCGCGTGCCTCCGCGCGCAGTCGCTCGGTCGCTTCCGACACCGCCTGTTCGAGTTCGGCGGCACGCGCGCGCTCGCCCGATGCTTCCGCATCGGACGCTGCGCGATCGCTGATCGCCTGAACCGTCAGCCAGCCAAGAATGATCGCACCCAGCACGATCACGATCCCGAAACCGGCAAGCGTCTGTGTCACCTGGCTCGCATGCTGGTTGGATGCCGCCAGCGCCTGCGACCGCTGGACAAGCAGCACGCGTTCGTGATCGATAATCCGCGTCAGCCGGTTGCTCAGGTCGCGCAGCGCCGCGCTTTCGCTGACCGCATAGAATTTGCCCAGCGCGTCGGCGTTGCGATGATGCACCGAATAGGCGGCGGTTTCGGCCAGTTCGTCGCCGCGCCGCTGAAAGGCTTCGCGCAGCGAATCGATCTGGCGCCGCTGGACCATATTGTCGGCGGTCATCGAAGACAGCCGATCGATCTGATCCGATGCCTTGCGCCATTCTTCGCTATATTGCTGGCCGATGCGGGTATCGCCGCTGACCACATAGCGCCCGAGTGCAGCCTCGGCCCGGCCGATCTGGCCCGACAGAGTCGTCGCACGGATGATCACTTCATAGGTATGCGCCTGCCGCGCCAGCGCGACGTCGCGCTGTTCGGTGCTGCGCATCTGCAGCGTCAGCAGCGCGACGAAGATGCCGGTGCCGAGCAGCGTGAACAGCGCCAGCAGCACCAGCCGCCAGTTCACGCGTCGACCCGTGCTTCCCTCATCGGTATCGCTCATGACGACAGGGACCCTAGAGGCAGCTGACTCGCCTGAAAAGCTCTTGCCGGAATCAGCCGATCACGCCGATTGCGGTGCCGGCGCTGCGGAACATCGCCAGAATCTGTTCGACCTGTTCGGGCGTATGTTCCGCACAGAGCGAACAACGCAGCAGGAAGGTGCCGGCAGGAGTCGCTGGCGGGCGCGCCATGTTGACGTAGAGGCCGGCCTCCAGCAGCGCCTGCCACATCATCACTGCCTGTGTCTGATCGGTCAGGATGACGGCGATGATCGCGCTTTCGGCGGTTTCGGTGCCGAGCTTGAAGCCCATTTCCTTGAGCCCCGAATGCACCGTGCGCGCATTGGACCAAAGCCGCTCGCGCTTTTCATGCGCGGTCATCAGCTTGCGGATCGATGCCGTCGCGGTAGCGACCACGCTGGGCGGCAGCGACGCAGTAAAGATATAGGGGCGGCAGGCGAAGCGGATCGCTTCGAACTTCGGATGGTTCGACACGCAGAAGCCGCCCACCGTGCCGACCGATTTGGAAAAGGTGCCGACGATGAAGTCGACATCGCCTTCGCAGCCCTGCGCTTCATAGACGCCGCGGCCATTGGGGCCGTAAAAACCCATCGAATGCGCTTCGTCGGAAAGCACCATCGCGCCGTGCTTCTTCGCAACCGCGACCATTTCCTTGAGCGGGGCGACGTCGCCGAGCATCGAATAGACGCCTTCGAGTACGACCAGCTTGCCGGCATCGGCGGGCAGGCGGCCCAGGCGCTTGTCGAGATCCTCGACGCTGTTGTGGCGGAAACGGACGATTTCGGCATAGCCCTGCTTGCACCCGTCATAGATGCTGGCGTGGCTGTCGGCGTCGAGGATGATGTAATCGCCCTTGCCGGCGAGCGTCGAAATCATGCCCAGATTGGCCATGTATCCGGTCGAGAACACGATCGCGCCGGTCGTGCCGTAAAAGTCGCGCAGTGCCTGCTCGACTTCCATATGGTCCTGGAACGTGCCGTTGAGCATGCGGCTGCCATTGGTGCCGCTGCCGAACGTGTCGAGCGCCTTGTGCCCCGCCGCGATGACGTCGGGATCGAAGGTCATACCCATATAATTATAGGTGCCGAGCAGGATCGTGTCCTTGCCCTTGATCACCGCCTCGGTGGGCGATTTCACCTGTTCCATCACGATCGCGAACGGATCGGTGACGCCGCTGTCGAGCAATGCCTGGCGCTCGGCGATCAGGCCGTCGAATTTGCTCATCAGGTCAGGCTTCGCGCCTTCCGGGACGGAGGGCGCGTCGGCGGTCTGCATCGCGTCGGTCACTATTTTATGTCCTTATACCCGTTCGTGCTGAGTAAGGGCTGAGCTTGACGAAGCCCTGTATCGAAGCGCCCTTCGATATGCCATTTCGACTTCGCTCAATGGCTACTCAGGGCAAACGGAGGTTTCTGTTCTAACCCTGCTTCAGCTTTTCCACGGCATCGACCAGCTGGCCGACCGTTTCGATTTCGGCCTGCATGTTCATCGTGATCAGGATGTCGAATTCATCCTCGATCGCCGCGACGAAATCCATCACGGTCAGGCTGTCCCATTCGAGATCGCCTGCAAAGGTGGTGCTGTCGGTCAGCGCGACGCCCTTCTTGTTGAACGGTTCGATCTGCGCTTTGACGGTTTCGAAAACTTCCTGACGGTCGCTCACAGTGTTTCCTTGAATTGCCCTTTGCCGTCCGTGCCAAGCAAATGCGGCGGCCTTTAGGCGTAGATGGGCACTCCTATAGCAGGCCACGCGTGCGATACCATGCCGCCGTTGCGGCCAGCCCGTCGGGCGTTGCAACCTGCGGCTGCCATAATTGTGCGGGCGGGCGCTTGTCGGCGTCGATCACCCAGTTCTCATGGCAGAAATAATCGACGCGGTCGGGTGTCAGCTTGGCCTTGGCGCCGCGGAACATCCTGTCGCCGCGCGCCGCCAGCATCATGATCGCGCGGGGCAGGGCGATGACACGTATCTTTTTACCCACCGCCACACCGATCGCCTGCGCAAATTCGCCATGGCTCCACCCGCCCGGGCGTCCGTCATCGGCATCGAATGTCATGCCGCCCATGCCCTCGGCTTTGGTCAGTGCGAGCAGCAACCGTCCGAGATCGCTGACTTCGATTGCCGACATGCGGCCGCGCGGCGGGGTCAGCGCCAGTCCCCTGGCAGCGAGCTTGAACAGTTCGAGCATCTCATAATCGCCCGGCCCGTAAATTGCGGGCGGCCGGACGATCGTCCAGTCGAGCTCCGATGCGTGGACCAGCTTGTCGCCCTCGGCCTTCGACCAGCCATAGGTCGAAAGCTGCGGCTCGCGAGATGCCAGTGAGGAAACATGCACGAAGCGCGTGACGCCGGTGGCTTTTGCGGCGGCGATCATGTTCGCGACGCCTTCGATATTGCCTTTCGCGAAGCCTTCGCGGCTTGGTGCGTTCACGACGCCGGCGACATGGATCACGGCGTCGGCGCCCCGAGCGAGCTCGGTCAGCGAAGCGATATCGTCGAGCGACCCCGGCACCCAGGTAACACCGTCCCGTGCGCGCTGATCGCGCCGGGTAAGCGCGCGAACCGTAATGCCCTGTTCCAGCGCCAGATCGATCAGCTTGCCGCCGACAAACCCGGTTCCGCCGGTCAGCGCAATTGTCGTCACAGCACCGCCATATGGCTGCGATGCACCAGTGCGGATCGCGGCGCATAGCCCAGGATCGCGGCCACATCCTCGCTGCGGCGGCCGACGATGCGACATGCGTCGGCATAGTCATATTCGACCAGCCCGCGCGCCACTTTCGCGCCCTTGGTATCGACGATCGAAACGAGATCGCCGCGGCTGAAATCGCCTTCGATCCGCAGCGCGCCCGCCGGAAGCAGGCTCTTGCCGTTCTTCAACGCCGCGACGGCGCCGGTATCGATGGTGATGATGCCTTCCTCGGTCAGACCGCCGGCCAGCCATGCCTTGCGCGCGCCATGGGTGCCTTCGCCATAGAAGACCGTGCCATGCCCCGTGTCGAAGAAGTTTTTCAGCGCATGATCGGCATGGCCGCTGATGATCGCCAGGTCGATGCCCGCGCTTGCGGCGATCTTGGCGGCTTCGATCTTCGAAACCATGCCGCCCGAACCCATGCCGGACGAAGATTTCGTGTCGGCCATCGCCTGGATTTTCGCGTCGATCTGGGGGACGGTCGGGATCAGCTTCGCGTCGGGATTGCTGTGCGGATTGCTGTCATAGAGGCCGTCGATATCCGACAGCAGGATGACGCCATCGGCTTCGGCCGCTTGCGCGACGCGTGCCGCCAGCCGGTCATTGTCGCCGAAGCGAATGCGCTCGGTCGCTACCGTGTCGTTTTCGTTGATGATCGGAATGACGCCCAGCGACAACAGCCGGTCGAGCGTCGCGGAAGCGTTGAGATAGCGCCGCCGATCCTCAAGATCGCCAAGCGTCACCAGTACCTGCGCCGCCTGAAGCTTTTCATTGTCGAGCACGCCGGCCCATACCTGTGCCAGCGCGATCTGGCCGCGCGCGGCCGATGCCTGCGCGTCTTCCAGGCTGTTGCGCCCGCCGCCCGGCAGGCCCAGCCGTCGCGCACCCAGCGCGATCGCGCCCGAGCTTACCACGGCGATCTGCTGGCCGGCGCGCATCCGTTCGGCAATATCGGCGGTCAGCGTAACCAGCCAGTCGCGCCGGACCTCATCATCCGGGCCGACCAGCAGCGCCGAGCCGACCTTTATGATCAGCCGCGCACAGCGGGCAGGGGAGAAACGTTCGGCGTTTTCAATCATGCTAGTGGCGACCATTGGCGCGGTTCGTCATCCTCTTCATCGGGTTGGGCAACAGCCGGAAGGCTGGAATCGGCGGAGCCGATCGCTTCGATCAGCTTGTCGAGCACGGCCTGAACGCCGGCGCCCGTCGCGCCGGAGATCGGCAATACCTCAGCGCCGCTGGCTTCGCGAAGTTCCGCCGCCATCGCGGCAATCAGTTCCTCGTCGAGCAGATCGGTCTTGTTGAGCGCGATCACCTGCGGCTTTTCCATCAAACCGGCGCCATAGGCTTCCAGTTCCTCGCGAACCACGCGATAGGCTTCGCCGACATCCTCGCCATTCGCATCGACCAGGTGGAGAAGCACGCGGCAGCGTTCGATATGGCCCAGAAACCGGTCGCCGATGCCCGCACCATCGGCGGCGCCTTCGATCAGGCCGGGAATGTCGGCGATCACGAATTCGCGCCCCTTGTGGCTGACCACGCCCAATTGCGGGCGCGTGGTCGTAAAGGCATATTCGCCGACCTTCGCCTTGGCATTGGTGACAGCGTTGATGAAGGTCGATTTGCCGGCGTTGGGCAGACCGACCAGTCCCGCATCGGCAAGCAGCTTCAGCCTGAGCCACACCCAGGCTTCCTCGCCCGGCCATCCGGTGCCGTGCTGGCGCGGCGCGCGATTGGTGCTGGTCTTGTAGCTGGCATTGCCGCGCCCGCCATCACCGCCGCGCAGGAAGACGACACGCTGGCCAACCTTGGTCAGGTCCACCAGCACGCTGCGTTCCTCGTCATCGGCCAGGATCTGCGTGCCCACCGGCAATTTGATCACAAGATCGTCGCCGCCTGCGCCGGTCTTGTTCGATCCCGATCCGCCCTTGCCGCGTTGCGCGCGAAAATGCTGGGTGTACCGGAAATCGATCAGCGTATTGAGCCCGGGCACGGCTTCGAAAATAATATCGCCGCCCTTGCCGCCGTCACCGCCGTCAGGGCCACCGTATTCGATGAATTTTTCGCGGCGAAAGCTAACCGATCCCGGGCCGCCATGGCCCGACCGGACATAAATCTTTGCCTGATCCAGAAAATGCATGGCGCGCGATGTAGGCGGGAACGCGCCAAAGGGCTAGGGGGTGGCTTGTTCGTCCTTCCCGCCCAGCAGCGGCGCGGCCAGCAGCGAGTCGGTTGCGATCTCCCGCGCGGTACCCCGGGAAAGCCCCAGCGCAGTCGCCATTGCCTCTCCCAGCAACGCATCGCCTAGCGCCATCAGCACCAGATGCAGCGTTTCCTTGCGAAGCGCCGGTTCGTCGCCGGATAAATCCTTTGCGATCATGTCCACCAGCCGATGAATCGCTTCGAGAATGGGATCGAGTGCGTCCCGATTCCCCGACAGGATCATCCAGCTGGCGAGCGCCCCGGCGCCCTGTTTGTCGAATGCGTCGAACGTCAGATCGACGACTTCGCGCGGATTCTGGTCGCTTGCGCGTGCCCGGGCGATCGCTTCGCTGACGCTGGCGGTGACGCTTTTCGCGATGCTCTCGGCCAGCGCCTGCTGGAGCCCGGCGGCGGAACCGAAATGGTGCAGCAGATTGGCGTGGGTGCGCCCGATGCGTCCCGCGACTGCCTTCAACGTCACAGCCTGGGGCCCCGCCTCGATCAGCAAATCACGTGCGGCTTCCAGCGCCAGGTCGCGCGATTCCTCCGGCGAGAGCCGTTTTCTCACTGTTGACATTGTTGTAAGTAAAACCCATTTTCCGGTTCGAAACATTCCTGGAGGATTATCGTGGTGAAAGCAAAAACCCCGGCCGATCTTTCGATCACGCCGCGCGACCGCCGCTTCGGACGCGGTATCGCCCAGCGTCGCTGGTGGCTGAACGGCGATCCGGTCGCGACCGCCTTTTTCAACGCGCTTTCGGTCACCTTTCCCAAGGGCGAGGGCTTTTTCATCGACAGCGTGCGCAAGTTCCGCGAAGGCACGCCGCCGCGCCTGCAGGCCGAAATCGCTGCCTTCACCAAACAGGAAGTGATGCACACGCGCGAGCATGTCGCGTTCAACCGGCATGTTACGGGCGAGGGCTATGATATCAGCTTGCTCGAAGCGGATGTGCAGGATCAGATCGATCTCACCAAAGCGCATCCCGCGATTGCCAGCCTGGCGGCCACCATGTGCCTTGAGCATTTCACGGCGATCCTCGCGCACGAGCTGCTTGCCGATCCGCGCTATCTGGAAGGCGCCGATGCCGAAGCCGCCAAATTGTGGCGCTGGCATGCGATCGAGGAAATCGAGCACAAGGGCGTCGCCTATGACACCTGGCTGCACGCAACCCGCGACTGGAGCGGGTGGCGGCGCTGGCGGGTCCGCGCGAAGGTGATGTTGTTTACCACCTGGCGATTCCTGGGCGGCCGCAAGCGCGGGATCATGGAATTGCTGCGGCAGGACGGCCTGACGGGTCCGCGGGTCGGCTGGCGCGTGTTCCGCTATGTGTTCGGCAATCCGGGCATGGGCCGCAAGGTGCTGGGCCAGTATTTCGCCTTTTTCCTCCCCGGTTTCCACCCTTGGAAACACGATGATCGCGCGCTGATCGGCAAGGCGGAAAGCGACTATGCCGACGCCATGTTGCCGGATGCCGCCACTGCCTGATCGGCCGGCGCTTGCGCGGTCCATGGGGCGTTACCAGATAGCGTCCCATGGATTTTCTCGACCGTTTCGGTTTGACCGTGCCGCTGGTGCAGGCGCCGATGGCCGGGGT
This sequence comes from Stakelama portus, assembly GCF_003171655.1. GTDB lineage: Bacteria > Pseudomonadota > Alphaproteobacteria > Sphingomonadales > Sphingomonadaceae > Sphingomonas > Sphingomonas portus. Next base: position 53,991 of record NZ_QFZL01000002.1, on the reverse strand, counting down.
GTCGACGCCGGAACTGGCGTCGCAGGTTTCCGAAGCGGGCGCCTTGGGGTCGATCGGCGTTGGCGCCACCGATGCCGATGGCGCTGCGGCGATGATCGCTGCAGTGCGGGCGCGCACGGGCGGTTCTTTCAACGTCAATTTCTTCGTCCACGCGACGCCGCGGACCGATGCGCAGCGTGAAACGGCCTGGCTGGCGGCCCTGGCGCCGGTCTTTGCCGAGTTCGGTGCCGAACCGCCGGCGCAATTGCGCACCATCTACAACAGCTTTGCCGATGATCCGGCGATGGTGCGGATGCTGCTCGCGTTGCGGCCTCCGATTGTCAGCTTCCACTTCGGACTGCCCGACGCGGCAGTGATCGCAGCGCTCAGACAGGCAGGCATGTTCCTGCTCGCCACCGTCACCAGCCTTGCCGAAGCGAAACGTGCGCGCGATTGCGGCATCGATGCCCTGGTTGCACAGGGGATCGAAGCGGGCGGGCATCGCGGCATATTCGATCCCGATAGTCGCGATGACGCACTGGGGACGATGGCGCTGACGCGGCTGCTGGTGCGCGACTTCGAACTGCCGATCATTGCCGCCGGTGGAATCATGGATGGAGCCGGGATTGCCGCCGCACGCGCGCTGGGCGCTGTTGCGGCACAATTGGGCACTGCCTTCATTGCCTGTCCCGAATCCGCTGCCGATGACGCCTATCGCGCCGCCCTGATAAGCAGCGCGGCGCACCACAGCCGGATGACCCGATTGATTTCGGGTCGTCCTGCCCGGGCATTGGCCAATCGTTTCACCGCACTCGAAACCCAGCTGTCCGGGGTGACGCCGCCAGATTATCCGCGCGCCTATGACGCAGGAAAGGCGCTCAATGCCGCAGCCAAAGCAAGCGGCGAGGCGGGTTTCGGTGTGCAATGGGCGGGGCAGGGGGCGCCGCTATCCCGTGCCATGCCCGCCGCAAAGCTGGTGGCGCAGCTTCGCGACGAGTTCATGGCAGCGATCAATCGGTGATCCGGCATGGCGGCGCTGTCATGCCGCCATGCGAACATCGTCATCCGGATCATCGCCCGATGCCCGCGCTTCGTTGAGATCGCGCGTATAATAGGCGCAGGGGGATTCGGTCCCGCGCCCGCGCGAATGCACGTTGCGCACTTCGCCGGTCGGCCGGAAGCCCAGCTTGCGCAGCACCTTTCCCGACGCAGGATTGTCGAGATAATGGGCCGCCGCGACGTGCCGCACGCCCATGGTGCGGACCGCAGCCAGCACGCCATGGCCCGCTTCGGTGGCATAGCCGCGGCCCCAGGCATCGGGCGTGAGCCAATATCCCATTTCATGCGTGCCGTCATCGCGTGCTTCGACGCCGATCATGCCGACAATCGGTGTCGCGCCGCCTTCATGCGCGACGATCAGGAAGCGCGTCAGCATCGGATCGGTCCAGCCGCGCAGAAACTCCTCGGCATCGCTCAGCCGATAGGGCCATGGCGCCCGCGAGATATTCTTCACGACACGCTCATGTGCCATGGCGCGGGTAAGCTCGGGTGCGTCCTCGATCCAGCCGGGCCGCAACATCAGTCTGCGTGTACGCACGAACATGTCGACTCTCCTCAGGCGATGCGGCGCACTTGACGCATCGCCGTGACGCGCCGGTTGCAATCCGCAGGGGAGGGAGCATGAAAAAAGGGAGCCGGGGCGGACCCGTCTCCCTTTTTTGGTCTGGTTCGCGTGCCGAACCCGGGTCTGCCCTGGTGGGCAACCCGGTTGGTCGCCCGATGTTACTCGGCGGCTTCCGCCATCGCGTCTACCGAAATAAACTTGCGGCCAAGCTTGCCTTGCTTGAACGAGACACGGCCGTCGGTGAGCGCGAACAGGGTATGGTCCTTGCCGATACCGACATTCGTGCCCGGATAGAATTTCGTGCCGCGCTGGCGCACGAGAATGTTGCCGGCGACGACAGCTTCGCCACCGAACTTCTTCACGCCAAGGCGCTTGGATTCCGAATCGCGACCGTTGCGCGACGAACCGCCTGCTTTCTTATGTGCCATGAGTGACTACTCCTCAGATCTCAGTTGCGGCTCAGGCTTCGGCGGCCGGCGCATCCGTTTCCGGAGCGGCATCGGCCTTCTTTGCCTTGGCGGCTTTCTTCTTTTCCTCGCCGATCGCAACGATCTTCAGGATCGTGTGCTGCTGGCGATGGCCGTTCTTGCGGCGATAGTTATGGCGGCGGCGCTTCTTGAAGACGATGACCTTCTCGCCCTTGGCCTGCGCGATGATCTCGGCCGAAACGGTCAGACCGTCGGTCGGCTTCAATTCGCTGCCTTCGCCGGCGAGCAGCACGTCGTCCAGCGTGACCGACGAACCGGCCTCACCGTCGAGCTTCTCGACAACGATCTTGTCTCCTGCGGCAACGCGATACTGCTTGCCGCCCGTGCGCACCACTGCGAACATCGGTTTTTCTCTTCTTCAAACTGCATGTGCCCGCGAAGACATGGGTCTCCGCAGGAGGAAGGCGGCGGGTAAGCGAAAGGTCTGGGCAAGTCAACCACCCACGCGGAGGAAATGCCCCGAAATTGTCGATCGGCGCGTGCCTTAGTGGCGGTGCACGCTCTTCAACCGGTAACGGCCGTCGGAAATGCGATCGAACAGGCCGCCGATCGCCGGATGATCGACCGGCTCATCGCTTTCGTCGACTTCCAGATTCTGCTGGCTGACATAAGCGACATAGGTCGAATCCATATTCTCGGCGAGGATATGGTAAAAGGGCTGGTCCTTGGCCGGGCGGGCATCTTCGGGAATCGCCTCATACCATTCCTCGCTGTTCGCGAAGACCGGGTCGACATCGAAGATCACGCCGCGAAAATCGAACAGGCGGTGCCGAACCACTTCGCCGATGGAAAAGCGCGCATGCGCGACAGGAGGCATGGGAACGCCCGTTTCGAGCGAATCGCTCGTGGAGAAAAGCCGGGTCATGGCTTCAATCTAGGTATTTCGCGGCGGCGCACAAGCACCAGGGCTTGTGCAGCGTTTCGCTTCGGGCTAATGGCCCGCCCTCCAATCGACCGGTGTGTCGGATTTGCTTTGCGAATCGATGCGCTGACCCATCGCGGAGAGGTGGCAGAGAGGTCGAATGCGCCGCACTCGAAATGCGGTTTACGGGCAACCGTAACGTGGGTTCGAATCCCACCCTCTCCGCCATTATTTGCTGGCCTAACGCTTTGCTGCTTGAGGCCGTTGGCTCCGAGTTCGAACTTCGTCCCGAACTCTCCGCCAGTATTTGCTGGCCTGACGCTTTGCTGCTTGAGGCCGTTGGCTTCGAATTCGAACTTCGTCCCACTTTCTCCATCATCGGGCTTTCCAGGCCGACGTGCTTCCCTGCGTTGCTCGCGATTGGATGTACACTCACAGCTGATTTTCGGCCGTGCCTATATGCGCCGCCAGTTCTTCGCGCATTTTTGAATCGGCAAATTGCGCGGAAAACATCATGGCGATGGTGCGATTGAAATCATAGCCGCTCACCGCAATGGGTGTCGTTCTCTCCACCCGCAGCGACAAGGGTGCCGTCGTTATTCCGACGCCAGCAGCGACCAGTCTCATGCACCAGTCGTCATTCTCGCTCCGCATCGCGAATTTGGGGCGGACTCCGTGCCTGGTAAAGAACTGGCTGGTCTCGCGCAGAATCTCGCAGTTGCGACGGGCGATCATCGTTTCCCCCGCCAGCCTTTCGGGCTCGACCTGTTGCTCGTTCGCCAGCGGATGATTGTCGGACACGAACATCGCATAGGGTTCGCGAACCAGCGTTATCGTCTGTTCTTCGGTGTCGGCCTCTCGTTTCGTGGTGACAATCGCATCGAGCCGATCCTTGCTCCGCAAACTGCGCAATTCCGCATCGGAGCCCTCGGTTATCTCGATCGAGAAGCGCGATGAAAGCGGCGCCACAAGCGCCTCCATCATCTCGCTGCCAAGCGTCCTGATCAGGCCGATGCGCAGGTCCGGCCAGCGTTCGATCGTTCGCTTGCTGAACCGGTCCGCCTTCCTGAAGTTCTGATCGATGTCGCGGGCAAGGATCAGAAAACGCTGCCCGGCTTCTGTCAGCCTGACGCGGCGCTTGCTGCGCAGGAACAGCTTGGCTCCGACGATCCGTTCGAGATCCGCAATGCCGGCCGAAAGCGTTGGCTGTGTTACATGGATCCGGCTTGCCCCGACGGTGAAGGATTCCGCTTCGACCAGCGCCAGGAACTGGCGGATGTGGGATCGCTTGATCATAGATATTTCCTATCCGGAAGATAGGATCATATCAATTTTCAATTCGTTGTCCGGTTGTCTAGACCAGTCGCAAGATTCCGAAGAGAGGCCTTTACCATGCGCGCCACCCCCGATTTCGATTTCCAGCTGGGTGAGAGTGCCCAGATGATCCGCGAGAGTGTGGGCCGTTTTGCCGATGAGCAGATCGCGCCGCTGGCCGAGAAGATCGACCGCGAGGACTGGTTTCCGCGCGAGGAGCTATGGGCGCAGATGGGCGAGCTGGGCCTGCACGGCATCACCGTTGACGAGGCTGATGGCGGGCTCGGTCTCGGCTATCTCGAACATGTGATCGCGGTCGAGGAAGTCAGCCGCGCGAGCGCCTCGCTGGGTCTCAGCTACGGCGCGCATTCCAATCTGTGCGTCAACCAGATCCGCCGCTGGGGCACCGACGCGCAGAAGGCAAAGTACCTCGGTCCGCTCATTTCCGGCGAGCATGTCGGCAGCCTCGCGATGAGCGAAGCGAGCGCCGGGTCGGACGTCGTCTCGATGAAGCTCAAGGCCGAGGCGGTGGACGGCGGCTATGTGCTCAACGGCACCAAGTTCTGGATCACCAACGCGCCCTATGCCGATACTTTGGTGGTCTATGCCAAGACCGACAGTGCGGCCGGATCGCGCGGCATCACCGCCTTCCTGATCGAAAAGGGCGATGCGGGCTTCTCGATCGGGCAAAAGATCGAGAAGGTCGGGATGCGCGGCTCTCCCACGGCGGAGCTGGTGTTCGACGATTGCCGCATTCCCGAGGACCGCGTGATGGGCCCGGTCGGCGGCGGCGTGGGCGTGCTGATGAGCGGGCTCGATTACGAGCGGGTGGTGCTCTCGGGCATCCAGCTCGGCATCATGCAGGCGTGCCTCGACACGGTGATCCCCTATCTTCGCGAGCGGACCCAGTTCGGCAAGCCGATCGGCAGCTTCCAGCTGATGCAGGCCAAGGTCGCGGACATGTATGTCGCGCTGCAATCGGCGCGCGCCTATACCTATGCGGTCGCCAAGAGCTGCGATGCCGGCCAGACCACCCGCTTCGACGCGGCGGGTGCGATCCTGCTGTCGAGCGAAAACGCCTTCCGCGTTGCTGCGGAGAGCGTGCAGGCGCTGGGCGGGGCGGGCTACACGCTCGACTGGCCGGTCGAACGCTACATGCGCGACGCCAAGCTGCTCGACATCGGCGCGGGCACCAACGAAATCCGCCGCATGCTGATCGGCCGCGAACTGATCGGGGCGGCGGGATGACCGCCCCCGTCCTCACCTCGAAGCTCGACCGCGACGCGCCGGACGCGAAGGCGCGGTTCGAGCATAACAAGGCGCTGGCGACCGAGCTGCGCGAGAAGGTTGCGCAAGCCGCGCTGGGTGGCAGCGAGAAGCATCGTGAGCGGCATGTGTCGCGCGGCAAGCTGCTGCCTCGTGAGCGGGTCGAGCGGTTGCTCGATCCGGGCTCGCCGTTCCTCGAAGTCGGGCAATTGGCCGCCAACGGCATGTACGAAGGCGACGTCAACGGCGCGAGCATGATCTGCGGCATCGGGCGCGTCAGCGGGCGGCAGGTGATGATCGTGTGCAACGATCCGACCGTGAAGGGTGGCTCCTACTACCCGATGACGGTCAAGAAGCACCTGCGCGCGCAGGAGATCGCGCAGGAGAACCGCCTGCCGTGCATCTATCTGGTCGATAGCGGCGGGGCGAATCTTCCCTACCAAGCCGAGGTTTTCCCGGACAAGGAGCATTTCGGGCGCATCTTCTTCAACCAGGCGCAGATGAGCAGCCTGGGCATTCCGCAGATCGCCTGTGTGATGGGCAGCTGCACCGCGGGCGGGGCTTACGTGCCCGCGATGAGCGACGAGAGCGTGATCGTCCGCAATCAGGGCACGATCTTCCTCGCCGGACCGCCGCTGGTGAAGGCCGCGACGGGCGAGGAGATCAGCGCCGAGGATCTGGGCGGCGGCGACCTGCATGCCAAGAAATCCGGCGTGGTCGATCATCTGGCGGAGAACGACGAGCACGCGCTGACCATCGTGCGCGATATCGTGTCGCACCTTGGCGATAACACCGGCGGCGCCACCAACATAAAGCTGCAAGACCCGCGCCCGCCGAAGTTCGACGCCGAAGACCTCTACGCGCTGATCCCCGAGGATGTCCGCGCACCCTACGACGTGCACGAGGTGATCGCGCGGCTGGTCGACGGCAGCGAGTTCCACGAGTTCAAGAAGGACTATGGCTCCACGCTGGTCTGCGGCTTCGCGCACATCTGGGGCATGCCGGTCGCGGTGCTCGCGAACAACGGCGTGCTGTTCTCCGAAAGCGCGGTCAAAGGCGCGCACTTTATCGAACTGGCGTGCCAGCGGCGCATCCCGCTGCTGTTCCTCCAGAACATCTCCGGCTTCATGGTCGGTGGGAAATACGAGGCGGAAGGGATCGCCAAGCATGGCGCGAAGCTGGTCACGGCGGTCGCCACCGCCACCGTGCCCAAGGTCACGATCCTGATCGGCGGCAGCTTCGGCGCGGGCAATTACGGCATGGCGGGCCGCGCCTATAGCCCGCGCTTCCTGTTCAGCTGGCCCAATGCGCGGATCAGCGTGATGGGCGGCGAACAGGCGGCGTCCGTGCTTGCCACCGTCCACCGCGACGCGGATAGCTGGACCGAGGAGCAGGCCGAAGCGTTCAAGGCGCCGATCCGCCAGAAATACGAGGACGAGGGCAACCCCTATTACGCCACCGCGCGCCTGTGGGATGATGGCGTGATCGACCCCGTCCAGACCCGCGACGTGCTGGGGTTGGCGTTCGCCGCAACGCTCGAAGCGCCGATAGAGGATCGCCCAGCCTTCGGCGTGTTCAGGATGTAATGCCCATGATCCAGAAGCTCTTGATCGCCAATCGCGGCGAAATCGCCTGCCGCATCATCCGCACCGCGCGCGAGATGGGGATCGCCACCGTCGCGGTCTATTCCGATGCCGATGCCAAGGCGCTGCATGTGCGCTCCGCCGACGAGGCGGTGCATATCGGGCCGTCTCCCGCTGCCGAGAGCTATCTGGTCGGCGAGAAGATTATCGCTGCCGCCAAGCAGACGGGCGCGGAGGCGATCCATCCGGGTTATGGTTTCCTCTCCGAGAACGCCGAGTTCGCCGAGGCGGTGCAGAACGAAGGCCTGATCTGGGTCGGCGCGCCGCCGTCCTCGATCCGCGCGATGGGGCTGAAGGACGCCGCCAAGAAGCTGATGCGCGAAGCGGGCGTGCCCGTGACGCCCGGCTACGACGGCGACGACCAGAGCCCCGAACGCTTGAAGCAGGAGGCCGACGCGATCGGCTATCCCGTGCTGATCAAGGCAGTCGCGGGCGGCGGCGGCAAGGGGATGCGCAAGGTCGATGCCGAAGGCGATTTCCTGTCCTCGCTCGAATCCTGTCGGCGCGAGGCAAAGGCCAGCTTCGGTAATGACGACGTGATCCTCGAAAAATGGATCACCTCGCCCCGCCATATCGAGGTGCAGGTGTTCGGCGACAGCCACGGCAATGTCGTCCACCTGTTCGAACGCGACTGCTCGCTCCAGCGCCGCCACCAGAAGGTGATCGAGGAAGCGCCCGCGCCGGGCATGGACGAAGCGACCCGCGAAGAAATCTGCGCCGCCGCCGTGCGCGCCGCCAAGGCGGTGAACTACGAGGGCGCCGGCACGATCGAATTCATCGCCGATGCCAGCGAGGGCCTGCGCGCGGATCGCATCTTCTTCATGGAAATGAACACCCGGCTTCAGGTCGAGCATCCGGTGACCGAGGAAATCACCGGGGTCGATCTGGTCGAATGGCAGCTGCGCGTCGCGGCGGGCGAGCCGATCCCGAAGAAGCAGGACGAGCTGTCCATCAACGGCCACGCCATCGAAGCGCGGCTCTATGCGGAGGACCCAGCGAAGGGTTTTTTGCCGAGCACTGGGCGGCTTAATTTTCTCAGCCTTCACGCAGGGACAGGTCGGGTCGAGACGGGCGTGGAGCAAGGTGACGAGGTTTCGCCTTACTACGACCCAATGATCGCTAAGCTGGTTGTGCACGCAGAGGATCGCGGCTTAGCCATAGACGGACTCTTGGCGAAGCTTGCGAACATCAATGTCTATCCTGTCCGCTCGAACGCTGGCTTTCTCTATCTGGCCGCTTCAGATAACGATTTCCGTTCAGCCAATCTTGAGACTGGCTTCATTGAGCGCAAAGGCGACAACCTGCTTCCGCCATCGAAGCCTACGGCAAAAGCCTTGCGTGAGGCGCTCACGACGTTGCGATGGAACGTCGGCGAATATGAGGACCACCCTTGGCACGGCGGCTTGATAGGTCTGCGATTAAACGCCTCGCCGAAGGAAAGTGCGCTCGTTTTGGCTGACGGAGAAGCTGTCGAGGTGTCTGTCGGCGATTGGAGTGGCGCAGATTTACGCATTGACGAACCCTCTGGAATGGCGCTCGTCAACGAGGCAGGTCAGACATACGCGATCACGCCTTGGCGTGTTCAAGGCGGCACCGCCACCGCCGCTGACGGTGCCATCCTCGCGCCGATGCCGGGCAAGGTCATCGCGGTCGATGTGGCCGAGGGGGACAGCGTCACTGCCGGTCAGCGGCTGATGGTGCTCGAAGCGATGAAGATGGAGCACGCGCTCACCGCGCCGTTCGACGGGACCGTGACCGATCTTGCCGCCAGCACCGGCGGACAGGTGCAGGTCGATGCGGTGCTGTGCGTTGTGGAGCCTGCGCAATAGCGCGCGGCCGCTGGCCGGTAATTTCCCGCTGGCCGGCAATCGAAAGATCCGATCCATCGCGTCCAGCGGGCGAGTGCCGGCTGTCAAACCGGCAGCGTCGTCGTCATCTTGATCGTCTTCAGCGCGAAACTGGAATTGACCGAGCTGACACCCGGGAGGTGCAGCAGGACCTTTTTGAGGAAGCGCTCATAATCCTCGACGCTCCTGGCGACGACGCGCAGCACATAGTCGCTGGACCCACTCATCGAAAAAACCTCGACGATTTCCGGATGGACGTGGACCACCTTTTCCAATGCATCGAGCGTTTCCTCATCGTGCTGCTTCAGCCGCACATTTGCGAACACGTTGATGACGAGCCCCAGACTTTTCGGGTCGAGCAGAATCGCACGGCCAGAGATTATGCCTTCCTTTTCCAGCTTCTTCAGACGGCGCCAGCACGGCGTGTGCGACAGGCCCGCCTTTTCGGCGAGCTCTGTGATCGGGAGATCGGGATGCGCCTGCACTGCACGCAGAATTCGTCGGTCAGCATCGTCCATCCGTCAATCTATCCTAAAATTCCTGGCTTTATGAAATTATCATCCTAATTAATTTCAAATCCGGAATAAATAGGAAAAATCTCTCCTCCCTCCGCTCCGCTACCCTCGTGCGGAGGAGAGGCGATGAAAAACCGTGCCAAGCTGAGTCTGTACGTGCCCGAACCCAATGCGCGGCCGGGCGAGCAACCCAGTTTCGATCATTTCGAGATACCGGCTGCCGGTGCGGTGCGGTGCCCCGATATCGGCGCGCCCGAGCACGAGCTTCGCGATCTGCCCTACACGCTGATCCGGGTGCTGGACGAGCAGGACGGTGCCGTCGGGCCGTGGAACCCCAGGCTGCCGACGGACACGATGATCAAGGGGCTGCGCGCGATGATGCTGACGCGCGCGTTCGATGACCGCCTGTTCCGAGCGCACCGCCAGGGCAAGACCAGCTTCTACATGAAATCCACCGGCGAAGAGGCGATCGGAGCCGCGCAGTCGCTGGCGCTCGATCGCGGCGACATGAGCTTTCCCACCTATCGCGTCCTCAGCTGGCTGATGGCGCGCGACTATCCGCTGACCGATCTGGTGAACCAGATTTTCAACAATGCGCAGGACCCGTTGCAGGGTCGGCAATTGCCGATCCTCTATTCGGCGCGCGACTATGGCTTCTATTCGCTGTCGGGCAATGTCGGCAGCCGGTTCGGCCATGCGGTGGGCTGGGCGATGGCGTCGGCCTATTCCGAAGACGACAAGATTGCGCTGGCTTATATTGGCGAGGGGACCACGGCGGAAGGGGACTTTCACGAGGCGCTGACTTTCGCGTCGGTCTATCACGCGCCTGTCGTGCTGTGCGTGACCAACAACCAATGGGCGATCTCCTCCTTCGCCGGGATCGCCGGCGCCGAAGAGACGACCTTTGCCGCCAAGGCAATCGGCTACGGCATCCCGGGCCTGCGGGTCGACGGCAATGACTTCCTTGCCGTCTGGGCCGCGACGCAATGGGCGGCGGAACGGGCGCGCAGCAACCGCGGTGCAACGCTGATCGAGCTGTTCACCTATCGCGCGGAGGGCCACTCGACCTCGGACGATCCGACCAAGTACCGCCCGGCGGACGAACCCTCGACATGGCCGCTGGGCGATCCGGTCGAGCGGCTGAAGCGCCACCTGATCGCGATTGGCGCGTGGGATGAGGAACGCCACGCATCGCTGGCCGCCGAACTCGACACCGCCGTGCGCGCCGCCGTGAAGCAGGCCGAGAAGATCGGCACGCTGGGCAAATCCAAACCGCCGATCGAACAGATGTTCGAGGGCGTTTTCGAAGAACCCGACTGGCGCCTGGTCGAGCAACTGCGCGAGGCGAAGGATTGATCATGGCCACGATGAACATGATCCAGTCGATCAATTCCGCGCTCGACGTGATGCTGGCCCGCGACCCCAAGGTGCTGATTTTCGGCGAAGATGTCGGCTATTTCGGCGGCGTGTTCCGCGCGACCGACAAGTTGCAGCAGAAGCATGGGCTCAAGCGCTGTTTCGACGCGCCGATATCAGAAGGCGGCATCATCGCCACCGCGATCGGCATGGGCGCCTATGGCCTGCGGCCCGTACCAGAAATCCAGTTCGCGGATTACATCCTGCCCGCGTTCGACCAGCTCGTCTCGGAAGCCGCGCGGCTGCGCTATCGGTCCGGGGGCGAATTCTGGGCGCCGATCACCGTGCGGTCGCCCTATGGCGGCGGCATCTTCGGCGGGCAGACCCACAGCCAGAGCCCGGAGGCGATCTTCGCGCACATTACCGGACTGAAGACGGTCATTCCGTCCAATCCCTATGATGCGAAGGGACTGCTGATCTCATCGATCGAATGCAACGATCCGGTGATCTTCCTCGAACCCAAGCGGCTCTACAACGGACCGTTCGATGGCCGCCATGATCAGGAGGTAAAGTCCTGGGCGGGGCACGCCGATGCCGAGGTGCCAGAGGGGCATTATACCGTTCCGCTCGGCAAGGCGGCGGTTGTTCGCGAGGGCGAGGCGGCGACGGTGCTTGCATACGGCACCATGGTCCATGTCGCGCTTGCGGGGATCGAGGACAGCGGCGTCGATGCCGAATTGATCGACCTGCGTTCGATCGTGCCGCTCGACATCGATACGATCGTCGAGTCCGTGAAGAAGACCGGGCGCTGCGTGATCCTCCACGAAGCGTCGCGTTATGGCGGCTTTGGCGGCGAACTCTCGGCGCTGGTGCAGGAGCGGTGTTTCCACTGGCTCGAAGCGGCGGTGGAACGCGTGGCGGGCTGGGATACGCCGTACCCCCATGCCTTCGAATGGGACTATTTCCCCGGACCAAAGCGCGTTGCCACCGCGCTCAAGACAGTGATGCAGGATTGATCTCATGGCGAAATTCACCTTCAACCTGCCAGACATTGGCGAAGGCATCGCCGAGGCGGAGATCGTCGCCTGGCACGTCAGGGTTGGCGACATGGTCGAGGAAGACCAGCAGATCGCCGACATGATGACCGACAAGGCGACCGTCGAAATGGAAAGCCCGGTCGCGGGCAAGGTTCTGGAGATCGCGGGCGAGGTGGGTGACACGATCCCGATCGGGTCGATGCTCGTCACCATCGAGATCGAGGGCGCAATTCCCGACGATGTGGCCGAGGACAACGCCAAGGCCGCCGAGCCTGAAGCCGCGCCTGCGCCGAAGGATGACGAGGTCGAGGAACGGATCGAGGTCGAAAACCCCGATGCGAACGATGCAGACGACGCGCACGAAGCCGATCCCGAGCCTGCGCCCAACCAGCCGGTCGAAAAGAGCGCACCGAAGACCGAGGCGAAAGTTCTCGCCAGCCCCGCAGTGCGCAAGCGCGCGCAGGACCTTGGCATCGATCTGGCGCAGGTGAAACCTGCCGAAGATGGCCGCGTGCGCCACGGCGATCTCGACCAGTTCCTCAGCTACAATGCCGGCGGCGGCTATCGCCCTGCCGGTGGCCAGCGCCAGGACGAACAGGTCCGGGTGATCGGCATGCGCCGCCGCATCGCCGAGAGCATGGCGGCATCGAAGCGCGCCATCCCGCACTTCACCTATGTCGACGAGATCGACGTCACCAGGCTGGAGGAACTGCGCGCCGACCTCAACGCGACGCGCGGGGCCAAGCCCAAACTCACCATGCTGCCGCTGCTGATCACTGCGATCTGCAAGACGCTGCCCGACTTCCCGATGATCAACGCCCGCTATGACGACGAGGCAGGGATCGTCACTCGTTCGGGCGGGGTCCATCTCGGCATGGCGACCCAGACCGATGCGGGGCTGATGGTGCCGGTGATCCGCAACGCCGAGAGCCGCAATGTGTGGCAGCTGGCGAGCGAGATCGTGCGCCTTGCGGAGGCCGCGCGCAGCGGCAAGGCGTCCTCGCAGGAACTGTCGGGCTCGACGCTGACGCTCACCTCGCTCGGCCCGATGGGCGGCATTGCCTCCACACCGGTGATCAACCGGCCCGAGGTGGCGATCATCGCGCCAAACAAGGTGGTGGAACGGCCGGTGTTCCGGGACGGGAAAGTCGCCGCCGCCAAGTTGATGAACCTGTCGATCAGCTGCGACCACCGCGTGGTCGATGGCTGGGATGCGGCCAGCTATGTTCAGGCGATCAAGCGGCTGCTTGAAACGCCCGCGCTGTTGTTCGTTGATTGAATGGATTACGGCCCATGACCAGCAAGCCCCGCACCCTGTACGAGAAGATCTGGGACGCGCATGTCGTCGATCGCCGCGAGGATGGCACCTGTCTGATCTATATCGACCGCCACCTTATCCATGAGGTCACCAGCGCGCAGGCCTTCGAGGCTTTGCGCCTTGCCGGTCGCAAGCTGCGCCGGCCCGACCTGATGCTGGCGGTACCTGACCATAACCTGCCGACTACTGCGCGGGTGGACGCGGACGGCAGTCGCATTCCGATCGCGGATGCCCAGTCGGCCACGCAGCTCGCAGCACTGGAAACGAACGCGCCCGCGTTCGGCGTGCGCTATATCGACGCGGTCGCGCCCGAGCAGGGCATCGTCCATGTCGTCGGGCCGGAGCAGGGCTTCTCGCTGCCCGGCGCGACGATTGTGTGCGGGGACAGCCATACCTCGGCGCATGGCGGCCTTGGCGCGCTGGCGTTCGGGATTGGCACCAGCGAGGTCGAACATGTCATGGCGACCCAGACGCTGCTGCTGACCCCTTCGAAGACGATGGAAGTGCGCGTCGACGGCGTGCTTGGCCAGGGCGTGACGCCCAAGGATGTGATCCTGCACATTATCGGCGTGATCGGCGCGGCCGGGGGCACCGGCCATGTCATCGAATATACCGGCAACGTCTTTCGCGAGATGTCGATCGAGGGGCGGCTGACGGTCGCCAACATGTCGATCGAAGCAGGCGCGCGCGCCGGGCTGGTGGCGCCCGACGAGAAAACCTACGCCTATCTTCAGGGCCGGCCGATGGCGCCGAAGGGCGACAAGTGGGCCAAGGCGCTGGCCTGGTGGAAAACGCTGCCGACCGACGCGGGCGCGAACTACGACAAGGTCGTCGTGATCGATGCCGCCGCCATCGCACCGTCGCTGACCTGGGGGACCAGCCCCGAGGATGTGGTGCCGATCACCGGCGTGGTGCCCGATCCGGCGAGCTTTGCCGACCCGTCCAAGCAGGCCGCAGCGCAAAAGTCGCTCGACTATATGGGGCTGACCCCCGGCACGCGGATGGAGGACATTGCGGTCGAGAACATCTTTATCGGCAGCTGCACCAACAGCCGGATCGAGGATCTGCGCGCTGCCGCAGCGGTGGTGAAGGGCCGCAAGGTCGCTGACAACGTTAGCCAGGCGCTGATCGTGCCGGGTTCCGGTCTCGTGAAGCGTCAGGCTGAGCAAGAGGGGCTCGACCGCATCTTCATTGACGCTGGCTTCGAATGGCGCGAGCCGGGTTGCTCGATGTGCCTTGCGATGAACCCCGACAAGGTGCCGCCGGGCGAACGCTGCGCCTCGACCTCCAACCGCAACTTCGTCGGTCGGCAGGGGCCGGGATCGCGCACCCATCTGGTCAGCCCGGCGATGGCAGCGGCGGCGGCAGTGACCGGCCATCTGGCGGACGTCCGCAAACTCGAACCGGTGGGAGCCGACGCATGAACCCGATCCGCGTTGTAGAGGGCAGGGCGATCCCCTTCGGCCTCAAGAACGTCGACACCGACGTCATCATCCCGGCGCAATATCTCAAGACGATCACTCGCAAGGGGCTGGGCAAGGGCGCGTTCGAGACGATCCGTGCGGAGCCCGGCAACATCTTCGACGATCCCGCATATGCCGGTGCCAATATCCTGATCGCGGGCGACAATTTCGGTTGCGGGTCGAGCCGCGAGCATGCCGCATGGGCGCTGCTCGATATGGGAATCAAGGCGATCATCGCGCCCAGCTTCTCGGACATCTTCTCGGGCAATGCCTTCAAGAACGGCATTCTGACCGTGGTCCTGCCGCAGGAGGTGGTCGACCGTCTGCTTGAAGTCGCGAAGACCGACCCGATCACCATCGACCTCGAAAATCAGACGGTAACCACGCCGTTCCAGGACCGCTTCACCTTCGAAATCGATCCGTTCCGCAAGCATTGTCTGCTCAACGGGCTGGACGAGGTCGGCATGACGCTGGCGCAGGACGCGGAAATTGCTGCTTTCGAAGCGATAATGGCTGCGGATCGACCCTGGCTTTGAACAAAACGACACCGAAGAGGAACACGACATGTTGATTGCCTTGCTGCCCGGAGACGGCATCGGCCCCGAAGTCATCGCCGAGGCGGTTCGCGTGCTCGACAAGGTCGTTGGCGACAAGCTGCGCTATGAAACCGCCCTGGTCGGCGGCGCGGCCTATAAGGCCGCCGGGCACCCGCTGCCGCCCGCAACGCTCGACATCGCCCGGCGCGCCGACGCGATCCTGTTCGGTTCGGTCGGCGATCCCGAGTGCGACAAGCTGGAGCGGCATCTGCGCCCGGAACAGGCGATCCTGGGCCTGCGCAAGGAGCTGACGCTGTTCGCCAACCTGCGCCCGGCGACCCTGTTCAAGGAACTGGCCGACGCTTCGGCACTGCGCCCCGAAGTGGCGCAGGCGATCGACATGGTGATCGTGCGCGAGCTCAATGGCGATGTCTATTTCGGCGAAAAGGCCATGCGCAAGACCGCGACGGGTCGCCGCGAAGGCTATGACATCATGTCCTATGACGAGGACGAGGTGTCCCGCATCGCCCGCGTCGGCTTCGAGACCGCGCGCGCCCGCAAGGGCAAGCTGTGTTCGGTCGACAAGGCCAATGTGCTCGAAACCTCGCAGCTGTGGCGCGATGTCGTGATCGAGGTTTCGGCCGAGTTTCCCGATGTCGAACTCAGCCATATGTATGTCGACAATGCCGCGATGCAGCTGGTCCGTAATCCCGGGCAGTTCGACGTGATCGTTACCGGCAACCTGTTCGGTGACATCCTGTCCGATCTGGCGTCGATGTGTGCCGGATCGATCGGCATGCTGCCGTCAGCCTCGCTCGATGCGGAACAGAAGGGGCTGTACGAACCGATTCACGGTTCGGCACCCGACATTGCGGGGCAGGGCAAGGCCAACCCGCTCGCCACCATTCTGTCAGCCGCGATGATGCTGCGCTATTCGCTCGGCATGGGGGCGGAGGCCGACCGGATCGATGCGGCGGTGGCGAAGGCGCTGGAAAACGGTGCCCGCACACCGGACCTCGGCGGAAAATTGACGACGGCGCAGATGGGTGACGCCGTGCTGGCGGCGATCTGACCTGTGCGTTCCTTTCCCGCGTCGTCCGAGAGGAACCGGACCAGCCACGAAGGGTGCGCCTGGCCTTCAGCCGAAACCCTAGAATTGACCGCGCAGATCGATCTTGTCATTTATTACCCGTATAAAATATGATCCCGGTGAGAGATGCTCTGCTGTCAGGGACCAGGTCGAGCCCTGGTGCGATGCCCTGGCCCAACTGCAGATCAGGCGGAGAAGCAAATGTCGAACAAGCTGGCTGCGATTCATTGCCCGGGCCCCGTCTGATGGCGGCGAGAAGCGCCCGGAGGACGCCCGATCCGATCGCGGCCAGATCGTGGAATCGATGATCGATTCCCGGAAGTTTCGCGATGTCCTGTCGGCCTATCCGACCGGCGTCTGCGTGGTCGCCGCGCAAGGTTCCGACGGGCGCAAGCATGCCATGGTCGTCGGTTCGTTCTCTTCGATCTCGCTCGATCCGCCCCTGGTTGGCTTCTGCCCGGCGAAAACCTCGTCGAGTTGGCAGGGAATCGCAGAAGTGGGGCGCTTCTGCGTCAGCGTGCTGGGTCACGAACAGCTGGAATATTGCAAGCGTTTCGCCGCGAGTTCACCCGACAAGTTTGCCGGGCTGAGCCACCGTTCGAGCCCCGGGGGCCAGCCCATTCTCGATGGCGTTCTGGCCTGGATCGATTGCGTGACGGAGGTGGTGCACGAAGTCGGCGATCACCTGCTTGTAGTAGGGAGAGTCGAACAGCTCGAGAAAGAGCGCGATACTTTGCCATTACTGTTCTTTGGTGGAAAATATCACAAGATAGAGGACGTGCGGGGATAAGTATATCATGGCGTATGTTGCGACATGACTAGTCGATTCAAATAAAAATAGACCGTTTTGAAAACATGGCGGCACCGATCGTTACAAACGCGATCAATTTCAGGAGTAGAGGATGATCCGAATGCCCAACACCGGCAATGGTTTGAAACATACGCCATTGCTTGCCGGCGCCGCTCTTGTCGGCGCTATGGCCATTGCATGTTTTTCCGCACCGGCTGTAGTTGCTTCCAATGGAGACGCTACCGCCCAAGAGGGCGCTGTTCCGGCCTCTGAGGCTACGCGTATCATTACTTTGGGAACCGTGGCCGGGCCAATCGCGCAAGCGAAGCGATCAGGGTCGGCCAATCTTCTGCAGGTGGGATCGCGTCTCTATCTGATCGACGCCGGACCGGGCGTGTCACATCAGTTGGCGATGGTTGGCATCCAACCGGCGCAAATCGAACGTATATTTATCACCCATCTGCATTTCGACCATGTCGCAGGACTTGCCCCACTACTGGGGTACTCCTGGATCGCCCGTGCCGGGAAACCGATCGATATTTACGGGCCGCCGGCGACCGGCACGTTCGTCAGCGACGCGGAGAAATACCTGTCGATCCCCGAAGGGATATACACGGCCCAGATACCGCCATCCCCGACGATCTCAGAACTGGTCAGGCCGCACGATATTGATGTCACCGGGCCTGCCGTCATCTATCAAGACGACAAGGTTCGCGTCACCGCAGTCGAAAATACGCATTATAGCGCCATGCCCGACGGACGTCGGCCGCTGGGCGCGGCCCGGTCCTACTCCTATCGTTTCGACACCCCCGATCGCTCGGTCGTCTTTACCGGAGATACCGGCCCGTCGGACGCGGTCGTGGAACTCGCCAGGGGCGCGGATGTGCTGGTAAGCGAAGTGATCGACCTGGATGCGGTGATCGAGATCATGAAAAAGACCGCGTTCGCAGGTGCCACCGACGCCGAGCTGAAGCCCACGATCGACCATCAGCGCGAAGAACATTTGACCCCCAATGAAGTGGGGCGTTTGGCCGCGCGAGCCGGTGTGAAGATGGTCGTTCTGACACATGTCGGGCCGGGTGTGGACAGCGAATACGACATGCGCGGGTATGTGCAGGGTGTGCGCGACGTGTTTGGCGGTGTCGTGGTGATTGCGCGCGATGGCAGTGAATTCTGAGATCCTGACTTAAGGGCATTCGGCTCTTGTCGGAAGGAAATCTCAGCCTGACGTCCGGCATCTCGACCGGTTCGTGGCGCGTCGCTTCAGAGGGGGCGGGAAACTGTGCTGAACAAGGACATCGCGTTCTTCGTAAGTCCCGTCAGATGATTTTGAGAGGGGCCTCAAGCGCCTTGACAAATTAATCCCCCTATCATAAAAATTTTCTTCGGCAAAAATCGTGCTCCACAATTGGGCGCGAAGTAGCTGGCAAACAAAAATTGCAGCAATTTTATTGCGAGCAAATAAAAATAAATATTGGGAGAGGATAATCGGATGAGGGCAAAGCTATTATTGTTGAGCGGGGCTTCGGCCTTCACTTTCATGATTCAGCCTGCGCTGGCACAGACGGCGGGCAATTCGCAGCCTTCGCAAGACACGGTTGGCAGAAACGATCGGGCTGATGAAGCCGATCAGGACGCCGGGGTTATTATCGTCACGGCGCAACGGCGCGAGCAGCGCCTTCAGGATGTGCCGATTTCCATCAGTGCGGTCGATTCCTCCACATTGGAAAATACCGGGATTACCGGCACGTCGCAGCTTCAGTCGGTCGTTCCGAACCTGGTTGTGGTCAAGTCGGTTGGTGCTGCCGCTCCGTTCCTGCGCGGGATCGGATCTTCTTCGGCGGATATTGCCGCTGAAAGCTCCGTCGCGATCTATGTTGACGGCGTCTACCAGCCGTCCGTCTATGCCAATGTGTTCGAATTCAACGGTCTCGAGCGGATCGAGGTGCTCAAGGGGCCGCAAGGCACGCTTTTCGGTCGCAACGCGACGGGCGGCGTGGTGCAGGTTATCACCAAGGCGCCAAGCTTCGATCCCGAGATGGATTTCGATGTCAGCTATGGCAATTACGAAACCGTAAGTTCGTCGGCCTATATTTCAGGCGGCCTGACGGACAGTCTGGCAGCAAATCTGGCGGTCCAGTATCAAAATCAGAATGAGGGCTGGGGCCGCAACGTAACACTCGGCACGGACGATTATTATGCTCGCGATTTCAACGCGCGCGGGAAGCTGTTGTTCACGCCGGGGGATGCGACCGAAATAACCCTGGCGGGCAATTACGGTAAGTTCAATCACCACAATATTGCCCTCCAGAACCCCCCGGGCGCGGGTCTGGGATTTCAGGGGCGATACCAGACCGCCGGCAATGCCGATGCGTTCGTCGATGGCGAGGGCTATGGCGGATCGCTTACCGCTACGCATGATTTCGGACCGTTCATGGTCCGGAGCATTACCGCCTATTCGAAATTCGACGCGACTCAGGTGATCGACCAGGACACTACGCCGCTGCCCATCGTCAGGGGTGATTTCGTCATCGATACGCGGATGATATCCGAAGAATTCCATGTGCTGGCTCCCTCGGACTCGGACTTTCAGTGGCTTGCCGGCGTTTTTTACTATAATTACGACGCAGAAATCGATCCGACCAAAATCACGGGCCTTGCATTCTCGCCGCTTCCCGGCGTGTCGTTGTTCGGCGTGGACAAGACCCGGTCGATCTCGGGCTTTGCGCAAGGCACCTATCCGCTGACGGACCAGCTTAGTTTGACCGCGGGGATTCGGTATACCCGGGACGAGGTGACCTATACGGGGTCCCAATATATCTCGGACTCGCCCATTGCCCTCGACCCCGAACAGACCAAGAAGATTGTAACCGAAAAGCCGACATGGCGGGTTTCTCTGGACTATAAATTCAGTCCCGAGGTGCTGGGGTATATCTCTTATAACCGCGGCACGAAATCGGGCGGCTTCTCTCTCGGGACCGCGCCTTCGTTCAATACGGGTTTTCTGCCCGAACAGCTCGACGCCTATGAGGTCGGCCTGAAAACGCAGTTGCTCGACCGAAGGCTGATATTCAATAGCTCGGCCTTCTACTATGATTTCGAGAACATCCAGTTTCAGCGCGTGGTCGCTGGCGTTGTTTCGACCGTCAACGGGCCGTCTGCAAAGCTCTACGGCGTCGAAGTGGAACTGACCGGAAGGGTCACACGGGAACTTACTCTGCGTGCCAATGGTGGGTATTTGCACACGGAGATCGGCGATTTTCCGGGTGCTCCCAATACGGAACGTCTGCCCAGTGGCTTCAACGACACTGGTGACCCAACCTATAATGCCAAGGGAAATCGCCTGCCCAATGCTCCCGAACTCTCGGGCAATATCGGCTTCGAATATCGTCAGCCGGTCAATGGCGGGGCGATCAGGCTTAGCAGCAATCTTCTGTATTCCGGCAAGGCCTATAACGAACTGGACAACCGCCTCTTCGTGGATGAGCATGTGGTGCTTTCCGCTTCGCTCGGCTGGGAAGGCGACGACGGGCTTCGTCTCTCGGTCTGGGGCAGCAACCTGACCGACTCCTACTATTACACCTACCAGGCCGGGGTGGCCGGAGGGTCCGACATCGCGCAGCCTGCTCCGCCGCGCACCTATGGCGTGACGTTGGGGTACAGCTTCTAGGCTCCGATGATCGCTGGCGATCGTTTAAAGATCGCCAGCCGAGCATCTGCGAGACGACAACAATGCAGGGCGCCGGCGGGAGGGTAGATTTCCGCCGGCGCTTCCCTGCGGCCGCTTGCGCCATGGTCGGTGGACCTTTGCCGATCGGTACGGGCCTATCCACGAGACCCTGGGCCGATCAGCAACGCCTGGTTCCGAAAATGCAGGTCGCCCCCCTGAGGGCCGTGACCGGCAATCGACGTCATCGCTGCCTTGCCGCAACGCCGATTGGGGCGCGTATCCGCCAACCAGCGCCATATATCGATTGCCTGCATTTTTATTGTTATGTACGTTAATTACTGGCCGTGGCTTCAGCCATGCGGGCCCGCGATCCATGCTGGTCGGGATGGTCCGGAAGCAGCCGACATCCGGCGGAGAGAAGGCCACCGAACGTGGCCACGTCGCGTCAGAACGATTCATTGGGAAGGATATTGAAATGGTGACCAGGTTCCTGCCGGACGAAGCGTTTGAGAGCTACTCTGAACGCCTCTCTCCCTTTTTCAAGATGAAGCGCGAAGATGGCATCATCGAGGTACGCGTGCATACCAATGGCGAGGAAGCCCTGTTCGGCCTCGAGATGCACCGCGCCTTCGCTCAGATGTTCCGCGCGGTCGGTGCCGACCGCAAGAACGAGGTCATGATCCTCACCGGGACGGGCGATTACTGGGTCAAGTCGGTGGATCACAACACCAGTGTCGGCCAGGAAATCGACGGCGAAGCGCCGCCGCCGTTCACCGACCTGATCTACGATATGTTTCATACCGACGGGACCAAGATCGTCGAGGAGCTGATCTGGAACGTGAACATCCCGGTCATCGGCGCGATCAACGGGCCGGGTTTCCACGCCGAAACCCCCTTGCTGGCGGACCTTACGCTGTGCACGCCCGATACGACCTTCGTCGAACCGCATTTCACGCTTGGCCTCGTGCCCGGCGACGGGAACTACCTGATCCTGCAGGAACTGATGGGCCTGAAGCGCGCGAACAAGGCGATGTTCCTCGGCCAGCCGGTCACCGCGCAGCAGGCGCTGGACTGGGGCCTGGTGAGCGACATCGTGCCCCGCGAAGAGCTGCTCAAGCAAGCCTGGGCAATGGCGCGGCATCTCATGGCTCGCCCGCGCGAGGTACGGGCGCTGACAACCAACGTCGCGCGGCAACGCTGGAAGAACCTCTTCACCCGCGAATTTGCGTTGCACCTGTCGCATGAGATCACCGCAGCGTTGATCCGCCCCGCGTCGATCGACGGTCAGCCGGATGTCGTGACCGGCAAGTCGGGCTATTTCGAAATGAAATGATCCCGGCGGGCCCGGGCCTGCCGCGTCCTGCGATGCGGCGGCCCCGGACCACTCGGTGCGAGCCGCCGGATGGCGGCGTGCAGGCTCTGGCGGCCTGAAGGCCGTCATGAATTAACAAATATAACAATTGTTTCGGCTGGCAAGAACGCTTTCGAAAAAGCGCGCAGTCGATTGAGGGAGAGTTGCAATGAAGGTTCTTGTCACCGCTGCCTATGGCCATCAAGGCAAGCTTCTGATCCCCAAGCTGGCTGCGGCCGGCTTCGATGTCCGGGGCGCGCGCGGAACGCCGGGGCGGGACGAAGAAGTGCTCCGTCTGGGTGCCAAGGAAGTCTTCGTCGGCGACCTTAGCGATCCCGAAGTCTATGCCGACGCGCTCGATGGCTGCGAGGCTGTCTACCATATCGGCCCCGGGGCCCATCCGCGCGAGCTGGCGATGGGATATGCCATGGTCGAGGCCGCGAAAAAGGTCGGCGTGCGGCACGTGGTCCTGCTGTCGTTGCTGCAGCCGTTCATCGACATCATCCAGCACCGCTACAAGCTCGATCATGAGCTGGCGCTAGTCAAATCGGGCCTCAATTTCACCGCGCTGCGACCCTGCGATTTCATGACACCGGAAGTCTATGTCGCCCCGGCCATGCACACAGGCACACTGCCGTTCTTCCATGAAGATGACAGCCGCGTGCACAGCTATCTCTCGCTCGAGGATCTGACCGATGTGGCGGCCAAGGTGCTGATCGAAGGCTCGGCCCACTACTTCGCGACCTATGAACTCGCCGGGCCGGACAAGCTCACCCATGCAGGCATGGCGCAGATCCTGTCTCGCGTGATGGGCCGCGAAATCACCCCCGCTCCCGGGACGGCTGACGACCTGATCAACGCGCTATGGGCGGATCGCGAGCCCGGCAGCGATTTCAGCCATCAGGAGGACATCATCCGCTCCATCATGGCGTGGTACAAACAGTACGACTTCGTCGGCAATCCGCGCACGCTGGAATGGTTGCTCGGACGCCCGGCCACGACCTTCGAGCAATTCGCGACCAAGGCCTATGCCGATCTGTCCGCCGGCAAGGGAGTGTGAAGGCCATGAAAGCAATCTGCTATACCGACGATCGGTCGCTCGAAGTCCGTGAAGTGCCGACGCCGACGGAGCCCGCGCTTGGTCATGTGCTTGTGAGCATGGACTCGGCCAGCATCATGCACGGGGACAAGTTCTTCCTCGGCCACCCGCTGCCCAACGGCACCTGGGCCACCGCGCTGCACGATATTTATGGCTCGAACGGAGGCGGCACCATCACTGCGATCGGGGCGGGTGTTCCGGAGCGATATCTGGGCCGCAAGGTGGCCATCTACAAAGCACTCAAGCCGAGCGCCGAGGCGACGGGCCTGTGGTGCGAGACGGCGCAGGTTCCTTATGAGACCTGCCTCATCCTGCCCGATAACGTGCGGGTGCGAGACTATAATGGTTCGCTCGCCAACGTCCTGACCATCTATGCCTTTCTGGCGCAGGTGCAGGGGGAAGGGCACCGCGGCATCATCGCCACGGCGGGGTCTTCGGCAACCGGATTGATTGCCGCGGCCTTGACCCGCCGGATGGGCATTCCGGCGATCTTCCTCGTCCGCTCGGAAGCCTCGCGTGACGCGCTTGTCAACAAGGGGATCGAGAACGTTTTGCTGACAAGCGAGGGAGATTTCGAGGAACAATTGCGGGAACTGGCCGCTCGCCTCGACACGACTGCCGTGTTCGACGGTGTCGGCGGCGAACTGTTCGGCCGTATCGTGCCGGCACTGCCCGAAGGCGCGACAATCTACGTCGCCGGGATCATGGGTGCGGCAAAGCCCGCGGTGTTCTCCACCATGCACATCATCGAGAAAAACCTCACAATGAAGCGCTACTCGGTGCTCGAGACGGAGACGTTGGCGGACCCCCAAAAGCTGGCTGCGGCGACCCGGGATATCGAAGCGCTCATCGATGATCCGCTGCTCGCGACGAGAATCGGCAAGGAGTTCGGCTTCGACCAGATCGAGGAGGCCATGGCGTACGACTCCTCGGCAGGGCTCCGGCCTGTTCTGGTCACCCGCTGAGGAAAGCACCGGGCCGATTTCGGGTTG
This sequence comes from Stakelama portus, assembly GCF_003171655.1. Lineage (GTDB taxonomy): Bacteria > Pseudomonadota > Alphaproteobacteria > Sphingomonadales > Sphingomonadaceae > Sphingomonas > Sphingomonas portus. The sequence goes on along the minus strand of NZ_QFZL01000002.1, from coordinate 29,751 downwards.
CCATGCGGCGGTCGATCGCACGCCCCGCCGGCTGCGCGCTTGCATAGATCGGCTTGCCCCAAACGCTTATCAAAGTACGATGATCGTCCAACCTGCCTCAATGCGGACCTTTACATTGCGGTAATCCGTCTGACAGAGAGTGGGTTACGGGTGTGGATTCCGAATGCCGCGCCGTTATTCGTTTGAAGATAGGGGCTTGGGGGCTTGAGCGGCAAGAAGACCAGCGGAGACGATGCGAGCAAGCCGCACCGCAAGCCGGCGCGGGGCGCGGGGCGGCGGCCGGGGCGTCCGTCCGCCAACGAAAAAGGCGGTGTCAGCCGGCGAAGCATCCTGCAAAAGGCGCTCAAGCTTTCGAAGACGGTGGCACTGCAGGACCTGTCGATCGTGGTTGTCGCGCGGTCGCTGGAAGTCACGCCGGCGCTGATCCATTATTATATCGGCGGGCGCGACTGGCTGACGTCGGGCATCATGAACCTGTTCTACAAGAGCCTGATCGGGAAGTGGCCGGAGCCAACCGGCGACTGGGAACAGGACGTGCGAAATTCGTCCAGGGCCATTTTCGATCATCTCGTGGCCTATCCCGGGATTGCCGCCTATCTTGTTCTGAACCACCAGTTCCGGGTTTTTCAACTCACCGCTTTCCGCGATCGGGATTACGGTGCCGAAACGCTCGACCGGTTCGTCGGCAGCGTGCGCGCGGCGGGACTTTCCGCCGAGCGCACGGGCATTTACGGGCAACTCATCCATGAGTTTGTGATCACTACTGCGCATCAGGCCTCGCACGCCCTGCTGCCCGCCGACCATCGCCAGTTCCTCGAAGACAAGCTCGCGAGCCTCGACCCTGAGCGGACGCAGAACATCGTTTTCGGCAAGGTCGCCCCGCTCGAACTCAACGCAGACAAGCTGTTCGAGGAAGGGATGTCCATGTTCCTGCTGGGCATCGAGCGTGACCGCAAGATCGAAGGCGTGTCCGACACGGCGAAAGCCGCCCAGGCCAAGCGGAAAACCTCCGCCGAATAGGCACTGCCGCCGGGGCAGCTTCATCTCTCCGGGATTTGCAAAAATTCCAGTGGCATCGCGCCGCCAGATATTTTATTCCCGTCTCAATTATGCGTCGTTCAGAACGCAGTTGAGGAGAGAGATATGTTTGCGTGGCAGGCCGCGAAATTTGGCGAACCGCTCGATGTTCTGGAACTGAAGGACATGGACAAGCCGGTTGCAGGACCCGGCGAAGTCGTAATCAAGGTGAGCGCCGTCGGGCTGGGCCTCCCCGACCAGATGTCGGTGCAGGGCCGCTACCCCTTCGTGACCGAATGCCCCGCAATCCCCGGACATTCCTTCTCCGGGACGATCGATTCCACCGGGCCGGACAGCGTCTTCTCTCCGGGCCAGCGCGTCATGGCGCGCACGATGTACAAGAACCAGGCCGGTGCCCTTGCGGAATATGCGGTCGCGCAGGAAATCGACACGTTCCCGGTGCCCGGCGCGCTCGATGACGAGCAGGCGGCGGGTTTCGTCGTTCCCTATCACACGGCCTATGTCGGGCTGGTCAGCCGGGGCAAGCTTGCCGAAGGCGAGACGCTGCTGGTGCTGGGCGGCTCGGGTGCCAGCGGGTCGGCAGCGATCGAACTCGGCAAGGCGCTGGGGGCAACGGTCGTCGCGACCGCTCGCGGAGAGGCCAAGGCCGAATTCTGCCGGAAACTGGGCGCCGATCATGTCATCGATACTAGTCAGGCGCATATCGGCGAGGCGGTCCGCGAGGTGACCGGCGGGCGCGGGGCAGACGTGATCTTCGATCCCGTAGGCGGCGAGCCGTGCGACGCGGCGGTGCAGGGCATTGCTTTCGGGGGGAGGCTCGTCCTGATTGGCATTTCGGCAGGATTTCCCACCTTGAGCCCGATCGACATGATCAACCGGACCTATAGCGTGATGGGGGCCGCGCTCCCCAATCGCACGGCGGCAGAGCGGAGCCAGGCGATCGCCGACCTCGATGCGCTGGCCACCAGTGGCAAGATCTCGGTGCCGATCGAAGGCCGCTATTCCTTCGACGAAACCCCCGGCCTGATTGCTCGCCTTGGCGGCGAGATCATGGGGCGGCACATCATCAAGGTGCAATAGGCTGAAAACGGGCGGGGCGCTCCCGCGACGGGTTTCGCCGCCGCCCGATTCAGCTCAGCGCGTTCCGGCGATGCCTCCGTCGACGGGCAGGACGATACCCGTCAGATAGGCGCCCGCCGCGCTCGACAGATAGATGATGGCGCCTGCAATATCGGCGGGGCTCCCCATTCTGCGCAGGGGGATTTTCTTGCTGAGGCCCGAGTCCTCGTCTTGCAGATGCGCCGTCATGTCGGTCGGGAAATAGCCGGGTGCCACGGTGTTGACGGTGATGTTCCGCGAAACGAGCTCGGCGGCGAGCTGGCTGCCCAGATAGTGGATTGCAGCCTTGCTCGCGCCATAGCTGTACGCTTGCAGATCGTTCACCACGGTGCCGGCAATTGAACCGATGTTGATCACGCGCGCCGGGTCGCCCGCGCTGGCCGCCGCTTCCAGTTCGGGAAGCAGTTCCTGGATCAGCCGGAACGGCGCCTGCACATTGACTGCCATCACGCCGGCCCATGCCTTGTCCGGAAAGCTCTCGAACGGAGCGCCCCAGGTCCGGCCTGCATTATTGACGAGGATATGCAGCGCTGTTTCGCCCTTCTGGCGGAAGAGCGCGGCCAATGCGGTTATTCCTTCAGGGCTTCCGGCATCGCCCGGCAGCGCCTCGCACGCGCCTAGTGCGCTGAGGTCTGCTGCGGCGGCGAGGGCGTCATCTTCCTTGCGCGAGGTGATGTAGACCTTTGCGCCAGCGCGCAACAGGCCAGCGGCGATCATCTTGCCGAGACCGCGCGCCCCGCCGGTAACCAGCGCCACCTTTCCGGTGAGCGAGAAGAGCTCGGCGATATCCGTGCTCGCCGTGTCATGGGCCGTGTCAGCCATTCTGCATTCTCCAATTGTTATGATTCTGAATAATTCGACCCGAGCTGGTGTCGTAGCGCTTCGTGAGGTGCTCCGCGAGAAGGCGCGGCTCGCGCGGCTACCGGATCCGCCCTGACCATATCGACTGATTGCGGTTGACGATATTCGTCTTAATAGGCATGTCAATAAATACCCTGTCGGGATGGCCGTTTTCGAGCGTGTTCTCGATAGCCATCCGGCGAATAAAACAACAGCAGGATGCAGGATGACAGAGGCTTTAATCTACGATCATGTCCGCACGCCGCGTGGCCGTGGCCGCGACGACGGCTCACTTCATGAAGTCACCTCGGTCGAATTGGCGAGCCAGCTTCTGGCAGCGCTGCGCGACCGCAACGACCTCGATACCGCGCTGCTCGACGATGTCATTCTCGGCAGCGCGCAGCCGGTGGGCGAGCAGGGCGGTGTGCTGGCGCGCGCGGCGGTGCTCAACGCGGGCTATGCGCAGAGCGTGGGCGGCCAGCAGATCAATCGCTTCTGTGCCTCGGCGCTCGACGCGGTAAACCTGATTTCGGCCCAGGTGATGGCCGGGATGGTTCAGGGCGGCATTGGCGGCGGTGTCGAATCGATGAGCCGGACGAGACTGGCCACCGATAGCGGCCCATGGGCGGCGGACCCTGCTATTACCTTCAGCAATCACTATGCGCCGCAGGGCATTGGCGCCGATCTGATCGCGACGCTCGATGGCTATACACGCGAAGATGTCGACAGTTATGCGATCGAAAGCCAGCGGCGTGCCGCAGAGAGCTGGGCGGAAGGCCGTTTCGACGGCGCTATCGTGCCGGTCCGCGATGTTCTGGGCGAGGTGCTGCTGGACCATGACGAGGCGATCAGGCCGGGCACCACGCTCGAACAGCTCGCCAAGCTGAAGCCCGCCTTCGAAGGCTTCGGCAAGGCTGGCTTCGAAGCCGTGGTGAAGGATCGCTATCCGCAGGTCGAACAGCTCGACTACGTCCACCACGGAGGCAACAGTTCGGGCATTGTCGATGGTTCGGGCATCGTCCTCGTCGGCTCGGCGGAGTTCGGCAAGAACGCAGGCCTGAAGCCGCGCGCGAAGATCCGCAGCTATGCCAGCATCGGGTCCGAGCCGACGATCATGCTCACCGCCCCGGCGGCGGTCAGCGAGAAGGCCCTGTCCATCGCAGGCATGTCCAAGGACGATATCGACCTGTTCGAGCTGAACGAAGCCTTCGCGAGCATGATGCTGCGCTACATGCGCACGCTCGACATTCCACACGACAAGATCAACGTGAACGGCGGCGCGATCGCCATGGGGCACCCGATGGGCGCGACCGGGGCGATGATCCTCGGCACCGTCCTCGACGAACTGGAGCGGCGTGACCTCAGCACCGCCCTCGTCTCGCTGTGCGCGGCCAATGGCCTGGGCACTGCCACCATTATCGAGCGCGTTTGATCGCCCCATCGGAGCTTAAGACCATGCGACACATCAAGATTTCCAAGGCCGCCGATGGTGTGGCCACGCTCGTCCTCGACAATGCCGACGCCCCCATGAACGTCGTTTCGCAGGATTTCGTCCGCGAGATGACTGCGGCGATCGAGACCCTCGCCAACGATGACGATGTCAGCGGCGTGATCCTGACATCGGCCAAGCCCGCCTTCATGGCGGGGGCGGACCTCAAGTTTCTGGTCGGAGCCTATGACCGGGCGACGATGCACGATCATTTCGCGTTCTCGCAAGGCGCAACCGCCATGCACCGCGCGATCGAGCAGTCGGGCAAGCCGTGGGTTGCGATCCTTGACGGTCTGGCCCTTGGCGGCGGCTTCGAGCTGGCGCTGGCCTGCCATCGCCGGATCGCGGTGGATCGTCCGGGTACGGCGGTGGGGCTGCCCGAGGTCAATGTCGGGCTCCTGCCCGGATCGGGCGGGACGCAGCGCCTGCTGCGCATCGCGGGTGTGAAGGTCGCGCTGGACCTGCTGCTGTCTGGCAGGCAGGTTGGTGTCGAGGAAGCGCTGAAACTGGGGATCATCGATGAAGTGGTTGCCCCCGGCGAAGCAGAAGCCAGCGCCAGGGCCTGGCTCGCGACCAACCCCGATCCGGTCAAGCCGTGGGACGTGAAGCGCGCTCCGCCGCCGCAGAAGCTCGGCCTGCTGGTGCCGAGCGATGCTGCGGACTATTCGATGGCGGCGGCTAAGCTGGCGAAAAAGGGCTATAACCTGCCTGCAGGCCCGGCGATCCTTTCGACCGTGTTCGAGGGCGCCCAGCTGCCGATGGACAAGGCCCTGTCGGTCGAAAGCAAGTATTTCGCGCAGCTGCTGGGGAACCCGGTCGCGCGCAACATCATCCGCACCAGCTTCATCAGCCGCAAGGCGGCGGAGAAGGGCGCCTGGCGTCCTGCCGATGTGCCGAAATCCAAGGTGAGCAAACTCGGTGTGCTTGGTGCGGGCATGATGGGCGCGGGCATCGCTTTTGTTTCGGCGAAGGCCGGTATCGATGTCGTCCTGCTCGACCGCGATGTGCCGAGCGCGGAGAAGGGGCGTCAGTATTCCGCCAAGGTGACACAGAAGCTCATCGCGTCGGGCAGGATGGCCGAGAGCGATGCCGACGCCATCCTCGGCCGGATCACTGCGACCGACGACTTCGCCCTGCTCGAAGGCTGTGACCTGATCGTCGAGGCGGTGTTCGAAGACATGGCCATCAAGGCGGAAACCACCGCCAAGGCCGAAGCCGTCATTCCCGAACATGCCGTGTTCGGCTCGAACACCTCCACCCTGCCGATCAGTGAGCTGGCAAAGGCGTCGAAGCGGCCCGATCAGTTCATCGGCATCCACTTCTTTTCGCCGGTCGACCGGATGAGTCTGGTCGAACTGATCATGGGGCACCAGACGGCGCCCGAAACGCTGGCCAAGGCGCTCGATTTCGTGGCCCAGATCCGCAAGACGCCGATCATCGTCAACGACAGCCGCGGCTTCTACACCAGCCGGGTTTTCCAGACGATGATCCACGAAGGCGCTGCGATGCTGGGTGAGGGCGTGCCGCCCGCCGTGATCGAGAATGCCGCCAAGGCCATCGGGATGCCCGTCGGGCCGCTCACACTGCTTGACGAGCTGAGCTTCGATCTGCCGCTGGCGATTGTCGATCAGGCGATCGCGCAGGAAGGTGACAATTATCTCGTCCCTGCTGGCGTTGCGACGCTGCGCCGGATGCGCGACGAGCTTGGCCGTGGTGGCCGCAAGGCCGGCGGTGGTTTCTACGAGTATCCCGAAGATGGCGCGAAGCGGCTGTGGCCGGGTCTCGCCGAGCATTTCCCGCAGACCGACGACTGGGACATCGAGGATCTCAAGGCCCGGCTGCTCTATACGCAGGCGCTCGAAACCGTCCGCTGTCTGGAGGAGGGCGTGATCGAGACGCCGGAGGATGGTGATCTCGGCTCGGTTTACGGCTGGGGCTTCCCGCTGTGGACCGGTGGCACGGTCAGCTACATCGATACGGTGGGCGCGCCTGCGTTCGTGCGGGAGGCAGATCGCCTGGCGCAGCTTTATGGCGAACGCTTCGCTCCGCCCAAAATGCTGCGCGACATGGCGAGCAACGGCACGCAGTTCTACGCGGCTGCGGACAAGGGCGAGGCCGCCGCGCAGAAGCGAGACGCGCTTGCGGACGCCTGAGTACCGGTGGTTCGAGATATAAGAAAAATACCAAAGGGAGAGTCATGATGATCGGTGAGATGCCGAACGGAGATTATCCGTTGATTGTCCGCCATCTCATGCCGACCGCCAACCGGTCGACCATTGCCGGTGAGATCGTGGATGCGAGCGGGCTGCGCTTTACCTATCCGCAGTTCGCGGACCGGGTGGCGAAACTGGCGGGCGCGTTGGCGGCGTGCGGTGTGAAGCAGGGCGAGACCGTCGCCGTGCTGGACTGGGATACGCATCGCTATCTGGAATGCTTCTACGCCATTCCGTCGATGGGCTGCGTGTTGATGACCGTGAATATTCGCCTGTCGCGCGATCAGGTCCGTTACACGATCGATCATGCAGGCGCGAAGACGGTCATCGCGCATCCCGATTTCCTGCCGATGCTGACGGCTGGCGATCCGGACCTGAATCTGGAACGGATCATCGTTGTCGGCGATGCCGGTGATTTCGAAGTGCCGCCCGGCGTCGAGATGGCGGAATTCTACGCCATCACCGATGCCGCCGCGCCCGAGTTCGATTACCCCGAGATCGACGAACGCTCGCGCGCCACGATGTTCTATACGTCGGGCACCACCGGCAATCCGAAGGGCGTCTATTACTCGCACCGGCAGCTGTTCCTGCACACGATGTCCATACTCGCGACGTTCGGCACCGCACCCGCGCAGGGCCGGTTCGGCGCCGATGACGTCTACATGCCGATCACGCCGCTATTCCACGCCCATGCGTGGGGTTTTCCCTATGCGGCAACGCTGCTCGGCACCAAGCAGGTCTATCCGGGGCGCTACAAGACCGACACGCTGCTCAGGCTGATCGAGGAGGAGGGCGTCACCTTCTCGCACTGCGTTGCCTCGGTTCTGCGGATGATGCTCGATGAGGCGAAGGTCCGGAAGGTCGATCTTTCGGGCAAGAAGATGCTGATCGGGGGCGGGGCACTGCCCGAAGGCTTGGCCCGCGCCGCGCTCCAACACGGCATCGACATTTTCAGCGGCTACGGCATGTCGGAGGCCTGCGCGGTCCAGACCATCAATCACCTGACCGCGACCGAAGTCGCCGCTCCGTTTGAGGAGCAGTTGCAACTGCGCACCCGGCCCGGTCGCCCGATCCTGTTGTGCGATGTGCGGACCGCCAATCCCGATCTCAGCGCCACGGCGGTGGGGGAGGAGGGCGAAGTCGTTTTCCGTGGCCCGTGGCTGACGCGCGGCTACTGGCGCAATGAAGAGGCGTCGGAGGAACTGTGGCGCGGCGGCTGGCTGCATTCGGGCGACATCGGCAAGTTCGGCGCAGACGGCGCGTTGCGGATCACCGACCGGGTCAAGGACGTGATCAAGTCTGGCGGCGAATGGATATCCTCGCTGATGCTGGAAAGCCTGATCTCGCAGGTCGAAGGCGTTTCCGAAAGCGCGGTGATCGCGGTGCCCGATGTCCGCTGGAGCGAGCGGCCGATGGCGCTGGTCGTGCCGCAGGACGGTTACGACCTCGATGTCCAAGCGATACGTGCCAGACTGACCGAGGCCGCCGAGGCGGGTGCCATTCCGCGCTACGGCGTGCCGGAGAAGATCAAAATCGTCGACGAGCTGGAAAAGACCAGCGTCGGCAAGCTCGACAAGAAAGCGCTGCGTGCGCGTTACGTAGAACAGGTTGGATAAGATGGTTTCGGTAACTCAAGGCAGCATTACGAGCGGGGAGATCATGCCATGCAACGTGTGATCTTCGAGCCCGAGCACGAGCAGTTTCGCGATAGCGTACGCGCCTTCATGCAGACAGAGGTCGCGCCCCATGCCGAGCGCTGGCGCGAAGCGGGCATCGTGGATCGCGAGGTCTATACCAAGGCGGGGCAAGCCGGGCTGCTATGCACCTGGGCAGACGAAAAATATGGTGGCGCGGGCGTCGATGATTTCCGCTTCGAGCAGATCATCGTCGAAGAGAATATGCGCCACGGCGATATCGGCTTCTACATTCACCTGCACAGCGATCTGGTCGCGCCCTATATCGCGAAGCTCGGCAATGACGAGCAGAAGGATCGGCTGATGCCCGGCATCGTCAGCGGCGAGACGATCCTGGCCGTGGCGATGACCGAACCGTCGACCGGCAGCGATCTTGCCGGGATGCGGACCACGGCGGTGCAGCGCGGCGACGACTGGGTGCTGAATGGGGCCAAGACCTATATTTCGAACGGCATCCTTGCCGATGTCGTCATCGTCGCGGCGCGGACCGACCCCGACAAACCCCATGCAATGGGCCTGTTCATTGTCGAGCGCGGGATGAAGGGTTTCGAACGGGGGGCCAAGCTCGCGAAGATGGGCCTCAAGTCGCAGGATACTGCGGAACTGTTCTTCGACGATGTCGTCGTCCCAGCGAGGAACCTGATTGGTGAGGCGGGGCAGGGTTTCCGCTATCTGACGCGCCTGCTCGCTCAGGAGCGGCTGGTTGCCGCGATCGGCTTCATGGCCACTGCGCAAGTCGCGTTCGACCTTACGCTCGACTATGTCACTGAGCGCAAAGCCTTCGGCCGGCCCATCGGTACCTTCCAGAACAGCCGGTTCAAGATGGCCGAAATGCGCACCAAGCTCGATGTCGCGCAGACATTCATCGACCAGTGCGTGCTGCTGCTCAACGCCGGCGAACTCAGCGGTGAAGATGCTGCGAAATGCAAGCTGCATGCGAGCGAGGTCGAAGCCCAGGTGATGGACGAGTGCGTCCAGCTTCACGGCGGCGCCGGTTACATGGAGGAGTACCGGATCAGCCGCCTGTACACCGACGCGCGCATCAGCCGGATCTTCGCCGGGACGAGCGAGATCATGAAAGAGATCATCGGCCGCGGACTTGGCCTCGACGAGCGCAAGCTGACCAACCCTTAGGTGCTGGGTGCCAGCGGGGCAGGTGCGACCTGTCCGATATTGCGCGACGACAATGACATGATGGAGGGATTTACGACGTGACCGAACCCGGTGCCCTGGCTGGCGTGCGCGTGATCGAATTCGAGGCAATCGGGCCGATCCCATTGGCCGCGACGATCCTCGCCGACATGGGGGCTGAAGTCCTCCGCATCACGCGTCCGAAGCGCGCGGATGATGCCTGGGACGATGTTGGCGCTTCGGTGCTCCACCGTGGACGCCGGACCATCGAACTCAACCTCAAGACCCAGCGCGATCAGGCGCTTGAACTGGTCGCCCGCGCCGACATCGTGCTTGAAGGAATGCGGCCCGGTGTGATGGAGCGGCTCGGCCTCGGGCCCGATACCTGTTTCGAGGCCAATCCGGCGCTCGTCTATGGGCGCATGACCGGGTGGGGGCAGGACGGGCCGCTCGCTCAGCAGGCCGGGCATGACCTCAACTATCTGTCGATCACCGGCGCGCTGTGGGCGATGGGGTCGCCCGGATCGCCGCCGCCGGTGCCGCTCAATCTGGTCGGCGATTATGGCGGCGGGTCGATGTTCCTGCTGACCGGCGTGCTGGCGGCGCTGGTCAGGGCCCGCACCACCGGCAAGGGACAGGTCGTCGATGCGGCGATGGTCGACGGGGTCAGCATGATGACCTCGGTATTCCACGCCTGGCGCGCCAGCGGCATGTGGCGCGAGGGGCGGGGGGACAATCTGATCGACGGGGGCGCACCCTTCTATCGCTGTTACGAATGCGCGGATGGCGAATATATCGCCGTCGGCCCGCTGGAGCCTGCCTTCTTCCGTGCGTTTCTGCGCGGCCTCGGCTTGCCGGAAGACATGCCGCAGAATGACCGCAGGACCTGGCCGGAAATGGCGGCGCTGTTCGCCGAACGGATCGCCCAGCGCACCCGCGACGAATGGGCGCAGCTGTTCGACGGGACCGACGCGTGCGTCACGCCGGTGCTGAACTGGGAAGAGGCAGAGCGCCACCCGCACAATGTCGCGCGCGGCACGTTCGTCAAACGCGCGGGCGTCGTGCAACCTGCACCCGCACCGCGCATGTCGGGCACGCCATCCTCGATCCGCGTCGAGTCCGAACCCACGGTCGACGAGATGCTGGCGCGCTGGACGCGTTAGAGAAACCCAGTCGCGCTTCCTCGGAGCATGGCCCCGAGGAAGCGCGCTATCACCAAGGCGTCGGCTATTTCGCGCTCGCGAGAGCCTTTTCCGATTTCGCTTCCGGCTCCGATGCTGCGCTAGAGCGCTCCTCGTCGATCAGCTTCTTGAGTATCTGTCTGGCTCGCCCGGCCGCCCGGTCGGTGGTCAGGAAGATCGGCTTGAGATCGTCGAAATCCTGGCCCGCCATCCGCTCCTGCACCATGGCGATCATCGGTTCGTCTTCGTTGCGGAAGGCATTGTCGGTGATCTGCCAGACCAATTGTGTGATGGCGTCGTCGTCGACCCGGCGATTGCGGGCAAGCATCCAGAAATAGTGGGTGCTGGTTGCGCTTTCGGGGGTCAGGAAATGCGTTGCGGGGAACAGGATCGCGCCCTCGCGCGACTCCCCGCATTCCTTCACACCGACTTCGAGATAGAGGTTGCTTGGCGCTTCCCAGCGCATATCTGCCCACCGGTCGCAGGTCGCGGACTCGCTCTCCCAGAACGGCTGCACCGCAGGGGCAATCACCTCTCCATCGAAGCGATAATTGGCGTGCACGGTCGTGCCTTCCCACCTGGTGTCGAACTTCGTGGAATCGGGGCTGCCGAACGCGGTATGCAGGAACTGGCCATGGGTCAGGTCGAGCAGGTTATCGACGACCAGCTGGTAATTGCCCGTCACGGGGAGATATCCATGGGCGAAGGCATAATCGCTGTCGGTGGTGAAGCTTCCGAAATCAGGCAGCTTGTCCTCATCGGCCAGCTCAGGATCGCCCATCCAGATCCACACCAGCCCATCGCGTTCCATCAAGGGATAGCTTGGCACCTTGGCAGCCTTCGGCACCGGGCCGTGATAGTTGTAAACGCAGCTGCCCTGGCCGTCGAACCGCAGCCCGTGATAGGGGCACTGGATCGCATCGCCGACGATCTTTCCCTGCGAGAGAGGCGCGAAGCGGTGCGGGCAGCGATCGGCCAGGGCGACGAGACCACCCGACGTATCGCGAAAGAGAACCACCGGTTCTTCAAGAAATGTCCGGGCGAGTGGCTTGTCGTCGATCTCGTCCAGCCACGCCGCAGCATACCACGCATTTCGCAGGTAGTTCATCTTTGCCTCTCCAATCGCGTTGCCGACTCTTTTTTCGGTCTGAGCTTTCGCGTAATTTACAGCACCATTAAAAAACTACAAGTTGGCATTGCCTCCAGTCCAGCGATCAGCGCGGCGTCATCCGGGCGCCGGCATCCAGATCCAGCGTCGTCGCGTTCAGATAGGCATTCTCGACAATATGCTGCGCCAGCCTGGCGAATTCCGCGGGCTGCCCCATCCGTTCGGGATAGAGGATCATCCGGTCGATAATCGACTGCGACACATTGTCGGGCATGCCCGCCACCATCGCTGTGTTGAACAAGCCCGGTGAAATCGACACGACGCGAATGGCCAGCTGCGCCAGATCGCGCGCCACGGGGAGGGTCAGCCCGACAACGCCTGCCTTGCTGGCGGCGTAGGCGGCCTGGCCGACCTGTCCCTGCGTCGCGGCACCCGAGGCCGTGTTGATGATGACGCCGCGTTCCCCGGTCTCGGCGTCAGGCTCGTTGGTGCTCATCGCCAGCGCGGCAAAACGGATCACGTTGAAGGTGCCGGTCAGGTTGATCCCGATCACCTTGTTCCAGGTTGCGAGCGGGAAGACTTCGCCCCGCGACACGGTTTTCGCGGCATCCGCGACGCCCGCGCAGTTCACTGCAACATGGATAGCGCCGAATTCGGCAACGGCGGCGGCGATCCCATCCTTCACGCTTGTCTCGTCCACGACATCGACGATCCGCGTCAGGCACGCATCGCCAAGGTTTGCCTTGAGCGCCTGCAGCCTCTCCTCGTCGCGATCGAACGCTGCGATCCGCGCACCGGCGGCGGCGAGCTGCTTCGAGGTCGCGAGGCCCAGCCCGGAGGCTGCGCCGGTCACGACGGCGGTTTTGCCCTGAAGTTCCATGGAAAGTTCCTTCCGTCCGCTATTTGCCGAGGATGGTGACGCAGGCGACCGCTTCCTCAATGCCCTGCAATCCGCCGCCATTCTCCGCGATCGCCAGCCGCGCGCCTTCGACCTGACGCGGGCCCGCCTCGCCGCGCAGCTGCGCCGCGAGTTCGTAGATTTGGGCAAGGCCGGTGGCACCGACCGGGTGCCCCTTCGATTCCAGCCCGCCCGACGGATTGACCGGCACGCGGCCGCCAAGCGTGGTCTCGCCGCGCTCGCTCGCGGGGCCACCTTCGCCGAGCGCACACAGGCCCAGATTCTCGATCTGGATGATTTCGCCCATCGCGGTGGCGTCGTGCACCTCGGCCACCGAGATATCGGCGGGGCCGACACCCGCCTTCTCGTAAGCGCGCCGGGCGGCGCGTGCGGTGCAGTGGTTGGTAAAGTCCGTCTTGTCGCGATCGCTGCCGGTCTGCACCACCGATGCCAGCACGCGGATCGCGCGCGATGGGTCGATGCCGTGACGCTTCATCCCCGCTGCGGTCGCCAGCACGACGGCTGCACCGCCATCGGAAACCGGCGAACACATCGGCAGCGTCAGCGGATAGGTGATCGGCGGTGCGGCCAGCACTTCGTCGATGGTATAGGGCACGCGGTATTGCGACAGCGGGTTTTCGACCGAGTGCTGATGGTTCTTGGCCGCCACAGCAGCAATCTGGCGCTGCGTAGTCCCGAAGGTCGCCATATGGAGGCGAGAGAACGCCGCATAGACGTCCATGAACACGCTGTAGGGCTTGTCCGACATGGTGCCCGGCGGTGGCACGATGCCTTCGCCCAGCGCCATCAGGTTCTTGCTGATCTCGTCCTTGTCGCTGACGTCCCACGCGCTGTCGAAGGCCCCGAACATCAGCGCGCGGTCCTTGGAGAACATCTTCTCCGCACCCACGGCGAGCGCAATGTCCGCTTCGCCTGCCTTGAGGACATTGACCGCGAGGTTCAGTGCGGAGCTGCCGCTGGCACAGGCATTTTCGACATTGACGATCGGGATCTGCTCGATCCCCATGGACCGCAGCGCAATCTGGCCGCGCACCATGTGCTGGGCTTCCATATGGCCTTGCGTCGCATTGGAGAAATAGGCCGCCTCCAGCGCCGACGCCTCGATCCCGGCATCGGCCAGCGCTGCGCTCACCGCTTCGCGGGTCAGCGTCTTGATGTCCTTATCGAGCAGGCGGCCGAACGGCGTCATGCCGATCCCGACGACGTAGATATCTTCCATTGTTCCGGCTCCCAATTTCAGCGTGCGGGTGCGTGCCTTGATGGCACTGTCAATTTTCTGGCCTGTGAGGCGCGTGTCAGCGACCGATGAACGAGGGCGCGCGCTTTTCCTCGAAGGCGGCGAGGCCCTCTTTCAGGTCATGGCTGTGCACATGGATTTCGGAGACGAGCAGTTCGGACCGGAGCGCGACGTCCTTGGGCTGTTCGAGACCATCGTCGACCAGCGCCTTCATCCGGCGCAGCACCAGCGAGCTCTTGGCGCCTAGCCTGGCGACCAGCCCCTCGGCGGTGGACATCAGTTCGGAATCGTCGACAACCGCGTTGACCAAACCGCAGGCGACGAGGTCTTCAGCCGGGACGAAATCGCCGGTGAACATCAGATATTTCGCGCGGGTCGGGCCGATCTTGCGCGGCAGGCGTACCGATCCGCCACCGCCTGGCAGCAGACCGAAATTGGCGTGCGCATCGCCCAGCTTTGCCGAGCGTGCGGCAATGACCAGATCGCAGCACAGCACCACTTCCAGCCCGCCCGCCAGCGCCATGCCATTGATGGCGGCGATCACCGGGCGCGGGCACGCTTCGAGCGCGTCCATCATGTCGAGAAGGCTGCCCAGAAACTTCGCGGTGGCGGCTTCGTCGCCCGGCGAGGTCTCCTTGACATATTTGAGGTCGGCCCCCGCGCAGAACGCGCGCCCGGTGCCGGTTACCACGACCGCCTTGATGTCCGGAGCTTCGGCCAGCGCCAGCGCGTCCATGACGCCTGCCACGATATCGGGCGTGATCGCGTTGAGCGAAGCCGGGCGGTTGAGCGTGATCCACACCGCGCCGTCACGCGTCTCTACCAGGACGCTTTGGTCAGACATGTCTCTCTCCGAAATTACCTTGGCGACGCCTCTATCGGGCGGTGGCGACAGCTATTTCCCTTGATGGGCCTGAGTGCAACAGATTAATTGTTATATCTCAAAATAAATTTGCCATCATTCGCACGCATTCTTATGCGGAAACCATGATTGGTGACCCCGCTATTGCGTCGACCTTGCGCGCGAAACTCACTCTGCCCGTGCTGGCGGGGCCGATGTTTCTGGTGTCCGGGCCCGAACTGGTCATCGGCTGTTGCCGGGCCGGTATCGTCGGGTCGTTTCCCACGCTCAACGCGAGGACGCCTGCGATTCTCGACGAGTGGCTCGCAACCCTGTCCGCGGAGCTGACAGCGGATGCCGCCCCCTATGCGGCCAATCTGATCGTGCACCCGACCAACGAGCGGCTGCCGGACGATCTTGCTCTGCTGGTCCGGCACAAGGTGCCGCTGGTGATCGCCAGCGTCGGAAATCCCGGGCCCGTGGTCGATCAGGTGCATGACTATGGCGGGCTGGTCTTCTCCGACGTCGCCTCGGTCAAGCATGCCCGGCGTGCGGCAGAATCCGGCGTGGACGGGCTGATCCTGCTGTGTGCCGGCTCGGGCGGGCACACCGGCTGGCTCAACCCCTTCGCATTCGTCACCGAAGTGCGGAAGTTCTTCGCCGGGCCGCTGGTGCTCGCTGGAACGATTTCGAACGGCCACACCATCCATGTCGCCGAGGAACTGGGGGCGGACTTCGCCTATATCGGCACGCCGTTCATCGCGGCGACCGAGAGCATGGCGGAGGAAGATTATCGCCAGATGCTGATCGACAGCTGCGCCGACGATATCGAGCTGACCGCCGCGCTCACCGGCATGCCCGCCAATATGCTGCGTCAAAGCATCGCGCGCAGCGGCTTCAAGCCCGAGGCGAAACATGACGGGCCGTTCCACGCGGAGAAGGGCACCAAGGCGCTACGGGCATGGCGCGATATCTGGAGCGCGGGGCAGGGCGTCGGCGACATCGACCGGGCGGAGCCTGTCGCGAGCATCGTCGATCGCATGAAGCGGGATTACGATGCGGCGCGAAAGGCGAGCCTGCAACGCCTGGGCGGGTGACGTCAGGGTAGTTTGGGTCGCGTGGACAAATTCAGAACAGGCCGCCTGCGGGGTGTGCCACGGAAAAGCTGCTTCTCCGGACACGGCCCAATTGCGAACATGGACTGATGTTAGACGCAATCACCAAAGCTGGGCGGGCCATCATTAGCTAGAAGCTCATCGACAGCACTATCAAGTTCACTAGCGTCTGCTGACTTGAAGATATCGTAGCTTTCGGCAACATCGCCTTCGCAGATATAACGGTGGTCCTCACTGTTGAGGTTCTGACTTTCCTTGAACTTCTCAAGCACAGCCGGGTCTCCGCCTGTGTTGCGGACTATGTAGTCATCGAACCTCTGCGAGTAGCTTGCGATCCTCGCCTGAAACTCAGGGTCTTGCCCCGCATGGCATTGGCTCCCCACCTTCTCTACGAAATAGATGAACGTTCCAAGGCAGAGAACGCCCCTCCCGGGCACTTCGTTCGGCGGTGCTGCTGAGATCAGACCAATGCAAGATGCGGTCAGCACAGCGAAACGCGAACAGGTTCGTATGTCAATCATGGACGGATCATACGCATAGTTTCAGAAGCTTGCCAGAACGTCCGCTTTTCTCCCAAATGTCGGTCACTCAAGTCCATGCCGAACGTCCCGAAAGCGGCCGTTCGATGAAGTTGGAATGTGTCGAAGCGCCCTAGTCGAGGTTGCGCGAGATGATGAGCTTCTGGATGTGGCTCGTGCCTTCGTAGATCGTGCAAACCCTGGCATCGCGATAATAGCGCTCGACCGGGAAGTCGCTCAGATAGCCATAGCCACCATGGATCTGCAGCGCTTCCGAGCAGACCTTCTCGGCCATTTCGCTTGCGAAGAGTTTCGCGATGGACGCTTCCTTAGCGCAGGGCAGGCCGGCCTCGTGCAGGCGCGCGGCGTGGATGTAATATTGCCTCGCAACATCGACCTGCGCCGCCATTTCGGCGAGTGTGAAGGCGATGGCCTGCTGTTCGATGATCGGCTTGCCCGCAACCTCGCGTTCGCGCGCATAATGTACCGCAGCGTCCAGAGCGGCTCTGGCAATACCGACCGACTGCGCCGCGATCGAGATGCGGCCATCGGAAAGCCCCGACATCGCGATGCCGTAGCCTCCATCGACCTCGCCCAGAACGTTCGCCATGGGCACGCGCAGCTCGTCTAGCTGGATCTGCGCCACGTGGGCGGTGTGCTGGCCCAGCTTGTCCTCTATGCGGCTGACGACATAACCCTCGGCAGGCGGCTCGACCAGGAACGTGGTGAAGCCGCGCTTGCCCGCATCGGGATTGGTGCGCGCAAAGACGATCGCCAGCCCGGCCTCGCTGCCGTTCGAGATGAATTGCTTCGTCCCATTGAGCACGAAATCGTCACGGTCGCGGCGGGCGGTGGTGCGGATCGCCGAGGTGTCCGACCCGGCTTGCGGTTCGGTCATCAGGAAGGCGCCGATTTTCTCGCCCGCCGCCATGGCCGGAAGAAGCCGTTCCTTCTGCTCGGCATTGCCATGTTTCGCGACGATATGCGTTGCGCCCAGGCTGTGGACATGGACGATCGTGCTGATCCCGGCATCCGCAGCGGCGATCTCTTCGATCGCTAGGCAATAGGCGAGAAATCCCGTGTCCGACCCGCCAAATTCCTCGGGCACGGTCATCCCCATGAAGCCCTGCGCGGCAAGCGTTGCGAGTTCGTCGGTCGGCCATGCCGATGTGCGATCGCGCTCGGCAGCGGTGGGAGCAAGAACCTCGCTGGCGATCTTTCGCGCCAGATCGCGGATCATGCATTGCTGGTCGGACAACATCATTTGACGTTCCATTGAAGTTGGTTCGGTTGCGATGGCCGGGCGGATCGCCAGCCCCTTTCAACCGAGAGGCTGGATGCGGCTGGCTATGATCGAGGCGGCAAGGTGCCGCCCCGAAATCCATCCCACCCTATCCGAACGGTGCGCGCGTCAGGCTTCGCGCGCTGGTCGGCGTTGCCTCAATGCTCTTCGAGCAACCGACCGGCAAAATCGCGATGGATCTGATCGAACCGCGTATTGAAGCCGTGCGAGCGGGCGGTCGACAGGTCGCGGTAAATCCGTTGCCACCGTTGACCGTTGAAGATCGCTGTCGTTCCGGCCACGCGGTACAGCAACTGCATGGCTTCCCAGCACATTTCCATCACCTCGCCGCATATCACGTTCGACGTGATCTCAAGCGTCATGTCCGGTGTCAGGCGGCCTTGCATGTTGAGCCGGGCGTCCTCGGTCCATTTTTCGCAAGCAATCGCGTAAGCCGCCTCTGCCGTCGCGATCTTGGCCGCGGCGGAGCCATACCAGCGCTGAAAATCAGGATTTTCCGCTTTCAGTGTGATCGGCGGCACCGGGACCGTCTTCTTCTTCATGAACATGGTGCACTCGTCCAGCGCTCCCTTGACCATGCCGAGGGTCAGCGCCGTGGGTTCGAGCAACCAGAGGCTCAATGTGCCGCCATAATAGAGTGGATTGTCGAAATCGGGGCCTCCCTGGCCCTTCGGCGGCAATCGATGCGTGATGATCATCGCATCTTCGTTCACATAGGAAGCGGGAATGTGGGCGTCCTTGAATTCGAGACTGTGCGATCCGCTACCCTTCAATCCGAGCGAGCCTCCCCAGTCATCGAGCATCGTCCATTCGCTGCGCGGTGCGACGAAGGTGATGACGCCGATCTCGCTGCCGTCGGCTTCGAAGCCCATGGTGTGGCTCATGAAGTGCGATGAGTAGGGCGCGCCGGAGCAGAAATTGAACACCCCGTTCAATATCCAGTCTCCATTGGGCTGGCGGTGCGCTTCGCCTTGCGGGCGGGTGGTCATCGCGCAGATGAAGGGCTCGTCGAGATCGAAGATTTCCTTCTGGGCGTCCTCGTCGATCATGCCGCACAGCGTCACCGCGTGCGCCGAGCCAAGGCAGAACTGCCACGCGGTCGACGGGCAACCGATCGCGATCTCCTGAACGACACGGTAATAGGTCATAACATCGAGATCGAGGCCGCCGAACTTCTTCGGCATCAATATGCGGTAAAAGCCCGCTTCCTTGAACGCTTCATGCGTTTCCGGCCCGTAATAGGTGCGCTCTTCGGTCTCTGCCTGACGGGCGATGAGATCGGGAATCATGGCGCGAGCACGTTTGACGATTTCCTCGCGCACGTCCTCGCTATCCGAGGTCGCCAAAGGTTGCATTATTGCGGGTTTGCTCGACATTTGTTTTTCCGCCTGACTGAAGTTGAACCACGGCAACCTGCCGAAATTCGACATTGTCGATTCCCGCAGAGCACCTCTCTCCTAAGATTTAATAGGGTAATAAAATAAAATTGTACGGTCAATCCCCGGGTGGAGCGCAGTTCCGCGGCTTGCAGCGCCCATTGGGCATGGTTTTCCGCTTGCCCCGGGCGGGTTTCACTGTGCCGGAATCGCTCCCGATCCTGCGATGATTGCGCTGATGGCGATCCTTGCGGCTTGCCCGGCATCGACCCCGCTGGCCGATGCCGGAAACGCACGCACGGGGCGCCTGGCGATCAGCCCTCGGGAAAGCGTTTGACGTAGCCGCTCAGCCCCGCGTTGATGTCGCGAATGCGCTCTTTCATATCCATCGCGGCCTGCGTGAATTCGAGCGGATAGCGGGTCTCGACCAGAATCGAGATGAGGTTTTCGACCTTGTGCGGATCGAGGTTTTCGGCCGCGCGGACCGCTTCGAACGCCTTGGCGTCGGGCCCGTGGGGGGTCCAGTTGTTGGTCACGCCGATGCTGCCATTCAGATCCATGCCATTGATCTCTGGCAGGCCGCACACGATGCTGCTGATTTCGGCTACGGTGTTGCGGTGGAAACCGGGCAGGTGCAGCGTCTTGTCGCCAACGATCCAGCGCGGCGGGAGGATCATGAAGTCGGCGTTGCAGCCGCTCATGTCGTGCGCGGGGGAGGTGAGCGCGCAGAAGATCGACGGATCGGGATGGTCGACGGTCGACGTGCTCATCGCGACGAACTTGCGCATGTCGTACTTGAACGGCGTAAGGCTGCCGCGCCAGGCGACCACATCGAAGGGCGAGTGATCCAGATCGACCGTCCAGTGCTTGCCGGCAAGCTTGTGGATCAACTGGGTCTGGACTCCCTTATCCTCGAAGCTGGCGACCGGGGCCTGGAAGTCGATCTGGTTGGCGAGGCCGTTCGAGCCGATGAGGCCCAGATCGGGCAGCACCCAGGGATGGCCATAGTTTTCGTAGATCAGGCCGCGCGCAAAGGCGCCCATCAGCTCGACGCGGAATTTCACCCCGCGCGGCATCAGCACGAACTCGCAAGGGCCCGCTTCGATCACGCCGAATTCGGTCACGATGCGAAGATCGCCCTGTTGCGGGACGATGAGCATTTCCCCGTCCGCATTGCTGAAAACGCGGTTCTCCATCGACCTGGTCGCGCGGTAGAAATGAACCGCGATGCCTTCGTGAACATTGGGCGAGCCGCAGCCCATCAAGGTCGTGATGCCTTCGAGGAAGTCGGCGTTCACGCCCTCGTCCTTGCGCTGGAGCCAGCGCATGCGGTTCGGCAACGGCGGCACGTCGAGCGGCGGGGTGCGGAAATCGGCGCCGCCGTCCCACGGCTGGTAATCCATGCTGAACACCGACGGACGAATGCGGAAGGTGTAGCTGCGCCGGTTCAGGTGTCGCGGCGTGTAGAAAGCCGTGCCCGAAACGAGTTCGCTATAAAGGCCGTGGGGCGCTTTCTGCGGGCTGTTCTGGCCTTGCGGGAGCGCGCCGGCCACCGCCTCGGTCTCGAACTCATTGCCGAAGCCAACCTGATACTTCAGCGCGCCGCGCGCTTCTCCGGTGGCCGCAAATTGTTTGGCATCCGCAATGTCGTTCATGTGCTTGATCCTCTCGCGCATACTGGCCTCGACAGGGCCGGTTCAGCCGTATTTATCGGCTTGAATCGTTATCATCAATTTATAGGGCTGGCAAATGTTTTGCCATGGTGTAAGCCAAGGGAAAGCCGCTGAGCGAACCGCTGCAAGGTGGTGAAGCCTGACGTCCGTAGTGGCGGGCAGTGGCGCGTGTTGAACGAAAAGAGTCCCCAGCGTTGCCGGCGAAATTGCGCCTGAGCAGCGACTTGCGGACCGGACCGAGAGGATTGGCCGATGGCACAAAAAGAACAATTCGAAATCGATCGTACGCTGATAAGCCTGGCGTATAACGACAGCCTGGCCACGCGCGACGTTTATGGTTTCCGCAGTTCGGCCGGCAACGTACAACTCGACGGGTTCCTGTTCCGCCCGATCGGAAAGCCGTCCAAGACGCTGATCATCTACATGCATCCGGCATCGACGGTGCACCACCTGCCCCTGCCGATGGAGCTGGTGCGGATGGGCTATCATGTCCTGTGCGCAGGCAGCCGTTACAACCGCAACGAATCCGCGCTGATCATGGAAAACGTCGTGCGCGACTATGCCGTCTATGTGCACCATATGAAGGAGCGGATGGGCTATGAGAAGATCGTGGTCGCCGGATGGTCCGGCGGCGGATCGCTCACTGCGTTCTACCAGGCGATGGCCGAAAAGCCGACCATCACCCAGACGCCCGCAGGCGATCCGGTCGACCTTACCGGGATGATCCCGGGCGACGCGATGATTTTCCACGCCGCGCACCTGTCCCGCGCGGAAATCCTGCGCGACTTTATCGACCCGTCGGTGGTCGATGAGCACAACCCGGCGATCCGCGATGTCGAACTCGATCTTTACGATCCGCGCAACCCCAACAAGCCGCCCTACAGCGCGGATTACCTCGAGCATTTCCGCCAGAGCCAGCTCGCGCGGATGCGCCGCCGCACGGCGCTGGCCAGGGAAACGCTGGAGCTGATCCGGACCGGCACGACCGACGAGATCGAGCGCTGCATGCTGACCCACCGCACGCTTGCCAACCCGCTGTTCCTCGACGCGACCATCGACCCGAACGACCGGCGCATCAACTGGTGCTTCATGGGCGATCCCAAGACCGCGAACAGCAGCCCGGCCGGGGTGGGGCGCTTTTCGAATACCCGTGCATGGCTGTCGCAATGGTCGTTCGATGACACCAATGCCCATGCCGAAATTCACGCGCCGAACATCTCGGTCCCGATGCTGGCGATCGAGAATTCCGCCGACGATGCAATCCCGGGGACGCACACGAAGCGGTTCTTCAACGCCTATGCCGGCGAGGACAAAACATACAAGCTCATGAAGGGCGCCAACCACTATTACGTCGATCAGCCGCAGGAATTGGCGGACGCGATCGACCTGATCCACGGCTGGCTCGATGCGCGGGGCTTCGTGGACTGACATCGGGATGCGGCGTCTCGCAATTCTCCCTTGCGAGACGCCGCTACAAATCAGACGCCTTCGGTGATGAAGGCGCGATAGTCTGCGCCGAGGTGGCGGTGCTTGCGGGCCTCGGTATATTCCGGGGAATCGTACCAGGCCCTGGCCGCTGCCATGCTCGGAAAGGCGAAGATCACCGCGCCTTCGATCGGCGCGCCTTCCAGCGTTTCGCATTTCCCATAGGCGGCCAGACGATCGAATTCATGGCCGGCAAGGCTCGCCCGGGCAGGCGGCGCATAGGCCTCCATGTCCGACGCGTTTCGCGTCCGCTCGCGGGTAAAAACGATGTAGGCGGTCATCGGCAATATCTCCCTTTTGATTTGGGCCCTGACGCGTATCGCGATCTTGACAGGGGGGATAATTACTATGAGGATCGCCGCCATAAAAAGACAAGCAATTTACAGGATGAGGTGTCTTTGTGATCGGTCGACAATGTGCCGCGGTCAGGGAATGGTCGCGTGCTTAAGCCCGGGCAACAGGTTCCGAAACTGGCGTTTCCGCTGGTAACAGGTGGCTCATGGTCGCTCGATCAGGGCACCGGCGCATCGCTCCGTCTGATCTCGTTCTACCGGGGCGCCTTTTGCGGGTTCTGCACTCGCTTCATGCAACAGCTCAACGGGCTGCATGGCGAATTCGCGGAGCTCGGCATCGACCTCGCCGGGGTCAGCGTCGACCCGGAGGAGGTCGCGAAGGCCTGGGCCAAGGATAACGGGATCGACAAGATCGCGATCGGCTATGGCTTGACGCGGCAGCAGATCGAAGCCTGCGGCCTGTTCGCCTCGCACTTCACCCGCGATGGGAAAGAGCTGTATTTCGGCGAGCCTGCGCTGTGGCTGGTCCGGCCCGATGGCGCGCTGTTCCTTACCATCCAGAGCTCTGTCTCCTGCGGCCGTCCCGATCTGGAATCGCTGCTGACCGGTCTCAAACTGCTGGCGGATCAGGGCTTTCCCACCCGCGGAAATGCCTGACACGCGCGTTCTGCCATTCGGGCGATCGCTGCCAGCCTGACGCGCCTTTCCCCAACAAGGACTCCACGCATGAACATTGCAGTCCTGCTGAAGAACTCGGCCCGTTCCTTTGCAGGCCGCCCCGCAATATCCCTCGGGACGGAGCTTTACGCGACCTATGGCGAGTTCGGCGAACGCGCGGCCCGGCTCGCAGCGGCATTCGGGGCACAGGGCCTCGCCAGGGGCGACCGGGTCGGCATCGCGATGGGCAACGCGCCCGAATATCTCGAGATCATGTTCGGCATCTGGCACGCCGGCCTGTGCGCGGTGCCGATGAACGCCAAGCTGCACCCGCGCGAGATCAGCTATGCACTGACAAATTCGGGCGCGCGCTGGTTCTTCACCTCGGATGACCTGGCGGGCAAACTCGCTTCGTTGACGGACGATGTGCCTTCGCTGGAGCGGATCGTGATCGCCGGCAGCGATGAGTATCGCGCGCTGTTCGATACGCCGCCGATGGAGATGGCGGATGCCGAAGACCTCGACCCGGCATGGATATTCTACACCAGCGGCACCACGGGCCGGCCCAAGGGCGCGACCCTGACCCATCGTTCGCTGCGCGGTATGATGCTGCGCTATCTCTCCGACGTGGACAGCCTGACCGAGTATGACTGCATGCTCCATGTCGCGCCGCTGTCGCACGCTTCGGGCCTTGAATCGCTGCCGCACATCGCAAAGGCATCGCATCATGTGATCCCGAAAAGCGGCGGCTTCGATGCGGCGGAAATCGCCGATCTGACCCACCATTACGAGAATATGATGTTCTTCGCGGTGCCGACGATCGTGGGGCGGCTGGTCAATGATCCGGCCTTCGCCAACGCCAATCTCGATGCGATCAAGACGATCTTCTACGGCGGCGCGCCGATGTATTTCGAGGATCTGAAGCTCGCGCTGGCGAAGTTCGGTCCCAAGCTGGTCGGCGGCTACGGGCAGGGCGAAGCGCCCTGTGCGATCTCCGTTCTGCCCAAACACCTGCACGCGAATGTCGACAATCCGCGCTACGAGGAGCAGCTCTCGTCGGTCGGCACGGCCTTTACCGGCACCGAGTTCCGGATCGTCGACGAAGACGGCAAGGATCTTCCCGCCGGCGAAATCGGCGAGATCGTGGTGCGCAGCGATGTCTGTATGGCAGGCTATTGGGAAAACCCCGAAGCGACCGCCAAGGCGCTGCGCGACGGCTGGCTCTACACCGGCGATGTCGGTTGCGTCAGCGAGGACGGCTATCTCTCGCTCAAGGATCGCTCCAAGGACCTGATCATCTCGGGCGGGATGAACATCTACCCGCGCGAGATCGAAGAGGTGCTGCTCCTCCATCCCGCCGTTTTCGAGGTGTCGGTGGTCGGGCGTCCGCATCCCGAATGGGGTGAAGACGTGGTCGCCTTCATCGTAGCCAAGCCGGAGCAGTCGGTGGAGCGCGATGAACTCGACCAGATCTGCCTCGACAACATCGCGCGCTTCAAGCGGCCGAAGGACTATTTCTTCATCGAAGAGCTTCCCAAGAG
Source organism: Stakelama portus (assembly GCF_003171655.1). GTDB lineage: Bacteria > Pseudomonadota > Alphaproteobacteria > Sphingomonadales > Sphingomonadaceae > Sphingomonas > Sphingomonas portus. The sequence goes on along the minus strand of NZ_QFZL01000002.1, from coordinate 4,980 downwards.
CGACTATGGGAAGATCCTGAAGCGCGAACTGCGCAAGCGCTTCGAGTGAGCGGGGCCGGGGCGCGTGGTCAGGTGACCACCGCTTCGCAGCGGTCCAGCACGGGTGCATCCCCTTCGTTGACGGCCACCGCGCGGAACTGGATCTTGCCCGGCGCCTCGCCCCAGAATTCGAACCGCAGCACGTCGCCGGGCATCACCGGGCGGGTAAACCGCACCGCCATCGACACGAGCCGCGCCGCATCAAGATCGCAGAACTGCCGCAACAGCGCATAGCCCGCCATGCCCTTGGTCGCGAGGCCGTGGAGCAGCGGGCGGTGCAGGCCCGCTGCGCTTGCCACGGCAGGGTCGATGTGGATCGGGTGCAGGTCGCCCGACAGGCGGTACAGCAGCGGCTGTATCTCGCTAGTCGCGAGTTCGAGCGTGGCGTCGGGACTGCGCTCGGGGACTTGTTCCAAGGGAGGCGGTGCCTCGCCCCAGTCGCCGCATCCGCCATCTGCGCGCGCGATCACCGAGGTGATCAGGGTGGCAAGCGGTTCGCCCTCTTCCGCCAGCGCAATGTCGGTCTGATACTGCACCATCGCCCCGCGCGGGCCGAGATCGCGCAGGCCCGTCACGCGGTTGGTCGAAACCGTGGAGGCCGCCGGGGGCAGTGGGCGGTGCAGCGTCATGCGATGTTCGGCATGGAGCATCTTCACCCAGTCGATCTCGACGCGCGGATCCTTCATCCACAGACCCGGAAAGCCCAGAACATTGGCAAATGTCGGCGCCGTGATCAGCGATTTTTCATAGAGGTAGCGAAGGTGGCGCGGATCGAGAGGCTGTGTCGCGTAACCGGTCGCCAGCGCATAGAGGATGACATCGCGCTCCGAATAGGTCTGCTCGATATCCTCGAAGCGATAAGCGATCACCTCGTCTGCATTCATGGTCAGGCTTTCTGGTTTCGTGCCCGACCGGCCGGCATGCTGCTTCATCGATCGGGCCGGGGCTCGGGGCGATGATATTAATAGGGATATTATACAACGCAACCGATCCCGCGCACGGAACCCGTCGTGGACTCCACGCCATTTCCTTGTCGTCCTGTCGCTTTGCCGCTTGAGGCCGTGGGCCAGCCTTTCCGCCGACGCTTTCCGTGCACTTGACCATCCGGCGCGCGTTTCCCACAGCGGCACTTCGATCCTTTCACATGTATCGCATGGATTTGCCGGCGCCTCTGCGCAAATCCCCTGGGAGTCCGAATGAGCAACGCACGCGACTGGTTGAACGAAGCGATCCGCAAGATCGAGGCGGATTTCAACCGTTCGGCGGATACGCATCTGATCCGCATGGAGCTCGATCGCTTTCCGGACATCACGCTGTATCTCAAGGACGAAAGCAGCCACCCGACCGGCAGCCTCAAACACCGGCTGGCGCGCTCGCTGTTTCTCTATGCGCTGTGCAATCAGTGGATCGGCCCGGATACGTGCGTGATCGAATCCTCTTCGGGTTCGACGGCGGTCAGCGAAGCCTATTTCGCCAAGATGCTCGGCCTGCGTTTCATCGCGGTGGTTCCCGCGACGACGGCCGCGCCGAAGCTGGAGGCGATCCGGTTTCAGGGCGGCGAGATTCACAAGGTGGACGATCCGCGCACCGTCTATCAGGCCGCGCAACAGCTCGCTGCCGAAACCGGCGGCCATTATCTCGACCAGTTCACTTATGCCGAGCGTGCGACCGATTGGCGCGGCAACAACAACATCGCCGAAAGCATCTTCGCGCAGATGGCGAAGGAAGAGCATCCGGTTCCCGAATGGATCGTCTGCGGCGCAGGGACGGGCGGCACTTCGGCGACGATCGGGCGCTATATCCGCTATCGTCGGCTCGCAACGCGGCTATGCGTCGCCGATCCGGTCGATTCGATCTTCCATCGCCACTTTCACGATCGCGCGATGACGGCACTGCCGCCGGGCGCCTGCTCGTGCATCGAAGGGATCGGTCGCGCGCGCGTCGAGCCCAGCTTCGTGCCGGGCGTGGTCGATGACATGATCGCGGTCGAGGATGCCGACAGCATCGGCGCGATGCGGGCGCTGTCGGACGTGCTGGGGCGGCGCGTCGGCGGATCGACGGGCACCAATTTGTGGGCCTGCGCGCAGTTCATCGAACAGATGGCACAGGCGGGGCAGGGCGGCAGCATCGTCACCTTGCTGTGCGACGAAGGCGATCGGTACAGCGAAACCTATTATGACGATGCGTGGCTGACCGAACGCGGTATCGCGTGGCAGGCGCCCGCGCGCCGTATCGCCGAACTGCTCGGCTGACCCGGCGCGGAATATCCGAACGCGATCCAGTCGATCGAGCCTGTGCCCACGCATCGAATGGGGGGCGGAACGGTGCGCCTTCCCCTTTTATAACGGCCAATATTGCTGAATTTTCAGGTGCATAGGCTGGCGCTTTAGCGTGTCTTGCGCGCGGCCGGTGTCGAAGCATCGTCGGCGTCCCACGATTTTGGCATCAAAAAGCCGGGGAGATTTCCTCCCAGCGGCGATTCGTCTCTGATTACGATCCGAAACCACGCATTTTCGCCGTCGCTGCGGTGGGACGATGCCCACGATCAGAATTGGGCACGAATGTGGTTTACCCGATCCGCGTTTCCCAGAACCCTTAGACCATCAATTCAAGTGGATGCTTCGATCCTTCCCCGGATCATGCGGTCTTCGGATCGCCACAACAAAACAAACGGGGCGGGAAATTCTGAAAGGAAACCGGAATGGCGGTGGCTGAAAAAACGGTCATTGAATCCAGCGATATCAAGGGCGCGGATACCAAGGGCGGAGTCGAGAAAGAGGAGCAGAACTTCCGCTTCTACGACAATCGTCAGAAATATCTGATGTTCGTGAACACCTGTTCGGAAAAATGGATGGTTGCCGACCGGGTGGCGCAGGAACTGGAATATCTGACACCGCAGCCCCCGGCGGTACGTTTCTTCGACGCCGGGATGGGCGACGGCACGGTGCTGTCGCGGGTCATGCGGGCCATGCACCATCGCTTCCCGCGCTTTCCCTTCCTGATTGCGGGCAAGGAGATCAGCCTGGAGGATGTCCGGCTGACGCTCGACAAGATGCCCGACCGGCTGTTCGAACATGCCGAAACCGTGATGGCGATCACCAACATCTCCTATTCCGAAGCGCCCTGGCTCGTCCCGAACAAGCCCGAAGCGCGCGAGCGGATGGTGTGGAAAACGGTCGCGCTCAAGGGTTCGACCACTGCAGAATTCGAACGGCAGATCCTCGAACTTCAGCCTTTCCTTGCCGAACATTGGAAGACGAAAGTCTCCGAAAAGACCGGCAGCCTGATTCCCGAAACCCCGACCACGCTGATCCTCTATCGCGAGGATTGCGCCTTCATGCTCGATGACGTGATCCCGCGCCGCGAAGCACCGGTGGCGGATTATGATCTGGTGCTCGCCAGCCAGCCGTTCCGGCTGCGCGCGAAAACCGAATTCAAGGCGAAGCGCGTGCTGGCGCCGCTCGCCCGCAGCCTGCGTCCCGGCGGGCGCCTGCTCGGCATCCATTCGGCGGGGAATGATCCGGGGCTTGAGATCATCCAGCGCGTCTGGCCGGCCGAAGATCCCTTCACCACGTCGCGCCGAGACCTGCTCGAAGCGACGCGGGGAGCGATGGGGCCGGATGGCGAAAACTATCGGTTCGACAGCCTGCCCAACGCGCAGGCGCTGTTCCGCTACGAAATGCACACGCTGCCCGACGAGATCGACGCGGATACCGGGACGATCGGCACCTCGACATTGCTCGCGGCGTGGAATGCCGCGACCTATGTGGCGCAGATCGAGGATGAGCGGCTCGCCGACGCGATGTCGAACTCGAACTATCTCGAAGCGACGCGCGCTGTGCTGCGCAAGAATGGCGAGCTTTGGTTCAACGACGAAAGCTACGTCATTTCCCGCAACGCCGCGCAATAGCGCGCCCGGGCAAAACCATTTTCAATTCTGCGAGGAGGGGAACGCGACATGACGCGTGACGGCTATCTTTTCACGTCCGAATCGGTTTCTGAAGGCCATCCTGACAAGGTGTCGGATCAGATATCCGATGCGATTGTCGACCTGTTTCTGTCGAAGGATCCGGAGGCGCGGATCGCGTGCGAGACGCTGACGACGACGCAGTTCGTGGCGCTGGCGGGCGAGATCCGCTGCAAGGGCGTGTATGAGGACGGGCAATGGGCACCGGGCGCGCTTGAGGAGATCGAAAAGACCGTCCGCGATACGGTGAAGGCGATCGGCTATGAGCAGGACGGCTTTCACTGGGAAACGCTGACCTTCGAAAACCGCCTGCACGGCCAGTCGGCGCATATCGCCCAGGGCGTCGATGCCGCGGGCAACAAGGACGAAGGCGCGGGCGATCAGGGCATCATGTTCGGCTATGCGATCGACGACACGCCGGACCTGATGCCGGCGACGCTCTATTACAGCCACCAGATTCTCGAGCGGATGGCGGCCGACCGCCATTCGGGCGCGGCACCGTTCCTTGAGCCCGATGCCAAGAGCCAGGTGACGCTGCGCTATCGCGACGGCAAGCCGGTGGCGTGCACGGCGGTGGTGGTCTCGACGCAGCATGGCAAGGGCTATGACGCTGGCGAGAAGGAGGCCGAGCTCAAATCCTATGTGAAGCAGGTGATCGCCGATGTGATCCCGGCCGAACTGCTGTCGGATGCGACCGAATATCACATCAACCCGACCGGCAGCTTCGAAATCGGCGGTCCGGACGGCGATGCGGGGCTTACCGGGCGCAAGATCATCGTCGACACCTATGGCGGCGCGGCCCCGCATGGCGGTGGCGCGTTCAGCGGCAAGGATCCGACCAAGGTCGATCGTTCGGCGGCGTATATCACGCGCTATCTTGCCAAGAACATCGTTGCCGCCGGCCTTGCCAAGCGCTGCACGATCCAGCTTGCCTATGCGATCGGCGTCAGCAAGCCCTTGTCGCTCTATGTCGA
>NZ_QFZL01000001.1 GCF_003171655.1 Stakelama portus | reverse complement strand
TCAAGGGCGTCAGCGAAGAGACGACGACGGGCGTGCACCGCCTCTATCACCTGTCGAAGGCAGGCAAGCTCCCGTTCCCGGCGATCAACGTCAATGACAGCGTGACCAAGTCGAAGTTCGACAATCTCTATGGCTGCAAGGAATCGCTGGTCGACGCGATCCGTCGTGCGACCGACGTGATGCTGGCGGGCAAGGTCGCGGTCGTCGCGGGCTTCGGCGATGTCGGCAAGGGTTCGGCCGACAGCCTTCGCAACGGCGGCGCGCGCGTGCTCGTCACCGAAATCGATCCGATCTGCGCGCTGCAGGCGGCGATGGAAGGCTATGAAGTCGTGACGATGGAAGATGCGGTCAAGCGCGCCGACATCTTCGTCACTGCGACCGGCAATGCCGATGTGATCACCGCCGATCACATGAAGGCGATGAAGAACATGGCGATCGTGTGCAACATCGGCCATTTCGACAGCGAGATCCAGATTTCGGGGCTGTCCAACTATAAATGGACCGAGATCAAGCCGCAGGTCGACGAAGTCGAATTCCCCGAAGGCAACAAGATCATCGTGCTGGCCAAGGGCCGCCTGGTCAATCTGGGCTGCGCCACCGGCCATCCCAGCTTCGTGATGAGCTCGAGCTTCACCAACCAGACGCTGGCGCAGATCGAATTGTGGACCAAGTCGGACGAATACAAGAACGACGTCTATGTCCTGCCCAAGCATCTCGACGAAAAGGTCGCCGCGCTCCACCTCGACAAGCTCGGCGTCAAACTCACCACACTCAGCCCCAAACAGGCCGCCTATATCGGCGTTCCCGTCGAAGGCCCCTTCAAACCCGATCATTATCGATATTGATCTGGGGCGATAGCCGAAGCGAACGGGGCGCGGTGCCAAGGGGTGCCGCGCCCCGATTTCGTTGGCGTGCTGCCTTTACCGGCTTCCCGCGCACGCCTCGCTTGTCCTAAGGACAGGGGCAGCATGCGCCGGAGCAGCACGAATTGATCGAAGTTTCCCAGACGGCAATGGCAATCGCGGGTGCGGTGATCGCGTTGCTGGTCGTGATCGCGACCGGCACGTTGTTCGCCGGTTTGCGCGCGCGTGCCGATGCGCGGGCGACGCATGATCTGAACAACCGGCTGGAAATGCTGGTCGCCGGATCGCCTGCTCAGGCGATGGTGGTGCGTGCGGACGGGCGTGTCGAAACCTCGCGGCGGCTCACGGACTGGCTGGGCCTCGACAATATGCCGCGCGACCTTTCCGAACTCGTCGCGCGCGACGGCGGACTGCCGGAAGATCAGGCGAAATCGCTTTCCGATCACGTCACCGCCGCGCAAAAGGGTGCCAAGCCGTTCCACATGACGGTGCGTGCAAAGGATTCCGAACGCGCGCTTATTGTCGTCGGCGTGCGCGCGCCCGAAGCGATGCATGCGCCGGGCGGCGTGATCCTGTGGTTCCTCGACGCTACCGAAAGCCAGAATGAGATTGCCCGGTTGCAACGTGATGCCAATCGGTTGCGCACCGCATTCGATGCGCTGCAGGCGCTGATCGAAGCTGCGCCGATTCCGATGTGGTATCGCGGCGCCGATCTGAGGCTGTTGATGGTCAACACTGCCTATGTCCGCGCGGTCGAGGGCAAGGATTCCGAAGATGTCGTGACGCGCGGGCTCGAGCTGGTCGAGGGCGCAGGGCTGGGCGGGCCGCTCGCCAACGCCGCCATCGCGCGGGACACGCAGGAGCCTCAGGTCGCCGCCATGCCGGCCACTATCGACGGCGCGCGCCGGATGCTGCGGCTGCACGACATTCCGCTGCCGACCGGGGGCGTCGCGGGCTTCGCGATCGATGTCGAGGATCTGGAACAGGCGCGTGGCGGCATAAAACGCGCGAACGAGGCGCAGCGCGCCATGCTGGATCGACTCTCCTCGGGCGTGGCGCAATTCGCGCCCGATCGTGGGCTGGTCTTCACCAATCAGCCGTTCCGCCGCATGTTTGCGATGAAGCATGAATGGCTCGCCGACCGGCCCGAGTTCGACCGCGTTCTCGAGAGGATGCGTGAGGCGAACCGGCTGCCCGATGTGCGCGATTTCCCGGCATGGAAGGATGAGCGCCGCGAATGGTTCATGTCGCCCGAGCCGGTGGAAGAGATCTGGACGGTGCTTGGCGGCACGCATCTGCGCGTCGTCGCCCAGCCGCTGCCTGAAGGCGGATTGCTGCTGATCTTCGAGGATCAGACCCAGCAATTCCAGCTTCAGCGCGAACATGGCGAGATGCAGCAGGTACGTACTGCGATGATCGACAGCCTTGCCGAGGCAGTCGCGGTGTTCGCTAAGGGGCGGTTGCAGTTGTGGAACCGCAAGTTCCGCGCGGTATGGGGGTTCGAGGAAGAATTTCTCGACGGGCATCCGCAGATTCCGACGCTGACGCGCGACATCGCGCCGCGGCTTGCCCGCCCGGAAAGCGCCAAGCTGATCGGCGATCTGGTCCGCTTCGCCGCCAGCGACCGGCAACAGCGCGGCGGGTCGATCGTGCTGAAGGACGGGCGTCATTTCGAAATCGCGGCGGTTCCGCTGCCTGACGGCAATGCGTTGTTCACGATGCTCGACACCAGCGACCGGCATCGTATCGAACGTGCGCTGCGCGACCGAAACGAGGCGCTGGAGGCGGCTGACCGCGTGAAGACCGCGTTCGTTGCGAATATGAGCTATGAACTGCGTACGCCGCTGACCTCGATCAAGGGCTTCGCCGAAATGCTCCATGGCGGCTACACCGGCAAATTGAGCGAGAGCGGCACCGAATATGTCGAATCGATCCTGATGTCGGTCGAACGGTTGGGCGGGCTGATCGACGACGTGCTCGACCTTACCCAGAATGAAGACGCGCCGATCGAGCGCAAATCGGTCGATCTGGAACTTGTCGCCAATGCCGCTGCCGAAGCGATCGGACCGCTCGCCCGGGAAAAGCGTATCGATCTGGCGGTCGAGGTTCAGGGTTCGGCCGGATCGGTTACCGGCGAGCAACGGCGGTTGCGGCAGGTGGTCGAACATCTGCTGCGCCATGCGATCAGCGGTACGCCCGAAAAGGGGCGCGTGCTGCTGCACCTCGACGGCGACGACAATCGGGCGCGGATCGTCGTGTCGGACGATGGCCCCGGCATGTCGGACGAAGCACAGGCGCGGGCGTTCGATCGCTTCGCCCATGCCAGCACCTCGCGCAGCGGCGAACGCGCGCTCGGCCTGGGGCTGCCGCTCGCCCGCCAGTTTGTCGAGGCGCATCGCGGCACGATCAGCCTGGTGTCCGAAGAAGGCGAGGGGACGATGGTGATCGTCGAACTGCCGCGCAAATGATTCTGACCGACCTTGATGCGTCGCTCACGCTCGGCGCCAAACTTGCCGCCGTCGCGCAACCGGGCGACGTCATCACGCTGTCGGGACCGCTCGGGGCGGGCAAGACGAGCATCGCGCGCGGCCTGCTCGCCGCGCTCGGGCTGGCGGGCGAAGCGCCGTCGCCCAGTTTCGCGATCGTCCAGCCCTATGACCCGCCCGAAGTGCGCTTTCCGATACTCCATGTCGATCTGTATCGGATCGAAGACCCTGATGAGGCGGAAGAACTCGGCCTCGACGATGCGCGATATGATTCGCTGCTGGTCGTCGAATGGCCTGAGCGGTTCGACGCATCGGCATGGGCGGATGCGCTGCAACTATCGCTAACGCCGTTGCCCGATGGCACGCGGTCCTTGACAGCGCAGGTGCCGGAGGCATGGAGGGCGCGATGGCAATCGATATGAATCCGCCCGCCGCCGCGCCCGCCTTTCTGTCCGATATCGGATGGGCGCAGGCGCAGATCCTGCCTCTGGCGGGGGACGCGTCCTTTCGTCGCTATTTTCGCATCCTCGACCATGACCGCAGCGCGATCTTGATGGATGCGCCGCCCCCGCATGAGGATCCGCGACCGTTCATCGACATAGCGCGCTGGCTGACCGGAAAGGGCTTTGCCGCGCCGGAGATTCTGGGCGAGAATCTCGACCATGGGCTGGTGCTGCTGCAGGATTTCGGCGACGCGCGCATGCGCGAAACCGTCGATGCCGCACCGGAAAGCGAGTTGCGGCTGTACGAAGCGGCGGTCGACCTGCTCGTCCGGCTGCATGCGCATGAAGCCGCGCCGGTGCGCCCCTATAGCGACGCCGAATATCATCGCGAAGCCGCCTTGCTGACCGAATGGTATTGCCCGGCAGTGGGGATCGAGGCCGATGTCGCCGGTTATCGCGCGGCATGGGAACAGGTTCTCGCCCCGGTTCGCGACGCGACGCCGGTCACGGTGCTGCGCGATTATCACGCCGAGAATATCATGCTGATCGAAGGCAGCGAGACGCTGGGCCTGCTCGATTTCCAGGACGCGCTGGCGGGCCACCCTGCCTATGATCTGGTTTCGCTGCTTCAGGACGCGCGGCGCGACGTGCCCGCCGATCTGGAAACGGCGATGCTCGATCGCTATCGCCGGATTACCGGCGCGGACGACGCATTCGACATCGCCTATCATGTGCTCGGCGCGCAGCGGAATGCCAAGATCGTCGGGATCTTTACCCGGCTTTGGCAGCGCGACGGCAAACAGCGTTACCCGACGCTGTGTCCGCGTGTCTGGCGCTATCTCAACCGCGATCTGGCGCACCCGGCGCTCAAGCCGGTCGCCGCATGGTTCGAAGCGAATATCCCCGCCCGATTGCGCGGCGACCCCATGGAGCTTTCCGGCAAATGACCACTGCCCATACGCTTTCGCTGCGTCCCGATCCGGGCGGCGTGGTGCCCGAAACCGCAATGGTGATGGCGGCCGGGCTGGGCAAGCGCATGCGCCCGCTCACCGCGACGCGACCCAAGCCGCTGGTCGAAGTCGCGGGCAAGCCGTTGATCGACCATGTGTTCGATCGGCTGCGGTCGGCCGGCGTCAAGCGCGCGGTGGTGAACGTCCATTATCTGGCCGACGCACTCGAGGCGCATCTGCGCAATCGGGTGCACGACATGGAACTGGTGATTTCCGACGAGCGCAAGCAGTTGATGGAAACCGGCGGCGGGCTGGTCCAGGCGCGTGAGGCGTTGGGCGACAAGCCGTTTCTTTGCGTCAACAGCGATAATTTGTGGATCGACGGGCCGACCGATGCGATCCGCATCCTTGCGCGGCAATGGGACGATGATCGGATGGACGCGCTGCTGTTGCTCGTGCCGCTTGCGCGGGCGGCCAGCCATCGCGGTCAGGGCGATTTCCATATCGACGCGCATGGCAGGATAACCGGTCGGCGCAAGGCAGGGCGGCTCGCGCCCTTCGTTTTTACCGGCGTGCAGATATTGTCGCCGCGCCTGATCGCCGATTGGCCGGAAGGGCCCTTCTCCACCAATGTCTTCTGGGAGCGGGCGATCGAGGCTGGTCGGGCATGGGGTCTGGTCCATCAGGGGCTGTGGTTCGATGTCGGCACGCCGCGCGCGATCAAGGAAACCGAAAGCGCGCTGACCGAGATGTAGTCGAAGCGGGCGGGGCGCTTGCCTTGCCCCCAGCCGGGCGCCACAACGCGCTATGGCCGAAGCGCGTAAGCCGCACCTCTATACGATTCCGCCGCACCGGGCCTTTTCCGACGCGCTTGCCGCCGGTCTGATCCGGCGTTTCGGGCGCGATCCGATGCAGCTTGCGCGCGGGTTGGTGCTGTTGCCCAACAACCGCGCGAAACGCGCGATTTCCGACGCATTCGTGCGCGCAAGCGGAGCGGGGTTGTTGCTGCCCCGACTGGTGGCGATCGGCGATCCCGAACTGGATGAGGCCGTGGGCACGATCTTCGATCCCGCCGACGATGCCGAACCGGTGCCGCCCGCCGTGGCACCGTTGCAGCGCCGGATGATCCTCGCCCGGCTGATCGTCGAATCAGGCGGCGTATCGGACGCCGGGGAGGCGATCCGGCTGGCCGGCGATCTCGCGCGCACGCTCGATCAGCTGCTGGTCGAGGAAGTCGCACCGCGCGCGTTGCGGGAAATCGATGTCGGCGCAGAGCTGTCCGAACATTGGCAGCGATCGCTGGCGCTGTTCGAACTGGTGCTGACGCGCTGGCCGGAGGAGCTCGCCCGGTTTGGCCGCATCGACCTGGCGGATCGGCGAGCGCGGCTGATCGGGAGAGTGGCGCGACGCTGGCGCGAGGTTCCGCCGCCGGGATTCATCTGCGCGGCGGGGATCACGACATCGGCGCCGGCTATTGCGCGGCTGTTGCGCGTCGTCAGCGAATTGCCGCGCGGGATGGTCGTCCTGCCCGGGCTCGCCACTGGCATTTCCGACGGCGAGTGGGACATGCTGGGGCCGCACGCCCCCGATCCGATGACCGGACGCCGCAAGCGTGCGATCGAAACCCATCCCCAATATCATCTGAAGCTGTTGCTCGACCGTATGGGCGTGCAGCGCGGCGAATTTGCGCGCTGGGTCGCCGCGAGCGAGCATGACGCGCCCGCGCAGCGCAGCCGTGCCATCGCGTCGGCGATGGCGCCACCCGAACGGACGCATGGCTGGAATGCGTTGCCCGATGCCGAGCGTCGATTGCCCAGAGTGACTGCGATCGAAGTCGCAACCCCCGCCGACGAGGCTCAGGCGATCGCGCTCAAGCTGCGCGAGGCGCTGGAGACGCCGGAGCGCACTGCCGCGCTGGTGACGCCCGATCGTGCGCTGGCGGGGCGCGTCGCGGCGCATCTGGCGCGGTGGAAGATCGATGTCGACGACACCGCCGGTCGTCCGCTGTCGATGCTGCCGCCGGGCACATTATTGCTGGAACTGGCGGAAGCCGCCGCGCAGGATTTCGCGCCGCTGCCGTTGCTGGCGCTGCTCAAACATCCGCTGGTTCAGCCTGAGGCGCGGCTTCAATGGCTGGAGGGGGCGCGCAGTCTCGATCTCGCGCTGCGGGGGCCCCGGCCTGCATCCGGCCTTGCCGGGATCGACCGGCACCTTGCCGAGCAGGAGGGGCGCGACGGGCATCTGCGCGAAGTTGCCGAACGCTGGTGGCGCGACGTGCGTCCGGTGTTCGAACCGATGGCAACGGCATGGAGCGGTGGCGAACAACCGCTTGCCGTGCTGCTCGATGCGCTGCGCGAAACCGCGACTGCGCTGGGCGGCGATTCGCTGTGGAGCCGGGTCGATGGCCGCGCCGCCGCCGATCTCCTCGACGATCTGGAGGCGCGCGCCGGCGATGGTCCCGCGCTGGTCGATCCGGCGAGCATCCCGGCGATGCTGCGTACATTGATGGACGAAGTCGCGGTGCGGCCGCCACAGGGTGGCCATCCGCGCCTTGCCATTCTCGGCTTGCTCGAAGCGCGGTTGCAAACCGCCGACATGATGATCCTGGGCGGGTTGAACGAGGGTGTCTGGCCAGGCCTCCCGGCGCCCGACCCCTGGCTGGCGCCGCGGATTCGCAGCGAACTCGGCCTGCCGGGACTGGAGCGGCGGATCGGCCTTTCGGCGCATGATTTTGCCGGCGCGCTGGGCGCCCGCGAAGTACTGCTGACCCGCGCGCGCCGCGATGCCAGCGCGCCGACCATTGCTTCGCGCTTCTGGTTGCGGCTGCAGGCGCTTTCGGGCGGGCTGGCCCGCGACCGCGAGCTGGAGGCCTGGCTGGCGGCAATGGACGAGCCGGGCGATTATCGGCCCGTCGGTCGTCCGGAGCCCGGCCCCCCGGCCAAGGACCGGCCCAAGGTGATTTCGGTCACCGAAGTCGACCGGCTGAAGGCCGATCCCTATGCCTTTTACGCGCGGCGGATGCTGCGCCTGTTGCCGCTCGATCCGGTCGATGCCGATCCCAGTGCGGCCTGGCGCGGCACGGCGGCGCATGACGTCCTCGAAAAATGGTTCCGGCACGATGGCTGCGATCCGGCCCGATTGCAGGTGCGGGCGCGCGCGATGTTCGCCGATGCGCGCACGCACCCGATGATGCGCGCGCTGTGGCAGCCGCGCCTGATGGAGGCGATCGACTGGATCGCCGCCGAACTGACCCGAAAGATCGCCGAGGGGCGCAGGCTGATTGATGTCGAGCAGGAAGGCAGCATCGACATCGCGGGTGTGACGCTGAAGGGCAAATATGACCGGATCGACCGCATGCCCGACGGGACGCTGGGGATCATCGATTACAAGACCGGCAAGCCGCCCTCGGCCGCCGCTGTGCAGGCGGGATTCAGCCTTCAACTCGGGCTGCTCGGCCTGATTGCTGAGCGCGGCGGTTTTGCGGGCATTGCGGGCGTCGCGACTGCGTTCGAATATTGGTCGCTGGCAAAGGCGAAGGATCAGTTCGGCTATATCGCCACGCCGGTGGATCCGGAGGGCAAGAAGAACCGCATCCCCACCGCCGATTTCGTCGCCATCGCGGCGGATAATTTCAGCGATGTCGCGGGCGACTGGCTGACCGGCGACCGCCCGTTCACGGCCAAGCTGCACCCCGAATATGCGCCCTATGCCGAATATGACCAGCTGATGCGGCGCGACGAATGGGTGGGCCGCGACTGATGCGCAAGGAACCGCTCCCCGCGCTGCGCGGCAATCAGGCCCCGGCGAGCGATCCTGCTCGCAACATCTGGCTGTCTGCGTCGGCGGGCACCGGCAAGACGCAGGTGCTGGCCGCGCGCGTGTTCCGCCTGTTGCTGCGCGGTGTCGATCCCGGCGCGATATTGTGCCTGACCTTTACCAAGGCAGGTGCGGCGGAAATGGCCGAGCGTATTTCCGGTCGGCTCGCCCATTGGGTGCGCGCGGACGATAGCGCGCTGCGGATGGATCTGGCCGCGCTGGGCGAAACCGCTACCCCCGAATTGATGGCGCGTGCACGCACCCTGTTCGCGCGTGTGCTCGATGCGCCGGGCGGTGGTTTGCGCATTCAGACGATCCACAGCTTTTGCCAGACATTGCTCGCGGCCTTTCCGCTCGAAGCAGAGCTTGCGCCCGGTTTTCGCCCGCTCGAAGCGCGCGAGGAAGCGGCGCTTCAGCGCGAGGCGCTTGCCGAAATGCTGGTCGCCGCCGAGCGGGAAGGGCGCGACCGGCTGATCGACGCCGTCGGTGCGCTAAGCCTGCGCATGGGCGAAGGGAAGGCGGAGGATTTCCTGCGCGAATGCGCGCGCGCGCCCGATGCGATGGAGGCGCTGCCCACCGGTATTCAACCCTTTCTGCGCCGTGCGCTCGACCTGCCGACGGGGGATATCGAGTCGGCGATTGTCGACGCGTGCAGCGACGATGCGTTCGATTGTGCGGGGCTGAACCGGGTCATCGCCGCCAATCGGCAATGGGGAACCGCGACGGCCGAAAACCATGTCGGCATCGTTGCCGCATGGCTTGCCGCCGCGCCACAGGAGCGGGCGGCGGCGCTTACCGATCTCGTCACTGTGTTCCACACCGGCAAAGGCGAGCCGCGCGCCTATTCCAAAAAGCTGGTTGAGGCCGATCCCGGCTATGCGGAGCTGGCGATGGCGCTGGGGGAACGCTGTGCCGGCCTGATCGCGCTGCGCACGCGTGCCGCCTATGCCGATCTGCTCGCCTCCGGCCTTGAAGCCGGGCGCGAATATGCCGCCGCCTATGCGCGGATCAAGCGGCGGCGCGGCGCGGTCGATTTCGACGATCTGATCCGCGCCACGGTGCAGTTGCTCGGTACGCCGGGCATGGGCGAATGGGTTCGCTTCAAGCTCGATCAGGCGACCGAGCACCTGCTGATCGACGAGGCACAGGATACCAATGCGCGGCAATGGGCGATCGTGGCCGCGATTGCCGACGAATTCTTCACCGGACGCGGCACGCGCGAAAGCGGCGTGCGCACGCTGTTCACCGTCGGCGACTATAAACAGGCGATCTATGGCTTTCAGGGGACTGCGCCCGAATTCTTCTATGCCGCGCAGGAACGCTTCCGGCGGCTCGCCGAAAATGCGCCCGAATATGACGTCGATGCGCCCGAGCTCGAAACGCTCTCGCTGACGCACAGTTTTCGTTCGACGCGCCCGGTGCTCGAATTCGTCGATGCCGCGATCGCGGCCCTGCCCGAGCCGGGGATGGGCAGTCTGAGCGAACCCGAACCGCACGCCAGCGAAGTGAAGGGGCCGGGCACGGTGACGCTCTGGCCGTGCACCGTGGCCGGCGGAAGCGAGGAAGACGAAGAGGAATGGGTCGATGACGCGACCCGAAAGCTCGCCGGCGATATCGCGCGGCAGATCCGCCAGTGGCTCGACGCCGGAGCGATGCTGGAAAGCAAGGGGCGTCCGCTGCGCCCGGAGGATATCATGATCCTCGTCAAGCGGCGCGGCGAGCTTGCTTCGTTGATCGTCGCGCGGCTCTATGCGCAGGGCGTGCCGGTCGCCGGGATCGACCGGTTGCGGCTCAACGCGCCGTTGGCGGTGCAGGATCTGCTCGCGGCGATCCGTTTCGTGCTTCAGCCCGAAGACGATCTGTCGCTCGCCTCGTTGCTGGTTTCGCCGCTGATCGGGTGGAGCCAGGACGAACTGATGGCTGCGGCAGTGCGGGAGCGGGGGCGGCTGTGGCGGCATCTGCGCGCAACGCAGCCCGAGGCGCGGCTCGCGCCTCTGCACGCGATGCTCGCCCGTGCCGATCTGACGACGCCCTATCGCTTCCTTGAGGAAATCCTCTCGGGCGATCTCAAGGGCCGCGAAAAACTGTTGCTGCGGCTTGGCGAAGAGGCGCGCGATCCGATCGACGAACTGCTCAACGCGGCGCTCGATTTCGAGCAGGTGGCGACACCCTCGCTTCAGCGTTTCCTCGACTGGTTCGATCGCGGGGATGTCGATATCGCGCGCGACCTGACCGCGCCGGGCGATGCCGTGCGCGTGATGACAGCGCATGGATCGAAAGGGCTTCAGGCGCCGCTGGTGATCCTTGCCGACGCGACCGTCGATCCGACTCGAAACCGGCGCGATTTCCTTGGCTGGGAAGTCGATACCGGGGCCGATCGGGTGAAGCTGCCGGTGTTTCGGCCGCGTGCCGCCGAACGGGGCGGGCCGCTCGACAGCGTCATCGAAACGAGCGATGCGCGCGAGCTGGAGGAACATTGGCGGCTGTTTTACGTCGCCGCCACGCGGGCGGAGGAGCAGCTGGTCATTGCCGGAGCGCTGGGCCCGCAGGCAAAGGGCGTGCCCCCGGAAAAAAGCTGGTATGCGGTGGCCGCGCGCGCGTTCGACCGGCTCGAAGTCGAAGCGTGCGACGGAGAACGCATATTCCGCGGCATTACGCCCCCGGCAGCCGTCCCGACCCTGCGCCGCGAAGCTGCAGCGGAGCCGGCGTCTGCGGCGCTGCCGGAATGGGCGGGTCGCCCGGCGCCGGTGGAAGCGCGTCCACCGCGTCCGCTGGCACCGTCTTCGTTGGGGGACGACAGCGTATCCGATCCGCCGCCATCGCCGGCGATGCGTGTTGCGGCGGAGCGGGGACGATTGCTTCATGCGCTGTTCGAACGGCTTCCCGGCATTGCCGCGGCCGACCGCGCGGGTGCGGCCGATCGCTGGCTGGCCGGAGCCGGGGGCGTCAGCGATGCCGATGCGCGCGCCGAACTGGTCGCGGCGGCATTGAACGTCATCGAAAATCCGGCTTTCGCGGCGTTGTTCGCCGCAGACGCGCTTGCCGAAGCGCCGATCGCCGCGGTCGTCGACGGCGTTGTGGTGTCGGGCACGGTCGATCGACTGGTCGTTGCGCCGGACCGGGTTCGCGTCGTCGATTTCAAGACCGGACGCCGCGCACCGGCGACGCTGGACTCAGTTCCGCCCTATCACCTGCGACAAATGGCGGCCTATGTCGCTGCATTGCAGGTGATCTTTCCCGGGCGACGAATCGAGGCGGCGTTGCTCTACAGCGCCGGGCCGACGCTTTACCCGCTGCCCGACGATCTGCTGGCGCGTCACAAGCCGGGCTTTGCCGCCGGGCAGCAAAGCTTGCCGCTGGACGCTTGAGCAGGCGCGCCGGGCGCCCTACCTAAGGTTCAAATTCAGGAGATTTGATTATGGCCACCAAGGCAATCACCGATACCAGCTTCGATTCCGACGTGCTCAAGGCCGACAAGCCCGTACTCGTCGATTTCTGGGCGGAATGGTGCGGCCCGTGCAAGATGATCGCGCCTGCGCTTGAGGAAATTGCCGAGGAACTCGGCGAGCAGGTGACGGTCGCCAAGCTCGACATCGACGCCAATCCCGATGCGCCGACGCAATATGGCGTGCGCGGCATCCCGACGATGATCCTGTTCAAGAACGGCCAGCCCGCCGCGACCAAGGTCGGCGCGATGCCCAAAAGCGCGATCAAGCAGTGGATCGAAAGCGAGCTGTAAGCGATCTGGCCGCCCCGAATTCCGGGGCGGCCCTTTCCTATTCGCGCCAATAATCATGGCGCTCCGCGCCATCGAAAGCGGCCGGATGCGATGCAGCAGCGTTTGAAATCTCTTCCCCGAACCACAGGGACAGGGATCGTTGCGACCGAGTTTTTCGACCAGCTCCACATCGCCATGCACGAAACGCAGCCCGCGTTTTACGTGCGTTTCGGACGGGTAGCCTTTGCGGCGTTTACTGGTGACCTCGAAAGCAGGGGAGGTCGTCGGTGATGGGATGGCGTGCCATAGCTTCCTCCTGTTTTGCTGAATGCCGGAAGCGGCAGCCGGTCGATAGCGGGTCGCGCTTCGCAGCGAAAGATGTCAGCTCAGCGCTATCATCACATGTCGGGCATAGGCCGGGCGCGCCTTAAGTCGATCATACCATGCCGCCAGCGCCGGCAGGTCCGGGCGATCGATATCGAGCTGAAACCAGCTGTTGACGTAACAACCCATCGGAATGTCGCCGAGGCCGAAAGCAGCCCCCGAAAGCCAGGGTGTCGTCGCCAGCACATCGTTGAGGATGCGCATCATCGCCGTCGCGGCTTTGAGGGACGCTGCAATCGCTTCGGCGTCGCGGTCCTGCGGGGCGACGCGAACCATCTGCATGAACATCGGCCGCTGTGCATCGGCATAGCCGATCTGCCAGTCCATCCATTTGTCGCCGACTGCGCGCGCGGCCGGATCCTGGGGCCAGAACGCCGTGCCGGTGGCATATTTGGCGGCAAGATAGCGAAGGATCGCGTTCGATTCCCACAGCACCAGCCCATCATCCTCGATTGTCGGGACCAGCGCATTGGGGTTCATCGCGCGATAGGCGTCGGGGAAGCCGAACTGGCCCCCGGCATCGCGGCGATCATAGTTGAGGCCGAGTTCGTCGGCGAGCCACAGCAGCTTCTTCACATTATGCGAATTGATCCGGCCCCAGATGGTCAGCATGGCGGGTTCAGCTCCGGTAATCGGCGTTGATCGAGATATAGCCGTGCGTCAGGTCGCAGGTCCAAACCGTCGCGCGTCCATCGCCAAGGCCCAGATCGACTCCGATCTCGACGTCCTGCCCCTTGAGATGCGCGGCGACCGGCGCCTCGTCATAGCCTTCGACGGCAAGCCCGTCCTTGGCCACTTGCGTTGCACCGAAACGGATCGAGAGCCTGTCGCGCTCGGCGGGTTCGCCCGCTTTGCCCACTGCCATGACGACGCGACCCCAATTGGCGTCTTCGCCGGCGATCGCGGTTTTGACGAGCGGCGAATTGGCAATGCTCATCGCCACGCGATGCGCGCTGCGGTCGCTTTCGGCGCCTTCGACGGTGATAGCGATGAATTTGGATGCGCCTTCGCCGTCGCGCACCACCAGATGCGCGAGTTGCTGGCACAGATCGCCCAGCGCAGCGGCAAATGCGTCGGCGCCGTCATCATCGGCGTCGCCGAGCGGCGGATTGCCCGCCGCGCCGGTGGCAAAGGCAAGCACGGTGTCGCTGGTCGAAGTATCGCCATCGACGGTAATGCACGAGAAACTATGGGCATTGGCCGCGTTCATTGCCGCCTGCAGGAATTCGGGCGCCACCGCCGCGTCGGTGAAGATATAGCCGAGCATCGTCGCCATATCGGGCGCGATCATCCCTGATCCCTTGATGATGCCGACCAGATTGACGGTCTTCCCGCCGACCACTGCCTGCGTCACTGCCGCCTTGGCGAAGGTGTCGGTCGTCATGATCGTCGCCGCGGCGTCTTCCCAGCTGCACGGTTCGGCAGTGAACGCCGCGTCGAGCCCGGCCTCGGCCTTGTCGATGGGCAGCGGCACGCCGATCACGCCGGTCGAGGAAATGAAGACGTCCGACGGCTCGCATCCGATATGCGCGGCGGTGCGCGCGGCAATCGCTTCGACCGCGGCGCGTCCGCGATTGCCGGTAAAGGCGTTGCTGTTCCCCGCATTCACGACCAGCGCGCGCGCCTGACCCAGCACCAGCGCCTTGCGGCACCATTCGACTTCGGGTGAGGGGCATTTGCTGGTGGTCAGCACGCCCGCCACGCTCGTTCCCGGCACCAGCTCGACATAGGTCAGGTCGCAGCGGTCCCAATTCTTGTACCGCGCACGCGCGACGCGCGCCGTCACACCGGCGATGGCGGGAAGATCGGGGAAGCCCGCAGGGGCGAGGGGAGAGCGTTCGGTCATGCGCCCCCTAATAGTCTTCGCTCGGCGGCGTACAATATTCGATACGGCGCCGACTTCGCTTTTGCGCCGGCCCCATCGGAACGCCGGGATTGTAATGGGCGCCTGGCTGTATCAGGCTCTCCTTGGGGAAATTGGGGGGAATCGTCGATGCTGTTCGGTCGCACGCTATTGGCGCCGCTTGCCTTGTTCGCCTGTTCGGTGCCGCACGTATTTGCCCAGAATGCGGGAACAGGATCGTCGCCGGAAAATCGTTCGGATGGAGCCCGTGCGACGAAATCAGGGCCGAATATCCCGGGCTGGAAGAGCCCATGCATGTAACGATAATTGTCGAGGATTATGCCTTTCCCGGGCCAGTGACGGGAATGCCGAAGCTGACCCCATAACGAAAAAATCCCTCTCGGCTGATGACATCTTGCGCTGTTGTTTCCGGGGCGGCAGACATTGGCGATTGCGGGGGAGTAATCAAACATGCGCAGGACAATATTATTGGGAATGGCCGCAGCCACAGCGGTAGCCATCGCACCGGCTGCGCTTGCGCAGAACGTAATATCCGTGCCGCCGCCAGCGCGGCCTTCCGTTGCTTTACCGAATGCGGTTCCACCTGCCGAACCGGAGGCCGTGCCGCTTTATGCGGGATCGGTGAGCGCGATCATCAACATCGATGCCGATGGTAAGGTGGCGGGCTGCTCCGTCACCGGCGAGGGCGGGCTGATGGAGACCGTCAAGGACAGGTGCGGCATGGCAATGCTGCCCGGCGGCCTGGACGACTTGCCGGATATGCCGGGACCCATGGATATGCAGGTATCGCTGGCGCAGGCATTCGATGCCGAAACGCCACAATTGATGCCGATCGAACCTGGCTTCAGCGTGTTCATGACGATGTCCACGAACGCCGCGCTCGATCCCGATGGCGCCATAACTGCCTGCACGATGCAGATGAGCATGCCGATCATCCCGGGGATGACGGACATGGATGTCCCGTGCGATCCTGCGCAGCTGAACGGCAAAATGCGGTTCGAACTGGCCGAGGGACAGGCTGAATATCCCGGCGTGGTTCATATGGAAATCCGCATGGCGACAAACCCGTCGTTCGAGCAGATGATGGAGCAAGGAAAAATCCCGAAATGAGCGCTCGGATCGCCTATGTCGCCGCAGCGGCGATTTCGGCGGCCCTATGTGTGATTGCTGCGCCTGGCGCGCTGGCTCAGGATCGTCGCGCGGACGACGAGCCAGCCGTGGTCACGGTGCCGCCGGTCCGTCGCACGGATATATCCTCCCTGCCGCCGGCTCCGCCGCCGCCGCCGCCGCCCGGCGAACAGCCGGCCACTCGGGCGACGCTGATTTCCGGCGCGATCAGCAACGAGGACTATCCTCCTGAAGCGCGAGACGCGCGCGAACAAGGCGTGGTGGTAGTTCAGTACCGGATTGAGACGGACGGGCTGGTGAGCGATTGTGAGGTCGTTCGCAGTTCGGGGTCCCCTTCTCTCGATACCAAAAGCTGCGCGCTGATTGTCGAGCGGTTCCGGTACAGCCCCGCGCGCGATGCGAACGGTCAGGCGGTTGCGCAAAGGCAGACGCAGTCGATTCGGTGGGCCAATTCTCCGATGATCAATTCTCCGGCGGCCAGCGGTCGGCCGGCTGATGGCACTTCGTTCTCGCCGCTAATTGCGTGGCGCCTGACCGTTCGAATTTCGATCGCAGACGACGGCACCATCACAACGTGCGAACCGATGATGAAATCGCTTGGGAGGGACATACCGCCGTCTCCCCAGGTCTGCGAAATGCTTGATCGGCGTGTAATTTCCCACCTTGCAGCCAATAAGGGTGCGACGCTCCTCTACGTCGAAGAGCAGCGCGTTGTCGGCAGCGAAGAAATGGCAGCCGCTGATTATCCCGAATTCCGGATCGCCATGTGGCGGGTAGAGACGACGGTGGTCGATGCAGAGGGGCGGGAAACGGATTGCAGAATCGAAATGTCAGGATCAACGCGCACTTTTCCCTGCCGGGGAATACAATGGGAATATCCCGCTAACCCACCGCAGAAAATAACGCATTCAGAACTCTGGTTTGTCGGTGCAGATCAGATTTCGCAATGACCGCTGACATGTCGCGTCATTTGTTTCTGAGCGATCAAACCATAGACGAACCGCCCCGCAATCCCTATGTCGGCGTACGAACGCCCGCTTTGCCGGGCTGATCAGCGTGCGGAATTGCTTTTGAAGCTGTTGTTCATCCTCTCTGCGCTTTTGAGCGGGCTTACCGGCGTGATGTCGGGCGAGCGCGGTGTCGAGCGCAGTCAGATCGAGCAGGCGGCGGCGGTTTCGGCTCTGATCGAACATGCCGGCGAAGTTGCCGGTGCTGCCGAACATGCGAGCCGCACGGCGCTGCCGCGCCTCGTCGAATCGATCACGCCCACGCTGATCCTGGCCGAGCGCTTCGCGCCGGCACGCGCAGTGCTGTCGATCACGGGCAGCCGGCGCGAATAAAGCGCCGCGCGGCCGGGCATTGCGCCGGGCCCGATTTTCTTTCGCCCGCCGGCCATGGCGGTGTCTTTCGTGCAGGAGCGGCTTTCACCGGCTCCGCGCGCCAAATTTCAGAATAGTCAGGAATCATCATGCTCGGCGGTTTTGCCAAGACTCTCTTCGGTTCATCGAACGATCGCTATGTCAAAAGCCTCGGCAGCATCGTTGCCAGGATCAACGGCTTCGAGCCGACCATTTCCGCCATGTCGGACGAGGAACTCGCGCAGCAGACGGTGAAGTTCCGCGAGCGGCTCGCCAATGACGAAAAGCTCGATGCGATCCTGCCCGAAGCCTTTGCCACGGTTCGCGAATCAGCCAAGCGCGTGCTGGGTCAGCGCCATTATGACGTGCAGATGGTGGGCGGTATCGTGCTCCATCGCGGTGAGATCGCCGAAATGCGCACGGGTGAGGGCAAGACGCTGGTGGCGACGCTCGCCACCTATCTCAACGCGCTGCCGGGCAAGGGCGTCCATGTCATCACGGTGAACGATTATCTCGCCCGCCGCGACGCCGAATGGATGGGCCAGGTCTATCGTTTCCTGGGACTCAGCGTCGGCGTGATCGTGCCCAATCTGTCCGACCATGAGCGGCGCGAGGCCTATGCCTCGGACATCACCTACGGGACGAACAACGAATTCGGTTTCGACTATCTGCGCGACAACATGAAATATGATCGCCAGTCGATGGTGCAGCGGCCCTTCAACATGGCGATCGTCGACGAAGTCGATTCGGTGCTGATCGACGAGGCGCGGACGCCGCTGATCATCTCCGGTCCGACCGACGACCGTTCGGAGCTGTATATCGGCGTCGATGCGGTGGTGAAGCAGCTCGTCCCCGATGATTACGACATGGACGAAAAGATGCGCACCATCGTCCTGACCGAGGACGGTACTGAAAAGGTTGAGCGCATGCTCGAGGATGCGGGCCTGCTTCAGGGCGCGAACCTCTACGACTTCGAAAACACCCAGGTCGTGCACCACCTCAATCAGGCGCTGCGCGCGAATGTGATGTTCAAGCGCGACACCGATTATATCGTGAAGGACGAGAAGGTCGTCATCATCGACGAATTCACCGGCCGCATGATGGACGGGCGCCGCTGGTCGGAAGGGCTGCATCAGGCCGTCGAAGCCAAGGAAGGCGTCAAGATCGAGCCGGAGAACCAGACGCTCGCTTCGATCACCTTCCAGAATTATTTCCGCATGTATCCCAAGCTTTCGGGCATGACCGGCACGGCTGCGACCGAAGCTGCGGAATTCTTCGACATCTACAAGATGAATGTCGTCACGATCCCGACCAACCTGCCGATCCAGCGGATCGACCATGACGACGAGTTCTACAAGGACACCAAGGACAAGTTCGCCGCGATCGCCAAGACGATCAAGGAACATGCCGAAAAGGGGCAGCCGGTCCTGGTCGGCACTGTGTCGATCGAGAAGTCGGAGCTGCTGTCCGAGTTCCTGAAGAAGGAAAAGGTGCCGCATTCGGTGCTCAATGCGCGCCAGCATGAAAATGAAGCGCATATCGTGGCGCAGGCGGGCCGCAAGGGCGCAGTGACCATCGCCACCAACATGGCCGGCCGCGGCACCGATATTCAGCTGGGCGGCAACCTGGAAATGCGGGTGCATGACGAACTCGCCGATATGCCCGAAGGGCCGGAGCGTGACGCCGCTATCGCCAAGATCAAGACAGAGATCGAAGCCGAGAAGGAAGAAGTGAAGGCCGCTGGCGGCCTGTTCGTGCTCGGCACCGAACGGCATGAAAGCCGCCGTATCGACAATCAGCTGCGCGGCCGTTCGGGGCGTCAGGGCGATCCGGGCATGAGCCGTTTCTACCTCTGCCTCGAAGACGATCTGCTCCGCATCTTCGGTTCGAACACCATGTTCGCGCGGATGATGCGGTCGAACATCGGCGATGGCGAGGCGATCGGTTCGAAATGGCTGAACAAGGCGATCGAAACCGCGCAGAAGAAAGTCGAGGCGCGCAACTACGACATCCGCAAACAGGTCGTCGAATATGACGACGTCATGAACGACCAGCGCAAGGTGATTTACGAGCAGCGTTCGGACATCATGGATGCCGAAGCCGTCGGCGATGTCGTCGAGGATATGCGTCTTGAGACCGTCAACGGCATTGTCGGCGCCGCGTGCCCGCCGGGCAGCTATCCCGAGCAATGGGATATCGAAGGCCTTAATGCGCGGATCGTAGAGATCCTGAACATCGAGGTGCCGGTCGCCGATTGGATCGAACAGGAAGACGGGATCGATCCCGAAACGCTGGAAGAGCGTATCCGCGAACGCGCCGACGCGCTGATCGCGGACAAGATCAAGGAGGTCGACCCGCAGACCTGGACCCAGATCGAAAAGTCGATCCTGCTCCAGAATCTGGATCATCACTGGAAAGAGCATCTGGCGATGCTCGATGCGCTGCGTCAGGTGGTTCATCTGCGCGCCTATGCGCAGAAGACGCCGATCAACGAATATAAGCAGGAAGCGTTCGCGATGTTCGAACGCATGCTCGAAAATATCCGCGAGGATGTGACGCGCACGCTGGCCCATGCCCAGTTCCGCATGGCCGAACCGCCGCCCTTGCCCGATCTGCCGGACTTCCTGACGACGCATATCGATCCGCTGACCGGCGAGGACGATACCAATGATATCGACGGTGGTACCCGCGGGCTCGTCACCACGCGGCTGCCTCCGTTCCAGATGGCGCGGCCCGAACCGGTTGCCGGAGACGGCGATCCTTCCGAATGGGAGGGTAAGGTGAGCCGCAATGCGCCATGCCCCTGTGGATCGGGGCGCAAGTACAAACATTGCCACGGCGCGCTTACCGCCGGCGCCTGATTTCGGGGTGTCCCGAAACGGAAAAGGCCCCCGGAGCGATCCGGGGGCCTTTCTTTTTAGGCGCTCCTGGCACATGGCCCGGGCACCCGGGCATTACCGCGCTCGGGGCATTTCCACCTGCGGGCCGAGATTCTGGATCACGGCACGCGCGTCGAATGCATGAACGTCGTTGGGCTTGGGTCCGCGGCCGATCATGATCTCCGCCACCGCTTCATAACGATCGACCGTCCGCACATCGAAATTGCGGCCGAACGGATCGTCATAGAAGGGGTCCCAATAGCGCCAGCCATAGCGCGGCCGGTAATAGCTCCAATAGGGGCTCCAATAGCCATAGGGGCCCGCTCCGAAGGGCTGGCTGTTATAGGTCCGCTGCTGATGGTCGGTATCGCGGTTCACCATCACGAAGAAGTCGCCGCCCTGTTCGAGCGTCAGCTGCGCCGAACGATAGAGCAGATAGCGCTCGACCGTTTCGCGCGACGTCAGCGTGTTGCCGGCGAACGAAACGCGGAACCGGTTGGGTTCGATCATCTCGTCGGAATAGCCGGCGCGCGAAAATCCGGTGCCCGTCGCGGGTTGATAAGGCGTCGGATAGGCGCAGGATGCGACCGCAAGGCCGCCCGCCAGGGCGAGGGCCAGCGATTTTGCTGAGAGTTTCATGGTTCCTCCGGGCACGTAGTGCGACTCGGCCAGTCGTGCCGATCTGGCATTTCAACGCACGGAATATGCCGAAGTCTCCCTGTCGGGACAATGAACGGGAGATGTATCACTGGCTCCCCGGGCCTGATTCGAACAGGCGACCGATCGATTAACAGTCGATTGCTCTACCGCTGAGCTACCGGGGAATGCCGTGAAGGCCACGGCGCTGGCTCCCTGAGTTGGATTCGAACCAACGGCCGCTCGATTAACAGTCGAGAGCTCTACCGCTGAGCTATCAGGGAACAGCGCCGTAGGCGGGGTCCAATAAGAGCGGTTGCCATGCGATGCAAGCCCCCGTGCAGACGCGGGCTCAGGAAATAAACTGTTCCATGGTGATGCGATCGTCGAGCGCGTGCTCGGGATCGAACAACAGCGTCAGGTCGCGCATCTGATCCACCGCGACATCGACGCGCGCGACATCGCGGATTTCGCGCTGGTCGGCCACCGCGCTTACCGGACGCTTGGCCGGTTCCAGCACGCGCATGCCGATCCGGGTCCGTTCGGGCAGCAGCGCGCCGCGCCACCGCCGCGGACGAAAGGGGCTGATCGGCGTCAGCGCCAGCAGTCCGGATCCTAGCGGCAGGATCGGGCCGTGTGCCGACAGATTATAGGCCGTCGATCCCGCAGGCGTGGCGACGAGCAGGCCGTCGCACACCAGTTCGGGCAGGACGATACGGTCGTTCACGGTGACTTCGATCTTGGCGGTCTGGCGTGTTTCGCGGAGCAGCGACACTTCGTTGATCGCCGGCAGGACGAATTGTTCATTGTCGATCGTCACGGCCGTCATGGTCAGCGGCGATACGCGGAACGGGCGCGCCCGCTGCAGCCGATCGACCAGACCGTCGAACCGCCATTCGTTCATCAGAAAACCGACCGTGCCCAGATTCATGCCGAACACCGGCACGATCCGCCGCCGTTCGAGCATTGCGTGCAAGGTCTGCAACATGAACCCGTCGCCGCCCAGCGCGACGATCATCTCGGCTTCCTCGAGCGGGACCCAATCGAGCGACTCATGCAGCTCGGTCGCGGCCAATTGCGCCGATTTGACCGGCGAAGCCACCAGTGCGCAGGCCTTGTTCATCCGCCGGTGACGCTCATATGCCGGGTAACCGCCGGGGCGCTGCCGCGTTCGACGCTGAAATCGTGCCGACGCGGTTTGATGTTCAGTGCGGCGTCGAGCGCCTCGTCGACGGCCGCAAGACCGCCTTCGCGGATCGCCTGTTTCAGATCGACATGCGCTTCATGGCCGAGGCATAGATAGAGCTTGCCCTCGGTCGTCAGCCGCACGCGATTGCATCCGTCGCAGAAATTGGCGGTGAGCGGCGAAATCAGCCCCAGCCGCGTGCCGCTGCCCTTTACGCGCCAATAGCGCGCCGGGCCGCCGCTGCGATGATCGTCGCGTTCCAGGTCGAACTGCTCGCGCAAGTCCGCGAGCACGTCCGTCAGCGGCAGGAAATGATCGGCGCGGTCGGCCTCGACCGCGCCCAGCGGCATTGTTTCGATCAGCGTGAGGTCGAGATCCTGGTCGACGCACCAGCGCAGCATCGGCGCGATTTCCCGGTCGTTCAGACCGCGAAGCGCGACCATGTTGATCTTGACGCGCAGTCCGGCGGCCTGTGCCGCGGCGACACCCTCCAGCACGCGTGCGATATCGCCGTGCCGGGTAATGTGCCGGAATGTTTCCGGATCGCGACTGTCGAGGCTGATATTGATGCGCCGCATCCCCGCATCGGCCAGCGCAACCGCATGATGCGCCAGCCGGGTGCCGTTCGACGTCATCGTCAGCTCGTCGAGGCCATTGCCGATGCTGTCGCCCAGCCGCCGGACCAGATCGATCATGTCGCGCCGCACCAGCGGTTCCCCGCCGGTCAGACGGATCTTGGTCGTTCCGCGCGCAATGAACCGCTCGGCGATCAGCGCCATTTCCTCGAGGCTTAGAATCTCGCTGCGCGGCAGGAAGGTCATTTCCTCCGCCATGCAATAGCGGCAGCGCAAATCGCACCGATCGGTCACCGAGATGCGCAGATAGCTGATCCGGCGACCATGGACATCGATCAGGGTTGGGGCGCATGCCATCGCCAAGGAGCTAGGGGTTCGCGACCTTTGCGGCAAGTCCGGCGTTGCGGAGCAATGTCATACGGAGGGAGACAGCGGCGTCGCGACGCGCAATAAGAGGGACGATGAACGACCGCGATCCTGCGGCGCCGGTGGGGGCGCCCCTGTTCCTGCTTTCCTTTCGCCAGCGTGACGAACTGGCGGCGATCACCGCGAACGCCGGATGGCGCGTGGTCGGTGCGCGGCGCGCCGATGGCGTGGCGCGCCGTTTCCTGGCGAGCGGCGCGGCAATCGCGCTGGTCGATGCGCGGGGCGCATTGGATGAGGGGCTGGCCGCGACGCGCGAACTGGGCGCCGTCACTTCCGCCAATGGCGCGGCGTTGCTGGTGCTGGTGTCGCGCGGCGATATCGGCCGGCTCGGCGATTTCCTGTCCGCCGGCGCAAGCCATTTCCTGACCAGCCCGATGCGTGAGACCGAACTGGCGCATGCGTTGCGCTTTGCCGAACGCCATGTCGCGCGCGTCGGTGGCTGGGAACGGCGGGAAACGCGCGCTGCCGAGCCGCTGGGCTGGCGCTGGGATCCCGCGCTGCGCTCGCTTCAGCTGACGCCTGCACTGGCCAATCTGCTCAACCTTCCGGTCACGACGAACCCGCGCGCCTGTCTGCGTCAGCTCGATGGCGACGATGTCGCGCTTGCGCGGGCGGCGTTTCGCCGTTTGACCGATTCGGCGCCCTCCACGGCCTTTGCGCATGAGCTGAAGGGCGTGGGGCGCGTTGTCGAGCATCTGCAATATGATTCGCGTACGCGCCGGTTGCATGCGCTGGTCGAACCGCTCGGCCTGACGCCCGATGCCGGTGCCGCGGTGCGCGAGGCATTGCTTGATGCGCGCGATGCCGCAGGTGCCGGGCGCTGGATCGCGCGGCGGCTCAATGAAGGCAAACGCGTCAGCCTGTTGCTGATCGCGCTCGATCGCTTTGAAACGGTCAACGATGCCCATGGTCGTTCGACGGGAGACAGCCTGTTGAACGCGGTCGGACGGCGCGTCGACGAAGCCGCGCGTGCGCAGTTGGGCAAGGCCGCGATCGTCGCGAGGATGGGCGGCCCGGAATTTCTGATCGCGGCTACCGATACGGGTCCGGCTGCGCTCGAATCGGCGCGGGCGGCGCTGGTCGATATGTTGTCCCGGCCGTTCCTGACCGGCAATGGCGTGATTTCGCTGTCGGCGCGGATCGTCCAGGCGGACAGTGCGGCGGGCGAGGGGGCTTCGGAACTGCTGCGCCGCATCAGCGAGAAGCTGGTCGACGGAGGCGAACAGGATGTGCAGCCGCTCGACCAGCTGGCGGCGGATATTCGCGGCGCGATCGACCGCGACGAGATCGCGATCCTGTTTCAGCCACAGGTTGCGGTGTCGACAGGGCGGATCGCGGGTGCGGAGGCGCTGGCGCGCTGGAACCATCCGCAACGCGGCGAAGTGGGCGCCGAAACGCTGTTCGCGGCGGCGGCGCGCGCGGATATGGGCGCGGCACTGTCCGAACATGTCCAGGCGCGCGCGCTTGCCATCGCCGCAGCCTGGCCGACCGCGCTCAAGGAGCTGCGGCTTTCGATCAACGTCACGGCGGAGGATGTCGGGCGCCCCGGCTTTGCCGACCGGTTGCTGGGACGGATCGACGCAAGCGGATTTCCGCGCAGCCGCCTGACGATCGAAATCACCGAAGGCAGCATCATGGAAGAGCTTGGCGAAGCGGCGCGGCTGCTTGCCGAGCTGCGCACCGCCGGCTGCCGCGTCGCGATCGACGATTTCGGAACCGGCTATTCCAGTCTCGCCTATCTCAAGGCGCTGCCGCTCGATTATCTGAAGATCGACAAGAAGCTGTCGCAGGACATTGCCGGCAGCGCGCGTGACCGGGTGGTGGTGCGCGGCGTGATCGATATGGCGCGCTCGCTGGGCCTGACCGTGATTGCGGAAGGCGTGGAGACCGAGGAACAGCTCGAGCTGCTTGCAAAGGAAGGCTGCCAATATGTGCAGGGATTCCTGTTTGCCGAGCCGCTCGACGTCGCGGCGCTGCTACGCCGCGTCGAAGGATGATCCTGCGCGCGGCGTAGCGTTGCGATGTTGCTAGTGGAGCATCCGTTTTTCCTGCACCGGCGCTTTCCTCATAGCGGGGCGGACCCCACCGGATTCGAGCGTGAAGGCCGAAGCATATTGGTTGAGCGTGTGTACTTCGCCTTCGAGCGAACGCGCCGCGGCTGAGGTTTCCTCGACCATCGCTGCGTTTTGCTGGGTCGATTGATCCATCGTGCCGATCGCAGCGGAGATTTCGGTGATCGCCGACGCCTGAGCGCCATTGTCGGTGGCCATGCTGCCCAACAGCTCATGCACTTCGCGGACATCGTTCGAGATGTCGGAAAGCGCGCCGTCGACTTTCTGCACCATGTCCACTGCCGAGACGATGTCGGTCTGGGTGGCGGTCAGCTGATCGCGGGCACGACCGGCTTCCTCCTCGGCGCGCATCGCCAGCGCGGAGACCAGGTCGGCGACGACGGCGAAACCACGGCCCGCTTCGCCGGCGCGCCCGGCCTCGACCGCCGCGTTCATCGCCAGCACGCGGGTTTGGAACGCGATCTTGTCGAGTCCTTCGATCACGCTGTCGATGCCTTCGGCGCTTTCGGATACGCGGCCCATCGCCTGCACCGCCTGATCGGCGATTTCACGACCGCTGCCGACGGTATTGATCGCCTTGTCGGCACGGCTGACAGTGGCGTTCGCGGCTTCGGCAGTCGCCTTCAGGCGCGTATCCATCTGGGTGATGGCGGCGCTGGTTTCTTCCAGATTGGCCGCATTGCTTTCGGTGCGGCGGGCAAGATCGGCCGATGCCGTGCTGATTTCCCGAATACCCGAATCGATCCGTCGCGCGCCGTCGCTCACCGCGCCGATCATCGTGCGCATCTTGGCGAGCGTATCGTTGAAGGCACGTTCGAGAAGCGCAAAGCTGGCCGGAAGGCCGTTAAGATCGTTGCTGAGGTCGCCTTCCGCCAATGCCGACAGCCCTTCGGCCAGCTTGGCCACTGCGGCCTCCCGCTCGGTCTGGGCTTCCTCGAAATAGATCGACAGCGAAAGCTCCATGTCGAGCAGCGCGGCCTTGGCCAGCGCGGCGGCGGCGTCGGAGGGCGACTGGCCGCGGAACAGCGAGAGCGCGCGGCGCCACCAGGGCAGCGCGCGGATCGTGCCACGGATCAGTCCTTCCAGAAGCAACGCATAGCTGCCGACATACCAGCGCGGTTCCAGCCCGATCCGGGCATGAGTCGAACCGATGCGGCGCACGCTTTCCAGATAGGACTGATCGAACTTCGCTTCGGACAGGCGGACCCAGTGATGTTCCTGCGCGCGGCGCGCGTGCGCGATATGCGCCTTGTCCCGAAAGAAGCGTGCCGTTTCGGGAGTGGCGGCTGCGCGTGCATAAAATCGGTCCAGTGCGGGACCGAGCGACTTTTCGACGATGGTACGTGCTGCGCGGAGGTCTTCGCGTTGTTTTTCATCCATTTCGATGAATGCGAGGCGCGATTCCAAGTTTTCGGTCACTGGATGGTCCAATCCACTAATTGCCCTGTTCAATATTGGACATTTTAGAGGATCGGATGGAACTTGGTGTTCGATGTAATCGCTATTTTTCGGTGCGGCGTTAGTTTCTTGATTCTGAGAAGAAGTTCCCTCAGCCCGCCGCCTTTGCCAGTCCTCGCGACAGCTGTACCGCGCCATTCAGGCGTGCCTTCGACGTCGCCCAGCCACGGCTGATCGCCAGCTTCATATCGGGACGCAGCTTGGCCGTTCCCTCCAGCCGCGCGACATAGGCGAGCAGGCCGTCGACATTGGGGAACCGGTCGTTGTGGAAGCTGACCAGAGCGCCCTTCGGCCCGACATCGATCTTGGCGATGCACGCCTTTTTGGCGTTGAGCTTGGCCTCGATCAGTTGGAGCAGATTCTCGGTCGGTTCGGGCAATTTGCCGAACCGGTCGATCATCTCGGCGGCGAACGCCTCGATCCCCGCCTTGTCGTCGACTTCGTTGAGGCGGCGATACAGCCCCATGCGCAGGTCGAGGTCGGGGACATATTCCTCGGGGATGAGGATCGGTGCATCGACCGTGATCTGCGGCGAGAAATCCCTTGGCCGATCGCTTGCGATACCGCCCGCCTTGGCGTCGAGGATCGCCTCTTCGAGCATCGACTGATAGAGTTCGTAGCCGACTTCCTTGATATGCCCCGATTGTTCGTCGCCGAGCAGATTGCCCGCGCCACGTATATCCAGATCGTGGCTGGCGAGCTGAAACCCCGCGCCCAGACTGTCTAGGTCGGACAGCACCTTGAGCCGCTTTTCCGCCGCTTCGGTCATCATCCGTTCCGGCGCGGTCGTGAAATAGGCATAGGCGCGCGTTTTCGCCCGACCCACCCGTCCGCGTAGCTGGTATAGTTGGGCGAGGCCAAAGCGATCGGCGCGGTTGATGATCATCGTATTGGCCGAGGGAATGTCGAGCCCGCTTTCGACGATCGTCGTCGAAACCAGCACGTCATAGCGCTTGTCGTAAAAGGCCGACATCCGCTCTTCGACTTCGCTGGGCGACATCTGGCCATGCGCGACGACATATTTGATTTCGGGCACTTCCTCGCGAAGGAAGGTTTCGATGTCGGGCAGGTCGGCAATACGCGGCGTGACGAAATAGGCCTGACCGCCGCGATAATGTTCGCGCAGCAGCGCCTCGCGCAGCACTACCGGATCCCACGGCATGACATAGGTGCGTACCGCCAGGCGGTCGACCGGTGGCGTCTGGATCACCGAAAGCTCGCGGATGCCGCTCATCGCCATTTGCAGCGTGCGCGGGATCGGCGTGGCGGTGAGGGTGAGGACATGGACATCGGCCTTCATGCCCTTCAGCCGTTCCTTGTGGGTGACGCCGAACCGTTGCTCCTCGTCGACGATGACCAGCCCCAGCCGTTTGAAATCGATCCCCTTGGCCAGGATCGCATGCGTACCGATGACGATGTCGACTGTCCCGTCGGCAAGCCCGTCCTTGGTCGCCTTGGCCTCGGCAGCCGGGACGAGGCGCGACAGCCGCCCGACCTGGATCGGGAACCCTTCGAATCGCTGCGTGAAGTTCATATGGTGCTGGCGCGCGAGCAATGTGGTCGGACAGACGACCGCCACCTGCATCCCCGCCATCGCCGCGACGAACGCGGCGCGCAGCGCCACTTCGGTCTTGCCGAAACCGACATCGCCGACGATCAGCCGGTCCATCGGCTTGCCTTCGCCCAGATCCTTGAGGACATCTTCGATCGCGCGGTCCTGATCGTCGGTTTCCTCATAGGGAAAACGGTCGACAAAGGCGGGATAGCCCGAATGGTCGGGTTCGGCGATGTCGGCCTGGCGCAGCGCGCGCTGCGCCGCGGTGGCGATCAGCTCACCCGCGATTTCGCGGATGCGCTCCTTCATCCGGCTCTTGCGGCGCTGCCATGCTTCGCCGCCCAGCTTGTCGAGCGGCGTATTCTCCTCGGACGCGCCATAGCGCGAAAGCACTTCGAGATTTTCGACCGGGACGTAGAGCTTGTCGCCGCCGGCATAGCTCAGCGCGACGCAGTCATGCGGGCTCTGGCCGACGGGAATCGAAGTCAGCCCCTCATAACGGCCGATGCCGTGATCGGCATGGACCACCAGATCGCCGGGAGACAGCGTCGCCAGTTCGCTCAGGAACGCATCGGTCGATTTGCGCCGCTTGCGTCGGCGGATGAGCCGGTCGCCGAGCATGTCCTGTTCGGTCAGCACCGCGATATCGGCGCTGGTAAAGCCATGGTCGAGCGGCAGCACGGTCAGCGCCACACCCCTGGCGGCGGCGCCGAGCGCTTCCTGCCAGCCATCGGCCGGGATCGCACCGGTCAGGCCGTGATCCGCGAGCAGTCCGGCCAGTCGTTCGCGTGCGCCCGCCGAATAGCTGGCCAGCACCGGCTTGCGCCCCTGTTTGCGCAGCGCGGCCAGATGCGTGACTACCGCTTCATAGACATTGGCACCCGATCCGCGCTCGGGCGCGAAATCGCGCGGGCCGTCGACGCCGAAATCGAGCACGGTGTCGCTTTCGGGTTCGTGGAAGGGGCTGATCAGATGCGCAGCCGATTCCTCCAGCGCCGCCGCCCATTGATCGGGCAGCATGTAGAGCGCTTCCTGTTTGAGCGGGCGATAGCTGCCGGGATCGTTCGATTGCGCGCGCAGGCGATTGGCGTGGTAATCGGCGACTGCCTCGAACCGCGCTTCGGCCGCGCCGGCGGCGTTGGCATCGCGGACGATGGTCGCATTGTCGGGCAGATGGTCGAACAGCGTCTCCAGCCGTTCCTCGAACAGCGGCAGCCAATGTTCCATCCCGGCCAGACGACGCCCTTCGGATACCGCCTGATAGACGGGGTCGCCGGTCGCGGTTGCGCCGAACAATTCGCGATAGCGGCTGCGGAACCGCTTGATGCTCTCTTCGTCGAGCAGCGCTTCGGAGGCCGGGAGCAGAGTGAAGCCGTCGATCCGGCCGGTGGTACGCTGATCCGCCGGGTCGAAGGTACGGACGCTTTCGATCTCGTCGCCGAAGAAATCGAGCCGCAGCGCCTGTTCCGATCCGCTGGGGAACAGATCGACCAGGCCGCCGCGCACGGCAAATTCGCCCGCGTCGTTGACGGTATCGACGCGGACATAGCCATTGGCCTGCAGCAGCGACGAAAGCCGATCGAGCGAGATGCGTTCATCGGGCGCCAGCTTCGCCACCAATTGGCGCACGCGAAACCGGGTCAGCGTCCGCTGGCTGGCGGCATTGACCGTCGTGACGATCAGCCGCGGCTTGCTGCCCGGCTGTTGCAAAGCATGGAGCGCCGCCAGGCGTTCGGACATGACCCGCAATGTGGGCGAGGCCCGGTCATAGGGAAGACAGTCCCAGGCGGGATAGCCGATGATCTCCAGATCGGGCGCGAAATAGGGGGCGGTGCCCGCAACCGCCCGCATTGCCGCCTCGTCGGGGGCGACATAAACGGCGGTCTGCCCGGCGCGCGCCAGATCGGCGAGCAGCCAGGGAAGAAAGCCGGTCGGCACGCCGCTGAGCGTCAGCGGCCTGGTCGCGGAAAGGATCTTCTGAAGGTCGGGCATCGTGGCTCCGCTTCGTCAGCCTTTGATGCCGAGGCCGGCGAAGCAATGTCGTTTCATACGGGGCGAAAGGGCTATTCCGCGATCGGGACGTAGTTGACGTTTTTCAGGCTCGCCATCATCGGTCCGGCATAGCGGATCGGCACCGGCTGTACGCCCAGCGCCCATGCCATGATGTCGACATCCTGTTCCTCAAGGAAGGTTTCGAACCAGGCGATGTCTTCATCGTTCCATTCGGCATGGCGCCGGTCGAAAAAGCCGCCGATCATCAGGTCGGCTTCCTTGGTTCCGCGATGCCAGGCGCGAAAGCGCAGGCGCTTCAGGCGGGTTTCGCGGTCCATAAGCCTCCAATAGCGATATGCCCGAACGCGCTGTCGCGGCCGGGTGAAAAAGCGGTTGTGGGGCTAGATAGGCCGCGATGCCGCACTGCGCTAGCCCCCTGCGGACCAGGGGGCGGGCGCAGGAAAATGACGCCGTTTCGGTCGCTTCGGGAAAAATGCGCCTATGAAGAGGGGAGGCAAAAGCCGATCGCTGCAACCATTGGGTAGCCAGGGAATGACCAACACGCCGACCTTCGTGATGCTGAAATCGATCAACGGAGAGCCGTTGCTCGTCAACATCTCTGCAGTGCGCGCCGTTTCCACCATTGCGATGGCGGAAGACGAAGTGAGCGTCATTTCCTTTACCGAAACCCACGAAATCGTTCTGGGATCGAAAGTGCCCGAGGTTCTGGAAGCGATCGAGGCGCAGACGCGGCGCTGATCCTTCGCGCGATGCGTCTGCGCGATTGGCGGACGCGCATCGAGTGTCTAATCCGGGGGCATGCGTCCCGAACGTCTCAATCCGTTATTTGCCGAAATCACCGTCCTGAAGGGCGTGGGGAACCAGCTTGCCAAGCCGCTCGAACGGCTTGGGCTTTCGCGCGTCGTCGATATTCTGTTCCACCTTCCCACCGGCTGGATCGACCGAATCCCGCGCGAGGAGCTCGATATTGCCGATGCCGGTCGCGTAGTCGCGATCACGCTGACGCCGGTCAGTTATCGCATCGGTACGAGTGCACGCGCGCCGGCACGGGTGCAGGCAGTGGACGGCGCGGGAAATCATGTCAGCCTCGTCTATTTTCGCGCCAATTCCGGATGGGTGAAGAAGCTCTTTCCCCTGAACGAACCCCGGTTCGTGTCGGGCAAGCTCGAAACCTATGGCCAGGAACTTCAGATCATTCATCCCGACATCGTCTGCCCGCCTCAGGAAGCCGGGGAATTGCCGGGGCGCGAGGCGATCTATCCGCTTACCGAGGGAATGACGTCCAAGCGGATTGCGGGGCTGGTCGAACAGGCGCTGGAACGCGCGCCGGAGCTTCCCGAATGGATCGAGCCGGGGTTGCTCGCCAAACAGCAATGGCCGCGCTGGCACGAGGCGCTCGCGCGCATCCATGCCGATCCCGCCGATGAAAAGGCGCGCGGGCGGCTCGCCTATGACGAGATTTTCGCGACCCAGCTCGCATTGTTGCTGGTGCGCGGCGAAGCGCGGTCGAAGCGGGGGAGGGCGCTGAAAGGCGACGGGAGGCTGCGCGACGCGCTGAAGCTGCCCTATGCCCCCACCGGCGCACAGGCGCGCAGCATCGCCGAAATCGAAGGCGATATGCAGCAGGCGCGGCCGATGCTGCGCCTGCTGCAGGGCGATGTCGGATCGGGCAAGACTCTGGTTGCCGCGATGGCGCTGCTGATCGCGGCGGAAGCGGGGACGCAGGGGGCGTTTCTGGCACCCACCGAAATCCTCGCACGCCAGCATTATGAGACGCTGAGCCGCATGCTCGCGGGGCTCGACATCCGGATCGCGATCCTGACCGGGCGCGACAAGGGCAAGGCGCGCGAAGCGACGTTGATGGGGCTGGCGTCGGGCGAGATCGACCTGTTGATCGGCACGCACGCGATTTTTCAGGACGGCGTCACCTATCGCGACCTCGGGCTGGTCGTCGTCGACGAACAGCATCGGTTCGGCGTCGCGCAGCGGATGCTGCTTCAGGCCAAGGCCGAGCGGCCGCCGCATCTTCTGGTGATGACCGCCACGCCGATCCCACGCACGCTGACGCTTGCACAATATGGCGAAATGGACGTCAGCCGCCTCGACGAAATGCCGCCGGGACGCGAACCGATCGAAACCCGCGTGGTGTCGGAGGACCGGCTGGTTGAAGTGGTCGACGCGCTGGGGCGGCATCTCGATGGCGGAGGTCAGGCCTATTGGGTGTGCCCGCTGGTGGAGGAAAGCGAGAAAAGCGACATGGCCGCCGCCGAAGCCCGCGCAGAGGCTTTGCGCAGCCGCTTCGGCGATCGCGTCGGGCTGGTCCATGGCCGGATGAAGGGACCCGAAAAGGACGCAGTGATGGCGCGCTTTTCCAGCGGCGAGCTGGGCGTACTGGTGGCGACCACGGTGATCGAAGTTGGTGTGGACGTCCCAAATGCCCGGCTGATCGTGATCGAACATGCCGATCGCTTCGGCCTGGCCCAGCTACACCAGCTGCGCGGACGCGTGGGGCGGGGCGGGGGGCAGTCGATCTGCCTGTTGCTGCGCGGTGGTCAGCTCAGCGAAACATCGCGCGCGCGGCTGGCGCTGATGCGCGAGACCAATGACGGGTTCCGGATCGCCGAAGAGGATCTGCGGCTGCGCGGCGCGGGCGAATTGCTGGGCACGCGGCAATCGGGGGAGATGCAGTTCCGGCTGGCGACGCCCGAAGCGCTTACCGAACTGCTTCCCGCCGCGAATGGCGATGCGCGGTTATTGGTCGATCGCGATGGCGGGTTGCAGGGCGAACGCGGCGCGGCTGCTCGGCTGGCGCTCTATCTTTTCGAACGCGAATCGGCGGTCAGCCTGTTGCGTTCGGGATGACGCGGGGTCAGCGGCGGACCATCATCGCCAGCAATTCATAATAGCTTGCCAGATCGATCGCCGAATCGAACTGGCAGCCGATGCGTCCGCCAAGCGACCAGCGTACTTCGCTGACGACGACGCCGACGATCGGAAAAGTCACCCGGATCCGCGCGCCTGTTTCGAACACCTCGTCGCAACGCGCCATCATGCCGTGCGGCGAAAGGTTGACGATGAGCAACGGCAGTTCCCGGGCATCCGGGCCATAGCCCTTCACGCGAAAATGAACCTCGTCCCGATCTTCTTTTCTGACGTCGGAAAACGCCAGGTTCCGTTTCGCCATCGGCATACTACGCCAAACTCACCTGTGACATCTGCTCGATTAGAGCACGGGTGTGAATGGGTATAGAATAAAGCTGATTAACAGTGGTTTATTGCTGGGGGATCAGGAGCCCATGATGTTTCTTCCCGGCCGAAACGCGGACGGGTTGATCCGATATGGCGACCGAGACGTTTTCATCAGCAACCTTTTCGCCGTCGATGCGGGCGCCACCCTGCTTGATCAGCCGACGCGCTTCGCCTTTCGAAGCACTCAGGCCCAGGCCGACCAGCGCATCGACGATGCCGATCGCGCCGGTGACTGCCATGCTGGGCAGGGATTCGCCGGCTGCGCCTTCTTCAAAGGTCTTGCGCGCGGTTTCCGCAGCCGCCTGCGCGGCGTCGCGGCCACGGCACAGCGCCGTGGCTTCGTCGGCCAGCACTTTCTTGGCCTCGTTGATCTCGGCGCCTTCCAGCGCTTCAAGCCGGGCGATTTCCTCGAGCGGCAGATCGGTGAACAGGCGCAGAAACTTGCCGACATCGCGATCGTCGGTGTTCCGCCAGAACTGCCAATAATCATAATGCGACAATTGTGCTTCGTTGAGCCAGATCGCGCCGTTGACCGACTTGCCCATCTTCGACCCGTCGGCTTTGGTGATCAGCGGCGTGGTGATGCCATAGAGCTCGGTCCCGTCGATGCGGCGGGTCAGTTCGATACCGTTGACGATATTGCCCCACTGATCCGATCCGCCCATCTGGAGCCGGCAGCCGACGCGGCGCGAAAGCTCCAGAAAATCATATGCCTGGAGGATCATGTAATTGAATTCGAGGAAGGTCAGCGGCTGTTCGCGATCGAGCCGCAGCTTGACCGAATCGAAGGTCAGCATCCGGTTGATCGTGAAATGCCGACCCACATCGCGCAGGAACGGGATATATTCCAGACGGTCGAGCCAGTCGGCATTATTGACCATCACGGCATCGGTCGGGCCGTCGCCAAAGGTCAGAAACCGTTCGAACGCGTTGCGGATCGAGGCGATGTTGGACGCAATCCCGTCTTCGTCGAGCAGCTTGCGCACTTCGTCCTTGCCCGAAGGATCGCCGACCTTGGTCGTGCCGCCGCCCATCACCACGATCGGCTTGTGCCCCGCCTGTTGCAGGCGACGCAGCAGCATGATCGAAACGAGGTTGCCGACATGGAGCGACGATGCCGTAGCGTCGAACCCGATATAGCCGGGCACGACCTGTTTGCCCGCGAGCGCGTCGAGCGCATCGGCGTCGGTGAGCTGATGGATGTAACCGCGCTCGCTGAGGAGCCGGAGCAGATCGGACTTATATTGGGTCATGGCGCGGGCGCGATTAGCACAGTTTTCGCGTACGTCATCAGCCGCAATTGACGCGGCGCGCAGAAGCTGTTCTGCCGCGTGCGTCATTCGGGTGCAGTGCGGGGCCGGAAATTTGCTCGCGTCGTGGCGACGGAGCGTCTAGTATCGCCGCGAAATTTTTGGAGGTTTGTTTGTTCAAGGGTCTATCGCCCATTCAGTATCACGGCCGCGAAGTCTGGCCGTTGATCGAGGGCGGCAAGGGCGTCGCCGCCACCAATCATGCCAGCGCGGGCGCATGGGCCGCTGCAGGCGGCATCGGGACGGTTTCCGCAGTCAATGCCGACAGCTATGATGCCGATGGCAAGATCGTGCCGCAGGTTTACAAGGCACTCACGCGCCGCGAACGGCATGAGGAGCTGATCGCCTATGCCATTGAAGGCGCGGTCCAGCAGGTGCAGCGCGCCTGGGAAATCGCCAGCGGCAAGGGCGCGATCAACATCAATGTGCTGTGGGAAATGGGCGGCGCGCAACGCGTGCTGCACGGCGTTCTCGAACGGACCAAGGGGCTGGTTTCGGGCGTCACCTGCGGCGCGGGCATGCCGTACAAGCTGAGCGAGATCGCATCGCATTACGGCGTTTCCTATCTGCCGATCGTCAGCTCGGCGCGTGCGTTTCGCGCGCTGTGGAAACGCGCCTATAGCAAGGCGCAGGAGCTGCTGGCGGCAGTGGTCTATGAAGACCCCTGGCTCGCGGGGGGACATAACGGCCTTTCCAACGCGGAAAATCCGCTGGAGCCGCAAGACCCCTATCCGCGGGTAAAGGCGCTGCGCGAAACGATGCGCGAGGGCGGATTGCCCGACAGCGTGCCGATCGTGATGGCCGGTGGCGTCTGGTATCTGCGCGACTGGAACAACTGGATCGACAATCCCGAACTGGGCACGATCGCATTCCAGTTCGGCACGCGTCCGCTGCTGACCAAGGAAAGCCCGATTCCCGAACAGTGGAAGGCGAAGCTGATGACGCTGGAGGAGGGCGACGTCCTGCTCCATCGTTTCTCGCCGACCGGCTTTTATTCCTCGGCGGTGCGCAATCCGTTCCTGCGCGAACTCGAAGCGCGTTCGGAACGCCAGATCCCCTATTCGACCGAGGAAGCGGGCGACCACACCTTCCAGCTCGACGTGGGGGTGAAGGGCAAGAATTTCTGGGTGACGCGCAATGACCTGTTGCGCGCCCGCGAATGGTTCGGCCGCGGCTATACCAGTGCGCTCAAGACGCCCGACAACACGCTGGTGTTCGTCGGGGAACAGGAAAAGGCAGTGATCCGTAAGGATCAGGCCGATTGCATGGGCTGCCTCAGCCAGTGCCAGTTCTCGTCCTGGGCGGACACCGAAACCAATTCGACCGGCCGCCTGGCCGATCCGCGCAGCTTCTGCATTCAAAAGACGCTTCAGGAAATCGCCCATGGCGGCGAAGTCGATCAGAATCTGATGTTCGCGGGCCATTCGGCGTTCAATTTCAAGAAGGACCCGTTCTACTCGAACGGCTTCGTTCCGTCGGTGAAACAGCTCGTCGATCGCATCCTGACCGGCGACTGATCGCCATGAAGCGGTGTGTGGTCGTCGAGCATATCGATTTCGAGCCGCTCGCTGCCTATCGCGCGCCGATCGATCAGGCGGGATATGCGATCGAAAGCGTCGCCGCCGCGGCGCTGACCGGTTTCGACTGGTCGGCGCCCGATCTGCTGGTGCTGATGGGCGGTCCGATGAGCGTGCATGACGGCGATTCCTGCCCATGGATGCCGCCCGAAATCGAAGGAGTCGCCCGGCGCTGCGCTGCCGATCTGCCGACGCTCGGCATTTGTCTGGGCGGGCAGGTGATGGCGCGGGCGATGGGAGCAGAGGTGACTGCGAGCCCGGTGCGTGAGATCGGATTTGCGCCGCTGACGCTGACGCCGGCGGGACAGGCCAGCGCGTTGCGCCATTTTGCCGATACGTCGGTGTTGCACTGGCATGGCGAGACCTTTGCCATTCCGCCCGGAGCCACGCATCTCGCCGCATCGCAAGGCTGCGCCAATCAGGCGTTTTCGCGCGGCAATCTGCTCGGCCTGCAATTTCATGGCGAGATCGGCGAGCTGGCGCAGGTCGAAATCTGGCTCGATCGCGGACGGGACTATGTCGCTGGTGCCGGTGTCGATCCCGATGGCGTGCGCGCCGACATGGCACGGCTGGGAGCGGGCGCCGTCGCCGCCGGATCGGCGGCGATCGCGGAGTGGTTGACGGCGCTCGGCTGATCCGGGCTGCAAACCGGCCATTGTCCCGATATGCGCATCATATCGGGTTGAAGCGCGGCGAGTCGTCACGATAAGAGCCGACAGGGCTCTCAGGGGACAATATGCGAAATTTCGGCTGGTTGGCGGCGTGCGTTTCGGTGCTCGGACTGTTCATGCTCGGTCTCGGCAAGGCCGAGGCGCAGCGGCAGCCGCCTTATTATGCGTCGATCTCCGCATCCGAAGCGCGGATGCGCACCGGGCCGGGCCGCAACTATCCGGCAAGCTGGTTCTATCGGCGTGCGGACCTGCCGATCCGCGTGATCGCCCGGTATCAGGACTGGCGAAAGATCGAGGATCCGGACGGCACCCAGGGATGGATGCAGGTCGGGCTGCTCAGCGACACCAGGACCGGCATGGTGGTGGGCGCGATCGCCGAAATGCGCGCACGCCCGGATTTCAATGCGCATGTGAATTACCGCGCCGAACCCGGCGTTGTCGGCCGGATCAGCAGATGCGCGCGCGGATGGTGCTGGTTCGATGTCCGTGGCCGTGCCGGTTATGTCGAACAAAGCAAGCTCTGGGGCACCGATCCGGGCGAGCAGGTGCAATAGTTTGGAAAAATGTTCTACTGAGTTTTGTTTTGAGCTCTCTGAACGGCATCCATTGCAGCTTGAATTTCATTCCTAACTGCTTTCGACTGTTGGGTGTTTTCGAGAAGCCATTTAGCTATGCTATAGCCGCGCTGAGCCTGTTGCGGGTCTTCGCTTTGAAGTGGTTTGAGGATCTCCCGTAAGAGAACGGGATTCCGTGCCGAGAACCCGCTACGTCCAGGTTCGTGGGGATAGTCATCGGGGGCAAAGGCGCAGTTGTTATTCAACAGCGCCCTTCG
This sequence comes from Stakelama portus, assembly GCF_003171655.1. GTDB lineage: Bacteria > Pseudomonadota > Alphaproteobacteria > Sphingomonadales > Sphingomonadaceae > Sphingomonas > Sphingomonas portus. Next base: position 1,124,971 of record NZ_QFZL01000001.1, on the reverse strand, counting down.
ACTCGGAGAGTCAGTTTTTCGGATCAGCTTTTCTATCGGCAAAGAGAAATGAAAAGAAAATTCAGGTTGCCTGCATAGAACTTCACGAATGCTAGGTACATCAGCATCACGACTATTGTGACTTATCGGTGAGTCTAACGGTAACGCGAGCCGCCGCACCGTCCACACCATCGAATCTACCATGTGCAGATACCATGGATGTTGTACATATCCATATGTCAAATAGCGATTATCCGCATTGCCGTTCCTGTCTAGCATTTTCAAAAAAATTGCTGGGAGACATATCGTTCCAGTCAGAAATTCTCAGATTTCTCGGCTGTTGCAAATCTTTTGGTAATAGATCATAAGCAATCAATTCAACAGAATTGTATAGTTCGCGAAGATTGTGCCCATAATTCTTTACTGATTGACCATTGAAGAGCAGTATAGCCTTCATGTATTTTTCGAGAGCGTGAACCGAATTCCAAAAAAAGTCAGTTATAAGAGAGTTTTCGAAACACCACCGAGCGGTGATGTAGTTTTCGTCCGCAGTATGGAGAAACATCTCGTGGATGATGCTTCCCTTGTAGGGCAGAAGGTCCTCAGGACGGCTCATAGAGACGTAAATAGGCTAAGCAGGTAGAATATGAATAGGAGGTTGAGGTTTGCCTGAACTGAAGCGCTCGCTTGAAATGTAGGATTTCGCTTGCTCCGCTGCAGCAAGGGCAGCGCCAGAAACCGAAACACGCGCAGTTCGATATTTTCGAACCGCGCGTGTTGGAAATTGCTGTGGGGCGGGGCGTCTCTTTTGTCTCCTTTGGAAACGCCGGTATACAAATCGGAGTGATTCAGGCTAGCAATTCCACCGCCACTGCCGTTGCTTCGCCGCCGCCGATGCAGAGCGATGCCATTCCGCGCTTCTGATCCTTGGCCTGCATCGCCGAAAGCAAAGTCGCCATGATACGCGCGCCGCTCGCCCCGATCGGGTGGCCCAGCGCACAGGCGCCGCCATTCACATTCAGAATGTCGTGCGGGATGCCCAGATCGCGCATCGCGATCATTGCCACGCAGGCAAAGGCTTCGTTGACTTCGAACAGGTCGACATCGCCGACTTCCCATCCGGCCTTTTCGAGCGCCTTGCGCATCGCGAACACCGGCGCGGTGGTGAACAGGGCAGGGGCATGCGCGTGCGCGGCATGCGCCACCACCTTCGCGACCGGGGTCATGCCCAGCTTTTCCGCGACGCTGAGCCGCGTCATCACCAAGGCCGCCGCGCCGTCCGAAATCGACGACGCATTGGCGGCGGTGATCGTGCCGTCCTTTGCAAAGGCAGGCTTCAGCGTGGGAATCTTGTCCGGGCGGCCCTTGGGCGGCTGTTCGTCGGTGGAGACTGTCGTCGACCCCTTGCGGCCCTTGACTTCGACCGGAACGATTTCGCGGTCGAATGCGCCGCTTTGCTGCGCCTTTTGCGCGCGATCGAGCGAGGCGATCGCAAATTCGTCCTGCGCCTCGCGGGTGAACTGATATTGCCGTGCGGTTTCTTCGGCAAAGACGCCCATCGCCTTGCCGGGCTCATACGCATCCTCAAGGCCATCGAGGAACATGTGATCCTTCAGCACGTCATGCCCCATACGGGCGCCGGCGCGATGGCGCTGCGACAGATAGGGGGCGTTGGTCATGCTTTCCATGCCGCCCGCGATCACGACGTCGGCGGAACCGGCGGCGAGCGCGTCGGCCGCCATGATCGCGGCCTGCATCCCCGATCCGCACATCTTGTTGACCGTAGTCGCTTCGATATGTTCGCCAAGGCCGGCGCGGATCGCAGCCTGACGCGCGGGCGCCTGACCCAGGCCGGCCGGCAGGACGCAGCCCATATAGATTTTCTCGATCGCGTCGGCGTTCAGCCCCGCACGTTCCACTGCCGCAGCCACCGCCGCTGCGCCGAGTTCGGTCGCCGTCGCGTCAGCAAGTGCGCCCAGCATGCCACCCATTGGAGTACGGGCAAAGCTGGCAATGACTACGGGATCGGCGGACATGACGGCTCCTTTGTGAATGGCGCGCTCGATCTAGGGCGGCGGCGGCGGCGATGCAAATAACCGGCGCGCATTTGGGAGTGGTGGCGGCGCGCCGAGGCGTGCATGAGAGCGTCAGGGAGCGAGACCGATGGAATTTACCGAAATACTGAAATGGTTTGCTGCCGGCAGCGGAATCATCGCAGCCTTCATGGTCTCGCTCGATTTCGGAAGGCGCGTGACCGGCTGGGGGTTCGTGCTGTTCGTGGCGTCGAGCATCGCGTGGATCACCGGTGCGCTGCTTTCCGACGATGAGCCTTTATTGTCGCAGAATCTGGTGCTGTTCGCGATCAACATCTTCGGCGTCTATCGCTATCTGATCCGGAAAAAGCCGAATGGCTGACTGGGCATGGCCGTTGGTGCTGGGTGTGCTGGGGCTGGTGTTCGGCAGTTTCATCGCCACCGTCGCGATTCGCTGGCCGCGCGGGCTTTCGCCGCTGCGGGGGCGATCGCGCTGCGACGGCTGTGGACGCACGCTGCGTGCCGCCGAACTGGTGCCGGTGCTGAGCTTTGCGATCGGCAGGGGGCGCTGTGGCAGTTGCCGCAAGCCGATCGCGCCGATCCATCTGGCGATAGAGATTGCCGGTTGCGCGGTCGGAGTGATTGCAGGGCTTGTGGCGCCGGGGCTGAGCGGCGCGCTGGGCGCGGTTTTCGGATGGCTGCTGCTCATGCTTGCGGCGCTCGATCTGGTTGCATTCTGGTTGCCCGACCTGATGACGCTGACTCTGGCCGGAGCGGGTATCGTCGCAGCGGCTATCCTTCCCGAACCGCCGCTTGCCGACCGGGTTATCGGCGGGATCGTCGGATTTGCTGTGCTGTGGCTGGTCCGCACCGGCTATCGGTGGCTGCGCGGGCGCGAGGGGCTGGGCGGGGGCGATCCCAAGATGTTCGGCGCGATCGGCCTGTGGCTCGGATGGCAACAGCTTCCGCTCACGCTGCTCGCGGCGACGCTGATCGGCCTCGCGGTGGTGCTGGCGATGTGGCTTGATGGCAAGCGGGTCGCGATGGAAGCGAAACTGCCGTTCGGCGTGTTGCTCGCCGCCGGTGCCTTCACCGTGTGGACGGCGCATGCGGCGCTGCCGCTGCCCCAGGTGACGGTGGAACCGCTCAATATCGGCTGAGCCACGCGGCGAGGTCAAAAAAAAGGCCGCCCGAAGGCGGCCATGAAAGTCTTAGGAGAGGATGCCTGAAAGGCAGGTTCTTTGTGCAGCGCAGCAGAGTTTTTTGCAATTGCGAAAAGCAGCGCCTCAGTTGCAAATATTGCAACAGTCAAGTGCAATCCGCACAGTGGGAACCACGAACCTGACTGGCGTAGTTTCGGAAGGACAGATGGTCGCGACGCTCAAACTCGATGATTTCCTGCCCTATCGGCTGTCGATCGCTTCGAACCGCGCATCGAATGCGATTTCCACTGCCTATCAGGCGCTGTTCGGGCTTCGTATTCCCGAATGGCGGCTGGTTGCGGTGCTGGCCGAAGGCGGCGCGATGAGCCAGCTGGCGCTCGGTCGGGCGACGCAGATGGACAAGGTGATGGTCAGCCGGGCGGCGATCGCGCTGGTCGACCGGGGGCTGGTGGAACGCGCACCCAATCCGCACGACCAGCGTTCGCATCTGCTGAGCCTCTCGCCGGCCGGACGTGCGCTATATGATCAGGTGGCGCCCAAGGCGCTGGAACTGGAACAGCGTATCTTTGCCGATATTGACCCCGGCGAACGCGCGTTGCTGATGGACATGCTCGCGCGGATCGAAGCGGCGGCGGCAGCGCTCGAAGAGCAGAAGGAATAGTCGCCGCGATACCGCCGATGCAGATTTTACGTTGTTTCTTCGCTAGGTGGAGCGAATCGACATTTCAGTCGTTACGGATTTGGTGAGGGCCGAGACAGAAATGCGGCTCCGGAGGAGACGCATTGGGGATCAGGGTTGGATCGGTCTGGGCCGCAGCCATGGCTGGAGCGGCCTTTCTGCCGCAGGCTGCGATGGCGCAGGACCGTCCGGACGATGCGCCGCCGTTGCAGGTGCCGTCGCGTCAGGACGCATCCGGTCAGGATGCCGGACAGCAGGATCAGACCCCGATCATCGATGAAACGCAGTTCGAGGAATCGCTGCCGACCATCAGCGACGACATGGATGCGCCGCTGACGCCGATCGAACGTACCGATCCCATTGCGCCGCCGGGCGAGCCGGTGGTCGAGGATGACGATACGCTGCCCGAAGCGGCGGCGGAAAATCCGGAATTCGTCGAGCCGCTCACGCCGCTGGCCGAGTTTCAGGTCGATCCCGAATCCGCAGTCGAAACCGCGTCGAGCAACGAGAATGTGACGATCCAATACGACACCCGTATCGAAGGATTCGGCAAGACAGGACTGGAAGGCACGTTCCGCGACCTGTCGGCACTCGAGGATGGCGACGGCAAGGCCGCCAATGCGGCAATGGTCGCCGCGCGGGCCGATGAGGATGAAAAGCTGGCGGTCCGGCTGCTGCAATCGGTCGGCTATTATGACGGTACGGCGGTCGCCACGATCGAACAGACGCCGCCCAATTCGGGCAGGCTGACGGTCGTCCTCAATATCGAACCGGGCGAGCTCTACACGCTCGGATCGGTCAGGATCGACAGCGACCCGACCGATCCCGCCGGGCTGATCGACAAGGCATTGCCGCTCAAGGTCGGCGACCCGATCGACGCGGTGCGGGTGCAGGCGGCGGAGGCCAATGTCAGCCTGCGCCTGCCGCAACAGGGCTATCCCTTCATCACGTTGCTCGAGCGCGACATCCTGCTCGATTCAACCGATCATACCGGCGCCTACACGCTGCCGATCGATCTTGGCCCGCGCGTGTCGTTCGGCGGATATCGGACCGAGCCAGCGTCCGACGATTCCGAACTGGCGTTCGACACCGATCATATCGCCATCCTTTCGCGTTTCGAGGAAGGGCAGCTCTATGACAGCCGCAAGGTCGACGATCTTCGCCAGGCGCTGATTTCCACCGGGCTGTTCGCGACGGTGTCGGTGGAGCCGGTACGCACTGGCGAAGTGGCGCCCGACGGCACCGAGAAGGTCGATCTGCTGGTACGCCAGGATGCCGGGCCGCCGCGCACGCTGGCCGTCGAAGGCGGCTATGCCACCGGACAGGGCATTCGCGTCGAGGGCAGCTGGACGCATCGCAATCTCTTTCCCCCCGAAGGCGCGCTGATCATTGCAGGCGTCGGCGGCACCCAGGAACAGGGATTGTCGGGCACGTTCCGGCGCTCCAATGCGGGGCGTCGCGATCGCACGGTAATGCTGAAGGCCTCGATCGATCACAGCGACTATCAGGCGTATGAAAGCTTCACCGGCACTCTGTCGGGGCGCATTTCGGTCGAATCGACGCCGATCTGGCAAAAGCGCTGGACCTATTATTACGGCGCCGAGCTCGTCGGATCGAACGAGGACCGATATAATTTCAACACCAATTCGCGCGATCGCGGGACCTGGCTGATCGGTGCGCTGCCTGCGTTTCTCGGCTTCGACACGTCCGACGATTTGCTCAACCCGACACGCGGATTTCGCATCAAGCTCAACCTGAGCCCCGAAACATCGGTTCGTGGCGCCGTGAGCCCCTATGTCCGCGGCATGGTCGAGGGGACGGCCTATTATCCGGTCTCCGACAGTCTGGTGATCGCCGGGCGTGCGCGTGTCGGCAGCATCGCCGGTATCGCACGCAACGACCTGCCTCCGTCGCGGCGCTATTATGCCGGCGGCGGCGGATCGGTGCGCGGCTTTGGCTATCAGGAGCTCGGCCCGCGCGCGCCGGACGGCAAGCCGATCGGCGGACGCAGCTTCAACGAATTCGCGATCGAGGCGCGGTATCGCTTCGGCAATTTCGGAATCGTGCCATTCGTCGATGCCGGTCAGGTGTATGAAAGCAGCTATCCCGGCTTCAGCAATATCCGCTTCGGCGCCGGCATCGGCGGGCGTTTCTACACCAATTTCGGTCCGTTGCGCCTCGATGTGGCGACGCCGATCAATCGCCAGCCCGGGGAATCGCTGATCTCGCTCTATATCTCGATCGGGCAGGCATTTTGATGAGCGACGAACGCACGCCCGAAACTCCGGCCGACGACATCGCGACGACGGGGGAAACGCAGGCCGAACGGATTATCGAACGTCCGCCGCTGGGGCTGCGCATTGCAAAATGGGCGGGTATCGCGCTGGGGTGCGTGGTTGCGCTGATCGGCGCGCTGCTGCTGGTCCTCAATACCCAGTTCGGGCGGAACATCGTCGCCGAGCAGTTGAGCAACTATACCTTGTCGTCGGGCCTCAATGTTCAGGTGGGGCGGATCGACGGGTCGATCTATGGCGCGATGATCCTGCATGACGTGCGCGTCAACGACCAGAAGGGGACGTTCGCGACGTCGCCCCAGATTGCGCTCGACTGGCGGCCGTTCGACCTGTTTTCCAATCATGTCGATATCCGCGAGCTGACCAGCCCGTCGATCCATCTGATGCGAAGCCCGGAGCTGATACCCGGCAAGTCCGATCCCAACGCGCCGCTGTTGCCACAGATCGATATCGATGTGGGGCGGCTCGCGATCGGCCGGCTGGATATCGATCCGGCAGTGACCGGCAGGCGCCATGTCGCCCGGGTCGAAGGATCGCTGCATCTTTCCGACGGGCAGGCAAAGCTGGTCGCCAATGGCGGAACGCTCGCGGCGCCGGGGATGGCGGGCGGCGATCGGGTGACGGTGCGGCTCGACGCGGTACCCGAAGACAACAAGCTCGATCTGGACATGCGCGTCAACGCGCCGATGGGCGGATTGATCGCGGAGCTGGCCAAGCTCGAAGCGCCGCTGACACTCGCGATCGAAGGCGATGGCGACTGGAAGCGCTGGGATGGCCGGGCTGTCGGCACGCTGGGCGAGGGGCAGTTGGCCAATCTCAACCTGCAGGCGCGCGACGGCAGTTTTCATATTCGCGGCATGACCCAGCCGGGCCTTTATCTGAAAGGCCCGGTCGAACGGCTGACCTCGCCACAGCTTGCCGTTGCAATCGATGCAAGCTTTGCCGACCGTATCGCCGATACGCGGATCCAGCTGAAATCCGACGTGCTGGCGTTCCTGGCCCAGGGCAAGCTCGACCTTCGCCGCAATCTGTTCGACGGTTTCCGGGCCGAGGCCCTGTTGCTGAAACCCGGCGCGATTGCGCCCAATCTGGTCGGGCGTTCGGTGCGTGCTGCGGTGGCGCTCGATGGCGCGTTCGCGACGCCGACCGTCGATTACAAGCTGAGCGCCGGTGCGTTGGGTTTCGGCGAAACCTATGCCGAGCAAGTCTATGCCGAAGGGCGCGCCAAGGTTGATGCCGACCGGATCCTGATCCCGGTGAACGCACGGGCGGCGCGCGTGACCGGGCTGAATGCTGCAGTCGGCGGGCTGGTCACCAATCTGACCATGGTCGGCGACATTGCGATCAATGGCGATCAGCTTTTGTCGGACAATCTGCGCCTGAAATCCGATCGCATCGACGCGACCGCGATCATTGCCGCCGATCTGGGCGATGGCCGCTATACCGGCGGGCTCAAGGGGCGCGTCAATGATTATGAGATTGACGGCGTCGGCATCGTCAGCGTTTCGACCGATGCCGAACTCTATCCCGGGCCCAATGGCGGTTGGGGCATTCGCGGCCATATCGCCGGCACGACGAAGCGGATTTTCAACGATGGCGCGCGCAATTTCCTGGGTGGCAACGCCGTGGCGTCGGTTCGGCTGGGCTATGATCCCGAAGGCGTCATCACCTTCAGTAATCTGAAGGTCCGCGCGCCGCAATTCCGCGTGACATCGGGTTCGGGCCGCTATGATCCCAAAGGTGCGTTGCTGGTCAATGCCGATGCCTATTCCGAGCAATATGGGCCGTTGCAGGCGCGCGTGACGGGGTCGCTCACCAATCCCGAAATGCTGTTGCGGGCGCCGCGTCCGGGGCTGGGTGTCGGGCTGACCGATCTGGTCGCGCGGGTGCGCGGCGACAATGGCCGATATGCCGTTCAGGCGACCGGAGGCACCGATTACGGTCCGTTCAGCGCCGACGTCCTGGTCGCCACCGGCAATGCGCTGACGGTGGATGTACGAAAGGCGCTGTTCGCCGGCGTCGAAATTCGCGGGCGGCTCAACCAGACGCCGGCCGGACCCTTTGCCGGGCAGCTCGATTTCGCCGGTTCCGGGGTTTCGGGCAATGCGCAGCTGGCAGCGGTCGGCGGCGATCAGCAGGCAGTGATTTCGGCGCGCGCGTCCAATGCGCGTATCCCGGGCGCTCAGGATATGCGGATCGGTCGCGCCATCGTCGATGCCACGATCCTGCTTGCCGATACGCCGCACATCGTGGCCGACGCCCAGCTTGCCAATTTCGAAAATGGCAGCTTCGTCATCACCCGTGCGCGTGCAAAGATCGATTATCGCGGCGGTAACGGGACGGCGCAGCTGGTCGCCAACGGATCGACCGGAGTCGCTTTTGAAGTCGCCGCCAATGCACGGCTGTCGCCACAACAATGGCTGGTCGCGCTGCAGGGGCAGGGGAACGGAATTTCGTTTAAGACCCCCAGCCCGGCGCGGATCGCACTATCCGACGGGAAATATCGGCTTCAGCCGACGCGGATCGAATTCGACAAGGGTTCGGCGCGGATCGCAGGCACCTATGGCGATGGATTGACGGCGCAATTGCGTCTCGACGAACTCGATCTTTCGGTGGCGAATGGCTTTGTCCCGGGGCTGGGCATCGGCGGCACCGCTTCGGGCAGCCTCGATTTCCAGCAGGCGAATCCGGCGGCATTCCCGCTGGCCGATGCGCGGCTCGAAATCTCCAACTTCACGCGGTCGAGCATCGCGACGGTTTCGACACCGGTGAATATCAGTTTCGTGGGCAAGCTGTTGCCCGATGGCGGCGACGGGCGCGCGCTGATCAAGCGGGGCACGACGACGATCGGCCGCGCGATCGTGACGCTCCGCCCGCTTCCGCCGGGATCGGGCAGCTGGCGCGAACGACTGCTGGCCGCGCCGCTTTCGGGGGGACTGCGCTATAACGGTCCCTCGACGGTGCTTTTCTCGCTTGCCGGGCAACCCGGCCAGACATTGAGCGGCCCGATCGGGATCGCCGCCGATTTCTCCGGCCGCGTCCGCTCGCCGCAACTCAACGGCATCGTCCGGGCCAGCAACCTGACCTATGAGAATGAGAATTACGGCACGCGGCTGACCAATATGAAAGTCGAGGGCCGATTCTCGAACGATCAGCTCATCCTCAGCGATGTGTCCGCCCGTGCGGGATCGGGCACGGTCAAGGCAAAGGGCCAGATCGGCCTGTCCGCCGATGCGGGTTTCCCGGTTCAGTTGCGTGCGGAATTCGACAATGCCCAGCTGGCGCGCAGCGATGCGCTGGAGGGCGTCGCGAATGGCTGGATCGAAGTCACCAACGATGCGCGCTCGGCGCTTGTCCGTGGGCGGCTTACGATTCCCGAAGCGCGCTATGAGATCATTCGCCAGGGCTCGGCCCAAGTGGCGGAGCTTCGCGGCGTGCGGCGGTTGCAGCCGGGCAGCGATGACAGTGGCTATCGTCGGCCCGATCGCTCCGGAACGGCGCACCCCATTCGGCTCGATCTCGTGATCAGCGCGGACAATCAGCTCTATGTTTCCGGCATGGGGCTGGATTCGGAATGGTCCGCCCGGATCACGATCGGCGGCACTGCAGCCAATCCCCGGATCGGTGGGTCGGCGCAGGTCGTCGAAGGCCAATATTCCTTCGCAGGGCGCCGGTTCGAGCTCAGCCGTCGCAGCACGGTGAGCTTCGAAGGGGCAGAGCTCGCCAATCCCAGCCTCAATATTACGGCAAGCACGACTGCCGAGGATGTGACTGCGTCGATTCTCATCTCCGGCAATGCGCAGAAGCCCGATATCAGTTTCAGCTCCTCGCCAGCGCTGCCGCAGGACGAAGTGCTCTCGCGACTGTTGTTCGGCAGTTCCGTGACCGACCTGTCGGCAACCGAAGCGATCCAGCTTGCGGCTGCGCTCAATTCGCTGCGCTCGACCGGCGGCGGGCTCAACCCGCTGGGCGAACTGCGCCAGGCGGCGGGGATCGACCGGCTGCGCATCCTGAGCAGCGATGAGGCAAGCGGGCGCGGAACGGCGCTCGCTGCGGGCCAGTACATCACCAACGACATCTATGTCGAAATCATCACCGATGCGCGCGGCTTTACCGCCACGCAGCTGGAAATCGCTCTGACGCGGGCGCTGAGCGTCCTTTCGCAGACCGGATCGTTCGGCGGGTCGAGCGTCAGCCTGCGCTATTCGAAGGATTACTAAGCGCGTTGCGGCAACCTGGCCGGAATGAGATACAGGCCGCCGGAGGGTGGCCGATGGGCGAATTTTTCGACGTTCTGGTGGTGGGAGCGGGTATCTCCGGGATCGGTGCCGGCTATCACCTTCAGGATAAATGCCCGGACCGCAGCTATGCGATCCTCGAAGCGCGCGATTCACCTGGCGGTACCTGGGACTTGTTCCGCTATCCCGGCGTGCGTTCGGACAGCGACATGCACACGCTGGGCTATGCGTTCCATCCATGGCGCGGGGAAAAGGCGATCGCGGATGGCGAATCGATCCTGCAATATCTGAACGATACCGCGCGCAAATTCGGGATCGATAAACATATCCGCACGGGCGAGCGCGTGACGCGCGCCGACTGGTCGACGCAGGAGGCGGTGTGGCGCGTGACGGTGACGCGCAGCGATGGCGGGGAGCGCCAATATTGCTGCCGCTTCCTGTTCCTGTGCACCGGCTATTATCGATACGACCGGGGCTATATGCCGGACTTTGCGGGGCGTGAGGATTTCGCCGGGCGCATCGTCCATCCGCAATTCTGGACCGAAGATATCGACTGGACCGGCAAGCGTGTCATCGTGATCGGCAGCGGCGCGACGGCAGTCACGCTTGTCCCGGCGCTGGCCGAAAAGGCCGCGCATGTGACGATGCTCCAGCGTTCGCCCAGCTATATGGTCGCGCGACCGTCACGCGACGCGGTTTCGAACCGGCTCCATCGGCTGCTACCCGCCAGCGCCGCTTCCGGGCTGGTTCGCTGGAAAAATGTGCTGCTCCAGCAATTCTTCTTCAATCTCGCGCGGCGGCGGCCGGAAAAGGTCAAGCAGCGGCTGATCGCCATGGTGCAGGACGAACTCGGCCCCGAATACGACACCGCCACGCATTTCACGCCGCGCTACAATCCCTGGGACGAGCGGTTGTGTCTGGTATCCGACGCCGATCTGTTTACGGCGATCCGACAGGGCAGGGCGAGCGTCGCCACCGGCACGATCGACTGCTTTACGCGCGAGGGAATACGCCTGACATCGGGCGAGGAACTGCCGGCCGATCTGGTGGTCACGGCGACGGGGCTGGAAATGCAGCTGGCGAGCGGGATGGCGCTCAGCCGCGACGGCGAACCGATCGATCTGTCGCAATCGGTTGCCTATAAGGGGCTGATGTATTCGGATGTGCCGAACCTCGCCTCATCGTTCGGCTATACCAATGCGTCCTGGACGCTGAAGGTCGATCTCAGCTGCGCCTATGTCTGCCGGCTGCTCAACGCGATGAAGGCGCGGGGCATGCGGCAAGTGACGCCCCGCGTCGATGCGCCTGTCGAGGAAACGCCGCTGCTCGATTTTTCGTCGGGCTATATCAAGCGCGGGCTGGGGCAGTTTCCGCGCCAGGGGCATCGCGATCCATGGCGCGTCAATCAGAACTATGTCCGCGATCTGCTGACGCTGCGCTATGGCCGGATCGACCGCGAAATGGTGTTTTCCAATCCTGTCGAAAAGCGCGGCAAAGTCGCCTGAACGGTTCAGGCAGTGACGATATTGCCGTCGCGCACCGTTACCGGCCATGGCTGGAGGTGGGTGCCGCTGCACGGCCCGCCGACGCATTGGCCATCGGCGATGCGAAACAGCGCGCCATGCCAGGAACAGGCGATCAATTTGCGGTCCTGCGTCAGATAGTGGTCCAGCTCCTGCGCCAGCGGCAGGCCCATATGCGGGCACCGGTCGACATAGCCGTGCACCGTATCGCCCTTGCGGACAACGAAGCCGTGAAAGCGGCCAGCCTTCATTTCGAGCACGTAATTGCGCGCGCCACCGTCGGGAACGATTTCCAGCGGGCCCAGATCGACGCCCGACGGCGTGGCGGTCAGGCGCTCGCTCACGCGGGACCGGCGATCGTTCGCAATGGCGGGGCGGCGATGCGGGTGCTCAAGGCAATTGCGCCTTGGGGAAATCCGCCCATGCCTTGTCATAATCGGGTTGCGCGGTGTCGAGGGCATGGCGGGTCGGTCGATAGGGCCAGCAGGTTTCGACCATGAACGCCATGGTGTCTTCGATCTTGTGCGGGGCGAGTTCGGCATTGCTCGCCGCTTCCCAGCTCGGCTTGTCCGGCCCGTGTCCCGCCATCAGATTGTGGAGGCTGAGGCCGCCCGGCACGAACCCGTCCGCCTTGGCATCATAGGCGCCGTGGATCAGGCCCATCGCTTCCGACATCACGTTGCGGTGGAACCAGGGGGGACGGAATGTGTCTTCGGCGACCATCCATCGCGGCGGAAAGATCACGAAATCGGCATTGGCGCGCCCGGGCACGTCGCTGGGCGAGGTCAGCACAGTGAAAATCGACGGATCGGGATGGTCGTAACTGACCGTGCCGATCGTATTGAAGCGCGCAAGATCGTAGCGCCACGGCGCCAGATTGCCGTGCCAGGCGACCACGTCGAGCGGGCTGTGGTCGAGCGTCGTCGTCCACAGCGTACCCAGATATTTCTGGATGAGTTCGAAGGGTTCGTCGCGATCCTCGAACCAGGCGGCGGGCGTTTCGAAATCGCGCGGATTGGCCAGGCCATTGGCACCGATCGGGCCGAGGTCGGGCAGGCGGAAGAGGCTGCCGTGATTTTCGGTGACATAACCGCGCGCCGATCCGTCGGGCAGCAGCGCGCGAAAGCGTACGCCGCGAGGGACCAGCGCGATCTGGCCCGGCGCCACGTCGATCCGGCCAAGCTCGGTCAGCAATGTCACTCGGCCCTGTTGCGGGATGAACAACAGCTCGCCATCGGCATTGACGAACGCGCGGCGATCCATGTCGCGGTTCGCGGCATATAGATGCACCGTCACCCCTTCGAGCGTCGCCGGATCGCAATTGGCGAGCATCGTCACCATCGAATCGATCAGGTCCGTCGCACCTTCAGACGCCGATATCGGCGACCAGCGCAGGCGATTGGGTGTCAGCGGCGTATCCGGAATATCCGCGCCGAACAGCGGCGCGCCGCTGTAGCGCGTGAACGGCGGATGTTCGGCGCTGGGCCGCATGCGATAGAGCCAGCTGCGGCGATTTTCCGCACGCGGCGCCGTGAACGCCGTGCCCGACAGCTGTTCGGCATAGAGGCCGAATGCCGGGCGCTGTGGTGAATTGCGACCATGGGGCAGGGCGCCGGCAACCGCCTCCGTTGCCACATGATTGCCGAATCCGGGGAAATAGTCAGTCACGGCCGCCTCCGCTGTCTCGACGATATTGCGGCCGGGGTGAGCGACGCGAACGCAACTGGCGTGCTCCCCCGGCCTTCCTCTCCAACTCGTCGATCAGGAGTCCACCTTGATCACGCCGCGGCGAATCTGGTCGAGCTCAATCGACTCGAAAAGCGCCTGAAAGTTCCCGTTTCCGAACCCTTCATTGCCCTTGCGCTGAATGATCTCAAAGAAAATCGGGCCGAACATGTTTTCGGTGAAAATCTGCAGGAGGATGCCTTCCTCCTTGTTGCCGTCGATCAGGATACGGTTCTTGCGCAGTCGGGCGAGATCCTCGTCATGCGGACCGACGCGCTTGTCGACCAGCTCATAATAGGTCTCGATCGTATCCTGCAGATTGACGCCGCGCTCGCGCAGCTTCTCAACCGTGTCATAGATATTGTCGGTGGTCAGCGCGAGGTGCTGAATGCCTTCGCCCTGATATTCGCGGAGGAATTCCTCGATCTGGGAATTTTCGTCCTGACTTTCGTTCAGGGGAATGCGGATCGCATTGTCCGGGGCGATCATCGCCTGGCTGAACAGGCCGGTCGCCTTGCCCTTGATGTCGAAATATTTCTGTTCCTCGAACCCGAACAGCGTGCGGTAGAATTCGCTCCACACCCGCATCTGGCCGCGACGGACATTGTGCGTCAGGTGGTCGAGCAGATCGAGCCCGACATTGTTTTCCTTTTCCGCCTGCTGCCAGCCGGGGATCTCTTCCCAATCGGCATAAAGGTCGCTGCCGTCCTGGATGAAATAAAGATAGGAACCACCGATCCCCTGGATGACGGTATCGTCTTCCTCGGTCGCTTCGGCGCCATGTTCCAGCGCCCATTTCAGTGCCTGTTGCGGGTCGTTGACGCGGAACGCCATCGCGCTTGCCGATGCGCCATGCGCCTTGCGGAATTCGGCGACGCGGCCTTCGCTGTCGCGATTGAGCATCAGGTTGATGCGACCCTGCTTATAGCGGGTGACGTCCTTGGTCGGATGGCGGTGGCTGGGGACGAAGCCCATCTGTTCGAACTGGCGCGCCATCGCCTCGGGATCGGGCGACGTGAATTCGACAAATTCGAAGCCGTTCAGGCCAAGGGGATTTTCGGGGCGGGTCATGACACTCTCCTGCATGGCCGCATCATATCGCCACTGCAAAACTAGTGTCAAATGATACTAGTTGGTCGCGATAGAGCGTATTCGGGAAACGAACGCCGCGCGTTCGAAATTCGATCCGGGATATCGCCGGCTCCGTGCGGCAGCGCTGCAGGAAACGCTTAGCTTTTGGAGGCCATAGAGGGACAAACCGATCGCGCGAAAGGCTTGGTTCAACGATTGAATTTGACCTTCGGTGAGGCGGTTGTACGCGATCGCTGACAGACGGCACCTGCGGACCGGCATGTGCCCGACGGATGCCCGGAAAGATCGCTTCAGAACAGGATGACGCAAAAATGGAAGGCGTGGTCGTCAGGCTGACATTGTCGTTGATCGGACCCGGCATCATGCTGGTATTCGGTGCGGCGTTCGCGGGAGCATGGGCCATCGACCGGCGGCGGCCCTATCTCCTGCTCATGGCGCTGACATGCCTGCTGTTCACGCTCGGTGCGGTTTGCCAGATCCTGTACTGGCCGAATTCGACCGGTTTGAACGCCATGTTGTCCGGCGCGCTGTATACGGCGGCAGTGCTGCTCGCCGCGCAGGGCATCCTGTTGCGCTCGGACCGGGCATATCCCTGGGCGCTGTTCCCGGTCATGCTCGCCATATTCCTGATGCTGACGGCCTATTTCTTTTACGTGGACCGCAATCTTCTGGCCCGCGTGTACATTCAGAATTTCGGCTATGGCCTTGTCCTGCTCGCCGCTGCGCTGCGGCTGTGGACTGTCCCGCGCACCCGGCCGGTGGATCGCATCCTGTTCTGGGTGTTGCTGGTCTTCGCGTTGCACTTTTTCCCCAGAACGCTCCTGACGATCGGCTTTTCGGCCCCCGTCGGAGAAAGGGCTTTCGCCAATTCGATCTTCTGGCAGACGTTGCAGCTTTCGCTGGCGGTGCTTGGCGTCAGTCTCGCCCTGGCGATCTTTGCCGCCGCCTTTTCCGACCTTCTCGACGATGCGCGCCACGACCGAACGATCGATGCGCTGACCGGGACCTTGAATCGGCACGGGCTGGAAGAGGCTGTCGCTGCCCGGATGAAGAAGCCCGAGGGACCGACATCGGTGGTGCTGTGCGATGTCGACCATTTCAAGCGCATCAACGATAGCCATGGCCATGACGTCGGCGATGCGGTGTTGAAGGCGATCGGATCGATCCTGCGTGACGCCGCCAGACAAAAGGATCTGATCGGCCGGTTCGGCGGCGAGGAATTCCTTATCCTGTTATCCGATGCCGATCTGAAAAAGGCGACGCAATGCGCCGAACGATTGCGACTGGCCGTGGCCAGCCATGATTTCCCGCTGCTATCCGAATCCGAAAGCGTTACCGCCAGCTTCGGCGTGGCCGAGCGCAGGCCGGGCGAGACCTGGGAAAGTTTGTTCAAACGCGCCGATATCTGCCTCTATGCCGCCAAACACGCAGGTAGAAACCGCATAATTGCGGGATGAGCGGTGCGGCGGCATCGATCCCGCTGCGCCGCGGATGCGCGCGCGGAGGGCGGGCAAGCGCGCCAACGGACGCGAGACAATAGCTGGCGGATTGCGCTTCGCTTCACCGAACCATTTTGAAAGGTTGGTGACCCCTACGGGAATCGAACCCGTGTTTCAGCCGTGAAAGGGCCGCGTCCTAACCGCTAGACGAAGGGGCCATGCCGAAGCGTGGACCGGCCGGTTAGGGAATAGATTCGCTCCGGTCAAGCGCTGCGTTCAAATGCGACCATCCGGCGGCCCGCTCCGCGCGCTTTTTCTACCAGCGCACGCCAGTCCCGGCGAAAACCGGGCAGGGTTTCGAGCTGGCGAATCAGCCGCGACCAGATTTGCGAGCGTTCGTGAAAGAAATAGCGCCGCCCGCGAATCTCGACCTCGCAACAGACGAGTTCGGCTTCGGGGTCGTCGCGGCGATAGAAAGTGACATTGGCGATTTCGGCGAGCGACAACGGCATTCTCAATCGGCCCATGCGGCGTCCTCCACATGTAGTTCGGCGGCGGGGCGGGCACCCCAGTCGTCGATCTTCGCGCGCCCCGCCACCCACAGCTTGCGATAGGGCGGCGCCGACAGCAGCGCCTGACCCAGTTCGCTGTCGGCCTGACGAAAGGCGACGCACTTGATCGAGCGCCCATCATCGCCCGAAACGATTGCACGAACATGACCATTGCCGACGATATCGGCCTTGACGATCCTCACCGGGCCGGCGGCGATGCGCGGGGCGGGCCAGCCCATGCCATAGGGACCGCCTTCCTCCATCGCGTTGACCAGATCGGGATTGATCCCACCGGGGGCGAGGACGGCGTCGAGCAGCAAGGCACGCTCGCCGCGCGCCTTTGCCACGCGATCGGCAAGCTGCTCCTCGAGAAACGCCTCGAATGCGTCGATCGATGATTCGGCCAGTGTGACGCCAGCCGCCATCGCATGGCCGCCGCCCGCCATCAGCAAGCCGCTTTCCTTTGCCGACAAAATGGCCGCGCCCAGATCGACCCCCGCAATGGAACGGCCCGATCCCTTGCCCAGGCCATGTTCGTCGATGGCGATGACGATGGCGGGGCGGCCAAGCTTTTCCTTGATGCGCCCGGCGACGATGCCGATCACGCCGGGGTGCCATCCGCGCGCGGCGACGACGGCGACGGCGCGATTGCCCTTGGTTTCCGACAGCGCCTCCGCCGCGGCCTGTACTTCGGCTTCGATCGCGCGGCGCGCCTCGTTGAGTTCATCAAGCTCGCGCGCGATGGTGCGGGCTTCCTCGGGATCTTCGGTGGTGAGCAGCCGGACGCCGAGATCGGATTTGCCGACGCGCCCGCCCGCATTGATGCGCGGGCCCAGCGCGAAACCCAGATCGCTGCACAGGGGCGCGCGCGTGAGCCGCGATGCCTCGATCAGCGCGTTGAGGCCGATATTGCGCCGCTGCGCCATCACCTTGAGTCCCTGGGCGACAAAGGCGCGGTTCAGGCCGCGCAGCGACGCGACATCGGCGACGGTGCCGAGCGCGACGATATCGAGCAGGTCGAGCAGGCGCGGCTCGGGCCGGCTCTTGAACCAGCCGCGCGTGCGCAATTCGCGGACCAGCGCCGCGCCGAGCAGCCACGCCATGCCGACCGCGGCAAGATGGCCGTGCGCCGCGCCTTCGTCTTCGTCCAGCCGGTTGGGATTGACCAGCGCAAGCGCGAGGGGGAGTTGCGAGGCGCATTTGTGATGATCGACCACGATCACGTCGACACCGGCGTCACGCGCCATTTGCAGCGCTTCGAATGCCTGTGCCCCGCAATCGACCGTAACGATCAGGCTCGCGCCTTCGCCGTGCAGCCGCACGAGCGCTTCGCCCGACGGGCCATAGCCTTCCATCAGCCGGTCGGGGATATAGGGGCGGGCGGTGAGCCCCAGATCGCGCAGCAGGCGGATCAGCAGCGCGGCAGAGGTGGCGCCATCGACGTCATAATCCCCGAAAACGGCTACCGATTCGGCGGCTTCCACTGCATCGGCAAGCCGCGTTGCGGCACGATCCATATCGCGAAAGATCGAAGGGTCGGGCATGAACGCGCGGATGCTGGGCGTACGATGCCGCTCGATATCCTCGCGCGGGCATCCGCGAGTCAGCAGCAACTGGGTGACGAGATCGTCGGGCGCGAAGCCGGGATCGCGGGCATCGGTGGCCAGACCGCGCCAATGCCATGGCT
Source organism: Stakelama portus (assembly GCF_003171655.1). GTDB lineage: Bacteria > Pseudomonadota > Alphaproteobacteria > Sphingomonadales > Sphingomonadaceae > Sphingomonas > Sphingomonas portus. The sequence goes on along the minus strand of NZ_QFZL01000001.1, from coordinate 1,106,568 downwards.
GGCCCAGAATCGAACGCTGGATATTGAGAACGGGAGACATCGCCGCCGGTCTAGCGCCCCATCGCGATCAGGGGAACGGCGCGCCGATCAATATGTCTTGAAGTCGGTGCGGATCCAGGCGGATTCGCGAAACCATTTGGTGATGATATATTTGGTGCCTTCGATCACCGCCATGCCTTCGTGCAGCGTATCGTAATTCGGCGATCCGTCGCGCAGCATGTTGTTCCAGGTGACGAGCATGCCCTTTTTCGGCGCGATGCGCAGGCCCGCGCGCGGGAACCATGTCGCGCCGCCTTCCTCGACATTGTTGAGGAAGATCATCGCCGTCCAGGTGCGCTGCCCGCCCTGTTTCTGCATCGCGGGCCAATATGGCTCGCCTTCATGGAAATAATCGCAATGCGCGCGGAATTGCTGGCCGGGCGCATAACGCTGTCCTTGCATCGTCTCGCCATTTTCGGGCGGGATGCCGAGCAGATGGGCGAGCCGTTCGTCGATCATGCGTACCTGGGGATCCCAACGGTCCAGATCGCAGCTTTCGCTTGTCCGGAATTCGGGATCCTCATGCCGCGAAAGCAGTGTCGACGGGCGGCGGTTGGCGTCGATCCGATCGATCAGCATCGCGCATTCGTCGTCGGTCAGATAGTCGGGGTAGAAATAAAGCTGCGCCTGATCCGTTTTCGCGCGGCGCAGGCCGGGCGTGGAATCGAGCCGCTTGGTGACGTCGCGGCTGATACGGGCGCGGGCCGATGCTGGTCGGCCGGTCTTTCGGAAAGCTTGAACCACGCGGTGCAAATTGCCTCGTCGGGCGTCGAATGCAAGCGATAACCCCGGGCACATCGCTGCGCCCGGGGTTGAAAGCCGCTTACCAGAAGATGTCGTATTCGACGTCGACGATCATGCCGTTGCGAATGTCGATCAGCAGCGCATCATTATAATAGCGCACCCAGCGATAGGGGCCATAGGCTGGCGGCAGGCGATAATAGATCGGGTCGTTGATCCAATAGTTCGGCGCGAACAGCATCGAACCGATGGTCAGGCCGATCGAGAAGCGCCGATAGCCGTAATTATAATTGCGCGGCGCGTAATATCGCGGCAGGCGATAGACGTTGCGGTGCGAATTGCGATAGTTGCGCCAGTTATACTGATGGTTCCGACGCCAGTCGCGCGACCAGTTGCGACGGTCGTCCCAGCCATGGCGATACCGCGCATCGTCCCGCCAGTCGTTATAGCGGCGCTGATTGTCGCGACGCTGTGCCTCGCGGGTATAGCGTGTGCGATCATCCTGTCGGTCGCGGCGATAGTCCTGACGGTTATCCTGGCGGTCGCGACGATATTCCTGGCGGTTGTCCTGGCGATCGCGGCGATAATCCCGACGGTCGCCGCTGCGGTCCTGCTGCGCCTGACGCGTATAGCGTTCGCGATTGTCCTGCTGGCGCTGGCGACGATCCTGGCGGTTGTCGTTCGCCTGCTGGCGATATTGCTGACGCTGCGGCGCGGTCTGCTGCGGCTGCGGACGGTTTTCCGGCAGGCGCTGCCGCTGGACGCGGTCCGGCCGCTGAGGCGCACGCTGAGCGCGTTGCGATCGCTGGCTGTCATGGCGTTCCTGTCGGGCGCTGTGATCGCGATCGCCGCGCTGTGCATAGGCCGAGACCGGAACCAGTGCCGTTGCGGCAATCAATGCCGCCACTAAAGTCTTTTTCATGAGTTCCTCCGCCGATCCGGCACACATCGCCGGCTCAAGTAAGGCTTTGGTACCAATTGCCAGATGAGCAGAGCCTGAATTACTCGGCAATCAAGCCGAAAGCTAACCACCAGAGTCAAAGCCGGGTGCGGGCGGACCATCGCTCCGTCCGCTTATGCCGCTGGATTCCCCGCGCGCGATTCGCCCGGCTTCGTTGATCGCCTCGACCAGCCGGGGATAAATTCCACAACGGCAGATATTGGGAACGGCGCTGCGGATGTCATCCTCGGACGGCGATCGATTGCCCGCCAGCAGCGCCGCAGCGGCCATGACGATGCCGGGTATGCAATAGCCGCATTGCGGAACGTTCGCCGCGATCAGCGCCTGCTGGACCGGATGGCTGCGATCCTCCGAAAGGCCTTCGATCGTCGTGACGAACGTGCCTTCCAGCGAAGCGATCGACATCTGACAGGCCGGTCGCGCGGCACCATCGACGATCACCGTGCACGCGCCGCATTCGCCGGTGCCGCATCCATATTTGGTGCCGGTCAGGTTCGATGCGTCGCGCAGCGCCCAGAGCAGCGGCGTTTCGGGGTCCATCTTATATTCGATGGGCTTGGAATTGACCGTGAAGCGAGTCATGCGGGTGTTTCTAGCCGCAAAGCTTTGCTTTTCGAAACCGGGATTGCGCAGTGGGGCCGCGCACCTGAATTATAAGCGATGAAGATGCCCACGCTTTTCGTGCCGCATGGCGGCGGTCCCTGCTTTTTCATGGATCCCGATGGCGGCCCGCCCGACCCGATGTGGCGCCCGATGCAGGATTATCTGGCCGGCCTGATTGCCAGCCTTGCCGAAAGGCCAAGGGCGATCCTGCTTATATCCGGACATTGGGAAGAGAATCTGGTCACTGTCCACACCGGCAACGGTCAGCCGCTCCTCTATGATTATTACGGTTTCCCCGAGCACACCTATCGTCTGCGCTGGGACGCGCCGGGTGCTCCCGATGTCGCCTTGCGCGCAAAGTCGCTTGTCGAGGCAGCCGGATTCGCGGTTGGTCAGGAAAGCGAGCGCGGCTGGGATCATGGCGTCTTCGTTCCAATGAAGGTCGCCGTGCCCGACGCCGATATTCCGCTCGCGCAAATGTCGCTGCGCAAGGATCTTGACCCTGCCGATCATATCGCGATCGGCCGCGCGCTTGCACCGTTGCGCGATGAAGGCGTGCTGATCGTCGGTTCGGGCATGAGCTTTCACAATCTGCGCGCGCGCGGTCCGCAGGTGACGGCGATTGCCGACGAATGGGATCGCGCCCTGACCGATGCGGTCACCGATCCCGATCCCGCGCGCCGCGCCGATCGGGTGACCGCATGGGATATGCTGCCGCACGCGCATTTCTCGCATCCGCGCGAGGAACATCTGCTGCCGCTGATGATCGCGCTCGGGGCAGGGGGCGATTCGCCCGCTGCGGTCGATTATCGTGGCGAGGTGCTCGGCTGGATCGTTTCGGGCTATCGCTTCGGATAGCCTGCTCCAGCCGGCGCCTCAGTTGCGCCAGCTGGTGTCGATCCGGTCGACCAGCCGCACCATCGCGTCGAAATCGGCCTTGCCGGGGCCGCCGGGAATCTGAACCTTCGAAATGTCGCGCTGATGCACGGCGAGCACTTCGTCGGGCACATGCACCGGCTGGCCCATCGACAGCGTCGCCATCTGGATCTCGCACGCACGCTGCAGCCCCCAGTGCATCAGGAACGCGGCGGGCAGCGTCTTGCCCATCACCAGGATGCCGTGGTTGCGCAGGAACATCGCGCGCTTGTCGCCCAGATTTTCGATCAGCCGCTGGCCTTCCTCCGCGCGCACGGTCACGCCCTCGAAATCGTGATAGGCGACCTGACCTATGAAATTGCAGGCATAGAAATTGATCGGTTGAAGCCCGCCCTCCAGCGCGCTGACTGCCATGCCCGCGGTGGTGTGCGTGTGCATCACGCAATGCGCGTCGGGCAAATGGCGGTGAAAGACGCTGTGCTGCGTAAAGCCCGCCGGGTTCACCGGATAGGGATTGTCGGTCAGCTTGTTGCCGTCAATGTCGATCTTGACCAGATTCGACGCGCAGACTTCGCTGAAATGCAGGCCATAGGGATTGATCAGGAACGCATTATCCTCACCCGGCACCTTTACGGTGATGTGGTTGTAGATCATTTCGTCCCAGCCGAGCATCGCGAACACGCGATAACAGGCGGCGAGTTGCTGCCGCGCTTCCCATTCGGCGTCGCTGACTTGCGGGCGGGCAATCGCTGCGGTGGCCATGGCATTTCTCCTGCGTTTATTGGTTGCAATATGCCACGCAGATCGGGGGCGCCGCAATCGGCTATGGTCTGGGTCGCTCAGCCCTTTGGGTTGATCGGAACGCCGTCGCCCGACCGGGGCGGGGCATAGGTCATGTCGGCGTGCGCGGCGGTGGGGCACGATAGCTTGGACGGACGCCCCTCGCGACGCATCCGCGTGTCGGCCTCTTGCCAGCCGGGCAGCGCCGTATGCTCCTGTTCCCAATGGGCAATGCTTGCTTCGTCGCACCAGTGCATCAGCTTGGGCATCACCTTCAGATGCGACCCGGATGCGATATAAGCCCTCATCGCCTCGCGATCGTCCCACAGGGTCGCGGTCCAGAAAGTCCGGTGGCGATCGGGAAGCAGCCGCCCCGCGCGAAAACCCAAGGCCGTCGCGGCCTGGCGCGTGGTGGCCATGGCATGCAGATAGAAGCCCGGCATGAACCGCCAGGAACGGACGCGCAGGCGCGTGATGCTGACGAACGGCATGGAAAGTCCCCGGTGCGATTACCGGCCCTTATTTTGTCTCTCGCAAAGGCCCGGGTCTAGCGAAAAACATAGGGGACGACGTCGCGCACGTCCGGGTCGATTTCGATGATCGATGCAGCGGGCGGGAAGGCGCGCTGGTCGCAATCGGTGCGCGGACAGATGCGGCAGGAGGTGCCGATCGGCGTCGCCGCACCGCTGGCGCTGAGCGCATCGGAATAGACGAAATCGTCGGCGTGGATTTCCTCGCACCCCAGCGCGACCGCATAGCGGCGCGGTGCGCGGGCGAAACGGCCCGACGGCTTCACCAGCCCTTTGGCCATCACCACATAGCGCGTGCCGTCGGGCATTTCGGCGCGTTGAACCAGGACGCGGTCGGGGATCGCCACCGCTTCGTGCACGACCCAGAGCGGGCAGGCGCCGCCGAAGCGCGCAAATTGCAGCCGCGTCGCCGAATGGCGCTTGGTGATGTTGCCCGCCATGTCGACGCGGCAGAAGAACACCGGCAAGCCGACATCGCCCGGCCGCTGCAGAGTCGAGAGACGGTGGCACGCCTGTTCGAAACTGACGCCGAAACGCTGGCGCAACCGGTCGATATCGTGCCGCACCGCCTGTGCCTGATTGCGGAACGCGCCATAGGGCATCAGCAGCGCGCCGGCGGCGTAATTTGCCAGCCCGACGCTCAGCAACTCGCGCGCGGCATCGGTCGCCAGTTCGGCATCCTTCGCCACCAGCTGCATTTCGTTGGGCAATTCGAGCCGCACGAGCAGATTGGCGAGCTGAAATGCGCGGCTTTCGGGCGGCAGGCCGTTGTTGAGGTGAAAGACGCGCTTGTCCTTGTCGAACCGGCTGAGGCCGGTGCCGTCGCTATCGTCGCGCTCGATCCCTACGGCGTGCCACAGCCGCAACCGGTCCTCGATCGCACGGTCGATCGGTTCATTGTCGGCGAGCGTTTCGCGCAGCACTTCGGCCGAACGGTCGAGCGCGTCGATATAATTGCCCTCGGCCTGAAACCAGTCGCGCACTTCTTCCCAGGGTAGCTGCGACCCTTCGGCGGCGCCGCTTTCGACGCGGTCGTCGAGCACGCGTAGCTGTTCCTGGCTGCGGCGATAGGCTTCATGCACTGCGATCAGCCGTCGGGCGAGCAGGGGTTGCTGCTCCATCGCGCGCTGCATCGCATCTTCATCGATCCGGTCGCGCGGCACGCTGACATCGGTCGCGGCCTCGACTGCGGCGCGGAGCACCGGCAGCTGGTCGTCGCTTTCGATATTCTCGAACGGAAATTCGCGCGCGATCGCCAGCAGCACCGGCGGCGTGATCGGACGGTCGTTATTCTCGATCTGCGAGAGGTAGCTGACCGAAATGCCCAGCCGTTCGGCCAGCACCGCCTGGCCGATGCTGTGGCGCGTGCGCAGGTCGCGCAGCTTATATCCGGCAAACAGCCGCTGGCGGGCAGGTTTCATGGGCACGGAGTATATTTGCAAACCTGCTAACAGCAAGTTTGCAACATTGCAGTTGCATCGCAGGCAGAGGATTGAAAGGGAAGGCGTTCCAATTCAGGAGGCGAGATGCTGGAAATCCTCGAAAAGCTCGAAGCACGGCGCGAGGCAGCGCGGGCAGGCGGCGGCGAAAAGCGCGTCGCGGGCCAGCATGGCAGGGGCAAGCTGACGGCGCGCGAGCGGCTCGACGTGCTGCTCGACCCCGGTTCGTTCGAGGAGCTCGACATGTATGTCGAGCATAATTGCGTCGATTTCGGCATGCCCGATCAGGTGGTGCCCGGCGACGGGGTGGTGACCGGATCGGGGACGATCAATGGCCGTCTCGTCTTCGTGTTCAGCCAGGATTTCACGGTATTCGGCGGCTCGTTGTCCGAGCGCCATGCGCAGAAGATCTGCAAGATCATGGACATGGCGATGAAGGTCGGCGCGCCGCTGATCGGCCTCAATGACTCGGGGGGCGCACGCATTCAGGAAGGCGTCGCCAGCCTTGCCGGCTATGCCGAAGTGTTTCAGCGCAATGTCCTCGCCAGCGGCGTGATCCCGCAGCTCAGCCTGATCATGGGCCCCTGCGCGGGCGGCGCGGTCTATTCACCCGCCATGACCGACTTCATCTTCATGGTGAAGGATTCGAGTTATATGTTCGTCACCGGCCCGGACGTGGTGAAGACGGTCACCAACGAAGTGGTGACGCAGGAAGAGCTGGGCGGCGCGGTGACGCACACCACCAAAAGCTCGGTCGCCGATGTCGCGTTCGAAAATGATATCGAAACGCTGCTCGCCGCGCGCGATTTCATCGACTTCCTGCCCGCGTCGAACCGCGAGGAAGTGCCCGAGCGGGAATGCACCGATCCCTGGGATCGCGCCGAACAGAGCCTCGACACGCTGATCCCGCCCAACGCCAATCAGCCATACGACATGCATGAGCTGATTTCGAAGACGCTGGACGATGGCGATTTCTTTGAGGTTCAGCCCGCCCATGCCGGCAATATCATCATCGGCTTTGGCCGGATCGAGGGACGCACGGTCGGCATCGTCGCCAATCAGCCGATGGTGCTGGCGGGCGTGCTCGACATCAATTCGTCGAAGAAAGCCGCGCGGTTCGTGCGTTTCTGCGACGCGTTCGACATTCCGATCGTCACCTTTGTCGACGTGCCGGGCTTTCTGCCGGGCGTCGGGCAGGAGCATAACGGCATCATCAAGCATGGCGCGAAGTTGCTCTTCGCCTATGCCGAAGCGACCGTGCCCAAGATCACCGTCATCACGCGCAAGGCCTATGGCGGCGCCTATGACGTGATGGCCTCAAAGCATCTGCGCGGTGACTTGAACTATGCCTGGCCGACTGCCGAAATCGCAGTGATGGGTGCCAAGGGCGCGGTCGAGATCATTTTCCGTGGGCGTACGCCAGAGGAAATCGCCGAAAAGACGAAGGAATATGAAGACCGCTTCGCCAACCCCTTCGTGGCGGCGAGCAAGGGCTTCATCGACGAAGTGATCATGCCGCACTCCACGCGCCGCCGCATCGCGCTCGGCCTCCGCAAGCTGCGCAACAAGCAGCTCGAGAACCCGTGGAAGAAGCATGACAATATTCCGCTGTAGAATATGACCGCTTTCTTCCCGCCTCTCTATCTCGCCTTGATGTGTGGCGGGATGGCGCTCAGCCTCCTGTTTCGGAAGGAGCGAACCGTACGCATGGGTATCGGTATCGGCGAGACGTCATACCGATGGTTGTGGTGGACGGGCGTGATCGGTGGAACGGCGGGCTTTCTCCTCTTCGGGATAGATTTTGTGCTCCGCATTTCGGGAGTGGTTTGAAATGAAACTAGGCCGTCTCAATCATATCGGCGTCGCGACGCCCGATCTCGACGCTTCGATCGCGCATTATCGCGATGTCATGGGCGCGAGCGACATTACCGAGCCGTTCGTGCTCGAAAGCCAGAAGGTGCGCGTCTGCTTCGTCAACACGCCCGGCGAGAACGGCACGGCGGGGACGCAGATCGAGCTGCTCGAACCCACCGATCCCGACAGCGCGGTCGGCAAATGGATCGCGAACAATCCGCTCGGGGGGCAGCATCATATCTGCTACGAAGTGCCCGACATTCACGAAGCCAAATCGTGGTTCGAAAGCAAGGGCAAGCGCGTCCTGGGCGAACCGCGCATCGGCGCGCACGGCACGCTGATCTTCTTCGTTCACCCCAAGGATATGGGCGGGCAGCTGACCGAAATCATGGAAACGCCCAAAGAAGCGCATTGAACCGACGCCCGTTCGTCCCGAGCGAAGTCGAGGGACGTGCGGCACGCGCAGCGCGAAGTGTCTCGACTGCGCTCGACACGAACGGATGGATTGCAGGATGACCGACAAACCCACGCGCGACGATTGGAAGGCGCTGGCCGACAAGGAAGTGAAGGGACGTGACCTGACCTGGCACACGCCGGAGGGGATCGATGTCGCGCCGCTCTATACCGCCCAGGATAATGCGGGCTGGGACCCCGGCCTGCCGGGTTTCGCGCCGTTCACGCGCGGGGTGAAGGCGTCGATGTATGCCGGGCGCCCCTGGACGATCCGTCAGTACGCGGGTTTTTCGACCGCCGAAGAATCGAACGCCTTCTATCGCCGCAACCTCGCGGCGGGGCAGAAGGGGCTTTCGGTCGCCTTCGATCTCGCCACCCATCGCGGCTATGACAGCGATCACCCGCGCGTGACGGGGGATGTGGGTAAGGCAGGCGTCGCGATCGACAGCGTCGAGGATATGAAGATCCTTTTCGATCAGATCCCGCTCGACCAGATGTCGGTGTCGATGACGATGAACGGCGCGGTGATCCCGTGCCTCGCTTTCTACATCGTCGCGGCCGAGGAACAGGGCGTATCGCCCGATCAACTGACCGGAACCATTCAGAACGACATTCTGAAGGAGTTCATGGTCCGCAATACGTACATTTATCCGCCGCAGCCGAGCATGCGGATCATTTCGGACATTTTCGCATATACCGCGAATAACATGCCGAAATTCAACAGTATTTCGATTTCCGGCTATCATATGCAGGAAGCCGGGGCGACGCAGGTTCAGGAGCTTGCCTTCACCATCGCCGACGGCATCGAATATGTGAAATATGGCGTCGCATCGGGGCTGGATATCGACAAGTTCGCCGGGCGGCTGAGCTTCTTTTTCGCGATCGGCATGAACTTCTTCATGGAAGTGTCGAAGCTGCGCGCCGCGCGCACGCTCTGGTACAATGCGATGACCAAGCTGGGCGCGCAGAGCGACCGGTCGAAGATGCTGCGTACCCATTGCCAGACTTCGGGCGTGTCGCTGACCGAACAGGACGTCTACAACAACGTCATCCGCACCACGATCGAGGCGATGGCGGCGATGCTGGGCGGCACCCAGTCGCTCCACACCAACGCGCTCGACGAAGCGATCGCGCTGCCCACCGATTTCTCCGCGCGCATCGCCCGCAACACGCAGATCATCCTGCAGGAAGAAACCGGCATGACCAATGTCGTCGATCCGCTCGGCGGCAGCTATTATGTCGAGGCGCTGACCCAGGAACTGGTCGAAAAGGCGCAGGAAATCATCGACCGCGTCGAAGCCGAAGGCGGCATGGCCAAGGCCGTTGCGGCGGGCTGGCCCAAGAAGATGATCGAGGAAGCCTCCGCAGCCCGCGCCGCGCGCGTCGATCGCGGCGAGGACACGATCGTCGGCGTCAACAAATACCGCCCGGCGCAGGATGAAGAGATCGAAATTCTCGATGTCGACAACCACGCCGTCCGCCAGTCGCAGATCGCCCGCATTCAGAAGATGAAGGCGAACCGCGACGAGGCGAAATGTCGTGCCGCGCTCGATGCGTTGCGCGAGGGGGCGAAGGGTGACGGCAACCTGCTCGCGCTCGCCGTCGACGCCGCGCGCGAACGCGCGACGCTGGGCGAAATCAGCTCGGCGATGGAGGATGTGTTTGGCCGCTATGACACGATGCCGCAGCCGGTGAAGGGCATTTATGGCGGTGCGTACAAGGACGATCGCAAATGGGAGGCGCTGCAGGAAGGCGTTGCGGCCACCGAACGCCGGATGGGCCGCAAGCCGCGCATGTTCGTCGCCAAAATGGGGCAGGACGGGCATGATCGCGGCGCCAATCTGGTATCCTCGGCGTTCGGCGATCTGGGCTTCGACGTCACTGCCGGGCCGCTGTTCCAGACACCGCAGGAGGCGCTCGAACTCGCGCTCGAACGCGATGTCGACGTCATCGGCGCGTCGAGCCTTGCGGCGGGGCACAAGACGCTGATCCCCGAACTGATCAAGCTGCTCGAGGATGCGGGCCGCAGCGATATCAAGGTAGTGGCCGGCGGCGTGATTCCGCCCAAGGATTACCAATATCTCCGCGACGCGGGCGTGCAGGCGATTTTCGGTCCCGGCACCAATCTGGTCGAAGCGGCGGAGCAGGTCCTCCGCCTGCTCGGCCACAATATGCCGCCGATGGATGAGGCCGCGGAGTGACGGCGCCTCTTACGGCCGTCACCCTGAACTTGTTTCAGGGTCCACCGTGCAACGAGCGCGGGAATAGTGAATGGAGCAGTGGATGCTGAAACAAGTTCAGCATGACGAAGCTAGGAATGGTGTTGCCACTATGCGTACCGACTGGACCCGCGAAGAAATCGCCGACCTGTTCGATCTGCCGTTCGGCGAGCTGCTGTTCCGCGCGCAGACCGTGCACCGCGCGCACCATGCGCCCGATCAGGTGCAGCTCTGCACGCTCTTGTCGATCAAGACCGGCGGCTGCCCGGAAGATTGCGGCTATTGCTCGCAATCGGCGAGCGCCGACAGCGGCGTCAAGGCGACCAAGCTGATGGACGTCCGCGCGGTGCTGCAATCGGCGGCGCAGGCGAAGGATGCCGGATCGCAGCGTTTCTGCATGGGCGCGGCGTGGCGCAATCCCAAGGAGCGCGACATGCCCGCGATCGTCGAGATCGTGAAGGGCGTCCGCGCGATGGGCATGGAAACCTGCATGACGCTGGGCATGTTGTCGCCCGATCAGGCGGCGCAGCTCAAGGAAGCGGGGCTCGATTATTACAACCACAATATCGACACTTCGCCCGAACGTTATGCCGAGGTGATTACCACGCGGACATTCGAGGAGCGGCTCGATACGCTCAGCAATGTCCGCAATGCCGGGATCAATATCTGCTCGGGCGGGATTGTCGGGATGGGCGAGAGCCGCAGCGACCGCGTCGGCTTCATCCATGCGCTGGCGACGCTCGAACGCCACCCGGAAAGCGTGCCGGTCAATGCGCTGGTGCCGGTCAAGGGCACGGTGCTGGGCGACATGCTCGCCGATACGCCGCTTGCCAAGATCGACGATATCGAGTTCGTCCGCACCGTCGCGGTCGCGCGCATCACCATGCCGATGTCGATGGTGCGGCTGTCCGCCGGTCGCGAGAGCATGAGCGAAGCGACGCAGGCGCTCTGCTTCCTGGCCGGCGCCAATTCGATCTTCACCGGCGACAAGCTGCTGACCGCCGCCAATGCCGGCGACGACGCCGACGGCGCGCTGTTCACCAAGCTGGGCATCACGCCGCTCAAGGGTGAAGAGCCGATGCGCGCGGGTTGTGGTTGTGCGCCGCAAATGGAGGCGGCGGAGTGATCTTCCCGGCGTCCCTTGTAATAGCCACACGCTGCGCGGTTCGAGCGGCTTCCGGGCAACTTTACTACGGCTGGGAGTCCTGATGATTTCCGGGCGCTTCTGGTGGGTGGCATCATCCGCGCTGGTGTTAGCTCTGACGGCCTGTAATCTAGATCGCCGAGCCGATGAGGCTGTTGCAGTCGGCACGGCAGCGCAAATGGATGACGCTATTAAAGCTGCCAGAGACTGTGCGATTCCGGCTGTCCGATCCGATCCGCTCGACGACGAGCAGGTGCTTCTTCTTATTTCCTCGAATAGCTCCGCCGAGGCAAGGTCATGCCTTTTTTCGTGGTTTCGCAAAAATATGCCCGACGCAGAGCTGACGCCACAAAAACGTAAGATGATCGGAATCGATTGATGTTCAAGAAAATCCTGATCGCCAATCGCGGCGAAATCGCATGCCGCGTGATGCGGACCGCCAAGCGGATGGGGATCGCTACGGTCGCCGTTTATTCGGACGCCGATGCGCGCAGCCCGCATGTGCTGATGGCCGATGAGGCAGTGCATCTCGGCCCGCCGCCCGCCAGCGAAAGCTATCTGCTCGCCGACAAGATCCTTGAAGCGGCAAAGGCGACCGGTGCCGACTGCATCCATCCCGGCTATGGTTTCCTGTCCGAGCGTGAGAGCTTTGCCAGGGCGTGCGCCGACGCCGGCATCGCCTTTGTCGGACCGCCGCCCAAGGCCATCGCCGCAATGGGCGACAAGATTGAGTCAAAGAAGCTCGCCAAAGAAGCGGGCGTCAATGTCGTGCCAGGCTTTGTCGGCGAAATCCGCGATACCGAACATGCCGTCGAGATTTCGAACGATATCGGCTATCCGGTGATGATGAAGGCTTCGGCCGGCGGCGGCGGCAAGGGGATGCGGCTCGCCTGGTCCGAACAGGACGTCCGCGAGGGCTTTGAAGCGACCAAGCGCGAAGGGCTTGCCAGCTTTGGCGACGATCGCGTGTTCATCGAAAAGTTCATCGAAAGCCCGCGCCATATCGAAATTCAGGTGCTCGGCGATCAGCACGGCAATGTCCTGTATCTGGGCGAGCGCGAATGCTCGATCCAGCGCCGCCACCAGAAAGTGGTCGAGGAAGCGCCGTCGCCTTTCGTCAGCCCCGAAATGCGCAAGCGCATGGGTGAACAGGCAGTCGCGCTGTCCAAGGCGGTCGGATATTTCAGTGCCGGCACGGTCGAACTGATCGTATCGGGCGCCGATACGACGGGCGAAAGCTTCTACTTCCTCGAAATGAACACCCGGCTTCAGGTCGAGCATCCGGTTACCGAATGCATCACCGGGCTCGATCTGGTCGAACAGATGATCCGGGTCGCGGCGGGCGAGAAGCTGGCGTTCGCGCAGGACGATGTGAAGCTGAACGGCTGGGCGATCGAAAATCGCGTCTATGCCGAGGATCCGTATCGCAATTTCCTGCCCTCGACCGGGCGTCTGGTGCGCTATGCTCCGCCCGAAGCGACTGGCACCGATTACAGCCAGCCTTTCACGCTGACGCCCGACGCACCCGGCTATACCCGCGTCGACGATGGCGTGGCCGAAGGCGGCGAAGTGTCGATGTTCTATGACCCGATGATCGCCAAGCTGGTGACCTGGGCGCCGACGCGCGATGAAGCGGCGGACCTGCAGATCGCGGCGCTTGACCGGTTCCGGTTGGAAGGCGTCGGCAACAATATCGATTTCGTCTCCGCGATCATGCAGCATCCGCGTTTCCGCGAAGGCGCGTTGACCACCGGCTTCATTGCCGAGGAATATCCCGACGGTTTCCACGGCGCGGCGACGTCGCCCGAAATGCTGCGCAAGCTGGCTGCGGTGGCAATGGTCGTCGATCTGGCACAGGCCCAGCGCGCCGCGACGATATCGGGTCAGTTGGCGGCGGGATCGATCAATCTGTCGCCCGAGCGGGTCGTCACGATGGACGGCGAGAAATTCGCGCTTTCGGTCGCGGGCGGCGACAGCGGCCTGCTGGTCGATTTCGGCGGGGGGCAGGCCATGGAAGTTGTCGGCGACTGGCGGCCAGGCGAGCCGTTCTTCGCCGCGACGATCGACGGCGAACCGCTCACCGTTGCAGTAAAGCCCGTTCGTGCAGGCTGGAAACTCACCGCGCACGGCGCCAGCCATGTCGCCAAGGTGTTCAGCCCGCGGATCGCCGAACTGGCCAAGCACATGATCGAAAAAATCCCGCCGGACATGAGCAAGTTCCTGCTGTGCCCGATGCCCGGCTTGCTGACTGCGCTGCATGTCGGCGTCGGGGACAAGGTGGAGGCGGGGCAACCGCTGGCGGTGGTCGAGGCGATGAAGATGGAAAACATCCTCCGCGCCGAAAAGACCGCCGTGGTGAAGTCCGCCAACTTCGCGCCGGGAGACAGTCTGGCCGTGGACGCTGCGATCCTCGAATTCGAATGAGGAAGGGGAGGGCGCCGGTCGGTTCCGGCGTCCTGCCTATAAGGCGCAAGCGCACGCGATCCGCCTGACATCATAAGCACCGGTGCCCGCAGCCGCCGCGAACCGTTCTTCGAAAATGTTTGCCGTGCTTCGCCATAGCCTGGCGGCGCGCAAGCCATGGCTTGCATATTGCCGAATATGGAACATAATGGGAACATCGTGTTCGATTCGGCTGCTTCGATCGGTTCCCTGAAACCGGCATCCCTGCCTGTTGCCGGCGGGGTGTTGCGCTTTGGCATTCCTCATATGGATCGCTGGCTGCATGGCGGTTTGCGCCGCGATGGCGTGCATGAATTCTATGCTGCATCGGCAGAGGACCGCGCATCGGCGGCGGCTTTCAGCCTGTTGCTGGTCGAATGTGCCGGCGGCGGTGATCCGGTGATGTGGCTGCGCCCCGACGCCCGCTCGTCGAAGAAGCACCATCCATTCCCTCCCGGACTGATCGATATGGGTATCGATCCCGACCGCTTCATCCTTGCCCGGCTCGGCGACAGGACGGATTTGTTGAAGGCTGCGGTCGACAGCATTCGCCATGGCGGTTTGGGCACAGTGATCCTGGAACTGGGAAAGCGTTTTTCCCGGATCGACCTTACAACCTCGCGCCGCCTTGCCCTGGCGGCCGAACGCAGCGGCACGATGGTGTTGATTCTCTTCGGCGATGCGGTGCCAGCGCCCAGCGCCGCCCATAGCCGGTGGCAGGTGGCCAGCGCAGCTTCCACGCCCTTGCCCGCCAATGCGCCGGGCCATCCGGTTTTCGACCTGACTCTGTTGCGCCAGCGCGGCGGGCAGGAGGGGCTTCACGTGCAACTGGAATGGGACCGTGAGCAAGCTTGTTTCCGAACGCCGCTATCTGGCGGTGCATCTGCCGTTCCTGCCGGCGGATCGGCGGATCGGCGCGCATCTCGCGCCGCCTGACGCGCCCTTCGCCATTACGGAAAAGCAGCGCGGCGCCATGCGGATCGTGGCGTTGTCGGCTGCTGCTGCGGCTCTTGGCCTGTCGCCGGGCATGGCGCTTGCGGATGCGCGCGCGCGCGTCCCCGATCTGGCCGCCTTTCCGCACGATCCCGGCGCGGACAAGGCGTTGCTGATACGGCTGGTGGAAGGGTGCGAACGCTATACGCCGATGGTCGCGCCAGCCGGGGAATCGGCGCTGCTGCTCGATCTGACCGGTTGTTTCGAAGCGCTGGGCGCGACGGAAACGCGCGTCGCCCGGGATCTTCACGCGCGACTGGGCCGCATGCGCCTGCACGCCAGACTGGCCAATGCGACCACGCCCGATGCCGCGCTGGCGCTTGCCCGATTCAGTGTTGCCGAAGTGGAAGCCTTGCCGGTGGCCGCGCTGGATCTGGGCGAGGAGGTGCATCGCGCGCTCAATCGGGCGGGGATGCGCAGTATCGGCGATCTTGCCAGCCGCCCCCGTGCGCCGCTGGCGGCGCGGTTCGGACCGGAGTTGCCGGTGCGGCTTGCGCGGCTGCTGGAGGAAGAGGACCGGCGGATCACGCCGCACCATGCGCCGCCGCCGGTGCTGGTCGACCGGCGTTTTGCCGAGCCGTTGGCGACGCTTGCTCCGCTGTGCGATGTCATTCGGGAACTGGCGCAGCAAGCCGAAGTCCTGCTTGCGCGCCGCGGCGAAGGCGGGCGGCGGTTCGAAATTGCGCTGTTCCGCACCGACGGCCATGTCGCGCGCCTTTCGGTCAATAGCGGCCGTCCGTTGCGCGATCCGGCGGCGATCGTGCGGCTGTTCGAAGAGCGGATCGAATCGCTGGCCGATCCGCTCGATCCCGGCTTCGGCTATGACATGATGCGGCTGGGCGTGTCGCAGGTGGAGCGGCTGGAGGTGCAGCAGGCCGAGCTTGTCCCGGCGCGCGCCGGTACCGCCGATCTCGCGCCGCTGCTCGACCGGCTGAGCGTGCGTTTCGGTGCGGAAAGCATATGCCGGTTCGCCCCGCGCGATGCGCATCTTCCGGAATATGCCGCCACGCTGGTGCCCCCGGAATCAACCGGGGCAAGCTGGTCGCAGCCCGAACCGGGCGAACCGCCGCTGCGCCCGCTGTTCCTCTACGATCCGCCGCAACGCATCATTGCGCTTGCCGAAGTGCCGGATGGGCCGCCGCGACGTTTCACCTGGCAGGGGCGCCACTATCGCGTGGTCCGTCACGAAGGGCCTGAGCGGATCGCCTATCCCTGGTGGAAACATCCTCAAGGCGAAGGGCCGACGCGCGATTATTATCGTGTCGAGGACGAAAGCGGTCATCGTTTCTGGCTGTTCCGCCATGGCCTGTACGGGCGGGAGAAGGACGATCCCGGCTGGTATCTGCACGGGTTGTTCGCATGAGCGGCTATGCGGAACTGGCGGCGGCGACCAATTTCTCTTTTCTGCGCGGGGCAAGCGCGGCGGAAGAGATGGTGGCGACTGCGATCGCGCTGGGGCATTGCGGTATCGGCATAGCCGATCGCAACACCGTTGCCGGGGTCGTCCGTGCCCATGTCGCGCTTCGCCAGGCGCGCGAGGACGCAGCCGAAGCAGGCTATGCGGTTCCCGATTTCAAGCTGGTGGTCGGCGCGCGACTGGCCTTTGCCGATGGCACGCCGGACATGCTGGCCTATCCGATGACGCGGCGCGGCTGGGGGCGGCTGACGCGGCTGCTCACCACCGGCAATCTGCGCGCGAAAAAGGGCGATTGCATCCTGCATGTGGCGGATCTGATCCGCTTTCATGAGGATTTGCTGCTGATCCTGATCCCGCCGGTGACGGACGCGTCGCTGCACGATCTGTCCCGAACTTTTTCCGGACGGTTGTGGCTGGGCGCAACGATGTTGCGAAACGGCCGGGACGCCCGAAAGCTGGCGGCGCTGCGCGAACAGGCGGATCGGGCCGGGATACCGCTGATCGCGCTCAACGATGCGCTTTATGCAACGCCGCAAGCGCGCCCGCTGCACGACATCCTGACCGCGATCCGCCTGAAGACGACGGTGCAGGCCGCCGGGCGCAAGCTTGCCGTCAATGCCGAGCGTCACTTGAAATCGCCCGGGGAAATGGCGCGCCTGTTCGCCGCCGCGCCGCAAACGCTGGCGGAAATCCCGGAGTTTCTCGGTCGCATCGCCTTCACGCTCGACGATCTGAAATATGAATATCCGCACGAACCGGTGCCGCCCGGCTATACCCCGCAGGGCTGGCTGACCGATCTGGTATGGATGCGCGCACAGGAACGCTGGCCCGATGGCGTGCCTGCGAAACTCGAAGCGTTGCTGCACGAGGAACTGGAGATCATCGCCGCTGCGCGATACGCGCCCTATTTCCTGACCGTTCACGACATCGTCCGGTTTGCGCAGAGCCAGGGCATATTGTGTCAGGGACGCGGCAGCGCGGCCAATTCGGCGGTCTGTTTCGTGCTCGGCATCACGGCGGTCGATCCGGCCGAGCATAATCTGCTCTTTTCGCGCTTCATCTCACCCGAACGCCGCGAGCCGCCCGATATCGACGTCGATTTCGAGCATGAGCGGCGCGAGGAAGTGATGCAATATGTGTATAAACGCTATGGCCGCCACCGTGCCGGTATTGCCGCCACCGTCATCCATTATCGCCCGCGCAGCGCCGTGCGCGAAGTGGGCAAGGCGCTTGGGCTGAGCGAGGATATCACGGCCCGGCTGGCGAGTACGGTATGGGGCAGCCATGCCGCGACCTATGACCGTCAACGCTGTGTCGAGGGTGGTCTGGACCCCGACAATCCGGCGATCGCGCGCGTCAATCGCTTTACGCAGGAAATCCTGCGTTTCCCGCGCCATTTGTCACAGCATGTCGGCGGGTTCGTGCTGACGCAGGACCGGCTGGACGAAACCGTGCCGATCCACAATGCGGCGATGAAGGACCGGACCTTCATCGAATGGGACAAGGACGATATCGACGCGCTGGGGCTGATGAAGGTCGATGTGCTGGCGCTCGGCATGCTGACCTGCATCCGCAAGGCGTTTGCGATGATCGATACGCATATCGGCAGGCAATATACGCTCGACAATGTCCCCGGCGATGCGCCGGACGTGTTTGCTATGCTTCAGCACGGCGACAGCATCGGCGTGTTCCAGGTCGAGAGCAGGGCGCAGATGAACATGCTGCCGCGGCTCAGGCCCCGCGAATTTTACGACCTCGTCATCCAGGTGGCGATCGTGCGACCTGGGCCGATCCAGGGCGATATGGTCCATCCCTATCTGCGCAGGCGACAAGGGACCGAAAAGGTCGAATATCCTTCGCCCAAACCACCGCACGACCCCGACGAACTACGCAGCCTGCTGGGCAAGACCAACGGCGTGCCGCTGTTTCAGGAACAGGCGATGAAACTCGCGATCGTCGCCGCCGAATTCTCGCCTGCCGAAGCGAACAAGCTGCGGCGTGCCATGGCCACGTTCCGCAATCTCGGCACGATCGATCAGTTTCGCGAAAAGATGGTCGGCGGCATGGTGCGTCGCGGATATGAACGGGATTTCGCCGAACGCTGTTTCAAGCAGATCGAGGGGTTCGGCAGCTATGGCTTTCCCGAAAGCCATGCGCTGGCCTTTGCCCGGCTGGTCTGGGTGTCGGCATATATCAAGTGCCGCTATCCGGCGATCTTTGCGGCAGCATTGCTCAATGCACAGCCGATGGGATTTTACGCGCCCGCGCAAATCGTCCGCGATGCACGCGATCATGGGGTTGAGGTGCGCCCGGTCGACATCAATCACAGCGAATGGGACAACAGCCTGGAACCTATGGCGGGCGCCGGGCTCGCGCTTCGGCTGGGCATGCGCCAGATTTCCGGTTTCAGGCAGGACTGGGCCGATGCGATCGCCCGCACGCGTCCGCATGCGGGGGTCGAGCAACTGGGCCGCAAGGCACATCTGCCGCAACGAGCGCTCAGCCTGCTTGCCGATGCCGATGCACTGGGCTCGATCGCGCTCGACCGGCGCGAGGGGCTGTGGGAGGCGCGACGCATGCCGGTGGGGGACCTGCCGCTCTTCGCGGCTGCCGATGCCTGCGAACTGGGTGCGGAACCCGCTGCGAACCTGTCGGCCATGACGCTCAGCGAACAGGTGGCCGCCGATTATCAGACGATCCGCCTGTCGCTGAAGGCGCATCCGATGACGTTCCTGCGACCGCTGTTCGATGGCGAAGGCGCGCTGCCCAACGCATCGCTGATACAGGCACGCAACGGGTGCCGGGTGACAGTGGCGGGCGTGGTTCTGGTGCGCCAGCGGCCCGGCAAGGGCAATGCGATCTTCGTGACGCTGGAGGATGAAGGGGGCATCGCCAATATCGTCATATGGGCGCGGCTGTTCGAGCGGTTTCGACGCGAAGTCATGGCCGCCCGGCTGATGCTGGTCGAAGGCGAGGTGCAAAAAAGCCCCGAGGGCGTCATTCACGTGATGGCGCAACGCATCCATGATCGCACCGCCGAACTCACGCGCCTGTCGGAGACGCACAATCCCGACCCGCTCCTCTCCCGCGCCGACGAATTCCTACACCCCCAGCACCCACGCAACGTCCGCATTCTGCCAAAATCGCGGGATTTCCACTGATCCCAGCGATGGCGGAACGATGTAGCGGCGATCCGACCGCAGATTTACAGGCAAGCCGCCAAATCGCTGGTGGCCCCTAGGGGAGTCGACGTCGTCTATACCGTCATGGATACCATTAAAATCGTTGGATATTCTCGCATGTCCTAGACGATGTTTCTGCCGGCTGGCCCCGCTGCAGGCGCCTGAGTGTCTTAAAACAACTCTCGGAGCTCATTCGCACCGCCATCCCGACGCCTTCTCGGGCGATTCGTCGTTGAAAGTGGCGAGGCAGCCCACGGCTTCCAAGCTCCTGAAGTCGGCAGAACGGGCTTCCGGCATATCCGGATATTCCAGTCGATATTGCAGAAAATCCCGGAACAATGCGCTGGGGGGATACAGACGAAATGCCGAAGCCGTGGGTCGGATCGTCAGGATGCCCTGCTCGAAGGTTACTGAATAGTTGGGCCCGGCGTAGAGCGACCCCTCATTTATGAGATAGTCCCCAGGCGCACTTCCCCTTTCCGCATCGGTCGAGAGTGCACCGGAGAGCGTATCGCCATTGACGAGCCCGTCGCCGCCGACCGTATAGGTGAGCGCCGGGTTGGCTTCGCCGTACAGCCGGCTGAGTGCATCGGCAGTCACGTTGAGCGCGCGCGGCGTGACGGTCAGGTTCGCCCCGGTGAACGCCAGCGTGTAATTGCTGCCAGCTGCCAGGTCGCCCTGGGTGATGGCGTAGGCCCCGACATTGCTGCTGGTGGTGGCGTTGGTCGCCAGCGATCCGCTGAGCGTATCGCCGTTGACGAGGCCGTCGCCGCCGACACTGTAGGTCAGCGCCGGGTTGGCCTCGCCATAGAGGCGGCTGAGCGCATCGGCAGTGACGTTGAGCGCACGCGGCGTGACGGTGAGGTTCGCGCCAGTGAACGCGAGCGTATAGTTGCTGCCAGCCGCCAGATTGCCCTGAGTGATGGCATAGGCGCCGACATTGCTGGTCGCGGTGGCGTTGGTCGCCAGTGCACCGCTGAGCGTATCGCCGTTGATCAGCCCGTCACCATTGACGCTGTAGGTGAGGGCGGGGTTGGCTTCGCCGTACAGCCGGCTGAGCGCATCGGCGGTGACGTTGAGCGCGCGCGGCGTGACGGTGAGGTTCGCCCCGGTGAACGCCAGCGTATAGTTGCTGCCGGCCGCCAGGTTGCCCTGGGTGATGGCATAGGCCCCGACATTGCTGGTCGCGGTGGCGTTGGTCGCCAGTGCACCGCTCAGCGTATCGCCATTGACCAGCCCGTCGCCACCGACCGTATAGGTCAGTGCCGGGTTGGCGTCGCCATAGAGGCGGCTGAGCGCATCGGCGGTGACGTTGAGTGCGCGTGGGGTAACGGTCAGATCGGCCCCGGTGAACGCCAGCGTATAGTTGCTGCCGGCTGCCAGGTTGCCCTGGGTGATGGCATAGGCCCCGACATTGCTGGTCGCGGTGGCGTTGGTCGCCAGTGCACCGCTCAGCGTATCGCCGTTGATCAGCCCGTCGCCGGTGACGCTATAGGTGAGGGCGGGGTTGGCCTCGCCGTACAACCGGCTCAGCGCGTCCGCAGTGACGTTGAGGGCGCGCGGCGTGACGGTGAGGTTCGCCCCGGTGAACGTGAGCGTATAGTTGCTGCCGGCTGCCAGGTCGCCCTGGGTGATGGCATAGGCACCGACATTGCTGGTCGCGGTGGCGTTGGTGGCGAGCGCGCCGCTCAGCGTATCGCCGTTGATCAGCCCGTCGCCGGTGACGCTGTAGGTGAGCGCCGGGTTGGCTTCGCCGTACAACCGGCTAAGCGCGTCCGCAGTGACGTTGAGGGCGCGCGGCGTGACGGTGAGGTTCGCCCCGGTGAACGCCAGCGTATAGTTGCTGCCGGCCGCCAGGTCGCCCTGGGTGATGGCATAGGCGCCGACATTGCTGGTCGCGGTGGCGCTGGTCGCCAGCGATCCGCTGAGCGTATCGCCGTTGACGAGCCCGTCGCCACCGACCGTGTAGGTGAGCGCCGGGTTGGCTTCGCCGTACAGCCGGCTGAGTGCATCGGCAGTCACGTTGAGCGCGCGCGGGGTGACGGTCAGGTTCGCCCCGGTGAACGCCAGCGTGTAATTGCTGCCAGCTGCCAGGTCGCCCTGGGTGATGGCATAGGCCCCGACATTGCTCGTCGCGGTGGCGTTGGTGGCGAGCGCACCGGAGAGCGTATCGCTATTGATCAGCCCGTCGCCGGTGACGCTATAGGTGAGCGCCGGGTTGGCCTCGCCGTACAACCGGCTCAGCGCGTCCGCAGTGACGTTGAGGGCGCGCGGCGTGACGGTGAGGTTCGCCCCGGTGAACGCCAGCGTATAGTTGCTGCCGGCCGCCAGGTCGCCCTGGGTGATGGCATAGGCACCGACATTGCTGCTGGTGGTGGCGTTGGTCGCCAGCGATCCGCTGAGCGTATCGCCGTTGACCAGCCCATCGCCGCCGACCGTATAGGTCAGTGCCGGGTTGGCTTCGCCGTACAACCGGCTCAGCGCATCGGCAGTGACGTTGAGCGCGCGCGGGGTGACGGTGAGGTTCGCGCCAGTGAACGCCAGCGTATAGTTGCTGCCGGCCGCCAGGTTGCCCTGGGTGATGGCGTAGGCGCCGACATTGCTGCTGGTGGTGGCCGAGGTGGCGAGCGATCCGCTGAGCGTATCGCCGTTGATCAGCCCGTCGCCGGTGACGCTATAGGTGAGGGCGGGGTTGGCTTCGCCATAGAGGCGGCTCAGCGCGTCCGCAGTGACGTTGAGGGCACGCGGCGTGACGGTGAGGTTCGCGCCATTGAACGCGAGCGTATAGTTGCTGCCGGCTGCCAGGTCGCCCTGGGTGATGGCATAGGCACCGACATTGCTGCTGGTGGTGGCGTTGGTCGCCAGCGATCCGCTCAGCGTATCGCCGTTGATCAGCCCGTCGCCGCCGACCGTGTAGGTCAGCGCCGGGTTGGCTTCGCCATAGAGCCGGCTGAGCGCGTCCGCAGTGACGTTGAGTGCGCGCGGCGTGACGGTGAGGTTCGCCCCGGTGAACGCGAGCGTATAGTTGCTGCCGGCGGCCAGGTTGCCCTGGGTGATGGCATAGGCACCGACATTGCTGCTGGTGGTCGCCGAGGTGGCGAGCGATCCGCTGAGCGTATCACCGTTGACCAGCCCGTCGCCGGTGACGCTATAGGTCAGCGCCGGGTTGGCTTCGCCATAGAGGCGGCTGAGTGCATCGGCAGTGACGTTGAGCGCACGCGGCGTGACGGTGAGGTTCGCGCCAGTGAACGCCAGCGTATAGTTGCTGCCGGCTGCCAGGTTGCCCTGGGTGATGGCATAGGCACCGACATTGCTGGTCGCGGTGGCGCTGGTCGCCAGCGCGCCGCTCAGCGTATCACCATTGATCAGCCCGTCGCCGCCGACCGTATAGGTCAGTGCCGGGTTGGCTTCGCCGTACAGCCGGCTCAGCGCGTCGGCGGTGACGTTGAGCGCACGCGGGGTAACAGTGAGGTTCGCGCCAGTGAACGCCAGCGTATAGTTGCTGCCGGCTGCCAGGTTGCCCTGGGTGATGGCATAGGCACCGACATTGCTGGTCGCGGTGGCGCTGGTTGCCAGCGATCCGCTCAGCGTATCGCCGTTGATCAGCCCGTCGCCGCCGACCGTATAGGTCAGCGCCGGGTTGGCGTCGCCGTACAGCCGGCTCAGCGCGTCGGCAGTGACGTTGAGCGCGCGCGGGGTGACGGTGAGGTTCGCCCCGGTGAATGCGAACGTATAGTTGCTGCCGGCTGCCAGGTTGCCCTGGGTGATGGCATAGGCACCGACATTGCTGCTGGTGGTGGCCGAGGTGGCGAGTGCACCGGAGAGGGTATCGCCATTGACGAGGCCATCGCCGCCGACCGTATAGGTGAGCGCCGGGTTGGCTTCGCCGTACAGACGGCTGAGCGCATCGGCAGTGACGTTGAGCACCCGCGGGGTAACAGTGAGGGTATCGGCCACATACAGCTTGCGCGGCGTGCCGGTCGTTGTCGTGCCGGAAATCGTCGCGCCATAGCTGCCGACGTTCGACGTCGTGTCCGCGCCGGACGTGACACTCCCCGCGTTCAGCACATAGGTGTCGGCACCAAGGCCGGAATAATCGGTGACAAACGTGCCGTTATTGTTGCCATAGGTGCGGAACAGACCGTCCGCGCCGATCACCACGACATCGTTCAGCGATCGTAGCTGCGCGAAATGCGCGGTCGAATCGCCGCCCTGTCCCGACTGATTGGGTGCAACCCAGACGTTCTGGAAATCGAAGCCCGCAAAAACGGTCTGGTAGGTCGACAGATCCTGAAGCTGCGCGGTCGTATAGCCCGTCGCCGCCGTCGTCGTGTTCGACGCCACCAGCGACGCGTCGATCTTGTCGCTATTGTACAGGATCGGGCTGCTGGCGAAGACGGTATTGTTCGCTACGATGCCATTGCGCGCAGAGGGGTTGATCGTGCCGTTCAGGAACACGCCCGAAATCGGCGCCGAGCTGCCGAACAGCGTTCCGAACAGCATGCCGCCGCGACCCGCCGTGTTCTGCACCGTCCCCTCGAAATAGACGTCGCGGACTTCGCCATTGTTGAAATAGCCGACGAGACCGCCCACCGAACCGCCGGTGTTCCCGTTTGAACTGATGGTGCCCGAAACCGCGCTGGTACGGATGATCCCGGTCTGGAGATATCCGACGATGCCACCGGCGCTTGCGCCTGTCACGTCGCCGGCCGAGCTGCTGCTCTCGATCGTCCCCGACGCCATTCCCGCGATGCCGCCCGCCCAGCCGATCGTCGCCGTCACATCCATGTTCGACGTGACGTTGCGCACCGTGCCGGTGGTCGTGGCGTTCTTGAAGAGGAGCGCGACGAGGCCACCGGTATAGCGCGCCGTGCTGTTGTTCGTACCGCTCAGCGAAACGTCGTGGATAAGGCCCGACACGAGAGCGAACATGCCCTGATAGTCACCGGTGCGTGCGTTCGTCGCACCCTGGCTGAACCCGGTGATCGCGTGCCCGCGACCGTCCAGCTCGCCCTCGAAGCCGAGGCTGCTCGTGTTGTCGCCGATGCCGATGAACCCGCCGGCGGACCAGACACCCGTCGCGTCGAGCCCCTGCGTCGCCGAGGCATCGATATCGGCGATCAGGGCGTAGGATCCGGTCCAGTTCGCATCCATCAGCTGGAGCTGGCGAACGTTGAAAATCTGGCCGACGCCATTCTGTGTAACCAATTCGCTGCGCAGGATCGGGCGCAGGTCGCCCGACTGATACCAGGTGTCGGTGAAATCGAACCCGGCATAGCTCGACGCGCTGCGCGCCTGCGCCGTCGTCAGGGCAACGGTGTCGTTGCGGCGGCCCGATTGGAGATAGCCGATGCCGTTGGCCACGCCGGCGACATCGCTATCCCAATAGTTGGTGCCGACATCGACGCCCGAATAGCCGACCAGCGCGCCGACGTTGATCGACCCGGCGTTGATCGTCATCGCTGCCCAGTTCCGGTTCAGCGTTCCACTCAAGATGGCGACAAGACCACCGATATTGTTGGTTCCCGGCGCGTCGATTCGCCCGGTGGCGAAACTGTCGCTGATCGTCCCACGCGCGTCGCCGACGAGGCCGCCGGCATAAGCGTTGTTATCCGTGAGCGTGATGGTGCCATCGAACGACGCATGCGACAGCGAACCGCTTAAGTCGCCGGCGATTCCGCCGGTGAACTTTGACGCGGTAATCGTTCCGGAGAAGTGGACGTTGTCCGCCGAGCCACGCAGCCGCGCGAACATGCCGCCCGAACCGGCGGCTGCAACGCCTCCGACGCTGGTCACCGAACCGGAAACCCAGATGTTGGATGCGGTTCCGCCGGAGTCGAGGGTTCCAATCAGTGCGGAGCTGTAATTCTCGCCCGTCACGCTGACGTTTTCGAGCCGCAAGTTGCTGATCGCGCCCGTTGCACGCGAGAACAGGGCCTGATCGGGCGCAGTCGCCCGGTCGATCGTCAGGTTCGAAAGCATGTGCAGCCCGCCATCGAAACCTGCTTCATGGCTCAGCGGGACCCAGCCGCCCGGACCCCAGATGCTGTTCGGGTCGCTGCCGTCGGTGGGGCTCATGTCGATATCGGCGATCAGTCGATAGTCGTTCGACGGGGCAGCATTGATCAGCTGCAGCTGCTTCAGCGTCGAAATTTCGTACACGCCATCGGCCGCAACCGGCGCCGCTTCGCCGCGCAGGATCGGCAGCATGTCATATGCTTGATACCATGTGTTGTTGAAATCGAAGCCGACCAGATTCGCGGGATCGCGCAATTGGGCGATGGTCAGCCCGGTGCCCGGCCCCGAGCCGTACGCCGTCTTGTTGTAATAGACGGTGGGCTCCACCGTGCCACGATTACGAGAGATGACGTACCGCCACGACGACGCCGTCGATCCGGTGACATAGCCGTTGCTCAGTACCGATGTCCCGGTGGCGCGATAGTCGTCATCAACGGAAGCCGACAATCCATAGGCCCAGGTGGACGTGATATGGGTGTTCACATAGAAGTTCGAAATCTGGCTATCGATGATGTCGAAGCTAAATCCGGCCCCCCAGCTGCTGTTGGTCCGGACATCTCCCATGACCGACACGCCGTCGAGACGCGAGTTCTGAATCGTGCGCGCGAAGCCACCGGCATAATATTGGACGTGCAGCGATCCGTCGAGGTGGACGTTGCTGATATCCGCGCCCAGCACCGTCTTTGCGAAAGCGCCACCGCTACTGTCGGTTCCGTCGATGTCGTATCCACTGATGACTAGATTCTTGAGCGATCCACCGAAAAGGTAGAAAATACCGACATTTCCACCAGTCTGGCGCAGACCGGTGATCGAATGGCCGGCCCCCTCGATCGATCCGGAAAACGCTATGGCGTCGTAATTGTCATCTTCGCCATAATCGATTCTCTTGAACCCGCTTCCGCTGTTCCAGGTCGCAGTTCCGCTGGCGTCGATATTGTTGGCAAGCGTGAAATTCCCGCTGGCGAAGCCCGCAATGCCCTGAAATCCGTAAATGTCGGTCAGCCGATATGGTGTCGCGGCGCTCCCGTCTCCACCCAGCGCGCGCATGAAGCTGCCGCCGTTGATACGGAAATCGGCCGCATGGAAGCTCGCGATGCCCGGGCCGACCTGGCGCCAGTCGCCGGTTGAATTGACGAAACGCGCGACATCGATCGCACCGCTACCGCCGCTGGTGCCGCCCGCCTTGATGTCCAGCGTCCCGGCATGGGCGGTGATCGCACCGTTGATGTCGATATTGCCCGCCGCCTGCAGCGTAAGCCGCGCATTGGTCGACCAGGTGATCGGCGCCGCAACCGTGATGTTGCCCGCCTGGGTTCCCGTCGCGCCCGTCGAAACGGTGATGTTCGCGGTCTTCAGCGCATTCATCAGCGTCGTGGCGTTGATCACGCTGTCGTCGGCGCTGGCGGTGAAGCCGGCCGCGCCGCTGTCCGCACCAGTCGAGATGGTGATGTTGCGCGGATCCAGCAGCAGCGTGCCGAACGCGGCGCCGCGCAGATCGGTCGCGCCGCGATAATCGAGCACGCCCTTGGACGAGACTTCGGCCTCGCCGCCATTGCCGCCGCCCGCGCCGCGCGCGCTGATCGTGCCGGCGAAATCGGTACGCTGGTCCGACCACAATACCACGTCGCCGCCATTGCCGCTTTCGGTCGCATCGGCGCGGATCATGGTTGTGGCATCGACGGAAACGGTCGCGGCGTGGGACAGGGTACCCTCGCCATGCCAGTCGCCGCCGATGCGCACTGCGCCGCCCCCTGCGGCGCCCGAGACATCGATATTCGCCGATTCCAGAACGATATCGCTGCCCGTAACCGTGACGCGACCGCCATCAGTCGCTGAAATAGTGCCGCCCAGTACCACGCTGCTGCCACTGCGCGACACGCTGGTGGCGGCGTCGGCACCGTCCAGGTTGACGGTATTCCGAGCTGCTGCGCGCGCCTGGCCGCCGGACAGGATGACGGCGCCGCCCCGCGCCGAAATGCTGCCCGAATTGGTCAGCGACGCGCTGGCGCCTTCGCTGAGCGCGACCTGAAGAAACCCGTCGGCTCCGAAATCGAGCGTCGCGCGATCGCCACCGGCCATTGCCACCTTGCCGAACGGCGCCAGAATCAGGCCGCGATTATCGACTTTGCCGCCCATCAGCGCCGCATAGCCGCCGCGCACGATCGAAATCTCGCCGGCATTGACCACAGAGCCGCCCGTTCCCGCGAACGAGAGCGCGCCGCCCTGCATGAAAGCATCGTCCCCAATGTCGAGGGTCGAGGCAACGAAGCCGCCGACATTCACGGAACCGGTTTCGGTGATGAAGATGCCGTTGGGATTGACCAGATAGACCTGGCCATTGGCGCTGAGCCGCCCGGCAATCACGCTGGTGGCGTCGCCCGTCACGCGATTGAGCAGCACCGAATTCGCATCGGGCGCCCGGACGTCGACCGAGCCGTCACGCGCGATCGAAAAATCCTGCCAGTTGATGATCGCGCGATCGCTGTTCTGCGTAATCGTCATCGCGTTGCCGGACGCGCTGATCTCCGCCGAGCCGCGTACAACAGTACCGCCTGCCGGCAGCGACTGCGCCTGCACGGCGAACGGAACCAGCGCCGAACCGAGAAGCAACGAAATCCGCAGCGTGCGCGCCATTTTGACAGGAGCCTTGATCATCATAGTGCCTCTCAGAAACTCAGCATCACGCTGAAAGTCAGGCGATCGTCATCGCCACGGCCAGCCACATTGGCGCGACCATATTCCGCGCGCCCGGTCAGATAAGGGTGGTTGCCACCGGGCAGCAGCGTCGCACGGACACCGGCTCCCCATGCGTTGATCGCGGTATCGCGTTGTTCGAAGAAGGTGGGGGCGTAGAGGCGCAAACCTGCCCGCGCTCCGTACACATAGGGGACCAGAGAAACCGGGGCCGTGTCGGGAAGCGGCAGGGACAGGCGAAGCTCGCCGCGCACCGCATAGCCGCTATCGCCCTGAATGGTCCCGGACGGCAGCGCCGAAATCGCGTCGACCCGTGCGACGCCGAACTGCTCGCCATTTACCACCGGATTGCCGAAGCTCGTCTGCCCCGACGCCATCATCGCCGCGCGCAGCGGACCTGCCAGCGTACCTTGCACCTCGACACGGGCATTGACCGTAGTGAAATCACTATCGGCGCCCGCGCGCGAAAGCGGTAGCAGCGGCGTTGCATCCGCCGCCGAACGCGCACCAAGCGCGTCTATACCCTGCGACAGCCGCACCGAGCCGTCGACATATCCGCCTGATGAGGGAAACCAGGTCGCGCGGCCCTGCAGTCGAACTATTCGCAATCGGTCTTCCGAAAGGGGAAGGTCGATCGGATAGACGATGTCCACCTGTTCCTTTGTCGCCTCAAACGCCAGATCGGCGCTCAGCGAAAGTGCGCGCGTGCGCACAAAGGGATAGGAAAGCGTCGCGGCGACACGGTTGAACTGGCTGCCGGTGCCCGGAAAGCCGGTGATGCGGCGCGGTGTGGTGCGCGCATCGGCGAATTCACCGGTGAGCATCAGGCCATTGTTGCCGATAGGAACGGTTATGCCCGCCGCGAGCGAGCGGTTGCGCGGATGATCCTCCAGGAGACCTTCGTTCCCGGTATTGGGCAGCCCGCTGACCCGCAGGTAGATTTGTTCGCCGGCACCGAACACCGAATTGAAATTGAGGCCAAGGCTCGCTGCGTCGCGACCCAGCGCGTCGGCAAGGCTGTTGTCATAGGCAACAAAGCCATTGATGGGGGCATATTCGCCCGTGAGCACCAGAACGCTGGCGCCCAGCTTCGAACCGGCAGCAAGCGCCGACCGCATCCGCAGACCCGGCACGTCGGAAATCAGCATCAGCCTACGCTCGATATCGGCAAGGCGAATATCCGGATTGTTCGCCAGCGATCGCGCGATCGCGGCGGCGCGCGCCCGCACATGCGGATCGAGCGAGGAAACGTCGACGCTCTCGATATAGCCCGAAACGACACGCAGCCGGATCACCGCCCCGGCATCTTCACCCTCCAGCGTCTGGGCGGGCACGATCACGCGCGTGAGCACCTTGCCTTGACGCGCATAGGCGGATTCGAGCGCTGCGGCGGCGGCGTAAACTTCCGCAACGCTGAGGGTCTTGCCTTCGAGGCGGTCGCGCAGCGCTTTGACCTGCGGATCGTTCGCGTCGGCGCCTTCGACCACGACTTCGCGGATGCGCAGGTCGATCTTGTCGGCGCCCGGGGGCGCTTCAACCCCGGTGTCACGAGGAAGCACGACCGGCCCGCCTTCGCGCGCTTGCCGGGGAGCAAAGCTCTCCGGTGCAAGCTGGCTGGCGGTCTGTGCCGCAGCGGGCAGGGTGACGAAGGTGATCAAACCAGCCGCAACCGCAGCTGGCGCAAAATGCCGGAAACGCAACTGGTATCCCCCCCCCTATATTCGAAGAGTCGGGCTACCGGCGAACGCTTGTTTTCAGCAATGCCGCCATTGTCTCACGAAGAGGCGATTCCGCAGATTCTGTCCCAGTCAACGGTAGATTTCGATTAACCACACGGATATTCGCGTTCCGCCAACGGCTAAGAAAACGAAAAAACTGGGCGAGGAACAGCGATGCATAAATGGGCCGGTAAGGTTCAGGCCGACCAGCAGATTCCCTTCGTCCGGTACGCGCGAAATCCCGACGAATCGATGCTGCACTATATGCAGAGGATCGCGCAGGCGATCGCCTTTGCATTCCGGGTCGAGCCTGAGGCTTTTGCGAACCAGCCGGGTTTCAGTTGCATCACCGACCTGCATGTACTGGCGAACGGGATCATCGCCCGGACGTGGATCGACGGCACGTTCATGATCGAGAGCGATCAGGCTTATGTCGAAAGCCATCAGGCCGACCAGCTCTTCATCTATTTCTTTGAAAAGGGCACGGCGAAAATGGCGCCGACCCGGACCGGGCTTCCGATCGGCGTGGGCGATATCCTGATCATGGATGTCGCCAATCCCGGCATGCTGCAGCAGACGGATTCGATCAATTTGCGGATCATCGTGCCGCGATCCTCGATGGGCCCGGACTTCGGTGACCGCGACGTTCATGGCTGCATCATCCCGGCTCAGGCGCCGCTTGCGGGTATCCTCAACACCTTTGCCAGCCGGTTGATGGACGATTTGCCCCGTATGTCGATGTCGGAAGGCGTCGCCGCGCTCACAATGCTGTTGCAGCTGCTCGCCCATGCGACTTCAGAACGCTATCAACGACGCTATCAGCAGGCGAGCGTACGCGATCGTGCCGAAGCCGTGATCACGCATCAGATTGCACAGCCCGACCTTTCGGCGTCGTCGATAGCCGAACAGCTCGGTATCTCGCGCTCCACTTTGTATCGTGCTTTCGAAAATCTGGACGGGGTCAAAAATTACATATTGGCCAGACGGCTGATCGTGGCCTGGAGCGAAATCATCGAAGACCCCCAGCTAGTGCTTTCGATCGTCGCACAACGCAGCGGCTTTCGCTCCTCGTCGGCGATGAAGCGCGCTTTCAACCAGTTGACCGATGTTTCGATAGAAGAGGTACGCGACATGTCCCCGCAGCAGCAATCCGCCGCCACCGAGCGGCTATCGCGGCTGATGATCCGAAACTGGGAATTGCGCATGGGCAAGATACCCGGCCGGCCAGGTTAAGTAGCTGACCCGAGGGCGCAGGCCGGGCGATCAGCTACCCGGGTGTAATCGCTGGTCCCCCCTACGGGTTCACGACCTAATCCATTGAAATGCAGCAGAACCTCCTGCGGTCGATGGGTGCGGTACCATCGAAGATGCCAGCAGGTGTTTCGGATCCATCGGGCCATTGCGCGATTGAAGAGCGCCGGACGAGGTTGGTGTCCGAAGTTGCGGGCTATGACCAACGGCTTCTGACCCTGGACAGGAAGATTCCGGTATCGAGCCGTGCGCTGCTTCGACGAGCGGCAAGCGGATCTCTGCCACTGCCCCGCCGCCGGGCAGGTTCCGCATCGTCAACGTTCCGCCATGCTTATCGATCGCGCTCCGGCAGATGGCGAGGCCAAGACCCATTCCGTCGATCTTGGTGGTTTGGAACGGCTCGAGCAGCTGGTCCAGAGCCGCTTCGCTCCAGCCGGTGCCGCGGTCGGAAACGGATAGCAGAAGCTGATCGCCCTTGATGCCGGAGGCTATGGTGACGACCCGGTCGCACGCATCCGTTTCCGCCATTGCCTGGAAACTGTTCGTGACAAGATTGACGATGACCTGCTGGATCAGGATCGCGTCGCCCCGGATTGTTGCGTTGGATGCGCCAAGCCGAAAGGAGACGCGCCCGCAATGCTCGGCTGCGTCGCGCTGAAGCAGCGGCTCCATTCCTGCAACAAGATCGTCGGGCGCAAGGCCTGTGAACTCGTGCCTCGCGGATCCGGTAAGCTCACGCACGCTGCCGATCACCGCGTGGACATGATCCACCGCTTTGACGACCATTTGCAGTGCGTCCTGCGCCTCGGCAAGGTCGGGCTGGGGCCGATCGAGCCAGCGGCTGCATGCCTCGGCGTAGCTGCGCACAGCGGAGAGCGGCTGATTGATCTCGTGCGCGATCGCAGCCGACATTTGGGCGAGGATCGTCGCGCGCTGTGCACGATCCAGTTGCGCGCGCATCTTCTCCACCGTTGTTGCCAGGCGATTGCGTTCGCTTACGTCGAGGATGCTGGCAGTTACCCGATCCAGCGGACCATCGGCCGGAATACCGATGGCGATGATCACGTCGAGCATTCCGCCACTACGCGTGTGCACCCGCGCCTCGGTCTGGAAGAAGGGCCTCCGCTCGTCGAGTGCGAGCAGGAGCTCGCCGAAACTCGCTTCGTTTTCGGGCATCAGGTCGCCCAGCCGCGGGAAGAACATGCGTCTGCTCGGCACTTCCAGCAGGCGTAGCGCCGTTTCGTTCACATTGGCGATGCGCACCAGCCGCCGCATCTCCGCGACGAATTGGGGGTGCGCGGCGATGTGGCGGCGCAAATCTGCAACGCCGGTGGCGCGGAGCGCCGCAAGCGCCTGCTCAACCGGGCTGAAGTCATTTTCCCAGAGGCCGATGGCGAGCTTGTCGACGACCTCCCGATGTCGGGTTGCGCTGGCACGCAGCGTCGCGAATGCATGGCGAACGCGCAGTATCAACAGGGTGGTTACCGCATTTGCGGCAAGGCTCACCACCATCCTGGCCACCGGACTGAGCCCGGGTTCGGGGACATGGTTCCAAAAGAAGCTGACGAGCGTCAGTGCCGCGCACACGCCGCTCCAGGGGAAGATAGCGCCGCTGCGCGATCCGCTGCCGATGAGCAGCAACGGAAGCACGTACAGCACCGCGATCGCGCTCCCGAGTACGGTGAATGTGTCGAGTGCGAAAATAGCTGCGATCAGCGCCGCCGCAACCAGCCCACGCTGCATCGCTGCGGATGCGCGGCCTGGGGGCGGGGCGGTAAGGGCAGAACCGTTCATGGCGGCAGAATGATGCCCTCCGCCATCTTGGGAAAGACCCGGACAGGGTCGCGCCTCACCCCACTTTCGGGGGCTAGTTGCCTTCTGACGAGCGGCGCACCTCGGCGTAGCGCGTCTGGAGGAAACCAGGCAATTCAACCGGCGGGCAAAAGCGGAAGCGGGCGCTATCGTGACGTGTCGCCAGCGTGAAGGTGAGCGCATCCGCCACCGTGATCGTCTGCCGTTCGGTCGTACGGCGCCCAGCGCCCGAAGGGGTGTCGATGCACGACTCGTCGACCGTGTAACGCTCGCCATCGTGCGAGAGGATCCGCGCATGACAGGCGTGCGTTGCCGATCCGCTGAGACCGCTCCCATCGTAGATGCGGATCGCCGCGTTCGGCGGATCGCCGCAAGCGGTACCTTCCTGCACATAGATGCCGCGTTCAAGCGGCAGCACGCCCTGGGCATGGTCGGCGTTGCCTGCGGCTCTGTTCTCTTCGAGCGGCTCGGGCGTCTGTATGGGAGTCGGCTGCGGCACGGCAGGATCGTTGGTGCGGCTGTTTTGAATGTCCGCGACCTCTGTATCCGGCTGCGGCGCGCTCACCTTGCTATCGCAGGCTGCCAGTAGTGCAGCTGGAAGCAGCAGCAAAAGATGGTTTCTCACGGAAGACTCCCCAGAGGTGATTGCCCAGAAACCGGCAAGTCGGGTTTCCGGACGATCATGTCTTGTCGGTTCTGCGCATGGGGCGGCAGCACTTCCCCCCTCTTTCGGGTGGGTTCGCCGGGTGCGCCGCACATGCTAGCGTTCTGGTTCTTGCGAAAGAGGGGCAACGGCAGTGGCATGCGACTGGTCGCGGTCTACAAGGTGGCATTCGCCTTCGTTGCTCGTCAGCATGGTCTGCGCCCTCGTCCTTCTGGCGACGGTGCCCGCTACGGCGCAGGACCTGCGGCCCACGCTGTCGCAGTTCAAACATCGCAGCTGGACGCGGGAAGACGGTGCGCCCGGCGCAGTGCATGCGATTGCGCAGACGCCGGACGGCTTTCTATGGCTCGGCACCAGCCGCGGCCTGTACCGGTTCGACGGCGTGACGTTCGAGAAGGCGGGCGTAGCGGCGGGCTCTCAGCTGGAGAATATCGGAGTGTCTCACCTGATCGTCGGGCGGGACGGAACGCTATGGGCTGGGCTGTTCGATGGTGCGGGCGTGGCGGTACTGCGCGGTGGACAGTTGCACGACATGCACATGCCCGATCCGCCGATGATGATCACCGACCTGGTCGAGGGGCGTGACGGCAGCATCTGGGCGGTCTGGGGCGGGCTTGAAAATCGCCTGGCCCGCTATGTCGACGGTCGCTGGCAGAAGATGGACGCGGTCTCGCACCTGCCTGCGGGGCAGATCATAGGAATCGTCGTCGATGCCGACGGGACGCTGTTCGTCTCGCTCACTGCGCGTGGCGGCGGCGGCGGGGTGCTTGCCTATCTTCCCCGAGGCGCGGCTCGGTTTCGACGAAGCCCCCATCGAGGGCTGGCGACTGCGAGCCTCGCGCGCGATTGCGCGGGGCGGCTCTGGGCGGCCGGCCGGACCGGCACCTATCCGCTCGACCCGTACAGCGATGGCAATGTGTCCGGGGCCGCGCGCTACGCTGCCGTGCCGGGTTTGCGCGTGGCGGCAATCACCTTCGATCGCTGGGGGGGCATCTGGGGCACCACGCGCACGGTCGGCGTCTTTCATGTCGCTGCGCCATGGGAGCGATCGGAAGTCGAGCGATTCACCGCTGCCGATGGCTTGAGCGCCGACAGCACACGTTCTCTGCTCGTCGATCGCGAAGGAACGATCTGGATCGGCACCGGGGAAGGGCTCGATCAGTTCCGTCGCGTCCCGGTGGTGCTGGAAGCAGGCGTCGAAGCCGACATCGTCCACGGCAACATCATGGCCGATGGCGATGGCGGTACCGCCTATATCACATCGCACGGGCGACTGTTCGCCATCGACGGCAGCGCGCGGCCTCGCATGATTCTCAGCGGCTTCCCTTCCGAAAGCGTGATCTGCCCGGCGCGAACAGGCGGCGTGTGGCTGGGGGGGCAGTCGTCCGTTCGGCGAGTGGGGCCGGCGGGAGAGGTGCGGGGGCGATGGCAATCAGGCAATGTTTACAACTGCCTTGAGGACCGCCGCGGCCGTCTGTGGCTTGCAACCGGTGACGGTCTGCAGCTGCTGGAGAACGGGCGACTGCAGTCGCTTGATGGCGCGCAGACCAAAGGCGACGTGTGGGACATGGCGCTCGATCCCGATTACGATCTTGCGTTCAGCCTTAATCAGACCGGGCTTGTTCGTGTGCGCGGTCGTGCGATGACATATCTGGCGCCCGAACGGCTGGCGGTCGGGCCGATCGGGGCGATGGCGTCGGATTCGCGGGGCCTCTACGTCAGCGGCGCGCGGGGAATGCTGCGTATCCGCGGCAACCGGATCGACAGGATCGATTCTGCGCGCGCACCGTGGCTCGCCGGCGCACGCGCGGTGATGCGTACCGCCGACGGCGAGACCTGGATCCTGAATGATGACGGCATTTCCGTTCTCTCCAGCGCGGCGCTGGACCGCGGCTTTGACGATCCCTCGTCCGCGATTGCCCGGCGACTGTACGACAGCCGTGACGGACTGCCCGGCGGGCCACAGCATATCGGCTTTCGCGGCGGTCAGCTTGCTGCGGGCAGCGACGGGCGGCGCTGGTTCACGACGCGAGCCGGGCTCGTTCGCCTGGACGGCCTTCATGCCGTCGATAGAACGCCGCCACCCGTGGCGATCCGCATGCTGTCCGGCGGCGGAGTGGCAGTGCGCGACCCGCAAATCTCGGTGCTGCCAAAGGGGACGCGGACGGTGACGATTGCCTATTCGGCTCTCAGCCTTGCCGTGCCGGAACGCGTGCGGTTCCGGTACCGGCTGGAGGGCATCGACGAGGACTGGGTCGATCCTGGGGCGCGGCGCGAAGCCAATTATGCGAACCTCCCGCCGGGAACATATCGGTTCAATGTGATCGCGGCGAGCGATGCGGGGGTGTGGAACCGCGAAGGGGCCGTGGCAAGTTTCACGATCCCGCCGACCTTTCTGGAAAGTCCGACCTTCCACATCCTGCTGCTTCTCGGCGCGGTCGCCCTGCTCTGGCTCGCATATTCGCTGCGGATGCAGGCCGTCACCGCGCGGGTGCGGCTGCGCATGACCGAGCGGCTGCGCGAGCGCGAGCGCATTTCGCGCGATCTTCACGACACCTTTCTGCAATCGGTTCAGGCGTTGATCCTGCGGTTTCAGCTTGCCGCCGACGAACTGCCGCGCGGAGCGGCTTCGCGCGGCGCGCTGGAGAACGCGCTCGATCAGGCGGATCAGGTGATGGCTGAGGGTCGCGAGCGACTGCACGACCTGCGTGCGTCCGAGAAGGCGAGCGCCATCGAAATAGCGCTGCGCGAGCTGGTCGAGCGTCAGCATTTCGACTCTCGCGTCGAAAGCTGTGTGCTTACTTCCGGCGAACCGCGCCCGCTGCACCCCCTTGTCGCGACGGAAGCGGTGAACATCGCGCGCGAGGCGCTGTTCAATGTCTGGCGTCATGCGCGTGGCGATCGCGTTGAGGTTCTGATCGGCTTTGACGCGCATCAGTTCGTTGTGCGCGTCAGGGACAATGGCACTGGCATCGACCCCGACGTGCTTGGCGCCGGCGGGCGCGCGGGACATTTCGGATTGGCCGGAATGCGAGAGCGTGCGCGGGGCGTGGGCGGCGAACTGGCGATCGACGCCGCACCTGGCAGTGGGACCGACGTGTCGTTCGTGGTGCCCGCCACGCTTGCGTATCGCCTCGCAGAGGCTCCCCGGGGACGCTTGTGGAGATGCCGACGTGATTGAAAACCTGCCGCTCCGCATCCTCGTTGCCGATGATCACGCCATCCTGCGCGAAGGAATCGTCGCAGTGGTTGAACGCCAGCAGGATATGTGCGTGGTGGCCGAAGCTTCGGACGGCGCGGCGGCCGTGCGGATGTTCGCCGAACAGCGCCCGGACATCGTGCTGATGGATCTGCAGATGCCGCAACTCGACGGAATCACGGCGATTGAGCACATTCGTGCCGAAGCGTCCAACGCGACGGTCCTCGTGCTGACCACCTATGCCGACAAGGTTCAGGCGGCGCGCGCGCTTCGCGCGGGAGCCGCAGGATATGTTCTGAAGAGTTGCATCCGCAAGGATCTGGTGGGAGCAATTCGCAGCGTGCGTGCTGGTCGCCCGGTGATCAGCCCGGAAATCCGCGTGCCCGATGTCGACGCCGGGAGAGGTCGGCTCACTGCACGCGAGATCGACATACTCGAACTGGTCGCTGCGGGGCAGCAGAACAAGTGCATCGCGTGGCAGCTCTCGCTGTCTCCGGAGACAGTGAAGGGCCATCTCAAGCAGATCTTCGCCAAGCTGGGCGTGGAGGATCGTACCCAGGCAGCGATCGTGGCAACCCGCAAGGGATTCATCGGACTGCGCCGGCAGCTTTAGGGAGCGCGCGCGGTCAGACGAAGCGGCGAATCGGTCCCGGTTGCGGCGTGCGATCCGGAAGCGCCCAATGACCGGGTTTGGTGATCGCGCACCGGCGCCGGGCGTATATCATACGATGGTTGAGGGAGCTGTCGTGCCGCTCGGCCGAACTATACGATGGTTTCCGGCGCAACTGCGTGCGTCGTGCGGTGTCGGCGTGCTCCCATGCCGTCTGGCGCGCTCTACGGCATCCCTTCGTATGGTAACCGGCCGACCTTCTTCGGCTTAGATCGGCATCGAACGGGATGGGGACGCGATGCAGCGGCACGCATCCGGCCCGGGTGAAACGCTGCGACCACCAAAGGGATACGAAGATGACGCAACCCGACATTCTCCTCTCGCGCCGCGGCCTGATCGCCGGTTCGGCGGTCGTCGCTTCGGTGGCGTGCCTTCCTCGTTCGGTACTGGCCGGAACCGCCGTCGGTTCCTCTTCTCAAAATGGAGTAACGCGCATGAGCAGCGGTTTTGTCACGACCCAGGACGGCACCCAGATCTTCTACAAGGATTGGGGGCCGCGCGACGCACAACCCATCGTGTTCCACCATGGATGGCCGCTCTCGTCCGACGATTGGGACGCGCAGATGCTGTTCTTCCTCGCCAACGGTTACCGTGTCGTGGCGCACGACCGGCGCGGGCACGGGCGATCGTCGCAAGTCGGCACCGGCAACGATATGGATCATTATGCCGCCGACGCCTCCGCAGTGGCCGAGCATCTCGACCTGCGGAATGCCGTGCACATCGGCCATTCGACCGGCGGCGGCGAAGTCGCGCGCTACGTGGCACGCCATGGCCAGCCGCAAGGGCGCGTCGCCAAGGCGGTGCTGGTCAGCGCGGTGCCGCCGCTGATGCTGAAAACAGCGGCGAACCCCGACGGTCTTCCGATGGAAGTATTCGACGGCATCCGCGCCGGGCTTGCCGCCAATCGCGCGCAGCTGTTCGTCGATTTTCCGACCGGTCCCTTCTACGGCTTCAATCGGCCGGGCGCGACCGTGTATCAGGGGGTCATCGACAATTGGTGGCGCCAGGGGATGATGGGCGGCGCGCTGGCGCAATATGAAGGCATCAAGGCCTTCTCCGAAACCGACCAGACCGAGGATCTCAAGGCGATCACCGTGCCGACGCTCGCCATGCAGGGCGACGACGATCAGGTCGTACCCTTTAAGAACGCAGTGGTGCGGCAGGGCGAGCTTCTGCGGAACGGCGAGACCAAGATCTACCCGGGTTTCCCGCACGGCATGCTGACTACCCATGCCGATGTGATCAATCCCGACCTGCTGGCGTTTGTCCGCAAGTAAGTCCGATCGGGCGGAGGGTGGCTATCGCCGCCCTCCGAACCCCCGCATTTTCCAGCGGCGCGGCACCCTCCACCGCCGTTCGCCGGAAAGCGGGATGCGGACGACAATCTCCGTCCCCCCTGCGGAGGGCACGGCGAAGGCGATTTCGCCGCCCAGCGCCTTGACGCGCTCTCGCATGCCGGGGAGCCCGAAATGCCCCGGACGCTCGCGGTTCCGCAGCACGTCAGCAGGCAAGCCGATGCCGTGATCGCTTAGACGTACCACAAGGGAATGTCCGACATTCTCGACGTCCACTATCGCTTCGCGCGCCTGTGCATGGCGGAGCACGTTCGCCAGCGCTTCCTCGATAATGGCGAGCAGTTGCTCGGCGCTTTGCGGCGTCAGCTTCGCAGTTGCGCCCGGACCGCGGAGCGAGACCGCCAGTCCATCCTCGCGAAAGCGTTCCGCCAGCGTTTCCAGCAAGGTCATCAGGTCGGCTTCTTCGCCGACGCCGCGCAGTCCGCTCACCCGATCGCGCGCCTGCACGATCACGTCGTCCGCACGTTCCAGCGCCGTTTCGAGCAGCGCGTGTGCCTTTGACCCGGACGGCGTAGCGTTCGCCGCAGCCTGAAAACGCAGCATCAATCCCTGCATGCCCTGCAACAGCGTGTCGTGCAGCTCGCGTGCGATCCGCTCGCGCTCGCCGATCTGTGCTTCGACGCGCGCGCGCTCCTGCGCCGTGTTTTCGCGCAGCCGCCAGAGATAGAAGAGCCAGGCCACCATCAGCAGCGCTGCCAGGCAGAGCAGGCGGAACCACCATGTCTGGTAGAACATCGGCGGGATGGTGATTGCGATCGAGGCGCCTTCCTCGTTCCAGACGCCGTCATTGTTCGCGGCAATCACCTGAAACCGCCATGCGCCGGGCGGGAGGTTCGCGTAAAACGCCTCGCGCCGCGATCCGGCGTCCACCCAGTCCTTGTCGACGCCGATAAGCCGATAGCGGAAGCGATTACGCTCCGCCGCGGCGAGGCTCAGCGCGGTATAGGTAATACGCAGGTTCTGCGTGCCGGCAGGCAGCGAAAGCGCGCCGGGGGCGGTAAAGCTGCGGCCGTTGGCGCTTGCGCTTCGAATGACCACGGGCGGCGGCTCGCGATTGGACACGATCCGCGACGGATCGATCGCGCCGACGCCGCTGTTGTTCGCGACCCAGATGCGCCCGTCGCCGCCGCGCACGGCAGTGGACTTGTGTTCGTCCTGCTGCGCGACGCCGGGCAGCCCGTCGCCGGCACTGAACAGATGGTGGCGCAGCGGGATCCCGGGAGTGGCGAGCGCTGCCACAAGCGCGGCGCGGGTCGTGCGGACGAGGCCGCGCACGCCGTTGATCCACAATGTGCCGTCGGGGGACTGTACGATCCCACTGATGCCCGACAGGTCGGGCGCGATGCGCGGATCCAGCGTGCGGAACCTTCCGCGATCGAGCAGCGCCAATCCCAGTTCGCCGCCTGCCAACACGCCAGAGGGGCCGATCGACAGCAAGGCGATATGTCCCACCCGCGGCGCGCGATCGGGAGGGACACGGTGAAACTGCCCGCGCTCCCTCCGGTACAGCTGATCGCCTGCATACAGCCATTCGCCGCCGCCGGGGCCCGAGGGGGTGTGAAACGTGCCTGGGTATGCCTGTGGATCAGACGGCGAGACGCTGTGCCAACTACCGTCCACAAGGTGGAACACGCCGCGCTGCACGACGCTGGCCCAGATGCCTCCGCCGGCATCCCGGCTCCACGATACGATCTCGCCGGGCGGGCGTGGCGTGAGGGTGCGAAACGCGCCGTTTGGCTCGAGCCGGAGCAGCCGGTCGGGCAGCGCGACGATAATATCGTCGCCATCGGCTTCGATCGTCGTAATATCGGCAGCAAAGCGGCGGACCCGTTCGGGCTGGCCGCCCGGCCGCACGCGGTAAAGGAGGTTGGCCTCGGCGATGAACACGGTGCCGTCGGCACGGACGGCAAGTTCGAATCCGCCGCGCGATCCGGGAGCTATGCCCAATGCGGTCATGGCGCTGACCGGGCGCAGCCGGTTGAGGCCAAGATTGGTGCCGATCCAGATATTGCCTTCGCGATCCTCGAGCAGAGGCACTGCGCGACGCGAGGTCAGTCCGTCCTGCACGCCGAATCGCTCGACATGCACCGGTGCAGGCGGCAAGCCCGCAAGACCGCGCATCGCCAGCACTCCGCCGCTGAACGGGGTCTGCCACAAGGTGCCGTTGCGCGCGAAGATCATCCGATCGGCGGAGGAGGGAGGTTCGCCCGGTGGCGCCGGCACTTGTGCCAGCTTCATGGCGGGACGGATATCGAAGACCTCGCCCGAGGCCCAGATCCGCCCGTCAGACCCTTCGCTCAGTCGGGACACCCCGTTGGTGCGCGCCACGATCTCGAACCGGGCAGCGCCTCGCCGGCGAACGAGGATGCGATCCCCGACATTGGCCCAGATCGCGCCGTCGCTTGCTGCAAGCACGGCGAACGCCGCTCCGGCCGGCGCGCCGGCGGCTCGTCCCATGCGTTGCCAACGACCGCGTTCAAAGCGCAACAGCCCACCGCCGATCGCCGAGCGCGCGACCCAGATCGCGCCGTCGCGATCGCGCACGATCTGCTCCACCGTCGCGCCCTGGGTGAGAAAATTGTCGAGCCGCCCATTGCGCAGGCGTGACACTTCGCCGCTGAAATAACCGATCCAGAGCGTACCATCGGGCTCGAAGGCAAGCGCAGTGATGTTGCGCGACGGGAAGCTGCCGACCCGCGGCGTCACTTCCTCGAAGCTGATCCCGTCGAACCGATAGAGCCCTGCGCCACTGCCGATCCACAGAAAGCCATCGGGCGCCTGCGCGAGCGACCAGATGTCAGGCGGGGTTCCATCCACCAGCCGCCAGGCGCGGTGATTATACTGCGCGAAAATGGGCTGCTGGGCGTGCGTCGTCTGGGGCAGCGCGGGTGCGGGCGTGAACAGCAGAGCCATTCCGAGCAACGCGACCAGCAGTGACTCACCTTTATGCGCCATCTTCCTGTCGTTCGCTTGACCCCGGTAGCGGATTTGGCGGAGCCGGTGCTGCGGCTGCAAGCGAAAAGCGCCTCGAAGCGCATTGCCGCATCGGGGCGCAGGAGTCAGCCAGAGTTGAACAGAGCGATATTGCTGTGTCCGATCGCGGTGACGCGCGACGTGCCGATCCTTTTCGATCGATTGGTCGGAACCGGAGCCCGTACGCTCGGCTCTGAAGCGTCCTTATGACTGTTCGATATAGTCGAACGTTACGAGTGATTTTATTCGACTGTTTCGTAACTCGGTTGCGACCCATTTTCCTCGCGTGACGAGAGCCACCGCGTTGGTGGCGCCACTCGCCGAAGGAGAATTGACATGCTTGCACCATCCGACACCCCTGCCGGTGTCAGCACTGCCGCCCGCATCAACATCAACACCAACACCAAGCACAGCGACTATGCTGCGCTGATCGGCCGGATCGCCATCGCTGCGATCTTCCTTCTCAGCGGCTTTTCCAAGCTCACCGCGCCCGGCGCGACGATCGGCTATATCGCGTCCGCGGGCCTGCCGCTGCCGCAGGTGGCGCTTGCGCTGGCGATCCTGGTCGAACTCGGCGGCGGCATGCTGCTGGTTTTCGGCTATCGCGTGCGGATCGTCGCCGCGGCGCTTGCGATCTTTTCGGTGGTCGCCGCGCTCGGCTTCCATTCCGACCTCGCCGACCAGAACCAGTTTATCCACTTCTTCAAGAATCTGGCGATGGCCGGCGGTCTGCTTCAGATCGTCGCGTTCGGCGGCGGGCGATTGAGCATCGACCGGCGCTGAATTGCGCGAACGGCGCGTATGCGGGCGGGAGCGGTCCCGTCCGCATAAGCGCGTCCAAATTATGTGCGTATCTGCCAAGACCTGCAACTGTCGCTACGCGATGTGCTGAGGCGAAACCCTGCGGGAGCACCCTCATGTCCAATGAACTTTCCCAGCGTCTCGGAGCGCCGCTCGCCACACCCAGCGGCCTTGGCGACAATGCCACGCGCGACTTGTCCGCTGCGCTCACTGCGCTGCTGGCCGACACGTTCGCGCTCTATGTGAAGACCAAGAATTTCCACTGGCACGTCTCCGGCCCGCATTTTCGCGACTATCATCTGATGCTGGACGAGCAGGCGACCCAACTCTTCGCCACCACCGATCCAATCGCCGAGCGCGTTCGCAAGATCGGCGGCACGACGATCCGATCGATCGGCGACATCGCGGCAAAATCACGCGTGCTCGACAATGACGCCCCGTTCGTCGACGCAGGCGACATGCTGGCCGAATTGCGCGACGATAATGGAGAACTCGCCCGGCGCATGCGGGCAGTGCACGAGTTGTGCGACGAACATGGCGATATCGCGACCGCCAGCCTGCTGGAAAACTGGATCGACGAAGCCGAGCAGCGGCGCTGGTTCCTGTTCGAAGTGACGCGGCACGGGCGCTGAACGTTCAACTTTCTCGAAAGCGCCTGCACGTTCTTTCCTGCTGCCGGCCGCTGGCCGCGCACTCCAGCATGCGGCCATTCACGTCATTGGGAAGGATTTGACCATGACCCTGCGGTCCAGCGACCATGATGCCATCGACTTGATCCTCGTTCCGCCCGTGCGCGATCTGGGCGACGGGTTCAGCGTGCGCCGCGCACTGCCATCGGCGCACCGCCGGATGGTGGGGCCGTTCATCTTCTTCGACCAGATGGGTCCCGCCGTGTTTCGCGGCGGCGAAGGGCTCGATGTGCGTCCGCATCCGCATATCGGCCTCGCCACGATCACCTATCTGCTGGACGGCGAAATCCTGCATCGCGACTCGCTCGGCTCGGTGCAGTCGATCCGCCCGGGCGAAGTCAACTGGATGACGGCGGGCAGCGGCATCGTTCATTCCGAGCGCACCGCACCCGAACTACGTCCGGCCGGCAGCAGCCTTTTCGGGCTCCAGACCTGGATCGCGCTCCCCGCGCAGTATGAGGAGCATGCCCCCGAATTTGTCCATCACAAGGCGGCCGAGATCCCGAAAAGCGAAGGCGAGGGGCTTTCGCTCACGCTGATTGCCGGCACTTCGGATGGCCTGCGCTCACCGGTGAACACCTATTCGGACATGGTCTATGCCGATCTCGTGCTCGACGCAGGTGCGCGCTACCGGTTGAAGGCCGAGCATGTCGAGCGCGCGCTCTATGTCGTGAGCGGCGACGTGATGATCGAGGGGCAGGGCGGCGGGTTTGCCCAGCACGAG
This sequence comes from Stakelama portus, assembly GCF_003171655.1. Lineage (GTDB taxonomy): Bacteria > Pseudomonadota > Alphaproteobacteria > Sphingomonadales > Sphingomonadaceae > Sphingomonas > Sphingomonas portus. Next base: position 1,062,327 of record NZ_QFZL01000001.1, on the reverse strand, counting down.
CTCGTGATTTTCAAGCCGGGTGCCGAAGTGGTGATCCGCGCTACGTCGTCCGCCCGCCTGATGCTCGTCGGCGGGGAACCCATGGCCGAGCCGCGACACATCTACTGGAACTTCGTTTCTTCATCGAAGGAGCGGATCGAACAGGCGAAAGCCGATTGGCGCGCGGGCAGGTTCCCAGCGGTGCCCGAGGAGAGCGAGTTCATCCCGCTGCCCCAGGATCCCAAGCCGGTTCGCTACCCCTAGGAGACACGAGCGATGCGATGCACCGCGCGCATGGCGCAGCCCGAGTTTCGTACCGAAATCGCGGTGGGTGGCCACGCTCTTGTCGCCGACGAGCCTGCTTCGCGCGGCGGCGGCGATGCCGGGCCGGCCCCCTATGATCTGCTGCTCGCGAGCCTTGCCGCCTGTACGTCCATGACGCTCCGCATCTATGCCGCGCGAAAGGACTGGCCGCTCGAAGGGCTCGAGGTTGAACTGTCGCTGCTCGGAATGGGCGAGACGCTCCGCATCAGGCGCACGCTGGCGATTGGCGGCCTTGATGCCGAGCAGCAGGCGCGGCTGGCGGACATCGCCGAGCGCACTCCGGTCACATTGACGCTGAAGCGCGGCCTGCCGATCGACACCCGGCTTGCTCCGCAGGAGTAGGCGCACCCCTCAGGGCGCTTTCTCCATATCCGGATGCGCGCTGCACGCGATCGTCGCTGCGAGGATCACCGCGCCGGTGATTGCCAGCGGCAGCGCCAGGCCGAACTGCAGCACCAGCACCCCGCCCGCGAGCGCGCCGAGGAAAAGCACGCCAACGGCGGCCATGCGGCGCCCCCAATTGGGATTCGTGCCGCGCGCGAAATGCGAGTCGGCAGCCAGTCCTGTCAGCGTCAGCGTCAGCACGGTGGTGGTGAGATCCGGCACCTTCAGCTGGCGTACCGTGCCGTTGCGATATCCCATCGCAATTCCGGTCAGCGCGATGATCGCGAACAGGCGCGGCGCGGGTGACAGGCTGGCGACGTCATAGTCGAGCGCGAGTGCGGCCGCGATCCACAAGAGCGCCACTTCGATCAATGCAGATCGGAGCAGCCACTGGCGAAGCGGCTTTTCGCGATGCGCCACGCCCAATCGTCCAGCCAGCAGCGCGCCCAGCAGGAAACTCGCCAGCGCTGCGAGATACGGCGCGACGGCGAAGCCGGGAGCACCGGCCACGGCGAATCCCAGGAACACGATGTTGCCGGTCATATTGGCCGTGAAGACCTTGCCGAGCCCGAGCACGCTGACTGCGTCGACCAGCCCGGTGGTGAAGGAGAGCACGAGCATCAGCCATGCGAGCGGCGACAGCGTTTTGGTACCGGGCACGAAGGGCTCCTTTCAGAAGCGGAAGCTGGTTTCCAGCGCGAGCAGCGTCATGGTGCGCCCGCCGCCGGTGTCACGAAGGAAAGCGCCGGGACGGAACAGCGACGCCGACAGCAGCAGGTCGAGGACGGGCGTGGCCTGCCATTCGATCACTGCCTCTGCCTGCGATCCGATGTGGCGGGCGCGGCTGTCGCCGGGCGCACGCAACAGGTTTCCGGGGATGCCGTACACGCCGTCATTGCGCGATTGTCGCCAGTACAGGTTCGCGGCGATGCTGGCGCTTACGCCGTCCGCCGGCACAATGCTGAGCTTTGGATTGAGATTGATCAGATTGTAGGGGCCGAGCGGAGTCAGCTCGCCGAAATACTTTGCCTTTGGATAGAGCGCGTCGAAAGTGCCGATGCGGCGGTCGCCCGGCTTTGTATCGCCGCTTGCGACGTCGAACCGAAGCTGTGCATCGGCGGGCATGTTGCCCAACGTGAAGCCGCGCCCCATTTCGGTCGCGACGGTCCAGGCGCGAACCTTTGCGCCGCCGGCGGTGCCGACCTGCGCAACCCCCTCGACGTTCCAGTGCCAGTCGGCATGGCTGCCATGGACCCGCATACCGAAGCTGTGGCGTACTTCTGCGCCGCGTGCGTCCGGCGACCGGGGCGAACGATTGCGCTTGCCGAGATAGTAGAAGTCAATCTGCGGCAGTGCGGCATAGGCGCCCCATAGCAATTCGGCGTGCGAGCTGTGATCGTCGAAGTCGCGCGTTCCCGGCGCGACCGGTCGTAAGGCGAGCAGCGAAAACGTCGCGTCGCCACGCGCCAGATCGACCCGCACCCCGTCGAATGCGCGAGGCACGTTGACGCCATAGCGCGTGCCGACCAGGCGCTCGCTGCCGAGGATCACCATCTGCCGCCCGGCGCGCAGGGTCACGCCATCCAGCGAAACTTCGCCGAACCCCTGAAGCAGGTCTGCTCCGGTCGTATCGGTCCCGCCTGCGTCAGGCCTGATCCCACCTGCGTGCGTCACGATCGGCTGCACGAACGCGCGGAACGGCCCGGCATGCGCGTCGAGATAGGGGAGCAGGCGAAGGTAACGGTCGGTCTGGTCGGGCGCGTCGCCCCACAGATTGCCGTCATAGCGCTCGACCCGCGCACGGATCTCGACGCCGGTGCCGATCCAGGCGTCGCGCCCGATCGGCTGGTATTTGAATCGCTCGATCCAACGCCCGGTGTGCGCCGCCGGTTCGGCGAGCACCGACCAGTCCTCGTCATAGCGCAGCGTCGTGGGTTCGGGCTGCGCGGGGGCTGCATCCTGCGCGGCGGCGGGCGCGGCGTAGAGCGCCAGACTAAGCGCGAATGCGGCGCGCATGTTCCGCCACCAGCGCGGCGAGCACGAAGCCGCCGATCAGCCCGATATGCTCGAAAAACGCATTCGTCGCCATGAAGCGGTCCTGCCCGGCGGGCAGGTTCCAGAAATCATTCGCGACCAGCGCGGCGAAGCCGGTGAAGACGCCGAGCATCCCAGCGCCGAACCACACGAACCGTCCGGCGAGGATCAGAACCGGCCCGATCAGTTCGACTGCGATGGTGATCGCGGCCCATATTGCGGGCGGGTGCATCCCGAAATGCGCCTGCTCGGCCACTGCCGACGGCCAGTCGGTGAGCTTGACCAGACCGCCGAGAAGATAGGCGCCGACCAGCGCGAACCGGGCGAGAAACCAGGTCCAGCGCCAGTCGAGGATGCGATGGACGAAGCGCGGTTCGGCGGCAGGGGCGGGCGGAGCCATCAGACCGCCCAGCAGCCGCAGCCCAGCGCGCCCCAGAAGGTCTGGACGTCGGCGGCGGGCACGTTGGCGCCAAGCGCCGCCGCATGATCATGGCCATGGACGTTGCAGGCATGCGCGCAGCCGCAAGCGGCAGTCAGCTTGGCCTGCGCCTCGGTGCTGCGGTGATAACCGCCGAACGTCGCGACCGGCGACCAGTCCGGCATGACCGGTGGCAGCGGCGGGGCAAGCCCGGCGAAATCGCGCTCGCCATGGACGACTTCGCCGCCCAGCACGGTGAGCATCGAGCGCAGATGGACGATCTCATCCTCGGGCACGCTGAAATAATCGCCCGAGAGAACCACGAGATCGGCGAGCTGGCCCGCCTTGATCTGTCCCTTCTTGCCGACTTCGTTTGAAAACCATGTGTTCTCGTGCGTCCACATCGCCAGCGCCTTGTCGCGGCTCATGCGATTGGCCACAGGATAGAGGCCGAGCCCGCCAACGGTCTTGCCGGTCACGAGCCAGCTCAGCGACACCCACGGATTGTAGCTGGCGACCCGCGTCGCGTCGGTGCCCGCGCCGACCGGAATACCTGCCGCCTGCATCCGCGCGATCGGCGGGGTACGCTCGGCCGCCCGGCTGCCATAGCGTTCGACGAAATATTCGCCCTGATACGCCATGCGGTGCTGCACTGCGATGCCGCCGCCCAGCGCGGCGATGCGATCGATGTTGCGGTCGCTGATCGTCTCGCAATGGTCGAAGAACCAGTTGATCCCGGCCAGCGGGATGTCGCGGTTCACCTTCTCGTACACGTCGAGCGCGCGACCGATCGTCTGATCGTAGGTGGCGTGGAGCCGCCACGGCCAGCGATTCTCGGCGAGCAGGCGGATGACGGGTTCGAGGTCGCCTTCCATGCTGGGCGCCATGTCGGGCCGGGGCTGGCGGAAATCCTCAAAATCGGCGGCGGAATAGACGAGCATCTCGCCCGCGCCATTGTGGCGATAGCGATCGTCGCCCTGGCCCGGCGACACCTGTTTCACCCAGCCGGAAAAGTCCGCCAGCTCTTCCTTCGGTTTCTGCGTGAAGAGATTGTAGCTGATCCGGACGGTCAGATGGCCGTCCTCGTGCAGCTGCTCGATAATCGCATAATCATCGGGGTAATTCTGGAATCCACCGCCCGCGTCGATCACCCCGGTGACGCCGAGCGAATTCATCTCGCGCATGAAATGCCGGGTCGAATTTGCCTGATAATCGGGCGGCAGCTTGGGCCCCTTGGCAAGCGTGGCGTAGAGTATCGTGGCATTGGGCTGGGCGAGCAGCAGCCCGGTGGGATTGCCCGCCGCGTCGCGCACGATCTCGCCGCCCGGCGGATTGGGCGTATCCTTCGTATAGCCCACTTGGCGCAGCGCCGCGGCGTTCAGCAACGCGCGATCGTAGAGGTGGAGGATGAACACTGGCGTGTCCGGTGCGACGGCGTTGAGCTCGTCGATCGTCGGCAGGCGCTTCTCGGCGAACTGGTGTTCGGTAAAGCCGCCGACGACGCGCACCCATTGCGGGCTGGGCGTGCGCGCGACCTGTGCGCGTAGCATCTCCATCGCGTCGGCGAGGCTCGGCACGCCGTCCCAGCGCAGCTCGAGATTATAGTTCAGTCCGCCGCGGATGATGTGCATGTGGCTGTCGATCAGCCCCGGGATCACGCGGCGTCCGCCGGCGTCGATCAGCTGTGCGTCGGGCGCGGCGGCAGCGCGTGCATCCTGCTCCGATCCGACGAACAGGAATTTGCCGTCGCGCATCAGCACCGCCTCTGCCTGCGGGTTTTCGCGGTCGAGTGTGGCGATCCTGGCGTTGACGAGCAGCAGGTCGGTGGGTGCCATTTCGGGTCTCCGGGCATGAGCGAGCAGGGGAGCGGCGAGCGGCAGCAGCGCGGCGCCGGCAACGGTCTGACGGCGGGTGAGGCGGGTCACGCCGCGCCTCCGTCACCGCGCTTGTTATCGGGAAGCTTGCCGAGGACGTGTTCGGCGCCTTCGTTGCGCAGGAAAGTACCGACCTCGCGCCCGGCGAACAGATGCCGTGCCGCCGGTACGACCTGTTCGCCGATCAGGATGCCGAGCAGGCCCAGCAGCGCGATCATCGGCGGCGCGGGGGAGCGGACACCGAGAAGGCTGTAGATCACGCCGATCAGCAACCCCGCGCCGAGCGAGATGAGATAGGGCTTCATCGACAGCCTCCCCGGTGCTGCATTCAGCTGCGCGCGAAGGCGAGCAGGTCGGCGTTCAGCCGATCCTGGCAGATGGTGGGCACCGCATGCGGCGCACCCTGATAGACGTGGAGCGTCGCGTCGGAGATGATCTCGACCGCCTTGCGCGCGGTGATGTCGATCGGGACGATGTCGTCGGCGTCGCCGTGGACGATCAGCACCGGCACGTCGATCTTCTTCAGATCCTCGGTAAAATCGACGCCCGAAAATTGCTCGACGCACTCATACTGGCCGTGTGCGCCGCCGGCCATGCCCTGTTGCCAGAAGGCGTAGCGGAAGCCTTCGTCCTTCGGCACGCCCTTGTCGAAGCCGAAGAAGACCTCCGGAAAGCTCAGATAAAAGCCCGAGCGATTGTCGAGCACGGACTTGCGGATGCCGTCGAACACCTCCTGCGGCAGGCCGTTGGGGTTGGTCGGCCCCTGCTTCATCAGCGGGACGACCGAACTGACGAACACCATCTTGCCGACACGCGCGGTGCCGTGGCGGCCGACATAATGCGCGATCTCGCCGCCGCCGGTCGAATGGCCGACCAATACTGCGTCGTTGAGATCGAGCGCGTCGAGCACAGCGCCCAGATCGTCGGCATAATGGTCCATGTCGTTGCCCCTGGCGGGCTGATCGGACCGGCCATGGCCGCGGCGATCATGCGCAACGACGCGGAAGCCGTTATTGGCGAGGAACAGCATCTGCCCGTCCCAGGCGTCGCCATTCAGCGGCCATCCGTGCGAAAAGACGATGGGGCGGCCTTCGCCATATTCGCGGTAGAATATCTGGGTGCCGTCCCTGGCAGTCACATAAGGCATGGTCTTGGTCCTTGAATGGGGGAGGTCTGCGCGCTTTGGGATCAGCCGTGTCCGCCTTCCTGCGCGCCGAACATCGCCTTGGCGTAGGTGACGCCCAGCCCGTATCCCCCCGCGAACTTCTTCGCCGTGCCGGTGGTCGCGTCGTAGGTTTCGGTGCGTGCCCAGTCGCGCTGCAGCTCGAGCAGATATTGCAGCGACGTCATCGGCACCGCGCCGAGCTGGATCATCCGCTGCACCGCGCGCTCATGCGCTTCGGGCGACACATCGCCACATGCGTCGGCGATGAAATAGACTTCAAACCCCTGATCGATCGCCGAGGCGACGGGGCCGACGATGCACACGCTGGTCCACAGGCCCGCCATCACCAGCCGGGGCTTGCCGATACGATTGACCTCCTCGATCACTGCGGCGTCTTCCCAAGTATTCATCGACGTGCGATCGAGCAGCGTCTTGCCGGGGAAGGGGGCGGTGATCTCTTCGAACATCGGTCCGGAGAAAGCCTTGGCGGCGACGGTCGTGAGAATCGTCGACACGTCGAACACTTTCGCCGCGTTCGCGATCAGCGACGCATTGGTGCGCAGCATGCCGATGTCGATCGAACGCGTGGCGAATGCCATCTGCGGCTGGAAATCGATCAGGATCAGTGTGTGGTCGGCGGGGGACAGCAGGGTCTTGCCCGGCGTGGCGGTGGCATTCGGCATTGCGCGGCTCCTCGTTGCGCGGCTTGGTCGCATGCAACGTGGCTCGGGGCGGATGCGCATTCTTGTCGAATCCGGTCGCAATGTGGCGCATCGGCGCATGCCGACCCCCTACCATCGTATGGCTGCCGCTCGCGCGGGAGCACGGCACAGCTGGCGCATGTCAACGAACCGACTGGAAGCCTTTACCGACGGCGTGCTCGCCATCGTGATCACGATCATGGTGCTCGAGCTGCAGGTGCCGGCGGGCGCTACGCCAGCCGCCGCGCGGGAGGCGTTTCCCGTGCTCCTCGCCTATATACTGAGCTTCATCAACGTCGGGATCTACTGGAGCAACCACCACCACCTGTTCCAGGCGACCGATCGTGTCGACGGCCGCGTCCTGTGGTGCAACCTGTTCCTGCTGTTCTGGCTGTCGCTGCTGCCCTTCGTCATCCGCTGGCTGGATGAAGCGGACTTTGCTGCCGCGCCCACCGCCGCCTATGGCTTCGTGCTCTCGATGGCGTCGCTGGGATGGCTGCTCACCGGCCGTGCGATCGTCGCCAGAAATGGCATCGGGTCAGCCGTGGCCCGCGCGCTCGGCCGCGATCGCAAATCGTGGTGGAGCATGTTCGCCTATGGCGTGGCGACCGCCGCAACGCTCGTCAGTCCGCTTCTGGCGATCGGCTGTTATGTGGCGATCACTGCCCTCTGGCTGATCCCGGACAGTCGGCTGGAGCATGCGCTCGACGATTGAAGGTCGCGTTATGCAAGCGCGGCGCGGATCGCGCTGGCCAGGTGGTTGGCCGTATCCGATTTCGGCAAGAGTGCCGTTGAACCCAGCTGCATGGCCACGGCGCGAACCGCGTCATCCAGGAAGCCGGTGACAAGGATGACGGGGACTTTGCTGCCTCGCGTTTTGAGCGCGCGCTGCAGGTCGATACCGGACATGCGCGGCATCTGCACATCGGATATGATGCAGACCGCGCCGCAGTCCTCGATCAGAAAGGCTTCGGCACTGGCGAAGCTCCGCGTGACATAACCGAGCGAACGAACGAGCATCTCCGTTGCAGCACGTGCGAGCGTGTCGTCATCGATGATGGCAATCACTGCGGATCCGCAACCGGGCGTCGGATCATTTGGCACATGGGAGCGCCAGGGCGAAGCGCGTGCCAGCGCCCGGCCGCGATATGAAGGAAAGCGGGTGGCCAAGTTCGTCGGCAAGCTGGCGTACGAGTGCGAGACCAAGCCCCATCCCCGGCGACCGGGTAGCGCCCCGGACGCCGGGTACGAACATTCTGCGCTGCAACCCCGCCTCGATGCCGGGCCCGCGGTCCTGAACGATGCAGACCATCGTGTCGCCGCATCGCCGCGCGCCGACCAGCACCGGTGCGCCTCGACCGTGCTTGAGCGCATTGCCGATCAGATTGCCCAAAATCGTGCACACCAGCGCGTCGTCGGTGCACACCAGCCCCGAGCGCGGCACGAAGCGCAAATCGACCCCTGCCTCTGCTGCGGAGAGCCTCCAGTTGCGCTGAAGATCGGCGAAGATGTCGGACAGGTTGCGCCTGCGGATGTCGGGGCCGGGGTGGGACTCGGAAAGCGCTGCCGCGTCGGCGAGTTGAGTCAGGCCATCGGAAATCCGCATTACCTGCTCGATTGCGGCATCTGCCCAAAGACATTCGGTCGTGCCGAGCGTTTCGGGCGCCAGCCGCTCGACTGCGCGCAGGATGATCTGTAGCGGCTGCTTCAGATCGTGCCCCATCGTGGCCATCAGCAGATTGCGCTGGCGCAGCGCATGTTCCAGCGAGGCGATTCGGTCGCAGCGCGTCTCGATCAGGCCGGCCATTGGCGGCGGAAGCTGCATCGGGGCCATTCGCTCGTCTCCCACAGTGAGCCGTTCATCCGTTGCGGCACGCGCGCCGCCATGCCAGCGGCGTTTCGCCGATCAGCTTGCGGAAAAGCCGCGTCAGATGCGCCTGATCGGTAAGGCCGCACGCGCAGGCTATCTGACTCAGCGTGTCGTCGGTGGTGAGCATCAGCCGCTGCGCGTGGCGCACCCGCTGACGGGTAAGGAAGTTGTGCGGGGTCTCTCCCACGCTCGCCTTGAACGCACGGCAAAAATGGCCGCTGCTCAGCCGCGTCACGCGCGCGAGCGCTTCCACCGGCACCGGTCCCGACAGATGCTCGTGTATAAAGGTCAGCGCACGGCGCAGCTGCCACGGTGCCAGGCCGCCCTTTCGCGGAGCGCCGGCAAGCCGCAACGGATGCGCCTGTGGCAGCAGCAGGCTTTCGAACGTCGCCTCTTCGTCGGGCGTCTGAAACATTCCCGCGATGCGATCGAGGCACATGAGTACGCGATCCGGATCGCTTTCGACGGAAGCGCGCGCGCTGGCGAGCAATTCGCGCAGGGTACGCAGTTCGCGCCCCGGCATGCCGGCCAGCGGAATGCCTGCGGCTGTGCGCAGCGCGTGTTGGTGCAACATCGATCGCCTCCGAATCTTTTCTGAAGGCTTTTTCCGAGATTGCCGGACCGGCCGGTATCGAACGATGAGGACGCCGTCGCAGCCCACCGCATGGTGCGATCATACGGAAGTATGGGGTAGAGCTGAGGAAATCAGATCTCGATGATGCCCCGCCGGGCGGCGAGCATCACCGCGTGCGTGCGGTCGAGCGCCCCGAGCTTGGCAAAGATCGCTTTCATATGACCTTTGATCGTGTCCTCGGACAGCGAGAGCCGCGCGGCGATTTGCTTGTTCGAATTTCCCTGCGCAACGAGCTCAATCACGTCTCGCTCGCGCGGAGTAAGTCGCTGGTCTTCCATGTGCAGCGCGATCTCGCTCGCCACTTCGGCGTTGAGATGCTTTCCACCACTGTGCACCGACCGCACCGCGTCGAGCAATTCGCGGCGCAAGCTGCTCTTGAGGAGATAGCCCGACGCGCCTGCGCGAAGCGCCTGCAGCGCGCGCGCGTCTCCCGAATATGTCGTAAGCACGATGATGCGTGCGGCGGGAAATTCCTCGCGGATCCGCGCGATCGCGCTGACCCCGTCCAGATCGGGCATCTGGAGATCGATCAGCAGGATGTCGGGCCGGGTCTCGCGATACAGCGCGATCGCCTCGATCCCGGTGCCCGCTTCGCCGACGAGCGTCATGTCCGCCTGGCCGTCGATTACCGCCTGTACGCCTTCGCGCAGCAGCGGGTGATCGTCGACTACGGCGATGCGGATGCTCTGCCCGGTATCACTCGGCACAAGCCTGCTTCCTAACCGTTGCGGATGTCGGCGCGGCTATCTCCGCCGATGGCCTCGCTATACGCGCCTAGCCTCAGCGGCGGCAAGCGGCGGCGTGAGCGGACGCATTTAAGCCTTGGGCAGCCCGCGCAGCTCGTGAATGGTCACATCGCGCCATTCAAGTCCGGGTGCGAAGATCCAGAGCCGCAGCGCCGGAGGCGGTGCGCCCCGCGGTCGCGTTTCCAGCACGCGACGGGCACCGGCGAGCATCGCTGCCGCGGTTCCGCGCGTAGCGGCGGGGGTCAGCCCGCCATCCTGAAGCCAGGGTGCGAAGCGCACGCTCGCCACGCCCAACAGCAGCGTTTCGCGCATTGCCGACGCCGCCACCGCGGCGGCTGCCTCGGCATTCCAGTCACCCAGTTCGCCCAGCCCGACAAGCAGCACGGCACGCGCTGCGATCGAGGCGGGCGGCGCGGAAAGGAGCAGGGTCTCGCCACGCCGGCCGGCGAACAGATGGTCCCGGCCCAGACCATGCAGCGCACCGCTCAGCGCGGCGTCAAGTCGGCCCAATGCGCCGCCGAAGCGGTGATGCGGCGGATGATGGGCGAATAGTCCGGTGATGAGCAACTCGGCTTCGGCATCCGGGTTCTCTTCGCCGGCGACGGTGAAGAGAACCCCGTGGATTTCGCTCACCGTGACACGCGTCTGCGGCGTGCCCGCCGTTCCGGCAACTTGCTCGTCATCCATCGCGGCGGCCGCTCTGGGCATATCCCGCCGGCTTTTCGCTTCGCTGCATCACGTTCCTTCCCGGCGACATGAGGATGCAATTGCGCCTGCCGGTGTGGGGAAACTTGTCGAAATGGAACGCGATTTGGACGCAGATGCTGCACGTCCGTGTGCAGGTTCGCTGCGGCTAGCCTCTGCCTGCAAAGCTGCGCAACTGGAGGAGGGCGGCGATGGCGCCCAATCCGCCTCCCAACAGCGACACGGCCGGCCAGCCGCCGATCGCCCAGGCCTGAGTCGCCGCGGCCGAGCCGAAGGCGCCGCCGAGGAACATCGACCCCATGAAGATGGTATTGAGGCGGGCGCGTGCTTCCGGCCGCAGCGCGTACACGATGTGCTGGTTGGAAACGAGCGCGCTCTGCACCGCGAAATCGAGCAGGATCACACCTGCAATGAGTCCGGTCAGCGACACCCAGAAGCCGAAGATCAACCAGGATATAAGCGTCAGCAGCGCGCCGAACGCAATCACGCGATGCGGGCCGCGCCGGTCGGCGAAACGCCCCGCGACGGGCGCTGCGAAAATCCCCACGGCACCGACTATACCGAACAGCCCTGCCACCTCCGCGCCCAGCCCAAAGCGCGGCCGCTCCAACTGAAACGCCAGGATCGTCCAGAACGCAGTGAATGCTCCGAAAATCAGCGCCTGCGTCATTGCAGCGAGGCGCAGTTCCGGCAGTTCCCGCCACAGCGTACCCAGCGAAGCGATGAGGCGGCGATAGGGGATGCGGGCATCGGGCCGACTGGCCGGAAGCGTTCCCCACATCAGCGCACCGGCACCCAGCGCGAGCGGAACGCCGAGCCAGAACATCTCGCGCCATCCCGCGTGGGCGGCGACGAAGCCGGCGAGCGTGCGGCTGAGCAGGATGCCGCAAAGCACGCCAGCCATCACCGTCCCCACTGTCGCGCCGCGCCGTTCAGGCGGGGCGAGGTGCGCCGCGAACGGAACGATCTGCTGCGCCACAGTGGACGCGATGCCGAGCGCCAGTGACGCAACAAGCAGCGTTGCCGCTGAAGGCGCAGCTGCCGCCGCTACGAGCGACGCGGCGAGCACTGCAAACTGGATGACGATGATCCGCTTGCGCTCGACCAGGTCTCCCAATGGCACCAGCAGAAACAGCCCCGCCGCATAGCCAAGCTGCGTCGCAGTGGGGATCAGCGGCGTGAGCGGCCCCGGCAACTCGCGTTCCATCACGGCGAGCATCGGCTGATTATAGTAGATGTTGGCAACCGCCACACCGGCTGCGGCTGCCATGGCAAAGATGCGTCCCTGCTTTAACGGTGCGGCAGGTGTTTCGGCGACTGCGGTCATGGCGTGGTCTGCGCTCCCTGTTCGGTCGCGTGCAGATGGGTCCGCAAGAACGGTTGGAACAGCCCCCCGTTCGGGTGGGGGCGGCGTTGAACGCCCGCGTTGGAGGCCAGGTCGACCCGAATGGGGGGATTGTGCCGACTCGTGCCATGTTGCTTGGATCGCATGATAGGAGGCCGATCATGCAGGCGCAGGCACCAGCAAAGAAGCCACATCCGGACACGGTGGTTATTGTCGACGACGACCCGCTGGTCCGCGGTTCGATGGAGTCGCTGTTCCGGTCGGTCGGACTGGCGGCACGCAGCCACGCTTCTGCGATTGAGGCGCTGGAAGCGCCATTGCCCGATGCGGCGAGTTGCCTGGTAGTCGATATACGTATGCCGCATTTGGGCGGGTTCGAGCTGCAGCAACGCCTCGGCGAACGCGGCGCCCGAGTGCCCATTGTGTTCGTGACTGGCCATGGCGACATTCCGATGAGCGTTCGCGCCATGAAGGCGGGGGCCGTCGATTTTCTGCCCAAGCCGTTCCGCGATCAGGACATGCTTGATGCGGTCCAGTCTGCGTTGGCAGGCGATCGCGAGCGCCGCGCGCGAGGGGACGCAGTTCGGCAGGTTCGTGAGCAGCATGCACGGCTTACACCGCGGGAACGCGAAGTCATGGCAGGCGTGGTTCGAGGTCTTCTCAACAAGCAGATCGCGTATGAACTGGGGCTAAGCGAGATTACCGTCAAACTCCATCGCTCGAGCCTGATGAAAAAACTGGGTCTGCGCACGGTTCCCGACCTGGTACGCACCGCGCAGATTGTTGCCGAATATTAGGCCGCAAAGCAATTGAAGTCCCGAAGAGTCATCAACGCTGTAGTACATCGGGTTTTTGAGCCATTCGGCTACGGCAGACCCGGCGCGGTTTATCGTGAGTCTGTACCAATCCGTGAAATCCGCCGATTTTTGACCAGGGTTTTGCAGTAAGTTGCAATTCCTGCAACTGCAAATCCAGCTAAGCCATTGAAATCGCTGGTGACCCCTACGGGACTCGAACCCGTGTTTTCGCCGTGAGAGGGCGACGTCCTAGACCGCTAGACGAAGGGGCCGCTGCGGTGGGAAGCGGCGCACTTAGGGGGCGTCGGGCAGGGCGTCAAGCTGGGCGAACCGCCCGTGCGGATTGGTAAGCTGCCGGCAAGTTTGCGGCATTGCGCACGCAGTCCTTGCGGCGATCCTGTCGCTCGTTCAAAAGGCGGGCGAGGGGAAACCGGAGGCTTCTTTGAATATCAGTCCCACCGAATTTGCGAGCCTTCTCTGCTCCCGCCTGTGCCATGACCTGCTCAGCCCCGTCGGAGCGCTCAATAACGGGCTCGAACTGCTCGCCGATGAACATGACCCGGAAATGCGGGCACGCTGCCTTGAGCTGCTTGGCGAGAGCGCGCGCGCTTCGGCGAACAAGCTGAAATTCTTTCGTCTGGCGTTCGGCGCTGCCGGCGGCTTTGGCGAAACCGTCGACACGCGTGAGGCGCATGCGGCGATCGAGGGGCTGTTCGGCGACAATCACCGGGTCAAGATCGGCTGGATGGTCGAGGACCCGGTGCTGCCCAAACAGGCGATCAAGGTATTGCTCAATCTCGCGCTGATTGCCGGCGACGCGCTGATCCGGGGCGGACAGCTGGATATCGGTGCCGAAGTGGTGGGTAGCCAGGTCGAGATCGTCGTCCGCGCGGATGGCCCGCGGATCGTGCTCGATCCCGAACTGCGCGTCGCGCTTTCGGGCGGTTCGGATGACGTGCCGGCAACCCCGCGCGCAGCCGCCGCCTATCTGATCCAGGCGCTGGTGGCACAAGGGGAGGGGCAGCTTCAGGTTTCGCCGCCCGATGCCGAAGTGCTGATCTTCGGTGCGGCATTCCGCGTGGGATAACGAGGTCTTAACCACCGTGCGTCCATGGTCCGATCGCTTGATCGTGGGGCACCATGGACGACCTGCTGCAGGAATTTATTGCCGAAACGCGTGAGACGCTCGATGCATTGTCGGGCGAAATCGTCGCGTGGGAAGCGAGCCCGAACGATCGCGCCCGGCTCGATGCCATTTTCCGATTCGTACATACGGTGAAGGGAAGCTGCGGTTTCCTCGATCTGCCGCGCCTCGGTCGCCTCAGCCACGCCGCCGAAGACGTGCTCGATCAGGTGCGCCGCGGCGAACGCGAACCCGATCGCGGGCTGGTCAATGCCGTGCTGGCGGTGGTCGACCGGATCGGTGAGATCGTCGAGGCGATCGATGCCGGAAACAGCCTCGACGACAGCGGCGAAGACATGCTGATCGCCGCGCTGGCCAAGGGGCTCGACGATATTGCGCAGCCGGCCGAGACGGTGCCGGTCGTGCGTGCGCCGACCCGAAGCGTGCGGCTCAACGTCGACCTGCTCGACAGGATGATGAGCGGCATGTCCGACATGGTGCTCGCACGCAACGAACTGGCGCGCCATCTGCGCGCGCACCAGGTGGATCCCCAGATCGAGGCCGCGCTCGAACGCCTGTCGAACACCGTTTCCGAAATGCGCGACACCGTTACGCGTACCCGCATGCAGAAGATCGACGCGCTGTTTTCGGCGCTGCCGCGCATGGTTCGCGATACTGCAGCAGGGCTGGGCAAATCGGTAACGCTTCATATCGAAGGATCGGACGTCGAACTGGATCGCGAGATGATCGAGGTGTTGCGCGATCCGCTGGTCCATATGATGCGCAATGCGATCGATCATGGCATCGAAGCGCCTGCCGATCGGCGCAAGGCGGGGAAGCGGGAAAATGGGCGTCTCTATGTTTCCGCGCGGCAGTCGGGCAATCAGATCATCGTCGAGATCGCCGATGACGGTCGCGGCATCGATGTCGATCGCCTGATCGAAAAACAGATTGCGGGCGGCCGAAATGCGCTGGAAATGCACAACCTTTCCGAAAAGGCCAAGCTGCACCTGATTTTCGAACCGGGGCTGTCGAGCCGCGACCAGGTGAGCGAAGTTTCCGGGCGCGGGGTCGGCATGGATGTCGTCCGCGCCGCGATCGAGCAGATCGGCGGTCGCGTCGAGGTCGAGAATAATCCCGGTCGCGGCGTGCGGATCGCGCTGCATGTGCCGCTGACGCTTTCGATCATCTCGGCGATCGTTCTGGGCGTGGGCAGGCAGCGCTTCGCCATTGCCCGGCCGAATATCGAGGAAATCGTCGCCGAACGCGGTGCCGCAATTCGTATCGACAAGGTCGGGAGCGCGACCGTCGCAACCGTGCGCGACCGCCGTCTGCCGCTGGTCGATCTTAGCGAATTGCTGGGCGTCGATGCCGTCGCCAACGATCAGCCACGGATGCTCGCCATCGTCTCGATCGGATCGGGCAGCTATGCCCTGATGTGCGACACTGTGCTCGACAATGAGGAACTGGTGATCAAGCCCGCGTCGCCGGCAGTGATGGCGACGGGCGTATATGCGGGTCAGACATTGCCTGACAGCGGCTCGCCGATGCTGATGCTCGATCCTGCGGGGATCGCGCATATCGCCGGTCTCGAATTCCACCGCTCGCTGGCCGATGACGAGGAACCCGCCGGGGAAGAAGATCAGGCTCCCGGCATAGCCGCGCTGATGTTCCGCGATCTCGACGGCAGGCATCGCGCGGTCGTTCTGGACGTCGTGGACCGCGTCGAGAAGACCGATGCGAGCAATATCCGGTTCAGCGCCGGGCAATTGCGCGCCGCGATCGAGGGCCGGTTGCTGCCGGTCGCGACGCAGGGCGACATTGGCGACCGTGCGGTGGTGAGCCTGTTGCGGCTCAAGGACGGCAGCAGCGAGATTTCCTACGCGATCGACGAAGCGCTCGACATCGTATCGCTTGAGCAGATCACGCCCGCGACGATCGCCGGTCCCGCCGCAGGCGTGGCGTTGCTGGATGGCGAACAGGTCGAACTGCTCGACCCCTATTGGGTATTCGCCGATTATGGCGGCGATGCCGGGGACGGCGACGAGCCGCTTTGCCTTTTGTCCGATGACGGGAAGGGGTGGATGGCCGCGTTCCTGCGTCCGCTGCTCGAATCGGCGGGATATCGCGTGGCGTTCTCGCCCGATCCGGCCACCAGTCCCGCCGTCATACTGGCGTTCGAAGGAAGCGATCCAGCGCTTTCGGTCAGCGCCCCGGTGGTCCGGCTGCGCCACCACAGGGCGCGGTCGGGCGCCGATGACGACACGATCTATCGCTACGACCGCGCGGCGCTGCTCTCTGCGCTGGCTGCACATGTTGCCGGTCGAGGAGCAGCCTGATGCCGGATCTCTATCTTATCGCCCAGGTTGCCGGTCGCGCGGTCGCGATCGAATCCAACCAGGTCGAATCGGTCGTGGATATCGGTGAGATCACGGCGGTTCCGCGCGTTTCCAGCCATATCCGGGGACTTGCCGCACTGCGCAGCCGTGTGGTGACGGTGGTCGATACACCGGCCGCACTGGGGCTGCCGGGGTCCGGCGGGACGCTTCGCCGTGCGATCATCACGGTATTGGACGGCCATCATTACGCCATGCTGGTCGACGCGCTGGAGGATGTTACGCCGTTCGACCTGCAACCCATCGGTGCGGGCGGGTCGGCGCTCGATTCTGCCTGGCGCGCTGCGGGGCTCGGTATTGTCGAGCGCGATGGCGAGCCGGTTCTGGCGATCGATCTGCACCGGCTTATCCCCGGGCACGCCCAGAGCAATCATCAGGTCCATTAACGCGGCGCTTACGCATTTGGGGCAAAAGGTGTCGTTGGGGTACCGAGTGGAGAACGGGGTTTATGAAGACGTGTCTGGTCGTCGATGATTCGAAGGTGATCCGCAAGGTCGCCCGACACATCCTCGAAACCCTGCAATTCGAAGTGCGCGAGGCCGGCGATGGCCGCGAGGCGCTGGACAGCTGCCTCGCATCGGCGCCCGACGTCATTCTGCTCGACTGGAACATGCCGGTGATGAGCGGCATGGATTTCCTGCGTGCTCTCAAGGATTCGGGCCTGTCGCAAAAGCCCAAGGTCGTGTTCTGCACTACCGAAAACGGCATGGCCTATATTCGCGCGGCGATCGAGGCGGGTGCGGACGAATATGTCATGAAGCCGTTCGACCGCGAGACGCTCGAGAGCAAGCTCCAGATCGTCGGCGTCGCCTGAACCTTTCGGGCCTGAACCTTTCGGGAGGGCGCGAGTGTCGCGTGGGTATCCATTGCACCGGGCCGGCGTAGCTTCTTCGCCCGAGCCCGCCCATGTCCTGATCGTCGACGATTCGGTCGTCGCGCGCACCGTGATCGCGCGCATGATCGAGGCGAGCGACCAGTTCCGGGTGATCGGTGCAGTCAGCGATGTTCAGGCGGCGCTTCAGTTTCTGCACGCGAATCGCGTCGACATCATATTGCTCGATATCGAAATGCCCGGAGTCGACGGGCTGACCGCCCTGCCTGACGTCCTGGCGGCCGGAAACGGCGCGAAGGTGCTGGTGCTTTCCTCCTCCTGCGACGAAGGCGCGGCCGCGACGATCCAGGCGCTGGCGCTGGGCGCCGCCGATACGCTGGTAAAGCCCGGTATCGGTGCATTTGCGGGGAAATTCTCCCAGATCCTTCAGGAACGGCTGGGCCGGATGGTCGCCCCCACGATCGAAGCCGCAGGACCGCCGCGCCGCAACTTCGGCGCCGCGAAGGTTGCCGACGATTTCGATATCGTCGCGATCGGCGCGTCCACCGGCGGCATTCACGCGCTCAGCCATTTGCTGCGCGAGATTCCCGCCAGTTTTCAGGTGCCGATCCTGGTGACTCAACATCTGCCGGGCTCGTTCATGGGCTATTTTGCGACGCAACTCGCCGTGCTCGCGGGCCGGCCATGCGAAGTGGCGACCGATTGCATGCGGATTCGTCCCGGTCGGCTGATCGTCGCTCCGGGAAATGCGCATATGCGGTGCGTGCGGATATCCGAAGGCACCGCGATCCGCCTGACCGACGAACGCGTGGCGAGCGGATGTATGCCGTCGGTCGATCCGATGCTGAGTTCGGTGGCGCAGATATTCGGATCGCGCGCTTTGGCGATCGTGCTGAGCGGCATGGGCAAGGACGGCACGGTCGGCGCCCGCGAAATCGCCGAGCATGGCGGCAGCGTCGTCGTGCAGGACAAGAAAACTTCGGTTGTGTGGGGTATGCCGGGAAGCATTTTCAACGCAGGACATGCCAATGCCGTGCTGACTCCGCAGGAAATCGGGCGACTGATCGCGCAGCGGCGGCGACCGGCATGATGCACGCACGGCCCGCACCTCCCGCCTCCGCCGGAGCGATGAACCTGATCGCATCCTTGCTCGAACAGCGGACCGGCCAGCAGATTGCCGCCAATCGCACCTGGCGGATCGAAACCGCGCTCAAGCCCGTTCTGCGCGAACTTCAGCTCGATACGCTCGATCAGCTCGCCACCCGTCTGGTTACCGATCAGAAGGCGGATATCGCCGAGAAAGTGGTCGACGCGCTGTTGAATCAGGAAACGTCGTTTTTCCGCGATAACGGCGTGCTCGACATGGCGGTGTCGGCGCTGACGGCGTTTCAGGCGGAAAATCCGCAACGGCGGCTGCGGGTCTGGTCGGCGGGATGTTCTACCGGCCAGGAGCCATTGTCGCTGGCGATCCTCGCGCATGAGCATGACATCAAGGGTGGCGGCATGCTGCCCGAAATCGTGGCGACGGATATTTCGCCCGCCGCACTCGATCGGGCACGAGCCGGGCTCTATTCGCAGTTTGAAATTCAGCGCGGCCTGCCGATTCGGCGCATGATCGACTGGTTTGACGGCGAAGGGAATGAATGGACGGCGAAAGCCGATCTGGTCCGCCGCGTCCGGTTTCGAAAGCATAATCTGGTCAGCGATCCGCCCCCGCCGGGCAAGTTCGACATCGTGCTGTGCCGCAATGTCCTGCTCTATTTCTCGCTCGCGCTGCGGCGACAGGTGTTCGAGACGCTGGCCGCGGCGCTGCGACCGGGCGGATTGCTCGTGCTCGGCGCAGGCGAGACCGTGATCGGACAAACCGATGCCTTTGCGCCCTCCGATCGATATCGCGGATTTTACCAGCGGCTTGATCGCAATGCCGCGCCGCAGGCGCCCGCCGAACCGACACATCGCTTGCCCAAAGCCACTGGCATTCTCTAACGGAGAGCTTCGCGATCTGAAGGGGGCCCTCGTGCAGGATGGGTTGAACATCATCGAAGCGCCGTCACCCAATTTCGACGAACGCTTGCTGCCGATCACCATGCTGGTCTTGCACTATACCGGAATGGAAGATGCCGAGTCCGCGATCGCGCGGCTGCGCGACCCCGAGGCGAAGGTTTCCGCGCATTATGTCGTGGCCGAGGACGGAACGATCCTGCGTCTGGTGGATGAGGAACAGCGCGCCTGGCATGCCGGCCGCTCGCACTGGCGGGGCATCAAGGACGTCAACAGCGCCTCGATCGGCATCGAGATCGTCAATCCCGGGCACGAGCTTGGGTACCGCCCGTTTCCCGACGAGCAGATTTCCGCGCTGATCCCGCTGGTCCACGACATCGAGCAGCGGCACGGAATCACGCGGGGCAATGTCGTCGGCCATTCGGATATCGCGCCGGCGCGCAAACAGGATCCGGGCGAGTTGTTTCCCTGGGGCAAACTGGCGCGGTTGCGGCTTGCCTTGCCACGACCCACCCGCAACCTCATGGATCCGGGATGGACCGATGGCGGTTTCCTGATGGCGCTGGAACGGTTCGGCTATGATGTCGAAGACGCACCAGCCGCGGTCACTGCGTTTCAGCGGCGCTTTCGCCCCGAACTGATCGATGGCGAGATCGATGCCGAATGCCGGATGATCCTGCTCGCATTGCTGCTTCCCAAACCGCAGGGCGACGACTAGATCGGACAACGCCAGAGGGCCAGGCGACCGCGGGGCATTTCGATGCCGCGAGGAAAGTCCGGGCTCCACGAAACCACGGTGCCGGGTAACGCCCGGCGGGGGCGACCCCAGGGAAAGTGCCACAGAGAGCAAACCGCCGATGTGCCCATGGGCGCAGGCAAGGGTGAAAGGGTGCGGTAAAAGCGCACCGCGCGACCGGCAACGGAAGCGGCAAGGCAAACCCCACCGGGAGCAAGACCGAATAGGGGCGGCGCATGGGCCTGGTTTCGGCCCGTCGCCCGGGTTGGTTGCTTGAGGCGGCGCGTGAGCGTCGCCCTAGAGGAATGGTCGCCCATCGCGTTCGCGCGAGGACAGAACCCGGCTTACAGGCCCTCTGGCATTTATCGGAATCTACACAAGCACGATATCGGCAAAGTCATTCCTGAGAGGCGGTGACAATCCAGTTTCGTTTCTCAAGGCGACGCATCGGCTTGCCGCAATACATGCATTTGCTGATATAATAATCTTCGCCCTTCACTTTGCGCACGTGTTTGGTGGAGCGCTGATGGCTTCCCCCAAAACATCCCAGTCTTCCCCTGATCCAGCGAAACATTTGTGCGTCTCGGAAGTGGCAGATCGATAGTTCGTTAAGCAATTGGCAATTTTTGTCCATCCTGCGCTGCGGAAAAATGGTCGCTTTTGGTTTCGTCTCTGGCATCCAGGCCACACTGGCAGGACACACTGGTCATCGCGAGAGGCTTTCCCTATCTAGGCCGCGTGAGCCGTCCGACCCGATCCAATGACTGGGGTTTCCCCCGCTGGCGTAGCTATGGTGCCAGCCGCGAAGCGACGCAGGTTCGCCTATGCGACCGCGAAGGATGCGATGCGCCGGGGGACCGGCCTGCGCCCAAATCTCCCAACAGCCCCGAGCGCTGGTATTTCTGCGAGCGGCATGCCGCGGAATATAATCGCAACTGGAATTATTTCGAAGGTTTGACGGCCGAGGAAGCTGCCAAGCGCGAGGCGGAGGAGCGCCGCGACGCGGGCGGATTTGCCGAAACCAAACATTATGGCTGGGCAGGGCCGGGCGATGGCACCCGCTCTCGCGACGAGATGCGCGCGCTGGAAGTGCTCGAACTCGATCCCGATGTGGAATTCGAAGCGATCCGCACGGCGTGGCGGCGGCTGGCCAAGGAAAACCATCCCGATGTGAAGCCGGGCGACGCCGAAGCGGCCCAGCGCTTTCATGCGATTCAGGCTGCCTATGACGTGCTCAAATCCGCCGAGGACCGGCGGCAGTGGCGGCCCGATTGAACAAGCCCGTCCGGGCGAACTGGTCCAATGCCGTTCTGGTTTGCGCGAAATGTTCGAAGAAGATTGACGGCGGGTTCGGGAAAAAGGGGCGTCAGTCGCTCGCCAAAGCGCTGCGCAGGCATCTCGGCATCGGGAAAGGGCGGAAAAGCCCGTTGGGGATCGTCGAGGTAAAATGCCTTGGCATATGCCCCAGGCGCGCCGTCACCGTCCTCAATGCCGCGAAACCCGATCAGTGGCTGCTCGTCGAACCGGGCACCGCGCTCGACGAGGTGGCGGCGGCGCTGGAGCTTGACGCGCCCTAGAAATGCATCGCGGCGGCAGCCGCACGGCTGCAATCGAGATCGCCTGCGATCGGATCGTCCCCTGCAAAGATCTCCTCGACCACTTCGCCCAGGATATCGCCGAGCGAATCTGCGGATTCGGGTTTTTCGACTTGCGGGTTGCGGATCGTGCCGTGGACGGGAATCGCGCCTTCTACGCGCAGCGTAGCGCCCTGTTTGGGCACGCCGTTGACTGCCAGCGACAAGGTTTCGGACGGGAAGCTGATGGTGCCGCCCGCGCGGGTCAGGGCGCGGCTGGTGTCGATCTGCGTATCGTTGAGCCGCGCGGTGCCGTTCGAAAAGCGGAAGTCGGCGACGATGCAGCGCAGCTGCGCGCGCTTCTTGTCCCCGGCGAAAAGGCCGCCGCCGATATCCTGACCGAGCAGAAGCGCGGTCTTGTCGGGAATAGTGCCGTTTTCCGCGATCAGCGCAACGCGCCCATTTGCCGTCCCGATCGCCGCGCGAATGGTCTTGCCGGTACCGGTCAGATCGAGCTTGCCCCGTGCAGCCGCCGCAATCTCGGCGGAAGGAAACAGATCGGCGAGCTGTCCATCGGCAAGCGTCAGGACGAGATGCAGCTCCGGGCCGGCTTCCTTCTGCACGACCGTCGCCTCTCCGGCCAAGGTGCCGTGCGGCATGCCGAAAGTCAGCGGTGACACCGTGAGCCTATTGCCGTCGAGCGTCAGTACGGCCTTCAGACTGCGAAACGGCTTGGAACCCGGCCAGAGCAGTTCGTCGGCCTGAATGCGCAGCGTGCCGTCGGTATTGCCGAGGCCCGACAGATCGATCGCCGTATCGGGAATGACGCGTTCGCCGATCCGCGCTTCCTTTGCCGCAGCCTTTGCGCGTCCCGCGTCGGACGCCAGGTCGGCAAAGTCGAAACGGCGGGACCGCAATTCCCCGTCGATCTGGCTATGCCCGTCCGATTTCACGATGGTTGCGCTTCCGGCGAAATCCGAACGCCCGACGGTTCCGGTCAGGTCGGCGATTTCCCAGCGGTCGCCCTGCCTGCGCAGGCGCGCTTCCATGCGGACGGGCTGGGTGCTGGGCAGGCCCGCTTCGATCAGCGCATCGACATTGGCCAGATCGCTGCCATGCGCCTTTGCCGATGCATCGATGTCGTCAAAGGCGAGCGGCGCGGCCATCGAACCCTGAAGGACGAACCCGACCGAACTTCCTTCGATCGTGAGCGCAAACGGCCAGCGGCCGACATTGTCGCGCTGCGAAAAGGCCGCGCCGCTTGCCGACACGGTTACGTCGCCGCCGCGAACCTTGCCGGTTCCGCTCAGCGTCAGGCCATCGGTGTCGCTGCCCGAAAGCGTCACCGAGAACCGGCGGTCCTGAACAGCGTCCCGATAGTCGATTGCCACATCGCGCAGCGTGATGCGGCGCAGTCCCTGCAGCGGCGAACTGCCGCTGCTGCGTTCCCCATCGTTTCTGCCCGACCAGTTGGTCGTCTTGTCGGCGCGCCGGATCAGCGTGGCTTGCGCGCCTTCGACATCGAGCATTTCGGTGCGAACGTTTCCGCCCAGCAGCGATAATGCCGAAAAGCCGATACGCATCCGCTTGACCGTCAGCATCGGCGCGTCGCCTTCGACCCAGTCGGGTTGCGGAATTTGCAGATCGCGGATTTCGAGCACGGGGTGCAGCGAGAAATGATCGACCCGCGCGAGGGATCCGATCGTCACCGGCCGATCGAGCGCTTGGGAAAGGCGCGTTTCGATCGTCTTGTCGAGCATCGCCCAGGGAAAGGCTGCCAGCGCAACGAAGCCGAGCAGGATCAGCGACAGCAAAGCGGCGAGCAGATAGCGCCAGTGACGCTGAACCCATTGGGAGGATTGCTGGATCAATGCCGATGCGATGGGGATTCTCCTGCCGGACTGGTAGCAGCAGGAGCGCCCGAGCGTGCGGATCGTTCCGGTATCAGCCCGCGGCGTATCGCTTTGCGGTCTCGCGGATCAGCGCGATCATGTTGGGAATACCCTGAGTTCGGTTCGAGCTGAGCTGATTGCGCAGATCGAAGGGCTCGAGTTCCGCCGCGATATCCAGCGACAGGATTTCCGCAGCGGAGCGATCCTGAACCGCCACCAGCACGAGCGCGATGATTCCCTTGGTGATCGCGGCGTTCGAATCGGCGAGGAAATGGAGCCGGTCGTCGTCGGCCACCGTGGGATAGACCCAGACCGAAGCGGAACAGCCGCGAACCAGCGTCGCATCGGTCTTGAGTGCTTCGGGCATCGGCTCGAGCTGCCTGCCCAGATCGATCAGCAGCCGATATCGGTCATCGGCGTCGAGAAAGTCATATTCGTCGTGGATTTCGCGGAGCGTCGGCATGGCGGCGCTATAGCGAAGACGGGCCGTGTGTGAACCCGTCGAATAGGACGGGAGCCGCCGCAATGGGGGATGCGACGGCTCCCGATCGGGTCAGAGGTCGACGCCGGCGGCGATCGCCTCAAGCTTGCGGATGCGTTCCTTCAGGTCGGCGATTTCGATCCGCGACCCGGCGGTGCCCATATTGGGCTCGTCATAGGTCGGCTCGCGAAGTTGCCGATGGTTGCCCAGCTCTTCCTGCTTGAGCGCCAGCCAGCCGCGCCATCCGGAAAGTCCTGCGGTTACCAGCATTGCCAGGCCGATCAGGCCGGAAGCGGCGACGGTGAGATAGATGTTGGGGTCGGTTGCCACATCGTCCTCCTGTCTCAGGCGTTGTCTTTGCTGCGCAGCTTTTCGATTTCCTGATCGAGCCGCATGCTGCTGTTATTGTCGGTGATGACGCGTTCCAGAACCTGGACCCGGTCCTTCAGCGTGCGGACTTCGTCGCGAAGTCGGGCGTTTTCGGCGGCCGAGGCGCCATTGTCGCGATCGGCGCTATATTCGTTTCCGCGCCAGTCGCGGCGGACGCCATAGCGGGCCTGAAGCACTCTGCCGATGGTGACCACCACGACGATGGCGACGACCATTTGAAACGGATCCATGTTCTTGCCTCCTTCGTGGGTCGGTTATTCGGCGGGGGTCAGCGCGGCTTCGCGTTCGGCGCGGCGGCGGGGGCGATCCCTGCGTTCGGTCATCCACACGCCCAAGGCGCAGAGAACTCCGATAACTCCAAATACCATAACCATTTTCTTTACTCGCTCCCTGGCGCGTTCAGTTCATCGACTGGTCGCGCAACTGTTCTATTTCTTCCGCGACATCGATGCCGCGATCGGTGACGATCCGTTCCAGAACCCGAACCCGCTGTTCCAGCCGTTCGGTATGTGCCGCATATTGGGCGGCCTTTTCGGCGGTCTTTGCGGAGATGACGTCGGCCATCGCTTCCTTGTGCTTCAGCCAGCGTTCGAAGGCGGCGTATCCGATCCCGAACGCTATCGGCAGGCCGACTACGATCAGCAGAACCATTACGGTGTTCATGTCACTTCTCCTCAGTCCGCGTCACGCAGCGCGTCGATTTCGCGGCGGGTGCGCTCGGCGGGGTCGGTGGCGATGCGTTCGAGCACTGCGATCCGCTCTTCGAGCCGGGAAATCTGGCCGGTCAGCCGGTCATTCTCCTGCGTCAGCAGCGTGATCTTGCGGTCGGCGTCCGGATCCTGGCGCGGCGTGGTGCCGCGCCATTCATTCTCCAGCGGATAGCCATGGCGTGCGCGGATGGCGGTGGTGAGCACCCAGCCGATCGTCGAGATCGCGATGATCGCCAGAACGAAACCCGGTCCACCCCAACTCATCTCACTTCTCCCTGTTCGTGTTTTTGCTGCGGTTTCAGCGCAGGTTTTCGATTTCGTCGGCCAGACGCGTGTTGCGGCTGGTGTAGAAGACTTCGATGTCGCTCAGGCGGCGGTCGATGTCGCGGAACTTCGAGCGGACCTCGGCGGTGGAGCGCCCGGGATTGGTGCGCACGCCCTGCCAGAATTTCGCGTCTTCCGGATTGTCATACAGGCCGTACGGCCTGGGATTGGCCATCCATGCGACTGCGAAATAGGCGATCAGCGTCCAGGGAAAGCCCCCGGCGATGGTCAGGAGTACCGCGCCGAGGCGGACCCAGGTGACTTCCACGCCGGTATAGTCGGCGATCCCCGAGCAGACGCCCGACCATTTGGCGTTTTGCTTGTCGAGGTAGAATTTGGTGCGGCTGGCGGACATCTCAATTCCTCCGGCTGTAGCTATAGGGATCGGCTTCTTCCGAAGTCGGCGGCGGGGCGGGGCGGAAATCGGGGTTGTCGGCGGCGACGATCCGTTCGATCGTCTGAAGCCGGTCCTCAAGGCGCCGGGCCAGATAGTGGAGCTCGTCGAGCAGCTTCTCATCCTCGTTGGTGATCGTTGCTGCCTGTTTCCATTTGGTCACATAGTGCAGGATCACCCACGGCAGGCCGATGAAGAGGATGCCAAGGACGACGATCGGCAGGAAAACGTCTTCCATCGGATCAGCCCTCCTTGTTCACGCGCTTCTTCAGGGCTTCCAGCTCCGCTTCGACCTTTTCGGACGAACGCAGCTCGGCGATTTCCTCGTCCAGCGACTTGGGCTGTGCACCCAGGCCGGCGGCGTCGGCGCGACCTTCGGCGAAGTCGACCCGGCGTTCGAGCATGTCGAAGCGCGAAAAGGCTTCGGTCATGCGGCTGCCATTGGTCATTTCGCGCATCCGGAAGCGGTTATTGGCCGTTTCCAGGCGGGTCATGATCGAATTCTGGCGGGTACGCGCCTCGCGCAGCTTGTTCTGCAGCTTGGCGATATCCTCTTCCGAGGCGCGCAGCGCATCGTCGAGAA
This sequence comes from Stakelama portus, assembly GCF_003171655.1. Taxonomy (GTDB): domain Bacteria; phylum Pseudomonadota; class Alphaproteobacteria; order Sphingomonadales; family Sphingomonadaceae; genus Sphingomonas; species Sphingomonas portus. Next base: position 1,035,915 of record NZ_QFZL01000001.1, on the reverse strand, counting down.
CCGCGATTTCGCTTTCCAGCTGTTCGCACATATCGGCCGCCTTCTGGCGTTCGGTCAGCGCTGCCTTGGCGAGATCCTCGCGATCCTTGGAAAGCGCCAGCTCGGCCTTTTCGGTCCAGCTTTCCTGAAGCTTTTCCAGCTTGCCGATGTGGCGGCGCATTTCCTTCTGGTCGGCGATGGTGCGGGCCGCAGAGGCGCGAACCTCGACCAGCGTTTCTTCCATCTCCAGGATGATCATGCGGATCATCTTCGCGGGGTCTTCGGCCTTGTCGAGCAGGTCGGTGACGTTCGCGGCGATGATGTCGCGGGTGCGAGAAAAGATACCCATTGCAACGCTACTCCTTCGTATGGGGTGGCGCCGGGACGGCTAGGGGGCCCCGTCCCGGCGCGAACCGCTCACCGGGGCAAGTGAGCGGAAGTTCTGTCAGGCTCAGGCGATGGCGGGGCCGACCGAGCTCAGCATGAAAATGGCGCTGAAAACGATCGAGCAGGCAACCGCTGCGAAAGCCGTGCGATAGTTGGTGCCCTGATAAGTCATTGTCTGTATCCCTGAACCTTGGTTGTCGTTTTGCCCGTTTGCTCGGGCTTGCCCCATGCTTCGCAGGAAGCGTGCCAATTTTGAAAATGGCTGTTTTCCGGGCTTTTTCGCGGTTCCTTCAAAAAAGTTGGTATTTATCACTTGCCAACTATTGGTGATTTACACCAGATATTGGCAATGGAACGGATCACGCAGGTCATTGGCCAGTCAGGGGCCTTTCTCGACACGCTCGAAAAGGCGAGCCGTGCGGCAGGGCTCGATCGCCCGGTGCTGGTGATCGGCGAGCGCGGTACGGGTAAGGAGCTGGTCGCAGAGCGCCTGCACCGCCTGTCCGGGCGCTGGGATCAGCCGCTGGTCGTGATGAACTGCGCGGCGCTTCCCGAAACGCTGATCGAAGCGGAATTGTTCGGGCATGAGGCAGGGGCGTTTACCGGCGCGTCCAAGGCGCGGGCAGGGCGGTTCGAGGAAGCCGATGGCGGCACCCTGTTCCTCGACGAACTCGGTACGCTGTCGATGGCGGCGCAGGACCGGTTGCTGCGGGCGGTTGAATATGGAGAAATCACGCGCATCGGTACCTCGCGCCCGATTCAGGTCGATGTGCGGATTGTCGCGGCGACCAACGAACATCTTCCCGATCGGGTGGAGAAAGGGACGTTCCGCGCGGACCTTCTCGACCGGCTGAGCTTCGAAGTCGTGACCCTGCCGCCGCTGCGCGCGCGGGGAGGGGACGTCATGATCCTCGCCGACTTTTACGGCCGCCGCATGGCCGCGGAGCTGGGCTGGCTTGACTGGCCGGGATTCGGCGATGCCGCCGAAGCGGCGCTGCGCGGATATGACTGGCCGGGCAATGTCCGCGAACTGCGCAACGTGGTCGAGCGCGCAGTCTATCGCTGGGATCTGGATGGTCCCGTCGATGCCATTCAGATCGACCCGTTCGATTCCCCCTATCGACCTCGCACGCCGACGGGATCATCGCCTGCCGCGAACGCGGCATCCGGCGCGTCGGCGGCGCCCTCTGCCCCGGAAGTTCAGTATAGTGGCGACTTCAAGGAACAGGTTGCACAGTTCGAACGTAGATTATTGGCTCAGGCACTCGCCGAACAGCGGCACAATCAACGCGCGACCGCCGATGCGCTGGGGCTGACCTATGATCAGCTTCGCCATGCGCTGAAGCGACATGAACTGCTCGGCGGCAACGCATCCTGAGCCGGTGTCGGCGACCATCGCTGAGCCGGTGTCGGCGACCATCGCCCGAGCCGTTGTCGGCGACCATCGGTTGTTTCGATGACGACACAAGAAATTTTGATGCGGCCATATCGCTGTCGATGCGTTAGGCGCCGTGACGGATCATACCAATGAGGAGGGAAATCCCATGGCCTTCGAACTTCCTGCGCTCCCCTATGCCAAGGATGCGCTCGCGCCGCACATGTCGGCCGAAACGCTCGAATATCACCACGGCAAGCATCACAAGGCGTATGTCGACAAGACCAACGGCTTTGTTGACGAAAAGGGTCTGGGCGGCATGAAGCTGACCGAGATCATCAAAAAGGCCAAGGCCGATGGCGACAAGGGCCTGTTCAACAACAGCGCCCAGATCTGGAACCACAGCTTTTTCTGGCACTGCCTGACTCCCGAAAAGACCGCGCCGAGCGGCAAGCTCGCCGATCTGATCAACGACGGCTTCGGTTCGACCGACGCGCTGGTCGACAAGATCAAGGCGGAAAGCGCCGGCCATTTCGGCAGCGGCTGGGGCTGGCTCGTCCTCGATGGCGACAAGCTGAAGGTCACTTCGCTGCACGATGCGGATACGCCGGTGGCGTATGAAGGCATGGTGCCGTTGCTGACGATCGACGTGTGGGAACATGCCTATTATGTCGATTATCGGAATGCGCGCCCAGGCTATCTCGATGCCGTGACGGCCAATCTCATCAACTGGGATTTCGTTGCGAAGAATCTGGACGGCAGCGGCATCGCGGCAGCCGATCAGGGCTGATCGCCACCCGAATAACGAAAAGGGGCGTCGGATCCTGTGATCCGGCGCCCCTTTTTTCATGCGTATATGGATTGCGTGCTCACCCTTCCGGAGGAAGCGGCGCGTCCTTCTGCGTCTGCAGCCCATGCTTCATCAACATGGGTACGTTGGCCAGGGCAAAGACGAAGGTCATTCCGGTCACGCCCCATGCCTTGTAGTTCAGCCACGCATCCCAGCTGAGCATCTGTCGCGCGATTTCGTTCATCACCGCCATTGCGACGAAGAAAATCACCCAGTTGATCGTCAGCAGGCGCCAGCCCCTGGCCGAAAGCCCGGGATAAGCGCTTTCGAGCAGCATCTGGAGCAGCGGCTTGTTGGTGATCAGCCCATAGGCGAGCACCGTTGCGAACATCGTGTACACAACGGTGGGCTTGATCTGGATCCAGGTCTGATCGTGGAAATAGATCGTCAGGCTGCCGAACACGAGCACGAGCCCGCCGGAAATCCACAACATCGGCGAAATGCGCCCGGCCTTCCAGAAGGACAGTCCCATGGCAATCGCCATCGAGACCATGAACGCGGCGGTGGCGGCGAGCGCCTTTTGCAGTTCGGATTCGGACGGGTAGAGATAGTTGACCGCGAAAAATACCAGGAGCGGACCGAAATCGATCAGCATTCTGAAACCGGGTGACAGGGGCGGCTTGGATGCAGCGTTCATAACGGCTTTCTATCGATAGAGCGACATTCGGGGAATATCCGCCGGGCTTTTCAGCGTTTCGCGAATTCTTCGACCCCGGCGATAATCCGGGCAACTTCATTCGCATCGAAGGGGCGCAGGTCGTCGACCGTTTCGCCGACGCCGATCGCATGGATGGGCAGTCCGTATTTCTCTGCCGCCGCGACCAGCACGCCGCCGCGCGCCGTGCCATCCAGCTTGGTCATGACCAGGCCGGTCACGCCGGCGACTTCCTTGAACACTTCGATCTGGCTCAGCGCGTTCTGGCCGGTGGTCGCGTCGAGCACCAGCACGACGTCATGCGGCGCCGCGGGATTGAGCCGGCCAAGCACGCGCCGGATCTTGGCGAGCTCGTCCATCAGCTCGCGCTTGTTCTGAAGCCGTCCCGCCGTATCGACGATCAGCACGTCGGTGCCGACTTCGGTCGCCTTTTTGACTGCTTCGAAGACGATACCGGCAGCATCGCCGCCTTCGGCACCGGATACGATCGGCACGCCGATCCGCTCGGCCCAGGTGCGAAGCTGTCCGATCGCCGCCGCGCGGAACGTGTCGCCCGCCGCCAGCATCACCGAATAATCCTGTTCGAGCAGCAGATTGGCGAGCTTGGCGATGGTGGTCGTCTTGCCCGATCCGTTGACGCCGATGACCAGGATCACCTGCGGGCGCGGAAAGGCGTCGATTTCCAGGCGTTTTGCCACCGGTTCGAGCGACCGGGCGATTTCCTCGGCGACGACGAGCCGGATGCCCAGCTCCTCCATGCCGCGCTCATATTGCCCTTCGGCGAGCCGGTCGCGAATGCGCGCGGCGACGCCGGGGCCCAGATCGGATGCGATCAGCGCCTCTTCGACTTCGTCGAGCGTTTCCTCGTCCAGCCGCGCCGCCGTGAGGCCGGCGAGATTGCCGAGCAACCGGTCCGACGTCTTGCGAAAGCCGCCGAGCAGTTTCTGGTGCCACCCCGGACGCGTGCTCATGCGGGTTCTCCCACCAGATACTCTCCCTGAACATGTGTGATGCTGATGTCGGCAATGCCGTCATGCTGCGGCAACCGATCGAAATGGACCTCGGCATAGCCCTCGCCATGCCCGCGCGCGCCGCTGCGTTCGACCAGCACGCGCTGTCGCGTGCCGATCAGCGTTTCGAGCCATAGGCGGCGGCGACGGGCACCGGCGGAACGGAGCGCGGCGGCGCGTGCCTTGATGGTTTCGCGCGGCAATTGCGGCATCCGCGCGGCGGGCGTGCCTTCGCGCGGGCTATAGGGAAAGATATGGGCATGGACGATGTCGCAATCGTCGATCAGCGCGAGCGTGTTCGCCGCCATAGCCGCGTCTTCGGTCGGGAAACCTGCGATAATGTCCGCGCCGATCGCGATTTCGGGTCGCGCGGCCTTTAGCCGTTCGACAATGCCAACCGCCTCGCGCCGGCTATGGCGGCGCTTCATCCGCTTCAGGATCATGTCGTCACCCGCCTGTAGCGACAGATGCACGTGCGGCATCACGCGCGGCTCCTGCGTCAGCAGCGCGAACAGCCGGTCGTCGATTTCGATCGAATCGAGCGAAGAGAGGCGCAGGCGGGGGAGGGTGGGGACATGGCGCAAAATGCGCTCGACCAGCGCGCCCAGCGTGGGCGCTCCCGGCAAGTCGGCGCCATAGCTGGTGAGATCGACTCCGGTCAGCACGACCTCGCGATGTCCGGCATCGACCAGCGTGGCGATCCGGTCGATCACCGCTCCGGCGGGCACCGACCGGCTGTTGCCGCGGCCAAAGGGGATCGCACAAAAGGTGCAGCGATGGTCGCACCCGTTCTGAACCTCGACAAACGCCTTGGCATGCGCCGAAAAACTCGCGGCCAGATGCGGCGCGGTGTCTTCGATCGTCATCACGTCGCGAACGATCCGTGCGTCGTCGCTATGCCACGCGCCGGGCAACAGCTTGTCGGCATTGCCGATCACCCGGTCGACTTCGGGCATCGCCGAAAAACTGTCCGGATCGATCTGCGCGGCGCAGCCGGTTACGACCAGCTGTGCCTGTGGGCGCTCGCGCCGGACGCGGCGGATGGCCTGACGCGTCTGCTTGACCGCTTCGTTCGTCACTGCGCAGCTGTTGACGACCACGGTGTCGGAATCGCCGAGCAGCGTACGGATCGTTTCGCTTTCTGCCAGGTTGAGTCGGCACCCCAGCGAGACGATATGGGGCTCTGACAAGGAAGAAGGAGTTGCGGCCATGGCGGACGATCTAGTTGCGGCGGATGCCGAAGTCCACGCGAAGGCACGCGATATCCTCGACTTCTGGTTCGAAGAACTGACGCCGGAACAGCATTTTGCCAAATCGGACGCGCTGGACAGCCAGATCGCGGCGCGCTTTGGCGCGTTGCGCGACGCGGTGCTGGAGGATCAGGCATCGCAATGGCACGATACCCCCGAGACCTTGCTGGCGGCGGTGATCCTGCTCGACCAGTTTTCGCGTAACATCCATCGCGGAACGGCGGAGGCGTTCGCGGCCGATCCACTCGCGCTCGAACTGACGCTGCTGGCGATGGTCCGCGAATGGGATCGCGGCATGCCCGCCGCGCAACGCCAGTTTCTCTATATGCCGCTGATGCATGCCGAAGATCCGGAAATGCAGCGCCTGTGCGTTGTGCATTTCGAAACGCTCGACATGCCCGAGGCGCTGAAGTTCGCGCATGCGCACGCCGATGTGATCGCGCAATTCGGGCGCTTTCCGTCACGTAATGCAGCGCTGGGACGCGTATCGACTCCGGCGGAGAAAGCGTATCTCAGCCAGCCAGGCGCTGGCTGGTAGTCGCCGGACCCTTGGTGACCGGCGGCAGGTCGCCTTCGGCGGCCGTCCGCTGGGGCTGTGCCGATTGGGAAGTGAGCAGGCGGCGTTCGGCGAGCAGGCGGCGGGCATCCATCACCGACAGCGGTCGGCCATAATGCCAACCCTGCGCCTTGGAACAGCCGATCGCGCGCAGCCGCTCCTCGATCGCGGCGTTTTCGATGCCCTCTGCCGTGACCGGAAGGTTTAGGCTTTCGCCCAGCCTGGCAATCGCGTTGACGATCGCGGCGGAGTCGGCGCTTTCGTTGATCGACTGCACGAAGCTCTTGTCGATCTTGATCCTGTCGAACGGCAAGGCGCGCAGATGCGCCAATGAGGAATAGCCGGTGCCGAAATCGTCGAGCGCGATGCGCACGCCCTGATTTTTCAGACTGCCGACAATCGATTGCGCCAGCGCCAGATTATCGAACAGCGAACTTTCGGTGATTTCGACTTCCAGCCGGTTCGCCGGAAAGCCGCTTTCGGTCAGAACCTTGATGATCTTTTGCGCAAGCCAGGCATCGCGCAGCTGCCAGGGAGAGATATTGACCGACAGCGACAGCGAGGGATCCCAATCGCGCGCAGCGGCAAAGGCCTGACGCATGATCGACAGCGACAGGTCGCCGATCAGTCCGGTCTCCTCGGCGATCGGAATGAAGATTTCGGGGTTCACCGTGCCGCGCAACGGATGTTCCCAGCGTGCAAGCACTTCGAAGCCGTCCAGCCGGCCCGTCGCAAGGTCGATCTGCTGCTCGAAATAGGGGACGATCTGGTTGCTCGGAATGGCCGCGCGCAATCCGCTCTCCAGCTGGTTGCGCAGCTGCAGCTCGCGCTCCATCGAATTGTCGAACCAGGCGAAGCGATTTCGACCGGATTTTTTCGCCGCGTACATTGCGATATCGGCCGAGCGCATCAGCGAATCGATCGAACTACAGTCGAAGTCCGACCGCGCTATCCCGAGCGAACAGCTGATATGCAGCCGCAGCCCTTCGGCTTCGAACGGCTGCGCCATGCGGCTCACCAGCCGCTCGGCGATACGCTCGACAACTCCCGGTTCGCTCGGATCGAACAGGAACCCGCAGGAGAATTCGTCGCCGCCCAGCCGCGCGGTCAGCGCAACCGGGGGCATTGCGTCGGCGATTTCGCGGGCGACCGCACAGAGCAAGGCGTCGCCCACGGCATGGCCGTGCATGTCGTTGATCGTCTTGAAATGATCGAGGTCGAGCATCATCAGCGCCATCGCCTTGCGGCGCCGCGCGGCGCGCGCGAACATCGATGCGCCTTCTTCGGACAGGCTGCGACGATTGTAGAATCCGGTGAGCGGATCGCGCGAGGCAAGCAGGTTCGCTCGCTCTTCGGCTTCCGCGCGGATCTTCACTTCGTCGCGCAGCGCGGCGTGACGACGCCAGCCGAACAGGATGAGCGCGACGTTGAGCAGCAGCGCGATCACCAGCGACCGGTCTGCCGGGGCGCCGCCCTGGAAATAATATTGCAGGCTGGTCGACAGCACCGAGCTGCCGATACCGATGAACATCAGGATCGCGGCTACGCTGAAAGCGCCTGTGATCAGATCGCTGCTTTCCTCGCGCCGCCGTTCCTCTTTATGCTCGCTTAGTTCCGCCGCCATCCCGTTGGGTCCCCATAGATTGGCGGACTATTCGGCACCGGAAGTGTAGATCGGGTTAAACTCCATGCGGCTTGCGCTTTTTGCGACGCTCCGCTATCGCGCAACGCAGCCGTTCCCTGGGAATGTGCACATCGTGCCCGAGTGCGGGTGACGCTGGCCGACGAGGTTTCGTCCGCCGGCGTTTTGTGCGTTTTCGTCAGGTCGGCCTGAATTTGGAGTGATTGTGTCATGTTCGATAGTCTGAGCGAACGGCTTGGCGGCGTTTTCGACCGTCTGCGCAGCCGTGGCGCGCTGACCGAGGCCGATGTCCGCACCGCGATGCGCGAAGTGCGGGTCGCGCTGCTCGAAGCGGACGTGGCGCTGCCGGTTGCCCGCAAGTTCGTCGATGAAGTGACCGAAGCGGCGATCGGCCAGAATGTTTTGCGTTCGGTGACTCCGGGCCAGCAGGTCGTGAAGATCGTTCACGACGCGCTGGTCGCCATGCTGGGCCCCGATACGGCCGAGCTGGAAATCGACGTGACGCCGCCGGCCGTCATCATGCTCGTCGGCCTTCAGGGGTCGGGCAAGACGACCACCACCGCCAAGCTTGCCAAGTTGCTCAAGAAGCAGGGCAAGAAGGCGATGATGGCTTCGCTCGACGTCAATCGTCCGGCCGCGCAGGAACAGCTGGCGGTGCTCGGCGAACAGACCGAAGTCACCACGCTGCCGATCGTCAAGGGGCAGCAGCCGGTCGAAATCGCCAAGCGGGCACTGCAATCGGCCAAGCTGCAGGGCTTTGACGTCGTGATGCTCGACACGGCGGGCCGTCTCCACGTCGATCAGGCGCTGATGGAGGAAATGAAGGCGGTTGCCGACATTTCCCGGCCGCAGGAAATCCTGCTCGTCGTCGACAGCCTGACCGGCCAGGACGCAGTCAATGTCGCGCAGAACTTCTCTGAGCAGGTGCCGCTGACCGGCGTGATCCTGACCCGGATGGACGGCGACGCGCGCGGCGGTGCGGCGCTGTCGATGCGGTCGGTGACCGGCAAGCCGATCAAATTTGCCGGTGTCGGCGAAAAGCTCGATGCGATCGAGCCGTTCCACCCCAAGCGCGTCGCGGGTCGCATCCTGGGCATGGGCGACGTCGTGTCGCTGGTCGAGAAAGCCGCCCAGTCGATCGAGCAGGAAGATGCCGAGCGCATGGCGCAGCGGCTCGCCAAGGGGAAGTTCGACATGAACGACCTCCGCTCGCAGCTGGCGCAGATGCGCAACATGGGCGGACTTGGCGCGCTGGCGGGGATGATCCCCGGCATGAAGAAGGCGCAGCAGGCGATGGCCAATGGCGCGGTCGACGAGCGGGTGTTGTTGCGCATGGACGCGATGATCACGTCGATGACGCCGAAGGAGCGCGCCAAGCCCGAACTGCTCAACGCCAAGCGCAAGATCCGGATCGCCAAGGGCAGCGGCACCACCGTTCAGGACGTCAACAAGCTCATCAAGATGCATCAGGAGATGCAGACGGCGATGAAGAAGCTCAAGAAGATGGGCGGCCTCAAGGGCCTGATGGCGATGATGGGCAAGGGCGGTCCCGCTGGCGGCATGGGCGGCGTTGGCAATGCCCTGGGCGGTCCCGAAATGGGCGACATGATGGGCAAGCTGGGCGGCGGCATGCCCGGCCTTCCCGGTGGGCAGAAACTGCCTCCCGGTTTCGAGAATCTGATGAAGAAGAAATGAGTTTCGTCGCCCCTGCGGAGGCAGGGGCCCGTGTCTCTCGCGACTGAGGGGCGGCGATTATTGGAAGAGCGATAGGCTCCCGCCTCCGCGGGAGCGACGGAAGAAAAGAGAGAATATCATGGCAGTTAGCATGCGTCTGTCGCGCGGCGGTTCGAAGAAGCGCCCCTATTACCGGATCGTGATCGCCGACGCGCGCAGCCCGCGCGACGGCAGCTTCATCGAGAAGATCGGCACCTATAACCCGCTGCTCGCCAAGGATGACGAAAAGCGCGTCGTTCTGGACGGTGAGCGTGCCAAGCATTGGCTGAGCGTCGGTGCGCAGCCGACCGACCGTGTCGCTCGCTTCCTCGACGCCGCCGGCATCAAGGAGCGCGCCGCGCGCAACAACCCGAACAAGGCCGAACCGGGCGAAAAGGCCAAGGAACGCGCCGAAGAGCGCGCCGAAAAGGCGAAGGCAGCCGAGGAAGCGGCAGCCGAAGCAGCGGCAGCGCCCGCCGAAGTGACCGAAGCCGAGGAAGTGATCGCGGCCGAAGTCGAAGCGGCGACCGAAGACGCCACGCCGGAAGCCGAGCAGGTCGCCGAAGCGACTGCCGAAGAGACTCCCCCGGCCGAGGGCTGATCCTTGCCGAACGACAAGCCCGTCACGCTCGCCGTCATCATCGGCGCGCACGGCGTGACGGGCGAGGTCCGCCTCAAGGTCTTTGCCGAAGACCTGGACGCCTATCGGGCGTTCAATTCGGGATCCCTCACGCTCAAATCGCTGCGTGAGGGCCCGAACGGCGCGATTGCGCGCTTCGCCGAAATAAAGGACCGCAATGCGGCCGAGGCGATGCGCGGCACCGAACTGACCGTGCCGCGATCCGCGCTGCCTCCGCTGGGCGAAGGCGAATATTATCATGTCGACCTGCTCGGCCTGCCCGCGATTTCCGATGGCGGCGAAACGCTGGGCACCGTGATCGCGGTCGACAATTACGGCGCGGGCGATGTGCTGGAGATCGAGCGGCCCGACGGCAAGCGCTTCATGGTGCCGATGAACGCCGAGGCGGTGCCCGAATGGGATGCTGACCGGCTGATCGTTGCGGCGGCATTCGCCGCGTGAAGCGGTTCGCCGTCTTCAGCGACATTCACGGAAATCTGCCGGCGCTCAAAGCGTGCCATGCCGATGCACTGGCGCAGGGATGCGACACGTTTCTCAATCTTGGCGACATTCTCTCAGGCCCGCTCTGGCCCGCCGAAACCGCCGAATGGCTGATGGCGCGCAACTGGCCGACGATCGCCGGCAATCACGAACGGCAGGTGCTGACGCTGCCGCACGAGCGGATGGGCGAGACCGACCGGCTGACGCGCAGCCTGTTGGACGAAACGCAGCTTTGCTGGATCGATTCGCTGCCGGAGACGCTGGCGTTGCCGGGACTTTTCCTGTGTCACGGCACGCCGGAAAGCGACATCACCCATTTCCTGTTCGATGTTGTTGACGGGCGACTGATCGAAGCACGCGAAGGCGAGATTGCCGGGCGGCTCGGCACGGTGGATGTACCGCTGACGCTGTGCGGACATACGCATGTCGCACGCACGGTCACGCTGGCTGATGGTCGCCGGGTGGCCAATGCGGGCAGCGTCGGGCTGCAGGCATATTCGGACGATCAGCCCGAACCCTATATCGTCGAAAATGGCGATCCGCAGGCGCGCTATCTGGTGGTCGAACCTGACCGGATCGACGTGCGGTCGATCGCCTATGATTGTCGCGCAGCCGCCGATCGCGCTGCGGCGCTCGGCCGTCCGGACTGGGCGCATGCGCTGATGACTGGTCACGTACCGCTCACGCGCTGAAGTTTCCTGCCAATTTCGTTATTTATAACCTGCGAATCGCGTGGTGATTTCAAAGATACTGTGTCGATCGCCGACCCATCACATATTTAATGCTGTTTCATGCCTGCTTGTTATTGAAAATATAATGTAAGATAATGGTCACATTATATCGCCGCTGTCTCCAACGCGATACCTTGGCGCTGATGGTTCGATCATCCATTGATGCCTTTGCATATCAGCAAGGCGACGATGTTTGCTTTCGAAGCCTATTCCTGTTCTAATGTGCGGGCAATTCCACAGGACTCGCCGCGCGCTTCCCATGCGCTCGCCTCGATAGGGGGTGTTTCCGTGCGAGCCCGCGCAAATTGAGGGGACAGGATGAATCAGACGCAGAACGGCGTTTTCGCGCCCGAAAAAACGCAGGATTACGGCGACGATCCGGTCGCTGTCCGCGATACCGACACCTATACGGGCGAATATGTCCGCGGTTTCGTGGAGAAGTGGGACGAACTGATCGATTGGGAAGCCCGCGCAAAGAGCGAAGGACAGTTCTTCATCGATGTGCTCAAGGCACGCGGCAAGAAGAGCGTGCTCGACGTATCGACCGGCACCGGATTTCACTCGGTCCAGCTGCTCAAGGCCGGGTTCGACGTCACCTCTGCGGATGGCTCTGCCGAAATGCTCGCCAAGGCGTTCAAGAATGCGATGGACGAGGGGCTGATGCTCAAGACCGTCCATGCCGACTGGCGCTGGCTGAACCGGGATGTCCATGGCAAATATGACGCGATTATCTGCCTCGGCAACAGCTTCACCCATTTGTTCGACGAGAATGACCGTCGCCGGGCGCTCGCGGAATTCTATGCCGCGCTGAAGCATGACGGCATCCTGATCCTCGACCAGCGCAATTATGACCGCATTCTCGACGAAGGGTTCGATACCAAGCACAAATATTATTATTGCGGCGACCAGGTCACGGCTGAGCCGGAATATGTCGACGAGACGCTGACGCGGTTCAAATACAGCTTTCCCGACGGGTCGGATTATTATCTGAACATGTGCCCGATCCGGAAGGATTATATCCGTGGCCTGCTGCGCGACGTCGGCTTTCAGCAGGTACACAGCTATGGCGACTTCCAGGAGGAAGGCGAGGAAAAGGCGCCGGACTTCTTCATCCACCTGGCGGAGAAAAGCTATGACGGTTGATGCCGGGGTAGCGACCGCGCGCGATTATTATGACAGCGCCGATGCGGATGATTTCTATCACACCATCTGGGGCGGCGAGGACATCCATGTCGGCCTGTATGGCGAGACGCAGGATATCCGTACCGCCAGCCGCAGGACCGTCGATCATATGGCGGCGCGGCTCGGCGATCTATCGGGGAAGAAGATTCTCGACATCGGCGCTGGTTACGGCGGCGGTGCACGTCGGCTGGTGTCGCAGCATGGGGCAGGGCATGTCACTTGCCTCAACATCGCCCCGCGCGAGAATGACCGGAACCGCGAGCTAACCGGTGCTGCGGGGCTGAACGACCGGATCGATGTGGTTGACGGGTCGTTCGATGATCTGCCGTTCGATGCCGACAGTTTCGATATCGTGTGGAGCCAAGACGCGATCCTGCACGCGCCCGATCGTAAGGCGGTGCTCGACGAAGTTGCGCGCGTGTTGAAACCGGGCGGGGAATTTCTGTTCACCGATCCGATGCAGGCCGACGGGCTGACCGACACGTCGGATCTTCAGCCGATCTATGACCGCATCCATTTGCCCGATCTGGCGTCGTTCGCATTCTATCGCGAGGAACTGGGCAAGCGCGGTTTCGATGTGGTCGAGATCGAAAATCACACGCCGCAGCTCGCCAATCATTATGGCCGGGTTGCCGAAGAGCTGGACGCGCGCCGCGACGAAGTGAAGGCGAGTGATGCGTTCGTCGACCGGATGCTCAAGGGGCTGTCCTATTGGGTCGAAGGCGGCCGGGCGGGCAAGCTCGCGTGGGGCATCATGCATTTCCGCAAACGCGGCTGAGCCGGGCGGAAGTTGGGACAAAGCGCCCGGTTCAACGCCGGATCGGGCGCTGCTCCGCCAGCATGTTGCGGATCGACGTGGCCGCGACGCCGCCCTGACCCATCGCATGACTGATCTGGTCGAGCCCTTTGATGACGTCTCCTGCCGCAAACAGGCCGGGGATCGATGTGCGCTGATGGCTGTCGACCTTGAGGCAGCCGAGATCGTCGGCATCCGCGCCCGCCGCTACGGCAAGTTCCGAACGGATGCGTGAACCGAGCGCAGGATAGACGGTGTCGAAGACCATTCGCCCTGCAGCAGTGTCCAGGGCGATATGATCGTCTTCGATCGCCCATCCGCCGCAGGGGCCGTCGATCCGGGCGATTCCGGCGTCATCCAGCGCCGTTTGGCATTCGCGATCCAGTTCATGCGCGGCATCGGGGGCGATCAAGGTCACATCGGCCGAATAGCCGCGCAGAAACAGCGCCTCACGCATGCCATGGTTGCTGGTGCCGATCACGCCGATCCGCTTGTCGGTCACTTCATATCCGTCGCAGATCGGGCAGTAGCGAATCAGTCCGCACGCCAGCGCTTCGTCATGCAGCCGCTTGTCCATGTCGGGCCGGTGGTTCTCGACGCCGGTGGCGAGCAGAACCGACCGGGTCGACCATTCGTCATGTTCGGTTCGCACGCGGAAACCCGCGTCTATCGGTTCGATCCGCGTTACCCGATGTTCCTCGCGAAACGCTCCGAAATGCGCAGCCTGTTCGCGCATTCGGCGTAACAATTCAGTGCCCTTGATACCGTCGGGATAGCCGGCATGATTATGCGTGCGCGGGATCAGCGCGGCGCGGCTGGTGCCACAGTCGAACAGCCGGATCTTAAGGTGAAAGCGCGCGAGATAGATCGCGGCGGTCAATCCGGCCGGCCCGGCGCCGATGATGATGCAATCGTCCATGAAGAGCGCAAGCGTGCAGCGGGGCGACAGGTTCCCTCGACCGATGCTATCGCCGGGGGATGGCGAACGGCGACCTTCAATTCGTGCTGGATACCAGCGTGTGCATCCGGATTTTGCGCGGCGGGAGCAGGATCGTGCACCGTATCGAGCAGATGCCGGTGGGAGCGACTGCAATGTCTGCCATTACGCTCGCGGAACTGGCCGCTGGTCTTGCCCGGCGGCCTGGTGAGACCAGCAGCCAGATCGATGCCCTGATGGCCCGCGTGCCGGTACTGCCGTTCGATGTTGCGGCGGCGAAGGCGTTCCCCGCCGCCCGCGCGGCGCGCGGCAAGTTCGACCGGCTGATCGCTGCGCATGCACTGGCGCTCGATGTCACGCTCGCGACGACCAATGCACGCGATTTCCGCATCGTGACCGGCTTGCGGATCGCCGACTGGACGCACTGAAACGCGGCTTGCTATCGCCGTCATAACAACGCACTCCGCACGCCATTCATTCTCCGGGAAACCGATGCCTTTCGCTGCAACCATATTGACGCTGTATCCCGAGATGTTTCCCGGGCCGCTCGGTGTGTCGCTGGCGGGCAGGGCGCTGCGCGAGGGCAGTTGGTCGCTCGATGCGGTGCAGATTCGCGATTTCGCCACTGACAAGCATCGTTCGGTCGATGACACGCCGGCGGGCGGCGGGGCGGGGATGGTGCTGCGCGCCGATGTGCTCGCCGCCGCCGTCGACAGCGTCGCCGGTGACTGCCCGATCCTGGCGATGACGCCGCGCGGAACGCCGCTCACGCAACAGCGCGTTCGCGAAATCGCGCAGGGGCCGGGCGTATCGATCCTTTGTGGCCGGTTCGAAGGATTTGACGAGCGCTTGTTCGAGGCACGCGCGATCGAACCCGTCTCGATCGGCGACTATGTCCTCTCGGGCGGAGAAATGGGCGCGCTGGTGCTGCTTGATGCTTGCATTCGCCTGCTTCCCGGCGTAATGGGCGCGCCTTCAAGCGGAGATGACGAGAGCTTCGAAACGGGGCTGCTCGAATATCCGCAATATACCCGACCAGTAGAATGGGAAGGACGCACGATCCCCGAAGTGCTGCGATCGGGGGATCATGCGAAAATCGCGGCCTGGCGAAAGTCGATGGCTGAGCGAGATACACGGCTAAGGAGGCCGGACCTTTGGGAGCGCCATGAGGGCGCTCGGGTTCAGTCTCCCTCTGGTGCGCGGCGAGAAGATTAGGGACGAATTGAGATGAACCTCATTCAGACGATCGAAGCTGAACAGATCGCCAAGTTCAACGAGGCGAAGAAGATTCCGGAGTTCCGCGCCGGCGACACGTTGAAGATCGGCGTGAAGGTGGTTGAAGGCGAGCGCACCCGCGTCCAGAATTTCGAAGGCGTGTGCATCGCGCGTTCGAACAAGGGCATGGGTTCGAGCTTCACCGTGCGCAAGATTTCGTTCGGCGAAGGCGTCGAGCGCGTTTTCCCGCTCTATTCGCCGAACATCGACAGCATCGAAGTCGTCCGTCGCGGTGTCGTGCGTCGCGCCAAGCTCTATTATCTGCGCGGTCGCCGCGGCAAGTCGGCGCGTATCGCCGAGCGTCGCGATACCCGCCCGCAGGAAACCGAAGCGGCCGAATAAGCCGGGTTTCGAAGCGCGTTTAAAAGGGCGCGGAGGCGATGGCTTCCGCGCCCTTTTTGCATCTTGGTTCAGGCGGCTTCTTCCATCGCGTGTTTGATCGCGCTGACCCGGTCATGCCCGGCACGAACCGAGTCATAGCATCGCTCCATCACCGCCCGGGTTTCCGCCGAGACATGTTCGTCCTGCATCGCGCGTTCGAATTCTTGCTTCAGATAATCCTCGCCGCGCTCGATTTCGGATATCATCGCTTCGTCGCCGCCGCCGAGCACCCGCCGAAAAGCCTCGATCCGGCGATGGACCGTGCCGGCCAGCGAACCATATTCCGCAGGCGTGCCGCCGAGCGCGCGGCTTGCCTGTTGCAACTGGTCGAGCATTTCGAGGCGGTCCTGTGCCATTTCGGCGAAAAATGTAGCGTATCGCCCGGCATCGGCATGTTCGGACGAATATTCATAGCCGCGAATGCTGTCGACGGTGGTGACGATCAGATCGTCGAGCTTCGCGATATCGGTGTTGGTGGACATCGGCCTTACTCCTTGTAATGACTGAAGCTTCAACGATGCCGATGCGCGTCCGCTCCGGGGAAAGATGCCTAACCGAAGCTGAATCGGAGCAGGCGATGCGGCCCGGGTGCCGGTGCACGCCGCAATTCGCGTTTTCCGCATGTGCGTTGTGCGATTGTCGAGCCCGGCGGGGACCGCTAGACCCGCACCATGGACCGTCCCGATCGCCCAGAAACAAGCACGCATCCCGTCAAATGGCGTTTGCCGGAAGTCCATCCGGAAGGGCGCAAATATGTCCTGATCGCGGGTGTCCTGACGTTCTTCACGCTGCTGGTCTGGGATTTCTGGGTCTGGCCGATGTTGCTGCTGACGATCGGCGTGGCGGCGTTTTTCCGCGATCCGGTGCGTGTCGTGCCGCAGGGGGAGGGGCTGATCCTCGCGCCGGCGGACGGGCAGGTGACGATGGTCGAACGCGTGGCGCTACCGTCCGATCTGGTCGGCGCTTCCGGGATGGGATCAGCGTCGCTGGTGCGCGTGTCGATCCAGATGACGCTGTTCGACGTGCATGTGAACCGCACTCCGATCGGCGGCACCGTGCGCCAGGTCATTTATGTATCCGGGAAATTCCTCAACACCGAACTCGACAAGGCGAGCGAGGAGAATGAGCGCCAGCATATCGTGGTCGAAGACCGCGACGGCATGCGTGTGGCGATCACTCAGATCGCCGGTTTCGTATCCCGGCGGATCGTTTCGTTCGTAAAGCCGGGCGACATGATCGTCGCGGGTCAGCGGATCGGCCTGATCCGGTTCGGAAGCCGCGTCGACATCTATCTGCCCGACGAATTGACCTGTCAGGTTGCGCCCGGGCAGCGTTGCGTTGCCGGCGAAACCATTGTCGCGCGGCGCGGCGCTTCACCGGTTACGGGCGTCGCCCAGTAACAGGCCGGCGCGGCGATCCGGTCGCCCGATTCGAAAATTCGCGTCAGGCCGCAGCGCGTGCACGGCTGTGCGAAGCGGTAATGCGCACATCGCATGTCCGGCGCGAAGGCCGGGGACGCGGCGGCAGTGCATCGATCGCCAGCGGACCATGCGCCAACAGGAAGCGGATGCGCTCCATTTTCGGCAGGACGCTCGCTGCTACTGCCCAGATGCTGAAACCGAACACAGTGGCGAAGAAGGCATAGCCAAGAACAGCGCTCATTTTCCGATCCCCATATCCTGTCCGACCGCCAAAGCCGCCGGTATCGCGTCGCATCCGTTTGTGGTATGTTCCACAAAGTCGCGTTACAATCCCGTTATGTTCCACCGATGTTCCATCGTCAAGTAGTGAATTTGGGTTGATCGAATGTGGCCTTTGGGCTAAGCGCGCGCCCTCAACCCGCATGGGAAGCACATAACCCGGTGCTCCACCGGTGCCTTTGCGCACATGGAGTCATCGCTTCCCAGAGGATCAACCGGAAGGAGACTATCCATGGCGGCACCCGTCGTCACGATGCAGCAGCTGCTCGAATCTGGCGCCCATTTCGGCCACCAGACCCACCGCTGGAACCCGAAGATGAAGCCTTACATCTTCGGCGACCGCAACGGCATCCACATCATCGACCTCAGCCAGACCGTGCCGCTTTTCGCGCGCGCGCTGGACTTCATCAATGCGACCGTCGCCGGTGGCGGCAAGGTGCTGTTCGTCGGCACCAAACGCCAGGCGCAGGAGCCGATCGCCGATGCCGCCCGCAAGTCGGGCCAGCATTTCGTCAACCACCGCTGGCTGGGCGGCATGCTCACCAACTGGAAGACGATTTCGCAGTCGATTCGCCGCATGAAGACGCTAGAGGAAACGCTGTCGGGCGATACCCACGGCCTGACCAAGAAGGAAATCCTCAACCTGACGCGTGAGCGCGACAAGCTGGAACTCAGCCTGGGCGGCATTCGCGACATGGGCGGCATTCCCGACATCATGTTCGTGATCGACGCCAACAAGGAAGAGCTGGCGATCAAGGAAGCCAACACGCTGGGCATTCCCGTCGTTGCGATCCTCGATTCGAACGTGTCGCCGGACGGCATCGCCTTCCCGGTCCCGGCGAACGACGATGCGAGCCGCGCGATCCGCCTTTACTGCGAAGCCGCTGCGATCGCCGCGACTCGCGGTGGTCAGGATGCGATGGCTTCGAGCGGCACCGATCTGGGCGCGATGGCCGAACCCCCGGTCGAGGAAGCTGTCAGCGAGCCGGAAACGCCCGCCGCTTCGACCGAACCCGGCACTGCCGAGGAAGGCGAGCGTCAGATCGACGCCTGAGGGCGCTTCGACACGCATTCACCCGTTTGTGCCGGCCTGTCGAAGCACTGTCTTGCTCTTGTAACGAAGAGGCAGGACGGGGCCTCGACAAGCCCGGTGCAAACGGGTTGCCGTTTTTGAACATTGGCCGCGCATCGCCGTGGCTGGATTGCTGAAGGAAAAGAACATGGCCGAGATCACCGCTGCCGCCGTCAAGGAACTGCGCGAGCGTTCCGGCGCGGGCATGATGGATTGCAAGAAGGCGCTGTCGGAAAATGGCGGCGACATGGAAGCCGCTGTCGATTGGCTGCGTACCAAGGGCCTTGCCGCCGCCGCCAAGAAGTCGAGCCGCACCGCCGCCGAAGGTCTGGTGGGCGTCGCGGTTGCCGGCACCAAGGGTGCCGCGGTCGAAGTCAATTCGGAAACCGATTTCGTCGCCAAGAACGACCAGTTCCAGGCGTTCGTCCGTGAAGTGACCGAAGTCGCGCTGGAAGCCGGCGACAACATCGACGCGATTAAGGGCGCGAAGCTGGGTTCGGGCAAGACCGTCGAGGAAGCGCTGACCAACAACATCGCGACGATCGGCGAGAACCAGTCGATCCGCCGTGCCAAGCGGCTCGAAGTGTCGCAGGGCGCGGTGATCCCGTATGTCCACAATGCCGCGGCGCCGGGCCTCGGCAAGATCGGCGTGCTCGTCGCGCTCGAATCGGACGCGGGCGTCGATGTTCTCGAACCGCTCGGCAAGCAGCTGGCGATGCACATCGCCGCCGCGTTCCCGCTCGCGCTCAACGCCGACGACCTGGATCAGGACGTCATCGCGCGCGAACGCGCCGTGGCGCATGAAAAGGCAGCCGAAAGCGGCAAGCCGGCCGAGATCGTCGAAAAGATGGTCGATGGCGCGGTGAAGAAGTTCGCCAAGGAAAATGCGCTGCTGAGCCAGCTGTTCGTCATGGACAACAAGACGCCGATCGCCGACGTCGTTGCCAAGGCGGGCAAGGATGCGGGCACGACGATCGTGCTCAAGGACTATGTCCGCTTCCAGCTCGGCGAAGGCATCGAGAAGGAAGAGAGCGACTTCGCTGCCGAAGTCGCCGCGACGGCAGGCATCAAGAAGTAAGCCTGTTTCCGTTGTAAGTTCAGGAGCGCGGTCACCACCCGGTGGCCGCGCTTCTTTTTTCCTCGGCGTGCGTCAGTCGCGGGAGCCGCTGCGCGCGGCGATCAGATCGTCGCGCAGCAGCGCGACGCGCGTCCGCAATTCGGCGAGTTCCGGGGCGCTGAGACCGCCATCGCGAAACCGGCGTTCCATGCCGGCGATCGCATGGCCCTGTCGGCGTAGCTCGCGTGCCTCGCGGCGGGAAAGCTGCCCGCTATTGCGTCCATCGCGAATGTCGGAGCGAATCTGCAGCAGATCGGCGCCCACACCGGTTTCGATCCTGAGTGCAGCAGGTTCCGAATGGGGATTGTCCCAGATCGGCGGCGCGCTGGCGCGCGACACCTGCGCTCCGGAATAGATTTGCGCGGACGCGGGCGCGGCAAAACAGGCGCTGGCAAACAGGGCGAAAGCAATCGGGCGCATCAACGGCTCCTCGCGCAACAGGCCGCCGGAAGCGTGGCGACGCAAAAGCCTAGCAGATTTGATGACAAACGTAACTTGTTCGCGTGCAATCGGGTTTCTGCGCTTGGAATCGCAATGGCGCGCCTCTAAGGTCCGCGCCGCTTACCCCCGGCAATTCTAATCCAGAGACGGCGCCTGCATGACTCTTTCCCGCATGAAACGCATCCTGCTCAAATTGTCGGGCGAAGTCCTGATGGGGCAGGGGCAGTTCGGCATCGATCCCGAAACCTGCGACCGTGTTGCGCAGGAAGTGAAGCAGGCAAAGGATAGCGGGCTCGAAATCTGCATGGTCGTGGGCGGCGGGAACATCTTCCGTGGCCTTGCCGGTGCCGCTCAGGGATTCGATCGCGCCTCGGCCGATTATATGGGCATGCTGGCGACGGTGATGAACGCACTGGCAATGCAGAATGCACTCGAAAAGATCGGCGTCCAGACGCGTGTCCAGTCGGCGATTCCGATGGCGAGCGTGTGCGAACCCTATATCCGCCGCCGCGCGGAGCGGCACATGGAGAAGGGCCGGGTGGTGCTGTTTGCAGCAGGCACGGGTCTTCCGTTCTTTACAACCGACACGACCGCAGCGTTGCGGGCGGCGGAAATGAATTGCGATGCGCTGTTCAAGGGGACCAGCGTCGACGGCGTCTATAATGCCGACCCCAAGAAGGTGCCGACCGCCGAGCGGTACGAAACGCTGAGTTTCGACCGTGTGCTTGCCGACAATCTGCGCGTCATGGATGCCAGCGCGGTGGCATTGTGCCGCGACAACAATATTCCGATCGTCGTGTTCAATATCCGCGAAGCGGGCAATCTCGCCGCGGTGCTGAACGGCGAAGGCGTTTCGACGGTGGTTCGGAACGAAGAAGAACTCACGAACGCATAGGACAGAGGGACTGAAAATGGCCGCATATGACAAGGCCGATCTCGAGCGCCGCATGAACGGTGCGGTCGAGGCGCTGAAACATGATCTTGCCGGCCTGCGCACGGGCCGTGCGTCGGTGACTTTGCTCGATCCGGTGACCGTCGAAGTATATGGCGCGCAGATGCCGCTCAATCAGGTGGCGACCGTTTCGGCGCCCGAACCGCGCCTGCTTTCGGTTCAGGTATGGGACAAGTCGAATGTCGGCCCGGTCGACAAGGCGATCCGATCGGCGGGACTGGGCCTCAATCCGATTGTCGATGGACAGACGCTGCGGCTGCCGATCCCGGACCTGACCGAGGAACGCCGCAAGGAACTCGCCAAGCTTGCCGGGCAATATGCCGAAAAGGCGCGGATCGCCGTGCGCAATGTGCGCCGCGACGGCAATGACAGCCTGAAGGCCGACGAAAAGAAGAGCGAGATCAGCGAAGACGAGCGCAAGCGGATGGAAACCGAAGTGCAGAAGCTGACCGATAGCATGATCGGTGAGATCGACAGCGTTTCGGCGAACAAGGAAAAGGAAATCCTGGGCAAGTGACGCCCGCGGGCATCGCGAAATTCCGGATTGCGCTGTTTCCGGGATACGCGTCTATAGTCCGGATTCCCTGGCAAGAGGTCGCCGTGCACGCACCATTCCCGCACGAACGGACGGAAGGATGAAAGTGGCCGCGCAACAACCCGCGCCCCTTTCCGGTGCGCCGGGCGTGCCCCGGCACGTTGCCATCATCATGGATGGCAACGGACGCTGGGCAAAGGCGCGTCGGCTGCCGCGTATCGCCGGGCATAAACAGGGTGTCGAGGCGGTTCGCCGTGTCGCGCGCGCGGCACGCGAGCTCGGGATCGAAGCACTGACGCTCTACGCCTTTTCGTCCGAAAACTGGCGCCGTCCCGAAACCGAAGTTCGCGACCTGATGGGCCTGCTGCGCCATTTTCTGGCGAGCGAGCTCGACGAACTGATTTCGGAAGGCGTGATCCTGCGCGTTATCGGCGATTATACGAAAATGGCGCCCGATCTGGTCAGGATGATCGACGACGCGGTGGCGCGCACGGCGGGAAATCCCGGGCCCGTGCTGGTCATCGCGCTCAACTATGGATCGCAGGCGGAGATCGTCGCGGCGGCGCGCACGCTGGCACGCGACGTGGCGGATGGCACGCTTGCCCCCGACGCGATCGATGAGGCGCGATTTGCCGGGGCGCTCGCGACGCGCGATTTGCCGCCTCTCGATCTCATGATCCGCACCTCCGGCGAACAGCGGCTGTCGAACTTCCTGCTTTGGCAGGCGGCCTATGCCGAACTCGTTTTCGTCGACACGCTCTGGCCGGATTTCGACGGGAAATGTCTTGCTGCGGCGCTGGAGCAATATGGCATGCGCGAACGTCGCTTCGGGGGCTTGTGAGCTGGAGTCCGAAAGAATTGGCGACTCGCGCGGTCGTCGGTGGCGTGCTGATCGCGCTCGCTGCGGCGATTCTGTGGCTCGGCGGCTTTGCCTTCTGGGCAGTGACGGTGATCGTCGCGGTGCTGATGATGGGCGAATGGGCGGTGCTTTCGGGCGAGCGGATGCCGCGCAAGCGCCTCGCCCAATATGCATTGTCGGTGCCGCTGGCGATCATGTGTCCGCTCGCGGCGGGGCCGGGCTTTCTGGCGCTCGGGCTGGTCTTTGGGGCGGCGATATTCCTCATCGCGCTGACACGTAACGTCCAGCTTGGCGGCGGGGCGCTCTATGTCGGTCTGCCCGTGCTCGCGCTGCTGTCGCTGCGTTCGCAGGATCAGGGGCTGATACTCGCGGTGTGGGCGATGGCGCTGGTCTGGGCCTGCGATATCGGCGCCTATTTTACCGGGCGTACCTTTGGCGGGCCTTTGCTTGCGCCTTCGATCAGCCCTGCCAAGACCTGGTCGGGTCTTGCCGGAGGCATCGTCCTGGCCGGGCTGTTCGGCGCATTGATGACGCGGTTCGGCCTGCCGGTGCGACTGGCGGCGGCGACACCGTTGCTGGCGGCGCTGTCGCAGCTGGGCGACCTTTTCGAAAGCCATGTGAAGCGTGTTGCCGGCGTCAAGGATTCGGACAATATCCTGCCCGGCCATGGCGGATTGATGGACCGGCTGGACGGGCTGGTTCCGGTGGCGCCGGTTGCGGCATTGCTGGTATTGGTGCCGCAATGGCTGATGTGAAGCGGGTTACAATCCTTGGTGCGACAGGATCGGTCGGCAGTTCGACGCTCGATCTGATCGAACGCGAACCCGAGCGGTTCGAAGTCGTCGCGCTGACTGCCAATAGCGACGTGGCAAAGCTCGCGGCGGCGGCAATCCGCACCAATGCCCGGCTTGCCGTGGTTGCCGATGCCTCGCGTCTTTCCGCGCTTTCGCAGGCGCTGGCCGGAACCGGCATCGCCGTGGCGGGTGGTGCAGACGCAGTATGCGAAGCCGCAAGGCTCGATTGCGACTGGACGATGGCGGCGATCGTCGGCTGTGCAGGGCTGAAGCCGACCATGGCCGCATTGGAACAGGGCCACACGGTCGCACTCGCCAACAAGGAATCGCTGGTTTCCTCGGGTGCGATCATGACCGCTGCGGCGCGGTGCCATGGCGCGACCTTGTTGCCGGTCGATTCGGAACATAATGCAGTGTTTCAGTGCCTCGACCGCACCGCGCCGCGCAGTGTCAGCCGGATCATCCTGACGGCGAGCGGCGGACCGTTCCGCGCGACTCCGATCGAAGCAATGCGCGCGATCACGCCCGAACAGGCGGTGGCGCATCCCAACTGGTCGATGGGTGCCAAGATATCGGTCGATTCGGCGACGATGATGAACAAGGGGCTCGAACTGATCGAGGCGCGCCATCTTTTCCCGATCGCGCCCGATCAGCTCGACGTCATCGTGCATCGCCAGTCGGTGGTGCATTCGATGGTGGAATATATCGACGGGTCGGTGCTCGCGCAGCTCGGGACACCCGATATGCGTACGCCGATCGCCTATGCGCTCGCCTGGCCCGAACGGATGGAGACGCCATGCGCGCGACTCGACCTTGCCGCAATCGGGTCGCTTGAATTCGAAGCGCCGGATTATGAACGCTTCCCGGCGCTGCGGCTTGCAAGGGCGGCACTAGCGGCCGATGGTGCGCGACCGGCCATCCTCAACGCCGCCAATGAAGTCGCCGTGGCGGCATTCCTCGACCGGCGTGTCGGGTTTCTTGAAATTGCCGCAATCGTTGCCGATACCCTTGATTGCTATGACCCGGCTGCCCCGGAAACGCTGGACGCGGTGCTGGCGATCGACGCCGAGGCCCGGCGCATCGCGGGCATGCGTGTGAAGGACTGCGTCGCTTGATCGAACTTCCCGCAATATTGCTGGCGATTGTCGCCTTCGTGCTGGTGATCGGACCGCTCGTGTTCGTGCATGAAGGCGGTCACTATCTCGCCGGGCGGATGTTCGGCGTGAAGGCGGAGGAATTTTCCATCGGCTTCGGCCGCGAAGTCGGCGGTTTTACCGACAAGCGCGGCACGCGCTGGAAATTCGGCTGGTTGCCGCTGGGCGGCTATGTCCGGTTCGCCGGAGACATGAACCCGGCGGGCGAACCGAGCAGCGCGTGGCTGGCGCTGCCCGCGGAAGAGCGCGCGAAGACCTTTCAATCGAAAAAGCTCTGGCAACGTGCGATCATCGTCGCTGCCGGGCCGATCACCAATTTCCTTGTCGCAATCCTGATCCTGGGCGCCTTCGCCGTCGTGTACGGCCAGAATCGGACGCCGACCGTTGCCGGCAGCATCGTCGAAGGCAGCCCTGCAGCGGCAGCGGGTCTTGAAGCCGGGGATCGGATCACTGCGATCGGCGGACGATCGGTCCATACTTTCCGCGACATGATCCAATATACGCAGCTGCGGCCCGACGAGCAGGTGACCGTCGATTTCGAGCGTAACGGCGAGGCGCGTCAAATCGAGGCCGTGATCGGCACGCGCGTCGAGCGCGACCGGTTCGGCAACGAATATCGTATCGGTCAGCTCGGCATCGGGCCGGGGGAACCGGTTCAGGAGAAAGTCGGGTTGCTGGAGGCGCCTGTCGTCGGCGTTTCGACGACGATGGCGATCATGCAATCGATGGTCGACGG
Organism: Stakelama portus; assembly: GCF_003171655.1. Lineage (GTDB taxonomy): Bacteria > Pseudomonadota > Alphaproteobacteria > Sphingomonadales > Sphingomonadaceae > Sphingomonas > Sphingomonas portus. The sequence goes on along the minus strand of NZ_QFZL01000001.1, from coordinate 1,010,716 downwards.
CCTGGGCCAGATCATCACCGGGCGCCGTCCGGTTTCCGAAATGGCCGGGCCGATCCGCATGGCGGGCATTTCGGGCCAGCGGCTGATGATGGGGCCGACGGAATTCGTTTTTCTCATCGCGCTGATTTCCATCAATCTGGGGTTCATAAACCTGTTGCCAATTCCAATGCTCGATGGCGGGCATCTTTTGCTTTATGCGATCGAGGCAGTGCGGCGGAAACCCGTCGAGCCGGAAGTGGTGGAATGGGCGTTTCGCGGTGGCCTGGCGGCAATTCTGGCGCTGATGCTCGTGGTTACTTTCAACGATATCGGCTCTTATGGCGTGTGGAAAAATCTGGCCGGGTTGATTGGCTGAAATGGTTAGGGCAGGGCGGGCGCAGGTGCGCACGTGCGGTCGAATAAACGAGGATTTCCGACTTGAGTGGGACGGTGACAGCAATCACGGCTAGGAATTTCGGTGCGCGCGCGACTGCGGCGCTCCTGACGGGGACGATGCTTTCGGGTGTCGTCTGCGGCACCGCGTTCGCGCAGGACGCGACTCCGCCAGCCGCAACCGCGCCGCAGGACGCGCAGCCTCAGCAACAGGCGCAGCAGCAGGTGATCCGCTCGCTGACGGTGGAAGGGACCCAGCGTCTCGAACCGGCAACAGTGCTGTCCTACACGCGTCTGCGGGTGGGTCAGCCCTATGACAACGCATCGCTCGACCAGGCGATCAAGGATCTCCACGCCAGCGATCTGATGACGGTCGATTCGATTTCCGGTGCGGAAACCGGAAACATCGTCATCCACATTCGCGAAAACCCGATCATCAATCGCGTGCTGATCGAAGGCAACAAGAGCCTGAAGGACGACAAGATCACGCCGGAGATCCATCTGGCTCCGCGTCAGATCTTCACCCGGTCGGCCGTTCGTGCGGACGTCGCGCGAATTATCGAACTATATCGCCGTCAGGGCCGCTTCGCCGCGATCGTCGAACCGCAGATGGTGCAGCTCGACCAGAATCGCGTCGATGTCGTTTTCGAGATCACCGAGGGGCCGAAGTCGAAGGTCCGCCAGATCAACATCATCGGCAACGAGCAGTTTTCCGACGGCAAGCTGCGCGGCGAGATGGCGACCAAGCAGACGCGATTCTGGACGCTCCTCAGCTCGAACACGAGCTATGATCAGGATCGCCTCGCCTATGACCAGCAGAAGCTGCGCCAATTCTATCTGACCGAAGGCTATGCCGATTTCCGCGTGGTTTCGGCGATCGCCGAACTGACGCCGGACAAGCGCGATTTCATCATCACCTATGTCGTCGAAGAAGGCGATCGCTATAAATTCGGCCCGGTGACGGTCGACAGCGATATTCGCGATTTCGATGAAGATCGGCTGGGGAAATCGCTCCCGTTCAAGGAAGGCGACTGGTATAATGCCAAGCAGGTCGAAGACGCCATCGACCAGCTCAGCCAGCTGGCGGGCGCCTATGGCTATGCCTTTGCCGATGTGCAGCCTGAATATTCGCGTGATGCCGAAACGCACACCATGGCGCTCAATTTCCACATCGCCGAAGCGAACCGGACCTATATCGAGCGTATCGACATCACCGGCAACACCCAGACCCGCGACGAAGTGATCCGCCGCGAGTTCCGTGTGGCGGAGGGTGACGCGTTCAATACCTTCCAGGTCAAGCGGTCCGAAGACCGTATCAACTCGCTCGGCTATTTCCAGGATGGGTTCGAAGTCGAGCAGAAGCCGGGATCTTCGGATGACCGAATCATCCTGGCCGCGAATGTCGAGGAACGTCCGACCGGCGAACTGACGCTTTCTGCAGGTTTTTCGAGTCTCGAGCGGTTCATCGTTTCGGGGTCGATCAAGCAGCGGAATTTCCGCGGCAGGGGGCAGACGCTGTCGGCCTCGGTCGATTATTCTAGCTATTCGAAGTCGGTCGAACTGGGCTTCACCGAGCCCTATCTGTTCGATCACAATATCGCGCTGGGCGGCACGATCTATCGCCGCGACCTCAATGCGTTCAACTATATCGGTACGGACCGCAACACGACCTACAGCCAGGTTTCGACCGGTTTCCAGATCGTGACGGGTATTCCGCTCACCGAATATTGGACGCTGTCGGGTCGTTATAATTTCCAGCTGGATGATGTGACGCTCGACAAGTCGACTTTCTACAAGGACACGAATGGCGACGGCACCGTCGATACCTGCGATCCGCTGAAGGCAGGACGCTATTATTGCGATGCCATCGGCGAACGCATCACGTCGCTGGTCGGCCTGTCGTTGATCTTCGACAGCCTGAACAGCCGGCTTCGGCCGTCCGCGGGTCAGCGGCTCGTGCTCGGCGTCGATTTCGCGGGTCTGGGCGGCGACGTGCGCTATATTCGCGGGCGCGCGGACTTCGACAAATACTGGTCGCTCGGCAGCGGGTTCATTTTCTCGGTCGGTGCAGAGGGCGGATATATTCACTCGCTCGAAGCGAGCCGGGGCCCCGGCATCGATCCCGTTCGTATCACCGACCGCTACTGGCTGGGCGAACCGCAGTTCCGCGGTTTCGATATTCGTGGCGTCGGTCCGCGCGTCCAGCGCCTCTATTATTCGGGGGATCCGACCGCGGGCACCCAGACGCTGATCACCGACAAGGATTCGATCGTCGACGACGCGCTGGGTGGCAAGGCCTATTATCTTACCAAGGCGGAACTCGAAATCCCCCTGGGCGCGGGTGCGCGTGAACTCGGTCTGCGTCCGTCGATCTTCATCCAGGCCGGTGCGTTGTTCGACATCACCCGGCCCGAACCGACCTTCACCTTCCAGCAGGCAACCGCCACGAACGGCGATCTTTTGTACAATGACGATGGTTCGCCCACGTTGTTGCCATATTCGGTGGCGATAACCGACACGTCCGGTAATGCTCTGTATTACAACAGCTATACCAACGACGCCGGCAATTCGGCGGTGCGTCTTACCACCTGTTCGGTGGGCTATGCGGCGAGCGCGTCGGGTACCTGCGTCGGCACCGAGGCGAACAATCCTGCGCTCAATACCACGCAGCCGTTCCTGGAACGCTTCGTCGGCAACAGTGCGCGGCCGCGTATTACCGTGGGTATCGGCGTCAACTGGAATTCGCCCTTTGGTCCGCTGCGACTGGACATCGCCAAGGCCATTCTGACTCAGCCCGGGGACGACCCCAAGCTGATTACATTCAACGTAGGGACTCAGTTCTAATGAAAACCATTTTTACGGCGGCTGCTGCCGCCCTGTTGGTGACGACTGCATCGGCCGCGATCGCTCCGTCCGCGCATGCCCAGGCGGCACCGGGAGTCGGCGTGCTCGATATCGAAGCAGCTGTCGAAAATTCGCAGGCCTATCAGGCGGCGGTCCAGCAGATCCAGGCCACCTATGCGGCTCAGATTCAGCAGGCGAACGAGCGCAACACTGCGTTTCAGCAGGAAATCGCTCCGCAGGTCGAAGCGTTCCGTCAGGCACAGCAGAATCCGAATGCTGACCGCAACGCGCTCGCCCAGCAATATCAGCAGCTCCAGCAGCGCCGTCAGCAGGCCGAGCAGGAGATCCAGCAGATTCTTGCTCCCGTTGCGCTCGCCAAGGCCTATGTCGAAGATCAGATCGCGTCGCAGCTCGGCGGCGCACTCGATCGCGTCATGGCGCGTCGCCAGATCGCCATCGTTCTGCGCCCGGAAGCCACGCTGAAGTTCGTGCCGACGCTGGATCTTACCGCCGATGTCGTGACCGAACTCAACGCCGTCGTACCGTCGGTGTCGACCAATCCGCCGGCAGGCTGGCAGCCCGGCCAGCAGGGCCAGCAGCAACAGCAGCCTGCGCCGACGCAGTCGCAGCCGCAGGGCCGGTGAGCGAGGCCGATCAGGGAGGGGGCTCGATCGGCCCCCTCGATATCGCGAAGGTGATGGCGGCGCTTCCGCACCGCTATCCGATGTTGCTGGTCGACCGAGTCGAGGAACTGGTTCCTGATCGGTCGATCGCCGCGATCAAGGCCGTGACGATCAACGAAGGCTTTTTTCAGGGCCATTTCCCGGGTCGGCCGATCATGCCCGGTGTGTTGATCGTCGAGGCGCTTGCGCAGGCAGCGGGCGTTCTTGCGGTTGAGTCGCTCGGCCTGTCGGGGTCGGGCAAGCTCGTCTATTTCATGGCGATCGACGACGCCAAGTTCCGCAAGCCGGTCGAACCCGGCGTGCTGCTGCGGCTGGAAGTCGAATTCGTCCAGAAACGCTCGAGCGTTTGCAAATTTGCCGGCAAGGCGCTGATCGATGGTCAGGTCGCGGCGCAGGCGAATTTCACTGCGATGATCGCCGATCCGCCCAAGGCCTGAAACCAGGGCGTTCGGTATCTTGCATCCGACGCCCTGCGCGTGTAGGGCGCCGCCTTCGCTGCCGGTCGGAAACCGGTGGTTTTGTGAAGGATTTCATATCATGAAAAAAGAAACGCACCCCGATTACCACATGATCAAGGTGCAGATGACCGACGGCACCGTGTTCGAAACGCGCTCCACCTGGGGCAGCGAAGGCGACACGCTGCAGCTCGACATCGACCCGACGTCGCACCCGGCATGGACCGGTGGCAACCAGCGCCTGCTCGATCAGGGCGGTCAGGTCGCGCGCTTCAACAAGCGCTTCGGTGGCCTTTCGCTCGGCAAAAAGTAATCGCGAACCGGCTGACGGCGTTAACACGCCGTTAGCTATGCGAGGCGTAGCGTGTCCGCCATGTTGCAGGCACGCTCCGTTCAGTTCGCAGCCGAGGTCGAACCCGCCGAAGGGCTCGGCCGTCGGCGCAGCCCGCGCAAGCCGGTCTCGCTCGACGCAAAGGTCGGGCGCGGCGGGCTTGATCGCGCGCTTTGCCGGGTCGTCGATCTGTCGCCACATGGCGCGCGCCTGCAAACCTACAGCGCGCTGCGCAACGGTACGATGATCTGGCTGACCCTGCCGAAAGTCGGCTATTGCGCCGCCAGCGTCGTCTGGGCCGATGATTTCGCCGCAGGTGTCGAATTCCGCGATCCGCTGAGCGAAGAGGATTTCAACGCGATAACGGCGTGATGGTCCGTCAGCATTCCACGACGTTGACGGCCAGCCCGCCCAGGCTGGTTTCCTTATATTTCGAACGCATATCCTGGCCGGTCTGGCGCATCGTTTCGATCACTGAATCGAGGCTGACGAAGTGGCGACCATCGCCACGCAGCGCCAGATAGGCCGCATTGATCGCCTTTACCGCGCCCATCGTATTGCGCTCGATACACGGGATCTGCACCAGCCCGCCGATCGGGTCGCAGGTCAGCCCCAGATTATGCTCCATGCCGATCTCTGCGGCATTTTCGATCTGGCTGTTGGTCCCGCCAAGCACGGCGGCAAGCGCGCCCGCAGCCATCGAACAGGCGACCCCGACCTCGCCCTGGCACCCCATTTCGGCAGCCGAGATCGAAGCGCGCTTCTTGTACAGCATTCCGATCGCCGCAGCGGTGTAGAGAAAGGTGCGCACGCCGGCGGCATCGGCGCCGTCGATCAGCGTTTCGTAGAATTTGAGCACAGCCGGTATCACGCCCGCCGCGCCATTGGTCGGCGCCGTCACCACGCGGCCGCCGGCAGCATTTTCTTCGTTCACCGACAGCGCCCACAGGCTGACCCATTCGAACACTTCGGCGGGATTGCGACCGGGGCGGGCGCCGGTGAGGCTGTTCTGCAACGCCGCGGCGCGACGCGGGACGTTGAGCCCACCGGGCAACACGCCGCTCTGCGTCAGCCCGCGATCGATGCATGCCATCATCGCATCGCGCACAGTGTCGAGAAACGCGTCACTTTCTTCCGCCGTCCGCCAGACCGATTCGTTGGTCCGTATGATCTGGGCAATCGAAAGGCCGGTGGCGTCGCCAATGTCGAGCAGGTCCGCCGCCGAAGCGAACATATGGGGCAGGGCGATGTTGTGCTGGGCCACCTGTGCCCCGCGGCGCAGGATCGCGCCGCCGCCGATCGAGAAATAGGTTTCGACCATCGTCGATCCATCCGGCAGGCTCGCGGTCAGGGTCATGCCATTGGGATGTTCGGGAAGGAATTTGCGCTTGCGGAACAGCATGTCGCGACGCTCGGCGAAGGGAAGGTCGATTTTTCCGCCGAGCATCATCCGCCCTGCGTCGCGTATTTCGGCGAGCAGCCCGGGAATGGCGTCGGGATCGATTCGCTCGGGCTCCCATCCCGCCAGTCCCAATATGGTCGCGCTGTCGGTGGCATGACCCCGTCCGGTCAGCGCCAGCGATCCGAACAATTCGCAGGTCACGCGTGTCGGCGACGCCCCGGATTCAAGGATGGCGCTGGCAAAGTCGTGCGCGGCGCGCATTGGTCCCACCGTGTGCGAACTCGATGGTCCGATGCCGATCGTGAACATTTCGGTGATGCTGATCGCTCGACGGAATCCTTCGGAATCATTTTGACGCATGCACTCTCCCCGCCGGTCGTGCCGGCCTTGTCGCATGCCCCATCTGTCCCTTGTGCCTGAGATCGCTATCCCGTCGGCGGATGGCGCCGGGATCTGATCCTTTCGCCGTCACTCTCCAGAGTTTTACGCCGCATGGTTCTTTTACCTGAGAGTTTCCGGGGCGGTTGCTCCTTCGGTGCCGGGTTGATCCGGTCTCTCCCATGTCGGCTATATCTGTGTCGTCCCGCGCGCAGTGTCCGTCAAGCGACTCTGTTCAGCTGGCAGCGCAGGGGGCGTCTGGTTCTCCGACATCCGTCGCTCGCCCATCCCGGCGTTCAGCCAGGTGACGTAGCGGCCAGTCCATCGCCTCGAGAACTGCGGACCGGATCGGCTCTTGTAAGCTGGAAGGGGAACACCCAATTACATCGCTAGCCATATTATCGCTAAGAATGTTATTCTATCGAACGGAGACGAAGATGAGCACGCTCTATTCCACCAAGGTAACGGCAGTCGGCGGACGCGCCGGCACGGTGACAAGCGACGATGGGCTGCTGGACCTGGACCTCAGCCTGCCCAGAAAACTCGGCGGCAAGGAAGACGCCACCAACCCCGAGCAATTGTTCGCGGCCGGCTATGCCGCCTGTTTCGGCAATGCCGTGATTCATGTGACGCGCAACAAGGAAAACAAGATCAAGGACGACGATGTCGTCGTGATCGCCACGGTCGGCATGGCGCCCAACGGAAGCGGCGGCTTCGGCTTGACGGTTGCGCTTGACGTCACCATCGCCGGTGTCGATCAGGCCAGCGCCGAGGAGATCGTTGCCGACGCGCACAAGGCCTGCCCCTATTCCAACGCGGTCAGGGGGAATATCGATGTCGAACTGTCCGTGAAGACCAGGTAGAACTCCCATGGCTGAATCGAGCGACGACCCCCTGCGGCTGGATAATCAGGTCTGCTTTCCGCTTTATGCGGCGACCAACCTCCTCCAGCGGCTTTATCGCCCGTTGCTCGCGCCCCTGGGGCTCACCTATTCGCAATATCTGGTGATGCTCATCCTTTGGGAGCGCGCGCCGGTGACCGTTGGCGAAATCGGCTCCTGCCTGCATCTCGACAACGGTACGCTGACGCCGCTCCTGAAGCGCATGGAACGCGGTGGCTTCGTCACCCGCAGCCGCGACCCGCAGGACGAGCGCCGCGTGCTGGTCGCACCGACGCCTCAGGGTCGGGAGCTGCGCACGCAAGCGCTCACAATACCCGAGGCCCTTGCCCGGAGAATCACCCTCGGGACGGGCGAAATCGAGACCTTGCGCAACTCCGTGGGGTCGCTGGTGCATCTTCTGGCCGATGACATCGACCGACGAAAGGAAAGCAGCGGCAGCGCGGCGGTTGAATAGCCTGGTCGATTGAAAGGCGAAACGTACCCGTGCGACCTAAAAGCGGAAGCTGGTCCAGATCGCGGCATAGCTGGAGTCGGTGTAGTTCAGCCGGGTGAGAAGATCGCCCGCCGCGAAATATTCATAGCGACCAGTCACCGACCAGCGCGGCGTGATTTTCCACGAGACCTGGGCACGAAAGGCCTGGCCGACATCGCTGCCCGACAGATTCTGCGTGCCCGCATAGGGTTTTCCATTCGCGCGATAGACGGCATCGGTGTCGTTTGCGCGCCACAGCTTGTTGTAGGAGAGAGTGACAACGACATCCTTCACCGGCCGTACCGTCACGTTGGGCGTCACCTGGAACAGGTTGGCGATGGTGAGTGCGCCCTGATAGCTATAGACGATATTGCCGCCGACCGGCGTCGTTGCGACCTTCAGCGGGCCGTCGCCATAGGCTCCGCCGCCGCTGCCATAATCGAAGTGGATACCCAATTCTGGCTTCCACCCGCCAAGGCCGAGATCATAGGTCTGGGCAAGGAAGAAGTTCCACGCATCGATGTCGCGGTCGCCAAAGCTGCCGCCCTGATGATCCACGGTCCAGTCGATCGTGAACGGACCGACATCGCCCCACAGGCGCGCACCGGTATAAAGCCGCTCTTCACGCGCGGTCATTGCGCCCCAGGTGATTCCGTTTTCGCGTTCACGCCACACGAACGGATCGAGATAGAGCTGCCCTTCGGCGAAGGTCGGCAGCACGATCCCCATCGTCACGCCCGAAAAGCGCGTATCGTCGTCCGACCTGTCATCGCTGATCCCGCCGGTGCCGAACGCGGTATATTCGAAATCGAACACGTCGAACCGGACGCGGCTGCCCATCGCCCAACCGCGGAAACCGTTGAGCGAGGTGCGGATCGTGCTGTTATCGCGAGTCGTCACCAGCAGCGGCGCGCCGTCGGAAAACTCCTGACGTCCATAGCGCACGCCGACCTCTATGCCGCTCAGCGTACCGCTGACTTCGCCAAAAGCCTGCTGCACGATCAGGTCGTTGCGCGCCTTGGCGGAAGGGTTGCCGATGTTGTGCCCGCCGATGCCGCCATGGCCGAGTTCGCCATAGAAGCGGACATTCCCACCCAGATGCAGATCCGCGCCGCCGACCAGACGCAGTATATCCTCGCGGCGATGTTCGCTTTCGACAATGCCGGGATTTTCGAAATAATTCATCCGCAGACGTGCTTCGCCCGACAGGGTCAGATAGAAGTCGCCGGCTTCGTTGAACGGCAGATATTTCAGCCGGTCGAGCGGGTCGTTGCGCTTCTCGGGATTGGCCATGAGCCGCCAATCCTCCGCCCAACGCGAGCCGTTATAGCCCCCGATCTTCACGCCGTGTCCGTTTGCCTGCGCCGGATAGGGGCGGATCGAGGGATTGGCCTGCTCGGCAGGCTGCACCGCTTCCGCCGGCGGGACCTGCGGATCGGCCGGCGGGGTTTGGGCGCAGGCCGATCCGATTCCTGCGTAGCCCGCAATCGCAAGCGCGATCGGCGACAGGTTGCGGGTGGAACAACGGGCGAAATAGGTCATCGGAACTTCTCACTAAATGGTCGCGACACTCGGTCGCGGGAGGCGGTTTCCGTCTGCCCGTGCCCAGAGGGCAGACAGGCGAATCGCCCAGGGTCGAAATGAATGTGATTGCCGCCCGGCCCTGGTGCCGGGCGGCTGCGGATCAGAAGCTCGCCCAATCGCCGTCGGCAGCATTCGAACCGTTGCGAACCGACGAACCGGCAGCTTCGAATTGCCTGGGCGCGGGCGACACCGCCTTGATCGGCTTTGCAGATGCCGACCTTGCCGGAGCAGGCGTTTTCGGCTTTTTCGGCTGGCCGCCCTTGTTGGCGACGGTGAAGCGCGCCGACTGATTTGCGAGGCTGATGACTTCGCTTGCGAGATCGCGGGCAGCAGCCGATGTCTGTTCGACCATGGCCGCATTCTGCTGGGTCGACTGATCCATGCTGGTCATGGCGTTAGCGATTTCGCCAATGGTCAGCGACTGCGCACGGTTGTCGTTTGCCATGCTTTCGACGAACTGATGCACTTCGCGGACACTGTCGGTGATGTTGGCGAGCGAGGTGTCGACATCCTGCACCGCACCGACGGCGATCCCGATATCGGCCTGCGTGGTGGTAAGCTGTTCGCGGGCACGCTTGGCCTCTTCCTCCGCGCGCATCGCGAGTGCCGACACCAGATCTGCGACGACTGCGAAGCCACGGCCCGCTTCGCCCGCACGGCCCGCCTCTACGGCGGCGTTCATCGCAAGGACGCGGGTCTGGAAGGCGATCTTGTCGACACCTTCGATCACATCGTCGATGCCGCGCGCGCTTTCGCCGACACGATCCATCGCGCTGGTCGCCCTTTCCGCCGTCGAGCGACCATTATCGACCATGCCGATCGCGCCCTGGGCGAATTCCACCGTGCGTTCGGCGGCCTCCGCGCTCGATTTCAGGCGATCGTTCATCTGCGCCAGCGCGGCGGAGGTTTCTTCCAGGCTTGCCGCATTGCTCTCGGTACGGCGGGCAAGATCGTCCGACGCTGCCGCGATCTCGCTCGATCCGGTTTCGATGCTGTGCGATGCTTCCGCAAGGGCACCGATCAGTTCGCTGAGATTGGCGATCGCGGTGTTGAAGTTGGTTTTCAGCGCGGCGTAGGATTGCGGGACATTTTCCTCGATCGTGCTGGTCAGGTCACCTTCGGAGAGCTTTTCCAGCTTGTTCGAGACGAGCGACACGATCATTTTCTGGTCGGCATCGGCCTTTGCGTTGGCGGCTTCGGCTTCGGCCTTGGCGATTGCCTGATCGCGGAAGACCTGAAGCGCGCCGGCCATTTCGCCCAGCTCATCCTTGCGGTCGACGCCGGGGATTGCGTCCGACACATTGCCATCGGCCAGGCTGCGCATCCGCGTCGTGATGGCGCCAAGCGGCAGCGTGATCGATCGGCTGATCACCCAGATCAGCGCCGAGAGGGCGATCAGTACGACGATGATCATCTTGGCAAGATCGATCATCGCACTGTGAACGGCGGCGTCGATCTCGTCGTTGAACACGCCCGTCGCGATGACCCAGCCCCAGGGCTTGAACCCGCGCGCATAGGAGAGCTTCTCCTTCACACCCGAGCCGTCGGGCATTTCGTACACGTACTGAACGAACCCGCCGCCCGATTTACCTGCGTCGCGCATCGCGCGGTAATGCAGCTTGCCGGCGGCATCGGTCTTTTCGCCAAGGCCGGTACCAACCAGCTCCGGCTTGACCGGATGGGCGACCATTTTCAGGTCGTAATCGAACAGGAAGAAATAGTTCAGTTCGCCAAAGCGCAGCGACTCCACTGCCCGAATTGCCGCAGCCTGCGCCTGTTCGCGGGTCATGCGCCCGGCCTGTTCTTCGGCCTGATACCGCTCAAGCTGGCTATAGGCGACGTCGAGCGTCTGCTGGGTCCGTGCCTCGAAACTGCGCGTCAGCGAGGTGCGCAATTCGGCCATCGAAAGTGCGGTCACCAGCAGCAACCCGATCAACGAGGCCAACCCCACTACGAAAATTCGTCTGCTGATTTTCAGTCGCGCTAGAATTGGCACGCAAAGATCTCCGAAATTGCCCGATTCAAAGCAATTTTAGGAAATCTTTGGTCACGCCGTTGGAAGCCGCAGAAAAATCAAGAATGCCGCAGGGTGCACGCAGCCAACGCCCCATCTCGGCCCCTCGGCCTCAAGCAGCGAAGCGTTAGGCCAGCAAATAACGCCGGAGAGCACGCTCGAAGCCAGCCAAGCGCTCAAGCAGCCGAAGGCGTTAGCGCACAAAGACCTCCGGAGCGGGAGGGCGATTCTTCGAACCCGTCAGGGTTCGCAAGGCCGAACGGCCGCCCGAGCTTATGCGAGGAAAGCCAAGGCGACGGATGTCGCCGCCGGCGCTTGAGGCTCAAACAAAAACTGGCGGAGAGTCCGAACTCGGAACCAACGGCCTCAAGCAGCAAAGCGGTAGGCCAGCAAATACTGGCGGAGAGGGTGGGATTCGAACCCACGGTGAGCGTGAACCCACGGCGGTTTTCAAGACCGCTGCCTTAAACCACTCGGCCACCTCTCCGCGTCGGCAAGCGCTATCGCGACCCATATTGTTTTTCGCAAGTCCTGCTTTGGGGGGTTCAGCCTTGTTCGCCGCTGTGGCAGAGACGGGGGATGCGAATTTACGGTCCCGCCATGCGCTTTCTCACGCTCGCCATGACATCGCTCGGTCTGGCGCTTGCCAACGCCCCCGGCGCCGAGGCGCAGGATGCTGCCGGTTTCCAGAACTATCTGCCTCAGCTCGCGGCACAGGCGCGGGCCGAAGGCGTCAGTCAGCGGACGATCGACGCCGTCATGCCGACGCTGGAATTCAAATCGCGCGTGGTCGAGCTCGATCGCGATCAGCCGGGGGGCAACCCCAATGCGCCGATCCCTGCCTTTGCACCCTATCAGGCGCGGCATGTCGACGCGGCGCGGATTCGGCGCGGGCGCGAGGCGTGGCAGCGGATGCGCAGCCGCCTGGCGCGTATCGAAGCGGAAACCGGTGTTCCCGAATCGATCATGGTTGCGATCTGGGGCCATGAAACCAATTACGGCGCGATCATGGGCGGTTTCGACGCACCGAGCGCGCTGGCGACGCTGGCCTATGAAGGGCGTCGGCGCGATCTGTTCGCGGCGGAATTCATCGCCACGCTCAAGATGATCGACATGGGCGTGCCGCGCGACAAGCTGATCGGCAGCTGGGCAGGCGCGCTGGGCGGACCGCAATTTCTGCCGTCGGTCTATCTCCGGCTGGCGCGCGACGGCGATGGCGACGGCCTTGCCGATATCTGGAGCAGCGATGCCGACACGCTGACTTCGATCGCCAATTATTTCGTCAATGCCGGCTGGCGGCCGGGCCAGCCCTGGGGAATCGCGGTGTCGGTGCCATCGGGCCTGAACCGCGACGCGATCGGCAATCACACCTTGTCGCCGCGCTGCCCGCGCGTACATGAACGACATAGCGAGTGGAAGACGATGGCGGAATGGCGCGCGCTGGGGCTGGTGCCGCTCAATCGCCCCTGGCCGGGCGACAATGTGCTTGCTTCGCTGCTCGAACCGGATGGGCCGGGAAAGACCGCCTATCTGCTCACCGGAAATTATCGCGTGATCCTCGATTATAATTGCTCAAATTTTTACGCTTTGTCGGTAGGCCTGCTTGCCGATGAAGTGGAACGCTAGTTTTGCGGCGCTGAGCGCACTCCTGCTGGCCGGCTGTGGGACCTCCCATGGCGGGGAGAGCTGGGCCTATTCGCCCGGTCAATATCCCGCCAACCGGTACACGCAGGAACAGGCTCCCCAGCAGCCCTATTCGCAGCCCGGCTCGACCTATGCGCAGCCGGCGCCCGTGCAACAACAGCCTTATGCCGGCAACGCGCCGCAGAGCGGCATCGACGGCGATATCCAGCCGCGATATCCCGCGCAGCAGGGGGCAGGTGCCAGCTACGCGCCGCCCGGCGCACAGCCGCAATATCCGCAACAGCGCCAGGCGCAGCAGGATTATCCGGCGGCGAGCGCACCGGTACCGGGCGGTCCTCCGCCGTCGAGCGGCCCCCAGGGTTCGTCGCAGCATCAGTCCGACGAACTCCGCTATGATCAGGTCGGCTATGCCGAAGTGCGCGGGGTTGCCAGCGGCGATCCGGCGGCCAATCAACAGGTCGTTGCCGTCCATCCCAGCCTTCCCGCCGGAACGTTCGTGGAAGTTACCGCGCTCGATACCGGTCGCACCATATTGGTGATGATAACCGGCGGCATGCAGCCGGGCGGCAGCATCATCGCGCTTTCGCCGGGCGCTGCGCAACAGCTGGGCATTTCGCGCGTCGCGGGCGTGCGGGTGCGCAAAGTGACGCCGCCGGCGCAGGATGAAGCCGCGCTGCGGGCGGGCAGCCCGGCGACGCCGCGAATCGATGCGCCCGAATCGCTGCTGGTGCCGTTGCGCAAGCAACTCGGCGCGCCGCCAACGGTCGCTTCGGCCCCTGCGCCGTCGCCGTACCAGCCGCCGCAGCCGGGTGTCGTGTATCAACCGACACCGACGCCGACGACAACCGCGCCTCCGGCGACCGGCGGATATTTCGTTCAGGTGGCCGCACTGTCGAACAGCGCGCGCGCGCAGCAGCTCGCGCAGAGCCTTGGCGGGTTCGTTGAACAAACACGCGGGCTTTACCGCGTGCGCATGGGGCCCTATCCAAGCCGCACCGCCGCCGAGGGCGGGCGGGCCATCGCGGTCCGTCGTGGCTTTGGCGATGCGAGGATCGTGACCCAGTAACCTCTAGCCACTCGGAAATGGCCGCCATGAAAAAGCTGATCGCCGCCGCGCTTGCGCTGACGCTCGTCGCACCTGCAACTGCTCAGACGCCGACTTTCGAAACCCCGGCGCCGATCGCTTTCATGAAGGACCTGTCTTCCGGGGCGGTGCTGTTTCAGCGCGATCCCGATCGCCGCATCCCGCCTGCTTCGATGGCGAAGATGATGACGGTCTATGTCGCGTTCGACCTGATCAAGCGCGGCGAATTGTCGCTCGACACCAAGTTTAAGGTTCGCCCCGAAACCTGGCGCCGCTGGCACGGCCCACAGGCCGGTTCGACCATGTTCCTGGAAACCGGTGAAGAGATTTCGGTTCGCGAACTACTCTATGGCATCGTCACGCTGTCGGGTAACGATGCGTGCGTCGTTCTGGCCGAGGGTATTTCGGGCACCGAACAGGCGTTCACCAATCTGATGAACCAGCAGGCGCAGAAGCTGGGCCTTTCCAACAGCCATTTCGGCAATTCCAACGGCTGGCCCGACGAAGGCCGCACCTATGTCAGTGCGCGCGACCTTGCGACGCTCGCATCGGCGACCATCGAAAATTATCCCGATCTCTACAAGACCTTCTACAGCCGCCACGACTATACCCGCACGCTGAGCAGCGGGCAGGTGATCACGCAGCAGAATCGCGATCCGCTGCTCGGCCGCGTCGATGGTGCCGATGGCCTGAAGACCGGGCATACCGAAGAAGCCGGCTATGGCTTTACCGGGTCGGCCGAGCAGAATGGCCGTCGCCTCGTCATGGTTCTCGCCGGGCTGGACAGTTATAATGGCCGCGCCGAGGAATCGGTCCGCTTCATGGAATGGGGCTTCGGCTCGTGGCAGGACAAGCAGGTCGTCGCACAGGGACGTCATGTATCCGAAGCCGAAGTGCAGGGCGGTTCGGCCCGCACGGTCGGCCTGATCGCGCCGCGCAACCTTTCGGTCACGATCCCGTCGGGGCTGGGCCTCAATATGGATGCGAAGGTCGTCTACATGGGGCCGATCAAGGCGCCGATCAAAGCGGGCGACCATATCGCCGATCTGGTCATCACGACGCCCGGCATGGAGCCGCAGAAGTTGCCGCTCGTCGCGGAAAACGATGTCGGCGAGGCAGGCTTTTTCGGTCGCGCATGGATGGGTCTGATGTCGCTGATCGGGCTGGCCTGATCGGTGCGCGCGGCGTGGGGCCTATGCCGCGCGCCCGCGATCGCTAAGCTGCTCCCATGACCCCGTTGATCGGAAACGAAGTCGCGCGCACGACGCTGGCGCAAGCGATTGAATCGCGCGCGCTGCACCATGCGTGGCTGCTCACCGGCCCCGAAGGGGTGGGGAAGGGGCAGTTTGCCCGCGCCGCCGCGTTGCGGATGCTGGCGGTGGCCGCCGATGGCGCGGAGGGATTGCCGCCGGGAATCGATGTTCCCGCGGAGCACCGCATCGCCCGGCTGTTCGCGGCGCATTCGCATCCCGATTATCGCGAGCTCATCCGCCTGCCCAAGGACGCGGACAAGCCCGGCGAAAATGTCGCACGCAGTATCAAGATCGATCAGGTGCGCCAGCTGATCGCCAGTTTCAGTACCAAACCGTCGCTGTCACAGCGGCGTGTGGTGGTGATCGACAGCATCGATGATGTCGAACGGCCCGGCGCGGCCAATGCCCTGCTCAAGGTGCTGGAAGAGCCGCCCGAAGGCACGATCTTCCTGCTGGTCAGCCATGCGCCCGGCCGCTTGCTTCCCACGATCCGCTCGCGATGCCGCACGCTGCGGTTCGAGGCGCTGGAGGACGAACAGGTCCGGTCGATCCTTCGGCGTGAGCTTTCCGATGCTCCGGAGGAAGAGATCGCGGCGCTGGTGCGCGCGGGCGATGGATCGCCCGGGCGCGCGCTGAGCTTTGCCGGGCTGGAAATGGCGGCGCTCGAAAAGGAACTGGAAAGCATCGCGGCGGATGGCGATCCCACCAATGCGGTCAGATCGCGCCTTTCCAAGCTGCTGGGCGCCAAAGCCGCCCAGCCGCGCTATGAAGCGTTTCTGGAACGGGTGCCGAGTTTCATTGCCGAACGGGCGCGCACGCTGGAAGGCCCGGCACTGCGCCAGGCGCTCGACAGCTATACCGCCGCGCGCGATCTGAGCGGCATTGCCGTGGGCCTTTCGCTCGATTCGACTGCGACTATATTCGAAATGGCGGGTATGGTCGCCAAGATCGCACCCGTCCGGGGCGAATAGCGCGAAGGCGAAGCGCGCTCTTCCCGCAGCGCCAAATTGGCACTAAGTCGCGGCGCATGGGAAAGCCTTATTATATCACCACTGCGATCCATTATCCCAATGGGCGGCCGCATATCGGCCATGCCTATGAGATGATTGCGGCCGACGCGATCGCGCGGTTCCAGCGCCAGGCGGGGCGCGACGTGCGGTTTCAGACCGGCACCGACGAACATGGCCTGAAAATGGTCCAGACCGCGCGCGGCCGCGATATGGAAGTGCGCGCGCTTGCCGACGAAATGTCGGGATATTTCCGTGACATGTCGGACAAGCTCGATATTTCGTGCGACCGCTTCATCCGCACGGTCGAACCCGAACATTATGCCGCCAGTCAGGCGATCTGGAAGGCGATGGCGGATGCCGGCGACCTGTATCTCGATCGCTATGAAGGCTGGTATTCGGTTCGCGACGAAGCTTTTTACGAGGAAAAGGAACTCACCGACGGGGAAGGGGGGCAGAAGCTGTCGCCGCAAGGAACCCCTGTCGAATGGACTGCCGAGGAAACCTGGTTCTTCCGCCTTTCCAGATATCAGCAGCCCTTGCTCGATTTCTTCGCCGCCAATCCCGATTTCATCCGTCCCGAAAGCCGCCGCAACGAGATTCTGCGCTTTGTCGAGGGCGGGCTTGCCGATCTGTCGGTCAGCCGCACCAGTTTCGACTGGGGCGTGCCGGTCCCGGGCAGCCCGGGACATGTCATGTATGTCTGGGTCGACGCGCTGACCAATTACATCACCGGAGTCGGGTACCCCGACGACGCGGTGATGTTCGAAAAATACTGGCCGGCGGACCTGCATCTGATCGGCAAGGACATTGTCCGGTTCCACACCGTATATTGGCCTGCATTTTTGATGTCGGCGAAGCTGCCGCTGCCCAAACAGGTGTTCGGGCACGGCTTCCTGCTCAATCGCGGCGAGAAAATGTCGAAATCGACCGGCAATGTCGTCGATCCGATGGCGCTGGCCGAGCTCTATGGCGTCGATACGCTGCGCTATTTCCTGCTGCGCGACGTCAGCTTCGGGCAGGACGGGACGTTCAGCGACGAAGCGATCGTCACGCGGGCCAATGCCGATCTGGCCAACAGCTTCGGCAATCTGGCGCAGCGGACGCTGACTCAGATCTTCAAGAATTGCGGTGCGTCTCCGCCGCAGATTCACGGCCATGATGCCGCCGACGAGGCCTTGTTCGAAACCGTGGGCAAGGCGGTGCGCGAAACCGTGCCTGCCGCGTTCGAAAGCCTCGCGCTGCATCAGGCGACCGAAGCATGGGTGCAGGCGGTGTTTGCCTGCAACGCCTATATCGACGAACAGGCGCCCTGGGCGCTGCGCAAAACCGATCCGCAGCGGATGGAGACGGTGCTCGCGACGCTCTATATCTGCATCGCCCAGCTGGCGGTGTCGATCCTGCCGGTGATCCCGAAAAACGCTGCCACGCTGCTCGATCGCATGGGCATCGCGCCTGAGCTGCGCACGCCGGAGGCCATCGGATCGCATTGGTATTCGCCGCTCGCCGAAAGCGATTTCCGGCTCGAACAGCCCACCCCGTTGTTCCCGCGGCTCGAGCTCAAAACCGAAGAGGAATCGGCATGAAGCTGGCCGACAGCCATTGCCATCTGAATTACAAGGGCCTGTTCGAACAACAAGGCGATGTGCTGGCGCGCGCGCGGGAGAGCGGCGTTGCGGCGATGCTCAATATTTCCACGCGCGAAAGCGAATGGGATGATATCATCGCCACCGCCGAGCGCGAAAGCGACGTCTGGGCAACGGTCGGCATCCATCCGCATGAGGCCGATACCCATCCCGATGTCGATACCGCCAAGCTGGTCGCCAAGGCCGCGCATCCGCGCGTGGTCGGTATCGGCGAAAGCGGGCTCGATTATTATTATGATCACAGCGACCGCGATCGCCAGCGCGCCAGTTTCCGCGCGCATCTTGCCGCGAGCCGCGAAACGCAGCTGCCGATCGTCGTCCACACACGCGATGCCGAAGCGGACACCGCCGACATCCTGCGCGAGGAAGTGGGGAAGGGGGCCCTTCCCGGCGTGATCCATTGTTTCACCGCCAGCGGTGAATTTGCCGACATCGCGCTCGATCTGGGCTTCTACATCTCGATCTCGGGGATCGTGACGTTCAAGAATGCGAAGGATCTGCAGGAAACCGCCGTGCGACTGCCGCGCGAACGGCTGCTGGTTGAAACCGATGCGCCGTTCCTCGCGCCGGTGCCGCATCGCGGCAAGACTGGCGAGCCGGCATTTGTGGCGGATACCTGCCGTTTTCTGGCGCAATTGCGCGGTGAGGATGCGGACGCGCTGGCGGACGTGACGCGCGAGAATTTCCACCGGCTGTTCGCCAAGACGCGCGCGTGAAGATCCGCATCCTCGGCTCGGGCACATCGTCTGGCGTGCCGCGGATCGGAAATGACTGGGGTGCGTGCGATCCAACCGAACCCAGGAACCGGCGGACCCGCGCGTCGGTGCTGGTTTCGACCGACACGACGCGTATCCTGATCGATACCAGCCCCGATATGCGCGAACAGCTGCTCACCGCAGAGGTCGACAATGTCGATGCGGTCATCTGGACCCACGACCATGCGGATCATTGTCACGGGATCGACGATCTGAGGCAGGTGATGCATGCGCGCGGCGGCGAGCCTGTGCGCGGTCTGGCGCGCCCATGGACGCTGGAGCAATTGCGGACGCGCTTCGAATATATCTTCAGGGGGAGAGCAGGCTATCCGCCGGTGGTCGCCGGGGAAATGCTTCCCGACGCGATCACGATCGGCGACATCAACGTGCGCGTGGTCGATCAACCGCATGGCGGGATAACTTCGGCGGGTTTCCGCTTTGAAAGCGGCGGCGTATCGATAGGATATTCTACTGATTTCAATGACTTGACAGATAAAATGCAGTCTGTATATCAAGGAATGGATTATTGGGTGGTCGATGCGCTTCGGCGCCGCCCGCACCCGACGCATCCGCACCTTGCGCATACGCTGCAATGGATTGCGGCGTGCAATATCGGTGAAGCCGCGCTGATCCACATGGATAACTCGATGGACTATGCTAGCCTCGCCGCCGAACTGCCGGCGGGCGTGGTCCCGGGCTATGACGGGATGGAGATCGCTTTTTGAACGGCTTCGGCCCGAATACGATTTGGCTTGTCGTGGTTCTCGTCGCGATCGCCGGCACCTTGGCGTCGCGCCGTTTGTCGTTGGCCACCTGGCTCCGCGGCATTTTGGGTTGGGCGGCAATCGCGCTTGTCGTGTTGCTGCTGGTGTCTCACCGCTATCAGATCCAGAATTTCTTTGCGGCCATCGGCGACCGACTGGGAATTTCCAGCCAGCAGGTTGTGGGCGATGCCGTTCGCATTCGCATGTCGCCAGACGGCCATTTCTATGCGCGGGTCACGCTGAATGGCATCAGCAGAATGATGTTGATCGACAGCGGCGCGACCACAACGGCGCTGTCCGAAGCGACTGCGCAGGCCGCCGGAATCACGCCCGACAGCGACTTTCCCGTGCTGTTGTCGACTGCCAACGGAACCGTGCTGGCAAAGCATGGGACGGTGGAGAAATTGGCGATCGGATCGCTACGCACGGACAATCTGGGTGTGGTGGTGGCATCCAATTTCGGCGATCTGGATGTGCTGGGCATGAACTTTCTGTCCCGGCTCGGCTCCTGGCGCGTAGAGGGACAGACGTTGATCCTCGAACCACCAGCCGTGGCTGACACCAGCTCGATTTAACATAATGTATATTATCGTTCTAGCGGATATCCCGAAATGAGTGACTGGAGCCTCCCCCCCGGCATCGGACGCGGCGATATCGCCCGCCTCGTGGCGATCATGGCGCGGCTGCGCGATCCCGAACGCGGATGCGAATGGGATACCGTCCAGACATTCGAGACGATCGCGCCCTATACGATCGAAGAAGCTTATGAAGTCGCCGACGCCATCGCGCGCAGCGACATGGCCGAATTGCGCGACGAGCTTGGCGACCTGCTGCTCCAGGTCGTGTTCCATGCGCGCATGGCCGAGGAATCCGGCACGTTTGCGCTGCCCGACGTCATCGCTGCGATCAGCGACAAGATGGAGCGCCGCCATCCGCATATCTTTGGCGATGCCGAAAATGGCGGCCATCACCTGTGGGAACAAATCAAGGCCGAAGAGCGGGGGGAGAAGGGTGATAACAGCGCCCTGGCGGGAGTGGCGCTTTCCCTCCCTGCCCTGTTACGCGCGGAAAAGTTACAGAAACGTGCATCGCGCGTCGGGTTTGACTGGCCCGATGCCGATGGTGCGCGTGCCAAGGTGATCGAGGAAATCGCCGAAGTCGATGCGGCCACCGATGCGGCGCATCGCGAAGAGGAAATCGGCGACTTGCTGTTCGCAGTGGTCAATTGGGCGCGTAAACAGGGTATCGAGCCCGAAGCGGCGCTGCGCGCGGCCAATGCCAAGTTCGAACGGCGCTTTCGGGCAATGGAGGATGTTGCCGGCGACGGCTTCGCCGATCTCGATCTCGATGCGATGGAGCGGCTCTGGCAGGATGCCAAGGCCGCCGGCGCCTAACGCATGCGCAACAGGACGTGCCGGCGCAGCGCCACGGCATCGTAATAGGCATTGTGCGGCACTTCGCTGGCCGCAGCCGCATCGAAACCGCTGCTTTGGAGCAATTCGAACCGAAGCGGCGGCGTAACCAGCCGACGCCCCGGCCCGGTGACGGTCAGGCACAGGACATGCGCCAGATCCTCCGGCCAGTCGGCCACCAGGATCGGCTCCGGGTCGTTTGCGAGATAGGCGCCGAACCGTTCGGACAATTGCTCGCGCGGGATCGGATCGGTGCGCAGCGAAGGGATGACATTTTCGCGCACCCATTGGGTGGGCGCATCACATGCCAGCGCAGCGTAAAATGGTGCCATATCCTCGGCTTCCGGGACCAGCGCGATCGAGATCAGTTCGCCCAGAAAGCCGTTGAATTCGGTATCGACGAAATAGCGCAAGCTGCCCCTTTCCGAAATTGTCAGGTCCGCGACAGAAACCGTTCATGGTCGCGCGGCGCCATGCGCACTTCGTACAGGGCATCCCCCTCGTCCATCCAATGTTCCAGCACTTCGCCATGCTGATGCAGCCAGGCGGCGCCCGCACCATCGGCGGGGTCGAGGCGAACGACATAGCGGCGATGGCCGGTGGTCAGCCGTTCGGCCATGGCGCGGCGCAGCGCGTCGACGCCCTCCCCCGTCACAGCCGATACCGTCATCAGATCTTCGCGACCCTCGGCTTCGGCGAGCAGTTCCGCGCGGCGCTCTTCGTCGAGCAGGTCGATCTTGTTCCACGCTTCGATCCGCGGCGTCGTTTCGTCGACGCCGATTTCGGACAGGACTTTCTCGACATCGGCGCGCTGCGCTTCGCTGTCTGGATGCGAAATGTCGCGGACATGAATCAGCAGATCGGCCGAAACCACTTCTTCCAGCGTCGCCTTGAACGCCGCGACGAGTTGCGTCGGCAGTTCGGAGACGAAACCGACGGTGTCCGACAGGATCGCCTTGTCGATGCCGGGCAGCGAAATCTGGCGCAGCGTAGGGTCGAGCGTCGCGAAGAGCAGGTTTTCCGCCATGACGTCGGCACCTGTCAGGCGATTGAAAAGCGTCGATTTTCCGGCATTGGTATAGCCGACCAGCGCGATCACGGGCCAGGGCGCACGCTGGCGCCGGTCGCGCTGCAGCGTGCGGGTGCGGCTGACCTGATCGAGCTCGCGGCGCAAACGCGCCATGCGATCGCGGATCAGCCGCCGATCGGCTTCGATCTGGGTTTCGCCGGGTCCGCCCAGAAAGCCGAAGCCGCCACGCTGGCGCTCAAGGTGAGTCCAGCTGCGTACCAGCCGCCCCGCCTGATAATCGAGATGCGCGAGTTCGACCTGCAGCCGCCCCTCGGCAGTGCGTGCGCGTTCGCCGAAAATCTCAAGTATCAGCCCGGTACGGTCGATCACCTTGCAGCCGAGCGCGCTTTCCAGATTGCGTTGCTGGATCGGCGTCAGCGCCGCGTCGAACACGGCAAGTTGCAATTCGTGATCGCGCACCGTTTCGGCGAGCATTTCGACCTGGCCCGAGCCGATCAGTGTCCCCGGCTTTGGCTGGCGGATACGGAATGCAGTGCGTTCGGCCACGTCGATCCCGATCGCGGCGGCGAGACCGGCAGTCTCCTCCAGCCGCGCATCGGCATCGCGTGCCGATCCACCGATATCGGGATAGACGACGACGGCACGCGCGCCGCGTGCGAAATCATCGGCGTCGCGATCGAATCCGGTACTCAATCGTCGTCCGAGCTGTTCGTCTCTTCGGCGAGATTCAGCGGATGGGCCGGCTGGATCGTCGAAACGGCGTGCTTGTAGACGAGTTGCGCCATGCCTTCGCGCTGAAGCAGCATGCAGAACAGGTCAAAACCCGCAATCTGGCCCTGCAGCATCACGCCATTGACCAGGAACATCGTGACATTTTCCTGCGCCTTGCGGATCGCATTGAGGAAAATTTCCTGCAAAACCGGGTTCTTAGACTGATGTTCTCCCACCGCTTCCAAAAGCGCGGGCAGGTCCATCGCACCGGCGGGCATGATGGTGGAAATCGCATGCTTGTAGATCAGCTGGGACTGGCCGTCGCGGCGCAGCAGCACCGAGAAATTGTCGAACCAGGTGACGATGCCCTGAAGCTTGACGCCCTTGACCAGAAACATGGTCACCGGAGTCTTCGATCGGCGCAGGGAATTCAAAAACAGGTCCTGAAGCGAAGTCTGCTTTTCTGCCATGCCGCGTTTTCCTTCTGTTATTGGCGGGATTTGTCCCGCTGTGCGCCGGTTCCCGGCGTCGGATCGTCACGCCATTCGCGACGGACGGGTTGCAATCTAGGGTGCCCCGGGCCGCCCGTCCAGCACCGGCAATTGCGGTGCACCGATCGGGTCAGTTCCGGTCCTCGCGCGTCTCGGTAATGCCCAGCAGCTTGAGCTTGCGATGGAGTGCCGAACGCTCCATCCCGATAAAGTTCGCCGTCCGCGAGATATTTCCCGAAAAACGGCGGATCTGGATGCGCAGATATTCGCGTTCGAATGTCTCGCGTGCTTCCTTGAGCGGCGATCCCATGATCGCATTGGTGCCCATGCCGCCTTCCGACTGGTTGCTGGTGCCGAGCACTTCGGGCGGAAGCAGATCGAGGTCGATGCGACCGATCCGGTCCCCGGGCGCCAGGATAACCGTGCGTTCGACCACATTGCGCAGCTGGCGGACGTTGCCGGGCCATTCATAGCTTTGCAGCGCGACCAGCGCGTCGGAAGCGATTTCGGGCGTCGGCACGCGGCGTTCGCGCGCATAATGCGCGACGAAATGTTCGACCAGCACGGGAATATCCTCGCGCCGTTCGGCCAGCGCCGGAATGGTGACCGGCACGACATTGAGCCGATAATAGAGATCCTCGCGGAAATTCCCCGCCGCGATTTCGCCCATCAGATCGCGCGACGTCGCGGAAACGACCCGGACATCCACTTTCACGGTCCGCTGGCCACCGATCCGCGAGAAGCTCTGATCGGTCAGCACGCGCAGAATGCGCGCCTGGGTCGCGACCGGCATGTCGGCGATTTCGTCGAGGAACAAGGTGCCGCCATGCGCCTGTTCGAGCAGGCCGGGGCGCACCAGATCGCCGCCCTCTTCCACACCGAACAATTCCTCTTCGACACGTTCGGGGGTCATGCGCGCGGCGCTGGCGATGATGAACGGCGCGCCGGCGCGCTGGCTCCACCCGTGGAGCAGCCGCGCCGCCACCTCCTTGCCGGTTCCCGGCCCGCCATTGATCAGCACGCGGCTTCCCGTCGACGCCACTCGTTTCAGAGTCGCGCGAACGGTGTTGATCGCACTCGAATTTCCGGTCAGGTCCGCTTCGAACCCCACCGTTGCGCGCAGCGAAGCGACTTCGCGGCGCAGCCGTTCGGTCTCCGTCGCGCGCTCGACCATCAGCAGCAGCCGCTCGGCCTCGAACGGCTTTTCGATGAAATCGGATGCGCCCCGCCGGATCGCCGCCACTGCGGTGTCGAGATTGCCGTGCCCCGAAATCACAAGCACCGGGATCGAAGGATCGCGCCGCTTGATCTCGTCGAGCAGATCCAGCCCATCGAGCTTCGATCCCTGCAACCAAACATCGAGCAGAACCAGCGACGGGCGCCGCTCGGCAATGGCTTCGAGCGCGGCAGTGCTGTCGGCGGCGCCGCGCGTCTGATAGCCTTCATCTTCGAGCACGCCGGAGACCAGCTCGCGAATGTCGCGTTCGTCGTCGACGACGAGGATGTCGAGTGTCATGAGCGTCCACTTTCATTGCGGGTAAGCGCGACGGGACGGGGTTCATTCCCCTTCCCGTCTTCTTCACTCGCTTCGGTCGCGAGATGCGACAAAAGCGTGGTATCGAAGACCATGCGCACCACCGTGCCGCCCTGAGGCCGGTCGGCGAAGGCGATCGTGCCGAAATGTTCTTCGATGATCTTCTTGACGATCGCGAGGCCAAGCCCGGTGCCGCGGCTGCGCGTCGTCATATAGGGTTCGACGATCCGGTCGCGTTCGACCGGCAGGCCAATCCCGTTGTCGGCGACTTCGACAAGGAGCGAATGCCCCTCGCCCGCCGCGACGGTCATGCGGATCTCGCCCGGTTCGGCATTTTCCTCGCGCGCCTCGACTGCCTCGACGGCGTTCTTGACCACATTGGTCAGCGCCTGGCCGATCTGGCGACGGTCGCAGACGAACGCCGGCAGATCCTCTTCGGCTTCGACATGGAAACGGATGCCCGGATGCGCGACTTCGTGGAGGAACATCGCCTGACGCGCGATATCGAGCAGTGATTCTTCGCGGAAAACCGGTTTGGGCATCCGCGCGAAGGAGGAAAATTCGTCGACCATCCGGCGCAGATCGCCGACCTGACGGACAATCGTGTCGGTCAGCCGGGCAAAGGTCCCCTCATCCTCTTCCAGCTTGCGGCCATAGCGGCGCTGGAGCCGTTCGGCGGCGAGCTGAATGGGCGTCAGCGGATTCTTGATCTCGTGCGCGATGCGCCGGGCGACGTCGGACCATGCGGCGCGCCGTTGATCGAGCAATTGCTGGGTAATGTCGTCGAAAGTCAGCACCTGACCGCTTTCATCGCGCGTGACCTTGACCGCGAGCGTGCGCGCCTCGCCGCCGGTGGTCATCTGAACGATCGCCTCGCGGTCGCCGCTGTCGAGCAGGGTGTCGAGTTCCGGAGCGACGTCGGCAAGCGCATGTCCCACCGGCTCGGTCTCGCCGATATGCAGCAGGATGCGCGCGGAATCGTTGATCAGCTGAATGCGCCGGTCGGGACCGATCGAAACGACGCCGGCGGTCACGCCCGACATCACCGCTTCGATCAGCGCGCGGCGGCTTTCGAGCTGAAGGTTGGCGTCGACCAGCGCCGATGTCTGTTCCTGCAACCGCTCGGTCATGCTGTTGAACGCAACGCCCAGCGTATCGATTTCGTCCCTCGCCGCCGAAACGGGGACGCGCGCGCTCAGATCGCCTTCGGCAACGCTGCCTGCGGCATCGACCAGCCTGTCGATCGGGCGCACGAGCCGGTCGGCAACGGCCAGCGCGATCAGCATGGTAAAGCCGACGATCAGCAGCGCGACGACGAACAAGGCGGCATTGAACTGCATCTGCACGCCGCGTGCCCGCGCCTGAATCGCTTCATATTCGCGCGTGATCGATTCGGCGGAAACCAGCTGCTTGTTCAGGAACTCGGCATTCACGCTGGTCCCGGCGTAGAGATAGAGATTGGGCACCTTCGGCACCTTGGCCACGACCCAGATGGTGTCGGCGGTCAGATAGACGTCGGGCGTTGAATCGACCGTCAGCGTATCGAGCAGCGACGGATCGACGCGTTGGAGAAACGCCGCCTCTTCGGGCGGATTGAACAGATAGAGGACGCGCAGCTTCTTGCCGGGTTCATAGGTGAACAGCACCGATTGCTCGAGATTGCGGAAATAGGTCTGCTGATCGAAAAACGACTGGAATTCCGCCGAATCGGTGGGAACACGGGGATAATATTTGGCGATATCCAGCGTAATCTGGCGCGCCTCCCCGCCCCAGCGCTGGGCGATCAGATTCTGCCCTTCCTTGGCCAGGCTGATGGCATCGTCGATTGCATTCGCCGCACGGCCGGTCAGCCAGAATTGCGTGTTCGAATGGAACATCGTCGACGCCGCGATCACGGTCAGGATGATCGGCACGCTGGCGATTACCGAAAAAAGCGCGACCAGCCGGACATGGAGCCTTCCGCCCCCGGCGACCGATGACTTGGCGGCCCGATGCTTGGCAATGCGGCGACCGATCAGCACGATCAGCGCGACGAGCGGCACGAGATTGCCGAGCAGCAACAGCGCGCTGATGGCCGGTCCCACGACCTGGCCCGCGGCATCCGCGCGCGTGATCACCATATAGGTGACGACGCCCATCACGAGCGCGAGGATCAGAACTCCGAGTTCAACTGCCGCCGTTACGCCGAAGCGCTTTCGCCGGGGAGATGTCACTCCAGGGTCCACAACAGGCTCCATCGTTGCTTGGTTACAACAGGAGCGTTGCCCGGAAAACACATAAATTCGGCGGCAGAGGACATGATGTGGCAATTTGCCGATGAGCCGAAAGCCCCGGCAGGGATTGGCGGAACGGCAGTCTTATCGAAGATCGATGTCGAGCACTTCGATCCGTTTGCGCAACGTGTTGCGATTGATCCCGAGCGCCCGCGCGGCGCGCAGCTGGTTTCCGCCATGCTGTGCCAGCATTGCTTCGATCAGCGGGCGTTCGACCTCTCCGATGATCCGATCGTACAACGAACCATCCTCAAGCGTCGCAGGCTCTTCGACGGCAAGCCGGGCAAGCCGGGCGCGAATTGCGGCCTCGATCCCCTCATCGCCCGATGCGGCGGGGATCAGCCCCCCCTCGCCCAGCGCATCGCGGATATCGCTCGAACCGATCAGCGAATCGCGGCTGAGCGCCGCGAGCCGCCGCATCAGATTTTCCAGCTCGCGGACATTGCCCGGCCAGTCATAGGCCTCGAGCAACGCCACTGCCTCATCGCTCAATTGCTTGCGCGGCAGCCCGTCTTCGGCCGCGCGTTCCAGGAAATGATGCGCGAGCAGCGCGATGTCCTGACGCCGTTCGCGCAGCGACGGCAGTGCCACGGGCACGACATTGAGCCGGTAGAAGAGATCTTCGCGAAACTGGTTGGCAGTCACCAGTTGGGCCAGATCCTTGTTGGTCGCGGCGACGATGCGGACATTGGCACGGATCGTCCGCGCCCCGCCCACCGTCGTGAACTCGCCCGATTGCAGCACGCGCAGCAGCCGCGTCTGCGCCTCCATCGGCATGTCGCCGATCTCGTCGAGGAACAGCGTGCCGCCTTCGGCCTGTTCGAACTTGCCTGCCACGCGCGCCTGCGCACCGGTAAAGGCGCCGCGTTCGTGCCCGAACAGCTCGGCTTCGATCAGTTCGCGCGGGATCGCCGCCATGTTGAGCGCCACGAACGGCGCCCGGCGGCGCGATCCCAGATCGTGAATGGCGCGAGCGACCAGTTCCTTGCCGGTGCCCGATTCGCCCGAGATCAGGACGGTCAGGTCGTTCGAAACGACGCGCGCGATGACGCGATAGACTTCCTGCATCGCCGGCGAACGGCCGATCAAAGGCGAGGAAGCGGCTTCATCGGTGTCGGGCTGCGCTGCGGGTGCCCGCCGCCGCCGTTCGAGCGCTCCGGCCACCGATTGCGCCAGCGTGTTTAGGTCGAACGGCTTGGGCAGATAATCAAATGCGCCGACTTCGGTCGCGCGCACCGCGGTGGTCAGCGTGTTGCGCGCGGAAAAGACAATCACCGGCAGGTCGGGATATTGCGCGATCAGCGGCCCGACCATGTCGAGGCCGTTGCCGTCGGGCAGCACGACGTCGGTCACCAGCACATCGGGAACACCGTGTTCCAGTTCGCGCCGCAATTCCGCCAGGCTGGCCGCAGACCGGACATGATGGCCCTCACGCTTCAGCGCCTGGGCCACGACGGTGCGGATCGCATTGTCGTCATCGACGATCAGGATGTTTCCGCTCATTGGGTTGCCCTTGCCAGCAGCAGGCGAAAACTCGTCACGCCCTCCTCATGCGCATATTGAACGATGCCGCCCATGTCGCGAACCAGCTTGTCGACCAGCGGCAGGCCAAGCCCCTTCCCTTCCGGTTTGCCCGAAACAAACGGTTCGAACAGATGGTCGGCGATATCCTCCGGCGCGCCCGGACCATTGTCGGACACGACAATCTCGATCGGCAGCGGGCGCCGGACCTGCCGCGGACCGCTGCTCACCGACATGCCGTGGCGATAGGCGGCGGAAAGCGTGATCCGGGGCTCGGGCGTATCGACCAGCGCCTCGGCGGCGTTCTTGAGCAGGTTGAGCAGAATCTGAAGAAACGCGTCGCGATCGATCATCGCCGGGGGCAGCGAAGGATCGAATCGTTCCTCCAGCTGGATATCGCGCGCAAATCCGGTCAGCGCCAGCCGGCTGGCATGTTCGAGCAGCGGATAGACATTGGTCGATTCGAGCTTCATCGGCCGCGTGTCGGTGAAATCCTGCATCAGATCGATCAGCGCAGTGATGCGATCGACTTCGGTGGTGATCAGCCGGGTAAGCTCCGGGCTTTCCTCCGCGCCGCCTTCCAGAAGCTGCGCGGCGCCGCGAATGCCCGAAAGCGGATTCTTGATCTCATGCGCCAGCATGGCCGCCGCGCCGATCGCGGCACGTGCGCCGGCGCTGCGTTCGACGCCATGGGTGCGACGTGCGGTCGGCGCGTGGTGGAGCGTCAGGATGCGCCAGCCCGGATTGTCGGCAATCATCGATTCCAGATAATCGACGCGCAGGCGCGGGCCGCGTACCACGCGCACTTCGGTATCGAATGCCGCAAAGCCATGGCCGCTGCGGCGCGACACATCATCTGCGGGCGGCGTCAATATGCTGTGCAGCCGTTGCCCGATCATCGACTTTTCGGAATGGTTGAGCAGCAGCTCGCACGCCGCATTGGCGTGGACGACCCGCTCTTCGGGATCGAGAATCAGTACCGCGACCGGCATCGCGGCGAACAGCTCGGCAAAGGACGGTCCGGCAATCGGCGCGTCCTGCGGCATGGGCGCTACGCCGCTTCGCGCGATCGCCACGGGGCGTAATATTCGTCGAGCATCGCGAGCACGCGCGTTGCGTCGGGTTCCTGATTGACCTTGTTGCGAAACTCTGCCGAGCCGTGCAGGCCGCGTGTGTACCATCCGATATGCTTGCGCATCATATTGACGCCGACCTGCTCTCCATAATGTGAGAGCGTTTCGGTATAATGGCGAATAATCACCTGATATTGTTCATCAATTGTCGGATCTTCGCGTTCCTGACCGAGGCACAGCGCATCCATCACCTGACGCAGCAGCCAGGGACGGCCATAGGCACCCCGCCCGATCATCACACCGTCGGCGCCCGATTGCGCCAGCGCCTCGCGCGCATCGGCGACCGAGCAGATATCGCCATTGACGATGACGGGAATCGAGACCGCGTCCTTCACCTTGCGCACGAAGGTCCAGTCGGCGGAGCCGCGATACATCTGATTGCGGGTACGGCCGTGGACGGTCACCATCCTGACGCCCAGATCCTCGGCAATCCGCGCGAGTTCGGGTGCGTTGAGGCTGTCATGACACCAGCCCATCCGCATCTTGAGCGTGACAGGAACCGACACTGCCTCCACCGTCGCCTTCACGATCGCGGCGGCATGTTTCAGGTCGCGCATCAGCGCCGACCCGGCATCGCCATTGGTAACCTTGCGGACCGGGCAGCCCATATTGATGTCGATGATCGCGGCGCCGCGATCCTCATTGAGCCTGGCCGCCTCTCCCATTTCATGCGGGGTGCAGCCGACCAGCTGCATCGACACCGGTTCCTCGATCGGATCCCATGCCGCCTTGATCACCGACTGGCGCGTTTCGCGGATCGCGGCGGCGCTGGCGATCATCTCGGTCACGTTGAGGCCCGAGCCGAACCGGCGCACCGCGCGGCGGAACGGCAGGTCGGTCACGCCGGTCATCGGCGCGAGCAATACCGGCGCGTCGATCCGCACATCGCCGATCTGGATGGGAGCAAGTGTCGTCATGGTCTGCCTGAAAAATAGGCAAGGGCCGCTACCGGTACAAGCGATGATTGGCAAGTTGTCCGCACGCGTCTAGGGCGCATCGCCATGGGACGCACCGTTGCGATCATCGTTGCCGCCGGAACGGGTTCGCGTATGGGCGGCAGCCCCAAGCAATATCGCCTGCTCGCCGGCAGGCCAGTGGTGGCGCACAGCCATGCCGCGCTCGCCGCGCATCCGGCAGTGGATTCGATATTGCTGGTGATCGGCGCAGGGCAGGAATCGGCCTTGCAGGCCGCGCTTGGCGACATTGCCTTTGTCATTGGCGGTGCGAACCGTCGCGAATCGGTGCGCAACGGACTGGAATATATTGCTGCGCAGGGCGGCGCGGATCGCGTGCTGATCCATGACGCGGCGCGCCCGATCATTCCAGCGCAGGTGATCGATGGATTGCTGGCGGCGCTCGAATCGGCGCCGGGCGCGATCCCGACGCTTCCGGTCGCCGATACGCTGGCCGGCTACGCTGGCACGGGCACATTGGGCGATATCGTCGATCGCACCGCGCTGGTGCGCGTCCAGACACCTCAGGCGTTCCGCTTCGATGCCATTCTTGCGGCGCATCGCGGCTGGCCCGAAGATCGCGAGGCGACCGACGATGCGCAGATGTTGCGCCTTGGCGGCGGCGAAGTCGCGCTGATCCCCGGAGACACGCTGTTGGAGAAAATCACGCATCCCGACGATCTGGCGCTTGCCCAAGCGCGGCTGGGCAGCGCGATGATCTCGCGCAGCGCCACCGGCTTCGACGTCCATCGCTATGCCAAAGGCAAGCCGCTGTGGCTGGGCGGGGTCGAAATCCCCTCTCCGCTCGGCCTTTCGGGGCATAGCGATGCCGACGTGCTGCTCCATGCCATCACCGACGCGCTGCTCGGCACCATCGGCGAAGGCGATATCGGACTCCATTTCCCGCCAGGCGACCCGCAATGGGCCGGCGCCGCCTCTTCCCGGTTTCTGGAGCACGCGGCCGCGCTGATCCGGGAACGTGGGGGCATCATCGATTTCGTCGACGCGACGATCATCTGCGAGACGCCGAAGATCGGCCCGCATCGTCAGGCGATCCGCGAAAGCGTCGCGGCGCTGTTGCGGCTCCCTCCCGAGCAGATTAGCATCAAGGCCACGACAACGGAGCGTCTGGGTTTTACCGGACGGGGCGAAGGCATGGCGGCACAGGCGATTGCCACCGTCAGGCTAACTGGGAGCGGCGCATGAAGTTGAAGCGTTTTGCAACTGCGGGGGCCGGCTGGCTCGCGCTTATGGGTACCGCGGCACATGCGCAGGCGGTGACCGAAGCGACCAAACCGTGCCTGACGCCCGTGGAAATTCAGGCCAGTCTTCAGATGGCGCTGCCCGGCGTGTTGCGCGCGGTCAGCGAAGCCTGCAAGCCCAAGCTGTCGGGCACCTCCTTCTTCGCGACCGGCGGCGATGCGATGATCGCGGGGTATGATGCTGCCGGTGAAGCGGCCAGCCCGGTCGCGCTGGCGGCGATCGAGCGGCTCAGCGCCGAATCGGACGAGCTGAACCTGCCCGAATCGATCGACCCTTCGATGCTTTCGGTGATGCTGGGTGCGATTCTGGGACCGGTGCTTGCCGAAAAGCTCGATCCGGAAGCCTGCAACTATATCGATCGTGCCATCGGCCAGCTGGCACCGCTTCCGCCGGAAAATCTCGCCGGTCTGTTCGCCGTCGGTCTTGAAGGGGTCATGGTCGCCGAACAGCGCAAGGCCGAAAAGGCCGCTGCGGAGGCAGCCGAAGCCGCAGCGAACGGTGAAGCGACCGAAGACGAAGAATCCGATGACAGCGGCATTCCCTTTACGGTCTGCACTGCAGATACGGCAGCAAAGTAATGGATACAGTGTTGCCCGCGGAACTGGTCGATGCCGCACGCAAGGTGGTGGACGCCAATCGCGCCTGCGGGCGCACCATCACGGTTGCGGAAAGCTGCACCGGGGGGCTGGTCGCGGCGGCGCTGACCGAAATCCCCGGCTCTTCCGAGGTGCTCGAATGCTCGTTCGTCAGCTATTCGAACGAAGCCAAGATGGAGGTGCTGAAAGTCAGCCAGGACGTGCTGGAGACTTTCGGATCGGTTTCGATCGCAGTGGCATGGAGCATGGCACAGGGCGCGCTGGAAAAGAGCCATGCCAATGTCGCGGTCGCGATCACCGGCGTTGCCGGACCGGCGGGCGGCACTGAGAAAAAGCCTGTCGGGACAGTCGTCTTCGCGCGCGCCGAACGCGGCGCCGATCCCACCGATGTCATTGCCGATTCGCGCCGTTTCGACAATGAAGGGCGCGGTTCGATCCGGCTTCAGGCGGCGTTGTGCGCGCTCGAACTGTTGCTGCCGCCCGACGACCCCGAACCCGAGGAAGCCGAACCGGAATCGTCGCCGGAGTAAAGCGCTTCGGCGCGCTCCTCGAACGCCGTGATCATCTTGCGCAGCGCCCGGTCGAAAACCTGACCGGCGAGCATTTCGAACACCCGGTTCTTGAACGCGAAGTCGACGCAGAAATCGACGATGCAGCCCCCCTGCCCGTCGGGCCGGAATTTCCAGTCATTGTGCAGGAATTTGAGCGGCCCTTCGATATATTCGACATGAATCGAATCGGGGCGATGCTTCGATACTTTCG
This sequence comes from Stakelama portus, assembly GCF_003171655.1. Taxonomy (GTDB): domain Bacteria; phylum Pseudomonadota; class Alphaproteobacteria; order Sphingomonadales; family Sphingomonadaceae; genus Sphingomonas; species Sphingomonas portus. Next base: position 977,447 of record NZ_QFZL01000001.1, on the reverse strand, counting down.
ACGTGAAGGTCTCGCGCAGGCTTTTGAACCCCACGACCATATCCGCCACCATCATCGTATCGCTGTTCGAACGGACGCGAATCGCCGACACCCACGGCAGGAACTGGGGATAGGAACCCACATCCGCCACCAGATCGAACATCTGTTCGGGGGTGTAGGGAAGATGGCGCTGCTCGGTATGTTTGGGCATTGTCTGTCGTTCGGCGCGGGTTCCGGTCAGCTCGCTGCGCGCGCCAGCTTGGCGTCGCGTGCGGCCTTCATCTTCGCGAAATCGTCGCCCGCATGATAGCTCGAGCGCGTCAGTGGTGACGAAGCGACCAGCAGGAAGCCCTTGGCGCGCGCCACGGCCGCATAGGCATCGAAACCCTGCGGGGGCACGAATTCCTGCACCTTGGCATGTTTGGGCGTCGGCTGAAGATACTGGCCCATCGTCAGGAAATCGATGTCGGCCGAACGCATGTCGTCCATCACCTGATGCACTTCGAGCCGTTCTTCGCCCAGACCCAGCATGATGCCCGATTTGGTGAAGATCGACGGATCGAGCTTCTTCACGGTTTCCAGCAGCCGCAACGACGCATAATAGCGCGCACCGGGGCGGATCATCGGATAGTTGCGCGGCACCGTTTCAAGATTGTGATTGAACACGTCGGGGCGCGCGTCGACGATCATTTCCAGCGCGCGTTCATGCTTGTTGCGGAAATCGGGCGTCAGGATTTCGATCGTCGTGTTCGGTGCCTGATCGCGCAGCGCCCGGATAACCTTCACGAACTGCATCGCGCCGCCATCGGGCAGGTCGTCGCGATCGACCGAGGTGATGACGATATGTTCGAGGCCCATCTGGATCGCGACATCGGCAACATGCTGCGGCTCCATCGGATCGACGGCGCGCGGCATGCCGGTCTTGACGTTGCAGAAGGCGCAGGCGCGCGTGCAGGTATCGCCCAGGATCATCACCGTGGCGTGCTTTTTCGACCAGCATTCGCCCATGTTCGGGCATGCCGCTTCCTCGCACACCGTCGCCAGATTCTTCGCGCGCATGAGCTTGCGCGTTTCGGCGACCATTTCGGAAGTCGGCGCCTTGACGCGGATCCAGTCGGGTTTGCGTTGACGCTCGGGCCGGGGCAGCGGGCTGATTTCGTTCATGCGCGCGAGATAGCGATGGCTTGCCCCGGACACAACACGCGCTAGTTAGGCAACCGAAACCTAGGGGAAGATAATGACCGATTTCGCTGATCTGATCGCAGGATATCACCGTTTTCGGGAAACCGGCTGGAAGCGCGAACGCTCGCGGTGGGAAGATCTGGTGGGCGGACAAAACCCGAAGGTGATGGTGATCGCCTGTTCGGACAGCCGAGTCGACCCCGCGCAGATATTCGACACCACGGCGGGAGAGATTTTCGTCGTGCGCAATGTCGCCAATCTGGTCCCGCCGTTCGAAACCGGTGGCGGACGCCACGGCGTTTCGGCGGCGCTGGAGTTCGCGGTGACGCAGCTGGAAGTCGCGGAAATCGTCGTGATGGGGCATGGCAAATGCGGCGGCGTGCATGCGGCGCTGACCCAGAGCTTCGACGGCAGCGCGCCGGGCGAAGGCGGGTTCATCGATCATTGGGTCGACCTGCTCGACGAAGCGCGCGAGCGGGTTGTCGCCGAACATGGCGATGGCCCGGAAGCGACGCGGGCGCTGGAGCTGGAGACGGTTCGCGTCTCGATCGCCAATCTGCGCACCTTTCCCTTTGTCCCCGCACGCGAGAAAGCCGGCAAGCTTAGGCTCCAGGGCGCTTATTTCGCGATCGCCGACGGCATGCTGCACGTGATGGACGACAAGGGCGAATTCGCACCTGCCTGACGGTTAATCCCAGTCGCCCAGTGCGGCGCGGGCAACCTTGACGACTTCGGGAGGAAGTTCAGGGGGCTGCATCGGTACGCACGCTTCCAGCCGGTCTGCGATCGCGGTCAGCGCCGCGATGCGCGCGGCCTTTTTGTTGTTGCCGTCGATCACGATCCACGGCGCCTTTTCGGTGTCGGTGCGCGCGAACATTTCGGCATAGGCATCAAGATAATCCGCCCGGCGGGCGCGATTGCGGAAATCGTCGAGCCCGGTCTTCCAGCGCTTCCACGGATGCGAAAGCCGGTCGCGCAACCGCGCGTCCTGTTCCTCCTGCGTCACATGCACGAAAATCTTGATCAGCGTCGTGCCGGTGTCGATCTGCTGCGCTTCGAACGCATTGATTTCGTCATAGCCGCGACGCCATTCCGCCTCGCTGGCATAGCCTTCGACTCGCTCGACCGCCACGCGCCCGTACCAGGTCCGATCGAATACCGAGATATTGTGGAGCGGCGGCAGGCGTTGCCAGAAGCGCCAGAGGAAATGATGCGCCTTTTCCTCGGGCGTGGGCGCGCCGATCGGCCATACTTCGAAATAGCGCGGATCCCATTGCGCGGTCAGTCGGCGGATGATGCCGCCCTTCCCCGCCGCGTCCCATCCTTCGAACGCGATGATCGCGCGCCGCCGGTGGACGATATGGGCATATTGGATATGTGCGAGCCGTTTCTGGAGCGTTTCCAGTGCCTCGCGGTAATCGCCCTTGAAATGCTTGCCGGATTCATAGTCCGAAAGATCTGTCGCCATGCGTCCTCCGTCATGCATGCTAGCACGGCGAAGGGCGCATGGCAGCAGGATCAGGCCGCCCGGGTCACCGGAATGCGCAGGAAGACATGGCCTTCCGGGCTTTCGGGCGGCAGCGCGCCGGCGCGGATATTGACCTGAAGCGACGGGAGCAGCAGTCGCGGCGCCGCGAGCGTTGCGTCGCGCGCTTCGCGCATCGCGACGAAATCGGCTTCGCTCACGCCTTCGTGCGCATGGACATTGGCGGCGCGCTCCTCGGCCACGGTCGTTTCCCAACGATAGTCGCTGCGGTCGGCGGGCAGATAATCATGCCCGACGAAAATCCGGGTTTCCGGCGGCAGTGCCAGAATCTTGCGGATCGACCGATAGAGTGTCGCAGCGTCGCCTCCCGGAAAATCGGCACGCGCGGTGCCATAATCCGGCATGAACAGCGTATCGCCGACAAAGGCCGCATCGCCGATCAGATAAGTGACACAGGCGGGCGTGTGGCCGGGCGTGTGCAAGATGCCGATGTCGAGCTCGCCAAAGGGCAGCGTGTCCCCTTCGCACATCAATATGTCGAATACCGTCCCGTCAGTCGCGACGTCTTCGGCTTCGAACACCGGCGCGAAGGTTTTCTGAACCTTGGTGATGTTGGCCCCGATCACGATCTTCGCCCCGGTACGGGCACGGATATGATCGGCCGCCGACAGATGATCGGCATGGGCATGGGTTTCGAGCACATAGAGCAGTTTCAGCCCCTGTTCCTCCACCGCCGCCAGCATTGCGTCGGCACTGGTCGTGGCGAGCTTGCCGCCGCCCGGTTCGAAATCGAGCACGGGATCGATGACCGCAGCCGCCCCGGTGACCGGATCGGAAACCAGATAGCTGGCGGTGTTGGTCGCGTGATCGAAGAAAGTCTGGATTTCAGGTTTCATGACATTGCCTCCTGACGCAGTACATAAGCACTTGCTAAATTAGAATCAACTGATATATAACGAGGCATGTTGAACACTGCGAATCTGGACATCGCTCAGTTTCAGGCCAATGCGAGCGAAGCGGCAAAGCTGCTGCGGGCGCTGGCCAACGAACGTCGGCTGATGATCCTGTGCCAGCTTGCGGACGGCGAACGATCGGTCGGCGAATTGCTGCCCAAGGTCGGATTGTCGCAATCCGCGCTTTCCCAGCATCTCGCGAAACTGCGCGAGGAAGGGATCGTCGCCACGCGTCGCGAGGCGCAGACGATCTGGTACCGGATCAAGGACCCCGCCGCGGTGAAGCTGGTGATGACGCTCGCGGATATCTTTTGCCCCTTGGAGTCGGACCAATGACGAAACTGATACCTCTGAAGCCTGCCGAAGCGGCGCGTCGGATCGAGACCGGCGATGCGATCCTGATCGACATTCGCGAAGCGGACGAATTCGCGCGCCGTCATGTGCCGGGCGCCCTCTCCCGCCCCATTTCCGCATTTGAAGAAGCGCATCTGCGCGTCGAGGCGGGCAAGGACGTGATTTTCACCTGCCGGACCGGAAACCGTACTGCGGCGAACTGCATCCGGCTGGAAAACAGCGTGGCGGGGGATTCCTATGTGCTCGACGGCGGTGTCGATGCGTGGGAGGCGGCGGGACTGCCCGTCGCCGAGAACCGCAAGGCGCCGCTGGAAATCATGCGACAGGTTCAGATCGCTGCCGGGCTGCTGGTGCTGACCGGCGTGGTGCTGGGGCTTGTCGTGGCCCCGGGTTTCTTCGCGCTTTCGGCATTTATCGGCGCGGGTCTGACCTTTGCCGGCGTCAGCGGCTGGTGCGGCATGGCCAAACTGCTGGCATTGATGCCGTGGAACCGCCCGGCAGCGGCGGCCTGATCCGATGGACCCGCTCTGGACCTATGGCGCCGCCGCGCTGAGCGGCGCGGTGGTCGCGATGCTGCTCGCGCTGTTCGGCGGCGGCGGGTCGGTACTGGCGACGCCGCTGCTGCTCTATTTCGTCGGCGTGCGCGATCCGCATGTCGCGATCGGCACATCGGCGGCCGCCGTCGCCGTGAATGCGGCGATGGGCCTGACGGCGCAGGCACGCGCGGGTCGCGTCAAATGGCCGTGCGCGCTCGTATTCGGCGGAGCGGGTCTGGCGGGCACGCTGACCGGCGCACACATCGCCAAACAAGTCGACGGACAGGCGCTTATTCTGTGGTTCGCGCTGGCGATGGCGCTGGTCGGCCTGTCGATGCTGCGCAAGCCGCGTAGCGAAGGCGATCCGGGCGTCCATATCGATCCGTCGCGAACGATGCGGCTGGCGCCGATCGGACTGATTACGGGGCTTGCCGCCGGCTTCTTCGGCATCGGCGGCGGATTTCTGATCGTGCCGGGCCTGATGGCGGCAACGGGCATGACACTGGCGCATGCTGCGGCGTCATCGCTCGTATCGGTCACGCTGTTCGGCGCAGCCACCAGCGCAAGCTATGCTGCGTCGGGTCTGGTCGACTGGCCGGTGTTCCTGGCACTGATCGCGGGCGGCGCGGCGGGCGCAATTGGCGGAGCGCGTTTGTCGCCGCTGTTCGCGGCACGCGCCCCGATGGCGCGCAAGGCGTTCGCGGCGATGATCCTCGTCACCGCCGCCTATGTCGCCTGGCGCGCCTCAGCGGGCTGACCGCATGCCGACGCCGTTCAACCGGCGTCCGGCGACACGATTTCAGCGGCCTCCCGCTTCGCCTTTTCCGCCGCCACCGATGGCGCGAGCCGGATGTGCAGTTCCTTGAGCTGCTTTTCCGAAACCTCGCTCGGCGCGCCCATCATCAGGTCTTCGGCGCGCTGCGTCATCGGGAAGGCGATGACTTCGCGGATATTGGGTTCGTCGGCGAGCAGCATGACGATGCGGTCGACGCCCGGCGCCGAGCCACCATGCGGCGGCGCGCCGAATTTGAACGCATTGATCATGCCGGCAAAGTTCGTATCGACATCTTCCCGCGAATAGCCGGCAATTTCGAACGCCTTGTACATGATGTCCGGGCGATGGTTCCGGATCGCGCCCGAGCTCAGTTCCACGCCGTTGCAGACGATGTCGTACTGCCAGGCGAGGATATCGAGCGGGTCTTTGGTCTCCAGCGCGTCCATCTCGCCCTGCGGCATCGAGAAGGGGTTGTGGCTGAAATCGACCTTTTTGGCGTCCTCGTCATATTCGAACATCGGAAAGTCGACGATCCAGCAGAATTCGAACCGGCTTTGGTCGATCAGTTCCAGCTGCTCGGCAACGCGGGTGCGTGCCAGCCCAGCCAGCTTGGCCGCCTGCGCTTCCTTGCCTGCGGCAAAGAAGATGCCGTCATCGGGGCCAAGGCCGAGTTCTTCGGCAAGCTGGTCCATCTTTTCCGGAACATGGTTCTTGGCGATGGGCCCGCCCCATTCGCCGCCCTTGCGCGTGGCATAGCCAAGGCCGGGAAAGCCCTCGCCCTGTGCCCAGCTGTTCATGTCGTCAAAGAATTTGCGGCTCTTTTCCGCGGTGCCCGGTGCCGGGATCGCGCGGACGACATCGCCGCCCTCGACGATGCTGGCGAAACGGCCAAAGCCCGATCCGACAAAATGCGAAGACACGTCGGTGATCAGGATCGGATTGCGCAGGTCCGGCTTGTCATTGCCGTATTTGAGCATCGATTCCCTGTACGGAATGCGCTTGAACGGCAGCGCCGAAACGGTGCGGTTCAGCCCTTCCCAATTTGCGAATTCCTCAAACACGCCGTGCAGCACCGGTTCGATCGCGGCGAACACATCGTCCTGCGTGACATAGCTCATTTCGAAATCGAGCTGATAGAATTCGCCCGGGCTGCGGTCGGCGCGCGCGTCTTCGTCGCGGAAACACGGCGCGATCTGGAAATATTTGTCGAAGCCGGCGACCATCAGCAGCTGCTTGAACATCTGCGGCGCCTGCGGCAGCGCATAGAATTTGCCGGGATGGACGCGGCTGGGCACCAGATAGTCGCGCGCGCCCTCGGGGCTCGACGCGGTCAGGATCGGCGTCTGGAACTCGGTAAAGCCCTGATCGATCATCCGGCGGCGCAGCGACGAAATCACGTTCGAGCGCAGCAGGATATTCTTGTGCACTTTCTCGCGCCGCAGATCGAGATAGCGATAGCGCAGGCGGATATCCTCAGGATATTCCGAATCGCCGAACACCGGCATCGGCAGGTCCTGCGCCTGCGACTGGACCGTCGCCTCGCTCGCGCGGACTTCGATTTCGCCGGTCGGCAGGTTCGGATTGATCGCTTCCTTGTCGCGCGCGACCACCTTGCCGGTGATGGTGACGACCGATTCGCTGCGCAGCGACTCGATCACGGCAAAGGCCGGGCCGTCGACTTCGGTGACGATCTGCGTCAGGCCATAATGGTCGCGCAGGTCGATGAAGACGAGGTCGCCATGATCGCGTTTGCGATGAACCCAGCCCGAAACGCGGACTTCTTCACCGACATTGGCCGCGGTCAGCGCACCGCAATTGTGCGTACGATAGGGATGCATGGCTTCAAACTCTGTTTTTCGGTCGATGAGATCAGCCGCGATACCGCTTTCTTTCGCCGTAAGATAAGGCTCGGAATACGGGCAAAGGCCATATCGACGCTCGATTTGATACGAGCGGCGCGAATCCTCGTCGCATCGTCCTTTGTCAACCCGCGCATGTCGGTCTAAAGGGCCACGATGCATATTCATGGCCTTATCGAGGACTCTGCCGCCCTCGCCAATCTCTGCAACCGCCTCGCTCAAAAGCCTTTCGTGGCGGTCGACACCGAATTCATGCGGGAAAACAGCTATTGGCCCGAGTTATGTCTCATCCAGATTGCGGATGATGAGGAAGCCGCCGCCATCGATCCAAAGGCCGAGGGACTCGACCTTGGACCGCTGCTTGAGCTGCTGACCGAGAATCGCGACGTGCTGAAGGTATTCCATGCCGGCGGGCAGGATATCGAAATCGTCTACAACCTTACCGGCAAGACCCCCCACCCCATGTTCGACACCCAGGTGGCAGCGATGGCGCTAGGGCAAGGCGAACAGATCGGCTATTCGAATCTGGTCGACAGCTATCTGGGCATTGTCATCGACAAGGGCGCGCGCTTCACCGACTGGAGCCGCCGTCCGCTCGACAAGCGTCAGATCGACTATGCGATCGCCGATGTGACGCATCTGTCGATGATCTTTCCCAAGATGCTCGACAAGCTGGTCAAGACCGGGCGCGGCGCCTGGCTGGACGAGGAAATGGAACGGCTTTCCAACCCGGAAAACTACCATAATGATCCCGATGCGGCATGGCAGCGAGTCCGCATTCCCAGCCGCAAGGCCGATGTTCTCGGCCGTCTCAAGGCGCTGGCGCGCTGGCGCGAGATCGAGGCGCAGAACAAGGATCTGCCGCGCGGCCGCATCGTGAAAGACGAAACGCTGGCCGATCTGGCCGCCAATCCGCCGCGCAAACAGGCCGATCTGGGGCGCGTGCGCGGCCTTTCCGGCGCATGGTCGTCAAACGATATCGGCGGGCGGCTGCTGGCGGCACTTGCCGATGCGCAACCGCTTTCGGGCGACGAAATGCCCTCGCGCGATTCGCGCAAGCCGGCATTGGGCAAGGACGGCGCGCTGGTCGCCGATCTGCTCAAGCTGCTGCTCAAGATCCGCGCAAAGGAAATCAGCGTCGCCGCGCGCCTGCTCGCCCGTTCCGAAGAGCTTGAGGCGCTGGCTGCGGGGCAGCGGGAAAATCTGCCTATCCTCGAAGGCTGGCGCTATGAGCAGTTCGGCCGCGATGCGCTTGCCCTGGTCGAGGGTCAGCTTGGGTTCACGGTACGCAACGGTAAGCTCAAGATGACGCGTACCGAGGAAGTTGCATGAAACGAATGGTTTTGATTGCGCCGCTGATGCTGGGCGCCTGTACTCCCGATCTTCCCCCCGAACCCGCGCCGCCGCCTGCCGATGGCGGCTTGTGTCAGGCAGGTCCGGCGCAATCGCTGGTCGGCAAACCCTATAATGGCGGTACGGCGCGCGACGCGCAGCGGCTTTCGGGCGCACGCACGCTGCGGCCGATTCCGCCGGATACGATGGTCACGATGGATTTCCGGGGCGATCGGGTGAACGTCTATACCGACGAAAACGGCACGATCACCAAAATCACCTGCGGCTGATTATCGGCTGCATTCGGGTTCCAGCGCCATCGCCGACGCCAGCGTCTTGTGGCGGCGCTGAACCGCTTCGCCATAGAGCGCAGCGTCGACCGGTTCGAGGCGCAGGTGCAGGCGGCCCTTGGCAACTTCGATGCGCGAGCGTTCGAGCGGCCGCGCCACGCCGCCGCTCAGCCGCTGGCCCAGCCGGATCGCCAGACCCCATAGCTGCGCGCGTTCGAGCAGTTCGGTCGGGGCCAGCACCGTCAGCGCAGGCGGCGTCGTAAGCCCGCCGCCGAGCGACGTGAACAATGCCTGCGCCAATATCGCGCGCCCGGTCGCATCGATCGCCACCCAATTGCCGTGCAATGCCGCTTCCAGCCCGCGTTCGGCGCGGAATTCGGGATTGGCGCGCCAGCCGACATCGGCCAGCAGGCACGCGACATGGCGCAGGCGGCTGAGGTCGGACGGTTCGTCGGCGAACAGCGGCGCGATCCACCGGTCGAGCAAATCACCATGGCCGGGGAAGCGGCCCAGCCGGTCGCCTTCCTCCCGCGCGGCGGCGATCAACGGGTCTTCGCGCCGCGCCTCGGGCGAAAGCGTCGAAAAGAGCAGCCCTTCGCGTAATCCGAATGCCGATACCACCGTCCCGCTGCTGCCAAGATGCTTGAGCACCGAGGAAAGCAGCATCTGGGCATCGCCCAGCGTCGCGATACGCCCGCTCGAAAGCCCGGCGACCGATTTTAGCTTGCTCTTGGAAATATGGCTGACGGTGCGGCCCAGCCGAGTGATCTGCTCGGGCGACATCGCATATTGGTGCACCACGGGCAGCGGGAATTTGGACAGATGCATGTCGAGCCGCGCAACTGCGCGCCACGAGCCGCCGACAAGATAGAAAGGCAGGCCTTCGCCCCGCCCCTTCCAGCCGGCCTCGCGCAACAGGCGCGCGACCTTGCGGTCGAGCGCGCCATGCCCTTTTTCCCGGATCGCACCAATCCGCAGCACGCCCAGCGGAAACGACACCCGATCGGTAACGGCGCCGGCGACCACGCGCACCAGTTCCAGGCTGCCGCCGCCCAGATCGCCGACAATCCCGTCGGCATCGGGAATGCCCGACAGCACGCCCATGCCCGAAGCCATCGCTTCCTCGAGCCCCGACAATATTTCGACGTCGAGCCCGACTGCTTCGGCGGCGGCGATGATCTCATGCCCATTGCTCGCATCGCGCACTGCGGCGGTGGCAACGGTGCGAAGGCTGGAAACCTCCATCTCGCGCGCGAGCCCGGCAAAGCGCGCCAGCGCGGCGCGCGCCATCGCCAGCGAGGATTCTTCGATAGCGCCCGTTTCGGCGAGCGATTTGCCGAGGCCCGCCATCACCTTTTCGTTGAACAGCGTCGCGGGCAGTCGCGCGGGGCCGTCATACACGACCAGACGAATCGAATTGGAGCCGATGTCGATGATCGCGCGCCGGGTATCGGTCAGCGCCGGATCGAGGCGCGGCTTGCGGAATAACAAGGTCGCCACGCTCAATGTCCCCGTGCCGGTGTGCGGCGACGGCGGATGGTGAGCTTGGGAACGGCATCGCCCCCCGCCTCCAGCGCAGCGCCGCGCCCGGAAAGCGACGGATTGGTCATGAAATAACGGTGGAGGTTGAACGGTCGCGCGCCATCGGGATGGATGCGCTCGTAACTTCCGTCAGGATGCAGTTCCCAGCTTTGTTCGTTGTCGAGCAGATTGGCGACCATCACCTGATCGAGAATCTGGTCGTGCACGGTATTGTTGAGGATCGGCAGCATATATTCGACTCGCCGGTCGAGATTGCGCGGCATCCAGTCGGCGGAGGAAATGAAGACCCTGGCGCCGTCATTGGGCAGTGCCTTGCCGTTGCCGAACGCCCAGATGCGGCTGTGTTCCAGAAAACGCCCGACAATCGATTTGACGCGAATATTGTCCGAAAGACCCTCGACCCCGGGACGCAGGCAGCAAATGCCACGCACGATCAGGTCGATCTGCACTCCGGCATCGCTCGCTTCATACAGCTTGTCGATCAGCGCCGGATCGACCAGCGAATTCATCTTTGCCCAGATGTTTCCCGGCCGACCGGCATGCGCATGGGCGATTTCCTCGTCGATCAGTTCCATCAGTCGCGCGCGCAGATTGCGCGGGCTGATGTCGATCAGCTCCAGCGCCTGCGGTTCGACATAGCCGGTGACATAGTTGAAGATCTGCGCGGCATCGCGACCGATCCGCGCATCCGCAGTGAAGAAGCTGAGATCGGTATAGATACGCGCCGTGATCGGGTGATAATTGCCCGTCCCGAAATGGCAGTAGCTGCGATAGCCATCGCCTTCGCGCCGCACGACCACCGAAATCTTGGCGTGGGTTTTCCAGTCGATGAAGCCGTACACCACCTGCACGCCTGCGCGTTCGAGCGCTGCAGCCCAGAGCAGATTCTGCTCCTCGTCGAAACGCGCCTTCAGCTCGACCACGGCGGTTACCGATTTGCCCGCCTCGGCGGCGGCGATCAGGGCGTTGATGACCGCGGACTGCTTGCCCGCGCGGTACAGCGTCTGCTTGATCGCGACGACATCGGGATCCTGCGCGGCCTGTCGCAGAAAGGCGAGCACGACGTCGAATGTCTCATAGGGGTGATGGACGACGATATCCTTGGCGCGGATCGCGGCGAAGCAATCGCCGCCATATTCGCGCACCCGCTCGGGGAAGCGCGGGCTGTAGGGGGGGAATTTAAGGTCCGGCCTGTCCTCTTCCACCAGCGCGGAAAGGTCGCTGATGCCCAGGAAGCTCCCCTTTTCGGTCAGGATCGCGTCGCTGCCGCCCAGCTCTTCCTTGAGCGTCGCTTCGAGCGCGGGAGAGATGCTGCTTTCCATCTCGAGCCGGATCACGCGCCCGCGCCGCCGGCGTTTGATCGCGCTGCGAAAATAGAGAACGAGATCCTCGGCCTCTTCCTCGATTTCGATATCGCTGTCGCGCAGCACGCGGAAAACCGCCGATTCCTTCACATCATAGCCCGGGAACAGCAGCTTGGAAAAATGGATGAGCAGCGTTTCGACCATGACATAGCGCGCTGCATCGCCCGGCAGGCGGATGAAACGCGACATGGTTGTCGGCAACAGCACCAGTTCGCGGATCGGCTCGCGGTCGGATCGCCGGACGAGATCGAAAATGACGCTCGATCCCCGGTTGGGAATGAACGGAAAGGGATGTGCCGGATCGAGTGCCTGCGGCGTCAGGATCGGAAAAATCTGATCGCGGAAATGGCGTTCGAGCCATTCGGCTTCTTCGCCGGCAATGTCTTGGGCCTCGAGCACCGTGATGCCCGCTTCGGCCAGTTCGGGGCGCAGATTCTTCCAAGCGGCCTGCTGGTTGGCGACCAGCTCATTGCCTTCGGCGATGATCGCGACCAGCTGCTGCCCTGGCGTGAGGCCGTCGGCCGAACGCTGCTCGACTTCCTGAAGCTGTTGCCCCTTGAGCCCGGCGACGCGCACCATGAAGAATTCGTCGAGGTTCGATCCCGAGATCGACAGGAAGCGCAGCCGTTCGAGCAGCGGATGCGCCGGGTTCGACGCTTCCTCCATCACCCGCCCATTGAACGCAAGCCATGAAAGCTCGCGATTGAAATAACGGCTTTCGGTACGATCGACCGCAAAGGGATCGTCATTTTCGAATCGGAGGCTGGCAGGTCGGTTCATGGGGTCTCGCTGAAAGCTTCCGGTTCCGATTTGGGCAACAGCCCGGCATTTTCCAATGTGCCTTTCGCCGCCCGGATCGACAAGCGCGCCGTGCCGCGTGACGCAGCATCGTCCTCCAATGTGTCAGCTATGCGAACGAGCGCAACATAACTGCGTTCCACCCGGGCCACGAGCCAGGGAATCAGGTCCGGCGCAGGCACCAGTAGGCGGCGATCGAAAAAGCGCCCGAGCAATTGCCCCATCAGCATGTCGTCGGGCGGATCGATCGTCAGTACCGGGGTGGCCATCATCCGCGAACGCAGGTCCGGCAGGCGGATCGACCATGAGGGCGGCGGCGCATCGGCAACGATCAGCAAGGGATGGCGGCGTGCCTGCGCATCGTTCCAGGCGTGAAAAATGTCCGCTTCGGCAACGCGCTCGGCGTCGTCGATCATCGTGCCGTCGGTCTTGGCCGTAAAGATGCGCGCGAGCAGGCTGCGGCCCGACTTGCGCGGCCCGACGAGCAGCGCGGCCATCACCGGCCACGCTCCCCAGCGATCGAGTTGCTGGACGGCGCGGGCATTGGCATCGCTCACCAGAAACTCCGCGTCGCGCGGCTCGGGCAATCCGAGCGGCAGGCGCAGTTGCGTCATTCCTGGCCTGCAGGTTCCGTCGATGCTGGGCGCGGCGGCGCTGCCGAAGGCTTGCTGATCCGCAGGACGCCCGGCCCCTGCTGCACGCTCCAGCCGCGTCCTTCGAGCTGGGCGCGCAGCGATCCGATGCTGCCGTCATAGGTGACGCGCATTACCGAAACGCCACCGAGCGCGGTGCTGCTGGTCGTAACCGAGCGCACGCCCGGTATCCCTCGGAGCGCGCCTTCAGACGTAAGGAAGGCCGACGCATCCGGAGTATCAACCTGAACCGACAAGCTAGTGGCGGTGTCGGCGGGCGTCGTCGGTTGCACCGACGGCGTCGTGTCTACGGCAGTTTGTTCGGGCGCTTCTTCCTCGACCTGCGGTGTCGGCGGATGGAAGGAAAGCAGCTGGTCGGTCTTGAGCAGCCCCGATGTCAGCGCGTCCTGATAGACCTTGTCGATCCGCTGAACGCCCGCGTCGAGCAGCGCATCGAGCGAATCGCTGTTGTTCACGCGAAGCGCGAATCGCGCCAGCGGCAACCGGTCCGGGCCGTGGCTGGCGGTAAAGATGCCGGTAATCGGCCCGCCCGGATATTCGCGGCGCAGTTCGACTTCGGCGATCAGCACGTCGGCGGCGCCATAGCTGTCGAGCACTTCGCGCCACCAGCCGCGGCCGCGCCGGAATGTCTGCCCGGCGTTCATCAACAGCGAATCGGGGCCGGTGCCTTGCGGACGAACATAATCGATCGCGCTGTTGCCCGAACGGAACCGCGCCCAGGCGTCCTGCCAGGCATTGGTGCGTTCGAACATGCGCCCTGCCCCGCCCGACCATTCGAGCGGCAGCAACAGCATCGGCGGGGAGCGCGTCACATGCGCCGAAACGCCCAGCAACGCGCCAGCCTTGTTGCGATCGAACAACACGCCAAGCCGCGCGATATAGCGATTCGGCCCGACATTTTCCTGTTCGATGATGATGCCGGTAACGATCGAATCGAGCGTCGAATCGGAAAGCGTTGCGCCCTTGCGTCCCGCAAGCCGTTGCGCCAGCTGCGCCCAGCCCTTGCGCGTCGCCAAACGCCATCCGGCCTGTCGCGCGCTTTCGGCATCGTCGGCGCGCACATCGACTTCGACTCCGCCGACTTCGAAACTGCCCGAGCTGTCGAAGCCGTTGTTGCGCGTTCCCTGCGCCACGACCATGCCCGCCACGCCCAGCAGGGCCAGCGACAAGGCGGCGACGAACATGCGAAAATGACGACGTTGGATCATGTTGGCGCCCTTTTGGCGAAGCGGGCGTGGAAATCCAAGCGCGATATCGCTAGGCGCGATTGCCATGAACGATCCGGAACGGGGCGATGGCCCTTATACCTATGCCGATGCGGGCGTCTCGATCGCTGCCGGCAATGCTCTTGTCCGCGCGATTGCGCCGCTCGCGCGCAGCACGCGCCGCCCCGGCGCGGACGCCGATCTTGGCGGCTTTGGCGGCCTGTTCGACCTGAAGGCGGCGGGGTTCACCGATCCTTTGCTGGTCGCGGCGAATGACGGCGTCGGCACCAAGCTCAAGCTCGCAATCGAACATGACCGCCATGATGGCGTCGGGATCGATCTGGTCGCGATGTGCGCCAATGATCTGATCGTGCAGGGCGCCGAACCGCTCTTCTTCCTCGATTATTATGCCAGCGGACGACTCGAGAGCGGTATTGCCGAGCGAGTCATCGCCGGTATCGCCGAAGGGTGCCGTCAGGCCGGCTGTGCGCTGATCGGCGGCGAAACGGCGGAAATGCCGGGCATGTATGCCGATGGCGACTATGATCTCGCCGGTTTCTGCGTCGGTGCGGTCGAGCGCGACCGGTTGCTCGACGGGACCCAGGTTCGGGCCGGCGACGTGATTCTGGGGCTTGCGTCCAATGGCGTGCATTCGAACGGCTATTCGCTCGTTCGCCGGCTTGCCGCCGACAAGGGGTGGAAGCTCGACCGCCCTGCGCTGTTCGACCAGGAACGATTGCTGATCGACGCGCTGATGGCACCGACTCGCATTTATGTGCGCAGCCTGCTGCCGCTGCTCGCCGAAGGGCGCGTCCATGGGCTTGCGCACATCACCGGGGGCGGGCTGCTGGAAAATATCCCGCGCGTGCTGCCCAAGGGGTGCCATGCGATGGTCGAGGCCGATCGCTGGGAACAGCCGCGGCTGATGGCCTTTCTTCAGGGGCAGGGAAATATCGAGCCGGAAGAAATGGCGCGCACCTTCAATTGCGGGATCGGCATGGCCGTTCTGGTTGCGCCGGACGCGGCCGATGCGGTTGTGGCGGCGTTGGAAGCTGCGGGCGAGACAGTCCACAGGATCGGGCACGTCATAGCCGGCGAGCGCGGATGCACCGTTTCGGGCAGCGCCGAAAGCTGGAGCGCGCGTGCGCCCTGGACCGCGACGCACCATGGCTAAAAGCCGCGTCGGCATCCTCATCTCCGGTCGTGGATCGAACATGGCGAGTCTGGTCGAAGCGTCGCGTGCGCCCGACAGTGGTTATGATGTCGTGCTCGTCGCCAGCGACAAGCACGAGGCCCCGGGTCTTGCATGGGCGGCGGAACAAGGCGTTCCGACATTCGCGATGTCGCCGCGCGGCATTCCCAAACCCGAATATGAAGCCGCGATCGACGCCGCGCTGCGCGACGCCGGCGTCGAAGCGATCGCGCTTGCCGGATATATGCGGCTGTTATCGGACGATTTCGTCGCGAAATGGCGCGGACGCATCCTCAACATTCACCCGTCATTGCTGCCCAAATATAAGGGGCTCGACACCCATGCGCGTGCCATCGCTGCGGGAGACGCCATGGCGGGCTGCTCGGTCCATGTCGTTACCGAAGAGCTCGATGGCGGCGAAGTGCTGGGTCAGGCGCAAGTGCCGATCCTGCCCGGCGATACTGCGGAAACGCTTGGTGCCCGGGTGATCGTGGAAGAGCATAAGCTCTATCCTCGCATGCTCGACCAATGGCTGTCGATGCGGCGCTGAGCTTCGCGCTGCAACGGTCCGTCCCGTTCGCGACAGGAAATAACAGCAAATTGCAACGCAACCGCAGCTGACTCGTTTGGGGTCTATAAGCGATGCGACAGACGAATTTCGTGTGGTCGATAGCGATGGGCAGACCAGCGAGAGCGTCCCGGCCGCGACAAAAAAGAAGGAGCGCGACGGTGCAACCGGAAGCACATGATAAACTGCGTCACGACGCCGGAGTGGCGAGTGCCGAGCGGGGCAAGGTCCTGCTAGACGGCCCGAACGGCGTTGCCGTAACCATGACGCCGCAAGCCGCTGTTGAGACGGGCGAAAGCCTGATCGCTGCGGCAAAACTGGCAGCCGGACAATCAATTGACGATTCGAACGCGTAACGGCTCTTGCCCCCAAAGGTCCAAGCCCGCGATAAGGGCGCAATGATCAAGGTCGCCAGTTACAATATGCGCAAGGCGATCGGCACCGACCGTCGGCGCCGACCCGAACGCACGCTGCACGTATTGTCGGAAGTCGGTGCGGACATCGTGGCGCTGCAGGAAGCCGATCGCCGTTTCGGCGCGCGAAACGCAGTCATCACCCCGCATCTTCTGGACGAGCATAGCCCGTGGAAAGCCGTGCCGTTCGAAGTGCGCGCCAACAGCATGGGATGGCACGGCAACGCGTTGCTGGTCCCCAAGGATGCGCAAATCGTCGATTTCGAGCTTATCCACCTGCCGGCGCTCGAACCGCGCGGCGCGGTGATGGCCGATATACGCGTGCGCGGGACGATGATCCGTGTCGTCGGCATGCACCTTGATCTTTCGGGGCTGTGGCGACGGCGTCAGGCGCATGCGATCATGGCGCATATCGCCGCCAGCACGACGCAATATCCGACCGTGCTGATGGGCGACCTCAATGAATGGAGCGCGGCTTCCGGGTGTCTGCGCGATTTCGGGCGGGAATTTCGCTATGCCGATACCGGCGCCAGCTATCACGCGCGGCGACCGGTCGGGCGGCTCGACCGCATCATGGTCTCGCATGACCTGCGCGTTTCGGACAGCGGGGTGCATCGCAGCGCAGCGGCGGTAACCGCGTCCGACCATCTGCCCGTCTGGGCGACGCTCGACAGCCGCTGATGACCGTTACGCGTGACAAGGAGCTGCGGCTCGCGCTCGTCTGCTATGGGGGCATCAGCCTTGCCGTCTATATGCACGGCATCACCAAGGAGATCTGGCGGCTCGCCCGCGCGAGCCAGGCCGCGCGCGATGGCGATAGCCCGGCGAGCGGCAGCCAGGGCGCCTATCGCGCGCTGCTGGATGAAATACACGAAGCCACCGGCATCAAGCTGCGCGTGCTGGTGGATATCCTGTCGGGTGCGAGTGCCGGCGGGATCAACGCGATCTATCTGGCACAAGCAATATCGCGCGGCCAGTCGCTCGATCCGCTGACGGAATTGTGGCTGAAGAACGCCGATGTGCTGGCGCTGCTCGATCCCAAACAGGCGCCATCGCACCGGCTTGCCAAATTCTGGGCGCTGCCGATCGCATGGATGGCGATGGGGCGTGGCAAGAGCATCGAGCAGACAGTGGAGCCGGGCGCGCAGGAGGAAGTGCGCACCAAGCTGGAGCATTTCGTCCGGTCGCGATGGTTCGAGCCGCCCTTTGGCGGGCGTCGCCTGCTGGAAATGCTGTTCGATGCGTTCGAAGCGATGGAGAACGGCCCGACCGGCAAGCGGCTGCTGCCCGATGGGCAACCGCTCGACCTGTTCGTTACCGTGACCGATTTTCGCGGACATCCCGAACGGTTGCGCCTCAATTCACCGCCCGAAGTGATCGAAAACGAGCATCGGCTGGTCTTCGGATTTTCCGACCATGGCACCGCCGAAAATCGGCTGGGCGATTCGATCGAGCTTGCCTTCTCCGCCCGCGCCACATCGAGTTTCCCCGGCGCCTTTCCGCCCGCCAAGGTGAACGAAGTCGATGAGATGGTGGTCGACCTTGGGTTGGCCTGGCCCGGTCGCGACCGTTTCCTGGAACATGTGCTGCCGCGCCAATGGGCGGATCATGCGGCGGAAAAGGCCGTGCTGATCGACGGTTCGGTGCTGGCCAATGCGCCGTTCGGCCCGGCGATCGATGCGCTGCGCGAACGCCCGGCGCGCCGCCAGGTCGACCGGCGTTTCGTCTATATCGATCCCACGCCCAATACCCGGTTCGATTTCTATGGCGATTCGCGTGAAAATCCGGGATTTTTCCAGACGATCATGGGCGCGCTTTCCGAATTGCCCCGCGAACAGCCGATCCGCGACAATCTGGAGGCCGTTGCCGAGCGGTCCGACCGGATCGAACGGATGCTGGCGATCGTCGCGGAAATTCGCGCCGAAGTCGAAACTCAGGTCGAGGCGCTGTTCGGCTATACGCTGTTTCTGGATTATCCGACGCCCAAGCGGCTTTCGGCATGGCGCAGCCGGTCGCAGGTCGCCGCCGCGTCACGCGCGGGATATGGCCACACTGCCTATGGCCTGCTCAAGATCGACGGCGCGGTCGATCGCATGGCCAGCCTGTTGCACACGGTCGGCGACCATCAAGGCGGCGACCGGCTGCGCGAGATCCGCACCGCGCTGATGCGCTCGGTGCAGTCGCGCGGACAGAGCCGGTTCGGCGCGGGACAATCGAACGGCGCAAGTCCGGCAACTCTCGAATTTTTGCGCGAACATGATCTCGGGTTTCGCATCCGGCGGCTGCGCCTGCTCGCGCGGCGCCTCACCGAACTCGACACCGAATATCAGCGCGCCGAACTCTCACCGATGCGCACCGCCATTTACGATTCGCTGGCCGGCTATCTGGAATGCCGTCGCGCGGATCATTTTTCCCGGCTTCGGGAATCGGTCCGGCGTCTTGGCGCGGGCGGAGACGCGGGCGCGCTGATCGACGACATGGCCAGGATCATGGATCTGAAGCGGCTCGATGCCGAAACCGATGCCCGGCTGTCGGAAGGGTTCAGCGCCTTGTCGCGAGAGGCGCGCCGCCCGATCCTGCTCGAATATCTGGGTTTCCCCTTTTTCGACATCGCCACGCTGCCGATGCTCCATGGCGAGAATATGAACGAATACGACCCGATCCGCGTCGACCGGATTGCGCCGGAGGATGCCGGATCGATCCGCAAGGGCGGCGCGGAGGCAACGCTGAAAGGTATTCAGTTCAACAGCTTCGGCGCGTTCTTCAGCCGGTCGTACCGCGAGAATGACTATCTGTGGGGCCGGTTGCATGGTGCCGAACGGATGATCGACATCGTCCTTTCCACCCTGCCCGCCACCAGCGGCCTGCCGCACGAACGCGTGGCGCAGATCAAGCGCAGGGTGTTCCTCGCCATACTCGATGAGGAAGAGCCGCGCCTGACAGCCATTCCCAGCCTTTTTGCCGAACTGCGCGCCGAAATCGGCTGACACTGGCAAAGCGCCGCGACCCGGCATAGAAGACCGCTAAGAAATCGGGCCGTTTTGCCGAGGGAAGGAGAAGCATGCGCTTCCTCAAGATATTGTTCTGGCTGCTGCTCGGAGGCCTGGTCGCGGCGTTCGTGATCTACAATGGCGACGAGCGGATCGCGCTGCACCTGTGGGGCGGACTGATCGCGGATTTCAGCCTGCCCTTCCTGCTGATCCTTACCTTCCTGCTTGGCTTTCTGCCGATGCTGCTTGCCTATCACGCGCTGCGCTGGCGGTTGCGGCAGCGGCTGGCGGGGCTCGAACGCGCGATCGCCGATTTGCGCGCGGTCAATGCGGCACCGCCGCCACCGGCTGAAACGCCGGATCCGCAACCTGTGGCGCCTGCCGGCGAATTGCCGCTGGCGCCCGTTGAATCCAGTCCGCCCGAGGAGAAATAATGCGCTCGCCCCTGTTCGTTGCTCTCGATACTCCCGATCTGGAACGCGCCAAGACCATCGCCCAGCGCGTGCATGCGCATGTCGGCGGGATAAAGCTGGGGCTTGAGTTCTTCATGGCGAACGGCGCGCATGGCGTGCATGAAATGGCGAAGCTCGACCTGCCGATCTTCCTCGACCTGAAACTGCACGATATTCCCAATACCGTGGCAAAGGCGATCCAGGCGCTGCGCCCGCTGGAGCCTGCCATTCTCACCGTTCATGCCGCCGGTGGGCGCGCGATGATGGAGGATGCGAAGGCCGCTGCGCCTACCGGGACCAGGGTGGTGGCGGTGACCATGTTGACCAGCCTCGATTCGAACGACCTTCAATCGATCGGCCTCGCTCCCGATCCGCATGAACAGGTTGTCCGCCTTACCGAACTCGCGCGTGAAGCCGGGCTCGACGGGATCGTCTGCTCGGGCGCCGAAGTCAAAGCCGCGCACAGGACATGGCCGCAGGGATTTTTCGTCGTTCCCGGCGTGCGTCCGGCGAATGGCCATGCCGGCGATCAGAAGCGCGTGGTCACGCCGCGACAGGCGCTCGACGGCGGCGCATCGATCCTGGTGGTCGGGCGGCCGATCACGCAGGCATCCGATCCCGATGTCGCGGCACGGGAAATCGAAGCCACCCTCTGAGAAACGGGGAGTCCATGCGCCGATTTTGCATCGCGGCGATCTGTGCCGCAGCCTGGATCATTCCTGTCGCGCATGCGCAGGATGGTTCGTCCCCGCCTTTGGTTGTGACCGGCCGATGCGAAACCAACGCTCCGCTGGCGGGAATATTGCGCAATCGCGACTCCGCCCGCGATGTCGCGGTGCCCGAATGCAATCGTGCGGTGATTGAGCGCGGCAACCGCGTCACCTTTTTCCGGGGCGATCGTCAGCTTTTGGTATTTCGCGGCCATCCCGGGGAGGAGACCGACATCACCATAGATGCAGTCACCATCGGAGACGGCGAAGCGTTTGAGGCGACGAAGGGGCGTTGTCGCTTATACGGCACGCCCGAAAACGGCCTCTTGATCGTCTGTTTCGCAGTCTATCGGAAACATGGCGCCAATTACGGTGCGGTCGCGATGTTCGAGGCCGATTAGCCCGTCCGGCGCCCGCGCATCAGGCGACGAGCGTATCGACCACTTCGGTGATCGCGCTGCCGACACCATAGCCGGTGGCAACGATGACAAGGCCGACGGCAAGGAACACCAGTGCCATTCCCGTGCTGTTGCGACGCTCGATAAAGCTTTCCAGCTGTTCCATAAGCCCCTCTGACCGTTCGATTTGTCGCGGGTGTAAACGCCGCTGAGCAAATATGGTTGCCAGCCGCGACCTTTCTTCACGCTGAACATGGATCGCAGGCGTAACAAAGCCTGCACTTCTGCTTGTACGCCGCGGGGCCTATAGGCGCTGTTCCATGCGAGTCTCGGTAAAGATATGCGGCGTATCGACGCCCGAAGCGATTGACGCGGCGATTGCCGGCGGCGCCAGCCATGTCGGCTTCGTCTTCTTCCCTCCCTCGCCCAGGAATGTCGGTTTCGAGCAGGTCGCTGCCCTTGCCGCCCGCGTGCCGGGGCATGTGCAAAAGGTCGGTGTCTTCGTCGATCCCGATGACGGATTGATCGACGCCGCGATCAAGGCGTCGGGGATCGACATTCTCCAATTGCACAAAACCGAATTTGCGCGCGTGGCCGCGCTCGGTTCTCGCGGCTATTCGGTATGGCCCTCTATCTCGGTTCGCCGCGCGTCCGATCTCGATTCGGCAAATCGCTATGCCGGCATCCCGGTCGATCATGTTCTCTATGATGCCAAAACGCCGGATGACGCGCTGTTGCCCGGCGGAATGGGATTGCGATTCGATTGGGCCATGCTCCGGGGACGTCGTCACCCGGTTCCCTGGATCCTGGCGGGCGGGTTGACTCCGGAAAATGTCGTTCCCGCCATTCAACTAACCGGCGCGCGCATGGTCGATGTCTCGTCGGGCGTGGAAAGCGCGCCGGGCGTCAAGGATGTGGACAAGATCGCGGCCTTCTGCAAAGCCGTGGCGCAATGTTGACGCTGACCGCCTGCACGGCCCGCCACGAGACGCGATGGCGCTGATCGCTTTTCCATCGAAGCGACCCCATCTCTCTGTCTCTATCCGGAACCCAGCATGACCGAAGCCAGCACCCTGCCCAACTCCCTGCGATCCTATCCCGACGCGCGCGGCCATTTCGGCCAGTTTGGCGGGCGTTTCGTCGCCGAAACGCTGATGCCGCTGATCCTCGATCTTGAGCGTGAATATCGCGCGGCGAAAGCCGATCCGGCGTTTCAGGCGGAATTCGACGATCTGCTCGAACATTTCGTCGGTCGCCCCAGTCCGCTTTACTATGCCGAGCGGCTGACCGAGCATCTGCGCGCGCAGGCGCCAGCGGGGAAAGGTCCCAAAATCTATTTCAAGCGCGAAGAGCTCAATCACACCGGCGCGCACAAGATCAACAATTGCATCGGCCAGATCCTGCTCGCCCGCCGCATGGGCAAGACGCGGATCATCGCCGAAACCGGCGCGGGCCAGCACGGCGTCGCGACCGCGACGGTGGCGGCGCGCTTCGGCCTGCCCTGCACCATTTTCATGGGTGCGACCGATGTCGAGCGGCAAAAGCCCAACGTCTTCCGCATGAAACTGCTGGGCGCCGAAGTGCAACCGGTGACCAGCGGCGCCCAGACGCTGAAGGATGCAATGAACGAGGCGCTGCGCGACTGGGTCGCGAACGTCCACGACACCTTTTACATCATCGGCACTGCCGCAGGGCCCCACCCCTATCCCGAACTGGTCCGCGATTTTCAGAGCGTGATCGGCAAGGAAGCGCGCGAACAGATATTGAAGCGCGAGGGGCGCCTGCCCGACCTGCTGGTCGCGGCGGTTGGCGGCGGATCGAATGCGATCGGGCTGTTCCACCCGTTCCTCGACGATCCCGACGTAAAGATGCTCGGTATCGAAGCGGCGGGCCATGGCATTGAAACGGGCAAGCACGCCGCCAGCCTGATGGGTGGCAGCCCCGGCATCCTCCACGGCAACCGCACCTATCTGCTCCAGGACGAAGACGGCCAGATTACCGAGGCGCACAGCATCTCGGCGGGGCTCGACTATCCCGGCATCGGCCCCGAACATAGCTGGCTCCACGAAAGCGGCCGCGTCGACTATGTGCCGATCACTGACACACAGGCGCTTGAGGCGTTCCAGCTCTGCTGCAAGCTCGAGGGGATCATCCCCGCGCTCGAAAGCTCGCATGCACTGGCCGCTTTGCCCGACAAGTGCATGGAAATGAACGAGGATCAGATTGTCGTGGTCAATCTGTCGGGCCGCGGCGACAAGGATATCTTCACCGTCGCCGAGGCCTTGGGAGTGGAGATATGAGTTTGTCACCACTCCGTGGGCTGGTCTTCTTTCTGATCGGCTTGCCCGTCGGGTTCATTCTTTCGGCACTGGCTTTTGTGGTGATGGGCCGTGATACTGTCGCGCCTGACCTCGCACCCTATGCGGTCGCTATCGCGGCCTTTGGCGGTATCGTAGCCGCTATCTGGAATCCGAAGAAATGACTCGTCTCTCCGTCGCTTTTTCGTCCGGTCGCGCCGCGCTTGTCACCTTCGTCACCGCCGGCGATCCCACGCCGGACGCCACCGGCGCGATCCTCGACGCGCTTGTCGCGGGGGGCGCGGATGTGATCGAACTCGGCATGCCGTTCACCGACCCGATGGCCGACGGCCCCGCCATTCAGGCCGCGAATTTGCGCAGTCTGGCCGCGGGCACGAAAACCAGGGACGTGCTCGCGATCGCGGCTTCCTTCCGCCAGCGCCATCCCGATTTCCCGCTCGTCCTGATGGGCTATGCCAACACGATGACGCGGCCCACGCCCGGCGAATTTGCGGCCAAAGCAGCAGAAGCCGGCGTCGATGGCGTGATCATCGTCGATATCCCGCCCGAGGAAACCGACGAAGTCGAAGCGTTCCGCAACGCGGGAATCGACGTGATCCGCCTCGCCACGCCGACGACCGATGCCGCGCGGCTGCCCGCGGTCCTGAACGGCGCATCGGGCTTTCTCTATTATGTCTCGGTCGCCGGGATCACCGGGATGCAGCAGGCCGCGCAGACCACGATCGAAGAAGCGGTCGCGAAGCTCAAGGCCGCGACGGACTTGCCCGTTGCCGTCGGTTTCGGCATTCGCACGCCGCAACAGGCCGCCGATGTCGCGAAAACTGCCGACGGGGTTGTCGTCGGCTCGGCGATCGTCGATCTGGTCGCCGAACATGGCGCGGATGCCGCAGAGCCGGTCCGTGCCTATATCGAATCGCTCAAGTCGGCCATGATGGCCGCGCGAAAGGAAACCGTATGAGCACCAGCCCGACCTGGCTCGGCCGCGTCCGCAACGCGCTCGCCTATGTCACCAAGCGCGAGACGCCCGACAATCTCTGGCACAAGTGCAAGGGATGCGGGACGATGGTGTTCACCAAGGAACTGGAGGAAAACCTCCATGTCTGCCCGCATTGCGAGCATCATGACCGGATCGGGCCGAAGGAACGCTTCGCGATGCTGTTCGATTCGGGCGACTATTCGCTGCTCGCCATGCCGCAGGTGGCGGAGGACCCGCTCAAATTCCGCGACTCCAAACGCTATGTCGACCGGCTGAAGGCGGCGCGCGCCAGTACCGAGGAACAGGACGCCCTGATCAATGCCAAGGGCTTCATCCTGGGCAACCCGGCCGTCGTCGGGGTTCAGGATTTCGCGTTCATGGGCGGATCGATGGGCCTGGCGGTCGGCGAAGCGTTCGTCGCGGGTTGCGAAGCCGCGATCGCGGCGCGCTGCCCCTATATCATCTTCGCCGCGTCGGGCGGCGCGCGCATGCAGGAAGGCATTTTGAGCCTGATGCAGATGCCGCGCAGCACCGTGGCGATCCAGATGCTGCACGATGCCGGACTGCCCTATATCGTCGTCCTCACCGATCCGACCTCGGGCGGCGTCATGGCGGCCTATGCGATGCTGGGCGATGTCCAGATCGCCGAGCCGCGCGCGACGCTGGCCTTCACCGGTCGCCGGGTGATCGAAAATACGATCCGCGAAAAGCTGCCCGACGATTTCCAGACGAGCGAATATTATCGCGATCACGGGCTGGTCGACATGGTCGTCCATCGCAAGGATCTGCGCGATACGCTGGGCCAGCTGATCGACTTGCTTGGCGCGCAAAAGGCGGCTGCCTGACGCGCCAGCCGCTCGCACATTGCGGGGCATTTCGTGCCGGATCACGCGACATCCTCCGATCCTGACGTGCAGCGCCAGCTCGACCGGCTGATGGCGCTGTCCCCCGGTGCGGACGTGCTGGGGCTTGGTCGCATCACCGAATTGCTCGACAGGCTCGGCAACCCGCAGGAGCGGCTGCCGCCGGTGTTCCATGTCGCCGGCACCAATGGCAAGGGATCGACCTGTGCCTTCCTGCGCGCCGCGCTGGAGGCGGAAGGCTACCGCGTCCATGTCTATTCGAGCCCGCATCTGGTTCGTTTCAACGAGCGGATTCGCATCGCGGGCAAGCTGATCGAGGACGCCGCGCTTGCCGCACTGCTCGACGAAGCGCTCGATGCCGCGACACGCGGCGGCAATATCGGGGCGAGCTTTTTCGAAGTGACGACTGCCGCCGCGCTGCTCGCCTTCGCACGCACGCCTGCCGATGCCTGCGTGATCGAAGTGGGGCTTGGCGGACGGCTTGACGCCACCAATGTCATTCCCCGCCCCGCCGCCACGGGAATCGCGCAGCTGGGCGTCGATCACGAAGCGTTTCTGGGCACGTCTCCGGAGGGAATCGCGGCCGAGAAAGCAGGTATCGCACGGGCGGGCGTTCCGATGGTGACGATGCAGTACCCCCCGTCCGTCGCAGCGCGCGTCGCCGAAGTGACTGAGGCTGCGGGGGCGCAATTGCATGCCGAAGGAAGCGACTGGCGCTATCGCGTCGCCGACGAACATATCCTGTATTCCGACGCAAAGGGGCAACTGCGGCTCCCCCTGCCCATGCTTGCCGGGCCGCATCAGCCAGGCAATCTGGCGCTCGCCGTCGCGATGCTGCGGCATCAACAGGCTGTGCCGGTACACGATGACGCGCTTGCAGTGGCCAGCGCGCGTGCTCGCTGGCCAGCGCGGATGCAGCGGCTCGGCGCGGGTCCGCTGACCGCAATGCTGCCCGATGACGTTCCGCTCTGGCTGGATGGCGGGCACAATGCCGCCGCGGGTCAGGCGATTGCCGATGCGATCGGCGGCATCGCCGCCACGCCTTCGGGGCATCGCCGCCCGATCCAGCTGATCCTCGGCATGCTCGCGAACAAGGATATGGCGGGACTGCTCGATCCGCTGGCGCCGCTCGCCGACGGCCTGATCGCCGTGCCAGTGCCGGGCCATGCCCATCATGCCCCCGCCGAGCTTTCCCGCGCCGCCCATGCCGCGGGAATTTCGTTCACGGCAACCGCGCCGGACGTGACGAACGCAGTGCGGATCGCAAGCAGTCGCTGCGATCCGCATGGGATCCCACCGGTCGTTCTGATCCTCGGCTCGCTCTATCTTGCGGGCACCGTCCTCACCGCGAACGCGGAATTGCCCGACTGATTATTATTGCGATTGACTTGCAATAGCGTGTTAGCGACACTTCTCTCCCAACAGCGCGAGAGGAGACAGATTCGTGAACCACGCCGCTACCAAGACACTCGCCGACGCGCTCCCGGTGATGCAACCCGACGATCCCGGCGCGCGCCTGCTCCTCTTCGGCGTACGGCAAATGGGCGCGAACGGTCTGAACGATGCCTGCGCCGCACACGCTTTCGTCATGGCGTTCGGCAAGGATTTCCGCCGTCCGCTGCTATTGCTGCGCGCGCTGATGCAGGAAATGTCGGTCGCATCGTCCCGCCCGATCCAGATCGCGCCCTGGTGCTGCCCGCGGATGACGGCTGCGGAAGGTGCCGTGCTCGCCATACTCGGCAAGGTACGGCTTAACCGCGCCGCCGCCGGGCTGTTGCTCGACGATCTGCTCGGCACGCGTGGCGTCGACGGCGTGCTGGCGACTGCCCATGCGCTGTCCGAAAGCTTCGCCGATCTCGCGCTACCGCTGGAGCCCTGACGCGCGCAATTTGCGCAGCTCGTCCATCGCCCAGCGGTACATGCCGGCATCGGCGGCGCGTTGTCGGCGGTCCAGCCGCTTCATCCGGCTCTCGACTTCCTCGAGCACGGCCAGGGCTTCACCGTCATGGCCAAGCCGGATCAGCAGCGCCGCATAGCGGCAGCGCGCTTCTTCACCGGGATAGCGCGTGGCGACATCGGCGTAGAGCGGCAGCGCCTCTTCTTCGCGGCCCATATCCTCCAGGATACGGGCGCGCAGCAACATGCGCTGGTCGCGATCGCTCTGGATCGTCGCGGGTTCGAGCGCGTCGAGTTCGTCCAACGCCGCCTGGGTCTTGCCGGCTTCGAACAACGCTTTTGCGAGCCGCGCCTGGATAGCGGCATCGCCGCCGGCGCTGCGCGACAGCGCCTCCCGGTAAAGCGGGACCGCTTCGTCCCAGCGGTCCAGCCCGGCCAGTGCATCGGCGACGCGAACCCGGTTCGCGACAGTGTCGGCAAGGTCGAGCTGATCGCGCGCCTCGCGCAATTCGCGCTGCGGGTCGAACGTCTGGACCGCGCGGGCCCGCGCCGCACGAACATGGCGATTGGCGCCGCTTCCCGGCAGAATTTCGACCAGAAAATAGACAATCGCACTGACCAGCGGAAGAAAGATCAGCGCGAGCACCCACAGGCCGTTGCGCCCATTGCGGATCACATGGACGATGCAGAATATCTGCACCAGCAACGTCGCGATATAGATCGCCATTATGCGGGTTCGACCGCTGCGTCGGAAGACCGGGGTATCGCTATTACTCCTGTTCGCCTTCCACACCCGCGCTGCCGATCGAACGGTCGACCAGCCCGGTGTGAATCATCCACCAGAAGATCAGCACGCCGGGAATCGCAATGAAGAAAGTGAACAGATAGAAGTTCACATATCCGATCGCTTCGATCATCGCGCCGGCCGTGGTGCCCGAAATGAAGCGGCCGACAATGCTCGCCGCTGCCGAGATCAGGGCATATTGCGCAGCGGTGTACCGCAGATCGGTCAGGGCCGAGAAATAGGCCACCACTACCACGCCGCCGAACCCGCTGGCGAAATTCTCGAACGCCATCGCGCCGGCCATGCCCAGGTTCGAATGGCCCAGCGCGGCCAGCCCCGCAAAGCTGATGTTCGATACCGCCATCAGCACCAGACTGAGCAGCACCGAATGCTTCATCCCCATGCGCGCATACAGAAAGCCACCGGCAAAGATGCCGATCAGATAGGCAAGAAAGCCCACACCAACGTCGTAAAAGGCAATCTCGTCGTTGGTGAATCCCAGGTCATCGAAGAGCAACCGTACGGTTAGCTGACTCAGCGTGTCGCCGATCTTGTGGACCAGAATGAAGATCAGCACGAGGACCGCGCCCTGGCGCATGAAGAATTGCGCGAATGGTCCCCATACCGATTTGGCCACTTCGGCGACGCCACGCCGCGCGATCGTCACCTTGCGGCGGGGCGGCTCGCCCACGATCAGGCCGGTGAACACCGCCGGCAGCGCCAGCATCGCGCAGGCGATATAGGCCAGTTCCCATCCGCCGCGTGCCGCGACGACCAGTGCGATGGCGCCTGCGCCCGCGCTGCCGATCCGCCAGCCATATTGCGACATGCCCGATCCCACGCCCAGCTGGCGTGGTTCGAGGATTTCGATGCGATAGGCGTCGATCACGATGTCGAAAGTCGAGCCCGCGATCCCCACCAGCACTGCCGAAAGCGCCATATAGGCGATGTCTGCCGACGGATCGCACAGCGCGAGATTGATCACGGCGGCAATCACGAACGCGCCGGACACGATCAGCCACGAAACGCGCTGACCGAGGTGGCCGAGCAGCGGGATGCGCACCCCGTCGACAATCCACGCCCACATCCATTTGAGATTGTAGACGAGAAACGCCAGCGCGAAGGCGGTGACCGTCGATTTGGTGATCCCATCCTGCGCCAGTCGCGTGGTAAGCGTCGCGCCGATCATCGCGTAGGGAAACCCCGATGAGATACCGAGCGCCAGCGCCGCCAGCGGCCCGGTTTCGAAATAGGGCGCGACTCCTTGCGGCAGTCCTTCACGCCAGCGGGCGGGTGCGGCCCGCTTGGCGGCGAAAAATGCAGCTATGAACGCGACCGATGCGAGCAACAGGCCGGATGCGGGATGCACGATAGCCTCTCGCAACGGCCCCGGCCCTGCGAACATGGTGTAGAGCACTGCGATCGCAACAACGCAGCCGCCCACCACCGTGCCCGCCAGCAACATGCTTGCCCCACCGATCGCGCGGCCGAACAGCCCAAAACCGATCGTCACGACCACGATCGCCAGGCCGAGAATAAAGGTCATCGAAGGGGCGAGCAGCGCGGCATCCTCGCCGCGCGCGGCTGTGCCGGTAATGAGGTCAATCCCGCGCGCCGTAACAGTCGCGCCGTCAAGTGTAATCGTCAGCCAAGGCAGCGCCAGCAGCAGCAAAACCGCCGCCAGCGCAATCAGCGCACCGCCATAATATCTCGACTTGTGCTGCGCGTCAGCCTGCATGCGTGGCTCCCCTTCCCCGATCCGGCGCAGACCCTAACGCCAAATGCCGCGAAGCAAAGCGCAGATTGGGGCAAGCCTGTCAGGCCGCGCGGTCGAACAGGCTGAAACGCGGCGGCAGGCGGCGGGGCTTTTCGCCCAGGACCATCGCCTCGATCGCTTCGATGGCGAGCAACAGATCGCGCTGCTGATAGGGTTTGGCGAGGAAGCCCGAAGCGAGCGCTTCGGCTTCGCCCGGGAAATGACCAGTGACGAACAGCACCGGAATGTCACGCGCCATCGCTTCGCGCGCGACGTCGAGACCGCTGCCATCGGCAAGATTCACATCGACCAGCACGAGGTGCAGCACATCTTCAGTCGCGATCACGCGTACGGCATGCGCGACCGAATCCACCGTCGCGACCACTTCGAATCCCTCGTCGCCCAGATAATGTTCGGTGTCGAATGCGATCAGCGGTTCGTCCTCGACCACCAGCAGCCGCGCGAGGTGACGCTTCTTCTTTCCGAACAACATTTTATGCAGCACCACCCTTTCCCTCTCGCAACGCACCGAACGCGATTTCGATCATTTTTTCGTCAGCGACCGATCGCCCTGTTCGCATTGCTTTGGCTGGCGGCGACAAACTGGCTATAGGCACGCCCCGTGTCCCTATCAAAGCCCCGAGAAGCGCAACGAATCGCGAAGCTGCTGGCCCGTGCCGGAATTGCGTCGCGCCGTGAGATCGAACGCATGATCGCCGAAGGGCGTATCGCCATCGACGGCGTTACGCTCGATACGCCGGCTACACTGCTCACGTCGCTGCGTGGCGTCACCGTGGACGGCAAGCCGGTTCAGGCGCCCGCTCCCGCACGGCTGTTCCGCTTTCACAAGCCAGCGGGCGTGCTGACCGCGGCGAACGATCCCAAGGGCCGCGCGACGATTTACGACCGGCTGCCCGGCGACCTGCCCCGCGTCATTCCGGTCGGTCGACTCGACCTCAACACCGAGGGGCTGTTGCTGATGACCACCGACGGCGGTCTCAAGCGCCAGCTCGAGCTGCCCGCAAGCGGTGTCGAACGCAGCTATCGCGCCCGCGCCTATGGCGACGTAACGCAGGCGCAGCTTGAGGAGCTGATGGACGGAGTCGAGATCGACGGTGTCCGATACGGCCCGATCGATGCCAATATGGAGCGCCGGACCGGTGCCAATGTCTGGATCGAACTGACCCTGACCGAAGGCAAGAATCGGGAGGTTCGCCGGGTGCTGGAACATCTGGGGCTTCAGGTTTCGCGCCTGATCCGCACGCGATACGGCCCGTTCCTGCTCGCCGATCTGCCGACCGGCGCCGTCGATGAAGTGCGACAGCATGATCTGGTGCTTTTCCGCAAGACGCTCGACGCGCCCGGTGGCGGCAAGGCGGCGTCCAATCTCCAGCTCGCCCATAAACCCTATGTTCCGCCGGTAGCCAAAGCGCCCGAAGCGCCAAAGCCGAGCCGCACCGACACCGATCCGCGACGCAAGGCGGCACGCCCCGGCGCTGCTGCAAAATCCGGCGGGGCGCCCGCCAAAAAGGATGCTCGTCCGACAGCACGCGCCGACGACCGCCGCCGTCCGCGCCCCGAAGGTGTCGAGGATCGGCCGCAGCGGGGCAAGCCTGCCAACCGGCCCGTCCGCACCGCCGACGCGGCGGCGGACACGGGCAAGCCGCGCTCGGTGCGCGGGCCTAAGCCTGCACCGGGCAAACGTCCCGTGCGTACCGGGGAAAATGGCCCGCAGGGCGACACGCCCCGTTCGACCCGCCCGCGTACCGGAGCGCGCACCGGAGCGCCCGGCAAGCGTCCGCCGCGTCCGCGCGGGCCGAGGCGCTGATGCGGATCATTGCCGGATCGATGCGCGGCAGGCCGCTGATAGCGCCCAAGGGTCAGGCGACACGGCCGACCGCCGATCGCACGCGCGAGGCATTGTTTTCGATGCTCGCAAGCCGCCTGGGCGATTTCGAAGGGCTCGCGGTCGGCGACTTCTTTGCGGGGTCGGGCGCGCTGGGTTTCGAGGCGCTGTCACGTGGCGCCGCGTCCTGCCTGTTCGTCGAACAGGATCGCGCGGCGCTCGATGCGTTGCGTGCCAATGCCGAAAAACTGAGTATCCGGGCGGACATCCGGGCGACGTCGGTGCTGGCGCTCGGCCCGGCCGCTGCGCCGCTCGACGTCATCCTGATGGATCCGCCCTATGGCAGCGGCGCGGGCGTGGTCGCGCTCGACAAGCTCTCGCGGCTTGGCTGGACCGGACCCGCCACATGGATCAGCATCGAAACCGCACGCGACGAGGCGGTCAGCCTCGCCGGGTTCGATATCGATGCCGAACGCGTGCACGGCAAGGCGAAGATCACGTTGTTGCGTCAGGCCTGACGCACGAACTTCGCCGCCACCTCGACATGCGTCGACCAGCGGAACTGGCCCACCGGCTGTACCCATTCGAGGCGATAGCCACCGTCCTGTAACATCTCAGCATCGCGCGCGAAGGTGCTGGGATTACAGGAAACATATGCGATCACGGGTGCGGCTGCCTTCGCCAGCTCGGCAATCTGGTCCTTCGCGCCGGCGCGCGGCGGATCGAGGATGATCGCATCGAACCGGTTGATGTCCTCCACCATCAACGGGCGGCGGAACAAGTCGCGATGTTCGGCCAGCATCATCCGCTGGGCGCGCCCGGCCCCGCCCTTCAGCGACAATAAAGCGTCGCGCGCGCCTTCGGCGGCATAGACTTTGGCGTTCGGGAACGAGAGCGCGAAGGTGCCGAGCCCGGCGAACAGATCGGCCACCGCGCCCGCTTCGCCCACCGCTTCCTGCACGGCGGAAACCAGCGCGGCCTCGCCCTCTGCCGTCGCCTGCAGAAAGGCCCCGACCGGGAACGGCACGGGCGCTCCGCCCAGCGTCACGGTAACCGGCTCGGGCTCCCAGCGCGGCTGGGGCCCATAGCCATCGTCGATCGAAAGCCGGGCAAGCCGGTGCCGTCCGGCAAAGCCGGTCAGCGCCTCTGCATTGCTCAGCCCCTCCGCCTGCACGCCGGAAACGCAGACATCGACACCCTGATCGACCAGCGTCAGCTGCACTTCGGCGCGCGACCGTCCGAGCATCGAGGCGAGCAAGCCGCGCAACGGTGCGATCAGCGCGAACAATTCGGGCGCGAGCACCCAGCATTCGGAAAGATCGATCAGATGATGGCTGGTCTGACGCGTAAAGCCCAGATGCACCTGCCGCCCCCGCCGTTCGGCATGAAGCGTCGCCCGGCGGCGCGTGCGTGGCGGCGATAGTGCGGGCGCGCGAACGTCGGTGGTAATGCCATGCGCGGTGAGCGCACCGGATATCCGCTGGACGATGAAATCGGACCATGCGGCATCGTCGAGATGCTGCAACTGACAACCGCCGCATTCGGGAAAGTGGCGGCATGGCGGCTCGCGATGGTGCGGGCCCGGCGTCACAATGCCGTCGGCACTGACGCGATCCCCCGGCGCCGCCAGCGCGACATGGCGCCCCGATTGCGTCACGCCGTCACCGCGTGAGGCCACATATTCGATGATTTCCTGAGTCACAGGCAATCGGCTATGGCGATGGGCAGCGCGTCGATCAAGCGGTCGGCATGGAGCGCGGGTCCGCAATAATGGGCGGCGCGGCCATGAAGCCACACTGCAGCGCCTGCAGCATCCAGCGGCGATGCCGGTTCAGCGGCAATGCGTGCGGCCAGAATGCCGGCCAGGACATCGCCCGTCCCTGCGGTCGACAGCCAGACCGAAGCGTTCGCGGAAAGGATCGCCTGTCCATCGGGCACGGCGATCACAGTATCAGCGCCTTTGTGCAGGATCGTCGCACCGCTGGCTTTGGCGGCGTGCAACGTGCGGATAATCTTGCTCTCGTCGGCGGCGCCGAACATGCGTTCGAACTCCCCCGAATGCGGCGTAAGCCAGGTCGCCGCGCCACGATCCGAAACGCGCCGTGCGGCGGATTCGCCGAGCAGGCTCAGCGCGTCGCCATCGAGGATGAGCGGATGGCGGCACGCCAGCACGGTGTCGAGCCAGCGCGCGGCATCGCCCTCGCGGCCCAGGCCGGGGCCGAAGACGACGGCACCGATACGATCATCGTCGAGCAATGCCGCGAGTGCCTGCTGCGAGCCGATCCGCCGGCGCACGATCGCGTCGGGCGGCCCCTCGCCCGGATCGCTGCCGGTCAGGACAACATAGCCCGCGCCGCTTGCCATCGAGGCCCTTGCGCAGAGCCGCGCAGCGCCGGGCATCGCACCTTCGATCACGACGACAAGTCCGCGCGTATATTTATTGGCGTCCGGCGGCGGCGTTGCCAGTTTCGGGCGCGTCAAGCTTCGCCATGCCGATTCGACCGGAATGCCGATATCCGCACAGAGCACAGCGCCGCTCTTTTCGCGCCCTTCGCCGATACAGTGCACGGGTTTGAGCGCACCGAGCGCGACCGTGCAATGCGCGTGCAGCGGCGATCCCAGCGCATCGCCGCTGTCGGTATCGAACCCGCTGGGAATGTCGATCGACAGGACGAACTCGGCTCCGTCGCACAGTTTTTTCAGCTGGGCCGCCAGATCGGGCGCAAAGGGTCGCGCCTTGCCGATGCCGAGCAGCCCGTCAATCAGAACCGGGCGCGGTTCGGCCTTCCCGATCGGGACCGTTCGCCCGGTCCAGCGCGCACGCATTTCCGCCGCGACACCCGGCTTGGGTTCGCCCCAGGCCGCGACCACGACATCCAGCCCGGCCGCGGCGAGCAGCCGGGCAACGACATGGGCGTCACCGCCATTATTGCCCGGCCCCGCGAGCACCAGCACCGGCCGGAGCATCGCAAAGCGCAATGCTTCGCGCGCCACCGCCGCGCCGGCGCGCTCCATCAGGTCGATCTGGGAAACGCCGCCGGCGAAAACGGCCTCCTCGGCGGCGCGCATGGCGTCGGCAGTGACGACAGCGACACCCGTAGGAATCATTGTGCCGCCATCGGTTTCACGGTGGCGGGCAGGCGATAGCGATCTTTCCCCACGGCGACTTCGATCTCGCTGTCGCTGATCGGCGTTACCACGCTTTGCTCCGCCCCGTCGGCGGCGATCACGCCACGTCCGTCATTGGTAACAAGCAGGCGGCGGAAACCGCCACTTGGCTGGCGGATCGTCAGATAGAGGCCGTCCTGGGTGGGAGTCCGGTCGATCGTGCACACGCGCGAAAAGCCTGTGGCGCCATCGGGCGCGCACAGGATCTTTCCTTCGGCTTTCGCCATCGCCTCGCGATTGGCCTGTTCGCTGACCTCGTCGGTCTTGTCGCGCAGCTGCGAGTCGCAGCCCGCAAGCAGCAACAAGGCGACACAGAGAAGCCGTGCCGGATCAGATGTCCGCGTAGACATGCGTTTCGGCGCTGGCTCCAGGATGCGTCACCGCACCCTTATAGGCAGGACCGACCGTCTGGGTATAGCGCCACAGCGCGCCCGACTGATAGTCGTTGACGCGCGGCTTCCACGCCGCCCGGCGTTGCGCGAGGACATCGTCGGCAACCAGCAGGTCGATCGTCCCGGCCACGGCATCGATGCGGATCGGGTCGCCATTTTCGACCAGTGCGATCGGCCCGCCCTCGGCGGCTTCCGGGCCGACATGGCCGATACAGAAACCGCGCGTCCCGCCCGAAAAACGACCGTCGGTGATCAGCGCGACCTTTTCGCCCATGCCAAGGCCATAGAGCGCCGCCGTGGTCGACAGCATCTCGCGCATGCCCGGGCCGCCCTTGGGCCCTTCATAGCGGATCACGATCACTTCGCCTTCGTTGATCTCGCGCTTTTCGACTGCGGCGAACGCATCTTCCTCGCAATCGAACACCCGCGCCGGCCCTTCGAACTCAAGCCGTGCCAGACCAGCCACCTTTACGATCGCACCTTCGGGGGCAAGGCTGCCGGTCAGGCCGACCACGCCGCCGGTCGGCGACAGCGGCGTCCTGATGTCGTGAATTACCTTCTGGTCGGGGTTCCAGCTGACCTGGTCGATATTCTCGCCCAGCGTCCTGCCGGTGACGGTCAGGCAATTGCCGTCGAGATACCCGCCTTCGAGCATCGTCTTCATCAGCATATAGACGCCGCCGGCCTCATACATATCCTTGGCGACATAATTGCCGCCGGGTTTGAGGTCCGCGATGTAAGGCGTTGATTTAAAGGCTTCCGCAACATCGTGCAGATCGA
The DNA here is from genome assembly GCF_003171655.1 of Stakelama portus. GTDB lineage: Bacteria > Pseudomonadota > Alphaproteobacteria > Sphingomonadales > Sphingomonadaceae > Sphingomonas > Sphingomonas portus. The sequence continues at coordinate 941,637 of NZ_QFZL01000001.1, read as the reverse complement.
ATTCGATCCCGGCTTCATTCGCCATTGCCGGCAGGTGCAGCGCCGCATTGGTCGATCCGCCGGTCGCCGCCACCACGCGCGCGGCGTTGATAAAGGCTTCGCGCGTGCAGATGTCGCGCGGGCGCAGATTGCGCTCGATCAGTTCCATTACCTGATGCCCCGCCGCAACCGCGATCTGCTCGCGCGTCGAATAGGGCGCGGGCACCATGTTCGAATTGGGCAGCGACAGGCCAATCGCCTCGCCCACGCACGCCATGGTGTTGGCAGTGAACTGGCCGCCGCAGGCACCATGGCCCGGGCATGCGACCTTTTCGAGCGCATGGACTTCGGAAATCGGGCAGGTCCCGGCGGCGAATTTGCCCACCACTTCGAACACGTCGACGACGGTGACGTCCTTGTCCTGATACCGGCCCGGCAGGATCGACCCGCCATAGACGAAGATCGACGGGATATTGAGCCGCAGCATCGACATCATCATGCCCGGCAGCGATTTGTCGCACCCGGCAAAGCCGACCAGCGCGTCATAGCAATGGCCGCGCACGCTCAGCTCGACCGAATCGGCGATGATCTCGCGGCTGACGAGCGAGGATTTCATCCCCTGATGCCCCATCGCGATGCCGTCGGTGACGGTGATGGTGTTGAACCGGCGCGGCGTGCCGCCATTCTGGATCACGCCCTGTCGCGCGGCATCGGCCTGGGCGTTGAGCGTGGTGTTGCACGGCGCGCTGTCATTGCCCGCACTGGCGAGCGCGACGAACGGCTTGGCGATATCGGCCTCATCGAGGCCCATCGCATAATAATAGCTGCGGTGCGGCGCGCGTTCGGGGCCGACGGTTACATGGCGGCTCGGAAGCCGGCTTTTATCGAAACGATTGGTCATGGCGCGAACGCCTATGTCGCGGGAGACCCTTCGGACGCAAGGCTATTGCGCACAAATCCGATCATTTGTTGCATCCGCGCGGCCCAGAGGCGGACGCCATCGGGATCGGCGATACCGTCCGCCCGGACTTCGACGGCCAGATAGGGGATGCCATGCGCTTCGCCATGGCGATTGAGCGTCGCGTTGAGCAGCTTGCCCGAATAGGGCTCGTTGTCGCCCACCTCCAGCCCTTGCCCGCGCAACCAGTCGATTGCGATCCGCGCGGCACGTTCGTCCTGATTGTAGAGGATGCCGACCGTCCACGGCCGCGCAGCATCGCTGGTCGCCAGCCTGGGCGTGAAGCTGTGGATCGAAACGATCAGTTCGGGCTGATCGGCTGCCACGCGTTCGGCGATTGCTTCGTGATAAGGATCGTAAAAGCGCGCGATCCGCGCCGCGCGATCGGCACCGATATTGCCCGGAATATCCCAACCGTCGCTTTCGGTGGGGATCAGCCTGGGATGGTCAGGCTCGCGATGCAGGTCGATGACAAGGCGCGACACTGTGGCGAGCACCGCCGGTGCATCGAAACCCTCGGCGAGCCGTTTTGCGACGTCCCGGGCGCCCGTATCGACCGCGATATGCATCTGATACAAATCGTCCGGGTCCAGAGTGACGCCGAGATCGATGTCGTCCGGAACATGCGACGACGCATGATCGCAGATGACCAGCAGGCCCGTGTCGTGGCCGTTAAGGACTTCGGGCGCCATCAGTAGCTCGGTCGCCGCCGCGCTCGGAATGCCGCCAGCCCCTCGCCAAATTCGGTGCCGCCGAAGCTCGCTTCGAAATCCATGTCATGCGCCTGTTGCCGCGGATCACCGAGCGTGCGCTTGAGCAGGCGCACCGCCTCGGGCGCGTTGGCGGCAATGCGATCGGCAAAGGCCGTGGCGAGCGGTATGGCATCTTCGGTCCGCAGCTCGATCAGCCCGATTTTCTCGGCATCGATCGCGTCGATGATTTCACAGGTGAACAGCATCCGGGCAGCCTGCCCCTTCCCCACCTGGGCCGCAAGCCGGGCGACATCCTCGCGCGGATAGCCGATGCCGAGCTTCGCCGGGGTCACTGCGAATTCCGCCGCGCCGCCGCCGATGCGAAAGTCGCATGCGAGTGCGAGCGCGACTGCCGCGCCATAGCATCCCCCATCGATCGCCGCGATTACCGGCATCGGCAACGCCGCCAGCGGATCCATCGCCGCGCGCATCGCACGGCGGAAGCGGGTTCGCTGATCGGGGTCGTTGCGCAGCGTGTCGAACTCGCCGATATCCGCGCCCGCGCTGAAAATCCCCGGTGCGGCGGAACGCAGGATCACCGCGCGTGCGTCGCTCGCGGCGATTTCGGTCACGGCGGCGGCGAGCGAGTCCCAGCCCGAAACCGGAATGGCATTGCGCGCAGCCGCCCGGTCGAGCGTCAACAGGGCGATATGGCCTTCGCGTGTCAGGTGAATCATCGCAGCGGCATGTGCCGCATGTTGGCCGGCTTGTCACCGGGGATGGCGCCCGCCGAAGCGGGGACCACCGACGGACGTTGCGCTCCCGGCGTTCGATCCGCTGCCCGACGGCATAGCCGCACGCTGGTCAACAGCGGGTTAGGATCGTTGGTAAATGCTCACACCAATTGGGTAGCGACTGCCCACCAATCAGGATGCTCTGCGCGCGCGCGCCGATGCGCCGCCGCGCAATCGTCCGCGGTGTCGAACAGCGCGAAACAGGTCGCTCCCGAACCCGACATCCGCACCATCCGGACTCCGGCCATTGTTTCGAGCCAGGCGATACTATCGCCAATCGCGGGCGCGATCTCCCGCGCGGGGGGATAAAGGTCGTTGCGCGACGCCATGGCGACTTCGATCACCGGTCCCGACGGCAACGCGCCACCATCGGCGCCGTCCCAGCGTCGGAAAATCTCGCCGGTCGAAACCGCGATGCCGGGGTTCACCAGCAACACCGGAGTGCCGGGCGCGCCTGCAATCGGCTGCAGCTTTTCCCCGCGCCCCTTTCCAATCACAGTCGTGCTGGCAAGGCAGGCGGGCACATCCGACCCCAGATCGTCGGCGATTTGCCACAGACGGGCGTCATCGGCCGCAATGCCATGCAACCGCGCAAGCGCACGCAGCGTCGCCGCCGCATCGGCCGATCCACCGCCGATACCCGACGCCACCGGCAATCGCTTTTCCAGATGGATCGCATGCGTTTGCGCAATGCCGAAAACCGCGCAAAACGCATGTTCGGCGCGGAGCACGAGGTTATCCGCTTCGCCGACCAGGGCATCGGCGAAGTCTCCGCTCACCGCAAATGCGGGAGCATCGCTCGCTTTCACCGACACCGCATCGCCATGATCGACAAAAGCGAACAGCGTCACCAGCTCATGATAGCCGTCCGCGCGCCGCGCGCGGACATGAAGCGCCAGATTGAGCTTGGCCCGCGCCTGTTCGACGATCATTTCGGATCAGTCGGCGGCCATGGCCGTGCCGGGGCCATGGCTGATTTTCCGCTGCAACCGCGCGCTCTGTTCGGCATCGGCATAGACCGAAGCCGCCTGCCAGGCATAACGCGCCTCGAACCGGCGACCGACATGCCAATAGGCATCGCCCAGATGCTCGTTGATCTCGGTGCTTCCCGGCGCGCCCTTTGCCGCGAGTTCCAGCAGCGGCACCGCACGATCGACATCGCCTTGCAGGAAATAGGCCCAGCCCAGCGAATCGGTAATCTGCGGATCGTCGGGGCGCAGGTCATGTGCGCGTTCGATCAGGTTCGTCGCCTTTGCCAGATTGACGCCGCGTTCGATCTGCGCGCGTCCCAGCGTGTCGAGCGCCACCGGTTCATCCGGCGCCAGCGCCACCGCCTGCCGCAGCGCCGCCAGCGCATCGTCCCAATGCCCTGCCGCGTCGAGCGCGCGGCCACGCGAAACATACAACACCCAATTGGCGGAGCCTTCGGCACGCGCAATCGCCATTGCATAGGCTTGCGCGGCGGCTTCGTAGCGCTCGTTCGCCGCCAGCAGGTCGCCATAGCTTTGCGCGTCCTCGCTCGTCGCGCCGCGCCGGTTGGCGATTTCCCGGGCGCGCGTCAGCGCTTCCTCGGTTCGCCCGGCGCGCGCGAGCACGTCGATCGACACGATCCGGGCCTCATCGTCGAACGGACTGGACGCGGGGATTTGCGCCAGCACTTCGAGCGCGACCTGGTCGGCACCGTCGCGCGAAAGCGCGTCGGCGAGCAACAGCCGCAGCCGATCGTCCAGCGGATCGAGCATCAGCCCGGTCCGCGTCAGCATGATCGACAGCACCACTGCGTCCTCATGCGCCAGATCCCCTGCGACGCGCAGCATTATCCGCGACAGCGCGAATGCCATGCCGGGCTTTTGCCGTCCCATGCGCCGGAGATATTCGGAAAGTTCGCCCTGTGCGCCGATCGCCAGCGCGCGCGCGGCATCGCGCTGGCCGGTCGATGCCAGGATGACGGCACCGTCGAGCGCCAGATCGGGATTGCCCCGCCCCGTCGCCATCAGCGCACGGATGGCGCCCGATGCGACGGCGACATCGCCGGTCGCCAGCCCCAGCAGCATGCGATTTTCGGCGTTGAAACGGCGCTCCAGCCCGCTGTCGCTCGGTTCGGAAAGCGGCGCGAAGGGATCGCCGCCATTTTCATATGCCTGCCAGGCGCGAAGCGACGGCAGCATGAAATTGAACGGCCCTTTGGCAATATCGGCCATCAGCCGGTCGATCGCCATACTGTCCTTGTCGCGCACCGCGACCGCCAGCAGATAGAGCGAAACATCGGGTGGCGTCGCTTCGCCCGATGCCAGCACCCGCGCCGCGCGCGTCGTCAGCGCCTCGTCGCCGGCGGCAAGCCCTTCGCGATAGGCGCGCAGCGCAACCATCTCGTCGTCGGGCGCATTGTTCAGCGCATTGGCATAGGCGGCAACCGCGGTCCGCACGTCGCCGTCCGCGTCCGCAGCCATTGCGCGGACATAGGCGCGTCCGTCGACTTGCTGCGCCAGCGCCGGCCCTGCGCCGACCATCGTCAGCAGGGCCAGCGCCGATACCAGCCATTTACATGTTGGGATAATTGGGGCCTCCGCCGCCTTCGGGTACGACCCAGTTGATGTTCTGGGTGGGGTCCTTGATGTCGCAGGTTTTGCAATGGACGCAATTCTGCGCATTGATCTGGAACCGCGGGGTTCCTTCTTCCAGGCCGACGACTTCATATACACCCGCAGGGCAATAGCGCTGCGCGGGCTCTGCGTACACTGGCAGATTATAGTCGATCGGAATGTCCGGATCCTTGAGCGTCAGGTGACAGGGCTGATCTTCCTCATGATTGGTATTCGACAGAAATACCGAGGAAAGCCGGTCGAACGTCAGCACGCCATCGGGCTTGGGATAGGCGATCGGTTTCGCCTGGCTGGCATGCACCAGGCTTTCGTGATCCGGGTGGTGGTGCATGGTGAACGGCATGCGGATGCCCAGATATTCGGCCCACATCGTCATGCCCGCGAATATGGTGCCCCATTCGTCGCCGAACTTCTTCACCAGCGGCGCGGTGTTCCGCACCATGCGCAGTTCCTTATAAACCCAGCTCGATTCATAGGCGGCGGGATAGGCCGTCAGTTCGTCGGCGCTGCGATCCGCCTTGACTGCTTCGAACGCCGCTTCGGCGGCCATCATGCCGCTTTTCATCGCGGTATGCGTGCCCTTGATACGCGGCACGTTCAGGAATCCGGCGCTGTCGCCGATCAATGCGCCGCCCGGGAACACCAGCTTGGGCACCGACTGGAACCCGCCGTCGCTGATCGCGCGCGCGCCATAGGAAACGCGCTTGGCGCCCGCGAGGATCTCCGCGATCGCCGGATGCGTCTTCCAGCGCTGCATCTCTTCGAACGGCGAGAGATAGGGATTGGAATAGTTGAGCCAGGTGACGAAGCCGAGCGCCACCTGCCCGTCCGCCTGATGATAGAGGAAGCCGCCGCCATCGGCGTCTTCGCCCAGTGGCCAGCCCTGGGTGTGGATGACACGCCCCGGCACATGCTTGGCCGGATCGATATCCCACAATTCCTTGATGCCCAGGCCGTAAATCTGCGGGTCGCAATCCTTGCGCAGATCGAACATGCGCATCACCTGTTTGGACAGGTGACCGCGGCACCCCTCGCCGAACAGGGTATAGCGGGCATGGAGTTCGAGGCCGGGCTGATAATCGGGCTTGTGCTCGCCATCGCGCGCAACGCCCATGTCGCCGGTGGCAACACCCTTTACCGACCCATCGTCGTTGAACAGGATTTCGGCAGCGGCGAAGCCCGGAAAAATCTCGACGCCCAGTTCTTCGGCCTTGCCCGCCAGCCAGCGGCACAGATTGCCGAGCGATCCGGTATAGGTGCCCTTGTTGTTCATGAAGGGCGGGATCATGAAATTGGGCATCGACGATTTATGCTTCGCCGACAGATGCCAGTGAATATTCTCGGTCACCGGCGTCTGCGCCAGCGGGCAGCCGTCGTCGCGCCAGGTCGGCAGCAATTCATCGAGCGACTTGGGATCGATCACCGCGCCCGAAAGGATATGCGCGCCGACTTCGGACCCTTTTTCCAGGATACAGACCGACAGTTCGCTGCCGGCCTCATTGGCAAGCTGCTTCAGCCGGATTGCCGCCGACAGCCCGGCGGGACCGGCACCGACGATCACCACGTCATAGGGCATCGACTCGCGTTCGCTCATGCTCATCTCCTTCCGGGACACTCGTTATGCCTGTCGTCGCGTGTCCGCCACGTCTTGTCTCTGACCGGATGAAGGCAGATTGACCGCGACGTCAACCCGGGATTCTAAAGGGCTTATGGGGGCAGAACCAATTCTTGACTGGCGAGCAGAGGCAGCGAGTACGCTGGAATGGTGGCATGATGCCGGCGTCGATATGCTGTTGCAGGATGCGCCGCGCGACTGGCTGACGCGCGCGCCGCCGCCCGCCGCCGCTACGGCAACAACGGCGGCGACGACCGGCGGCGGCGAGGCTGCTGCGCCGGAGCCGCTGCCTCAGACCCTCGAATCCTTCCTGGCGTGGCGGATGAGCGAACATGCGCCCGAAAATGGCTGGTTTGCACCGCGCGTCGCTCCCGAAGGCGATCCTTCGGCGCCGCTGATGATCGTCACCGACATGCCCGAATCGGGAAATGGCGAATCACCTGCACTGATCGGCGGAGCCCCCGGGCGCCTGTTCGACCGGATGCTCGCGGCGATCGGGATGACGCGCGCAGACGTCTATATCGCGCCGGTGGCATGGGCGGCGCCGGTCGCCACCCAATTGCCGCCCGATTCCGAAACGCGCCTTGCCGACCTGGCCCGGCATCACATTGCGCTCGCATCTCCGAAACAGCTGCTTTTGCTCGGTCGTACGACGGAACGACTCCTGCTTGAGACGGACGGGGCGGACGCGAACGATGGTTTAGGCTATGTAAACCATTCGCGGGGCAAAATGGCGGCAGTGGCGTGCCTTCATCCCCGATTTTTGTTGAAGCATCCCGCCAACAAGGCGGACGCCTGGAAGAACCTTCAAATGTTGCTGATCCGGGGGAGCAGCCTGTGACGATGCGTATCATTCTAGCTGCCGCTGCGCTGGCGATGCCCGCCGCGGCTCATGCCGGGGACAAGGGGCTCGAACTGCCCCCATCGGTTCTGGCGCTGACCCATGACGGCGACAAGGCCGCAGCGAACGCGCGCGACAATGACGGCATTCCCGATCAGCTCAATGCCGAACAGCGCCGCCAATATGCGGCAGTGTTCGCCGCGATCCGCGCACAGCGCTGGGACGAAGCGGCGCAGCTTCTCGACGCGATGCGGCCCGGCATTCTCCACCCCATTGCGCGTGCCGAACTCTATACTGCCGCAGGGTCGCCGCGCGTCGAGCTTCAGCCGCTGCTCGACCTGCTCGCTCAGGCGCCCGAATTGCCGCAGGCCGGGCAATTGTCGCGCCTCGCCGACCTGCGCGGCGCGACCTCGACGCCGGCGCTTCCCTATGAGCAGGCGTTGCGCTGGTACAATGGTGCGCCGGTGCGCCAGCGGCTGCGCTCGATCAGCACGAACAGCGCCGCGACCGAAGTCGTGCTCGCTATGCAGCCCTATATCAAACAGGATGACGGCGCCGGGGCCGAGGCGCTGCTGGGGCAATTTGCCGCCGATCTGCCGCCCGATGCACTGACCGAATGGCAACAGAAGATCGCGTGGATATATTATACCGCGAATGACGACGCGAATGCCCGCCGCATGGCGGCCTTCGCGCAGCAGGGCGTCGGCGATTTCGCGGCACTGGGCGATTGGGTTCAGGGGCTCGCGGCATGGCGTCAGGGCGATTGCGAAGGCGCGGCGACCGCGTTCAATGCGGTCAGCGTGCGCGCCGCCGATGGCGATATGCGTTCGGCGGGGCTGTACTGGCTGTCGCGCGCGGACATGGCGTGCGGCCATCCCGAGCGGGTGTCGCCCAGCCTGAAGGCTGCCGCCCAATATGGCGAAACCTTCTACGGCATGCTTGCGCAGGAAGCGCTCGGCATTTTCGATGCCGCCGCCAATGGCGAAGCCTATGTCGTTCAGGATTGGCGGACGCTCGAACATTATCCCAATATCCGCGTCGCCGCCGCGTTGACCGAAATCGGCGAAAACGACCTTGCGGACGAAGTGTTGCGCCATCAGGCGCGGCTCGAAACCGCCGAGGAACATCCCGCGCTTGTCCGCCTGGCCGGACGACTCAACCTGCCGGCGACTCAGCTCTGGCTGTCGCACAATGCGCCCAACGGCACGTCCGAGGCCGAACTGGCGCGCTATCCCGCTCCGAACTGGACGCCCGACGGCGGATGGCGCGTCGATCGCGCGCTCGTCTATGCGCACACGCTGCAGGAATCGCGGTTCAATTCCGATATCCGCAGCGCCGCGGGGGCGATGGGGCTGATGCAGGTCAAGCAGGGTGCGGCGATCGACGTCAGCCGTCGGCACGGAGTCGATTACGCCAATGCCGATCTCACCGATCCCTCGGTCAACATGGAAATCGGGCAGAGCTATCTTGAGCAGCTGCGCGATTCCCCCTTCACCGGCGGGCTGCTGCCCAAGGTCATCGCGGCCTATAATGCCGGACCGACTCCGGTGGCCGAATGGAATTCGACCACGCACGACAATGGCGACCCGCTGCTCTATATCGAGAGCATCCCCTATTGGGAAACGCGGGGATATGTGATGATCGTCCTGCGCAATTACTGGATGTACGAGCGGCAGGAAGGCAAGGCTTCGGCCAGCCGCGCCGCGCTGGCGCAGGGCATGTGGCCGCGCTTCCCGGGTCTCCCCGGCGATGCGGCGGTGCGTGTGACCGCCGCTCCCGGTTTTTCGGCGGCAAACGGTGCCAATTGACGAGAACATCCCCTTCCGTCCGGTTCGCATTGCAGTTCTGACGGTATCGGATACGCGCGGGCCGGAGGATGACCGGTCGGGCGACACGCTGGTCGCACGGCTTACCGAAGCGGGGCACGAGCTGGCGGATCGCATGATCCTTCCCGACGATGCCGTGCGGATCGCCGCGCAGCTCGACATCTGGATCGACAATCCGGGTGTCGATGCAGTGATTTCGACCGGCGGCACCGGCGTTACCGGCCGCGACGTCACGCCCGAAGCCTTCGCCATGGTGTGGGAAAAGGAAATTCCCGGTTTTGGCGAACTCTTCCGCTGGTTGAGCTTTCAGTCGATCGGCACGTCGACGGTCCAGTCGCGTGCGACCGCCGGGGTTGCGCGCGGCACCTATCTGTTCGCGCTGCCCGGTTCCACCGGAGCAGTGAAGGATGGCTGGGACGGCATCCTCAGGGACCAGCTCGACATCCGGCACCGCCCCTGCAATTTCGTCGAGCTGATGCCCCGCCTTACCGAGCGCTGACCGGGCTCCCGCCATGCGGGATCACTGCGCTTCCGACTTCCACACTCCGAGCTCATGCCCGTGCGGGTCCTTGAAATGGAAGCGCCGACCGCCGGGAAAGCTGAAGATCGGCAGCGTCACCGTACCGCCCGCCGCCAGCACCTGATCCAGCGCCGCTTCCAGATCCTCGACTTCGATCACCGGCAACAGCTGCGCCGTCCATTGATCGGTATCGCCGTTCAGGCCCAGATCGACGTCGCCGCCGGTCATGCCGGCATAATCGGGACCGAAATCGGTGAAGCTCCAGCCAAAGGCCTGGGTGTAGAATTGCTTGAGCCCCGGCACATCGCGCACCGGCAGTTCGACATAGTTGATGCGGGCCATATCACACTCCAATGTTCTTGATATGTTCTAACGCTAGTCCTATCTTTGCGCAATGGGAAAACCACGGCCCTCGCGTGGTGCGACGCTCAACCGCGAAAGCACGCGTTTCGGCCTTGCCGAGCGCGAGGCGGATGGCGACTGGATCGACGCGCGCGAAGCAATCGATGGCGGCGCGCCCAAATTGCGCACGACCGTGACGGTGGAAAAGCCGAAAACGATCATCACGCGCAACAAATCGCCCGACATCCCCTTCGATCGTTCGATCAATCCTTACCGCGGCTGCGAGCATGGCTGTATCTATTGCTTCGCGCGGCCGACCCATGCCTATCATGACCTCTCGCCGGGTCTCGATTTCGAAACCCGGCTGTTCGCCAAGCCCGATGCCCCTGCCCTGCTGCGCGAGGCGCTGGCGAAGCCGGGCTATGTCTGTGCGAATATCGCGTTCGGCACCAATACCGATCCCTATCAGCCGATCGAGCGCGAGTGGCGGATCATGCGCGGATGTGTGGAAATACTCGCCGAAACCAGCCATCCGCTGACGATCACCACCAAATCGGATCGCGTGCTGCGCGATATCGATTTGCTCGCGCCGATGGCGGCGAAGGGGCTGGCGTCGGTCATGGTGTCGATAACCTCGCTCGATCCCCGGATCGCGATGACGGTCGAGCCGCGCGCGCCACATCCCGAACGGCGACTGACCGCGGTGCGCCGACTGGCCGATGCCGGCATACCGGTCATCGTATCGATCGCTCCGGTGATCCCGATGATCACCGATTACGAACTCGAACATATATTGGAGCGTGCTGCGGAATCCGGCGCACGGGCCGCGTCCTTCATTCCCGTTCGGTTGCCGCACGAAGTCGCCCCGCTGTTCCGGGCCTGGCTCGACACGCATTTCCCCGATCGCGCCGGCAAGGTGATGGCGACGATCCAGGCAATGCGCGGCGGCGGGCGCGACAATGATCCCGGTTTCTTTTCGCGGATGCGCGGCCAGGGTGTCTGGGGCGAACTGATGCGCAGGCGCTTCCATATCGCCGCGCGGCGCCATGGACTCGACAGGCCGGTTCCGCGCGTGCGCACCGACCTGTTTCGGCCGCCGCGCGGTGCGCAGGGAGAATTATTCGATTGATACAATGTAACCTTGCACGAAACACGCCGCGATCTTAAGCCCTTGCACTTCCGCGGTACGAAAGGATTCTTGATGCGCCGGATATTCTCTGTCGCCTGCGTTGCCCTGAGCATCGGCACGGCGTCGGCACAGACTCAGCCGTCCCCACCGACTACGCAGGAAGAAACGGTTCCGACCGGCAAGCTTCCCGATATCGCCACCCCGACTGCCTATCGGCTCGATTTCACCATCCTGCCCGAAAGCCCGACCTTTTCCGGTCACACCGAAATCGACGCGACGCTGAACCAGAACGCGACGAAAATCTATATCCATGGTCGCGACCTCGATGTCGCCAGCGCTTCGGTTGAAGCCGACGGCAAAAGCTATCCGATCACCTATGAACAGGTGAACCCGTTCGGACTGGCGCAGATCGATTTCGGGCGGGAATTGCCCGCCGGGCGGATCACGCTCAAATTCGACTATGAAGCCAAGTTCAACGACGATCAGCCCTCGGGCCTGTATCGCGTCAATGTCGACGATGAATGGTATAGCTGGACGCAGTTCGAATCGATCGACGCGCGCGCGGCCTTCCCCGGCTTCGATCAGCCGGGATACAAGACGCCGTTCACCGTCAGCATCGCGACCGCGCCGGGCAATGTCGCGGTATCGAACATGCCGGAGGTCAGCGAGGAAACCGAAGGCAATCTGGTCCGCCACCATTTCCGGACGTCGCCGCCGCTGCCGACCTATCTGGTCGCGATGATCACCGGCCCGTTCGTGACGGCCGAAACGACGATCCCCGCAACGCCGCAGCGGCCCGAACCGATGCCGCTGCGTATCGTGGCGACCAAGCCCAATGCCGAGCGGATGCAGTTCGCGCTCGACCAGTCGGGCCCGATCGTCGCGCTGCTCGAGGATTATTTCGACCAGCCCTTCCCCTTCCCCAAGCTCGACCAGATCGGGTCGCCGATCATGCCGGGCGCGATGGAGAATGCCGGGGCCGATGTTTATGGCGACGACATCCTGCTGCTCAGTTCGGACCCGACGCGCGAGGATATGCGCACGTTCGGCATGATCGTCGCGCATGAACTGTCGCACCAGTGGTTCGGCGACTATTCGACGCCGAAATGGTGGGACGATATCTGGCTCAACGAAAGCTTCGCCAACTGGATGGGCTATCGCATCGGCAGCGAATGGCGCCCCGATCTGGACATCAACAATGGTGCTGTCCGCGAAGGCTTTGAAGCGATGGTGCTCGATGCGCTGAAGGTCGGTCGCCCGATCCACGAACAGATCACTGCCGATTCCGAAGTCGATTCCGCCTTCGACCAGATCACCTATGGCAAGGGTGGACAGGTCGTCGCGATGATCGCCGAATATCTGGGCGACGAGAAATTCCGCGAAGGCGTGCGGCTGCACATGAAGCGTCATGCCTATGGCACGGCGTCGACCGACGATTTCTTCGATTCGCTCGCCACTGCGGCGCAGGATCCGCGCGTGCTTCAGTCGCTGCGCAGCTTCGTCGATCAGCAGGGCGTGCCCGTCATCACGCTCCATCGTCAGGGGGACGGCTATGTCGCCACCCAGGCGCCCTATGCGTATCTCGGGACCACCCAGGAACCGCGCCAGTGGATCGTGCCGCTGTGCATGCGTCGCGGCGATACAGAGCGGGTCTGCACGCTCGTCGACCAGCCCAGCATGGCGGTAGCCGCCGTTCCGGGTGACGGGGCGCTGATGCCCAATGCCGGTGGCCAGGGCTATTATCGCTTCGAGCTGGACGATGCCGATTGGGACGCGCTGATCGCTTCGGCGAACACGCTGCCCGCCAGCGAGGCGATTGCGCTGACCGACAGCCTCTGGGCGTCGTTCCATGCCGGGCATCTTCCGGTTGAGAAACTGGTTGAGGCCGCGCGCGTGCTGGCGACGCATCCCGACCATCAGGTCGCTGTCGATAACGGCGAACGTCTGGCCGGGCTGAAGGAACGCGGCCTGATCAGCGAAGCGGCCGAACCGGCATGGCGCGAAACCATCGCCAACATCTATCGTCCGGCACTCGAAGCCATTGGCAGCGACGTTACCACCGGTGCCTATGCCGATGACAATAGCGACCGTCGTGCGCTGCGCAGCGACCTGATCGCGCTCGTCGCCGGTGCCGGCGGGGACGAAGCGCTTCGTGCCAAGCTGCTGACCGCGCTCGACGCCTTCTTGGCCGGTGACGATGCCGCGCTCGCCCCGGCGCTTCGTGGTACTGCGATCCGTATCGCTGCCGACGAACGCGGCGCTCCGTTCGCTGCCAAGGTAATGCAGAAGGCCTATGCCGGTGCCGACCAGCATTTCCAGCAGGTCGCGGCCAGCGGCCTGATGGATTCGGAAGATCCGGCGATCGGTCAGTTCTTCCTGAAGGTGTTCACCAGCGATGCGATGCCCGCCAACCAGCGCATCTTTGCGCTCTATCAGCTGCTCGGCAGCCCGGGCGCGCGCGATGCGGCGTTCAGCTATCTGGCGGATAATTTCGGCACGCTGAAAACCAGCGGCGGCGGCATCTTCTTCGCCCGTGCCGGCGGCGCTTTCAGCCAGCTGTGCACCCGCGAAGCCGCCGATACGATCGAACAGAAGATCCTGCCCGAACTCGAAGGCGGCACGCTCAGCCTGCGCCGTGCGATCGAGCAGATCCGCAACTGCGCCGAATTCAAGGATGCCAAGGCCGACGCCGTCAGCCAAGCATTCGAAGCGATGCAGCAATAAAGCAAATGGCCGGGCGTGGTGACACGCCCGGCCATCGATAGATCCGTACCCATCGAGCCGGCCTATGTGGCCGGCTCTTTTTTTGTCAGGCAGCCGCCAGACTATAATCGCGATATTTCTCGCGGATCGCCGTCTTGAGCAGCTTGCCGGTGGCCGTATGCGGCAATTCGTCGACGAAATGGATCTCGTCGGGCAGCCACCATTTTGCGACCTGTGTCGCCAGATATGCCCGGATCGCTTCCTCGGTCACATCGCTGCCCGGCTTGCGCACGATCAGCAGGATCGGCCGCTCTTCCCATTTGGGGTGATGGACGCCGATCGCTGCAGCCTCGGCCACGCCTTCGGCCCCCACAGCGGCATTTTCCAGATCGACCGAACTGATCCATTCGCCGCCCGATTTGATGACGTCCTTCGCACGATCGGTAATCTGCATCGTCCCGTCGGGATGGATTACCGCGACATCGCCGGTATCGAACCATCCGTCCGCCGTCAGACAGGGCCCGCCTTCGTCATTGAAATAGGTATCGACGATCCAGGGGCCGCGCACCTGAAGATGCCCGGAACTTTCGCCGTCGCGTGGCAATGGCTTGTTATTGTCATCGGTAACACGCATTTCCACGCCGAACGGCGCCTTTCCCTGCCGCGTGACATGCGCCACCTGCGCGTCGAAATCCATTTCGTCCCAATCGGGCGGCTGCGCGCCGATCGTGCCGATGGGCGAAGTCTCGGTCATTCCCCAGGCGTGATTGACGCGCACGCCCATTTTCATGATCCGTTCGATCATCGCGCGCGGCGCGGCCGATCCGCCGATGGTCACAACCTCCAGATGGCGCGGTGAATCGCCCGATTTGTCGATATGGCCGAACATCGCGAACCAGACCGTCGGAACCCCGGCGCTGTGCGTCACCTTTTCGCGGTTCATCAATTCGCACAGGATCTGCGCATCGTTCACTGCCGACATGACCAGCTTGCACCCGCATGCGGGCGCGGCGAAGGGCAGCCCCCATCCGACCGCATGAAACAGCGGCACGATCGGCATGCAGACCGCTTTCTGGCTGAGGTCGAACACATCGGGCTGCAACTCGGTGATCGCGTGGATCACCGAGGAACGGTGCGTATACACGACGCCCTTGGGATTGCCCGTCGTCCCGCTGGTGTAGCAGAGCATGCACGGATCGCGTTCGGGCCCTTCGTGCCAGACATAATTGCCGTCTTCCTGCGCAATCACGGCCTCGAAACTGTCGGGACCGTCGCCGTCGAAGACGATATAACGCTCGATCGTCTTCCATTGCGGCTTCATCTTTTCGACCAGCGGCGCGAATGCCTTGTCATAGAGGAGTATCTTGTCCTCGGCATGGTTGCCGATAAAGGCGAGCTGATCCTCGAACAGGCGCGGATTGATCGTGTGGACGACGCCGCCCATGCCGATTGCGCCATACCATGCCACCAGATGGCGATGATGGTTCATCGCCAGCGTGGCGATACGGTCTTCGGGCTTGCACCCCATCCGCTCCAGCGCCTGTGCCAGCTTGCGCGCGTCGCGCGCCACCCCGGCCCAGGTCGTCCGCGTTTCGCTGCCATCGGCCCAGTGACTGACCAGCTCGCGGTCCCAATGTTCGCGTTCCGCATGTTCGAGCAGGCGCATGACGCGCAGCTCATGGTCCTGCATACCGCCCAGCATAACCTCACCTCTCTGTTTTCGTTTTCGCCAGCCTAGCCGGCCTGCACACGAAGTCGAGAGGGAAGGATCGGGTTACGCCACGGAAGCGAGCCGGGGTTCCTCCGCATCGCGCAACTCGGCCCGGCGAATGCCGTCAAGGCTTTCGATCCGCGCGGTCAGTTCGCCATCGAGCAGGAAATCGCGCCCGAGCACCAGCTCCGCTTCGCCATCGGTGCCCAGGGCCGCGCGCACGCGCACTTCGCCCCGGCCCCCGCGCTGATTGCCGACGATGCCGGCAAGGCGGGGCAGCACCATCGGGTCGTCGATCGCCAGATCGAGCACGAGCCGCGCCGAATTGGCGAGCGCTTCGAACGACTGCACGCGGCGCACCGTAACGCGCGGCGTTTCCTCACCCGGGCGCCGGTCCAGCTCGACGGTCAGCACCGCGCAGCCGCCATTGCGCGCGCAATCTTCCAGATCCGTGGAAGCGTTTTCGTCGAAACAGGTGGTAACGAACTGGCCGGTTGCGTCCGAAATCGTTGCCATCAGATAGCGGTTGCCGCGCGCGGAGGTGCGCCAGCGCGCGTCCTCGATCAACGCGGATACGGTTGCGCCGATGCGCGCGCCTTCCGGAATGCTGATTTCCGACAGGCTGGCGAGCGATCGGGCGCCATGCACCCTGGCCAGATGCGCATAGCGATCGAGCGGGTGCGCGGAGAAATAGAAGCCGAAGGCATCGCGCTCCGCCTGAATCCGTTCGGCGAGCGACCAATGGACATTGCCCGGCAACTGGATCGCATTGCCCGCGGGCTCGCTGTCGCCGAACAGCCCGCCCTGCCCGCTCGTGCGGTTTTCATGGGTCCGCTGGGCCACCGCCAATATGGTTTCGGCGGCGGCGTGAACACCCGCCCGGTCCGGGTCGATCGAATCGAATGCGCCGCCGCTCGCCAGCGTTTCCAGCTGTCTTTTGTTGATCAGGCGCGGATCGACGCGATGCGCAAATTCGTCGAGCGACTGGAACCGGCCATTGGCTTCGCGCTCGGCGACAAGCTGTTCCATCGCGCGTTCGCCCACGCCCTTCAGCCCGGCGAGCGCATAGCGAACCGCCAGTCCCGCATCCCCCTGCTCGACCGAAAACTCGGCTTCGCTGGCGTTGATGTCGGGCGCCAGGCACAGAATGTCGGCGCGCTTCATATCATCGACGAACACCGACAATTTATCGGTCTGGTCGATGTCGTAACACATCGACGCGGCAAAGAATTCCTGCGGATGATGCGCTTTCAGCCAGGCGGTCTGATAGGCGAGCAGCGCATAGGCGGCGGCGTGCGATTTGTTGAAACCATAGCCCGCGAACTTGTCGATCAAGTCGAACAGCTCGTTCGCCTTTGCCTCCGGGATCTGATTGTGCTCGGCGCACCCGGCGACGAAGATTTCGCGCTGGGTATCCATCTCCGCCTTGATCTTCTTGCCCATCGCGCGGCGCAGCAAATCCGCGCCGCCCAGGCTGTATCCGGCCAGGATCTGCGCGGCCTGCATCACCTGTTCCTGATAGACGAAGATCCCATAGGTCTCTTTCAGGATCGGTTCGAGCAGGTCGTGCGGATAGACCACTTGCTCGCGGCCGTTCTTGCGTGCGCCAAAGGTCGGAATATTGTCCATCGGGCCCGGCCGATAGAGCGAGACGAGTGCGATGATGTCGCCGAAATTGGACGGACGCACCGCCGCAAGCGTGCGGCGCATGCCTTCGGATTCCAGCTGGAACACGCCCACCGTGTCGCCGCGCTGGAGCAGTTCATAGACGCCTTCATCGTCCCATTTGAGCGCCGACAGATCGACTTCGACACCGCGCTGGGCAAGCAGTTGCACGGCCTTTTGCAGAACCGACAGCGTTTTGAGGCCGAGAAAGTCGAATTTCACCAGCCCTGCGCCTTCGACATATTTCATGTCGAACTGCGTCACCGGCATGTCGGATCGCGGATCGCGATATAGCGGGATCAGTTGCGACAAGGGGCGGTCGCCGATCACCACGCCGGCAGCGTGAGTCGAACTGTGTCGCGGCAATCCTTCCAGCTTGGCGGCGAGATCCCAGAGCAGGCGCACGTCCTGATCATTGTGATATTCGCTGTGGAGTTCGCTGACGCCGTTGAGCGCGCGGTCGAGCGTCCAGGGATCGGTGGGATGGTTGGGAACCAGCTTGGCCAGCCGGTCGACCTGGCCATAGCTCATCTGAAGCACGCGGCCCGTATCCTTGAGCACCGCGCGCGCCTTCATCGTACCGAAGGTGATGATCTGCGCGACGGTGTCGCGGCCATATTTCTGCTGGACATAGCGAATCACTTCGCCGCGCCGGGTTTCGCAGAAGTCGATGTCGAAGTCGGGCATCGACACACGTTCGGGATTGAGGAATCGTTCGAACAGCAGCCCGAGATCGAGCGGATCGAGGTCGGTGATGGTCAGCGCCCATGCAACCGCCGAACCCGCGCCCGAACCACGTCCCGGCCCCACCGGAATGTCGTGATCCTTCGCCCATTTGATGAAATCGGCAACGATCAGAAAATAGCCGGGGAATCCCATGTCGACGATGATGTCGAGCTCGTAATCCAGCCGTTTGAAATATTCGGGAAAGCGCGCGAGCAACGCCTCCTCACTCACCGGTGCGGTTGCGGTCTCCAGCCCGTCTCCGGCGCCCGCTTCGGCACGGGCGAGCCCGTCTTGCAACGCCACGATCTTGCGCAGCCGGTCGATCAGGCCCGCCCGCGCATCGATGCGCAGCTTGGCCGCTTCGCCTTCGCGGTCGCCGGCCAGGCTTGGCAGGATCGGCTTGCGCTTGGGCGCTGCCACCGCACAACGCTGCGCGACGATCAGCGTGTTGGCGATCGCTTCGGGCAGGTCGGCAAAGGTATCGCGCATTTCGCCGGCCGGTTTCATCCACGCGTCGGGCGAGCTGCGCGGGCGATCGTCGCTGGCGACATAGCTTGAATTGGCGATGCACAGCATCGCGTCATGCGCCTGATGAAAATCCTCTTCGGCAAAACAGCAGGGATTGGTCGCAACGATCGGAATGTCGCGCGCATAGGCGAGATCGAGCAATTTCGGCTCCGCCGCGCCTTCGGTTTCGTCGAGTCGCCGCGACAATTCGATATAGAGCCGGTCGCCGAACAGGCCCTGCAGCCGGTCGGCATAGGCCGCCGCAGCCAGATCCTGCCCATCGGCATAGAGGCGCGCCAGCGCCCCTTCCCCGCCCGCCGTCAGTGCGATCAGTCCGTCGGCCCGCCCGTCGAGTGCTTCGAACGGGACATGCGCGTCCAGTTCGATCGGCCTGTCGAGATGCGCCATCGACACCAGCGCGCACAGATTTTCATATCCCGCCATATCCTGGGCATAGAGCGCCAGCCAGTCGATGATCGGCGGCTTGCCTTCGGGCGTATCGGGCCGCGCGACCGCGAGCAATGTGCCGACGATCGGCTGCACCCCCGCCTTCATGCACGCGTCGGAAAAGGACATTGCGGCATAGAGGCCGTTGCGATCGACCACCGCCACGGCGGGGAAACCCAGCTCGCGCGCGCGCTTGGCAATCGCCTTGGGGTCGATGGCCCCTTCCAGCATCGTGTAGGAGGAGAAAACCCGAAGCGGTACGAAACCCGAATGCGCCATACCCGAACCTAGGATGGCGGACCCCGCCTTGCCAAGCGATGCTTGCGGAAATCCACAGCTTTCTCGTCGGCTAGAACGCGCGCGGCGCTCTGACCACGGGGTAAAACCCCTAGCGTGCGAACACGGAACAGGATTCCACCGGAGTGGCAATTAACCCAATTTCGGGCGAGAACATCGTTAACATTTCATCGACCAAAATGAACGGTTCATCGCAGGATCAGAATCAGGCTTTATTATGGCAAATATGGGGCAGTTCGAAAAATGCCCCGCAAGACAGAGGTTTAGGGAAATAGCTCTGAACTTCCAGTGAACTCAGTAACGGTTTCATGAGGGCAAAAATGGTAACCCTGTTTCACGGCAGCGCACTTTGCGAAGTGGATGGCGAGGGCAATGTCACCCTGCCCGGTTTCGTCGCCGACGCGCTCAACGAAGCACCCGACGGAAACCAGCTGATGGTGGCCCGGCACGAGGCCGATCCCTGCCTTGTCAGCTATCGTCGCGATCATCTGCGCACGCTGCGGCGTCAGACCGAGCGGCGGCGGATTGCCGATGAACGCGCGGGCCGCGATCCGCGCGGACATCATCGCCGCGTGCGTCGCGCCTTCGGTGTCGTCGAACCGCTGCGTCAGGGCTGCGGCACGGCGAATATTCCCGCTGCGATGCGCCATCTCGGCCGCATCGGCAACCGCGCGCTGTTTGTCGGCGCCGGCGAAAATTTCGAAATCTGGAATCCCGATCTCGCTCTTGAGAGCGAAGACGAAAATCTCCGCGAAATCACTGCCTGGCAGGTTCAGGCAGCCGGCGCGGACCACGCAAATGGAGGTCATTGAGATGACTGGGCTTTGCAAATTGATGGGCCATATGGCCGATTCGGTGCACCATCATAATCAGGGGCTGGATTTTTCCAGCTGTCACCAATGCGGTTGCGACCTGATCCGCGCGCCCGAAGGCGAATGGACCGAGGTTCCGCGAGGCTTCCGCGTCGTCTGGCGCGAATTCGGGCGTACCGCGGATGCCGCATCGGTGGCCGCGCGGATGCAGCGCAACGCCCCGGTGCCCCCACGCCGCGAACCGCGCAATGCAGCGCCAAAGCCACGCCGCGATCGTCGCGGGCGGCCGCTGCAAGGGGCGATCAACATGTTCGGGACATTGACCCAACTGGGCCGGCTCCTGCGCAATGGCGAAGCCGCCGCAGACACCGAAGCAATGGAAGCGAACGGGCAATATGTGATCCTGCTGCCCCAGGCGGGCAACGGACATTGAAACTTTGCGGGCGCTCGCTTCCTCCGCGAGCGCACCGGGGGCGGTGGTGAGGCCGAACGTGCCTCACCACCATATCCCCTATCCCCGCACGCGGGGTCGCTATCCCAGATATCCTTCGTGCAGCCGCACGATCCGGTCCATCTTCGCCGCCAGCCGTTCATTGTGAGTCGCGACCAGCGCCGCAGACCCTTCCTCACGTACCAGCCGCAGAAATTCGATCAGCACGACATCGGCGGTCGCTTCGTCCAGATTGCCGGTCGGCTCGTCCGCCAGCACCAGCGCCGGCCGCGTCGCCAGCGCGCGGCCCACCGCCACGCGCTGCTGCTCGCCGCCCGACAACTGGCTCGGGCGGTGCGTCAGCCGCTGAGCGAGCCCCAGCGCACCGAGCAGCTTTTCCGCACGCGCATCGGCCTCCGCACGCGTTGCGCCGTGAATCAGCTGGGGCAGGACGACATTCTC
Source organism: Stakelama portus (assembly GCF_003171655.1). GTDB lineage: Bacteria > Pseudomonadota > Alphaproteobacteria > Sphingomonadales > Sphingomonadaceae > Sphingomonas > Sphingomonas portus. Next base: position 920,578 of record NZ_QFZL01000001.1, on the reverse strand, counting down.
CTGCGCCGTGAAATCGGGCAGCAAATGGTGGAACTGGTACACGAAACCCAGCGTCTCGCGGCGCAGTTCGGTCCGGCCGCGCGAATCGAGTTGCGATGCTTCGCGCCCGCAGATCTTGAGCGATCCTTCAAAGCCGCCTTCGAGCAACCCGACCGCCTGCAGCATCGTCGACTTGCCCGATCCCGATGGGCCGAGCAGCGCGACGATTTCGCCCTTGCCGATGGTCAGGTCGATTCCGCGCAGCACTTCGATCGTGATGCCGCCCTGCGTGAAACTGCGCCGCATTCCGCGGATTTCGACAACGGCATCACTCATAGCGGAGCACCTGGACAGGATCCGTTCCCGCCGCGCGGAACGCAGGGATCAGGGTTGCGAGGAAGGTCAGGATGAACGCCGTCACCACGACGCCGAACACTTCCCATGGGTCGGTCTTTGCCGGCAATTCGCTCAGGAAGCGCATCTGCGGGTCCCAGATATTCTGTCCGGTGACGAGGCCGATGAACGATACGACCTGCTGGCGGAAGGTGATGAAGATCGCCGCCAGGACAAGTCCCGCGCCGATCCCCATCGTGCCGATCGTCGTCCCCACCGTGATGAAGATCCGCAACATGCTGCCCCGAGTCGCTCCCATGGTGCGCAGGATCGCGATGTCGCGCGTCTTTGCGCGCACCAGCATGATCAGCGACGACAGGATGTTGAACGCGGCCACCAGGATGATGAGCGACAGCACGGTCGCAGTCACCACCCGATCGACCGCCAGCGCCTCGAACAGTTCCGAATTCATCATCCGCCAGTCGACCAGCTGCCCCTTGTCGCCGATCTTCTTTTCCAGCGGCGCGAGTATCTGATCGACGCGATCGGGATCATTGGTGTCGATTTCGACCATCCCGACCGCATCGCCGAGCAGCAACAGTGTCTGCGCCTGCGACATCGGCATCAGCACGAATGCCTTGTCATAATCATAGATGCCGACTTCGAAGATCGTCGCGACGCGATATTTCACGATGCGCGGCACGGTTCCGAACGGCGTGCTCGACCCCAGCGGGTTCATGATCGAAATGCTCGATCCGATCGATGCCCCCAACTGATCGGCAAGGCGCGATCCGATACCCACGCATTCGCAACCCGGCGTCAGCTGATCGAGCGAGCCCAGAACTTCCTTGCCGTCGAGCACGGGATTGTCGCGGATGTCGCGCACTTCCATGCCGCGCACCAGCACCGCTTCGGCGCGACCGTTGAATGTCGCGAACAGCGGCTGTTCGATCAGCGGCGTCGCACTGGTGACGCCCGGCGTCTGGCGCGCTTCCTCGACGATCGCCCGCCAGTCGCGCAACTGCCCGCCATAGCCCTGAATCACCGCATGGCCGTTCAGGCCGGTGATCTTGTCGAACAGCTCTGCGCGAAAGCCGTTCATCACGCTCATGACGACGATCAGCGCGGCGACGCCCAGCATCACCGCGCCCAGGCTGATTCCCGCGACGATGGCAATGAACGCCTCGCCCCGCCCGGGCAGAAGATAGCGTCGGGCGATCATTCGCTCGTACCGCGATAACAGCATGCAGTGGGACCCTGGACCTCTGGAAAGGCCGTTGCTCTAGGGCAGGTTCGGCCCTGCTGGCAAATGGCAAAGCTGTTGCGCACGCGCCACAGGGTGACTCCAATCTGCGCCACTTATGCGCATAGCCGGTGACAAACGCGGTCCGGGCACGTAGCAAACGCTCATCGAAGCGCAGGCAAAAAGGCCGTGGTTCGGGGAGGCTTACCGCCCCGCTTGTCTCAGGACGGGCGTGTGGGCGAAGCCGACAAAGGGGGCTGACGAGCATTCGTCACGCAGGCGCCCGGGCTGGAAACGGTCCGGGCGTTTCGCGTTTCCGGAAACCGCGGAGCGACATTGTGCGGCCCCGCATTTTTACCGTCTGGCGCACGCCCGGCGCACCTTCATCCCGCCTGTTGCCGAACCTTGCCCGGGCGTCGTCCGATTCGGCCTCTTGAAACCGCGCCGGCGCATTCCAATTTCACGGTCGCATGGTGCCTGCGGGGCCATGCAGATATCGGCATCGCAATGTCTGGGTGCCGAATGGACGTACCATTTTGCTCATTGGAGGATTTGAAACATGCGTCAGTTCGACTTTACTCCCTTCCGCCGCTCGACCATCGGCTTCGATCGCCTCTTCGACATGCTCGAAGCCAGTGCGCGCCAGGCGAGCAGCGAAAATTATCCGCCGTTCAATCTCGAGCGCCTTGCCGAGGACCGCTATCGCATCACGCTTGCGGTCGCCGGCTTCAAGAGCGACGAGATCGACATCACCGCGCAGCAGAATCTGCTGACGGTTTCGGGCAAGAAGCAGGAATCGGAATCCAGGGCCGCGAACGAAAGCGCGTTCCTGCATCTCGGCATCGCCAATCGCAGCTTCGAACGCCGTTTCGAACTGGCCGATTTCGTACGGGTTGAAAGCGCCAATCTGGCCGATGGCCTTCTCACCATTGACCTGGTTCGCGAAGTGCCTGAAACTATGAAACCGAAAAAGATTGCCGTGACGACTGGCGAAGCGCAGCCTTCGATCGAGCACAAGGCTGCAAACGCGGCATAAAATCGCTCACCACGGCTTGCGACGTCTTTCTCCCTTTGGGCGTCGCAGCAGGGGCGCCCGGACATTGTCCGGGCGCCTTTTGCTTGTGGTCAGGCGATCAGACGAGCCGGCTCTGCTTGACCGCTGCTTCGATGAAGCTTGCGAACAACGGGTGCGGGTCGAATGGCTTGGACTTCAGCTCCGGGTGGAACTGTACGCCGATAAACCAGGGATGGTCGGGCCGTTCGACGATTTCGGGTAGCGCGCCGTCGGGCGACATGCCCGAAAAGACGAGGCCGTTCTTTTCCAGCGTATCGCGATAGCCGGTGTTCACTTCATAGCGGTGGCGATGGCGCTCGCTGATATTGTCGCTGCCATAGATCGACCCGACAACGCTGTTGCCGGTCAGCTTCGCCGGATAGGCGCCAAGCCGCATCGTGCCGCCCAGATCGCCGCCTTCCTCGCGCTTCTGAAGTCCGTCCTTGGTCATCCATTCGGTGATCAGGCCGACGATCGGTTCGTCGGTCGGGCCGAATTCGGTGGTGGAGGCGTGATCGAGCCCCTGCCCGCGCGCCGCTTCGACGCACGCCATCTGCATGCCGAGGCAAATTCCGAAGAACGGCACGCCGCGTTCGCGCGCAAAGCTGACGCTCTTGATCTTGCCCTCGCTGCCGCGCTCGCCGAAGCCGCCGGGGACCAGGATGCCGTGCATCGGTTCGAGCTGCGCGGCGATTTCCGCTTCGTCCTTTTCGAACAATTCGGCGTCGAGCCAGCGGACGTGCACCTTCACGCGGTTGGCGATGCCGCCATGCACCAGCGCTTCGTGCAGCGATTTATAGGCATCGGGAAGGCCGACATATTTGCCGACGACGCCGATCGTCACTTCGCCTTCCGGATTTTGGAGGCGTTCGACGATTTCGGTCCAGCGGTCGAGCGGCGGGCTGTCCTGCGCGGGCATGCCGAAGGCGTTGAGCACTTCGCTGTCGAGCCCCTCGCCATGATATTGCAACGGCACCGCATAGATGCTCGACGCATCGAGCGCGGGAATCACCGCTTCCTTGCGGACGTTGCAGAACAGCGCGATCTTGGCGCGCTCGCTCTCCGGCAAAGGCTGTTCGCAGCGGCAGACAAGCACGTCGGGCTGGACGCCGAGCGAGGCGAGTTCGCGCACGCTATGCTGTGTCGGCTTGGTCTTCAGCTCGCCCGCGGCGGCGATATAGGGCACCAGGGTTACGTGCACGCTGATCGTCTGGCCGCGGCCCAGCTCGTTCTTCAGCTGGCGGATCGCCTCGATAAAGGGCAGCGACTCGATATCGCCCACCGTGCCGCCGATTTCGCACAGCACGAAATCCAGATCCTCGGTATCGGCCGTCGCGAATGCCTTGATCGCATCGGTGACGTGCGGGATCACCTGGACGGTGGCGCCCAGATAGTCGCCGCGCCGCTCGCGCTCGATGATCGTCTTGTAGATCCGGCCCGAAGTGATGTTGTCCGATTGGCGCGACGCAACGCCGGTAAAGCGTTCGTAATGGCCCAGATCGAGGTCGGTCTCTGCCCCGTCATCGGTGACATAGACTTCGCCATGCTGATAGGGCGACATGGTCCCCGGATCGACGTTCAGATACGGATCGAACTTGCGAATCCGCACCCGATATCCGCGTGCCTGCAACAAGGCGGCAAGGCTTGCCGCCATAAGACCTTTACCGAGCGAGGAGACCACGCCGCCGGTGATGAAAATATACCGCGCCATGGGAGAAACGGCCTAGCCCCGAAAACATAGGAACGGCAAGCGCCCGAATCAGGGCGCCGCCAAAAAAACTGTGCGGTTCGCGTTATTGCGCGATTGGAATATCGGCGTCGTCGCTGCCATTGGCAGGCGCCGCACCCTCCGCAAGCGGAGCCGCCGCATCGCCCTCGGCCGGTGCAACCTGCGCCGGCGCCGGCTGGCGCGCGAGGCTGGTGTCGATCGTCGAGCTGCCGCGCGTCGCCGCGAGCACCGCCAGCAAAATGCTCATCGCGATGAACAGAGTCGCGAGCACTGCGGTCGAACGGGTGAGGAAATCCGCCGCGCCACGCGCCGACATCAGGCCGCCCGGGCTGCCGCCCGAAGTAAGACCGCCGCCTTCCGAACGCTGCATGAGGATGACCGTCACCAGCAATGCGGCGATAATGGCCTGAACGACGAGCAGGAAAGTGAACATGACAGCAAGCGGACCTTTGCGTGGAAAGGCGCGACATAGGCGAGGGTCGCCGCACGATCAACCACCGTTGCGGCCCGTTTCCCGAACATTTCGCTCGCGCACTGAAACCCAGGCCGCCGGAACGCGTTATACGCTCGAATGGCCCAACAGTATCGGGCCGGGTAACCATAAGAGTATATGCCGTGAACGCCTTGTCCGAGCAATCGCTGTCGTCCTGGAAGAACACGCTGGTCGGCTATGTCCGGTCCGGCGAGCCGGATCTTACCAATCGCCAGATGGCGCTGCTGCTTCTGGTGTACCTCGAACAGGGGCCGCATACCGTGCGCGGCCTTGCACGAGCCTTGAATGTCTCGAAGCCGGTCGTTACGCGCGCCTTGAACAGATTGGGCGCGCTCGGCTATCTCCGTCGTCAGCGCGACGATACCGACAAACGCAACATATTCGTCGCACGCACCGCTGAAGGGGCAGATTTTCTTGCAGAATTCGGGCATTTCCTCGCTGGCGACGCATTCGACGATGCCGTCACCGGCAGAGGCACCGCGTAGCCGTTTCGAACTCCAGGGCCGTTCCTGGCGCGCTGACCCGCGAATCGACGCCGTCCGCCGCGACCTTGCCGATGTGCGTCTCGCGGGACGGATTTTCGCGCCGCATTATTCGCGTGCCGAGCCGCTTTATGCCGTAACCGCTTCGCCGGTTCGGGCCGCGCGCGCCAAGGATTCTCCGGTTCTTTCCGAAATCCTGCCGGGCGAGCGTTTCGAATTGCTCGAGCTGTCCAGCGAATATGGCTGGGGAATCTGCGTCGCGGACGGATCGGTCGGCTATGTTGCCGCAGCTGCGCTGAGCGAAACGGCACCGGACGTTTCGGGCGCCACCGACAGCACCACCGATAAGGGTTCGGATAAGGGTTCGGATTTCGTTGCGATTGCCGAAGCCCAGATCGGGGCCCCGGCAAAGCCCGGCGGGCGTTCGCCTGCCGGATTCAATTGCACCGGCCTGGTCTTCTACGCGCTGGCCGGCGCGGGCAGGCAATGTCCACGCTTCTGTGATCTGCAACGTTCGCAGCTGGGCAGTGCGCTCGCCGAAGATGCAGCGCTTGAGCGCAGCGACCTGATTTTCTTCGACGACCATGTCGCGATCATGGTGGACGGCGACAATGCCGTGCATGTGACCGCCAAGGAAGTGGTGCGCGAACCGCTCGCCGATATCTGCACCAGCGGCAGCTATGGCGACATCGTTGCCCGGCGGAGGATGGCATGACCATTCGCCTGTTCATCGACGGCGCTGCCGGCACCACCGGTCTTGAAATCCGCGAACGGCTGGCGCCGCGCAAGGAGATCGAACTCCTCACGCTTGCCGACAAGGATCGCAAGGATGCGAAGAAGCGCTCCGAAATCCTGAACGACGCCGATTTCGTCATTCTGTGCCTGCCCGACGATGCCGCGCGCGAAGCCGTTTCGCTGATCGCGAACGATCGCACGCGGGTGATCGATGCCTCTTCGGCGCATCGGGTAGCCGAAGGCTGGGTCTATGGCATGGCCGAGCTCGAACCGGGACAAAGCGCCGCGATCGCCGAAGCGGCGCGCGTCACCAATCCCGGCTGCTGGCCGACCGGGTTCCTCGCGCTGGTCCGTCCCCTGGTACGCGCCGGGCTCGTCCCGCACGACTGGCCCCTCTCCTATTCGGGCGCATCGGGCTATTCGGGCGGCGGACGCAGCATGATCGAGGAGTTCGAGGACGAAAGCGCCGCGAACTACACGCACACTGCCTATCGCGCTTATGGCCTGACGCTTGCGCACAAGCATCTGCCCGAAATGCAAAAGCACGCCCGGATCGCCGAACCGCCGATCTTTCAACCTGCGGTCGCGCGGGTGATGCGGGGCATGATTTCCGAAGTGCCGCTGCCGCTCAACGCCTTGCCGCGTCGCCCGTCTGCCGCGACGATCGAAGCAACGTTGCAGGAGGCCTATCGCGATTCGAAGATCGTGCGCGTGCTGCCGACGGTCGACACCAGCGCGGTCCATATCGAAGCCGATTCGGGCACCGATCGCCTGACGCTGCGCGTCTTTGCCAATCCCGATACCGGTCATGCGCGGCTGATCGCCACCTATGACAATCTGGGCAAGGGTGCGGGCGGCGCGGCGGTTCAGAATCTGAACATCATGGCCGGGCTCGATCCCACCGCCGGGCTGGTGCTCTGAGCTTTCGGAACAACGCGTTCGAAGAAATCGGACGTGTTCCTGCGCTGCGGTGCTTGTATCGCCCCTACGGCATCCGTATCGCTGCGGCGGTTGCTTTTCGGCCCTCGCGCCCAATCTGAAGGAACTTCATGGTTCAGCCCGTCGAGAAACTGCTGCTGTTCGGAGCGACCGGGGATCTTTCGCAGCGCATGTTGCTGCCTTCGCTCTTCGGTCTTCACGCCGATGCGCTGCTTCCCGAAACGCTGACGATCACCTGTACCGCGCGGTCGGAATATGACGATGCCGGTTTCCGCGAATTCGCGGCCAAGGCCCTCGACGAATTCGTGCCCGCGGACCGGCTCGACCCGGACATGGTCAAGGCGTTTCTCGATCGCGTGCGTTATCACGCGCTCGATGCTTCCTCTCCCGAGGGATATGAGGCGCTCGCCGAATCGCTCGGCGATATTTCGGGCGGCCTTGCCATTTTCCTGTCGACTGCGCCCTGGCTGTTTGGCCCCACCATCAAGGGGCTGAAAAGCGCCGGGCTCACCGCTGAGAACGTTCGCATCGGGCTGGAAAAGCCGCTCGGCAAGGATCTGGAAACCAGCCGCGAAATCAACGACATCGTCGCGGAGGCTTTCCCCGAGGACCGCACCTTCCGGATCGACCATTATCTGGGCAAGGAAACCGTCCAGAACATTCTTGCGCTGCGTTTCGGCAATTCGCTGTTCGAACCGGTGTGGAACGCGCGCGGCATCGACAACGTCCAGATCACGATTTCCGAAACCGTGGGCCTGGAGGGGCGCGCGGGCTATTATGACGAAGTCGGCGCACTGCGCGACATGCTGCAGAACCATATGCTCCAGCTCGTCTCGCTGATCGCGATGGAGCCGCCGGCGCATTTCGACGGCACGTCGATCCGCGACGAAAAAGTGAAGGTGCTCCGCTCGCTCCGCCCGATCGAAGCCGAGGATGTCGGGCATCTGACGGTCATCGGCCAATATGGCGCAGGCGCCGTCGCCGGAAAGATCGTGCGCGGATATGACGAGGAACTGGAGAAGGGATCGGACACCGAAACCTTCGTCGCACTGAAGGCGCATGTCGATAACTGGCGCTGGCAGGGCGTGCCCTTCTATCTGCGCACCGGCAAGCGGATGGCCGAGCGGCGCAGCGAGATCGTCATTCAGTTCAAGCCGGTGCCGCATTCGATTTTCGCCGAGCGCGGCGGCATGCTGCAGCCCAATACGCTGGTGATCCGGCTGCAGCCCGAAGAATATGTCCGTCTGCTGGTGATGGCCAAACAGCCGGGGCTCGACCGCGAAGGCATCCGCCTGCGCGAAGTGCCGCTCAACCTCTCGCTCGACACCGAATTTGCCGGGACCCAGCGGCGCATCGCCTATGAAAGGCTGCTGCTCGACCTGATCGAAGGCGATCCGACATTGTTCGTCCGGCGCGACGAAGTGGAAGCGCAATGGGCCTGGATCGATGCGGTTCGCGAAGGCTGGGCCGCCAACGGCATCAAGCCCAAATCCTATTCGTCGGGAAGCTGGGGCCCTTCGGCCGCGATTGCGCTTACCGAGCGCGATGGCGTGACCTGGCACGAATGAACTTCGCATGCGCGGAACCTTTGGGGGCGCGCAAGGGTAGGAAAATCGGGCGCGTGCCACATGCCGCGCCAATGGAGATTGCATGACTGAGATCGAATGGTGGGAATATGACGACGCGGCCGAAATGGCCGACGCAGTCGCCGGAGACATCGGCTTCATCATCGAAAGCGCCATCGATACGCGCGGCAATTGCGTGATCGCATTGCCCGGCGGCAAAACCCCGCTGCCGATCTATGAACGGCTTGCCGCTGCCAAGATCGACTGGAAACGCGTCACCATCGTCCCGACCGACGATCGGCTGGTTCCGATGGGCGACGATCTTTCGAACGTCACGATGATCGGCAAGACCTTCATTCCCAAGGGCGCGCGCGTGATTCCGATCACCAGCGAAGCGGCGGAAGATTACAAGGCTGCGGGCCGCGCCGCCGATGCGCGGCTTCAGGACGTGCACTGGCCGCTCGACCTCTGCCTGCTGGGCGTGGGCGGCGACGGGCATACCGCGTCGATCTTTCCCGGCCCCGACCTCGAAGAAGCGCTTACCGGCCCCAAGGAGCGACGCGCGCTGGGCCTTATGCCCGATCCGCTGCCGCCCGAAGCGCCGGTTGCGCGGGTGACGCTTTCGCTCGAAGCGATCAAGTCGGCGCGCGCGCTGATGGTCGCCGTGTCGGGCGACACGAAGCGCGAGGTTCTGGAAGCGGCGATCGCCGAAGGTGCAGGATCGCCCTACCCGATCGGTCGCGTCCTCGCCGAAGCCGAATTGCCGGTCGACATCCACTGGAGCGCGTAATGGGCCGCGCCCCGACACGTTCAGAGCAACCGGTTCAGGGATAAGCGTTTATGGCCACTCTCCATGCCGAAATCGCGGCGGTCACCGATCGCATCATCGACCGTTCCAGGGACCGTCGTCAGGCCTATCTCGACCTGATCCGTCGTGAACGCGAAAGCGGCGCCGACCGGCCCCGGCTCGGCTGCGCCAACCTCGCCCATGCCTATGCCGGCACCGACGAGCAGCGCGATCAGCTGCGCACCGGACGCGGGATGAATATCGGCATCGTCAGTGCCTATAACGACATGCTTTCGGCGCATGCGACTTATTATCGCTACCCCGAACAGATGAAGATCTGGGCGCTGGAGGTCGGCGCGACGGCGCAGGTGGCGGGCGGCGTCCCGGCGATGTGCGATGGCGTGACCCAGGGCTATTCGGGGATGGAATTGTCGCTGTTCAGCCGCGACACCATTGCCCTTTCGACGGCAGTCGCGCTCAGCCACCGCACGTTCGAAGGCGCCGCGCTGCTCGGGATCTGCGACAAGATCGTGCCGGGCCTGTTGATGGGGGCGCTACGTTTCGGCCATCTGCCGATGCTGCTGATTCCCGGCGGGCCGATGGCGTCGGGCCTGGCCAACAAGGAAAAGGCGCATGTCCGCGAACTATATGCCGAGGGCAAGGCGAGCCGCGAAGAGCTGCTCGACGCGGAGATTCAGGCCTATCATGGCAAGGGCACCTGCACTTTCTATGGCACCGCCAATTCCAATCAGATGATGATGGAAGCGATGGGTTTGCATATTCCGGCTTCGGCATTTGCAAACCCGCAGGGCAAGCTGCGCCAGCAGCTGACGCGTGCCGCGGTGCACCGGCTCGCCGAAATCGGGTGGGACGGCGACGATTATCGCCCGCTCGGTCATTGCGTCGATGAAAAAGCCGTCGTCAACGCGGCGATCGCGCTGCTCGCCACCGGCGGATCGACCAATCACCTGATCCATCTGCCCGCGATCGCGCGTGCTGCGGGAATCGTCATCGACTGGGAGGATTTCGACCGGCTGTCGCGGGTCGTGCCGCTGCTGACGCGGGTTTATCCCAATGGTTCGGCGGACGTGAACGGGTTCGAGGAAGCCGGCGGCCCCGCCTTCGTGATTCGCGAATTGCTGCGGGGCGGCCTGATGCACGCCGATGTCCTGACCATCGCCAGGGACGGCATGGCCGCTTATGGACGCAAACCCGCGATCGAGGACGATCAGCTCGTCTGGAACGAGCTGCCCGCAAAAAGCGGCGATGACAACATCGTTCGCACGGTCGACACCCCCTTCTCTCCCGAAGGCGGCTTCCGCATCCTGACCGGCAATCTTGGGCGCGGCTGCATCAAGGTGTCCGCCGTCGAGCGTGAGCGCTGGACGATCGAGGCGCCATGCCGCGTCTTTGCCGACCAGTCCGAAGTACAGGCCGCGTTCAAGGCAGGCGAGCTCGACCGCGATATCGTCGTGGTTGTCCGCTTTCAGGGGCCAAAGGCCAACGGCATGCCCGAATTGCACAAGCTCACGCCGCCGCTCGGCGTGCTGCAGAACCGCGGGTTCAAGGTCGCGCTGGTCACCGATGGGCGCATGTCGGGCGCGAGCGGCAAGGTGCCGGCGGCGATCCATGTCACGCCAGAGGGCGTGGCGGGCGGCCCGCTCGCGAAACTGCGGGATGGCGATGTCGTCCGGCTCGATGCCGAAGCCGGCACGCTCGAAGCGCTGGTCGACGCCGCCGAATGGGACAGCCGCAATCTCGCCACCGCTCCCGCGCCGGCAATCGGCACCGGCCGCGAGCTGTTCGGCATGATGCGCCACCTTGCCGACGAAGCCGAACAGGGCGCGTCGTCGGTACTGGCGGGCGCCGGATTGTAATCTTAGGCAACGGTTCGAAGAGGGCCTGAATTCGATGGAAGTCGTAGCAGTCGATATCGGCGGCACCCATGCCCGCTTCGCCATTGCCGAAGTAGAGGGCGGTCGGGTCGTTTCGCTCGGCCAGGAAGTGAAGCTCAAGACCGCCGATCATGGCAGCCTTCAGCTTGCATGGCAGGCATTTGGCCGCATGGCGGGGTGCCCCCTGCCCCGTGCCGCCGGCATCGCAGTCGCTTCGCCGATCAAAGGCGACCTGATCAAGCTGACCAACAATCCGTGGATCATCCGCCCGTCGCTGGTGAAGGAACGGCTTGAGGTCGACAGCTATGTGATGGTCAATGATTTCGCGGCGGTTGGCCATGCGGTCGCACAGCTGCCCGACAGCGAGTTCGAATATATCTGCGGCCCGGAAATGCCGCTGCCAGACGAAGGATCGATCACCGTCTGCGGCCCCGGCACGGGACTTGGCGTCGCGCAGGTGGTGCGCCACGGCAAGGGCTATGAGATTATCGCGACCGAAGGCGGGCACACGGATTTCGCGCCGCTCGACGGGATCGAGGATGCGATCGTCAAGCGGCTGCGCAAAACCTATACCCGCGTCTCGGTCGAACGGATCGTGTCGGGTCCGGGCATTGTCGGCATCTACGAAACGCTCGCCGAACTCGAAGGCCATGCGGTCGCGAGCCGCGACGACAAGACGCTGTGGACACTCGCGCTGGAGGGCAAGGACAGCCTCGCCTTTGCCGCGCTCGATCGCTTCTGCCTCAGCCTGGGCGCCGTCGCCGGCGACCTTGCGCTTGCGCATGGCCCGACCGGCGTCGTGATCGCGGGCGGGCTCGGGTTGCGGCTCAAGGACCATCTCGTCAATTCGGGCTTTGCTCAGCGCTTTACCGCCAAGGGGCGGTTCCAGTCGCTGATGGCATCGATCCCGGTCAAGCTGATCACTTATCCCGAGCCGGGCCTGTATGGCGCGGCGGCGGCCTATGCCCAGGAGCACACGCAATGAAACCGATCGAAACGATCATGCGCACCAGCCCGGTGATCCCCGTGCTGGTGATCGAAGACGCCGCTACCGCGCGTCCCCTTGCCGAGGCGCTGGTCAAGGGCGGCCTGCGCGTGCTCGAAGTCACGATGCGCACCGGCGCGGCGATTGAAGCGATGGCCGAGATGAAGAAAGTCAACGGCGCGATCGTCGGCGCGGGCACCGTGATCAACGAGGCGCAGTTCAAACAAGTCGCGGATATCGGCGCCGAATTCATCGTTTCGCCGGGACTTACCGAAAAGCTCGCGCGCCCGATCATCGACGCCGGCATGCCGTTGCTGCCCGGCACCGCCAATGCGTCGGACATCATGCTCGGGCTCGAACTTGGCCTTGAGCATTTCAAATTCTTCCCGGCTGAAGCTGCGGGTGGCCTGAAGGCGCTCAAGGCGCTCGCGGCACCCTTTTATCAGGCGAAATTCTGCCCGACCGGCGGCATCAGTGCTGCGACTGCGCCCGACTGGCTCGGCTTCGATCCGGTGCTGTGCGTCGGCGGCAGCTGGGTAACGCCCAGGGGCGCGTCGATGCAGCAAGTCGAGGCTATCGCGCGGGAAGCGACTTCGCTCGGAGCGTGATACGCAACCCCTGAGCGGGCGCACCGCCTTAAGGGGCGATCACTCCAGTTCCACTTCGTCGTCGTCGATCCAGTGACGTGAAAAAGAGCGCCATTCCCAGAAAATAGCGATTGCGATCGCAACGACGTCCGAAATGATCAGTTCTGCGCCTATTCGGAAAAGCGAAGCAAATAACGGTGAGTAAAGCAAGGCTGCCACCATAAGCAGCCAATGCAGCGCTTCTGCCGTGAGAACTGTCTTGATTGCTCTGGCAAGCGGCAGGTCATTTCTGAATAATTGCGTAGAAACTGCCCACGACAGGAATAGCAACCAGACTACCGAAATCCCGATCGCGATTAATTCGCCTACAAGAAATTCCATCGCATCCCCCCCCAATTGATGGGGGAGATTTGTAACGCGATTACAACCTGCATCAATGGTTTTTCAGCGCAACTACGACAGTTCCCTGCATGCCGAAGCGAGCGGATTCATTCCCGCCACAAAACGCACTGCATCCGCGCTCGTCGCCGGCATGTTACCTTCAGTATCGTGCTCAAGTATCGCTCCGGGACGCAGAAAGAGCGCGCATCGCTGCGAAAGGACGAACCCTACATTTCTCCGCGCGAACGGCGGATCGCATACCATTTCTGCACATTGGCATTGTGCTGTTCCAGCGTGTCGGAAAAGACATGCCCGCCGGTGCCGTCCGCCACGAAATAAAGCGCATTCGAATCCGCCGGATCAAGCACCGCGTCGATCGATTCGCGCCCGGGATTGGCGATCGGCCCCGCCGGAAGCCCGGTCATGGTATAGGTATTGTAATCGTTCACGGCCTGTAGTTCGGATCGCAGGATGCGGCGGCCGAGCGGGCGGCCCTGCGTGATCGGATAGATGATCGTCGGATCGGCCTGAAGCATCATGCCGCGCTTCAGCCGGTTCGAATAGACCGCGGCCACGGTGCGCCGTTCCTCGGGCTTGCTCGTTTCCTTTTCGACGATCGAAGCAAGGATCAGCGCCTCGCGCGGCGTGCTGACGGCGATTCCCGGCTTGCGGCGCGCCCAGGCGGCGGCGAGATATTCCGCCATCGCCTTCTGCATCCGGTCGAGCACGCTCTGCCGCGTGTCGCCGCGCGTATAGGCATAGCTGTCGGGCAGGATCGTGCCTTCGACCGGCACCGCGATCTTGCCGGTCAGATAGGGCGCCTTCATCAGCGCCTCATGAACCAGCACCGACGGCATGCCTTCGGGAACCGTGACGAACCGCTGAAGCGTGTCGCCGCCCTGCATCGTCTTCAAAATGTCCGATTGGCTGAGATGCGCAGGAAACCGGTATTCGCCGGCCTTGATCGGCGTGTCGCCGCCAAAGATCCGCGACAGGATCAGGAACCAGCGCGCATTGCGGATCGCGCCGGCCTTTTCCAGCTGATCGGCGGCGGCCGAGAGGCTTGCGCCGCTCGGCACCACCACCGTCACATTCTGCTTTGCAGGGCCATCGGCACCCCAGTCATGGACGACCCAGAAACCCCCGCCGATCACGGCGAGGATCACCAGCAGACCGAAACACCCGAAGAGCCGACGCATATTCAGCCCCTTTCCGGCCTGAACCCTGGTTTAGACGGCTGCCATCACCAGCGAGGCATTGGTGCCGCCAAAGCCGAAGCTGTTGTTCAGCACCGCCTTCACCTTGCGTTCCTTCGCCTTGTGCGGGACGAGGTCGACGCCCGCGCAATTCTCGCTCGGATTGTCGAGGTTGAGCGTCGGCGGCACGATCTGGTCGCGCATCGCGAGAATGCAGAAAATGCTCTCGACGGCGCCTGCGCCGCCCAGCAAATGGCCGATCGCCGATTTGGTCGAGCTCATCGACGCGGTGTCGAGCGCGCTGCCAAACAGCTTGCGCACCGCGCCCAGCTCGAGCTCGTCGCCCAGCGGCGTCGACGTGCCATGCGCGTTGATGTAATCGATCTCGGCAAGCGTCAGGCCCGACTTCTTCATCGCCATCTGCATCGAACGGAACGCGCCCGATCCTTCGGGATGCGGCGCGGTGACGTGATAGGCATCGCCCGACAGGCCATAGCCCAGCACTTCCGCATAGATCTTGGCGCCGCGCGCCTTGGCCCGTTCATATTCCTCGAGCACGACCACGCCCGCACCTTCGCCCATCACGAAACCGTCGCGATCGACGTCATAGGGGCGGCTGGCGCGGGTGGGATCATCGCGGAACCCGGTCGACAGCGCACGCGCCTGTCCGAAGCCGGCGATACCGATCGGGCAGATCGCGCTTTCCGCGCCACCCGCGAGCATCACATCGGCATCGTCCATCGCGATCATCCGCGCGGCGTCGCCGATCGAATGCGCGCCGGTCGAACAAGCGGTCACGACTGCGTGATTGGGGCCCATCAGCCCATATTTGATCGAAACCTGACCCGAGATCAGGTTGATCAGGCGGCCATGCACGAAGTGCGGCGACACGCGCTTGGGGCCCTTATGCTCAAGCACCAGCGATTCGCTTTCGATGCCCGGCAGGCCGCCGATACCCGAACCGATCGAGCAGCCGGCACGCAGCCGCTCTTCCTCGGTCATGTCGGTCAGCCCGGCATCTTCGATCGCCTGGCCCGCGGCATCGATCCCGAAAACGATGAACGGGTCGACCTGGCGCTGGATCTTGTGATCCACGCGCTTGCCCGCATCGAACCCATATTCATGGTCCGGCGCCTTCACTTCACACGCATAGTTGGTGTGAAAATCGGTGGCATCAAAACGCGTGATCGTCGCGGCGCCGGATTTGGCGGCGATGATGTTCTTCCAGCTCGTTTCGACATCGGCTCCCAAAGGAGTGACGAGTCCCAGACCGGTCACAACTACGCGGCGCATGCTGTTTCTCCGTACTTCTTTGCGTCGGGCCTAGCGCAAAACGGCCCCCCGCCCCCGTGTTTCAACCCCGGGACGGGAAGCCGCATGTGCTGTTCCGACCTTGGGCGTGCGGAAACATCCGCAGGCGAAGGGTCAGCCCTGATGTTCGTCGATATACGTGATCGCGTCCTTGACGGTCGTGATCTTTTCGGCGGCATCATCGGGAATTTCGACGCCGAATTCTTCTTCGAACGCCATGACGAGTTCAACGATGTCGAGGCTGTCGGCGCCCAGATCGTCGATGAAGCTGGCTTCCGGCGTGACGTCCGATTCCTGGACGCCGAGGTGCTCGCTAACGATCTTGGTCACACGATCGGCGGTGCTCATGATCCCTGTATTCCTCTCTATGGCTCTGGGGTCTCAATACGATGAACGCACGTAGAACGCCCTCAGGGCGCTGGCAAGTGTCGGAACGTGCAAAACGAATGGAGAACGCGTGAAAACGCACGTTGAATTCTGTGAAACCCGCGGCATTTGGCGGTTTTCACTGATTATAATCGGCCTTGGCCTTATCGACGATCATCGTTGCGGCGAGCCCCTGCGCGATCGCCGGGCCGATTACACCGAGCTGTTCTGGCGTCGGCGTTCCGAACGCGGCGCCTTCGGATTCCAGGGCACGCGCGGCCGCCGTCATCGTCGCGCCGCTCATCGAACCGCTGCTTAACAGCTTCTGCCGATCCTCTTCGGGAACGGCAGCAAGCGCGGCATCGAACTGCCACCACCGAACGCCGTAATCGCGCAGGCGATACGCGGCGTTGCTGCGCATCGTGCTGCCCCGGAAATAGGCGGTAGCCGCTGCCTGACGCGCGTCGCCCCAGCCATAGCGCCCACGGCAGCGCGTCACTGCGTTGCCTATTGCGGCCATCACGCGCTGCTCGTCGCTATTGTCGGCCTGGAATCCCTTGAGGACGACCGTTGCCAGCACGTCGCGATCCACCGAACGGGGAATCGCGCCGCCAATACAGCTGACCGGACCGTCATTACGCGACTGCCGGGATGCCTCGCGCGACGCGGTGCCGGCATCCTGGGCCAGCGCGGCGCCCGTGGTCGCGAGCATCAGAACGGCACTGGCGCACCCGGTCAGGGTTGTGGCGATACGCATCGAAAATCTCCGAAATACAATGTCATTCATGCGCCCCGACCTTGCACGGCTCTCAGGGCGATAGTGCTATTCTCTAGCGCCGGACCGTCGCGCCCGAAAGTGGCTATCGGCGATCAGATCATCGCCATCCCGCCATTCACATGCAGCGTCTGGCCAGTGACATAGCCCGCCTCGCGGCTGGCGAGATAGACGACTGCGCCGCCGATATCCTCACCCTCGCCCAGCTTGCCGGCGGGGATTTTGGTGAGCAGCGCTTCCTTCTGCGCGTCTGGCAGGACATCGGTCATCGCCGAACGGATGAAACCCGGCGCGACGCAATTGACCGTGATCCCGCGCGAGGCCAGCTCCTGCGCCAGCGCCTTCGACATGCCGACCAGACCCGCCTTCGACGCGGCATAATTGGCCTGTCCCGGATTGCCCGTCGTGCCGACCACCGACGTGATCGAAATGATGCGCCCGAACCGCGCCTTCATCATCGGCTTGGCGGCAGCGCGCACCAGTCGGAACGCGGCCTCCAGGTTGATGCGGATCACCTGATCCCATTCATCGTCCTTCATCCGCATCGCCAGATTGTCGCGCGTCACGCCGGCATTATTGACCAGGATATCGAGCTTGCCGAGCGCTTCGACAGCCTGCGGCACCAACGCATCGACTGCGGCAGGATCGGAAAGATTGCACGGCAGTGCGACATGATCGCCGCCAAGCTCCGCCTTGAACGCCTCAAGCTTTTCGACATTCGAACCCGAAAGCGCCAGCCGCGCGCCCTGCGCCGCCAGCCCCTTGGCAATCGCCGAACCGATCCCGCCGCTCGCGCCGGTCACCAGCGCCGTCATTCCAGTGAGATCAAACATGCAAGTCTCCTTCAAATCCCGATCAAAGCGAATTCAGCAGCGCCTCGATATCGTCCATCGAAACCACGCTGGTCGCGGTCGCGTCGGGTGCAATGCGCTTTACCATGCCGGTCAGCACCTTGCCGCCCAGTTCGACAAACTCGGTAACGCCGGCCTCGGCCATCGCCGCTACCGATTCGCGCCAGCGGACCATGCCGGTAACCTGTTCGACCAGCAGCGCGCGGATCGTGTCGACATCGGCAACCGGCGCGGCAGTGACATTGGCATATACCGGCACCAGCGGCGCCTGAATCTGCGCAGCGGCAAGCGCCGCCTGCATCGCATCGGCTGCGGGCTGCATCAACGGACAGTGGAACGGCGCCGATACCGGCAGCAACAGGCCGCGCTTGGCGCCCATATCCTTTGCCATCGCCACTGCGCGTTCGATCGCTTCGCGATGGCCGGAAATCACGACCTGGGTCGGATCATTGTCGTTGGCGACGGTGCAGACCTGCCCCTCTGCGGCAGCTTCGGCGATCCTGCTCGCCTTTTCGATGTCAGCGCCGAGCAGCGCGGCCATCGCGCCGACGCCGACCGGCACCGCCGCCTGCATCGCTTCGCCGCGCAGCCGGAGCAGCTTCGCGGTCTGCGCCAGCGAAAAGGCCTCGGCCCCGCACAGCGCGCTATATTCGCCCAGGCTGTGCCCGGCGACGAAATCGACCTTGTCGGCCAGCGAAATGCCGCCTTCGCGCTGAAGCACGCGCAGCACCGCGATCGCATTCGCCATGATCGCCGGCTGGGCGTTGGCTGTCAGCGTCAGCGTCTCTTCGGGCCCTTCGGCCATGATCTTCGACAGTTTCTCGCCCAGTGCGTCGTCGACTTCCTCGAACACTTCGCGCGCAACACCGCTCGCGGCGGCAAGCGCCGTGCCCATGCCGACGGCCTGGCTGCCCTGTCCGGGGAAAATGAATGCGCGCATGTCGATATCTCCTCGCTTCCCTGAAGCGCCGGGCGCTTAGAGCCGTTCCGTCGCCCGATGCAAGCTGTGCCGGAAAAATCGCGCGCTTGCGACACTTTGCGACTCTTTTTCCCGCCCTGCGGGACAGGCGCGACACACTTGTCCCCCAGACAGGAGTTCGACGTCGACTGCGGCGCCGGTCTGGAAAAAGCAGGAATGGAGTTCGGGTCATGAAGAAGAGTATCGCCGCCGCCGTCGCCGCTTCGATGCTGGCCACTCCCGTAATGGCCGCTACGCAGGGCGATACGCATCGGCCCGCTGCGACTCAGCACGACAACCGCAACAATGATCGGTCGGATCATCGCGGCAATCATCGCTACGAGCAGAACAATCGCGCCGACCGCAACACGCATCGCACGACTCAGCGCGACGATCGCCGCAACGGCGTTCAGAACCGCGGCTGGCAGCGCGGCCAGCATTTCGATCAGCGCTATGCCCGCAATTATCGCGTGATCGGAACCCCGGCCAGCTATCGGCTCAATGCGGCGCCGCGCGGCTATCACTGGGTACGCTCGGGCGATGATGCCGTACTGGTTGCCGTCACTACCGGGATTATCGCCGCGATAGTGGCGAACGCGCTCCGTTGATCGCGTCGCGCCCGCCGCCTCCTCCTCCGCCGGGCGCGATCCTCCTGCGGCGGGGCCGAAAGGCTCCGCCGCTTGCTTGTTGGAGCATCGTGACACCAGTGTTATGGTTAACGCCCTTCCTGGGAGGACGTTGCGATGATCCGGCATACGCTCAGCGTAGTTCTTGCGTTCACGATACTGGTCCCGGTCGCTCAGGCCCAACAGGTTCAGCCGATCGGCATTCCGATCAGCCAGCCGGGCGAGGTTCTTCCTCCCGATTTCGAAGGAAAGGTCCGCTATTTCGGCAATCACAGCGGCGAAATTTCGGTGCTGCGCAGCACCGGTAACGAACAGCGCCGCCGCAATACCGATTGCCCCCGCCCCGATCAGGGCTGCCCCGATCCGGTCGGCGGAAGCCTGGAAGTAACGCTGGAATTCGAAGGCTCGGTCGTGCGCGGCGAATTTCGCGGCACCGGTGGGTTACGCGAAAGCCAGCTGGTCGGTCGCCGTCTGGGCGCCGAATGCCGACTGTTCGATATTGCTGATGGTTCGGTCTGGTCGGGACGTTGCGACAGCCAGGGCTTTATGGGCAGCGTGGAAAGCGTGCCCAATGCCGCGATTCAGGTGCATCTGGCGTTCGAAACCGTCGGCACGCGCACGATCAACTATGCCGAGCGCGAACGCCGCCGCCGCGAAGCGATTCAGCGGCGGTGGCGAATCGAAACGCTCGAGGCGCGGCTGGCCGGAAACGGTCCGATCGAGGACCGGTTCGAAGCCGCAATCGCACTCGACGCGTTCAGCTGGCAATATGACGAATATGTCCCGGGAAGCCTGACCGCGATCGATCGCGGCCGCGAACGCGACGGCCGCTATCAGATCTATGGCGAATTCGCGCTGAAGGGCGGCGGCAATGGCTGGGCACGGGCCGATGTCGATCATGGCGCGATCAGCTGCATCGAATTCTGGACCATGCCCGGCTATTGCCGCGCGATCGTCCACCCCGCCCCGCAACCGCCGCCCTCCGAAACCGGCGGACAGGACGATCTGGGCGCGATGCTGATCCCGCGCCAGGGCGATCCGGCAGTGCAGCCGCCGGCCTGATTCGGCCATTCGGCTTGCATTGCGCTGCGTTCGGCAGTAAGCGCGCGCCTTCACTCGATCCGCAGACGTCGCCGTTTTCGGATCCTGTGTCATTTTGAGACGATAGCCGGAGGGGCGTTCGCAAGGGGCGGCGTCAGCGATCGGCCAACAGAAGTGAGATATACATGGCTCTTTACGAGCACGTGTTCCTTGCGCGCCAGGATCTGGCACAGGCGCAAGTGGACGCACTGGCGGAAGCCGCCACCAAGATCATCGAGGATAACGAAGGCAAGGTCGTCAAGACCGAGACCTGGGGCCTGCGCAGCCTCGCCTATCGCATCCAGAAGAATCGCAAGGCGCATTATGTGATGCTCGAAATCGACGGTCCGCCGACCCTCGTCGCCGAGCTCGAGCGCCAGACCGCGATCAACGAAGACGTGATCCGCTACATGACCATCCGCGTCGACGAACTCGAACAGGGTCCGTCGGTGATGATGCGCAAGGGCGATCGGGATCGTCGTGGCGGAGGCGGCCGTGGCCGTGACCGCGACAACAGCAACGACGATAACTGAGGAGTAGCACGCAATGGCACGTCCGTTTTTCCGCCGCCGCAAGAGCTGCCCCTTCTCGGGCAAGGATGCTCCCAAGATCGATTACAAGGACGTTCGTCTGCTTCAGGGCTTCGTCTCTGAACGCGGCAAGATCGTTCCGTCGCGCATCACTTCGGTGAGCGCCAAGAAGCAGCGCGAACTGGCCCAGGCCATCAAGCGCGCGCGTCATCTGGGCCTGCTGCCCTACATCGTGAAGTAAGGAGCGGAACCCATGCAAGTCATTCTGCTCGAACGCGTCGAAAAGCTCGGCGCCATCGGCGACGTGGTCACCGTCAAGGACGGTTTCGCACGCAATTTCCTGCTGCCGCGCAAGAAGGCGCTGCGCGCCAACGAAGCGAACCGCAAGGTTTTCGAAGCCAATCGTGAGCGTATCGAGGCGGAAAATGCCGCCAAGCGCACCGACGCGGAGAAGGAAGCCGGTTCGATCGACGGCGCTCAGGTTACCCTGATCCGTCAGTCGTCGAACACCGGCCAACTCTATGGATCGGTCGCGGTTCGCGATATCGTTGATGCTCTCAGCGAAGCGGGTCACAAGGTCCACAAGTCGCAGGTCGTTCTCGCCCGTCCGATCAAGACGCTCGGCGTGCACGAAGTGCGCGTTGCGCTGCACCCGGAAGTTTCGGTGACGGTGACGGCCAATGTCGCCCGTTCGCCGGAAGAAGCCGAAATGCAGGCGCAGGGCGTCGACGTGATGGCGCAGATGTTCGAGGAAAACCGCGAGGAAGCGGGCTTCACCGAAGATCGCGACCCGAACCTCGAAGTCGGCGAGATCGCTCCCGAAGCGACCGAAGAAGCTTCGGAAGAAGGCGAAACCAGCGAAGGCTGATCGTCTGCCGATTGCAAGAAAAACGGGCCGTCCGGATTTCCGGGCGGCCCTTTTGCTTTGGCGGTGGCGTTTCGCCTGTTACGCGTTCCGCAACCAATGGCGGAGGTTCGGATGATCGCGCGACGCAGATTGATGCAATATGCCATGGCGTCGCTGGCGCTGCCGGCGCTTCCGGCATGGGCGCGCCAGGATGGCGGACCCGCTTTTCCGCCCGTCGACGAAAACAGCGTCTGGCTGGTCGGCGATTCCGCCCCGCCCGATGCCGGTGCGACGGCCACCCGGCTGGCCGAGCTTGTCCGCACGCGCGGCGATGTGCTCGACGGCTATCTCCACGAAGGCGCGGTCACCCAACTCGAAACCGCATTCGCGACGCTGTTGGGTAAGGAGGATTGCGCCTTTTTCCCGACCGGCACCATGGCCAATCAGGTCGCGATCCGCGTGCTGGCGGGCGACCATCCCCGCGCGATCGTACAGCAGGACAGCCATGTCTATCGCGACGAAAGCGATGCGGCGCAGCGCATGTCGAGCATCAACCTGGTTCCGCTGGCGCCGGGCAAGGCGACTCCGACGCTCGACGAATTCGCTGCTGCGTTCGACCAGGCTGAGAATGGCCCCTATCCGCTAAAAATCGGCGCGGTCTCGATCGAAAGCCCGGTCCGCCGTGCGCGCGGCGAAATGGTCCCGATCGATAGGATGCGCCAGATTGCCGCGCTGTCACGCGAACATGGCGCGCGGCTGCATCTCGATGGCGCGCGCATCCTGCTTGCGCCGCCATCGTTCGATCTGGCCAGCTATTCCGCGCTTTTCGACACGGTCTATGTGTCACTTTACAAATATCTCGGCGCGCCGTTCGGGGCGGTGCTCGCCGGCGATCGCGCGACGATCGAACAGGCGCGCGAATGGCGTCATTTGTTCGGCGGGCTGATCTATCAGGGCTGGGGCAGCGCGCTGCTCGCGCTCGACGCGCTCGAAACCTTCCCTGCACAGATTGCCGAGGCGCATCGCACCGCGCAATCGCTGTTCGCCATACTCGAAGCTTCGGGCAAGGTCCGGGTGACACCCAACCCCAATGCCTCGAACATCTATCGGCTCGAAGCGGATCCGGCGCTCGGCGAAGCGGCGTTCGAACGCGGGCGCGCGGCGGGCGTGCGGATCGGCCGTTTTGCCGACGGCAATATCGCATTTTTCGTCAACACGACGCTGTTGCGTCGGCCGGTCGGGGAATATGCCCGGATCATTCTGGGCTAGCGGCAGCAAAAAGGCCGCCGGTGATGCCGACGGCCCTGAAAACTCGCGCTCCGGACCGGAGTGCGGTTCATGCGCATATCAGGGACAGGCTACGCAGGCCCCCACTACGGCCACCAGCGGCACAAGCGCCAGCAGCACGGGCATAATCTTGTTCATGGCGAAATGTTTTCCTTCCTGTTCGCGGGGTTAAACCCGCGGCCAGGGCAAAAGGTTTCGCGCAGATGAACACGCAATCGCGCCAACGGTAAATTTAGTCGGGCGCAGGTCCGAACGTGACCGATTGCGTCCGGCCCGACGCGATCGTCACGCGAACATTCTTCTGTTTCCAGCTACAGCCATTCGCGCCGCAATATCCGTCCGCTCCGGCCATCACATCCCAGCAGCCCGGCCCGACATTGAACGCCAGCGTGCCGCCATCGGGCTATGCCGTCACTGCGGCATCGACAATTTACAAGAGCGGTTAGCTTTCGCCGTTGTCGGTCATTTGCGCCCGAACAGCTTCTCGATGTCGCCATGCGCCAGCTTCACCCAGGTCGGGCGGCCATGATTGCACTGGCCCGAATGCGGCGTCACTTCCATCTCGCGGAGCAGTGCGTTCATTTCCGCGACGCTCAGAACGCGGCCCGCGCGCACCGATCCATGGCACGCCATCGTCGCGGCGACATGGTCGATCCGCTCCTTCAGGCTCAGCGCCTCGTCATATCCGGCCAGTTCGTCGGCCAGATCGGCGATCAGCCCTGCCGGATCGCCGCCGCCCAGCACCGCCGGCACGGCGCGCACGATCACGGCGCGCGGCCCGAACCGGTCCAGCTCCAGCCCGAACGCGGCGAGTTCCCCTGCCCGCTCCTCCAGCCGGTCGCAGGCGGGTTCGTCCAGCTCGACCACTTCGGGCATCAGCAGCCGCTGGCTCGCGACACCGCCATCGGCCATCGCCCGGCGCATGCGTTCGAGCACCAGCCGTTCGTGCGCGGCATGCTGATCGACGATCACCAGCCCGTCCTCGGCCTCGGCGACGATATAGGTCTTGGCGACCTGTCCGCGCGCGACGCCCATCGGATATTGCACGGCCTGCGGCACGGGCTCCGCCGCCATTTCCGCACGCGCCTGCGGCAAGGGAGGAGCGATGAAGCTCGGGCGACGGTCCTGCACCGATGAGAATGCATGCGCAGGCAGGGCTTCGTCGCGATTCCACAATGTCGGATCGGGTGGCGGCGCCACCGTATCGCGCTGCCACATGTCGAGCGCCGCATCATCGGGGCGCTGGACGCTGCGATGGCCGGCGGCGTCGAGCGCGCGGCGCAGCCCGCTGACGATCATCCCGCGCACCAGTTGCGGATCGCGAAACCGTACCTCGGTCTTGGCGGGATGGACATTGACGTCGACCACATCGGTCGGAACATCGAGGAACAGCGCAACCACCGGATGCCGGTCGCGCGCCAGCATCTCGGCATAGGCGCCGCGCACCGCGCCGGTGAGCAGCCGGTCCTTCACCGGACGGCCGTTGACGAACAGATATTGGTGATCGGCAATGCCGCGATTGAAGGTCGGCAGACCGGCAACTCCGCCCAGCACCAGCCCTTCGCGTTCGAAATCGATGGAAACACTGTTTTCGATCAGCGCCCGGTCGGTGAGCGCGGCGACGCGATCCGGGCGGCTCTCGTCGGGCTGCACCGACAGCGTACGCCGCCCGTCATGTTCGAGCGAAAAGCCGATATCGGGCCGCGCCATCGCCAGCCGCCGCACGGTGTCGAGGCATGCGGCATATTCCGCCCGCGCCGAACGCAGGAATTTGCGCCGGGCGGGCACGCGCGCGAATAGTTGCTCGACCCGGACGCGCGTTCCGGGCGGCAGCGCGGCGGGGCCTTCCTCGACCAGTTCGCCATTGTCGACCACGCGCGCCCAGCCGTCGCTGCCGCGCACCCGGCTTTCCAGCGTCAGCCGCGCGACGCTGGCAATCGAGGGCAGCGCTTCGCCGCGAAAACCGAGCGTTTCGACCGCTTCGATCGCGTCGTCGGGCAGCTTTGACGTGGCATGACGTTCGAGCGCCAGCGCCATTTCGTCGCGGTCCATGCCGCACCCGTCATCGGTGACTTCGATCATGTCGGTGCCACCAGCCGCGATCCGCACTGCGATTCGACTCGCGCCTGCGTCGATCGCGTTTTCGACAAGCTCCTTGAGCGCGCTGGCCGGTCTTTCGACCACTTCACCGGCGGCGATCCGGTTGACAAGATGTTCTGGTAAGCGGCGTATTGACATGGATGTCGCTGTAGCCCAAGCGGCGGCATCCCGCGACCCGCAACCGCCAGTAATCCGAAGCCGGAATCATTTCCCTATTCGGAAGGTCAAGGGGAAGATGTAAGTGCGAAACGCCGCGCATGGGCCGGGCGCGGCATAGACGGATCAATCGATGGTATTCTCCCGCTTCTTCAAATTCATGTCGCACGATATGGCGATCGATCTCGGGACCGCGAACACGGTCGTTTATTTGCGCGGACGGGGTGTCGTGCTGAACGAACCGTCGGTGGTTGCCGTCGAGACGCTGAATGGCATCAAGAAGGTTAAGGCGGTCGGCGACGACGCCAAGCTGATGATGGGCAAGACGCCGGGATCGATCGAAGCGATTCGGCCGCTGCGCGACGGCGTGATCGCCGACATCGAAGTCGCCGAGGAAATGATCAAGCACTTCATCAAGAAAGTGAATGGCGGCAAGAAGCCGATGCCGTGGAGCCATCCGCAGATCGTGATCTGCGTGCCTTCGGGATCGACCTCGGTCGAACGCCGCGCGATTCGCGACGCCGCGTCGAATGCCGGCGCCAGCCAGGTATGGCTGATCGAAGAACCGATGGCGGCGGCGATCGGCGCGGAAATGCCGGTTACCGAACCGATCGGTTCGATGGTCGTCGATATCGGCGGCGGCACGACCGAAGTCGCGGTGCTGTCGCTGCGCGGCCTTGCCTATTCGACATCGGTTCGCGTCGGCGGCGACAAGATGGACGAAGCGATCGTTTCCTATGTCCGCCGCAACCATAATCTGCTGATCGGCGAATCGACCGCCGAGCGCATCAAGCAGGAAGTCGGCGTCGCCAAGCCGCCTGCCGACGGCATCGGTCAGACGATCCACATCAAGGGCCGCGATCTGGTCAACGGCGTGCCCAAGGAAATCCAGATCAATCAGGGCCAGATCGCCGAAGCGCTTTCCGAACCGGTCGGCACCATTGTCGAGGGCGTGCGTATCGCACTCGAGAATACCGCACCCGAGCTTGCCGCCGATATCGTCGATCAGGGCATCGTGCTCACCGGCGGCGGCGCGCTGCTTCAGGGTATCGACGAAGTATTGCGCGATGAAACCGGCCTGCCGGTCACTGTCGCGGAAGATCCGCTAACCTGCGTCGCGCTGGGCACCGGTCGGGCACTGGAAGATCCGGTGTTCCGCGGCGTTCTGCTCGCCGTCTGATCGAGGGAATTGAGGGGGAATGGCGCCGTCACGCAACCGGCGCCCGGGATTTTCGCGGCGGGCGCAATATGGCATTTTCGCTGCCTATGTCGGAGCCGTCGGCGGCGCGCTGATCGGTGCGGGCATGCTGCTGCTCTCGACGTTCAATCCCCCTGCCTATGGCGCGGTCCTGGGATTTTTCGGGGAAATCACGACTCCGGTTTCCACCTTTCTGGGCTGGGCCGGTCGCGGGATAACCGGCATTCCCGGCAACATATCCGATCACTTCACGGTGATGGGCGAAAACCAGCGCCTCAAAAAGGAAATCGAGGATAACGCGACGCTGGTTCAGCGCGCGCGTACCCTCAATCAGGAAAATCGACGCCTTCGTGCGTTGCTCAAGCTGCGCGACGTGACGCCCGAAGCCGTGGTCGCGGCGCGGCTGGTCAACTCCTCGATGACGAGCACGCGGCGCTATGCCACGCTCAACGCCGGCGCGCGGCAGGGCGTCCGCAGCGGACAGCCGGTGCGCCAGGCCGATGGCCTGATCGGGCAGGTCATCTCGGTCGGCCCGAACAATGCACGCGTGATGCTGATCATCGATCCCGAAAGCCTGGTTCCGGTGCGGCGCACCAGCGACGGCATGGCCGCGATTGCAGCGGGGCGCGGAGACGGGATGCTCGACATCCGCTCGGCCAATGTCACCAATGCACCGTTCAAGGCCGGCGACCGATTCGTGACATCGGGAACCGGCGGCATCTATCCGCCCAACATCCCGGTGGGCAGCGTCGTGCGCGACGCGAACGACAGCGCGATCGCGCAACCGGCGGCGAACCCCAGTGCGCTGGATTTCGCACTGGTGCAAAAGACGTTCCTCGATCCCGACGCCGCGCCCAGCGCTCCGGAGCCGCCCGCCGGTGACGACAAGTGAACCGGGGCGGGTTCCTGCCGCTCCGCCGAACCGGCGCGCATTCGCGCACGCGTTCTGCATGGCTGGCGCCGGTATCGATCATGCTGGGGTCGCTGGTCACGATCCTGCCTTTCGTCGCGACCTTGCCGGTGCTGCCGCCCTTCGGGTTGATGATGATGCTCGGCTGGCGGCTTCACCGCAGCGATTCACTGAAGCCCTGGGCACCGGTTCTGCTCGGCCTGTTCGACGATCTGGTCAGCGGCCAGCCGCTCGGCAGCGGCATGTTCTTCTGGACCCTGTGCTTTTTGTCGATCGACGTGCTAGATGGTCGTCTTGTGTGGCGTGACTTCTGGCAGGACTGGCTGATCGCGGCGGGCGGTATCACGTTCGTCCTTGTCGCCACGCGCCTTGTCGCGACACCCTTTGCCGCGCATGTCGATACCGCCCTGCTCGTCCAGACCATCATCAGCGTCGCATTGTTCCCCCTGGTGTCGACGCTCTGCACCCGGCTCGACAAGGAGCCCCGGCGCCAGTGAATCAGGGACCACGCCTCGTTACCGAAGCCGCCCAGAGTTTCAGCTTTTCCCGCCGCGCAATGGTGCTGGGCGGTGGTCAGGCGCTTGTCGGGCTGCTGCTCGCCGGGCGCATGACCTGGCTCGCCGTGTTCGAAAACGAACATTACCGGCTGCTTGCCGAAAGCAACCGTATCAACCTGACGCTGACGCCGCCGCGGCGCGGCTGGATCGTCGATCGCAACGGCGCGCCGATCGCCAACAACCGCACCGATTTTCGCGTCGACATCATTCCCGACCGGCTTGAGGATGATGACCGGGTGCTGGCGCAGCTACGCCAGCTGTTGTCGCTCGATGACGAGGATATCGAGCGCATCCGCACCGATCTGGATCGCAATGCCGGGTTCCAGCCGGTTCAGGTTGCCGAAAATCTGAACTGGGAGCAATTCGCCGCGGTCGGCGTGCGTCAGCCCAACCTGCCCGGCGTCGCGCCCGCCCGGGGCTTTGCCCGCAACTATCCACTGGGCGAAGCGGTGGGCCATCTGGTCGGCTATGTCGGCTCGGCGTCGCGCGAACAATATCTTGAAGAGAAAGACCCGCTGCTGATCACGCCGGGGTTCAAGCTCGGCAAGGACGGGCTCGAAAAATCGCTTGAGGACCGCCTGCGCGGAACGCCGGGCGCCAAGCGTGTCGAGGTTACCGCGCGCGGCAAGCTGGTGCGCGAACTCGCAACGCGCCCCGATCGGCCGGGCCAGACAGTCAAGCTCACCATCGATTCCGGGCTTCAGGAATATACCGCGCGGCGCATGGCCGATAATTCGGGCTCCGCGGTGGTGCTCGATGTCGAAACCGGCGACGTGCTCTCCTTCGTTTCGATGCCGGCCTATGATCCCAACAGCTTTTCCGACGGTATCAGCCAGACCGAATGGAAAATGCTGTCGGACAACGACCATGTTCCGTTGATGAACAAGATCCTGCAGGGCCTTTACCCGCCCGGATCGACGGTAAAGCCGATGCATGCGCTGGCATTGCTGCGCAACGGCGTCTCTCCGGAACAAACGGTGCATTGCGGCGGCGTTTTGCAGGTCGGCAACGGCCGTTTCCACTGCCACAAACGTGGCGGACATGGCGCGGTGAACATGAACACCGCCATCGCCCAATCCTGCGACATCTATTTCTTCCAGATGGCGCGCGAGCTGGGATATGACAAATTCGCGCCGACGGTTCGCGAGCTGGGACTTGGCCAGACCTTCGAACTCCCCTTCCCCAGCCAGCGGTACGGCACCGTCCCCGACAGCGCGTGGAAGCGGCGCAAATATGATACCGACTGGACGGTAGCGGATTCGATCAACGCGTCGATCGGCCAGGGCTATGTGCTGGCAAATCCGATGCAGCTTGCGGTGATGGCCGCGCGGATCGCCGGCGGGCGACAGGTCGTCCCTCGCCTGTTGCTCGATGAGCCGCATTCACCGGCTCCGCCGCTCGACATTCCCCAGGAATATCTCGACATCATCCGCCATGGCATGTGGTCCGTCGTGAACGGCGGCGGCACCGGCGGCTGGAATTCGCGAATGCAGGTTCCGGGCATCGAAATCGCCGGCAAGACGGGCACCGCGCAGGTGCGCCGCATCACCGCAGCCGAACGCGCCACCGGCGTGCTGCGCGATTCACAGCTTCCCTTCCGCTTGCGCGATCACTCGCTCTTCGTCTGCTACGCGCCCGCCGACAAACCGAAATATGCGGCTGCAGTCGTGCTCGAACATCATGGGCACGTGAACCCGATCACCGATGCCAAGATTATCGCGCGCGACGTGATGACCTATTTCTTCGACCGTCGAAAAGCCGTGCGGACGCTGCTGGAACTCGAACCCAGCTGGGGTGGCGACTACCGCACCCGGCGGGCCGCCGAAGAAGCCGCGTTCCGTGCGGCACAGGCCGCCCCGCCCCCGCCCGTTCCCGAAGATGCCGCAGCCGCGGCCGACGACGTCGTTTCCAACGCCGCCAATGCCAATAACCGGCCCGCAGGCAATGTCGCGGGCAGTCCACGCGAGACACCCGAATGAGCGGCTTTGGTCCAGACTTCGTTCCGGCCCCCGTCGCTCAGCTTCCCTGGCGGATCATCCTTCTCGTCATATGCATCGGCGGGTTCGGCCTGCTCGTGCTCTATTCGGCTGCGGGAGGCAGCCTGAGGCCCTGGGCGTTGCCGCAGGCGGTACGCTTTGCCGCGTTCATAGCCATGGCCATGATCATGTCGCGCGTGCCCGAACGATGGTGGTCGATGGGCGCCTTTCCGATGTACGCGCTGCTGGTCGTGATGCTGTTCGGCGTCGAACTGCTCGGCGCGGTACGCGGCGGCAGCCAGCGCTGGCTCGATCTGGGCTTCATCCGGCTTCAGCCATCCGAATTGATGAAGCCGACGATCGTGCTCGCGCTCGCACGTTTTTACGACGTGCTTCCTACCGGCGAAATCCGGCGGTTTTCGGCGATCTGGCCCGCCTGTATCCTGATCGGCCTGCCCGCCGCCTTCGTGATGCTGCAGCCGGATCTTGGTACCGCACTGATGATCTGCATGAGCGGCGTGACCGTGATGTTCCTTGCCGGGATACCGCTGCGCCTGTTCGTCGGCGGCGCGCTTGCGGCGGCGGTTGCAATACCGCTCGCGGTGAATTTCATCCTCCACGATTATCAGCGAAACCGCGTTCTCACTTTTCTCCACCCCGAGGACGATCCGCTCGGCACAGGCTATCACATCAGCCAGTCAAAGATCGCGATCGGATCGGGCGGCATATTCGGGAAGGGCTTCCTCAACGGCACGCAGAGCCACCTCGACTATCTTCCCGAAGGCCACACCGATTTCGCATTGGCGACGATGATGGAGGAATGGGGGTTGCTCGGTGGCGTGTTCCTGATCGTCGCATTCCTGTTGCTGATCCGCTGGGGCATCAATGTCGGCGTGCGTGCACAGACAAAATTCGCCCGGCTGACCGCTGCAGGCCTGGCGACCACGATCTTCTTCTACATGGCGATCAACATGGCGATGGTGATGGGCCTGGCGCCGGTGGTCGGCATTCCGCTGCCGTTGGTGAGCTTCGGCGGATCGGCACAGATGACGACGCTCATCTGCGTCGGAATACTGATGTCGATCGATCGCCAGAACCGCCATTCGACCCGCTGGTAGCGATTTCCCGCCAGCAAGCGCAATTTGGGTTTGCAATGCCCGAAAGCCTTTGCTAACGGCGCCCCTCCAAAGCGTGGCGGCGGGTTACCATCCCGTCTTTCCAGCCCGGTATGGACGCATAGCTCAGTTGGTAGAGCAGCTGACTCTTAATCAGCGGGTCCTAGGTTCGAGCCCTAGTGCGTCCACCATTTTCTACTTTAAAATCAAACTCTTAGCCACCTGTTAGGTTGGGGCGTGGAAGCGCCTCACTCTCCTAGGTAACGCTCTAGGTAACAATCCGGCGGGAAAAAGTTTTCTCTCCCGGTGATCTCGGACCGATCCAAATCGACCCGAGGTGCGAATTCGCGACTGATCATCCGCCAACGGCTGATCGTGGGCCGACGACAGTCAATCCGCTTGTAAGCGGCAAAAGGGGTAGCTTCCGGTGCCTTAGGAGACGGATATCCAACATCACGTTCGAGCGGCAATCCACAATCTGCACGGTTTATCGCCTTACCAAGCCGCCTTCACGCCAGCGCACAGGTCGTCGGCAATTTTTAGACAATCTACAACCACGTCGTCAGCCACCTCGGGCGTCATCACATCGGTTGCCTTTTTGTAGTCACCGTACTTAGCCAGCTTGGCCATCGTGTGGGCAAACGATCCGCGAGCGTTGGCGAGCTTCTTAAGTGAATCGACTTCAGGCCCGCGCGGAACGTTCAATCCCACAGGGATCAACAGCCAACGGAGATACTTCGGCGAGATGCCATGATTGTCCTTCAAGGCCTTCGAATGCGCTCGCTTGGCCGCTTCAATCCCCTCGCGAACGTGTTCGAAAGAGGTCTGATCTGCTTCGTTGTCCAGATCAGGAAGAGTGAATGAAATACCGTGTGCGGCGAGCAAACACACGGTGGCGAGAGTGATCTTTTTGGCTAGAAAATCAGTCTCGACTTGGCCAAGTACCCCTTCCGATATGGCCTCAACGAACTCTTCGAACGCGGCGTGAAAAAGCAAAAGATACGCTTTCACGTCATATTCGAACGTTTCGGGCTTATGTTCGGGGCGGGCAGGAACGTAGGCTTCGATATAGCGAGCGCGTAAGTGCGCTGCTTCGTCCTTCAGGGCCCTGTTGAAAGGATCAGGGTCCACCTTCAGGGCTTAGCCTTCACCGGCACGGCACTGATTTCCGTGCCATACACTTCATTCACCAAGTCCCGCATCAGGGAGAAGCGGATTTCGTATTTTTCGTTGGTCTTGGTTGTCGCTTCAATGCTGTCATTGAATTGGCCGTTGTCTTTTGAAAGAGCTTCAAAGCCAGCCTCAAATTCCCGCGCTCTGGTTTGCATCTGCTCGGGTTGCAGTCGCGCTGCATAGTAAACCTCCGCTTCGAATAGCGCGCGGTTGAATCGCCCCTCCCAACCTTTTTCGGTGACCTTTCGCCCGACACGCTTTGCGGTGAGGGTAGCAATCAAATCGGACGTGGCTTGGTTAAAACCTTTGGTTATCTGTTCAACAACACCTTCCATTTCTTCCCATGATTCGTTGATTTGCTTCATTTTCGAATCAAGAAAACTACTCAAATTGCCAGTGTACTCCGCGCCGTACAGACTGAAACAAATGTAACGGAGAATAATTTCAGCGTCTCGAAGCCGTTGATCCGGACCAGTAAGATTCATTACGGTGTGGATCGGGATACTTTCATTAGTAATTGCAATAAGATAGTTTGCAAAATCACCTCTATTTAAAACTTGCCGAAGCTCTTGTGAGCTTAACGGGACAGAGGCGGTGTTAAGTCTGTAGAAAATATCATACAGAACTTGATCTGATTTATAATTGGTAAGAACGGTGCAGCGCATATCTGAATTGAGCAAACTACGCAGCGCAGCTGAATCACCATCTTTTCCACTAAGAGACTCAATGGTTTCGCCATTTAGATCGGTCCTAGTTTTTAATCCGCGCAATTCGGGTTTATCCCACGAGCTAAACTTTTCTGAATTGAAAAATCCCGCAATTGCCATGAGTCTCTGTTTTCCGTCGATAACTATAAACGAGTTTTTTTTGCTTTGGTCTTCTGCCAGAACGATTTCAGGCACCGGGACATTCAATATAAGAGATTCGATCAGCTTGCTTCTCTTGGTGTCAGTCCAAGCATTTCTTCGCTGAAATTTGGGATTTAAGTCAATGTTGTCCTGAGCGATTTGACTCAGAATGGTTTCAACGGTCCAATCTCGTGAGTAGACCACGAGGGATTCAATACCCTCAGCGCTGACCTCGCTTGCGAGTTCGTCATTCCATTCTTCAATTTCAATGTCGGCCATCTTGGTCCTGTCTCGCTGTTGTGTTGACCCTACACTTGTCTCTCGGGCAGAGAAAGTGCGTCGCGTGGCATCGTCGGTTGGCGGCGTGGCCGACTCCCCGGTGGACATATGACCCCCCAAAAGACGTAGGCTGATCAAGATTCCTTAGCCGGGTGGTCGTCACGTATGTCCAAAGTTCGCCTAGAGGTGGCGATGCCTTTTGCCACGTGCAGGGGTATTTTCACCCTGCTTTCGGCCGGGTCGACTTTGGCGCACCATGAAGCTCGGCGGACATTCCGGCAGCCGAGCGGCTCAAACGCGTAACGCGCAGGCACAATTGGGAAGGGCAGCCTTCAAGATCGACGGATCTGCCGCTCAACGGCTGAAATTGGAGCGCTCTGCCGTCGGGCAGCTTCCGACCCAGACCCAGTCATTCACATCTGCACCCGTAAACGTCCGACTACGCCGAAACCGGTCGATCGCCGAGGGCAAGGCAGAAGGTCAGCAAAGCGCCCTAATTTCGGCCAATCGGCGTCCTGCATCTCACGCCTAAAACTAGACGTTGGCGATCCAGCTGCTGGCAAGCCCGACTTCGGTCAGACGCTCAGGCAAGACATCGTAGGGTTAAACACCCGGTTGACTGCAGAGCGCTGATCACCTATCTCACGTGCATTGGGTGAGAAGAGGCGATTGTGATTCTTGAAGTGGCTGAACTGGCTGGGACGACCATTCTTTCGGGAGCGCCGAGCGGACGGCAGCTCTATGCGAAGCTGGTCGAGGCTATGCCCGCGGAGACGGAGGCACCCGAGCCTCTGTTTCTCAATTTTGACCAGATCCAGGTCGCCACCGCGAGCTATCTCAGAGAATCTGTCCTAGCGTTTCGCACCTTCGTTCGGGGTCGCAAGTCCAACTTCTACCCAGCCGTGGCGAACGCCAATTCGGACGTGGTCGACGAGTTAGTCGAGCTCCTCCATCCGCGGGGCGACGTCCTCATGGCCTGCATCGTCGGGGAAGACGGCACGATCCTGCGCTGCCGGCATATCGGCAAGCTCGATCCGATGCAGCAATTGACCTTCGACTTGGTCAATCGCGTGGGCGAAACGACTGCGAACAAGTTGATGTCAATCGAGAATAGCCAGGTGAAGGCGACCGCCTGGAACAATCGACTCGCATCATTGTCGAGTCTGGGGTTGATATGCGAACAATCGCATGGACGTACCAAGAGCTATAAACCGATGTTCGCGGGAGGCGGAGATGGGAGCTGACTTCAAAGAGAAGTCGAAGAAGTCGTTCGAGAAGTGCTGGGATAACGCAGCGCTGGATGCCAATACGCCGGATTTGTTCTCCAGGACGCCGGATCACGCCCCCAACCGCTTCGAAGCTGAGGCGCTTGGCAATGCGCAGGTCGAGATCGGAGAGTCCGTCGCGGTGCGCATGGAGGGCGACAGGCTGATCGGACGGCGCGGTATCTCGCCGGTCCTGGTGATCGCCAGCCCCAGCCCGACACTGATCCAATCGGTCGAGCAAGGCTGCAACATCGCACGTGCCGACATCGTCGCGGCCGACCCGATCAGCGGCGTGTTCGAGGTGACCATCAGCTAGAGGCGAAGTTCGATGTCCCGTCAAAAGCGAGCGTTCAACAGTTTCTGGAGCCGGCCGGACGCCTCGATGTCCATGGGGTGCATTGACTGTCCCGAACTTGTCATCTGTGGCGGCCAGACGATCGACGGGGCTGGCTTCAACTGCCTCGATCATTGCTGCGGTAAGCCGGACAGCTGCCAAGCCGTCTGCCCGAAGGCGCATCGCTTCGCCGACCGCATCCGTGAGGTCGGCGGGCTCGATCTCGCAACGCCGCAGGCCGCTTCGCTCGGGCCTTGCACTCTCCCGTCCTACCTGCCGATGCTGTTTCATGGCAGCGCGCTGGCGAGCACGATCGCGGCGCCGGCGGTCGCCATCCCCCTCTATCGCTTCTTCGATCAGGGCGCCGACTGCCGGTTCGATACACGCGATAGCATTGTCCAGAGCTACAAGATCGACCCGAGCGCCGACATCATCCTCTCGGGCGTCGCGCAGGACCATGAGGTCGAAGGCTGGTGGAGGCTGGAAGCTCCGGGTCGGATCAAGGCGATCGCGAATTTTCGTCGCCTTGGCATCGCCATGGTGACGACTCCCAATTTCAGCCTCATGGTCGACCGTCCCCGCTGGGACGACTTGCACTCCCTGCGCCGCATCGTGCTCGCCTATCACGAGCTCGTCTCGGAAGGGCAGGCTGCCGCGCTCCACGTGAACGGCCGCACCCGGCATGATTTCGCGCGCTGGTCGGACTATGTCGCTGCGCATCCGGAAGTCACCCACATCGCATACGAGTTCACGACCGGCACCAAGAACCCGGAGCGCATGCGCCAGCATGCGCTCTGGCTGATCGAGCTTGCGCAAGCCGCCGGGCGTCGGCTCGGGCTGGTGTTGCGCGGTGGGACGCAGGTGGTCGGGCTGCTCTCACAATTCTACGATATCAGCCTCATCGACAGCTCGCCTTTCGAGAAGGCCCAGCACCGCGAAGTGGCCTGGATCGACCAGGAGGGGCAGCGGCGCTGGAAGAAGCGTCTGA
Organism: Stakelama portus; assembly: GCF_003171655.1. GTDB lineage: Bacteria > Pseudomonadota > Alphaproteobacteria > Sphingomonadales > Sphingomonadaceae > Sphingomonas > Sphingomonas portus. Next base: position 884,665 of record NZ_QFZL01000001.1, on the reverse strand, counting down.
CGGCACCGGGCGAGCCGGTCGATGCGCTGCTCGATGAGAACATACGGATTTCCGAACAATGGTTCGGGTCCCTGCTGCCAAAGCTTAAGCTTGCAGCCTGATCTGCTCTCTCCGCCATTCGACTATAGCGTGGTCGACGGCTTGGGCCGCGCTCATCAGCGCGGCATAGTTCCGCGGCTCGATGGCAAAGTCTTCAGAGCGCGAGCCGCCGGCCCTGCCGTCGAGCTGGCAAACCTCGAGGCCGGCATTGACCTCCAGAGTCTCGGGGAGCGCACTTGGCTGGATCGAGGTTCGCTCCAGCCGCTGCTCTCCGCGCTTGCTGCCAAGCCGCGTCAATGGCTCGCGCCGGATGGTCGGCGCGGCTTGGTTACGGGTGCGGGTCTGGAGCAGGAAGAAACCCTCACTAGCTTCAAGATCGACGCGCACAAGGCGGCCTTGACGGCGGGCTTCGAGAACGCCGCACTGCTGGTCGCGGCCATGGGCGAGCTGATCGGGAATGTCATCGACCATTCGGAGGCGGTCGGGAGTGGGACGGCGTTGTTCTCCGCCGAGGCGGGGCGGTTCGAATTCGTCATTGCAGATGCCGGTATCGGTGCCCTGCGCAGCCTGACCCGGAATCCGGATCACGCTGGGCTTGGCGACGAAGCCGCCGCGCTTGAAGCGATGGTTGAGGCAGGCGTTTCACGCTTTGCCCGCGATACCGGTCATGGAAATGGGTTTCGTCCGATCTTCGAGAAGCTCGCGGATATGACCGGGCAGTTGCGGTTTCGGTCGGGCGACTACGCGCTTACCCTTGATGGCCGTTTCGGTGATCACATCGCGCGCCAAGTTTCGCAGAAGCCTCGGCTAAACGGTCTCTTGGCGGCAGTTTCCTGTTCTGTATCGAACCGCGGTCGTATTTGATGGTTCCAAGAAGTAGTCGGGGTCGATGCACAGCGAAGGACGTCCTTGTTTTTGGCGTCGCTCGCAATTCAATCGCATAGATTCCGTGTCAGTTCGCCGCCGAATAATTGGGGGAAGATGATGCGGTTAGCGCGGATCGTAATTCAGAACTTTCGCACATTCGTTTCGCTTGATGTGAACGTCGCCGATGATCTGTGTTGCATCATCGGCGAGAACAACACCGGCAAGACCGCGATCCTGCGCGCGATCCAGATCTGTCTCGACAATATGTTGCCGTCGAGTTTTCGGTCACTGCTGCGCGAAGACATCAACTCCGCGATCGACATCGCTGAGCCAAACCAAGTTCTTATCGGCATTGAGTTAACCGGGTTCGAAGGCAGGGTGAACGAAGAGGCTCTCGTCAGCACTTGGAAGACCGCAGCGGATCGTGCGCGCATATTCTACCGCTTCCGCCCGCGTCCGGCTGTCCGTGAGCAACTTGCAAGTGGCGACATCGTGCCCGGAACGCTAACCCTCGAGGACTATCAATGGGAAATCCGCGGTGGTGGTGATCCCGCGATCGACCTCACCGACATTACCTGGGAGGACGAGGCGGTCGGCGAGTCCGTTCGCTTCGCCGACCTACAGTCCTACCTTCTCGTCCATCTTCCCGCGCTCCGCGATGTCGAGAACGACCTGCGCAATCCCCGCCAGTCACCGCTTATCCGCCTGATTGAGGCGTTCGAAATCGATGCGGCTGAGCAGGATGCCCTGATTGCCATCCTCGACCAAGCCAATCAGGCAATCGCGAACTCGGCGACTATCGCTGAGATAGCGGGGGCAATCGACGCACGGTTCAAGGATGTCTCCGGCCCCGCGTTCGAGATGGACGCCACGCTCGGCCTGTCCGCCGCGACCTTCCGCGCGATCATCCGCAACCTGAAAATCATTCTGTCGGACCTGTCGCTCACCTCGTTCGAACCCGGCCGCAACGGTCTTGGCATGAACAACATCCTCTATATCGCGATCCTGATGGAATATCTCCAGCGGCGGATCGCGCTCAACCGTTCGGCCGGCCAGTTGATCCTGATCGAAGAGCCCGAAGCGCATCTCCATCCCCAGCTGCAATTCTCGCTGATCGCGGCACTGCGCGCGATCGGCGTGCAGACCATTCTGACCAGTCACAGCACCCAAGTGACCTCACAGGTTCCGCTAAGCAGCATTGTATCGCTCACCAAGCGTGAGGACGCGACCATTGCTGCGGGCAATCTCGCGCTCAATGCGGCGCTCACCGCGCCAGAGATTGCCGATCTCGAACGCTATCTCGACGCAACCAAGAGCGCATTGCTCTACGCCCGCAAGGTCATGCTGGTCGAAGGGCCAGCCGAGATGTTCCTGATCCCGTCGCTGATCGAGCAGGTGTACGGCGTGAAGCTTGAGCGGCTCGGCATCTCGGTTATCGCGATTCATGGCGTCCATTTCGACGTCTATGCCAAGCTATTCCGCGCCGGCTCACTCGAGAAGAAATGCGCGATCGTGGCCGATGCTGACATGAAGCCATCCGACGCCGAGGACTTTGATCCGGAAACCGACGCCCCCGATCTGGTGGCACTGGAAAACGACTTTGTGTCCACATTCGCGGGCGCCACTACTTTCGAACGCGAACTGGTATCGGTCGGGCGTCTGCCGATGCTGATCGAGACCATTCGTGCTCTCGGCGCGCCACAGATCCTTGCGCAGATGGAGAATGGGCTCGCAACGCTCGCGCTCGGGGGATTGGGCATCGCCGAAGAGACGGCGCTGCGCGTCGAGCTTGGCCGTATCACGCTCAATACCGCCAAGCGCTTTGGCAAAGCGCGCTTCGCGCAGATAGCAGCGCGCTACGCTAACCTCGCGACCGATCTGCCGCCCTATATCGAGCAGGCCTATGAGTGGCTCACTGAATGATCCGGCTGACACCCGAACAGCGCGAGGCGGTCGAACATGACGGCAATCTGCTGCTGACGGCTTGCCCAGGCAGCGGCAAAACGCGGGTCATTCTCGCCAAGTTGCTGACGCTGGCCGATCAGGTCGTCGGCACGCCCCAGTTCATCGGCTGCATCACCTATACCAATGCCGCGGTCGACGAGATCGAGGCCCGGTTGCGCACCTACGGCAACAACGCGATCGCGGACCGCTGTGAAATCTCCACGATCCACGCGTTCTGCCTGCAATTCATCCTGCGTCCCTATAGCTGGCTGATTCCCGAAGTGCCGGCATCGTTTCAGGTGCTCTCGCGCGAGAACGGCATGTTCGAGCAGATCGTGACGGCGGTTGAGGACGCCTTCGGTCGCATCCCCGCCGGGCAGGTGTTCGACGATTATGAATCAATTCGTATCGACGTGAACGGCGAACCCTGCGGCCAGGGTATCGAGACCGGGATCGTCACCGGCGAATCTGCCGCACTCTATTGGGAGCGGGTCCGCGCCCACGGATACCTCGATTTCGCGATGATCCTCTATTATTCATGGAAGATTCTCGAACAGCACCCGTTCGTCGGACGCGGCATCGCGAGCCGCTTTGCCTGGCTGCTGATCGACGAATTCCAAGACACGACAGACATCCAGATCGCCCTCTTCGGCGCGCTCCGGCATTTCCTCCACACCCGCTTCTTTCTCGTCGGTGACCAGAACCAGTCGATCATGCGCTTCGCCGGCGCTCGCCCCGAGCTCGCCGAGCAGTTCGGCGATCAGATCGACGCACATCGCGACACCGCCCTGACCGGCAACTTCCGATGTGGGCCGGCGATAGTCAGCACAGCATCAACACTCATCCCGACTGTGCCAGGGATGCGGTCGGCGGGCGATGCAGCCCAGCTCGCAGCGCAAGTGACCTACGTCCATGTCGGCCGGCCGATTGACGCCATCACCGACCATTTCCTGCCCACCCTGCAGGATGCCGGCATCCCGCTCGGCAAGGCGGCGATCCTTGCGCCATGGTGGACGCATCTCATACCGGTCGCCCGCGCCCTCCGTGAATTCGACGTCCCGGTCTTCGGTCCGGGTGCGCGCCCCTATAAACGTCGGCGTCTACTTGCCGGACTTGCCGAGCAACTTGGAGCCTGCGCCAAGGCCGGCAATTACCTCGGACTCCCGGGTGTCGAGCGGGCACTGTTTCGGCTCATCGGTGATCTCACCCGGAATTCGCGCTACGACATGTTCAGCTATCAAGGTCGTCGCGTGGCGCTCGGCCTGATCTATCTCGCTCGCGAACTTGCCGACCAACATCCCGGCGGCGTCACTTGGCTGCGCGCCATCGCCCGCGAGGCTGGTGACTATCTCGAACGCGAGGAATGGTTGCCAGGCAGCGCCAAACAGCCGCTGATCGATTCCGCCGAGGAAATGCTGTCCGACATGCAGGCCAGCAAGGTCGATCTCGCGAATCTGCTGATCTCCGATATGGGCCTGTTCGCCAATCCCGAGCATGCGCTTAAGCTGATCACGCTGCACAATTCCAAGGGACGGGAATTCGACGGCGTCGCAATGATCTGCATGAACAATGGCAGTATCCCGCATTTCACTACATCGACGCAGGAGGCGTATAACGAGTCTCGGCGGCTATTCTACGTCGGCCTGACGCGAGCCAAGCGAGTTCTTGTTGTGGCGTCTGACCAGTCTCACTGGAAGAACACGCCGACCCCGTTTATCGCAGAGGCTGGCCTTGGATGAACGCTAGCCCCGCTAAAACAGCTTGCGCTAGCTCTGCCTTCCTGAGGTCGGTTATTGAGTCCCCGGTTGATAAGCGGCTCACTTATGGGCCGAGGAAGTGCCAATCACAAACGTCCGCTTCTCTGGTTGTTGGCACCGCAACCCGACTGTCCACTCACGGCCCAGCTTTTGTCGTAACGGGTTGCCGGCTGGGCAGACGCCGTATGTCGGCTTCCGACAAAACTTGCCGTTCAGTCATTCGCTCGCGAATGTCAGGAAAGTCCCCAACCTCGGCCGTTCCGGCCGCCGCTCAACGTGGGATGAGCGGATGGCCGGTTTCGGCACCGAGCCGGACTTGGCCGAACGACGCAATTGGGGCGCATTCCGGACCGACAACCTTACTCTGCAATCGGAGCGTAGACCTCAATCCGACATTTCACGCTATCCTTGGATTTCGGTGCCCGCGAGCTGGCATTGGCCGAGAAGTGGTAGATTGCCATGACGGCAATCCACATACACTAAACAAGCGACGTTGGAACAACGTATAAGCGCGTCCTCGAAAGAATTCATCTTTCTCGGGAAATACTTGTCCCAAGACATTTCACTGCATTTGCGCTGATCGATGCAGTAACTAACTGACACCTTCCACAATGACAATTTAGGATGGTGTCATGCGTAAGCCCCGCGACTATGATTCGGAACTGAAGGCGCTCGACGAGAAGGCGAAGCTGCTCAAGGAGCGCCGGTTGCACCAGCTCGGCGAGCTGATTGTCGCGACCGGCGCGGACGCACTGCCGGTCGAGCAGCTGGCAGGCGCTTTGCTCGCCGCCGTCGAGTCCAACGACACACCTGCGAAGGAGGGCTGGCGCAAGCGGGGCGCGGCTTTCTTTCAAGGATCGCGCAAGCCTCGCGGGCACGCTCGCAGCGACACGCGCGGCACTTCGTCGAGCGACGGCGATGCGCAATCGACGCTGCGCCAGGATCGCGCGTGACGACAAGCGGGGATGGGTCGTGAAGCGCCGTGAACGAACGCGCAAGTTGATCGAGTTGGGCGGGCTGGTCGCCAAGGCCGGACTGGTCGAACTGACCGATGACGATCGCGCCGTGATCTTCGGGTTACTGGTCGAAGGCGCCGCCAAACTTCGCGGTGAACATCGCGAAGAAGTTCAGACGCTGTGGCGGCGTCGCGGCAAGCGCGCGTTCGATGAATCTTCTATCGATTAAGCATCTCTGCGGTTGCATCCGAAACGGAGTTTCGTCATGGCCGCGATCAACCGGGGGATTTGTAATCTACGGCGTCAATGGGCTCGCCAAACAACTGGAACGGAAACCCTCATGGCCGACGAAAACACACTCAACTCAGTCGAGCTTGCGACCGAACTCACGATCGCCTGGCTCGGCAATCAGAACAATCGCGTGATGGCCGAAGAAGTGCCGGCATTTCTTCGCAGCATGCACGCGACCATCACTGAGCTGGCCGGCGCGCCTTCATCGTCGTCGAATGCGTCCGACGATGAAGCTCCGGCGGACGAAGAGTTCACACCCGCGGTGACCGTGCGTAAGTCGCTCGCATCGAAGGACCACATCCTCTCGATGATCGACGGTAAGCCGTACAAAACGCTGCGCCGCCACCTGTCGACGCATGGGCTGACGCCCGAGCAGTATCGCGAGCGCTACAACCTCAAGGCCGATTATCCGATGGTCGCCGAGACCTATTCGGAACAGCGCCGCGCGATGGCAAAGAAGATCGGACTCGGACAGAAGGGCCGCGCCGCCAAGGCCCAGGCCGCCGCAGAATCCCCTGCCCCTCGGCGTCGCAAGGCGGTATAAAGGGATGCTCGCGCCGCGCGGCTCAGTCGCGCGGCGCGAGCCGCTTTTCACAGACCGACTTCACGAGCGTCTGAAGCTCGGCGACGCGCTCGCCGAGCCACCGCAATTCCTCGCCGCTGATCTCATAATGCGGTGAATACCGCGCGTTCACATAGGCCTGTCGCAACAGCTCGAAACAGCGGCGGCTGAACTTGTCGGCGCGCGGCCATGCCGCGATCAGTTCGGGCGCGACTTCCTCCGCGTGGGAGCGCAGGAAGTTGAGCTTGTGCGATTTCGGGGAGTACAGCGTCAGCGTGAGTAGCGTGCAGTGGTACAACTGCTCGGCAGCCTGATGCAGTTCGAACACCGCCTTGTTCCGCCAGTACTGATCGTCGCCCTCTGCGCGCTGAAGCTTGAAGGTTGCCATCGATCGCTGCGCAATGGAGAACCACCGTTCAAAGTGTTTTTCAGCCTCCGCGCGAGCGTCCTCCGGCGGAAGAATGCGCGGCGTCGCGAGCTCCGCACCCTCGGCCTGGTAGAGTGCAATGCCCTGCTCGGCGATATCGACAAAGAACGGTCGCCCGTGAATCAGTTGGTTGTTCACGTCGGCGAGGTCGTGAACGATGAAATTGACCGGCGCGCTGAGCGCCTCGTTGATCGTGGCATCGCGCATCAGCCGGTCGTCGGCCTTGCCCCAATATTCGATCGGATCGGTGAGCTTGGCGTCGTTGACGACGACGAGGATGTCATAGTCGGATTTGTATCCGCCGGCCGGATCGTCGACCCAATCGCCCCGCGCATAGCTGCCGTAGAGAATGACCTTGAGGATGCGCCCGCGCTTCTTCCACGGCTGCGTCGCCAGCCCGATCTCGCGCTCGAACTCCTCGAAAAGCACACGGACGACATGCTGCAATTCGCGCTGCTTGGATGACGGCAGGTGGTCGAGGTCGGTCTTCATTGTCGCACTCCTAACCCGTGGCACGGCAACCGCAAACCTCGCCGGACCGAAGCCCGGCGAGGAACACGTCAGCGCTGCCACCAGCGCCGCTTCATGTTGCGGTCGAGATTGTAGAGCGCATTGGCCAGATGCTGCTCGACCTGTTTGACGCTAAGGTCCAGCTGTTCTCCGATCTGATAATAGTCGAGCTTCTCTCTGGCGCTCAGCCGCAAAACCTCGCGCTCGGTGGGGGGAAGCTTAGCAGCAGCGCGTTCCACGCGGCGAAGCTCCCGTTTCGAGAATGGGTCACGCATGGGACATCTCCCGATAGGTCCGGCGGCGGTTGCCCGCCGCCGGCTGGGGGATCAGGCCGCCTGACGCAGCGGCTCGGGCTCGGGCGAAGGTGCCAGCCCGGCGACGCTGGCTGCCCGGCCGACGGTCGCGACGCCTCCGCGCTCGGTGTAGGCGGCTGGCGGGAACGCCATCCACTTGGGCACCCAGCCTTCGACCTTGGCGCGCCCGTTCTCGCCGGTCAGGCAATCGCGGACGATCTTGCGCTTCACCTTACCGGTCGCGGCCTCGTTGGCCTCGGCGACAGCCTCGCCCGCCACGTCCGCCAGCACATGATGCAGGACCTCGCGGTCGCGGATCATATCGAGCAGCGCGTCATCACCCTGCCAGACCTTCGCCATGTCGGTACCGAGCATCGGCCCGAGCACCTCGATCAGTGCGCTGCCCGCCTCAAGCGTCTCGCCCACGATGATCGCCACCACGTCCAGCACCTGCGCGTCGGTCAACGGGAGCAGCCGGACGAAGAGTCCTGCCACGCCAAGCTCGCCGTCATAGCCGCCGGTCACCATCGGCGTCTCAGGATCGAACCCGAGCACCGCCAGCACCGCGCGCCGCTTCTCGTCGAACGCGGCTTCTGACGCGGAAACCTCGACGCTCTCGGCAATCGCATCGCTGGCGGCACGCTGCGCATTGACTTGGACATTCCACAGCGGCGAACCGGCGATGGCGTGCGCCACCATCAACCGCAGCGCGAGCGCCGGACTACCAGCAAGCTCCGCCCGCACCGCTGCGTGGCGATGCAGATCGACATAGTTCTGGATCGGGCTGCTGATCTCGGGCCGCACCGGCTTCTCGATTGCTTCGCCCCGCTCGCGCTTCCGCGCTTCCTTGAGCGACACATAGCCCTCATGCACCGCCACATCGCCGCGCGCCCCGACGCTGATAAACACCTTGCCGCCCCTGCGCTTGGGGCACCGCTCATGCTCCCAGCTGTGGAAGGGCTCGCCGGTGGGCAGCACCACAACCTCGGTCCAGCCCGCCTCGCGGTAGCTCTCGGCCTTCGCCTCGACGGCAGCCGTCTGCGCGGTCCAGAAGCTCGCGCTGTCCGCGAAATACCGTTCGTCGCCGAACAGGTCGGACACGATCTCGCCGGGATAGTCGGCGATGTCGAACAGCGCCGCGCTTACGGGCACCGACGCGCCGCCGAACAGCCATGCCTTCAACTGATAGCCGGTCGGGCAATAGGCCTCCGGATCGTCCATCAATGCCAGCCACTCGCGCTGCCGCGCCTTGGACGCGAGGGTCAGGTGCCGCACCGTCGAGACATCGATCTCGCCTCTGCGATAGAGGATGCGGACGCGGGGCAAGAGATTGCCCAGCGCCAGCGTGCGCTTCACCTGAAGTTCGGACAGCCCGAAAGTGAGCGCGATATCGTCGGGCGAGCGCCCCTCGCGCACCAGCCGCGTGAAGCTTTCCCATCGCGCGACCTCGTCCGGCTCCAGCCGCGCGACATTCTCGATCAGAGACGCCTCCAAGGCCGCCGCGTCGTCGCCCGCCGCCATCACCGCGCACGGCAGCGGCTCGCTCTCGCCGCTCTCTTCCGCCAGCGCCCGCGCCGCATGATAGCGCCGCTTGCCCGCCACGATCTCGAACCGGTCCTCGTCCTGCGCTGGCCGCACGATCAACGGGACGAGCACGCCCCGCACCCGGATCGACGGCAGGATATTCGTGATATCCGGTTTCCCCTTCGCCCGCATGTTGGCAGCCGAGACACACAGGTTGGCGATATCGATATGCTTGAGTTCCATTTTTCTCACTCCTTCAAAACACCGCAACCGGCGCCGGAATGGCGGGGGAGCGGCAGGAGCGGACCGACAGGCCTGCCGAGGAAGGCAGGCCGCACCCGAAGGGCTGTAAAGAAGTGGAAGACCCGAGCCGAGCTCGGGTTGCGGCATGCCGCGGCAGGCCTACAGGGAAGCGACGCTCACCCCGCCAGATCGAGTGCCGGAGGCCAACGCCACCGCGCCCGGGCGCGGTGTCCGCAGCAAATCAGCGCGTAGCGCTATCGGGGCTCCAGCGGAGCCCAACCAACACGCACTCTCGAATCCGGGCGGTCGGCGCGGCGGCGTGCGCGCGCATGCCGTGCGCCAGCCGCCGCCGTGCCCTCTGGCCGGATCGAGTGTGCCACGCGGGAAACCAAAGGCGCTGCGACCTATGGCGGGTTCGAAGATCCCGTCAGTGTGCGCTCATCTGGTCCCCGCGTTCCGCTTGCCGGCGCCAAATGGCGCCCGCGTCATACGATCGAAACCGGCATCGGACCAGACGCCGTAGAGCGACTCGGCGCCGCGATTCGCGGCGTGAGAGCGCGGTCACGCGAAGCGTGAGACGCCATGGGACTTCGACCCTCGGGAGCTCCGCCTACGCTAGGATACCTTTATGCCGCCAGTGGCCGCCAATTCCCCCATGTGCCCTCGAAGAGGTCTTTTCTAACGCCTTGTTTCGTCTCACCTTTACCGAGGGAGCACCACTCAAGCGTACTCAGTTCAAGGTGATACCAATGCAGACCGAAACCCCTGACCGCATTCTTCGCATCAAGACAGTCCTCGCTCGCACCGGCCTCAGCCGGTCCACCATGTACCGGAAGATGGACAACGGCACCTTCCCGCGGAGCATCAAGATCAGCACCCGCTGCGCTGGGTGGCGGGCATCCGCCATCGCCGAATGGATGAAGAATCCGATGTTCTATACCACCGACGATCATCCAGCATCCTGACCCCCCGTCTTCGCGGTACTCATGCCAGTCGAGGCAAGACGCAATTGCTCGGCATGGCCGTGAAACGTAGAAATACTGTTGAATTCTGAAAATTGACGGCCTGTGCCGCGCCATTGCCATCTTCCGATCTCGCGGGGCCTGTCGATCCTCCAGGTCTGATCAAGAGCGAGCGTCCGGCCTCAAGTCCATTGTCCGCAACTTCCGTTCGACACTCCGCACGTTGCAGCTAACCTACGCTCGCTTCTCTCAATGTCTGACCGATCCGGCTTGCTCGAGCTTGGTACTGTCGTGAGATATCACGGAAGGCGCCAGCCGATCGGTTCACCGCAGCCGAAAACTTAGCCTCAGCATAGGAAATTTGATCCCTTTTACCATCGATGTTTAATTCCGGGATTGGATTTAGAGTGTTTAGCTGTTCACAGGCCGAAAGTATCGTCCATCCAATATAGAAGGACGTGGTAGAGTGCTCGAAAAGATCCCATGATCGCTCTAATAGCGCCTGCGCCCTGAAAAATGCCATCGCCCTAATATAATACTCAATTGTCGCGTCGCTCGGATTCTTCTGCGCGCGCCGCAGGTACAATAGGCCAGCCGCCCCTAAGAATCGAGGATCCGCCGCATCTCGTCGCAGTAACGCAGAAATGTCTCCGCCAGATGATTGTTCCGAAAACGAATTCGTCTCTATCCCCATAATCAGCGTCGTCGGAAAACCATCAATGCTTCCGACAATTCTATTGTATCGCACATTCAACTCTTCCCAATCCACGTACTCATCGACTTCCAGCGCAATTTGGTCCCTTAGAATAGCGACTTCATCGCTTGATTCCGTTGTATTGAGAATATCCTGTAGAGTCGCAAGAGACGCACGAAGATCAGCCACTAGGCCCGGCTCGTCCCACCCGTCGATTCTCATTGATAGAAGAGTTCTGGCAAGCGATATCGCCGCTTCGCGTCTTAACTCACCATCGGGTGCGGAGCGGGCAACCGTTCGGAATCCAGCAACCGCGCGGTCATGGTCCCAAATATACCTGGAATACTCAGCACTACAAAATATGAGTTCATGGTTATTAGGCCACCTATCAAACGCGGACTTCAAATCATCTCTCGGGTCAGAGGCACCTATCTCAGATGAGCCCAATATAATTGCTACCGATCTAACAAATTGCCCCCTTCCCTTCAGCTTTGCGATCGTGATAGGTATTTGAAGTCCAAATCTTCGTTCAAGTGCCTCTAATTTATTCCTTCTCAGATAAAATTCTTTCTCAAGTAGTTTCACCCTCATATCTCGTGGAAGATATTGAAAATCGACACCATCTCTCTCTAGCTTGGTAGTTACGTACCTTTCTAAGCTCCCCTGTAATTGCCATTCCCTTTGGCATATCCACAGTAAGACAAGAGCGTATCCTTCGATATCGCTCTCTGGGTTACGCGTCCATTCCTTGACTTCCGAAATAGCGCTCCGAAGTGCCGGTGATATCGGGCGAGCAGCTTGCAATTCGTCGAACCTCAGATGACCTACCCAACCATCCAAGAGGCGAAGTTTTAAATGCCATGCTGCGGGACTAGTCTGTATCACGAGGGCCCGCTCGCAGCTCGCCACGGCCGCTTCGTGATCACCAACTAATGCCTGTAGGCGTGCTTGCACAAGGCAGGCGCGGTCGTCGCGCCTAACCTCCTCGTCTGCCGTCGGGCTACCTCCATGAAGAACGTTGAGGCCCTCAATGGCTCGCGTTAGGCGATACTTTTCGCTCCACGCCCGGCGAGCTTCGTCGCGGATAAGACTGGCCACGATGGATCGTGCGGCGATGCTCCAAGTCCCTTCCGGACCTAAACATGCTTCTAGGTGCTGCCGCGACATATCGACTACCAATTTTCGGTCGTTGTCGGTGCGCTCCGACCGCATTATCTGCCTGATAATCCTGATGTAAAACCTGAGAACGCTAACATTGGCGGGAGCGTTTTCAATCATTCGTGCTGCCGCGAGCCCAGCTTCACGCAAATGCGCGTCGGCCTCATGCACATTCCCTGCCAGCCCTACATGCAACAGCGCCAACTTCGCCTGTGCCCACAGCTTAGACTGCTCGTCTAACCAAGAGGACGAGCCGTGGAGGACCTCGGACGCAGTCTGCGCGATGCCTCGTGCACCGTCATGGTCTCCGCCGCTCACCAGAGCGTCGGCTTGGTTGATCAGGACGCGGAGCCAAACGGAGGTCCAAGCCCTGCGGTGACTCGCGACTTTCCTCCCCGCTTCGTCTCGAAGAGCGTCGATCGTCTCACCTCGGATGCGGGTGACATGCTCCGACGCGTGAAGTCGTTCGGCACCGAGGCGCAAGGCCGCGTCGAAAGCGCTGAGCTGCCGTGTCGACAATTCTCTTTTGCCCGCCACAAGCTCTAGCGCAGCCTCAATTGCGGCGAGAAAGCTCTCACGACTCGTCGACTCTTCTCGGTCGCTCCAAGCGCGAAGCCGTGAATAGAGAACAGCGGCTGTCACTGCGGCATCCAAGTCTCCATCTCGGGCCAACTGCAAGAAGCTCGGCCCGGCTGTCTCGACATACTTTTCAGGCATAGGTGCGACGGCATCGCCTGCCGCCTCCTGCTCGAGAAGCATTTCTAGGGAGATCCAGCGAGTCCTCTCTGAAGCCGCATGCCTTCTCAACCACGCGACCAAGGAATCAAGTACCGGCGAGGCCAGGACGCCGACGTCAGCGAAGATCTGAGCGCTCAGTCGAAGGATCGCAGCTAAAAGATCCTGCGACGAGAAATCCATGAATCTATTGACGCGTCCGAAAACTAAAGCGGCCGCAGAGCGAAGCGCGTCTCTGCCGAACCCTTTAAGGGCAAATTGTCCCGTTGTATCAAACCATCCGATACTCGAGAGCCGTTCTTTGGGTATTTCACCTAGCTTAGCGGCCGCCACCACCTCGCCTGTAATTGTTTCGACATCAAAGATGGCAAGCGCCATGAGCGCCAACATCAATTCCTCATGAGCGAACTCACCCTCTTCAGAGATATCTCTGACGGTGTGCCAAGCAATTTCCGCAGCCGTGCTCAATATCGCAACCTGCAAACGCTCCGAATCAGCATCCCTCGCGACCGAAAGTCCATCGGTCGCGGCAGCGAGAATACCAGGCAGGAATGCTTCGTCGGCCCACCCCGCCAATGCGCCGATTGCTGCGTCGGCTCGATCTAAAGGCTCACCGCGCGCTGTCAAAAACGCGATCGCTTCTAATATGCTCAGAGGTTCTAGATGTATGTCAACGGGGGGAAGGCGGGGCGACAAGGAGGTCCATTGCCGCGCCTCTATCACGTTAAAAGCAACCTCGAACGAGCTCGTTTCAAGGATTTCCCGCATGTTTTGAACAGCGGTAGGTTCTGCCACTATGCTCTGAAAGCTCTCAAAGAAAGCGACAAGGCGCCGTCCTTCCAAGGCGTGAGGCAACTGAAGCGTCATGAATTCACGTGAGGACGACGCCCACCCTTCACTGTCGTCCGAATCCACGTTTTCCATTGGAATTTGAGGACCCGGTCGCAGCGCCAGGAATATTGCGCGAAGAGGCCAAGCCGCGGCACGAAGATCTACATGCAAGAGCGCAAGAGTTCCTTTCTCCGCTGGACGAAGGGCCAGATCAGCCGCAAATCCCCTCAGAAACTCGCTCTTCCCGCTGAGAGCTTCTCCTCGGACCAAAACGAGGGTTCCGGCTTGCCTTCGTTGCTCAAATAATGTCGTGAGAGAATCGAGTTCACCTTGACGAGACAAGAGTTGAACCCGGGGCCGTAGCGACGGCTGCAACGTATCACGAGTTGGGTCGAGCACGAGCCCGCTCGTTGACCACCCAGGCAATTCGGGGTGGGAGGACGGTTTGCCTCCATGATTTCCTATTAGACTTCGGATCTGGTGCCGGCCAACCCGGACCGATGTGGCTTCTTCGAAGGCATTCTCGAAGTCTACTGAGGTGAGGATTCGACTTCCGGAGACAATTCGTTCAAGAACCTTATCAACCAAGACTGGTAACGCACCTGATCCGTCCTCAGCCAGAAGATTCCTTCGTACAGCTATCTCGATAAGTCTATTTTCGAGTTCTTGCCGCGTCCGCGCTAGTGAAGCCGCTCGGCAGGCCCACGTAATCCGACGGAGAAGGCGGTTCCGAATATCTTCGTCATTAGCGCTTTTTAGAAAAGCAAGTGCATCCTCGGGTAGCGGCAGGGTAAGGAGCAGCGAGCGTAAGGGAGATAAGTCGGCTCCTGCCGCAGCCTCGACCCAATACTCTATGGCCGGCCTCCCCGCAGAAAAACCACGCTCGGTAGTTGGAGACGCGGTTGTGAGATACGTTAGTCTCACTTCTAGTGTGGGATTGGAACTTTGGTACTCCCACAGCGAACCAATCGCTTTCGCAGCTCCCCGACTCCGAAGAGAAACGTTTTTCACGGCCGGCTCGTTCTTAACCTGAGTGAGATCCAAGGCCGAAGTTGCAAAGGTTGCAAAATCCTCCGCGACCTCCAACAACAGAGATTCCCCGGCTCGCAGCCGTAGCCACTCCGCGATGCTAACATAGAGCTGATACGTATAGCCCGCGACACTGGCCACCGCATCTCGGTGTCGTTGCGTTTCTGGCGTAACCAACGTTTGCATGCTGCAGCATACGGCGATGCAACGCTATTTGCGAGTCCGACCGCTATGGCTAAACGCCTTGCAACGCTATCAGCACGTGGAGTTACGGGCGGTTCTGAGACCAATGCGACTACGGCGGCACGCGTACCACACGCCGCTCTTTTCCAAGAATTGCGAGACGTCATTGTATCGACACTGATCCGCAGGGCGCTATGAAGTTACCGCGACCCTCGGCTCAATTGTGACCGAGATTTGCGTTCACGCGCTAAGCGGAAAACCTCCCTTGCCCACCGGTTCAGCGCCGCCTTCTTCTCGTCGAAATAGTGGTGCCGCTGGTAGACCCCGACGATACCGGACCGGGCGCCCGAAAGGTGGTTGAGAACCGCTTCCGTGACCTCAAGGCGAATCCCGAGCCGCTGCAGGCCAGTAGCCATGGTGCGGCGAAGGTCGTGCAAGGTCCAATGTTCGACGGGCTGCCCCAATTCCGTTTCCAAATTTGCCCGAATTCGGGTCATGGCTTTGCTGAAGCCACTAGGTCAGGCCTCCCAATTGCCCCTCGCGGGAATGAGTTTATCTCCTCGATCATGGTCGACGAGCAATTTCACGATCGCTATGACGGGTGGAGCAAGGGGAACGAAATGCGCCGTGCCATTCTTCGCACGCTCGCCGGGTATCGTCCAAAGCTTGCGCTCCTTCGGATCGATCGGCCTCGAACACCTCGTTTCGACGCTGCCCGGTTAAGAGGAGCAGCTTAATCGCCGGGCCAAAGGGTGGCCCTTCACACTCAAGCACTTTCCAGAGGGCGCCGATCTCCTTCTCGGATAGGACGCGCTCCCGCGGCTTCGGCTTTGGCGGCCGGCCAGCGTCGCGACACGGATTGCCTGGGAGCCGGTCCAATCTGGGCAACGCCCAGGTGTAGAAGGCCGAAAAGTAGGCGAGGATGTTGCGTGCCATGACCGGCGTGCGCTCCGCAATTTCGTCGATGAAGCGCGTGACCTCGCTGCGGGTGATGCCATCGGCTGCACGGTCGCCGAACTCCGGGAGGATGTGGCGATTGAAGACGCGCTCAATCTCACCGATCTTGCGCAAATGCGACTTCGACGCCTTGTACGCCGGCCAAAGCGCCCTGACCGTGTGGCCCGAGATCGTGCGTCGCTGCGGCTTCGGGAGCGCCTTCACCGGATCTGCCTTCATCTCCACGTCTGAGAGTATCTGGCGGGCCTTTTTGCGCGCGTCGCTGAGCGTCATCCGCTCAGAATACCGCCCGAGGGTGATGTTGCGGCTCTTACCGGCGACACGCTTGCGGAGCATGAATGTCTTCGTGCCTGACACCCCCACGCGCAATCGCAATCCCGGCACCGTGGAATCGAGGTACTCCACCTGACCAGCCGCAGGGGGTTTGAGCGCCAGAATCTTCGCGTCGGTGAGAGCTCCGCTACCTGTCCTGCTACCTACGCCTCCGGCGCGAGATTTGGGCTGAGCGCCTCGCGCTACCTTTTCGCTACCTTGAATCATGGCCATTTGAATTCCACTCAGTTTTGCGAATCCGACCGCTACCTAAGGTAGCATTTGGTCGAAATAGCGCGAGATCGAGTGGAACATCATGGCACGTAAGTTATTGAAATCAAGACATCGTCGAACGTCTTAGAACCTATTTGGTTCACCTCTTAATCAGCGGGTCCTAGGTTCGAGCCCTAGTGCGTCCACCATTTTTCAATGACTTAGATGTGCGATCGGGTTGCCGCTCATGCGTTGGCGGCACCAATGGGAATCCATTCTTTTCCAGTGGTCGTTACGCCCCCTCAGTCTTCCGGTGCGCCGGGATCGCCGAAGTTATTCAGGTAATAGCGCGCGCGCGTGCCCGCAGGCCTGGCTACGCCACCCCTGCGGCGTTCGCCGCCCAACTCGAAAAGCAAGGAGCTATTCCGTCAAGATGATGGCAGCCTCTTGAATGTCCGGCTTTTCGAGGATTGCACTTTTCAGACCAGTCCCGGCAAGCAAAGCACCGACCTAAAGAGTTGGGCCTACCCGCTCGCTTCGCCGCGCTTCTAATCGTCTTGCGGCGAACACTCGGCACGTCCGCTTCTCACCCATTTTCGGACATTTCATTGCGGGCCGTTGCTAGCCCACCAAACGGCAGCTTTTAGGCAGGGTCCGATCCACCGCGAACGTCCGCATTGGGGTCGTATCCAGACAAGCAGCTTTTTGCGTGGCAAACGCCACAGGCTGCCCATTCTGAATTTGTCCACGCGACCTGGTGCGTCCTCCGTCCCCCCAACAGCGACGATAGCGTCACTCTGCGCGCAGGCAATTCTGTCAGCGCGCGCCGAACCGTACGCCAAGGGCGCTCAGGATGATGCCGCCCAGTATCAGCACCATGCCGGCGAAGTGAAACGCAAGGAGCGCCTCGCCCAGCAACAGCGCGGCGAGCAGCGCGCCGAACAGCGGCATCAGCGTGATCATCTGGCCGGCCGGCGCCGCGCCCAGCGACTTCACCGCCGCATTGTAGAGGACATAGGCAACGAGCGAGGGAAACAGCGCCACATAGACGAACGCGCCGAACACTTCGGCGCTCAGGGGAATGACGGCGCCACCGGCCAGTTCCGTTGCCGCCAGCGGCGCCATTACCGCCGCGCCGATTGCGAAGGTGGCCGCCAGGAAACTCGCCGGGTGGCAATCGGGGCGCAGCCGCAGCAGCGCCGTATAGAGCGCCCAGCAGATCACACCGCACAGGACCAGAAAGTCCCCGAAATTAAGCTCCAGCTGCGCCAGCGCGGCAAGGTTGCCACGCAGGACGATCACCGCCACGCCCAGCATCGAGAGCGACACGCCGACGATTTGCAGGACATGGGCACGGTTGCCGAAGAACAGGCGATTGAAAAGCAGCACAAGCGCGGGAATCGCCGCCTGAAGCAACAGGCCATTGCTGGCCGTGGTGAACCGCAGTCCCGAATAGATGAAGGCATTGAATGCGGCGACGCCGGTCACGCCCAGCAGCAGCACCGGCTTCCAATGTGCCACAAGGATATGCCGGTCCCTGCGCAAATGGGGCCAGGCGAAGGGCAGCAGGACCACAAGCGCCCCGCTCCACCGCACCAGTGCCAGAGTGAATGGCGGAATGACGCCGTTCACCGCACGCCCGACGATGAAATTGCCCGACCAGAACAGGATCACGATACACAGCGTCGCATAGGACCAGAGATCCGATCGCGGCGCCGGAGATGGATTATCGCGTATCGGCATGTTGTTCCTGACCGTCAGACGAGACCACGTGCGGCACTGCCGCCAGCAGGCGTCAGCATGGTGGCAATATCACGAAGCGCCGTTTCCAGCGCGTCGCGCGAACGTACGCCACCGATGCACAGGCGCACGCCCGATGGGGCCACAGCATCGACAATCGGTCCGTCCGGCGGCGTCACGGCGATGGCACCGCGCAACGCGCGCGCGCTCAGCCGTTCGGCATCGAGCATCGGCATCGGCATCCAGACATGCAGGCTGCGCCCTGCCCCCGGCGCTGTCATCGCGTCTCCCAGGATCGCTGCCGCCATCTCGGTCCGCGCCGCGCTTTCCGCGAGTATCGCATCGGCGATCCGGTCGGCGGTGCCATCCTGCTCCCACTGGCTGAAGACCAGACCGCCCAGCGAAGGCGGGCTGTAGCCGAAGGCGCGAATCCCCAGCAACAGGCGATCGCGAACCGCGTCATCGTCGGGCGGCAACAGGAAACCGAGCCGCAGCCCCGGCGCAACGGCCTTGGAGACCCCGGCGATCAGCAGCGTGCGTTCGGGCGCAAGATCGGCAAAACAATCCGGCGCTCCAGGCTCGGCAAAGACGCGATAGGCATCGTCTTCGACAATCCTCAGCGCATGGCTACGCGCTACCTCGACGATTTCGGCGCGGCGTGCGGTATCGATCGAAATCGTCGTCGGGTTCTGCAGCGTCGGAATCAGCACCAGTGTTTTGGCACCGGTCTCGCTGGCGCAGCGGGCGAGCGCTTCGGGATCGATCCCGCGCGCATCCATCGCAACGCCGCGCAAACGATAGCCCGCATGGTCGGCCAGCGTCCGGATTCCCGGATATGTCGCGGCTTCGCACAGGATCGTGTCGCCGGGTCGCGCCAGTGCGGCAAAAGCAAGCGCAAGACCGTGCTGCCCACCATTGCATTGGATGACCCGGTCAGCCGTCGCGCGCACCACGCCGTGCCGACGATTCAGCCAGGACGCCCCGGCTTCGCGGATCGAACCCAGGCCTTCGGGCGGCGCATAATTGACCGCCGTCGCAAGATCGGCGCGCTGGCGCACGCGAGTCAGCCCCTCGCCTATCCAGCGTTCGGCAGGATCGAGCGGCGGCACATTATGCGCCATGTCGAGCGGGCCGGCATCCTTCGGCGAGGAATGCGGCCGCGCCCGATCGGCGACGAACGACCCCCGCCCCACATGGCTGGAGATAAACCCCCGCCGTTCGGCCTCGACATAGGCGCGACTGACCGTGCCGACACTCAACGACATGCGATGCGCCAGATCGCGCTGCGGGGGCAGCCGGTCGCCGGGAACAAGGCGGCCATCGCGCACATCCTTTTCCAGCGCGGCGACAAGACGTTCGTACACCGGCGCATTGCCCTTCGATATATCCGGCCGCCAGTCCTTCATCATCATTCTCGCGCTATATTGAACCGGTTCAATATCACATTTGACTCATAGTTCAATGATGCCCATCCCGCGCAGCAGGAGAATGTCATGGACCCGAGTCTGCTTGCCCCGCTTGCGCTGTACAGTTTCGTCTGCACGGCGACCCCCGGCCCCAACAACATCATGCTGGCTTCCTCTGGCCTGGTCTTCGGATTCCGGCGAACCATTCCGCACATCTTCGGAATCAATTTCGGCTGTGCGCTGATGCTGGTGCTCAGCGGGCTGGGTCTGGGCGCGCTGTTCGAAGCGTGGCCGGTGCTGCGCTGGGCGGTGCGGATCTTTGGTGCCGTCTATCTCGGCTGGCTGGCGATCAAGCTGTGGCAATCGGAGGGCGTCGAACGCCGCGAGGGTGCGCATCCGATGACCTTCTGGCAGGCTGCCGCCTTCCAGTTCGTCAATCCCAAGGCCTGGGCGATCACCATGCCCGCCATCGCCAGCTTCACGGTGCCGGGTCGTCCGCTCACGCTTCAGCTTGGCGTCATCGTCGCGGCGTTCGCGATTGTCGGCCTGCCCTCCATCGCGACCTGGGCGGCGATGGGCGCCGGCGCGCGCGAACTGCTGGAAAGCCGCAGGGCGATGATTGCCTTTGTCCGCGTGATGGCCATTCTGACTGCGATTACTGCCCTGTTGTTTCTGATCTGAAGGAGCGCGCGATGAACCGGACGGACATGGAGGCATTTGCGGCAAGCTGGATCGCCAACTGGAATGCGCGCGACCTCGACGCAATTCTCGCCCATTTTGCAGAAGACGCACATTTCATCAGTCCGCTGGCGGCGGAAGTCACCGGTTCGCCGGTCATTAAGGGCAAGGCCGATCTAAGTGCCTATTGGTCCCGAGCGCTCGAGGCTTCGACCGACCTCCACTTCACGCTGATCGCCGCGATCTGCGATGTCGAGGCGCAGCTGCTGGGCGTCCATTATATCGCGCGGCGCAATGGCAAGGCCCGGCGCGCGCTGGAAACGATGCGCTTCGTCGACGACCGGCAGGTGGAGGGCGAAAGCTTCTACAGCGCGCAGGCGGCGCCGTTTGCCGAAACGCCCGATGCGCCGCGATGACACAGGCGTCGAACGAACCCGGCACGCCGGACGGGATACACATGGCGGTTTATGCCATTGCCCGGATATCGATCCATGACCGCGCCCGTTACGACCGGTATGCGGCGGCGTTTCTGCCGACACTGGCGCCCTATGGCGGAACATTGCTTGCTGCCGACGAAGCGCCGGTCGCCATAGAGGGGATTTTGGATTGCGGGAAAGTGATCCTGCTCAGATTCCCGGACATGCAATCGTTTCGCGCATGGGAATCCTCCCCGGAATATCGCGCAATCGCTGTCGATCGTCGGGAGGCGACGACCGGTACGGTCCTTGTCGTGAATGCGCTTGCCTGAATGTCGGTCGCGCCCGGCCCTTCTCCGGCAGCTTGCCTTTCGCACGCAATCCGAAGCATGATCGCGGCATGAAGTCGGCCGACTCTATTCTCTGAATCCTCTCCCGCGCTGCGGCGCGCGGAGCCTGTTCGCGGCATCGTCAACCGACGTGCCGGCGGATCTGGCGCGCCTGTTCGCGCGCGCAATCCGGCTGAAACGGCCGGCATTCAGAGGTAGTTTACATGACCAATTTCTTCGAAAGCCCGTTCCGCGGCATCACGCTCGACCGCCAGGTTACGAATCCCAACATCATCGTCGGTCGATACAGCTATTATTCCGGCTATTATCACGGCCATGGCTTCGATGAATGCGCCCGCTTTCTCGTCCCCGATGCGGGTGCGGACCGGCTGATCATCGGCAGCTTCTGTTCGATCGGATCGGGCGCAGCCTTCATCATGGCGGGAAATCAGGGGCATCGCAGCGACTGGATCAGCACCTTCCCCTTTTTCTGGATGCAGGAAGAGCCAGCCTTTGCCGGTGCGGCCAACGGCTATCTGCCTGCGGGCGATACGGTGATCGGCAACGATGTCTGGATCGGTTCGGAAGCAATCATCATGCCCGGTGTGACGATCGGCGATGGTGCAGTGATCGGCACCCGCGCGCTGGTGACACGCGATGTCGCCCCCTACGCCATTATCGGCGGCAATCCTGCAAAAACCATTCGCAGCCGTTTCAGCAACGCCGATATCGCCCGACTGCTGGAGATGAAATGGTGGGATTGGACCGATGCGCAGCTCGCCGACGCGATGCCGCTGCTTACCTCGTCGTCGGCGCCCGAACTCCACGATCATTGGCGAACCGTGATCTGCGGCATCGCCTAGGTCGCGAAAGACGTTGTCACGGCGACAGGCTTGCCCGTCCGAAGTCCTCCTTTGGCGGGCGGCCCGCTGGCGGCTTCTCGCCGATCTGCGCAGTCACGACAGACAGCGCCCGATCGACATAGGCGGCTTTCTCTCCGACCGGTGCGACATAGTGGATCGCTTCGCGCGCCTGTTCCACCGAACCACCGCGTGCGATCATCCAGGCCGCGAGATAATGCGATGCGAGGCAACCGCCCGCAGTCGCGACATTGCCGTGCGCAACAAAGGGCGCATCGACGACATGCACGCCCGCTTCGACCACCCATGGCTTGCTCGTCAGGTCGGTGCAGGCCGGCAGATCCCCGATCAGGCCGAGCTTCGCCAGCAACAACGTGCCCGAACATTGCGCGCCGATCAGCTGGCGCCCGGGATCGAGCCGGAGTCGCCGGAGCAACGCACCATCATTGGCCAGCTCGCGCGTGCGAATACCGCTGCCGATCAGGACGGCGTCGGCCTGCGCGGCGAATTCGATCGGGCGCTGGCTGCGGATCGTGACGCCGTTCATCGACGTCACTTCCGCCGAAGGCGAAGCGATATAGGCCCGCCACCCGACCGGCCTGAGACGATTGAGGATCGATGCGGCAATGAACGAATCCAGTTCGTTGAAGCCGTCGAACGTCAGAACCGCTATTTCCATGTCCATCCCTTCGTCGAACAATGTCATCGCTGCGCCGGATGGAGCGCGATACGCACCCCCAACGCGATCAGCACGCCACCGGTCAGACCATCGAGCCAGCGCGCTACGGCCGCTCGTGCGAACCAATGCCGCAACGGCCGACTGCCCAGAATCAGCAGCGCGAACCATGCCATTCCGAGCAGGGCGTGAAGCGCCGCCAGCAACAGGCTGAAACCCAGCACCGACGCCCCTGCCGGAATGAATTGCGGCAGGAAGCTCACATAGAAGACGCCCATTTTGGGATTGAGCAGATTGGTGAGCAGGCCCTTGAGGAACCAGTTGCCCGGTCGCGACGGCACAGGGGAACGCGCCGGCTTTGCAGCATCAGCGCAAGCGCCGCGTGCGAGCGCCGCCCGAACCATCCCCAGCCCCAGCCACAGCAGATAGGCCGCGCCCGCATATTGCAGGATCGTATAGAGCGTGCCGGACAATGCCAGCAGCGCCCCGAGCCCCAGCGCGACCACCAGCCCCCAGGCGAGAACCCCGACAACCACCCCGGTTGCCGCCGCCATAGCCCGGCGCGGCCCTTCGACGGCGAGGGTACGCAGGACCAGTGCCATGTCGAGCCCCGGGGTCAGCACCAGAAGCCCGGCGGCGAGCATGAACCCGGCCAGTGCGGCGAAGACGGTCATGCCCTGCCCGCCTCCATGCGCATCAGCGTCTGCTGGCCCGAGGCGCAGAGCAGCTCCGCGCCCTCGCGCACGACATGGACTTTAAGGTCGCATACGGTCAGCGAACGCCCTGCGCGCAACACCTCGCCGGTGGCGCGCAGGCGCTCGCCTGCTGCCGGACGGATCAGGTTGAGCTTATATTCGACGGTCAGGACATCCTCGCCATCGCCGAACACCGAATAGGCGGCGTACCCGCCCGCCACATCGGCAATCGCGCCCACCACGCCGCCATGAAGGAAACCGTTCTGCTGGCACAGATCGGCCCGGAACGGCAGTTCGAGCACCACCTTGCCATGGCTGGCGCTGACCACCCTGGCGCCGATCAGGGCCATGAAACTCTGGCGCGCGAAGCTCTCACGAACCCGTTCGAGCAGGTGCGGATCGTCCGGTGCGTGCATCAGCGCGCCCTCCCGGCCATGCCGGCGCCCCCGCGCCGCGACTCTCGCCACGCCATCGGTGCGCCGCAAACAGCGAAAGGATCGCAATGGCAATTTGCGCAGGGTCTGATGTGCATCCGGTTGCTCCTCGATCTTCATCATTGTATCAAATTGCGAGTCGATCAAATCAAAGATTGCACTGGTACAATCATGCCCTTCGCTTTCCATCCCCCGGTTCTCCATCTCGACGCGCTCGATCTGAAAGAACATGTCCATGGCGATCGCTATCAGGCGCGGATGGCATCCTTCGCCGCGCCGCTGGGCGCCACCATGTTGGGTGGCCGGCTGGTCGTGGTGCCGCCGGGCAAGCGGGCCTGGCCCTTTCACGGCCATCACGCGAATGAGGAACTGTTCGTGATCCTGTCCGGCACCGGACGCCTGCGCTATGCCGATGGCGACCATGGATTGCGCGCGGGCGATGTCGCGCTGTGCCCCGCCGGCGGCGCGGCGAGTGCGCATCAGATCGTCAACGACGGCGATGTCGATCTGCGCTATCTCGCGATCAGCACGATGAACGCCCCCGATGTGCTCGACTATCCCGACAGCGGCAAGTTCGCGGTCATGGCCGGCACCGCCCCCGGCGGAGACAAAACGGGCCGCACGGTGGACCATGTCGGACGCTATGCCGATGCGGTCGGATATTGGGACGACGAACCATGAGCATCGCGCTCGCCAGCGCCGCGGCGCCCGGGATCGCGCCGCGCTCTGTGTTCAGCCTGCCGCCGGGCGCGCTGGTGGATCCCGCCGCCCGCGCATGGGCGCCCTTTGCACAGAGCTGGGACGATCTGCCCCGCGACGGCTGGATGGCCGATGGCGGCACCTATCGCCGCAGGCGCTACGCCGCCTTTCGCGTCGCGGGCGCGCAATCCACGCGCCTCCCGCATTGCGCGCATTTTCAGTTACGTGACCACAATCCGCTGAACGGAGGTGTCGCACGCTGGTTCGCGCCGATGGCCGAAGCGACTACCGGCTCGCCGCTGTTTCAGGCGCTGTTGCGCGACACCGCCGCCCGTATCGCAGATGCCGCTGCGCAGGCTGCGCGGGCATGGATGGTAGAGGCGCATCAGTTTCGTATCGAAGCGCTGCCGGAACAGCCCGGCCTGCCGACGCCTGAGGGGATGCATCATGACGGGCGCGACTGGGTGCTGATCCTGCTGGTCGGCGGCGGCGCATATGCCGGCGGCGAGAGCCGCGTCGCGGATGCCTCCGGCGCGTGCCGTTTCGCGCGGCGGCTTACCCGGCCCGGCGAAGCGCTGTTGCTGAACGACCGGCAGGTCCGCCACGAAACCACGCCCATCGAAGCGACAACGCCTGCCACGCCCGCATGGCGCGACACGCTGGTCCTCACTTTCGCGCAAGCATCGGAACGCTGAAGGATCGCAATGGACCGCTTCTTCGTCCTGACCGGCGGCCCGGGATCGGGCAAAACCACCCTGCTCGCCGCGCTGGCCGAACAAGGCTTGCCGCATATGCCAGAGGCCGGGCGCGCCGTAATCCGCGATCAGATGGCGATGGGCGGAACCGCCCTGCCCTGGGACGATCGCGAAACATTCGCCGATCGGATGCTCGAACGGGATCTGGGTTCCTATGACGCAGCAATGTCGCGGTCGGGCGTGTTGTTCTTCGATCGCGGGATTCCCGATATCATCGGCTATCGCATGCTGTGCGGCCTGGCGATCCCCGGCGATCTGATGCACGCGGCCCGAACGCGCCGCTACAACCGCCATGTCTTCATCGCCCCGCCCTGGCAGGAAATCTATGCACGCGATACAGAGCGCAGGCAGGACTGGGCAGAGGCAGTGGCGACGCATGACGCGATGCTGCGCGTCTATCGGGATCTGCACTATGTCCCCGTGCCGCTGCCGCTCGCGGCGCCGGATGCGCGTGCGGCGTTCGTGCTGCAGTCGATCGCGCGCGGGCCCGCATAGCAGGGCTAGGCCGCGTCCAGAGCCTGCTCGGTAACGGCATTCCATATCCGCTCGACAAGCGGACGATTATTTCCACGCGCCTTGTAGAGTTCGATCTGGACTTCGACTTCCCACGGGCCGGGGATTTGTCGCAACATCGGCTCCTCGCCATGCGCCAGGACGGTAGTTTCGGGCAGCCAGGCGACTCCCAGCCCCAGCGTGGCGGCGGTGTGTATGCTCTCCGCCAGCGACGCGCGGTATCGCGGCCGCAGCCGCGATCGGAACGGCGCCTGTTCCACCATATCGTTGACCAGTCGCGACAGCATCGCCGTCCCCGAATAGGCGATATAGGGAATTGCAGGCCCCGAAGCGGCTTCGAATTTGGGATCGGCGATGCTGGTATGGGCATAGGGAACCAGCCGGTCGCGCCCGATGACTTTTCGGTCGAACGCGGCAAAATCGACTTCCTGCGATCCGGCGGGCAAGGCGTAGCAGAGGAAAAAGTCGGTGCGATGCTCGCTCAGCGATGCAAGATACTCATCGACCGTGCGCGTTTCGGCGATCACCGAAGCTTCGATCGGCCCCACCTTGCCGATCAGCTGCGAAACGAGCGCAGGTACGAAATAGAGCGCCAGCGTGTGCAGCGAGGCAATGGTGATCGCGTTGCGCGATCCGCGCGCCAGCCCTTCGCTCGCCAGCCTCGCGTCATAGGATTGCCGGATGATGTCGCGCGCCGCAGAGGCGAATTCATGCCCTGCTGCGGTCAGCCGGATCGGATGCTGCGAACGATCGAGCAATTCGGCGCCCGCCCATAGTTCGAGCGACTTGATCCGCCGGCTGAGTGCCGATTGCGTGATGTGCCGGACCTCCGCCGCGCGGGCAAAGTGTCCCTCTTGAGCAACACACACAAGGTCTTCTAACCATTTCAGGTTCATAAAATCACGTATTATCAGCGCATTGCGTTTTTGTCATCAGAAATCGCCAATTTTGAATTTGCGACCACTTGCCTCTGCGGCGCTAGGTTCCCTGCAACGGAATTGCGACATGCGAATGCAGGACGTTCGAAAATTACGTCGCGGCCGTGACCAATATCGCCAATCGGGGGGTCGAAAATGAACAGGAAGTTTCTCGTAACATCGTGCGTGGGCGCGTTGGCGGCCGCGATGGTCTCCGCGCCCGCAATGGCTCAGGACGCCGGTGAACCGACACAGACGCTGCCGGACGGCAGCGCCCAGGACAGCAATCAGGAAGCTGAGATCGTCGTCACCGGATCGCGCATCCGCCGCTCCAACGCGACGTCGGCCATTCCGCTGCAGGTGATCGATCGCCGGACGATCGACGAAAGCGGCACGGTCGATCTGGCCGAAATCGTCACCGAAATTCCCGGCGTCGATTCGGACCTTTCGCCCGAAACGACCAACACCAGCGTTCAGAATTCGGGCATCAGCACGATCAACCTGCGCCGCCTGGGCAGCAACCGTACGCTGACGCTGATCGACGGCCGCCGCGCCATCTCCAACGCCGGCAATGGCGAGCGCGTCAGCCTGAACACCATTCCCGCGGGCTTTGTCGAATCGATCGAAGTCACCACCGGCGGCGCATCGGCCATTTACGGGTCGGACGCGATCGCGGGCGTCGTCAACATCCTGCTCAAAAAGGATTTCGACGGATTCGAAGCCAATCTTCGCTATGGCAAGCCCGAAGCATCGGGCGAGCGCGAGATGCTCGCCGACCTGACCTGGGGTCACAATTTCGCCAATGGTCGCGGCAATGTCATGCTCGGCTTCAGCTTCGAACATGAAGACCCGATCTATGCCGATGCGACGCGGCCGGAATCGATCCGTCCCGTTTCCTGGGGGATCCCGGGCGATATCGGCAATTTCAACGACGAAACGCTGCTGCCGGGCTGTGACGCATCGGGCGACTACTGCATGACGCCGAGCCTCAGCTCCTACATCCCGGGCGGCCGGTTCGAATCGGACGATGCGTGGAACATCGGCGGCGTCTGGTACAATGACAAGTCGCTGCTTCCCAATGACGGCCGCACCGCCGCCGAAGGCTTCGAAACCTATCCGGACGGGTATAATTATCGCCCGGGCCAGACGCTTTCGCCCGAATATGAAATGTGGTCGGGCGCGTTCAAGGCGAATTACGAAGTGACGCCCAGCATCACGTTCGATGTCGGCGCGATGTACACGCTGATCAGCACGCGCGCGCGCAGCTCGTCGGAAGCGGCCATTTATGGCGACACCTATGCGGTGCTCGATGCCAACGGCAATGCACAATATGACAGCAACGGCGTCATGATCGAAGCCGAGCTTCCGCAGATCGCGGCGAACCATCCCTTCATTCCCGCCGCGGTCGAGGAAACCCGTTCGGGCACGGTCAGCTGGTATCGCCGTTTCAACGAGCTCGGCTGGGACGAAAAGGTCAATGACCGCACCACGCTGCGCACCAATTTCGGGCTGTCGGGCAATGCCTGGGGCGACTGGCAATGGAATGCCTCGGGCACCTACGGCACCTATAAACAGCATCAGCGCGACCTGAACGAGATCGATCTTCAGCATCTCGCCAATGCGCTCGAAGTGACGACGATCGGCAGCCAGGTGGTCTGCGCCAGCGCGGCCGCGCGCGCCGAAGGCTGTGTCCCGGTCAACATCTTCGGCGAAGGTTCGATCAACGACGATATGGCGCGCTATATCCGCTACAATGCGGATCTGTGGCAGGAGCGCGAACAGGTCACCGGCCTGCTCAGCGCCAACGGCACTGCGTTCCAGCTTCCCGCCGGACCGCTGAAGGTCGCCGCGGGCATCGAATATCGCCGCGAATATCAGCGCACCTGGGGTCAGGGCGGGGACAAGATCCTCCAGACCACGTCGACCGGCATTCCCGATATCGAAGCCCGTTTCGACGTCATCGAAGCGTTCGCCGAAGCCGATATTCCGATCCTGCGCACGCTTTCGTTGCAGATTGCGGGTCGCGTCGCCGATTATTCCACGGTCGGCACCGTCTACAGCTACAATGTCGGCGGCAGCTTCTATCCCAGCCCCGACATCCGCTTCCGCGCGCAATATTCGCGGTCGCAGCGCGCGCCGACGCTGACCGAGTTCTTCTCGCCGCCGCGCGGCGACTATGACTCGCTCACCGATCCCTGCAGCGGGCTGCTGGCCGACGGGAATGGCATCACCATTCCGCCGGGCAGCGGCGCTTCGGCTTCGACGATCGCGGCAAACTGCCTCGCCGAACCGGGTATTCAGGCCTATTTCGCCGACCCGAACAATGCCGGTCAGGCATTTTCGAGCGGTGGCAGCGTCTATGGTCCGAACGCGGGCAACACCAATCTGCGCGAAGAAACCGCCGACACCTTTACCGCCGGCGTCATCCTGACGCCCCGGTTCATTCCGGGCCTGACGCTGATCGTCGATTATTACCAGATCAACGTGAAGGACGCGATCGGATCGGTTTCGACCCAGCTGACGGCCGAGCTCTGCTACACGGCGGACAATTATCCGGACAATCGCTTCTGCGACGTGATCTCGCGCAATCCCGCGAACGGCACGATCCGTCAGGTGATCAACCAGTCGGAAAATCTCGATCGCTACAAGACGGCGGGTATCGACGCGACGTTCGATTATGATGTCGAGCTGCCCGTCCTGCCGGGCAAGTTCGGGCTCAGCGTGATCTACACCCATTATCTGGACGATTCGTACAGCTTCCAGGCGATCGACGGACTTGAGGAAGTCGATACGCTGGGTCTGATCGGCAATCCGCAGGACGAATTCCGGGCGAAGGTCGGCTGGAGCCATAACGGACTGCGGCTGAGCTGGACGACGCTGTTCAAGAGCGGCGGCGTCGACGACAAGGATGTGGCGCCGGGCGATCCCGCCTATTTCCACATCGGATCGCAGGCATATCACAATTTCTACATCGGCTATACGCTGCGGAACCGGCCGACGGTCCGTCTCTATGCCGGCGTGAACAATGTGTTCGACGATCTCGGCCCGTTCCTGCCTTCGGGTCTGGACAACGGCAGCAGCCGCAACATCGTGTCGTCGCTCAACGATCTGGATGGTCGCGAATTCTATGTGGGCGCACGCTTCGCCTTCTGACCATCGACCTTCGGGAGCCGCCTCCGCAAGGGGCGGCTCCCCCTCACTTTTGATCAAACAGGCCTGCGGGGACTTCCTCGCAAAGGAGCTTCTTGTCGTGCGTTTGCTGCTCTCCGCCTCTCTGGCCGCCCTCATTCTCGCCACCGCGCCGGCGGGCGCTCAGGAACGCCGCCAGTTCGGCGAGCATCTGTTCCTCGAAAATGTCCCGCAATCGGTCCTTTATGACGGCCAGGCGGTCGCCGGGCATATGCGTACCCGCAACAGCTATTCGGTGCGCGGCTGGACGCATGACGGCAGCGCGCTGCTGTTCGCCTATCGCGGCGACCTGTACCGCCGGTCGAGCGTGAATGCGGACTATGTTCCGGTACTCGACCTGCCCAAGCTAAGCCTGTCGAGCGCCAAGCCGGCATCGGTGTGCGGGCGCGACGGCTATGTCTTCACGTCGGATCAGGACGGCGACGAATATAGCGCGGTCTATCTGACCGACGGTCGTTCCTTCGACGCGGACAAAATCTCGCCGGGCCGGTCGCGCAATGTATCGGTGATCGTTTCCGCATCGGGCGATCGCGTCGCCTATGCCAGTGCGGAGGCAGGCACCGGCGTGTGGCAGCTCATCACACAGAAAAGCTGCGCCGGTGCGCCGTCCCAGATCCTCTATACCGGCAACGCGCCTTTCTATCCCGACGATATCAGCCCAGACGAAACGCATATGCTGGCCAAAGGGCCGTCCGACGACGGCTTCAAACTGTCCGAGATCGACCTGGAAACCGGCGTCGAGGAAGTCATCCTGAAAAGCGATGAGGATGTGCGCGATGCGGTCTATTCCGCCGATGGCCGCTATATCTTCTTCACCAGCAACGCCTATTCCAATTTCATCGAACTGATGCGGCTCGACCGCGAAACCGGCGAACTCATCCCGGTGCTCAGCGATGTCGGGTACGATATCGACGAAATCGCCGTATCGCCCGACCGCAGCCGCATGGCGGTCTCGTACAATCGTCTTGGCCTGTCGATGATCGTCGTTATCGACATGAACGCGCTCAAGCTGATCGCCGGCCCGTCGGAAAAGTCGCTGGGCGTCGTTGCAGGCATGCAATTCTCGCCCGATGGCGAAAAGCTGGCGATGCGCATTTCCCAGCCCGAAGTGCCGTGGCGTTCGGGGCTATATGATTATCGCCGCGACAGTTTCGAAGTCTGGACCGGTGGCTTCGCACCCAATCAGACGATCACGTCGCTGGTGCCCGAACTCACCACCTATCCAACCTTCGACATGGACGGCGATGCGCCGCGCCGGATCCCGCTGCTCGCCTATCGCCCCTCGACGGTTTCGGCAGACAAGCCCGCGCCGGTGGTGATCTTTGCCCATGGCGGGCCGGAATCGCAGTCGCGGCCCAGCTTCAGCCGCTTCTACCATTATATCGTCACCGAACTGGGCATCGCGGTGCTCCGGCCGAACATTCGCGGGTCGGACGGCTATGGCAAGGAATTCGAACGGCTCGACGAAACCACGAAGCGCGAGGACGCGATCCGCGACATCGGCGCATTGCTCGACTGGATCCGCGACCAGCCCGATCTGGACGAATCGCGGGTTGTGATCGCAGGCGGTTCCTATGGCGGCTATGTCTCGCTCGGATCGCTGGTCGCCTATTCCGACCGGCTCAAGGGCGGCATTTCCCGCTTCGGCGTTGCCGATTTCGCATCGTTCATGGCGAATACCGAGCCCTATCGCGTCGACAATCGCCGCCGCGAATATGGCGATGAGCGCGATCCCGAAATCGCAGCGTTCTTTCAGCGCGTATCGCCGATGCAGAATGCCGACCGGATCACGGTGCCGGTGTTGTTCATCCAGGGCGGCAACGACCCCCGCGTCCCGCAGCAGCAATCCGAAGACATGATCGCGGCGATCCGGGCAAATGGCGTCCGCGTCTCCTATGTCCTCGCCACCGATGAAGGCCATGGGTTCGAAAAGAGCGAGAACAGCCGCATTTCCGACGGCGCCCAGATCGCCTTTCTTCGCGAAATGCTGCTGCAATAACGCACCACCATCCCCGCCTGGCCTTGCGCGACCGGGGATCGCACGCGCGCAATTCCCCGCCCGCCCCCGATCGGCTAAAGCCATGCCGGGCGGCGGGCGCCGGGAGTGAATATCGATGTGTGATCGCGATGAAATCGCCGAATGGAACCGTAACGGAAAGCGCGACTGGTCGTTCAACCGTCGCCAGTTCGTCGCCGCAGCGGCATTGAGTGGTGCGCTGAGCGCCTGCGCCGGCACCGACGCATCGAGCGATCCGATTGCCGAGGAGATGGTTTCGGTCACCACGCCGGACGGTGTGATGGACGCATTTTTCGTGCGGCCGACATCGGGCAAGCATCCCGCGATCATCACCTGGCCGGACATTGCCGGCCTGCGCGACGCATTCAAGCTGATGGCGCGGCGACTGGCGGGTCAGGGCTATGCCGTGCTTGTCGCCAATCCCTATTACCGCTCGATCCCCGCCCCGCAATTTGCCGATTTCGCCGAATTTCTCGCGAATAACGGGTTCGAGACCGTCACGCCCTGGCGACAGCAGCTGACTGCCGATGCCGTCATGCGCGATGCACGCGACATGGTGCGCTGGCTCGATGCACAGCCGTCCGTCGACCCTGCACGCGGCGTCGGCACGAATGGCTATTGCATGGGCGGTCCGTTCACCATTTTCACCGCCGCCGCGGTGCCCGATCGCGTGCGCGCTGCCGCATCCCTGCATGGCGCCGCGCTGGTGGTGCCCGATAGTCCGCAGAGCCCCGACACCATGATTCGCGAAACGCAGGCGCAATATCTGTTCGCCATTGCCCAAAACGACGATCAGAAGGATCCGGAAGCGAAGATGACACTCCGCCAGGCGGCGGAATCGGCCGGCCGTTCGGCCGAGATCGAAGTCTATCCCGCCGATCATGGCTGGACCGTTCCCGACGCCCCGGCATATGACAAGCATGCGGCGGAACGGGCATGGGCCCGAATGAGCAGGCTTTTTCAGACGCTCTGACCGGCAAATCGCCAACAATCCCGAAATCGCGGCGGCGCTTTCAAAAGGTGCCGTCGGCCGCTGCTGGCTATTTTTTGCGCTCCCAAACTTGCATTACGGTCAATCCCTGCTCTGTTAACCATATTGGTCGCTGACCGAGTCGCGTTGCTTTCTGGGGGGAAGAAATGCTGATCTGGTTTGCCGCTGCCAATAATCTCGTGTCCGCCGCAGTCCCGGCCACTGCTGCCGACTCGGTTCAGGGATGGATCGGCGTCACGCTCGGCGCGCTGGGGCTGATCGTCGGTATCGCGCTTGTCGCGACACTGGCGGCATTGCGCGATCGTTTCCCCAAGCCGGGCAAGCCGCGCGAAAAGGAATTCACGCGCATGCTGTGCGATCAGGTGTGGAAACATACCGACGCGCTGGCCAACAGCTTCGCGCAGCGGCCCCGCGTCCCGCCATCGGACCTCGTCACGCTGCGCATACTCGTCCGTACCCTGCGCGAAGATCTGGCCGGGCCGGCAAGTTTCGTCGATCAGATGCGCGCCCAGCCGCCGGGCGAATGGCCGAAATACGGGCTGTTCGGCGCCTTTGCGGCATGGGGCGGCCAGATAAAGTCGCTCGAATCCCAGCTCGCAGACCTGCAACAGACGATCAACTATCCGCTCGTCAAGGAATCGGCCGATTCCTATCGCGACGCGATGCTGCTCCATCATTTTCAGACCGAGCAGGCGGTTTTCGCGCGCGCGGTCGATCAACTGCGCAGCCACGCCTTCGATCTATGTGCGGCCGCGCGCAAGCTGCTCGGTTCGGGGGAAAAGTCCTCGCAGGACGAGGAGGAAGCGCACGACCACGCCCCCTGCCCCTGCTGCCGGCGTCGTGACGACCATGTGATCATCCGCGAGACCGGCGAGCTGAAGCTGCCGCCGCTTCCCCCGACCCCGGAAAAGCCGGCACCGCCCGCACCGCCCGCGCCCGCGCAGCCGACCTGGCTCTGCGTCTGCGCGATACCGCGGCCCTGCCCGGTCTGCGCGGGCGGATGCGGGTGCGGATGCAAATGTTCCGGAGCGACACAGGCCCATGCCCATGTCCTGCTTCCCGCCGCGCCTGCGCCGTCGCCAGCCGCGTCGGAAAAATAATCCGGGCTGCGACTGATGCCCGCTGGAACGCGACAAATGGTGCGTCGCGGCATTGAAGCGTTAACTTCTGCACGGTAGCTTTCAGCCGGGGATCGTTGTCCGGGTGGGTAACAAATGGCTGAGTTTTTCGTCTTCCTCTACGCAATGGCGACGGGATTCGTCCTGGTTTCGCTTCAGCGCAACCAGCGGCAGCAACGGCCCAATTCGCAGATGGTAACCATGATGGGATGGGGGCTTTTCTCGCTCTCCTCCACGCTTGCCGTGCTGATGGCCGGGCTCGCGGTCGCAATTGCGATGGGAATGCCGCTTCCGATTGCGAACGCGCCGCTGCTCCCATAAGCTGGACCGGTGCCGCTCTATTCGATCTTCGGAAAATCGCCTGTCGTCGCAGAGGATGCCTGGGTCGCCCCCAGCGCGGACCTGATCGGCGACGTCCATCTCGGGTCCGGTGCCAGCATCTGGTTCGGCGCTGTCATCCGCGCCGATAATACGCCGATCGTCATCGGCCGGGGCAGCAATGTGCAGGACGGGTGCGTTCTCCACAGCGATCCGGGCTTTGCCTGCACCATCGGTGAGGATTGCACGGTGGGGCATCATGCAGTGCTGCATGGCTGCACGATCGGCGATCGCACGCTGGTCGGCATGGGCGCCACGATCCTGAACGGTGCGGTGATCGGCGAGGATTGCCTGATCGGCGCCGGCGCATTGATTACCGAAGGCAAGCATTTCCCCGCGGGCCATATGATCCTGGGCAGCCCGGCGCGCGCCATCCGCCCGCTCGACGATCAGGCCAAGGCGATGCTCAAGGCATCGTCCGCCCTGTACGCGCATAAACAGGCCGAATATGCGGCCGATCTGAAACCCATCGATTGAGGGGTGCCATGGGCTGGTTCGACTGGTTCCGCCGACTCGTTACACGCCCCGCGCCACCGTCCGGAGCGCAGCAGCCGCCACCGGATTCGCCCGAACCGGCGACAGCGCCGCCCGAGCCGCTCCGGATCGAGCCCGAAAGCGACTGGCAGGCCGGCTGCGACGGCGATCTCCTCTGGATGATCGATCGCGACGGCAGGCGGCATCAGCTGCCACTTTCGCAGCTCCACGCCGTAGCGATCGAAACCAACGCCAGCGGTCCCCTGGGCATGGATTTCTGGTGGCTGATCTATGGCCCGGAAGAGGATGTCGCCTTCACCTTTCCGCAGGGCGCTGTCGGCGAATCGACCGTGCTCGAACATGTCACTGCCCTGCCCGGTTTCCGGCACGATGCGTTTCAGGCCGCGATCCAGTCCACCGACGAGGACACGTTCGTCGTCTGGCAACGCCCGTTTCCCTAGCGCGGATGGCGCCTGCATGGTCGGGCATGACGATTCGCCCGGAAACGGCCGGAACCTTGGACCGCTCTTGCGCGATCCGCCGAAGCCGTAACGTCGCCGGGACCGGGATAGACAGCCCTTCGCGTTGCGCTATGAAACGTACCTATGTCGTTGCCACCCATCTTCGATCGCCTGCGCCTGCCGGTCATCGGCTCGCCCATGTTCATCATCTCCGGCCCGGAACTGGTCATCGCCCAGTGCAAGGCGGGAATCGTCGGTTCCTTCCCCGCGCTCAATGCGCGCCCGGATACGAAGCTCGACGAATGGCTGCATCAGATCACCGAAGAACTGGCCGCGTGGGATCGCGACAATCCCGACACGCCTGCCGCCCCCTTCGCAGTCAATCAGATCGTCCACCGATCGAACCCGCGGCTCGAACATGATGTCGAAGTCTGCGCCCGGTGGAAGGTGCCGATCGTCATCACCTCGCTTGGCGCCCGCCCCGAGCTGAACGACGCGGTCCATGGCTGGGGCGGCATCACGCTGCACGATGTGATCGACGACCGGTTCGCGCATAAGGCAATCGAAAAAGGCGCCGACGGCCTGATCCTGGTCGCGACCGGCGCCGGCGGCCATGCCGGAACGCTCAGCCCCTTCGCGCTGGTTTCGGAAGTGCGGCAATGGTTCGACGGGCCGATCGCGCTGTCCGGAGCGATCTCGACCGGCGGCGCCGTGCTCGCGGCGCAGGCGATGGGCGCCGATCTCGCCTATATCGGCTCGCCCTTCATCGCGACCACCGAAGCCAATGCGATGGCCGATTACAAACAGGGGATCGTCGATGGCCGCGCCGCCGACATCGTCTATTCCAACCTCTTCACCGGCGTGCATGGCAATTATCTGCGCGCGTCGATCGTCAATGCCGGGCTCGATCCCGACAATCTGCCCGAAAGCGATCCCAGCAAGATGGATTTCGGCGGTGCCAAGGCATGGCGCGACATCTGGGGTTCGGGTCAGGGTATCGGATCGGTCGATGCCGTGGTGCCGGTGGCCGAACGCATCGAACGGCTGCAGCGCGAATATCGCGAGGCATTGGAGCGGGTAACCCGCTGAGGCCGGTTCAGAAGGACGCGGCGAGCCGCTGCATCATCGATCGCGCGGGGCTTTCCGCCGCCGGTTCTTCCAGCGCCGAATCGAGCCGGTCGACGCGGCGATACAGATCGATGCTCGCTTCGATGATCGTTATCGCCTGAAACGGAAGCGCGGCGAGCGCTTCGGGCTCGCTCTCCGGCGCGGTCCCGAGCCTGCGCGACGGGAGCAGCGCCTCGCGCGGGGCAATTTCACCCGCATCCACGGCGCGCTGCGTCAACAGCCATGCGATGACATGCATCAGCCGGGTGGTCACCTTGAGCGATTCGCAGGAAAAGGCGACGCGGCGCAGCGCATCGAGCGTATCGCGCTCCTCGCGACCGGCCTGGTCGAAATATGCGCGCGCTTCATCGGCCAGCAGCATCGCCTCGACATACAGCGAGTCGAGCAGCTTTCGATGAATACGCGTTGCCCCCGGTTCCATCATCCCGATTTGGTGCCACAGCATCGATGGTAACGGAAAGGTTAAATTCCGGCGTTTCGCGTCCCGTTACGGGAGCTTCAGGCGATAATGTCCGGAATCAGCATATCTTCGAGCCGCACGATATCGTCGCGCAGGCGCAGTTTGCGCTTTTTCAGGCGCGCCAGCTGGAGCTGATCGGCGGAACTGGTCGCATGCAGCGCCTCGATCGCGGTGTCGAGATCGCGATGCTCGGTGCGCAGCATTTCGAGTTCGTGGCGGATCTCGCTCTCGTCCATCGCTACCGCCATGCCCCAAGCGACTGCGCATCACAACGGATCATCGCAGGAATCGACACTAACCGTCGATTAGGTGCGAATCCGGTGGCGACAGAAGCTGCGAAAAGTGATCTACTCACTATCCCCCACACGCAGAAGGAGGATTGCTTACATGCAAACCGCGCATCTTGAGGCTCTGGAGACCAAGCACCATGTGCTCGACCAGCGAATCGCCGAGGAAACGCATCGTCCCCTGCCCGATCAGTCAGTGATCAGCGCATTGAAGCGCCAGAAGCTGCGCGTCAAGGAAGAGATGAACCGCTAACTGCGGTTTTCCACAACAAAGATCGGACTATTGGCGGCGGAGCACCTGCTCCGCCGATCCAACGGGGCGAAACCACCCGCCCACGCATCGCGTCGTCCGGCGCGTTTGCCCGCACAAAGACGCGCCTTACCGACGCGCCCACCGGATTCGGAATTTTTCGGAAAATCGCAGCAGCGCGACGTGCTTCAGCGGCGCGAAATAATCGGCTTGGCATAGACCGGCGTATGCTGGCCCTTGCCCACCGGCTTGCGCGCCAGCATCGGATCAATCTCGGTCTCGAAGGCGATACCGATCCGCCCTTCGGCGCACCAGGCGACCTGCCCGCGAACCCAGCCGATTCCACGCACATCGACTTCGACTGCCGTGTTGCGCGCCACCGGATGGGGATATTCAGCCATCAGACCGCCTGACGACAGGTTGCGTACGCGAACCGGAACCGTCTCGGTACCGCCGGCAAAGCGCAAATGCGCGCTCAGCATCAGGCTGTCGCGCGAACCCGCACGCTGACTGGCGGCGTCATCCGCCGCGAACGCAGCCAGGGGATCGTTGTGATATTGCTCCATCGCTTATCTCGAACCCGAAGACATAATGCAGGAATAGAGCAGGAACTGATCTCCAAAGCGTTAACTCGACGCTTCCGAAACCAGATTTTTCAGTCTTCGCGCGACACTTTTTCGTTGCGCTCGTGACGCTCCTGCGCCTCAACCGTCATCGTCGCGATCGGCCGTGCTTCCAGCCGGGCGAGCGAGATCGGCTCGCCGGTGACTTCGCAATAACCATATTCGCCGTCTTCGATCCGCCGCAAAGCAGCATCGATCTTCGAAATCAGCTTGCGTTGGCGATCGCGCGTCCGCAGCTCGATCGACCAGTCGGTCTCGCTCGATGCGCGATCGGTCAGATCGGCTTCGCGCAGCGTATCGGTCTGCAATTGCGTAAGCGTGCCGGCAGCCTCGCGATAAATCGCGTCTTTCCAGCCCTGAAGCTTTTTCCGAAAATAATCGAGTTGCCGCGGATTCATGAACGGTTCGTCATTCGACGGACGATATCCGTCATCGCCGTCATTGGCCGCCGACGGGAACTCCTGTTCCGGGTTATCGCGCGGATCAAATACCGTAGCCATTCCCCACTCTCCACACCGGTTTCCCAGTGGCATCGCCGCCGGAAGACCGCCCATTGCCCAAGGCGCCTATACGGATGCCCGCTCCATGAAACAAGCTGGCTTTTCAACCGAATCGCCTATCAAATCCCCTGTACAACGGGGGAAATTAGCCGACGCTGAACATAAGCGCCGCGCCAAAGCTACCGTTCGTTTACCATTGCGATTAATAATAGTTAATGAACATAAAGCTATTTCGTATCGAAACGAAACATTAACCAAATAACATCGCACCTGATTGGTGAATATGCGGCGATCTCCTAACAAAGCATAGTTAATTGACTTGCGATTAATCGTTTGTTCCGCCTTTTAAGACATTACCAGTCCGCCTTGGCCCGGAATTCAGTCCGGGTCCGGTGCAGTAACGGGGAAGTGGGACGTCATGTCGGTTCGGATGGCCTTGGCAAAATTATGCGCTTGCGCATGCGGTGGCGCCATTTTGGGCGGTGGGGCCGTTCATGTGGCGGAAACGGTGCACGACGATCAGATCGCGTCGGTGCAGTCCCAGGCCGATAGCCAGGGCAAGCTGACGCGCCGGACGACTCGCCGTACCGTGACTCGCCCCGAATCCCGTCGCACCGTGCGCACCGAAACCCGGACGGTTCAGCAGAGCTGCCCGCAACCCACGGTCGTCACCGTCACGTCTCAGGGCACGCCGGTCCCCCTGCCCCCTGCATCCTATGCGGGCGGCTATGGATCGAGCGGCGAAATCCCGATCGTCTCGGGCACCAGCAGCACCGCAGGCGCGACCGTGGTCGGCGGATCGAGCGGCGGCGGCGGTTTCGCCGGCGGCTTTTTCGCAGGCGGCTTCTTCGGCGGCGGCGGCGGATCGAGCGGCGGCATTGTTATTTCCTCGACCTCGAGCAGTTCCGGTTCCTCGGGAACCAGCTCGGGATCGAGCGGCATCGACATCGATATCGACGTATCGTCGGGCGGATCGTCCACCTCGACATCGACCGGCGGTTCCTCGACGTCGAGCGGCAGCGTGAGCAGCACTTCGTCCACCGGCGGGTCTTCCTCCTCGACATCGAGCGGCAGCGTCAGCAGCACCTCGTCGACCGGCGGCTCCTCGACCGGCGGTTCGTCGACTTCCACCGGCGGCTCTTCGACATCGACGGGCGGTTCTTCGACCTCGACCGGCGGATCGTCGACCAGCTCCTCGACCTCGTCGGGCGGCAGCTCCGGGGATGTCTCCTCCTCGACCTCGTCGGGCGGCAGCTCGGGCGACGTGTCGTCCTCGTCTTCGACCTCTTCCGGCGGCAGCAGCGGCGATGTCTCGTCGTCCACTTCCTCCTCGACATCGAGCGGCGTTTCGTCGTCCAGCTCGACCTCGAGCGGCGTTTCCAGTTCGTCGTCGACCTCCAGCTCGTCCAACGGGTCGAGCAGCTCGACTTCCAGTTCCTCGAACGGTTCGAGCAGTTCGACTTCGAGCTCGTCCAACGGCTCGAGCTCGTCCAACGGATCGAGCGGCTGGCATGGGTCGAGCGGCTGGGGTTCCAGCGGCTGGCATGGGTCTTCGGGTCATGGATCGAGCGGCTGGGGCTCGAGCGGTCATGGCGGCAGCTCCAGCCATGGCGGCGGATCGAGTGGCGGCCCCGCCCCGGTTCCGGCACCGCCGATGGTGCTGCTGTTCGGCGGCGCTGCGGCAGCCCTGGTGGTGCGCAAGCGCCTTGCGAAGCGGAAAGAAGCCGCGACGGCATAATCCGGCATCGATTGCCGATGAAGAAACGGCGCCCCACCGCATCGGTGGAGCGCCGTTTTCATATCGGCCGCCGAAAGGTGCCGGTTATTCGGCGTTCAGCAACAGCTTTTCGATATCGGCGATGCTGTGCCCGGTCAGATCCTTGTCGAGCTCGCCGGTAAGCCGCGCCTCGACTTCCTTGTGATAATTTTTGCGCAATTCGCCCAGCGTCCGGGGCGGCGCCACGACGATCAACGATTCGAAATCATTGTTCAGCGCGCGCTTTTTCAACAACTCGGCGGTCTGGGCTGCGAACCGGTCTTCTTCCAGCTGATGAAAATCGGTTTCCTGATAGGAGCTGCGGCCATGGCCGACGCTTGAGAACGTCGTCCCCGGCGCGTCGGTCGATTGCTCGCGATCGGGCGGATTGTCCTGCTCGCGGACACGCTCGACCTGCAGGTTCGGATAATCGGCATCGCCCTCGTTGCGAAGGAACAGCATCTTGCGACCGTCGGCCACGACGACAAAGGCCTTGTGCGGAACCTGCATGATTTTTCTCCTTGTTATTGCACTTGTCCCCCATCAACGCACGGCAGGCGCCTGCAGTTTCGGTATATCACCGGGTTGCGCAGTTTCGGTGGCCCGGCCATAGCGCTGGCCATGCACGACATCCGTTTCATCCGTGAAAATCCCGCAGCGTTCGACGCCGGACTCGCGCGTCGCGGTGCCGATCCGCTGGCCGACGAACTGATCGCGCTCGACGAACGCCG
The DNA here is from genome assembly GCF_003171655.1 of Stakelama portus. GTDB lineage: Bacteria > Pseudomonadota > Alphaproteobacteria > Sphingomonadales > Sphingomonadaceae > Sphingomonas > Sphingomonas portus. The sequence goes on along the minus strand of NZ_QFZL01000001.1, from coordinate 843,697 downwards.
CCGGTCGCTGATCACCGAGCTTCAGGCCGGTCAGGCGCGCCGCAACGAAGCGTCGAAGGCGATCGGCGCAGCCAAGGCGCAAAAGGATGAGGAAACGGCCCAGGCGCTGATGGCCGAAGTGTCGGCGCTCAAGGAACGGCTCCCGGCGCTTGAGGCAGAGGAGAAAAGCCTCACCGCCGATCTCGAATCGCGGCTCGCCGCCATCCCCAATCTCCCGCTCGCCGATGTGCCCGATGGCGCGGATGAGGATGACAATGCCCTCGTCGCCAGCCATGGCACGCCGCCCCAGTTCGCGTTCGAGGCAAAGGAGCATGACGAAATCGGCCCGGCGCTGGGACTCGATTTCGAAACCGGCGTAAAGCTCGCCGGCGCGCGCTTCACGCTGCTGCGTGGCCCGGTGGCGCGGCTCTATCGCGCGCTGGGACAGTTCATGCTGACCACGCTCGCGCGCGATCATGGCTATGAACAGGTGATCCCGCCGCTGATGGTCCGCGACGAAGCGATGTTCGGTACGGGCCAGCTTCCCAAATTCGCCGACGATCTGTTCCAGACGACCGATGGCCGCTGGCTGATCCCGACCGCCGAAGTCAGCCTGACCAACATCGTCGCACAGGAGATCCTGGCCGAAGAGGAATTGCCGCTGCGCTTCACCGCGCTGACCCCCTGTTTCCGTTCCGAAGCCGGCGCGGCGGGCCGCGACACGCGCGGGTTCATCCGCCAGCATCAGTTCGACAAGGTCGAGATGGTTTCGATCACCACACCCGACCAGTCCGAGGCCGAACATGAGCGGATGACCGCCTGTGCCGAAGATATCCTCAACAAGCTTGGCCTCCCCTTCCGCAGGATGAAGCTGTGCACCGGCGACATGGGCTTTTCGGCGGCGCGCACCTATGATCTGGAAGTCTGGCTGCCGGGCCAGAAACGCTATCGCGAGATTTCGAGCTGTTCGACCTGCACCGATTTTCAGGCACGCCGCATGAACGCGCGCTTCCGTGCCGAGGGCGAAAAGGGCACCCGCTTCGTCCACACGCTCAACGGATCGGGGCTCGCGGTCGGCCGCACGCTGGTGGCGGTTCTCGAAAACTATCAGAACGAAGACGGCTCGATCACCATACCCGAAGCGTTCCGGCCCTATATCCACGGGCTCGAACGGCTGGAGCCGATGGCGTGAGTGGCACAGGCCACACCGATCGAAAGGATTGTCGCTGATGCGCATCCTGCTGACCAATGATGACGGCTATCACGCGCGCGGCCTCGCCGTTCTGGAAGAGATTGCTGCGGCCTTTTCGGACGATGTCTGGGTCGTCGCGCCTGCCGAGGAACAATCGGGCGCGGGACATTCGCTGACGCTCACCCGGCCGCTGCGCATTCGCAAATTCGCCGAAAAACGCTTCGCCGTTTCCGGGACGCCGACCGACGCCGTGATGATGGCGCTTGCCAGGATCATGAAGGACAATCCGCCCGACGTGATTCTGTCGGGCGTCAATCGCGGCGCCAACCTCGCCGAGGACGTCACCTATTCGGGCACGGTTTCGGCGGCGATGGAAGGCGCGCTGGCGGGCGTGCGATCGATCGCGCTCAGCCAGGTCTATTCGCGCGAAGGATTGGGGGACGCGATTCCCTTTTCCGCCGCGCGCGAATGGGGCGCGCGCGCGATCGGGCCGTTGTTGAAGATGGATTGGCCCGCCCGCACGCTGGTAAACGTCAATTTTCCCGCCCTGCCCGCCGATCAGGTTCGGGGTATCCGCGTGGTGGCGCAGGGCCTGCGCGACTATGGCCGGCTTCAGATCGTGTCCAATCACGATCCGCGCGGGTTCGAATATCACTGGTTCGCGCTGGGCCCGACGGTGGAAACACCGGCCCATGCCACGGACCTGGAAGCGGTTCAGGACGGACATATCGCGGTCACGCCGCTACATCTGGACCTGACGCATCGCGATTCTCTCGATATGCTTACCCAGGCCTATCGGTGACATTCGTCTGGGGGGACGCATGGTTCGATTGAGGAATTTGGCGCTGACGCTCCCGGCCGCTGCCGCTCTGGCCGGCTGTATTCCCCCGTCCGCGCCGCGCGGACCGGGCACCGCTGCGTCCGCGCCCACACCCACGGTTCGGCAGAACCGGGATGTCCGCACCCTGCCCGCTCCCGCGCCGGCGTGGGAATCGCGTCCGGTGACTGCCGATGCTCAGCTGGTGCCCGCGACCACCTATGTCGTGCGCAGCGGCGACACGCTGCGCGGCATTTCGAACCGTACCGGTGCCGGGTCCGAAGCGATCGCCCGCGCCAATGGCCTCCAGCCGCCATTTACCATTTTTCCTAACCAACGACTCACCATACCCGGCGGGCGCTATCACACCGTCCATGCCGGCGAGACGGGCATCGCCATCGCCCGCGCCTATGGCGTCGACTGGGGCCGGATCGTCGCCGTCAACGATCTTGAGGAACCCTATGTGCTGCGCACCGGCATGCGGCTGTTGCTTCCCGACACGGGGAACGAGACGCTGGAAGAGCGCGCCGCGCGGTTCCATGTCGATATCGACGATATCGTTACCGGCGGCGAACCCGCCATCGCCACCAACGAGCAACCGGTTCAGCCGACCGCATCCTCGGCCCGCGTGCTGCCTTCCGATGCTGCGGTCGCCGAACCCGCGCATATGCGCGGTTCCTTCGCATGGCCCGCGCACGGCCAGATCATCGGCCGGTTCGGTCCGGGCCAGAGCGGCGAGCGCAACGACGGCATCAAGATCGCCGTTCCGCTCGATTCGTCGATCCTCGCCGCGGCGGACGGCGTCGTCGCCTATGTCGGCAGCGACATTCCCCAGCTGGGCGGCGTCGTGATCCTGAAACATGGCGATGGCTGGACTACCGTCTATGGTCATATCGGCCAGATCCTCGTCCAGCGGGGTCAGGCGGTGCAGCGTGGCCAGACGATCGGCCTGTCGGGCGAATCGGGCTTCGTCGATCGCCCGCAGCTCCATTTCGAAATTCGCAAAGGGCGCGATCCGATCGACCCGCTCACGCGCTTGCCCCCCGCATAATGGCGATACATCGCCCTCCTGCGACTCTCCGGCGCAAATCGCCGCTTCCCGTCTGGTTGTCGATCGGTTGGCGCATAATCGGCGTGATGGCGCTGCTCGCACTGGCGATCGGCGTCCATTATTTCGACCGCGAAGGGCTGCGTGACACCTATGACGGGCATGTCAGCTTTCTCGACGTGGTGTATTTCACGGCGATTTCGATCACGACGACAGGCTATGGCGACATCGCGCCGGTGACCGAACAGGCGCGGATGTTCGACGCGCTGGTGGTGACGCCGATCCGTATCTTCGTGGTGCTGCTGTTTGTCGGCACCACCTATAATTTCGTGCTCCGCAGAACCTGGGACAAATGGCGAATGGCGTATATCCAGCGGCACCTTCACGACCATTATATCGTTGCCGGTTTCGGCAAGACGGGATCGGACGCAGTCGACGAACTGATCGCGCGCGGCGTCGCGGCACAGGATATCGTGGTGATCGACGGCAATGCGGAATCGCTCGCCCAGGCCGAAGCCTGTGGCTGCGCCGTGCTTCAGGGCGATGCGACGCGCGATCGGGTGCTTGAGGATGTGAAGATCGGGCGTGCCCGCGCGCTTATCGTATCGGCGGGACGCGACGACACCTCGATCCTCATCACGCTAACCGCACGACACCTGTCGAAAACGATTCCGATCAGCGTCACGGTGAAGGCCGACGACAACGAAACCCCCGCCCGCGCCGCCGGCGCCACCACCGTCATCAATCCGGTCAGCTTCGCCGGACTGTTGCTCGCCGGATCATGCACCGGCCCGCACATCGCCGACTATATGATGGACCTTGCCTCGATCAACGGACGGATCGCGCTGTCCGAACGAACGGTCGCGCCGCCCGAAATCGGCAAGCCGCTATCGGCGATCACCACCGGCATGGGGATGCGCATCTATCGCGACGGCAAACCGTTCAGCTTTTGGGAAGATGCGGCCAAAGCGCTCGAACCCGGCGATATCATCGTCGAAATCGTGCCCCAGGGCGCGGCCCGCGCCAAGCGCGCGGCGCAGCCCTAGGCCGTGACGGCGCGGTTCAGAACCGCGCTTCGAGCACCATCAGCGTCGGATCGTCATTGTCGACTCGCGCCGTAAAGCCCATTTCGCGCTCCAGCTCGATCGCCGAGTGATTTTCGCGCGCCTCGATCGACAACAGCCGCTTGACGCCGCGCCGCATCGCTTCCTCGACAAGGAACGCCAGCATCGTCCAGCCGATACCCTGTCCCTTGCGGTCCGAACGGATGGAAATCGCGACTTCGGCAGTATCCATCGCATTGTCGCAAGCGAGCATCGCCGTCGCGATCAGCTCGTCGGTCGCCTTGTCGAACACAAGGAAACTCTCGGTGCGCCAATGGTCCACGCGCGTCATCGCCACCAGCTGGTCGCGCCCGATATGATCGCGCGCCGACAGAAAGCGAAACCGGCGATCGTCCGGCGAAACCGATTCGAACAAGGTTTCCAGCGCCGCTTCATCGGCTTCGGTCGCCGCACGCACATCGATCACCAGCCCGGTGCGCGTCTTCAGCGCAACATTGTGGTGGAGCGGCGTTTCGACGGGAAGGCTCATTTCGAAATCTCCAGCTTGCGGTACGATGCCCTTACAACGCGCCTAGCCACGAAAAGTCCGTTTCGCCTTGCGCATTATCAAATGCGGGAACGCACAGCGCCGATCCGACGGCATCTGTTCAAACGCGTCGCAAATCCCTATGTCGCGCGCCAATCATGGCAACCAAAATCCCCGAATCCCCCAAGGTGGGAATGGTGTCGCTCGGCTGTCCCAAGAATCTGGTCGACAGCGAGCGTATCCTGACCAAGCTGCGCAGCGACGGCTATGGCCTGTCGCCCGATTATGCGGGCGCCGATGTCGTGCTGGTCAATACGTGCGGCTTTCTCGACAGCGCCAAGGAAGAAAGCCTCGAAGCGATTGGCGAGGCGATCAGCGAAAATGGCCGCGTCATCGTCACCGGCTGCATGGGCGACGAAGCCGACAAGATCCGCGAGCGCTTCCCCAACGTCCTCGCGATCACCGGCGCGCATCAATATGAGCAGGTCGTGTCGGCGGTGCATGAGGCGGCGCCCGCCACGCCCTCGCCCTTTGTCGATCTGGTGCCCGAAGCGGGGCTCAAGCTCACCCCGCGCCATTACAGCTATCTGAAGATTTCAGAGGGCTGCAATCATCGCTGCGCCTTTTGCATCATCCCGCAACTGCGCGGCGATCTGGTCAGCCGGCGCCCCGACGCGATCCTGCGCGAAGCCGAAAAGCTGGTCGAGGCGGGAACGCAGGAATTGCTGGTGATCAGCCAGGATACCAGCGCCTATGGCGTCGATATCCGCAAACAGCCGCGCATGTGGAAGGGCGAGGAAATCGTCCCGCACATGACCGATCTTGCCCGCGAACTCGGCAAGATCGCGCCCTGGGTGCGGCTCCACTATGTCTATCCCTACCCCCATGTCGATCAGGTCATCCCGCTGATGGCCGAGGGGCTGATCCTCCCCTATCTCGACATTCCGTTCCAGCATGCCAGCCGCAATGTGCTGAAGGCGATGAAGCGCCCGGCCAACGAAGCAAAGGTGCTCGAACGGCTGAAGGCATGGCGGGAAATCGCACCCGATCTCACCATCCGCTCGACCTTCGTCGTCGGCTTTCCCGGAGAGACCGAGGAGGATTTCCAGTATCTGCTCGACTGGCTCGACGAAGCACAGCTCGATCGCGTCGGCGCGTTCCGCTTCGAACCGGTCGAAGGCGCGGCGGCCAACGCCCTGCCCGATCCGGTGCCCGAGGAAGTCAAGGAAGCGCGCTACGCCCGGATCATGGAAAAGACCGCAGCGATCAGCGCCGCGAAACTCGCCGCAAAGGTCGGTCGCGAGATCGACGTCATTATCGATGAAGTCGATGAAGACGGCGGCGCCAATGCGCGCAGCCAGGCCGATGCCCCGGAAATCGACGGACAGGTTTTCCTGCGCGACGCCGGGCATCTGGCGCAGGGCCAGATCGTCCGCGTCATGGTCGAGGAAGCCGACGAACACGACTTGTACGGAGCCCCCGTTACGCTAAACCGATAGGATCGCACCGGGGGGAGCCATGTCGACGCATATCGCGACCGCGAATTTCGAGCTTCCGCCAGCTGCACCACAGCCGGATCGCACAGCTCCAGCGCTGCGCTGGTCGGTTCGCACGTTCGTCGCGACGGTGTGGATCAGCGCGGCTCTGTTCGCGGCCTATATCCTCGCTGGATATGTCGGCGCGGCGGTAACCGGGCATGCCGGGGACTGGAACGACTTGTTTCCCCGCCTCTATGCGCGTCGGTCGCTGGCCGCGAACATCGGCATGGGGCTGCATTTCGCGCTGGGCGCCGTGTTGCTGTTGCTCGGACCCATTCAGCTTTTCACGTCCATTCGGACGCGTTGGCCGCGCGTCCATCGCTGGACCGGCTGGGTCTATGCCAGTGCCGCCGTCGTCACCGGGCTGGGCGGCACCGTCTATATCCTGGGCAAGGGGACGATCGGCGGAACGGCGATGGATGTCGCTTTCGCGATCTATGGCCTGTTGATGGTCGTGGCCGCAGCGCAGACGGTGCGGTTTGCGGTTGCGCGCCGGCTGGAAATACATCGCGCCTGGGCAATCCGCCTGTTCGCGCTTGCGATCGGATCGTGGCTCTATCGCATGGACTATGGCTTCTGGATGCTGTTCGCGGGCCGCACCGGGCGTACGCCACAGTTTGACGGACCGTTCGACCTGTTCATGCTCTATTGGTTCTTCGTTCCCAACCTGATCGTCGCCGAGATGTTCATTCGCGCGCGCCGCACAACCGCTTCCGCGACGGCACAATTCGCCGCCGCCGGAGTGCTTTCGATCGCGACGATCTTCGTTGCCCTCGGCACGTTCTTCTTCACATGGAAGGCCTGGGCACCGGTGGTGCTGGCGCGAATAGCAGGGCTTTGATGCCGGCATTCCGGCAACATGCGTCGGCGAGCCCGCCGCGATGACTCGGCTGATCCTGTTCAACAAGCCCTATGACGTGCTGTGCCAGTTCACCGATCGCGGCACCGATACGCCGCGCGCGACTTTGTCGGATTTCATCGACCTGCCCGGCGTCTATCCCGCCGGGCGGCTCGACCGCGACAGCGAAGGGCTGCTCGCGCTGACCGATGACGGACGGCTGCAGGCGCGCATCGCCGATCCGAAATTCAAGCTCGCCAAGACCTATCTGGTACAGGTCGAGGGCATAGCCGACGACGCGGCACTCGAAACGCTGCGCAACGGCGTCGCGCTCAAGGACGGCGTCACACGCCGTGCGCAGGTCGAGGCAATCGACCCGCCCGACCTGTGGCCACGCAACCCACCGGTGCGGTTTCGCAAGACGGTGCCCGACAGCTGGCTGCGCCTCACCATCCGCGAGGGCCGCAACCGCCAGGTGCGGCGCATGACCGCAGCGGTCGGCCTGCCGACGCTGCGCCTCGTCCGCTGGAGCATCGGCGACTGGTCGCTCGACGACATCGCGCCGGGCGAATGGCGCGAGGTTCCGCAGGGCTGACGCGCATCGGCGATTGCCCGGCACCGGCTTTCAACCGGCAAGGCCCGGGCTCCAAGGATCCTGGCCGCGATCGGGCTCGCCACCTGACCTAGCTGTTCAGCGGCCGCCCGCCCGGCGCGGGCTGTTCGGTGATCTGCGACGATATGTCCCACAGATCGATCCCGCCATCGACGGCATGGCGATCGATCGCCGCCAGTTCATCATCGCTGAAATCGAGCCGCTTGACTGCATCGAGGCTGTCGTCGAGCTGCGCCACCGTGCGCGCGCCGATCAGCGCCGAAGTGACGCGCGGGTCGCGCAACACCCAGGATATCGCCATCTGCGCCATCGTCTGGCCGCGTCCGCGCGCGATTTCGCGCAACTTGCGCACGCGATCGATATTTTCCGCGCTCAACAGCGATCGCGACAGCGACCCCTGCTTCGCCGCGCGTGCTTCCGCCGGAACGCCATCGAGATATTTGTCGGTCAGCATCCCCTGCGCCAGCGGCGAAAAGGCAATGCAGCCGACGCCAAGATCGCCGAGCGTATCGAGCAGCCCGCGCTCGACCCAGCGATTGAGCATCGAATAGCTGGGCTGATGGATCAGCAACGGCACTTTATATTCGGTCAGGATCGCCGCAGCCCTGCGCGTCAATTCGGGCGAATGCGACGAGATGCCGATATAGAGCGCCTTGCCCTGTGCATGGATCTGCGCGAGCGCGCCCATCGTCTCCTCAAGCGGCGTTTCGGGATCGACGCGGTGCGAATAGAAGATATCGACATAATCGAGCCCCATCCGCTTGAGGCTCTGATCGCAGCTGGCGATCACATATTTCCTGCTGCCGCCGACATCGCCATAGGGGCCGGGCCACATGTCCCACCCCGCCTTGGTCGAGACGATCAGTTCGTCGCGATGGCCGGCAAAGTCCCTGGCCAGTACGCGCCCGAAATTCTCCTCCGCCGAGCCATAGGGCGGGCCATAATTGTTCGCGAGATCGAAATGGGTGACGCCGCGATCAAAGGCGCGGCGCAGCATCGCGCGGCCGGTTTCGAACATATCGACCCCACCGAAATTCTGCCACAGCCCCAGGCTGATCGCCGGCAGTTTCAGCCCGCTGCGCCCGCATCGCCGATACGGCATCCGCCCGTCATAGCGATCGGCATCGGCAACATAAGGCGGCTCGAAAACCATTTTCTCTCTCCGAACAACAAATCGCCGCGCCTTGTGGCAAAGGCGCGGCGACAAGTCACTTGGCCGTCAGCCCGGTTTATTGCGGCAGGGCATAGGCGACGAGCGAGTCGCCGATCGGCGTCTCCATGAAATGATGCCCGCCGGCCATGATCACCAGATATTGGCGACCATCGACTTCATAGGTCATCGGCGTTGCCTGCCCCCCGGCCGGCAACACGTCCTGCCACACCGTCTTGCCGGTACGGATGTCGATCGCACGGATCAGGTCATCGGTCGCCGCAGCGACAAAGATCAGCCCGCCCGCCGTCACCACCGACCCGCCATTGTTCGGCGTCCCGATCGAGATCGGCAGATAGCTGGGGATGCCGAACGGCCCGTTCTTGCGCGCGGTGCCGAGCGGACGATCCCACAAGGTCTTGCCGGTGCGCATGTCGATCGCGCGGATGCCGCCATAGGGAGGCTCCTTGCACAGCAGGCCGGTAAAGGGCAGCCGCCAGCCGGCATTGACGTCGATGGCATAGGGCGCGCCTGCCTGCGGGTCGCCGGCGCCTTCGGCATGGCCGCCCATATTGCCGCCTCGCGCAGCGGCGGCATCGGCCTTTGCGGCGTCACCCGGTTCGCGCGGTTTCCAGCCCTTGGCATCGGCTTCGGCACGCGGCACCAGCCGGTTATAGTTCGGCATGTCGTTATAATTGGCGATGATCACGCCGCGCGCCGGGTCGACGGCGATGCCGCCCCAGTCGGTTCCGCCATTATAGCCGGGATATTCGATCCAGCGACGGTCGGCGGTCGGGGCAGTGTAAAAGCCCTCATAGCTCGCCCGGCGAAACTGGATGCGGCAGACCATCTGGTCGATCGGCGACATGCCCCACATATCGCGCTCGGTCAGGTCGGGCTTACGCAGAGTATGCCACAGCGACACCGGCTGCGTCGCCGCACGCTGGTCGGGCTCTACCCCGCCCTGCGGCGCCTTCAACTCGCCGACCTGCGTCAGCGGGCGGCCGGTCCTGCGATCGAGCACATACAGGTCGCCCTGTTTCGACGGCAGGATCAGCGCGGGCTCGGTCCCGTTGCCAGTCGGCCAGTCGATCAATGTCGCCTGCGCACCCAGATCATAATCCCACACATCGTTGCGCGACGTCTGAAACCGCCAGCGCGGCTTGCCGGTCTTCACATCGACCGCGACCAGCGACGAAGCGAAGAATTTCTCCTGGGGCTTGCGATCGGTGCTCCAGTAATCGACCGAGGCATTGCCCATCGGCAGATAGACGAGCCCCAGCTGATCGTCGCCCGATGCGGTCGTCCACATATTGGGCGTTCCGCGCGCAAAACTCTGGCCTTCGGGCGGCAAACCGGTCCAGTCGGGATTCATCATGTCCCACGCCCAGCGCAGTTCGCCGGTTACCGCGTCATAGCCGTGGATGACGCCCGACGGCGCTTCCAGCTTTTGCCCGTCGAGCACCTGATGCCCGACGACGATCACGCCATCGACGATGGTCGGCGGCGCCGAAATCGCCACCATGCCGGGGACGACTTCACCCATTCCCTTTTTGATGTCGACCTGACCGTTCGTGCCGAATCCCGAACACGGCTTGCCGGTGGTCGCATCGACCGCAATCACCCGTCCGTCGAGCGTGCCTTCGATGATCCGCGTCACACAGTCATCGGCAGGCGCAGCCGGCCGGTTTGCGGGCGAAGGCGGCGCGGTGCCGCCATTGCCGATGCGCGTGTCATAATAAACGACCCCGCGGCACGCCGCAGTATAGGGAATCCAGGCATCGGGAACCTGGGGGTCATAGCGCCATTTCTCCTTGCCCGTCGTCGGATCGAGCGCGATCAGGATATTGGTCGCCGAGCAAAGATAGAGCGTGTCGCCGACCTTGATCGGCGTCGTTTCCGCGCCGTATTTGCCCTCGGCAAAGGCCGTTTTGGGCAAGTCGCCGGTATGCGCGACCCAGGCCCGCTTCAGGCTGCCGACATTCTCGGCATTGATCTGCTGCAACGGCGAATAACGTCGCGCGCTCGCCGTGCCGCCATAGACCGGCCAGTCGGCGCCGACCTTCATCGGCCCGGTTTCGCCCATCGCCGATGCGGTCGGGGCCGGGATCTGCGCGAACATCGTGGCAGGCGCATTCGCCGACGCCACCCAGAAATTGACGACGGTCAGGACCAGCACCGCAGCGACTCCGCCCAATGCGAATTTCCACCGCCCGTCGCGCGTCGAAAGCGTCGCCATCGCCGGCAGGACCAACAGCATCAGCACCACCGGCGCGATGATGCGCGGCACCTGACCCCAGGGATCGGCACCGACTTCCCACCATGCCCAGATAAAGGTCAGCGCGACGATCGCGACATAGACCCAGCCGCCGATCAGCTTGCCGCGAATGAGCTGCACACCGGCAAAGAGCAATCCCGCGCCCGCCAGCAGATAATAAATCGATCCGCCCAGCACGGCGAGCCAGGCGCCACCGCCGACCAATGTCAGCCCGATCAGCGCCAATATTGCCCCGACGATGATCGCGACGATGGTCGGGCCGCGCGGCACAGGAGAATGCTCCTCGATCACCGGGTACATCTCCGGAGCTTCCGCGCGTTCGTCGCTCATGTCTCTGTCTCCTCAGCGTGTCGCGCGGCCAGTTCGGCGCGTCGCGGCTTCAGGCAATGCGGAAACAGGCCGCTCGCGCAGATCGTTCCATGGTGTCCCGAGGAATTTTTTAACCATCGCGCATGCGGCATCGCCGCGCTTGCCACTTCGCCACTAGGCGAAGCCTGTCGGGCGTCCTAGATAGCGCGGCATGACTGATCTCTCGTCGCTGCTTCAGGCCGATCGCGGCCAATCCGCCCGCACCATCCACCTGGTCGATCCCAAGGGGTTCGACGCATGGCTCTCCGGGCAACCGCCGCGGGCCCGCGCCGCTGCCGCCGCGCAGAAGCTGAAGCCTACCGGCTATGCCAGCGCGATCCTGCCCGGCGACGGCCCCGAAGACTGGTCGGTCGTCACGGTGGTCGCCAATGTCGACAAGCTGTCGCCCTGGTGCCTTGCCAAGCTGGCGGAAACGCTGCCCGAAGGGACGTATCGCGTCGAAGGGCGCGAGCCCGGCCCCTCCGGCTATGGCTGGCTGACCGCGCAATATCGTTTCGACAAGTACAAGACCTCCGACAAGCCCGCGACCGGCCCACGCGTCCTGCTGACCGGCGAAGCGGCATCGATTCCCGAAACGCTCCGCCTTGCCGAAGCGACGTTCCTGCTGCGCGATATGGTCAATACCGGCGCCGACGATATGGGCCCGGCACAGCTCGAATCGGTCGCCGAAACGCTGGCGAAGAAACATGGCGCCAAACTGACGGTCACGCGCGGCGACGGAATCGAAAAAGGCTATCCGATGATCCACGCGGTCGGCAAAGCCGCCGGCAAGGGTCGCGAACCGCGCCTGATCGAAATCGAATGGGGCGATGAAAGCCACCCGCGCGTCGCTTTGGTCGGCAAGGGCGTGTGCTTCGATTCGGGCGGTCTCGACATCAAGCCTGCTTCGGGCATGCGGCTGATGAAAAAGGATATGGGCGGTGCGGCAACGGTGCTGGCGCTCGCCGACCTGATCATGGGTGGCAAGCTCCCGGTCCGGCTTCACATGCTCGTCCCCGCGGTCGAAAATTCGGTGTCGGGCGAAGCGTTCCGCCCGGGTGACGTGCTGCGCACGCGCAAGGGGCTGACGGTCGAAAACAGCAATACCGATGCCGAAGGCCGACTGATCCTGGGCGATGCGATCGTCAAGGCGGGCGAAGCCAATCCCGAATTGCTGCTCGATTTCGCAACGCTGACCGGCGCGGCGCGTGTCGCGCTGGGCGCTGACCTCACCGGTCTGTTCGCCAATGACGAGGCGCTGGCGACCGACCTGCTCGCTGCAGCGAACAGCGAAGCCGATCCCGCATGGCGCATGCCGCTCTGGGATCCCTATGACGAAATGCTCAAATCCGATGTCGCCGACATGGTGAATGCAGCCGAAGGCACGCCGTTCGGCGGTGCGATCACTGCGGCGCTGTTCCTGCGCCGCTTCGTGCCCGAAGGCATCGCCTGGGCGCATCACGACATCTTCTGCTGGCGCCAGGCCAACAAGCCCGGCCGCCCCAAGGGCGCCGACGCAGTCAGCGTCCGCGCCACCTACAAGATGCTCAAGGACCGCTACGCCAACTGACGAACGACCGCGCCTTCCCTCTCCGGAGGGAAGGCGCGAGGCGCTTCAGTCGAAATGCGCGACCGGCCCGGTGATCGCGACCCAGTCTAGCTTGCGTCCTTCGAACACCGAATATTCGGGGATCGGCAAGGTGCCGGGACCGTCGAACAGGCCGATCGGCAATGCCGTTACCCCCGGCATCGCATCGACCCGATAGGCGATCGCCACGCCGCAACAGTCACAGAAACGATGCGTGAAGCGGCTGCCACTTTCGCCGACGCACGACCATTCGCGCGTCACGCCTTCGATCGTCACGGCATCATCGGGGAAACGCACCTGCGCGGCAAAGGCGCTGCCGCTGCGGCGCTTGCAATCGCTGCAATGACAGACGGAAACGCGGATCGGCTCGCCGGCGCAGGTTGCGACAACCGCGCCGCAGCGGCAACGCGCGCGCCGCGCCGTCACCCCGCCGCCGCCTCGATGATCGGCACGAATTTCTCCGCGGTCAGGCTCGCTCCGCCGACCAGACCGCCATCGACATCCGAAAGCGCCAGGATCGCGGCGGCGTTGGCCGGGTTCATCGACCCGCCATAAAGGATACGGATCGTGTCGGCGGCATCGGCTCCCGCCAGTTCCTGCACTTTCGCCCGGATCGCGCCGTGAGTCGCGGCGATTTCCGCTTCGGTCGGCGTCTTGCCGGTGCCGATCGCCCAGCGCGGTTCATAGGCGATGGTCAGCCAGTCGCCCCTTGCATCGCTCGGTATCTCGGCGATCTGCGCGGCGACCACCCGGTCGGTTTCACCGGCATCGCGTTCTTCCTCGGTTTCGCCGCAGCACAGAATGACATGCAGCCCCGCCGCGCGCGCCGCCGCCGCCTTGGCCCAGGCATCGTGGCTGGTTTCATGCTGGTCGGCGCGCCGTTCGCTATGGCCGACGATCACCAGGGTCGCACCCGCTTCCTTCAGCATTTCCGCCGAAATACAGCCGGTATGCGCGCCGCTGCCGCTTTCATGCACGTCCTGCGCACCGATCGCGAACCCCGGCACGGCCGCAACCGCCGGCGCGATCAACGTAAAGGGAACGCAAATCGCCACATCGACGCCCGGCTTGGCGGTGGCAGTCGCCGCGATCGATTCGATTTCCTTGAGCTGGGCCTTCAGCCCGTGCATCTTCCAGTTGCCGGCGACGAATTTGCGGCGCATGCGGATCTCCCCTTACCTGCAATCGGGACGGCGATAGCAAAGACTGCCCCCTGCACAAGCTTGAAGGGCGGCGCGCAGGGCCCTAAAGCGTCGCGATCACCCCCTCCATCGAACGGCTTTTCATGCTCAGCTTTTTCCGAAACATCACCAAATCGCGCATCGGCCTGATCGTGGTGTTCCTCGTTCTCGGCATTATCGCGCTGGCATTTGCGGCAGGCGATGTGACCGGCATGCGCAGTGTCAGCACCGGATCGGGCGCCGTCGTCGCGCGCGTCGGCGATCGCAACATTACCGAGAAAGAGCTGAAGGACCGCGTCCAGATCGCCATCGACAATCTGCGTCGTCGCGGACAGACCGTGACGGTCGAACAGTTTCTGGCTGCCGGGGGGCTGGAGCAGGCGCTCGATCAGCTGGTCAATTCCTCCGCGATCGAACAATTCGCGCGCGCCAACGGCATCATGGTCGGCGATCGGGTGATCGACGGAATGCTGGCCAGCAACACCGCATTTCAGGGTCCGGACGGCAAGTTCGACCAGAAACTCTATGAATCGATCCTCGCCCGCGAACGCATTGCCGAAGGCGATCTGCGCGCGGATCTTCGTTCCTCGACCTATGTCGACTGGCTGGTCGGCCCCGCCTCCAACGCCCAGCAGGCGCCTACCGCGCTGGCAATGCCCTATGCCGCATTGGTGGTCGAAGAACGCAAGGGCGCGATCGCGTTCATCCCGACCGCCGCGATGGATCCCGGCGCGGCGCCGACCGACGAACAGGTTTCGCAATATTATGAGCAGCACAAGGCGCAGTACACGATCCCCGAACGCCGGGTGATCCGCTACGCGATGGTGTCGCCCGAAACGCTGGGCGATCGCACCAAACCGACCGAGGCGGAAATCGCCCAGGCCTATCGTGCTGCCGGCAATCGTTTCGCCGCCACCGAAAAGCGCAGCATCGATCAGGTGATCGTCGCCGATCAGCAGGCTGCGCAAAAGCTCGCCGATGCGGTCAAGGGCGGCCAGTCGATCGACGCCGCCGCGCGCGCCGCCGGGCTGGAACCCTCGTCGTTCGACGACACCGAAAAGGCCGAATTCGCCGAACAGACCTCGCCTGCGGTGGCCGACGCCGCGTTCGGCGCGGCACAGGGCAGCGTCGTGGGCCCGGTCCAGTCGCCGCTCGGCTGGCACGTGCTTCGCGTCACGTCGGTGGAGCAGGTCGCGGCCCAATCGCTCGCTCAGGCGCATGACACGCTTGCCAAGGAAGTCGCCGACAAGAAGCTGGTCGAAGCACTGGTGGCCGTTCGCGATCAGATCAGCGATTCGATCGCCGATGGCAGCACGTTCCAGGAAGTGCTTTCCGACACCAAGCTTCAGGCGCAGTCGACCGAACCGGTGCTGGCCAATGGCCGCAATCCGGACAAGCCCGATGCCGAACCCGACGCACAGATCGCGCCGGTCGTGCGCGCCGGTTTCCAGATGGACGTGGGTGGCGAGCCCCAGATCGTCGGTATCGACGACACGCATTTCGCAGTCGTGACCGTCGGACGCGTCGTTGCCGCGACGCCGCGCCCGCTCAAGGATATTCGCGATGCCGTGGCCCGCGACTATCGTATCGACAAGGGCGTCGCCCAGGCGCGCGAAGTCGCCGCGCAGGTCGTCGAGGCAGTTGCCAAGGGCAAATCCTTCGAAGACGCGCTCGATGCCACGCGCAAGGTCTATCGCTATGAAAATATCGACGTCTCGCGTGCAGAGCTCGCCCGCGCGCAACAGCAGCAACAGCAGATTCCGCCGCAGATCGAATTGCTCTTCTCGATGACGCCGAAAAAGGCGCGACTGATCGAGGCACCGCAGCGGCAGGGATATTTCGTGGTCTATCTCGACGCGATCGAACAGCATGACCCGCGTAGCCAGCAGGATCTCATCCAGGGCGTGCGGGGCAGCATCGCACGCGGCGTCGGCGATGAATTCGCGCAACAGTTGCTCACATCGATCCAGCGCGATCTGGGCGTGAAGCGCAATCAGGACGTGATTGACCGGGTTCGCAAGGACCTGCTCAGCCAGGGTAACTGATCGGCCGATGCACGAAGGGGACGGCGCCGCGCGCGAAGCGCTGAAGGCAGGGCGCCCGGCGCTGCTGTGGACGCGACTCGTCGCCGACACCGAAACGCCGGTCGCCGCAGCGCTCAAGCTGATCGAACCGGGCCGCGGCGATTTCCTGCTCGAATCGGTCGAGGGAGGATCGGTACGCGGTCGCCACAGCCTGATCGGGCTCGCCCCCGATCTGGTGTTTCGCGCGACCGGCAATGATGCGGCGATCAACCCGCACTGGCTGACCGACCGCGAAGCATTTGCGCCCTGCGATCAGCCTGCGCTCGGCGCGTTGCGCGATCTGGTCGCGCAATGCCGGATGGACGTGCCCGCGCAACTGCCGCGCGCGCTTGCCTGTCTGGTCGGCTATTTCGGCTATGAAACCGTCGGGCTGGTGGAAAAACTTCCCCGCCCGCCGGCCAATCCGATCGACGTTCCGGATATGATGTTCGTGCGGCCCACGGTGCTGCTGGTAATCGATCGGCTTGCCGATGCGCTGTTCGTCGTCAGCCCGGTCTGGCCCAGATCGGGCAGCGATGACGCAGCCATCGCCGCCGCGCACGACCGGATCGACGCGACCATCGCCCGGCTGCACAGCACGCCGCTGCCCGCCCCGGTGCGGATCGACGAAGCGCCCGAAATCGCACTCGAACCCGTGCTGCCGCCGGGCCGCTATGCCGATATGGTCGCTGCGGCGAAGGAATATATCGCGGCGGGCGACATTTTTCAGGTCGTGCTGGCCCAGCGTTTCACTGCGCCCTTCGCGCTGCCGCCGTTCGAACTCTATCGCGCGCTGCGCCGCGTGAATCCCTCCCCGTTCCTCTATCATCTCGATCTGCCCGGCTTCGCTCTGACCGGATCGAGCCCCGAAATTCTCGTCCGCGTGCGCGACGGCGAAGTCACGATCCGCCCGATCGCCGGCACCCGGCCGCGCGGTGCGACTGCCGCCGAAGACGCCGCCAATCGCGCCAGCCTGCTCGCCGATCCCAAGGAATGCGCCGAACATCTGATGCTGCTCGATCTTGGCCGCAACGATGTCGGGCGCGTCGCATCGGCGGGCAGCGTCACTGTCACCGATCGCTACACCGTCGAATTCTACAGCCATGTCATGCACATCGTGTCGAACGTGGTGGGGCAGTTGCGCGACGATCGCGACGCACTCGACGCGCTGTTCGCGGGCTTCCCGGCAGGCACGGTATCGGGCGCGCCAAAGGTTCGCGCGTGCCAGATCATCGCCGAGCTGGAGGCCGAAACGCGCGGCGCCTATGCCGGTGGCGTCGGCTATTTTTCGCCCGACGGATCGATGGACAGCTGCATTGTCCTGCGCACTGCGGTCGTAAAGGACGGCACCATGCATGTTCAGGCGGGCGCCGGCATCGTCGCCGACAGCGACGCCGCCTATGAACAGCGGGAATGCGAGGCCAAGGCCAGCGCCCTGCTCGCCGCCGCACGCGAAGCGCTCACTCGCGCGGCGGAACCGGGTTTCGGGCAGTAACGGCGGGCGGCGGCGCCGCGCCGTTCAGTTTTCTTCGAAATCCTCTGCGCTGCACGGCTCGCCCTTGAACTCCATCCGCACCGCAACGAACGGTTCGGTCCCGCGATTCCGGATCGCATGCAGCCCTTCCGGCCCGATCGACACGGTCAGCGCAGGCGGCATGGCCGGCGCGTCCTCGCTCCCGGTCATCACCGGCGCACCCTGTTCCAGGTGATAGGTCATATAGGTGATGGGTTGCGGCTGTTCGAAATACATGATGCTGGGCCAGCAATGGAGATGCACCGGCTCGGTTTCGCCCGCCGGGATCACCACGCGCAGCACGCGGACCTTGTCATCCTCCATCAGGATCTGGTGGCTGTCCGGCGCGGCCACCACCGCATCGTAGTTCGGCGTTTCGTAATTCGGATGGTCCTGAAATGCGGCGGCCAGAAGAAGCAACGTCAGCATGAACTCTCTCCCGATCAGCGCGAATGGAGAAACAACGGATTACAGGACTGTGCTTGGGCTTAAGCCGTCCGACAAGCGATTTTCGCTGATCGAATCGGTCGCGTTCTTGGCAGACGATGTTCCAGCGCATAGGCTCACCCCAAACCACATCGGAAATGGAGGAGGTGACCGTGCTGCTTTCGCTCGGACTGATGTTTGTACTTCAGGACCATGCGGCGCCGCCCGCTCCGACGCCGATCCATGCCGACCGGTGGATCAGCAGCGCCGATATGCCGCGCGGTGTCGAGCCATTCGATGATGCGCGGACGGTGGGCTATGTTCTGGAAGTCGATGCCCATGGTCAGGTCACGCGCTGCGCGATTTCTCAGCCGACCGATTCATGGCGGCTCGACGTGACCACGTGCCGCCTGTTGCCGCAGCGGGCGCAATTCGAACCCGCCAGGGATGCCGACGGCAATCCGGTGACCAGCCGATATGAAGGCCGCTTCACCTGGGAATGGAACCGCTAGGGATTTGCCACGCCTCCCGCGCGTCCCTGAATCCGCGCGTCCCTGCATCCATCACCGCATGGTCAAGTCTTCACCGCCGCGTTTCCACCATCGGCCCACAAGGCCGAACCTGTGACGAAGCTCGACATATCACTGGCCAGAAAGAGCGCCGCCTGCGCGATCTCCTCGGGTTCTGCGATCCGTTTCATGGCGTGAAGGCCGGCAGCCCATTGGCGTTGTTCGGCATTGCCGGCCATCTCGGTCGCCGTACCGCCGGGCAGAAGCGCGTTGGCCCGAATTCGCATTGCGCCATAATCCGCCGTTATCCCTCGTACCAGGCCCATAAGGCCCGCCTTCGCCGCGCCATATGCGGCCATTCCCGGCAAACCGGCACTGGTGCCGACGAAGCTGCCGGTAAAGATCAAGGTTCCCGCACCCCGCGCCTGCATCGCCGGAATCTGCGCACGCGCGCCCAGAAATGCGGCAGTCAGATTTGTCGCCAGCACGTCCGACCATTGCTGCGGTTCGATTTCCGCGAGCGGCACCATCGCACCAACCGTCCCGGCATTATTGAACGCGATATCCAGGCCGCCAAAGGCGGATTGGGCGGCAGTCACTGCTTCACGATGTGTGCGCTCGTCCGTGACATCGCCCGCGACAGCCATCGCCTGTCCGCCGGCTTCGACGATTTCACCGACCAATGGATCCAGGCGATCCTGTCGACGGGCGACAAGAACGACGGCGGCGCCGCTTGCGGCAAACAATGTTGCCGCCGCGCGACCTATTCCCGAACTCGCCCCGGTAATTATGGCGACCTTGCCCTCTATCAGCTGCATTCGGCAACTCCATCTGTTGAAACAGAGTCTTTAGGAATCGCAGTGCGCCGGGGCTTCCCGTTTTCCGCTTTCAAACTGGTAACCAGGTCTCACCCCCCGCTTCTCGGTTCTTCAGATGCCGATAGGTTGCCATGACCTTGCGTGGTTGGGCCAAGCCCGTCCTTTAGAGGCAGGTTTACGCCAGAGCGATCTGCCTGAAGCGCAATGGCGCGGCCTGCCAGAGCGCAGGCCGCATCGAGCGCGTGTTCGGACAGCGCACGATCAACCGCGCCATCGCCACCCGATAGGATCAGCTAGCTCGCGATGGTCTTCCCGCCACCGCTGGATACCGGTTCAAATTCGTCCACGCCGCCCGGCAAAGCAACGACACGGCGATAATTCAGAAACAACGGGGCGTGTTTCACACCTGGTACGCAATCACGCCCCGATGTCGCAAAATCAGGGGATCGCGGACTGGCGCTGCTCTTCGTCCAGCCGTTCCTGCGCCCATTGCTGGAGCTGCGCGCGCGTGCAGCCCGACTGGCCGCCCATCCCGATCGGCGAACAGCTTCCCGGCAGACCGGCGCGGTTCACGTCCTCGACCACTTCGACCCGGCGTACCCAGCTGGAGCTGGCGCCGGTCTGGCTGCGCTCGCGAAATGCCTCGGGAATGCGATAGGGCGAATCGCCGCCCTTGGCGCAGACGACGATTTCGTCGTCCGACTGCGGCGGCGGGCAGCTTTCGTCGCCATACAGAATGACGTTGCGGATTCGCGTGGGCGCATCCTGATTGGCCGCGTTCTGAGCCGGCACGTCCTGCACGGGCATCATCATCAGCGCCAGCAGCGAAAACGATACGAAACTCATTCCATCCTCCCAAACAGGTTCGGCATAAACCCAGTGAAGCGGTTCTTGGCCTCGCACTGTGGCGGCGCTAGGGCAAGCGCATGTTTCCCGCTTCGACCGGCATGCGTCGATTCCCCAGATGGGGACGAATGCTGCTGGTACCAGTTCTGTTGGCGATGATTTCCGCCTGCCATGGGCAGAACCCTGCCGCGCGCAACGGGCAAGCGGCGGTCACGCGCGCCTGCGAATCGATCCGTTTCGAAGGCTCGCCCTTCACCATTTGCCATGCCGAGCGTGGGCGGCATCGTATCCGTCTGGTCGATCGCAATGCCGATGGCGTGCCGATGCGCGACTTTCCCGCGCTCGAATCGCGGCTGGGCAGCGACTGGCCGCGCATTGCCTTCGCCATGAATGCCGGCATGTTCGACCGGAGCGGCGCGCCGATCGGCCTCTATGTCGAGGAAGGCGAAGAAACCAAGCCGCTCAACCGGCGCGAGGGGCCGGGCAATTTCCACTTGCTCCCCAATGGCGTGTTTTGGGGCGATGCAAAGGGCTGGCACGTCACCGAAACCGAGGATTTCGTCCGCGACCGGCCCGATTTCCCCGGCTTCGCCACCCAGTCCGGGCCGATGCTGGTGATCGACGGCAAGCTCCACCCCGAATTTGCCGATAACGGTGTGTCGCAACTGGTCCGCAACGGCGTGGGCGTGGACAAGCACGGCGATGCATGGTTCGCGATCAGCGACGCGCCGGTATCGTTCGGCCGGTTCGCACGCCTGTTCCGCGACCGGCTCCATTGCGACAATGCGCTGTTCCTCGACGGCGCGGTTTCACGCCTGTGGGATCCGCCCGGCGGCCGCCGCCAGGTCGGCGTGCCGATCGGGCCGATTGTCGTCGTGACGCAGAAGGAGTAGCGCTTCGCCCATGATCCTCGTCATCGACAATTATGACAGCTTCACCTGGAACCTGGTCCATTATCTGATGGAGCTGGGCACCGAAGTGAAGGTGGTGCGCAACGACGCGCTGACCGCCGCCGAAGCGATCGCCAGCAATGCGCAGGCATTCCTCATTTCGCCCGGCCCCTGCACGCCCAACGAAGCCGGCATCAGCCTCGATCTCGTCGCTGCCTGTGCGCAGGCGGGCAAGCCGCTGCTCGGCGTATGCCTGGGCCATCAGTCGATCGGCCAGCATTTCGGCGGCAAGGTGGTGCGCGGCGGCCTGATGCACGGCAAGACCTGCCCGGTCGACCATGACGGCACCGGCCTGTTCGCGGGCCTCCCGTCGCCCTTCACCGCGACACGCTATCACTCGCTGATCGTCACGGACATTCCCGACAGCCTGGTGGTCAACGCGACCGCCGATGACGGTTCGGTGATGGGATTCCGCCATGCCGAACTGCCGATTCACGGCGTCCAGTTCCATCCCGAAAGCATCGCGACCGAACATGGCCATGCCATGCTCGCCAATTTCCTGACGCTGGCGGGGATCGACGCGAAACAGCTCGCCTGAACGGCGCGGCGCGGACAATGCCTGCGCCGCCGCTTGCCCCGCCCCAAACAGGAATTGCTCGACACGCGCCGATGCGCCCGGAATAGAGGCGCGGTGACGATAATGACACCCCTTCCCGACCCCGCCACGCCGCTGTCGCGCGAAACCGCCGCACAGGCCTTTGCCGACATACTCGACGGCAAGCCATCGGACGCGGCGATTGCCGACTTTCTCCTCGCGCTCACGCTGCGCGGCGAAACCAGCATCGAAATTGCCGAGGCCGCGCGCGCGATGCGCGACCGCCTGATCCCGGTCGAAGCGCCGCCGGGCGCGATCGACGTGTGCGGCACTGGCGGTGACGGGCACCACACGCTCAACGTCTCCACTGCGGTCGCGCTGGTCGTCGCGGCGTGCGGCGTGCCGGTCGCCAAGCATGGCAATCGCGCCGCCTCTTCCAAATCGGGCGCGGCGGATACGCTCGAAGCGCTCGGGCTCGACCTCGATCGCGCCAGCGCCAAGGCCGAGGAAACACTCGCCGATATCGGCATCGCCTTCCTGTTCGCACAGAAACACCATCCCGCGCTGGCGCGCATCGCCCCGATCCGCAAGGCGATCGGACGGCGGACGATCTTCAACCTGCTCGGCCCGCTCGCCAATCCGGCCCGCGTCCGCCGCCAGCTGATCGGCATCGCCAGCCCGCGTTTCGCGCCCGTCTATGCCGAGGCGATCGAGCAACTCGCGCTCGACGGCGCGGCAGTCGTCGCGGGCGAAGAGGAACTGGACGAGCTTTCCTGCGCCGGGCACAGCCTGATCATCCCCACCGGCGATGTCAGCCTGCCGCGCCGCGTCGCGCCCGAGGATGTCGGCCTGCCGCGCCATCCGCTCAGCGCGATTCGCGGCGGCGGACCGGCGGAAAACGCCGCCGCGCTGCGCCACCTGCTGCTCGGCGAACCCGGCGCCTATCGCGACGCAGTGCTGCTCAACGCCGGCGCTGCGCTCGTCGTCGCGGGCCATGCCGCCGCATTGATCGACGGCGTCGAACAGGCGGGCGAAGCGATCGACAACGGGCTTGCCAACGCGCTGCTCAACTGCTGGATCGCTGCGGTATGAGTACGATGCTCGACCGGATTCTCGAAGCCAAGCGCGAGGAAGTCGCCGCGCGCAAGGCCGTGACCACGCCCTTGGAACTTGCCGAGCGCATCGCCGCGCAATCGCCGCCGCGCGGCTTTCGCGCCGCGCTCGATGCAAAGGTTGCGGCGGGCGGCTATGGCCTGATCGCTGAAGTCAAGAAAGCCAGCCCTTCCAAGGGGTTGATCCGCGAAGATTTCAATCCGCCCGAACATGCCCGCGCCTATGCGGCGGGCGGCGCGGCGTGTCTGTCGGTACTGACCGACGAGCGCTGGTTTCAGGGGCATGACCAGTTTCTGATCGCTGCCCGCGCGGCATGCGACCTGCCGGTGCTGCGCAAGGATTTCAATATCGATCCCTGGCAAGTGACCGAAGCACGCGCGATCGGCGCCGACGCGATCCTGATCATCGTCGCCGCGCTCGACGATGGTCAGATGGCGGAGATCGAAGCTGCCGCGATGGAACAGGGCATGGACGTGCTGGTCGAAGTCCATGACGAAGCCGAACTCGAACGCGCGCTGGCGCTCCGATCGCGGCTGATCGGGGTAAATAACCGTAACCTCAAGGACTTCTCGGTCTCTTTTGAACGCACCTATGAGCTGGTCGGCAAGGCGCCGTCGGGTTGCACCTTCGTCGCCGAAAGCGGACTTGGCGGGCGCGCCGACCTCGACGCGATGGCCGATCACGGTGTCCATTGCTTCCTGATCGGCGAATCGCTGATGCGGCAAGCCGATGTCGAAGCGGCGACACGGGCGCTGCTCGGGTGACCGCCCGGCACGCTTCCCTGTGCCCTGAGCTTGTCGAAGGGCTGTTCTTCTCGGATCTCCATCGGAGCAACACCGCGCCGAATACAAGATTCCGGCATCGGCGGGGCGACCACGCATGACCAACCTAACCCATATCGATGCCACCGGCGCGGCGCAGATGGTCGATGTGTCGGACAAGGCCGTGACGTCGCGTCAGGCGATCGCCACCGGGCGCATCACCATGACGTCAGAGGCCGCAGCCGCAATCCGGGAAGGCAGCATCAAGAAAGGCGACGTCCTCGCCGTCGCGCGGGTCGCCGGCATCATGGCGGCAAAGAAGACGGCGGACCTCATTCCGCTCTGCCACCCCCTGCCGCTCACCAAAGTGACGATCGACCTGACACCCGACGATAGCGGCGTGACGGCCACCGCCACGGCACGCACCGACGGCAAGACCGGCGTCGAAATGGAAGCATTGACTGCCGCCACCACGGCCTTGCTGACTATCTATGACATGGCAAAAGCCATCGATAAGGCAATGATAATCAGCGATATTCGCCTGCTGGAAAAAACCGGAGGCAAATCCGGCGACTGGAAAGCTGCCGATATCGGTTAGCGTGCAACATCCCCCTGCCGCAGCCTTTTGGCCCGATATGCGTTGCAGGGCAGAATTTCAAAAAAAGGGATCGCGTCCATGAAGAAAATCCTCCTGGCATCCTTCACGCTGATCGCAGCGGCCACGTCTTCGGGCTGCGTCGCACTGGTCGCGGGCGCTGCGGGCGCTGGCACGGTCGCCTGCACCGAAAAGGAAATCGACTGCCCGCTCGATTGAGCGTCAGGCTGTGGCCTCGCCGACCGCATGGCCGCGAAAACAATCGGGCGCGTGATCGTTGACCATCCCCACTGCCTGCATCCAGGCATAGACGATCACCGGCCCGACAAATTTGAACCCGCGCGCCTTCAACGCCTTGGAAATCGCCTCGGAAGTCTCGGTTTTTGCCGGCACGTCGACGCCGTCATTCTCCACCGGCACGCCACCCGCCAATGCCCATGCCCAGGTGCCGAAATCCTCGCCGCGCGCCGCCATGTCGCACCATATGCGCGCGGCGGCGATCGTCGCTTCGATCTTGGCGCGGGCGCGGATGATGCCTTGGTCGGCCATCAACCGTTCGACATCGTCCGGCCCGAACGCGGCGACCTTCACCGGATCGAACTCGGCAAAGGCGCGCCGAAAGCCCTCGCGCCGATGCAGGATCGTCCGCCAGCTCAGCCCCGCCTGAAATCCTTCGAGCATCAGCATTTCCCACAACATCCGCGAATCGCGCACCGGAACGCCCCATTCGCTGTCGTGATAGGCCGCCATAACCGGGTCGCCCTGCGCCCAGGTGCATCGCTTCACGCTCGCCATCATGCCGCCTTTCGAATCTAGCTACAGGAACATATCGGGAACGATTAGAGCAATTGCAATCGCCCGACAATGTAATTTCCACTGTCCTACACCGCCGCGCCTATGGCAGGACCGCGCGATGGCCATCCGACATCTTCTTTGCATCCCGACCACACGCGTGCGTGCGCACATATGCGCGCGTACGCGCGTCACGGTGCGAACCAATGCGAACTTGATACGCTTTTCCGCGGTTTTCGGACAATGAGCGGCGCGCCCCTGCTGCCGGTCGATCAGGCATTCGATCGCCTGCTCGCACTCGCGCCCGCGCTGCCGATCGAGCATCTGCCCTTGGCCGATGCAGCGGGCCGCTGGGCCGCTGGCGATATCGCCGCGCTGCGCACGCAACCGGTCAGCGATCTTTCGGCGATGGACGGCTATGCGATCCGCCATGCCGACCTGCCCGGCCCCTGGGAAATCATCGGCGAAAGCGCGGCGGGACGCAGCTTTGCCGGCGCCGTAAACACGGGTCAGGCGGTGCGGATCTTCACCGGCGCGGTCATGCCCGCCGGGGCCGATTGCGTGCTGGTGCAGGAGGAAGCACGGCGCGACGGCACCAAGCTCCATCTCGATGGCGACGGCCCCGGCCATGTCGGGCGCAATGTGCGGCGGCGCGGGCTCGATTTTTGCGAAGGCGACACGCTGATCGCGGCGGGTCAGCGACTAACGCCTGCCCGCGTGGCGCTGGCGGGTGTCGCTGGCCATGGGCGCTTGCCGGTGCGGCGCCGCGTGCGCGTTGCGATCGCCGCCACCGGGGACGAACTGGTGCCTGCCGGATCGCCGGTCGGCCCTGCCCAATTGCCCGAAACCAACCGGCTGATGATCGCGTCGCAACTTGCCGGAATGCCGGTCGAAATCATCGATCTCGGCATCCTGCCCGACGATCGGCCCGCGCTCGAAACCGCCTTTGCCGCGCTCGACGCCGATCTGCTCGTCACATCGGGCGGTGCGTCGGTCGGCGACCATGATCTGGTGCAACCGGCGCTCAAATCGGTCGGCGCGCAGATGGATTTCTGGCGGATCGCCTTGCGTCCGGGCAAACCGATGATGGCGGGGCGGCTGCGCGACGCCGTGGTAATCGGCCTGCCCGGCAATCCGGTTTCGGCGTTCGTCACTACGTTGCTCTTCGTCCGCCCGCTGGTCGCGGCGCTGGCGGGCGATGCCGATCCCCGGCCCAAAGCGCGCGCGGCCATGCTCGGCGAAGCGCTTCCGGCCAACGGCCCGCGCACCGATTATATGCGCGGCGAATTGCGCGACGGCCGCGTCCGCGTCGCGGCGATTCAGGACAGTTCGATGCTGCGCACGCTTGCCCGCGCCAATTGCCTCGTCCTGCGCGCGCCGCATGCACCGGAAGCGGCACCGGGCGACATGGTGGACATCCTCGACCTTGCTTGACAGCATGTGGAACATTGCATAAACGTTCCATGTCTGTTCCGAGGAAGGGTGTCGCGGAAATGCTTACCAAGAAGCAGCACGAACTCATCTGTTTCATTGCCGATCGGCTCGACGATACCGGCGTTTCGCCGTCGTTCGAAGAGATGAAGGACGCGCTCGACCTCAAGTCGAAGTCGGGTGTCCATCGGCTGATTTCCGCTTTGGAAGAACGCGGCTTCCTGCGTCGCCTGCCCAATCGCGCGCGCGCTCTGGAAGTACTGCGCATGCCCGAACGTGGCGATACGAAGAAGAAGCCGGTCGTGCCGACCATCGGCGGCGCGGCGGCATCGCCTGCGAAATCGCTGCCGCAACCCGCCAATGACGTGATCGAAGTGCCGCTGCACGGCCGGATCGCGGCAGGTACGCCGATCGAAGCACTCGAAGGGACCGAAATCCTCCCCGTCCCCGCCGCGCTGCTCGGCCCGGGCGAACATTATGCGCTCGAAGTGGCCGGCGATTCGATGGTCGAAGCGGGTATTTTCGACGGCGATTATGCGCTGATCCGCCGCGCAGCCGAAGCGCGCGACGGCGAAATCGTCGTAGCGCTGATCGACGATGCCGAAGCGACGCTCAAATATTTCCGGCGCGAAGGCGGCATGATCCGCCTGGATCCCGCCAACCGCAGCTATGATCCCCAGCGCTATCGCCCCGATCAGGTGCAGGTACAGGGCCGTCTCGCGGGGCTTCTGCGCCGCTATTGAGGCTTGGGTTGCTGCGCTGCGCTCGGCGATGACCGGCGCGGCGCAGGCCGCCCGGCAACCACCCAGGGGTGCCGGTCGCCGGACAGCAACACTGTCCGCATGGTCGGCGGATCGCGCAACGTCAGGGCAAGCCCTCCGGTGCGGGTCAGCGTCCCGGGGTCGGCGAGCAGCCAGCGTGGCCGGCACGCTTGCGGCATGCGACGGTCCGAAACGAAGATATCGACCGTACCGCACAGGCTGATGAGTTCGGGATAGGGCAGGAAATTGTCGGTCCGCGTCGCCGCGATGCGCCATTGCCGCCCGCCGCTGGTGATATCGGTGACGCAGACATCCTTGCTGCATTTCGCGCCCGGCTGATCGGCCAGAGTCGCCAGTTCGGCCTGCGATCCGGCGGTTTCGCCGAACATCGCCCGCGTATAGTCCCCCGCCCTGCCGCGCAGCAGCGCAAACCGCCCATCGGGCAGGCGCAGCGCCAGATGCCTGCCGTCGCCACTGACGATCAGGTCCGGCACCGGCGTCGCCACTGCCCAGACCGCGCCGATCGCAATCGCGATACCCCCGGCGAAACGCATCCGCGTCCGCCACAGCGCAAGCCACAGCCCGCCCGCAACCATCAGCACGAACGCCGCTTTCGGCATGGTCGGCAATGACGCGACCGATCCCGGCGCATCCGCCGTGGCATGCGCCAGCGCCAGCAATGCCTTCAGCGCAACGCCCGTCAGCCACCATAAGGGCGCACCCAGCCCAACCGCATCGAACACCAACGCCAGCGCCTCGATCGGCATGACGATGAAGGTCGTGAGCGGAATCGCCACGACATTGGCCAGCGCGCCGTAAATCCCCGCCTTGTGAAAATGGAACAGCGCGATCGGCATCAGCGCGACTTCGACGACAAACCCGGTGAGCAACAGCGAGCCAAGGATGCGCCCGCCGCGCCGCCACCATCGCTCTTCGCGTCGGGCGAACCAGCGCCGAACCAGCGGGCTTTCGTGCAACGCAACGATTGCGGTGACGGCGGCGAAGCTCAACTGAAAACTCGGCCCTGCCAGCGTTTCTGGCCAAAGCAGCAGCACCAGCAATGCCCCGGCGGCGATCAGCCGCAGCGTAATCGCCTCGCGCCCCAGCGCCATCGCCAGCAATATCAGCAGCGCCGCGGCGCAGGATCGCACCGTCGGCACTTCGGCGCCGGTGAGCAGCGTATAGCCGATCGCGGCGAGTGCCCCGGCGCCTGCTGCCACCAGCGGCAACCGCACCCGCAACGCCAGCCACGGGCTGAGCGCCAGCAACCGCAGCACCAACAGCATCGCCGCCCCGGTTACGGCAGTGACATGCAGCCCACTGATCGACAGGAGATGCGCCAGACCCGATCGCCGCATCGCCTCCGCATCGTCATCGGAAATGCCGCCGCGATCCCCGGTCGCCAGCGTCGCAGCGATCGCGCCTGCACCGCCATCGATCCGTTCGCGAATATGGTCGGCAAGCCGATGGCGCAATTGCCCGCCGTTCCGCCCCGCCGCGATCACCGTAACACCCGGAAATGCCCGGCCGCTCGCACCCAGCCCCTGAAACCAGGCAACGCGCGCAAAATCATAGGCGCCCGGCACCGATGCCGAAGCGGGCGGCATCAGCCAGCTGCGAAGCCGGATCCTCGCGCCCTGCACCATTCCATCGGGCAAATCCTTCTCGGCAATATTGACGCGAATCCGGGGCGGCAGGCGCGGTTGCGGGTCGGTACGCAGCGTCACCCGCACCAGCTCGCGAGCCGGCAGCGGCTCGACATCGACCACCCGACCGGTCACCGTGAAAACGCCCGGCCGCGCCAACACCGGCGCCGCCACGCTTTCGGCCCGCCACCAGATCAGGCCGCACCCCATCGCAACCATCACCGCACCCACCGCCACGCTGCGCCCGGCGCGCCCGGGCCCGGAAAGCGCAACGGCAAGGAGCGCGACCGCGCATCCGGCCAGAATCAGCGCCCACCATTGTTCAGGTCGCGCCAGGGCAAACCAGCCCGCGATACCCGCGCCCAGCAGCACCGGTATCCACAATATCAGCTGGTCGCGCTCGGCCTCCAGCCAGCGTTCCAGTGCCTCGCGGGCTTTCGACAATCGTGATCGCGCCGCGATTTGAAGCGACGCAAAGCCCGTGCTAGGGGCATGCCCGGCTGAACTGGCCATCAATTTTCTGTCTGGGAGCAAGCGCGGTTGGGCGCAAGATCTGAAACCGGCGGTACGCCGGGCGGAGGCGTGGTGACGCGGTTCGCCCCCTCGCCGACTGGCTATCTGCATATCGGCGGCGCACGCACCGCGCTGTTCAACTATCTCTTTGCCCGCCATCATGGCGGCAAGTTCCTGCTGCGGATCGAGGATACCGATCGGGCGCGGTCCACCGACGCCGCGATCGAAGCGATTTTCGACGGGCTGGGATGGCTGGGGCTGGAAGGCGACGAGGAACCGGTGTTCCAGTTCGCCCGCCAGGCCCGGCATGCGGAAGTCGCGCACAAGCTGCTCGCCGCCGGTCACGCCTATAAATGTTTCGCGACGCCCGAAGAGCTTACCGAACTGCGCGAAAGCCAGCGCGCGGCCGGCAAGCCGATCCGCTATGATGGCCGCTGGCGCGACCGCGATCCGGCTGAAGGCGGCGACAAGCCATTCGTCGTCCGGCTGAAGGCGCCGCGCGAAGGCGCCGTCACGATCGCCGATCAGGTCCAGGGCAATGTCACGGTCCAGAACAGCGAAATCGACGATTTCGTGCTGCTCCGTTCGGATGGCACGCCGACCTATATGCTCGCGGTCGTGGTCGACGATAACGATATGGGCGTCACGCATGTGATTCGCGGCGACGATCACCTGAACAACGCGTTCCGCCAATTGCCGATCTATCGCGCGATGCAGGCGATCGAATGCGGCTGGGCGGAACCGACCTATGCCCATGTCCCGCTGATCCACGGCGCGGACGGCGCAAAATTGTCGAAGCGCCATGGTGCGCTCGGCGTCGATGCCTATCGCGACGATATGGGTCTGCTCCCGGAAGCGGTGAGCAATTATCTCCTGCGCCTCGGCTGGGGCCATGGCGATGCGGAGATCATCAGTCGCGAACAGGCCATCGAATGGTTCTCGCTCGATGGCGTCGGAAAATCACCAGCACGGTTCGATTTGAAGAAGCTGGAGAACCTGAACGGTCATTATATCCGCGAAGCGGATGATGATCGCCTCGCCGATCTGGTGGCCGATCGTCTTCCCTTCGAACTCCTATCGGAAGACAGGGAATTGCTGCGTCGCGGCATGGGGGTTCTCAAAGTAAGAGCCGCCAATCTGCTGGAACTTGCCGACGGCGCAATGTTTCTCTTTCGCAAGCGCCCACTTGAATTGGACGAAGCGGCAAATGCTCTGCTAGAGGGCGACGCGAGAGCTTTGCTGGCCCGGTTGCACGGGGCGCTTGACGCCGCTGCTTCCTGGGATACGGAAGAACTCGAAACGGCGGTACGCAAGGTCGCCGAGGATTCAGGGGTAAAGCTGGGCGCCGTGGCTCAGCCGCTGCGTGCAGCGCTGACTGGTCGGCGCACCTCGCCCGGAATCTTCGATGTCCTGCTGCTGCTGGGCCGTGAAGAAAGCCTGGGGCGGATCGCTGATCAGATGGCCGACCCGGCTTAAAGGTTGAATGAAAGGATGCATGCATGACCGATACCGCGAAGCTGACGGCGGGTGGGGGTGAAACCGAATATCCGGTGCTCGCGGGCAGTGTCGGCCCCGATGTCGTCGACATCCGAAAGCTCTACGCGAACACCGGCATGTTCACCTATGACCCCGGGTTCACGTCGACGGCGAGCTGCGAAAGCGGCCTGACCTATATCGATGGCGACGAAGGCGTCCTGCTGCATCGCGGCTATCCGATCGGTCAGCTCGCCGAGCAGTCGAGCTTCATGGAAGTCTCCTACCTCCTCCTCAACGGCGAACTGCCGTCGAAGGACGAGCTGGAGAGCTTCAGCTGGACGATCAGCCGTCATACGATGCTGCACGAACAGCTTGCGACTTTCTATCGCGGGTTCCGCCGCGATGCGCACCCGATGGCGATCATGTGCGGTGTCGTCGGCGCGCTTTCGGCCTTTTATCACGATTCGACCGACATCACCGATCCGCATCAGCGGATGATCGCCAGCTATCGCCTGATCGCGAAAATGCCGACGATCGCGGCGATGGCGTATAAATATTCGATGGGTCAGCCGTTCCTCTATCCGGACAATTCGCTGAGCTATACCGGCAATTTCCTGCGCATGACCTTCGGGGTGCCGGCAGAGCCGTATGAAGTGAACCCGGCGGTCGAAAAGGCGATGGACCGGATCTTCATCCTCCACGCCGACCATGAACAGAACGCATCGACCTCGACCGTGCGCCTTGCCGGTTCGTCGGGCGCCAATCCGTTCGCGTGCATCGCGGCGGGCATCGCCTGCCTGTGGGGTCCGGCACATGGCGGCGCCAACGAAGCCGCGCTCAACATGCTGCGCGAAATCGGCCGTCCGGAACGCATCCCCGAATATATCGCCCGCGCGAAGAACAAGGATGATCCGTTCCGCCTGATGGGCTTCGGCCACCGGGTGTACAAGAATTACGATCCGCGCGCGACGGTGATGCAGGCAACGGTCCGCGAAGTGTTCGAATCGCTCAAGGTTTCCGATCCGGTGTTCGAAACCGCGCTGAAGCTCGAGGAAATCGCCCTTAACGACGAATATTTCATCGAGAAGAAGCTGTTCCCGAACGTCGATTTCTATTCGGGCGTGATCCTGTCGGCGATCGGTTTCCCGACCGAGATGTTCACCGTGCTCTTCGCACTTGCCCGCACGGTCGGCTGGGTGGCGCAGTGGAACGAAATGATTTCGGATCCTGCGCAGAAGATCGGCCGCCCGCGCCAGCTTTACACCGGCCCGACGCAGCGCGATTATGTTCCGGTGGAGCAGCGCTGATCCGATAGGAAACACCGGCGAAGCAGGGAGTTGTCATGCGACAGAATATTCTGATCTTCGCCGGTATCCTCGGCTTTCTGGCGGGCATAGTGTTCATGCTTCAGGGCGCGGGAATCGTCCGCATGCCCGCCGACAGCTTCATGATCGACGACAGGCAATGGATTCGGAACGGCGCGATCATCGCCGTTCTGAGCGCGATCCTGATCGCGGGGGTCCGGCTGGTGCCGACCCGCGAAGAAGAAAAAGCGCGGAAAAAAGCGGAAAGGGAAGCGCGTCAGGCCGAAGAAGAGCGCCTCTGACGCCGCCTTCCTAGCGCCGCTTTCCTAGTTCGGCCGCCAGGGCAGCGTGAACACGAAACGCGCACCCATTCCCGGCGCGCTGTCCACCGTCAAATCCCCGCCCATCGCCCGCGCAAGCCGCCGCGCGATATAGAGGCCCAGTCCGCTGCCGCCCGGCTCGGTCGGATCGACGCGACCGAACTTCTCGAAAATCTTCGCCTGATCGGCTTCGGCAATGCCCTTGCCCTGATCGGCGACGATCACGCATCCCATATCGCCTTCGCGTTCCATCCGGATCCACACCATGCCGCCCGGCGGCGAATAGCGGACGGCGTTGCCGATCAGATTGACCAGCACCTGCAACGCGCGGCGGAACTCACCGGTTACCGGCACCTGTTCATCGGTCGCGGGCTTGTCGATCCGCACATCGGCTTGCGACGCACGTACGGCGAGAAGCCCTGCGGCACGGCGCGCGGCATCGGCCAGGTCGATCGGTTCGGCCTCGGTCGTGAAATCCTCGCGCTCGATCGCCTGAAGATCGACCAGATCGTCGATCAGGCCGAGCAGGTGCCGCCCGGCATTGGCGATATCGCTCGCATATTCGGCATAATCGTCCTTCAACGGCCCTTCGGTGCGCGCGCTGATCGAATCGGCATTGGCGATGATCTTGCCCAGCGGACTGCGCAGCGCGCGGTCGAGCCGCTGGCTGAAGCTGTCCGGAAAACCGCCGAACGGCGCCACCGGCACCGGCGCATCCACTTTCGGTGCGACCGGCGGCGATTCGAGCATATGCGCCGCACCGACGAAGCCGGCAAAACGCCCGGTCGGATCGGTACGTGGCGTCGCATCGAGGCGGACCATCCGCCCGGTACCGCGCAATTCGGCCTTCTGGCCGTCGAAACGCCGCTGTGCCGCCACCGCGCCCAGGATCGGCAATTCGCCATGATCGTCCTGCTCGAGCGCGAACAGGCGCGTCAGCGGCTGACCCAGCATCGCGCTCGAATCGAATCCATAGCGCGCGCCCGCTTCGATCGAGAGATAGGTGATGCGCAACGAGGCATCGGTTTCCCACAACCAGTCCGCCGCAGAGCGAAAGAAATCGCGGGCGCGTTCGGGCTCCGGCGCGGGTGCCCGCCATGCAGCGCGCGGGCGCCAGCCGCTGACTTCCAGCCGCACGCCGCCTTCCTCAGGCTCGGCGCGAACCCATAGTTCCAGATCGTCTTCGCCATCGGCGGCGATCACATTGCGAGAAATCGCGATGCCCAGCCGCTGGGCCAGTCGCGCGATCGTCGCGATCTGCGGCACGGCAAGCGCAGCGCCTGCCTTCCCGCCCGCACGTTCGTTGAGCTCGGCCAGGCGGCGTTCGGCGTCGATCAGATGCCCATCGGCATCGACACGACCGATTGCAGTGGGAAGCGATGGATCGATAGCGTTCATCCCTCCCCTCCCGAACGATCCAGAGCCAATAGCGCCGCCCGATAATCGGGATGCAGCCGCAGGGGTGCAAGCGCGTCTCGCGCCTCATCCGCTGCAATTGCTGCGATTTCGTCAAGCCGGTCGGCAAAACGTTCCAGATCGCGGCGCGGATCGCTTTCGCTCAGCGCATAGCCGATCTGCGCGATCGCCTCGCGCGGGCATTCCAGCGCGCGCAGTGCCACCCACAACCGGTCGCCGCGCGGATCGAGCACCATGTCGCGCGCCACCGGATATCCGATGCCGAGCGCATGGGCGAGCAACGAAGTAAACAGCACGATCCGCCTATCGCCCAGCGATTCGACCAGCAACTGCGCCAGTTCGGAAGGCTGCGCATCGACGGCGGAGGCGAACCGCAGCGCCGCCGCCTCCAGTCGATCGCCTTCGTCATAGGCGGCCAGGCTGCGCTGCGCCGCTTCGGTAAGCGCCTGATCGAGCGCATCGATCGCGTCCCCGGCGACATCGGCGGCACGTTCGCGCAATGCCGCCGCAACCCACCAGACCAGCTTGTGATGCAGTTCGGCAGGCAAATCGGTATGCGACAATTGTCCCGTATCGGGACTGCCATGCCGGCGGCTCTCGGCGATCATCACGGCCATCGCTCCGGCCGCAAGCACGCGGTCGGGATGCTGGACATAGCGATTGATCAGGCTCGGCCGTTCGGGATCGTCGGGCGCCTGCATCGGCAATGCCGCGCCCAGCAGTTCCTGACGCACCCGCGCCATCAACTCGGTCATCAATTCCGAATCGCGCAGGATCCCCGATCGCATCAGCCGCGCCATCACCGGCTGCGCATCCGCGTTCAGCGCGTCGGCGAGATCGGGCGCATTTCGCGCGGAAAGCAGCCGAATCGCATGCGCGCGCACTTCGGATTCGACGGTTTCGATCATGCCGCGCAACAGGATCGTCAGCGCCGAACGCGTACGCTCGTCGAGCCGTGATTCCTCGGGCAGGAAAAAATCCTCGATCGCCACCGTCAGCATATGAAAAGCGCGCGATTCTTCAGCCGCTGCTCGCGCAAGCAGCTCTTTGGCGCCGATGGGGGCGCCATCGCGCATGTCGACGGGGTTGTCCGACATGATCCTCGGATAGCGGAAGTGTCCTTAAGAGGAGACTAAGGCTTTTCTCGAATCGTCTCAACCGCGCTTGCCAGCGTTAAGCATGAATATATCGCAAGAATCCCAAGCCCCGTCGTGAGCCAGTCGGCGAATGCGAAGGGCGTGAGGATCAGAAGATAGGCCGATGGGCTGCCCCACCATCGCCGGTGCCGCGCGCCGCTGCGTTCGGACAGCGCGTGGAGGAGGACAGTCGCAAGCGCCAGCACCGCGCCGGTGCCGGTCCATTGCGCCACCGATTCGCGCCAGCCGGCGATCAGAACGGCGGCAGCGACCAGAAACCCGATCAACCCTTCGAACAGGTCCGCGCGCTTGTCCTCGCCGCGCAGCGCCGCCATCGCACCGCCGGTGGCGAACATCACTGCCGCGACGATGGCGGCGAGCAACCCCCACCCCGCCCAGTCGAACGACATCGCGGCGAGACCGCCAAGCCCGAACACCCCGCCCAGCGCCGCCAGCGCAATTGCAGGCACGTTCCGTTCGACCAGCCTGGGCAGGATCAGCCGCGCCATCCGCGTGAAAATCCAGCGGTCGGCCCAGGTGGTGCGCCGTTCGGTCAATGCGGCCAGCACTGCGTTGCTGCGCGATGCCAGCCGCTCGGCGCTGCGATCGACCATATGGCCACCGCGTTCCCATGCCTGGGTCAGTTGCACATGTTCGGCGCGCGCTTCCACCGCTGCGCGCAGCAGCGCCGATTGAAAGTCCCAATCGTCGGGCATCCGTGCGATCGCGCCCAGATGATGCGCCGGCACGCGCGCAATTCCTGCCCAGCAATCGCGCATGTCGAGCCGTTCTATCGCGGCAGGCGAATTCGGATCATTAGTCACCAGCAGCGCTTCAGGTCCATCGGCGGCCATCCGGTCCATCACCGGATCAGTGGTAACCAGACTGTCGGCCATTACCAGGATGCGCGAAAGCGGATGCGCCTTTACGGCGGCCTCTTCCGCCGACCGGACAATATCCACTGGCACGCCCCGCTTTCCCGCGCGCGCGACTGCGCCAAGCAACGCCGGCGTCACCCGCGCGACAGCGATCATGATCTGACCGGCCCCGGCGCCGATCAGAAGCCGCACTTGATATTCCAGAAGCGTCATGCCGCCGAACGGCAGTGTCGCGGCGAGCGTACCCGGCCGGTCCTCTGCATCCTCGGTGGCGAAAATCAGGCCCGCCAACATGTCCGGCGTCTAGGCGGTTCGGACGCGGCGTGCAATCCGCTGCCCCTTCATGCCGGTCAATAGCGCAGGAACGGCAGGCGTTCCTGATACCAGGCATCCTCATCTGCTCTGGCCATCGCATCGAGATCGCCCGGCGCGGCCGCCGGATCGTCGACCCATTCGCGCAACGCCGGACCGCCATTGATCACGTCGATCGCCAGCTTGTCGAAGACATATTCATACGGAAAATCGCGCCACAGTCCGAACTCCGGATAGAGCGTCCGCACCGCGCGGAACCCGGCCGCCTGCAACCGCCAGGGGCGGAACGCAGCATGGCCGTAATCCGGCCCCTCGGCATGGATGAACACGCCGCTGCACAATTCCCCTTGATGCTTATGGAAGGTCGGCTGGAACCACATGTCGCGCAACCTGCAGCCGGCAAGCCATTCCGGGGCGATCCGCTGCATTTCCGCGATCACCGCACGTGCGTCGATATCCGGCGCACCGAACAATTCGAGCGGGCGAGTCGTCCCCCGCCCCTCAGACAGCATTGTGCCCTCCAGCATGACCGTGCCGGCATAGGCGCGTGCCATGTTCAGGTTCGCGGCATTGGGACTGGGATTGATCCACACTCGAGAATCCGGCCAGCCGAAGCCGGGACCCGTCTCGGGCTCCCACCCTTCCATCTCGATCACGCGATACGCCACATCGAGCCCAAAGCGGTCGATGAACCATGCGCCCATTTCGCCAAGCGTCATGCCATGTCGCATCGGCATCGGCCCGGCACCGACGAAACTTTCCCAGCCGGGAAGCAACGTCAGTCCCTCGACCGGACGACCCGCCGGATTGGGCCGGTCGAGCACCCACACTTCCTTGCCGTGCGCCGCCGCCGCTTCGAGCATATAGAGCAAAGTCGTGACATAGGTGTAGATGCGGCATCCCAGATCCTGAAGGTCGATCAGGATGACGTCGAATGTCTGCATCGACTGGCCGGTGGGACGCCGGACTTCGCCATAGAGGCTGAACACCGGCATCCCATAAATGGGATCGGTGAAATCCGGCGACTCCATCATATTGTCCTGCAAGTCGCCGCGGACGCCGTGCTGGGGACCGAAGACGGCAGAGAGGTTCAGACCGCTTGCCACCAGCGCGTCCAGGCTGTGCGTCAGATCCTGCGTCACCGACGCGGGATGAGCGAGCAGCGCGACGCGCCTGCCTTCAAGCGGCTTGCGCAATTCCGGGTCGGCGAGCAGCCGGTCGATACCGAATTTCATGAGCGCTTGGGTGCCGGGAGTTCGAGCGTAAAGCAACTCGGATCGTGGAAATCCGGCTGTGCGTCGGGATGCGCCAGCGCCCAATGCGACACGACGCCGGCACGATCCTCGATCACGGCAGTGATTCCCCAACGGCTTCCGGTGGTCCACCAATGCTGCGGATCGATCACCGCCGTCACGGCCAACCGGCTTTGACGGTCATTTTCGACGAAAATGCGCGGTTGCGGCGCATCGAGCGCATTCCGCATGCCTTCGCGATAGGTGTCGAAATCATAGATCGCATAGTCGCGGCTCGGCGCGAGATTATATTCGCGATAGGCCTTTCCGCCGCGCGGTCGGACAAAAGCCTCGAAACAGGTCGTCCGCCACAGCTCGTCGCGCCGCTCGGGAACTGCCAGATCGGCGACGCGGATCGCGGCGACGTCGCCGGTAACAACATATTCGATTTCCAGCGCGTCGCTGCCAACCCGCGATAGCTTCACGCCAAGCTGGATGTCGGGCACTGCCTGCCCCGGGAAAGCGATCAGCGCCCTTTTTGCCAGAACCGCGCCCATCGCCGGCTTATCCGAACTGCGTGAAGTCCGGTGCGCGGCGCTGCGCGAATGCCGCGAATGCCTCCTGCGCCTCGGGGCTCTTCAACCGTTCGGCAAACACCCTGTTCTCGATGTCCAGCCGTTCGCGGATCGCCGCCGGATCGCGCATCAGCTGCTTGGTCGCGATCAATGCGCCCATCGGCTGTTTGGCAAGGCGGCGCGCGAGTGCATCGGCGGTGGCGTTCAGATCGGCATGCGGCACCACATCGTTCGCCAGTCCCCATGCAAGCGCATCGGCGGCACTCACCGGCTCGCCCAGCGCAAAGATGCGATAGGCGCGGACATGCCCGACCCGCGCGGGGAGCAGCATGCTCGACGCCGCTTCGGGCACCAGCGCCAGATTTACGAACGGCGCGATCAATTGTGCGCCTTCGGCCAGAATCACCTGATCGCAATGGAGCAGCATCGTCAGGCCGATTCCCACCGATTTGCCATGCACTGCGGCGATCAGCGGCTTGCTCGATTCGGCCAGCGCGCGGAGAAAACGCCCCACGCTGCGTTCGGCGATCCCGTCATTGGATGCGGCCACGAAATCGGCGATGTCATTGCCCGCACAGAACATGTCGCCTTCGCCACGGAACACGACCGCGCGTATCGCCGGATCCTTCTCCGCCGCGATCAGATTGTCGGCGAGCGCCGCATACATGGCGTCGGTCAGCGCATTCTTCTTATCCGGTCGGTTGAGGACCAGTGTCAGGACGCCGTCTTCCACGCTCGCCAATAGATTTTCGGTCACGCCTCTCTCCTGTCCTGGCCCGCTTGCGCGCGCATATTGTCTTCAGGGCGTCAGCGCACCCGGCCGGCCCATCGCCTCCGAATAGAGACTGGCATAGGCCGCGATCATCGTCTTGTCGCTATATTCGCTGCGCGCCTTTGCCTGATTGGCCTTGCCCACACGTTCGCGTTCGTGCGGATGCCGGATCAGGATTTCCAGCCGGTTGCGCAATTCCACTTCCGACCAGTTGGGGCCGATATAATTGGCATTTTCCGGTGCGACCATCACCGGCACGTCGCCGACCGGCGGAGCGACGACCGGCAACCCCGCCGCCATCGCCTCGACCACCGAAATGGGGAATTGCTCGCTTTGCGACGACAGCGCGAAAATGTCGAACAGCCCCATATATTTCCAGGGATCGGCAACGAATCCGGGCAGGAGCAATTTGGATTCGAGCCCCATCGCCTCGGCCGCGTCGACGATTGCCTGTCGTTCGGGCCCCTCGCCGACGATCACCAGCCGAACGCGCTGCGAAAGCCCGCCGACCGCCCGGACGAGCATCGGCAGATCCTTGACCGCGCGCAGGCCTGCAACCGTGCCGATCACCGTCTCGCCGGGTTTCTTGACGAAACCGGGGAGCGATTTGGGGTCTCCCGCGCCGCCATATCGAGACGTGTCGATGCCGTTGGGAATTCGCACGATACGTTCGGCAGGCTGTTTCCACGCCTTTTGCGCGATTCCCTCCAGCCGCTGCGACGGCACGACCAGCGCATTGGCCGCCGGCAGGGCGATCCGCCGATACATGTTGCGCACGGGATTGAGGCGAACCGCCTCGTCCGCGTTGAAGCCGTCCTCATGATGCACCACCGGGGGCAGGCCCTTGCCGAACACGCGCGCCGCCATCACCCCGTCGATCGCGCCCCAGTTATAGGTCAGCACCAGATCGAACCGGCGGATGTAATTGGCAATCGCCTCATAGCGACCGATCGAGGGTTTTCCCGTCAGCGGCGGCGGATTTTGCGCCATCTCATATTTGATGCCGGGCGCGATCCGTTCGCGCGCGCCCAACTGGTCGGGCATGGCCGAGGCGATGGTATGCCGCGCCTGTCCGCCGAAAGCGTTCATCAGCTGGACCGCGCGCAGCTCCTTGCCGCCGGGCGCAAAGGTCGAATGAAGATGCAATATGTGGATCGTCGCCATGGGAAGAGCCGCTTAGCCGGATTTGCGCTGCACGTCAGTCCTTATCCCGCCACCGAAACGACAATCCATCGCCAGACGGGCCATGGTCAGGCGAGGACGGCAGCGGAAACCCGCGCCAGCAACCGTTCGGTCGCGGCGACGGCTTCGGGCTCGTCGAGCGTCGGTGCATGGCCGACGCGCGGCACCGTCGTCAGTTCGAAACCCGGATGCCGCGCCGCCATCTTTTCCGCGACTTCGGCCGACAGGATATCCGATCGTTCGCCGCGCACGATCGCCATCGGTTCGCCGGCAAGCGCATCGAACGCGCGCCACATGTCGGGCGCGGCCTCATTACCGGGCACGCGAAACGGCTCGGCGATGCGCATGTCGTAATCGAGCACGATGCGGCCGCCCGGGGTCAGCTTGTACAGCCGCTTCGCCATAGCCAGCCAGTCCTGAATTTCGTAATCGGGATAGACATCGCCATTGGCTTCGGCGGTCGCGCGCGCGGCATGGACCCAGGTGTCGTGCCACATCGGCTTGCCGACATAATCGCGGATGCGCGCCAGTCCCGATGCATTGAGTTCGGGTCCGACATCGTTGAGCAGCGTCCCCGCGATCCGCTGCGCGCCGGTAACCGCGAGCAGCATGCCCAATATCCCGCCGAGCGACGTGCCGATCACCACGAACCGATCGAGTTTCAACTCCGCGATCAGCGCTTCGATATCCTGAAGATAGGTGAGCGGGACATAGCTCATCGGGTCCTTGGCATAGCCGCTGTCGCCGCGTCCGCGCAGTTCGACCACGATCACGCGCCAGTCGCCGGCGAAGCGTTGGGCAAACGCCTCGTAATCGCGCGCGTTGCGGGTAAGGCCGGGAATGCACAGCAGCGGCGGGCGCGCGGCGTCGCCGGCATAATCGCGGTAGTGGAGGCGCACGCCATCCCTGGACCACCAATAGCCGTCTTCCCACGGCGTCGGGTTGCGTCGATCGGACATTGGTCCCCATATCGCCATATGATGTTCCGCCCGCAAGCGTCTCCGCGTCCTGCCGCCTATCGTCCCGCCGAAACGATCCTTTCGCTCGGCGAACCCTTTTACGACGAAGTCGCGCCTGCGCGCTTCCCCAAGGCCCTATTGCGATTCCGCAATCAGCGCTGGGCGGAGGCGGTGGGGCTTGGCGATCTCGACGATACGGCATGGCGCGATCATTTCGGTCGGTTCACACCGTTGCCGGACAATCTACCCACGCCACTGGCACTGCGCTATCACGGGCATCAGTTCCGCGTGTACAACCCGGAAATCGGCGACGGGCGCGGATTCCTGTTCGCTCAGCTACGCGATGGCAGCGATCGGTTGCTCGACCTGGGCACCAAGGGGTCGGGCCGAACGCCATGGAGCCGGTTCGGCGACGGGCGCCTGACACTGAAGGGCGGTGTACGCGAAGTGCTGGCGACCGAGATGCTCGAGGCATTGGGCGTCAACACGTCGAAAAGCTTCTCGCTGATCGAAACCGGCGAAGCGCTCGATCGCAACGACGAACCCTCCCCCACGCGATCGGCAGTGCTGGTGCGGCTGAGCCACAGCCATATCCGAATCGGCGCGTTTCAGCGGCTCGCCTATTTCCGCGAGGAAGAGGCGATGCATCGGCTGATCGCCTATGTCCTCGAACATCTCTATGGCGAACCGGCCGGCAAGGATGGCGCGGAACGGCTGCTCGATCAGGTCGTGTGGCGGACCGCCGAACTTGCCGCCAGCTATATGGCCGCCGGCTTCGTCCATGGCGTGCTCAACAGCGACAATATCAACGTCACCGGCGAAAGCTTCGATTATGGCCCGTGGCGGTTCAACCCGAACTGGGATCCGGGATTCACCGCCGCCTATTTCGACCATGCCGGTCTCTACGCCTTCGGGCGCCAGCCCGAGGCGATCCATTGGGATGCGATGCAGCTTGCGGTGTCGCTGCGGCTGGTGAGCGATGCCGAACCGCTGATCGCGATCCTCGAAAGTTTCGGCGACCGCTATCAGGCCGCAGTGACCGACGCGCTGTTCTGGCGACTGGGCATCAAGCGCTATGACGACCGCCGCGATGCCGATCTGATCGCAGCGATCGAGCGTGCGCTGCGCAGCACCGATACGCCGATCGACCGTTTCTTTTTCGACTGGTTCGGCGGCATCGCGCCGGCAGGCTATGGCGAGGCGTTCGACGAAGTGAAAAAGCTTCTGACGCCGCACACGCGGCGCAAACCGCGCCAGCATCCCTATTGGAGCGACACCGCCCCCTGTTCGATGCTGATCGACGAAGTCGAATCGATCTGGACCGCGATCGACGCCCATGACGACTGGCGCCCCTTCGAAACCAAGATCGCGACGATTCGCCGGATGGGCGAAGCACTGCGTTGAGACAGGCGCTCGCCATGCGGGGTGTGGCGTCGCGTGAAATTTTCGTGCAAGAGCGTGCTGCCTTCGGGAGCCCAGAAAAAGAACGCGAATGCCCGCCACGGAAATAGTATCCACCGAACCCGCAACCGGCGCCGTCCTGTGGCGTCAGGCCATCGGAAATGTCGATGCGGAAGTCGCGCTAGCCCGCGAAAGCTGGGCCGAATGGGCGGCGCGTCCGCTCGCCTATCGCATCGAGGCACTGCGGCGGTTCGCAAATGTCGTCCGGGCAAAGGCAGATGCCTTTACCGACCTGATCGCGCGCGAAACCGGCAAGCCGCTCTGGGAAGCGCGCACCGAAGTCGAAACCGTGATCGCCAAGGTCGATATTTCGGTCACCGCCTATTCGGAACGTACCGGCCAGCGGCGGATCGACGCGCCGATGAACACCCGCCTGGCGCTGCGGCACAAGCCGCATGGCGTGCTGGCGGTGCTCGGCCCCTATAATTTCCCCGCGCACCTGCCCAATGGCCATATCGTCCCGGCATTGCTTGCCGGTAACGCGGTGGTGTTCAAACCTTCGGAAAAGACCCCGGCAACCGGCGCCTTCATGGTCGAATGCTATCACGCGGCGGGCATTCCCCAGGGCTGCGTCCGGTTGCTGGTCGGCGGCGGCGAACAGGGCAAGGAACTTGCCGGGCATCCCGATATCGATGGGCTGCTGTTCACCGGTTCGGCGAATACCGGGATCGCGCTCAATCGCCAGTTTGCCACGCGCCCGGAAAAGATCCTCGCGCTGGAAATGGGCGGCAACAATCCGATCATCGTCTGGTCGACGCCCGATCTCTATTCCGCCGCCGTGCTGGTCGTCCAATCGGCGTTCACATCGGCGGGTCAGCGCTGCACCGCCGCGCGGCGCCTGATCGTCGATGAAAAGCTGTGCGATCCGCTGGTCGCGGAAATCAACAAGCTGATCAACCGCATGATCATCGCCGAACCGCATGCCGACCCGGCGCCGTTCATGGGCCCCGTGATCGACAACGACACCGCCGATATGCTGACCGAGAGCTTTCTGGCGCTGTCGACGCGCGGCGGCCGCCCGCTGCGTCACCTGGAACGGCCGATCGAGGGCCGCCCGTTCCTGTCGCCCGGGCTGATCGACATGACCGATGCAAGCGACAAGCCCGATGTCGAGTTGTTCGGACCGATCCTTCAGGTGTTCCGCACCAATGACTTCGCCGAAGCGATCGCCGAAGCGAACAACACCCGCTATGGCCTGTCGGCCAGTCTGGTGAGCCAGGACCCCAAGCTGTACGACCAGTTCTGGGCAAATATCCGGGCAGGCATCGTCAACTGGAACCGCCCCACCAATGGCGCCTCATCCGCCGCGCCGTTCGGCGGCATCGGCTGGTCGGGCAATCATCGCCCCAGTGCCTATTATGCCGCCGATTACTGCGCCTATCCGGTGGTCAGCTCCGAAAGCGAACAGGCGCGGGCCTCGATCGGCCTGGGTCTGCGCGACGCCTGACCCCGGCAATCGTCGCGGAAAACCGCGCTTTCGGCGCAGTCGGATAGTTTCGCTAGCATCGCCCCAAGGAAGCGTCGATTGCATGACGGAAGGCCGACGCGCATTTCGGCCGCATGGAAATTGCGCCCAGAACCAATGAAGGCAGAGATACCGGTCAGGTGATCCTGATCGGTGCAGGCCCCGGCGATCCGGAGTTGCTGACGCTGCGCGCCGCCCGGGCGCTCGCCCGCGCCGATGTCGTGGTGCATGACGGGCTGGTCGATACGCGCGTCCTCGACCTCGCCCCGCAATCCGCCACCCGTATTTCCGTCGCCAAGAA
This sequence comes from Stakelama portus, assembly GCF_003171655.1. Lineage (GTDB taxonomy): Bacteria > Pseudomonadota > Alphaproteobacteria > Sphingomonadales > Sphingomonadaceae > Sphingomonas > Sphingomonas portus. The sequence continues at coordinate 799,476 of NZ_QFZL01000001.1, read as the reverse complement.
ACGCGCGCGCCATACCTTGCCGCAGGAAGGGATCAACGCGCTGCTGGTCGAACAGGCGCTGACCGGCGCCACGGTCATCCGCCTGAAGGGCGGCGATCCTTTCGTCTTCGGGCGCGGCGGCGAGGAAGTCGAAGCCCTGCGTGCCGCAGGCATTCGCGTCGAAGTCATTCCCGGCGTTTCGGCGGCGCTCGGCTGCGCGGCGGAGGCACAGCTCCCGCTTACGCATCGCGACTGGTCGAGCGCCGTCAGCTTTGTCGCCGGGCAATGCAAGGGGCTGTCGGATCAGGATTGGTCCGGCCTTGCGGGCAAGGGCCGCACGCTCGTCATATATATGGGTGTCGCCACCGGCGCCGCGATCGCGGAAAAGCTGATCTGTGACGGCGTCGCCCCCGAAATGCCCGTCGCCATACTCGAACGCGGCACCCTGCCCGGCGCGCGCGCGCTGAGGACGTTGCTCGCCGACCTGGGCGACATGATGCACCGCGAGGATGTGCAATCGCCGGCGGTGATCGTCGTCGGCGAAGTCGCCCGGCTGGCAAATGCCGAAGACAAACTGGCGGCATGGGCAGCCGCTGCGGAGAGCATGGCATGAAGCTTCTGACCGGTAACGATCTCAAAACCGGCGACGTCATCTGGTGGGCCGGCGGCGAATGGTCGCGGCATGTCGAGGACGCCGTCGATGTCACCGACAAGGGTGAATCGCTCGCTGCGACCGAGGAAGCCGCGCGCCGCGTCAACGCCCCCTATGTCATCGACGCAGTGGCGACCGATAACGGCCCCCGCCCCGCGCATATCAAGGACCGCGTCCGCGCGCTCGGCCCGACGGTACGCCTCGACCTTTCGCTCAAACCGGCGGATCCGCACGCCGGGAACTGGGTAATCTGACATGTACAAATATGACCAATATGACCAGTCGATCGTCGACGCGCGCGTCGCGGAATTCCGCGATCAGTGCGCACGGCGGTTGAAGGGCGAACTGACCGAGGATCAGTTCAAGCCGCTGCGGCTGATGAACGGCCTCTATCTGCAGCTGCACGCCTATATGCTGCGCGTTGCCATTCCCTATGGCACGCTCGACAGCCGCCAGATGCGGATGCTGGGCCATATCGCGCGCAAATATGATCGCGGATACGGCCATTTCACCACCCGCCAGAACCTGCAGTATAACTGGATCAAGCTGGAAGATTGCGGCGACATCCTTGCCGATCTGGCTTCGGTCGAGATGCACGCCATTCAGACGAGCGGAAACTGCATTCGCAATATCAGTTCGGATCAGTTCGCCGGCGCGGCTGCCGACGAAGTTACCGACCCGCGCCCCTGGGCAGAGCTGCTGCGCCAATGGTCGAGCTTCCACCCGGAATTCAGTTATCTGCCGCGCAAGTTCAAGATCGCGGTGATCGCCAGCGATGAGGACCGCGCGGCAATGCGGCTGCACGACATCGGCATGCAGCTGATTGAGCGCGACGGCGTGGTTGGCGCAAAGATCTTCGTCGGCGGCGGCATGGGCCGCACGCCTATGATCGCGCCCGAAATCAAGGATTTCGTGCCGTACGAAGACCTGCTCAGCTATCTTGAAGCGTGCCTGCGCGTCTATAATCGCCATGGCCGCCGCGACAATATGTACAAGGCGCGGATCAAGATCCTCGTCCACGAAATCGGCGCGGAGGAATATGCCCGCCAGGTCGAGGAGGAATTCGCCCATGTGAAGACGCTGGGCATCGATCCGCCGCGCGCGGAGCTCGATCGTATCGCGGCATATTTCGCCGATCCCGCGTTCGAAACCGGCGTTTCCGACGATATCGACTGCAGCGATCCCGATTTCGCGCTGTGGCTCGACGGCAATGTCCACGCGCACAAGCGACCCGGCTATGTCTCGGTGACGATCAGCCTCAAGCCGATCGGCGGCATTCCCGGCGATGCCTCGGCCGATCAGATCGACCTGATGGCCGATCTCGCCGAACGCTACAGCTTCGACGAGTTGCGCGTCACGCACAGCCAGAACATCGTGCTGCCGCATGTGAAAAAAGCCGATCTCTATGCGCTGTGGCAACATCTGCATGCGGCAGGCCTTGGCGAATCCAATCTCGATCTGATCAGCGACATCATCGCCTGCCCGGGTCTCGATTATTGCAGCCTCGCCAATGCCCGCTCGATCCCGGTCGCACAAAAGATCGCGAGCCGCTTCGCCGATATGAACCGCCAGCGCGAACTGGGTGAACTCAAGCTCAAGATTTCCGGCTGCATCAATGCCTGCGGGCATCACCATGCCGGGCATATCGGCATATTGGGCGTCGATCGTAAGGGCACCGAAAATTACCAGCTGTTGCTTGGCGGATCGGGAGCCGAGGATGTCAGCCTCGCCAAGATTACCGGGCCGGGTTTCGATGAGGACGGGATCGTCGATGCCGTCGAAAAGGTGACCGACGTCTATCTCGCCAACCGCGCGGAGGGCGAACGCTTCGTCGATACCTATCGCCGCGTCGGCATGGATCCGTTCAAGGAGGCGCTTTATGGCTGACCTTCGCGCCACCCGCACACCGTTGGGGCTGAGCTTGTCCAAGCCCCGTCCTTGTCTTTCCCGCCGTGCAAAGAAGCAGAACAGCGCTTCGACAGGCTCAGCGCAAACGGGGGTTGTTCATGACTGACAGCTTCACCACCGACGGCGTGGTCGATAACGCGCTGCGCTTCCGCGACGATGAACCGCATGAGGAACCCGCAGTCACGCTCGATTCGTTTCTCGGCCAGTCCAACGCCACGGCGGTGCGGCTGGAAACGGGTGAGGATGCGCGCGCGCTCCTGCCGCATCTTGATCGGTTGCAGCTGATCGAAGTCAGTTTCCCGGTGTTTCGCGACGGGCGCGGCTATTCGGCGGGACGCATCCTGCGCGAAGCGGGCTATACGGGCGAACTGCGCGCGGCGGGCGACATATTGGTCGACCAGATCCCCCATATGCGCCGCTGCGGCTTCGACAGTTTCGCGCCCGACAAGCCGGTCGACGCCGCGGTGTTGCAGGCCGCGCTCGCGCGCTACGACTTTGTCTATCAGGCCGCAGCCGACGATCGCACGCCGGTATGGAAACTGCGTCATGGGTGAGCCGGCACGCCGCGTCATCGATCGCATCGATCCCGGTCCCCGCTGGCGGGAAAGCGATGCGGTGCGCCTGAACAACATGTTTCGCGGTCGCGATACCGAAGAAATGCTGCGCGCGGTGATCGGCGATGCGATGCTCGGCGACGCTGCGGTGGTGTCGTCCTTTGGCGCGGAATCGGCAGTATTGCTGCATCTGATCGCGTCGGTCGATCCTTCGGTCCCGGTGCTGTTCCTCGACACCGGCAAGCATTTCCCCGAAACGCTCGCCTATCGCGACACGCTGGCGACGCGTCTTGGCCTGCGCGATCTGCGCAACCTGCGCCCCGATGCCGACGTGATCGCAAAACGCGACGAAAAGGGCCTGCGCTGGTCGTTCGATCCCGATGGCTGCTGCGATATCCGCAAGGTCGTGCCACTCGAAACAGGACTGGCGCCGTTCGATGCCAGCTTCACCGGGCGCAAGGCGTTTCAGGCGTCGACCCGCAACGCCCTGCCCCGCTTCGAACTCGATGGCGACCGGCTGAAGGTCAATCCGCTCGCCAGCTGGACGCGCGAAGATCTCGAAGCCTATTTCGACAAGCATGATCTGCCGCGGCATCCGCTGGTCGCCCAGGGCTATCCGTCCATCGGCTGCGCGCCGTGCACCAGCAAGGTAAAGCCAGGCGAAGATCCGCGCGCAGGCCGCTGGCGCGGCTGGGACAAGACCGAATGCGGTATTCACACGCCGGTCGACGATAACGACCCCGATCTGCCGGTGTTCTGATCGCGCGTCCTAAGGACGTGTTTCCAGCCGTCCGGACGCAGCGGTGGCTTCCCGCCGCTAGCCGCTATCCTCGGGTACCGACGATTCGGGCGGTTGATCTCCGTCGGCATCGCTTTCCACGCTGGAATCGGTTTGATGATCTTCCTTTTCGTCTGAAAACTCGGTTCCTCCACCGAGTGTAGTTACTCTGGCAAAGGTCAGCGCATCGATCCGGTCGAGTATCGCCTTAAGTCGATTCGAATACGTCTCTTTTTCCGTCCCGCTTAACCCGACCATCTGTGCACGATACCAAGCCGCACGTTGCTCCAGTTCAGCAATCTTGGCGCGCCGCTCGGCTGCGTCGCGTTCGGTCGGAGTGCCTTCAACCGAGGCGAGCACCAGTTCAAGCCCGCGATAGAAGGAGCAGGTGTTGTGATATTCGACGACGTCGCGAATGGCCTGGTCGATTACATATTCGCTATGCGTCTGCGTGAAACGTCCCTCGATCGCTGAGCGAAGGCGCTGGCGCTCGAGGAAGATCGCACGACTGATCGCGTGCGACACGGTCTGTCGATAAATGTCAGCGCTGACGTGACTGCGCGATGCACCCGCCAATGTTCCCGCTCCGGTAAGGATCTGTCGTGCCTGATCGCCGGTCACGATATTGGCTGCCGTCGTCGCAGCAGTACTGATCACATCGAGGCCAAATGTCGTAGTCGCTTCGTTGGCGCTCAGTTCCCCCATTTCCTCGGTACAAATTGTATCCGATCGCGCCATCAGCAGCGAAACGAGCCGATTACGGGCCGTTTGGTCCGAAACAGCGTCCTGATAGGCCGGTTTTTGCGAACCGGGAAATTGGAAGCAATTAAGGTCAACGGGCGCGGACCAGTCCGCAAGTCCACAATTCCCCGGATAGCTAACGATTTCGAGCGGATCGACGCGGGCCATGGTGGAAAGATTTCCACACCCCTGGACCATCAATCCAGCCACGATCACAAAAAACAACTTCGCAGATGCAATATTTGCTGAAAGCCGCATCACAAATCCCCCCGACCGTGACCATGCTATCAAGCATTATTATTCTATCTACACAGATTTACAATATTATTATTACAACAACGCATTTTGTAATGATTTGTAATCAATATCCGTCCTGCACCAGGTCGCTGAACTTGGTGAACTGGCGGTCGAAGCGCAGGTCGACTGCGCCGGTCGCGCCATGGCGTTGCTTGGCGATAATCACCGTTGCCTTGTTGGCAACGCGCAACTGCTCGTCCTGCCATGCCTGATATTTGGTGATTTCATCAGCGCTGGAATTGCCGTCGGGCGCGCGCGGCATCTTGAAATCGTGATAATATTCCTCGCGATAGATGAAGAGGACGATATCGGCGTCCTGTTCGATCGATCCCGATTCGCGAAGGTCGGCGAGCTGCGGGCGTTTGTCTTCGCGGCTTTCGACCGCACGGCTAAGCTGTGACAGCGCCAGGACCGGCACGTCGAGCTCCTTTGCCAATGTCTTCAGGCCGCGGCTGATTTCCGAAATTTCCTGCACGCGATTCTCGCCCGAATGGCGTCCGCTGCCTTGCAGAAGTTGCAGATAGTCGACGATGATCATGCCGATCTTGTGCTGGCGCTTCATCCGCCGCGCGCGCGTACGCAACGCCGCGATCGTCAGGCCCGGCGTATCGTCGATGAAATAGGGCAGTTTTTCCAGCTCCGCCGCCGCGCGGGCAAAGCGCTGAAACTCGCTTGGGTTGATATTGCCGGTGCGCAGCTTGTCCGACGCGATTTGCGATCGTTCGGACAGGATACGACCGGCCAGCTGATCGGCCGACATTTCCAGGCTGAAAAACGCCGCTGGCGCGCCGATCGTCTTATCCTCGGCAATGCCCGCCTCCATATCGTCCATCCAGCGCTTTGCGGCGTTGAAGGCGATGTTCGATGCGAGCGAGCTTTTGCCCATCGCCGGACGCGCGGCGAGAATGATCAGGTCCGACCGGTTGAACCCGCCCATCATCGCGTTGAGATCGGCAAAGCCCGTCGTGACACCCGAAACGCTGCCACCCGAATTCATCGCGCGTTCGGTGTTGCGCACCGCCATCGCTGCCGATCGCGTGAAGCTCTTCGCCCCGCCCTCGGTCTCGCCCTTTTCGGCGACTTCATAAAGGCGCAGTTCGGCCTGTTCGATCTGCTTGGCGGGATTGATGTCCTCGCTGGTGTCGAGCGCGCTCTCCACCATGTCGCGGCCGACAGTCACCAATGCGCGCAACATCGCGAGATCGTAAATCTGGTCGGCAAAGGCCTTGGCCCCGATCAGACTGGCGGGATTCGCCGTCAGCTGAGCCAGATAGGCGGGCCCTCCGACCTGCTTCATCGCCTCGTCGGCGGAAAAAAGCGGGCGCAGCGTCACCGGATTGGCAAGCCGGTTATCCCCCACCAGCGTCACGATCTGTTCGAAGATTCGCCCATGCAGCGGTTCATAGAAATGCTCCGGGCGGATTCGCTGCATCACGTCTTCGGCGACGCGATTGTCGATCATCATCGCGCCGAGCAGCGCGGCTTCCGCTTCGACATTCTGAGGCAGGGTCGTGCCTTCTTCCGCATTGCCTGCAGGAAAGGGGATGGGTTGTGCCATGGTCCCTTGTCGCGCAATCCGCACGGCGCATCAATGCACCGGGCTTGTGGAAAGCGATGATTACTCCGATAGCTGCGCTGGACATGAGTGATACGCGCATCATTGAAGTGACGCTCGACGAAGGGAGCATCATTCGCCGCTCCGACGATATCGAGCAGGAACGGCGCGTGGCGATTCGCGATCTGCTCGAACACAATCATTTTGCGCCGCAGCGCGAGCATCCCGACGGCTATACCGGCCCCTATCGCATTCACTTGCGCGTCGAGGAAGGGCGGCTGGTGATCGACATCCTGCGCGAGGACCGCAGCCATCTGGAAACGCATGTGCTGGGCCTGGCGCGCTTCCGCCGGCCGATTCGCGAATATTTCGCGATCTGCGACAGCTATTACCGGGCGCTTCGCGCGGCGACGCCGCAACAGATCGAAACCGTCGACATGGCCCGGCGCGGTGTCCACAACGAAGCGTCGGAGATGCTCAAGGAGCGCCTCGACGGCAAGATCGATGTCGATTTCGATACCGCACGGCGGCTGTTCACGCTCATCTGCGTACTCCATATCAAGGGATGAGCCGCATGGTGGCGCCGCGCATCGTGGCACGGCGGCTGCGCGTGGTTTCGGGCATCGCGCTCGCGCTCGCGCTGATCGGGCTCGCCGCCTGGCTGTTTCTCCTCAACTGGCGTCCGGCCGAGCGGGCATTTCCCGTGCAGGGCGTCGATGTGAGCGCTGCGCAGGGCCGCATCCAATGGTTTGCGCTGAAGGCGGCCGGCGCCCGCTTCGCCTATGCCCGCGCGACGATGGGAGCGGCGGTTCGCGACGATCGCTTCGCCGCAAACTGGCAGGGCATGTATGAAGCGGAGATCCCGCGCGGCGCGATCCATATCTATTCGCTGTGCCAGCTCGCATCGGATCAGGCCGCGAATTTCGTCACCACCGTGCCGCGCCGCGGCGCGCAGCTTCCCGCCGCGATCGATCTCGACTTTCATCGCGATTGTACTGCGCGGCCCGACCGGCAAGTGGTTCTCACCGAACTGCAGACGCTGTTGCGCGCAACCGAAAGCCATCTCGGCAAGACGCCGATCCTGCGCATTTCGAAGCGATTCGAGGATCGCTATCGAATCAGCGAGGCCTTTCCCAACCGGCTATGGGCGGTCGGCACCTTTTTTCCGCCCGATTATCTGGCGCGGGGCTGGACGCTGTGGCAGGCCAATCGCTTCCGGCACGCAAAGGGCGTGACCGGCGCCCTCAACTGGAACGTGATCGCCCCGGCACCATGACCATGACTCCCGAAATTGCCGCGCTTGTCGCTGCCGCACGAAATGCCGCCATGCATGCCCATGCACCCTATTCGCGCTTTGCGGTGGGCGCTGCCCTGCTGATGCAGGACGGCGATATCCTGACCGGTACGAATTTCGAAAATGCCAGCTATGGCCTGTCGCTATGCGCCGAAACGGTGGCGGTGGCCGCTGCCAATGCACAGGGCCGGATGCGCGAGATCGTCGCCGTTGCAGTGACCGGCGGTGCGATGGACGCGGACGGCACGATGCGCGGCGATGCGGTCGTCAGCCCGTGCGGACGCTGCCGTCAGATCCTCAACGAAGTTGCGCAGATGGCCGGGCTCGATCTGCCGGTCCATTGTGCGGCGGCGGAAGGCGATGCGATTGCGACCTATCGCTTGTCGGAGCTGCTACCGCATGCCTTCGGGCCTGCGGATCTTGGGCTGGCATAATTCCCCGCTCGCGCTGAACCTGTCGAAGCGCTGCCATTCTCTCTGGCGGTGACGCAAGCAAGAACGGCGCTTCGACAGGTTCAACGCAAACCGAATTTGTTCACCTACGCCTTATGCGGTGTAGGTGACCTTTTTCACGGCCTCGACCACGCGCGTCGCATCGACGATGGCGATTTTTTCGAGATTGGCGGCATAGGGAAGCGGCACGTCGACATTGGTGACGCGCAGCACCGGCGCGTCGAGGTCGTCGAACCCCTCTTCCATTGCGATCGTGCTGATCTCGCTGGCGATCGAACAGACCGGCCAGCCTTCCTCGACCACCACCATGCGGTTGGTCTTCTTCAGGCTTTCGAGCACCGTTGCCTTGTCGAGCGGACGCAGCGTGCGCAGATCGATGACTTCGGCCTCGATCCCCTCACCCGCCAGCGTTTCCGCCGCCTCCAGCGCAACGCCGACGCCGATCGAATAGGAAACGATCGTCACGTCGCTGCCCGGCCGCACGATCCGCGCCTTGCCGATCGGCAGGACGAAATCGTCGATCTTCGGAATTTCGAAGCTGCGCCCGTACATCAGTTCGTTTTCGAGAAACACGACCGGATCCTCGCTGCGGATCGCCGCCTTGAGCAGCCCCTTGGCGTCGGCGGCGTCATAGGGCGCGATCACGATCAGGCCCGGCACGCTGGCATACCAGGGGCCGTAATTCTGGCTGTGCTGCGCCGCGACACGGCTTGCCGCACCGTTGGGACCGCGGAACACGATCGGGCAGCGCATCTGACCGCCCGACATGTAATTGGTTTTCGCGGCCGAATTGATGATGTGGTCGATCGCCTGCATCGCGAAATTGAACGTCATGAACTCGACGATCGGCTTCAGCCCGCCCATCGCCGCGCCGGTGCCGACCCCGGCAAAGCCATATTCGGTGATCGGCGTGTCGATCACGCGCTTGGCGCCGAACTCCTCCAGCAGGCCCTGCGTCACCTTGTACGCGCCCTGATATTCGGCGACTTCCTCGCCCATCACGAACACGCGCGGATCGGCGCGCATTTCCTCGGCCATTGCGTCGCGCAGCGCTTCGCGGACCGTGACCTTCACCATCTCGGTACCTTCGGGCACTTCGGGATCGCGCGCCTGCGGTTTTACGTCCGCCAGCTGTGCCGTGCCGGTTTCCTTCGGCTCGGGCTTGCCTGCCGCGTCCTTGGGCGCGGGTTCCTCGGCGGCGGCTTCGGGCTTTTCCTCTGCCTTGGGCGCTTCGACGCTGGCGGCATCCTCGCCCTCTTCGGCGATCAGCGCGATGACCGTGCCGACCTTCACATTGTCGGTCCCGGCCTCGACCATGATCTTCGCGATCGTGCCTTCATCGACGGCTTCGAATTCCATCGTCGCCTTGTCGGTTTCGATCTCGGCCATGATGTCGCCGGAAGAAACCGTGTCGCCTTCCTTCACCAGCCATTTGGCCAGCGTGCCTTCTTCCATGGTGGGCGACAGCGCCGGCATTTTGATCTCGACTGCCATCTCAATAGCTCTCCACCAGCACGTCGGTATAAAGTTCGCTCGGATCGGGTTCGGGCGTCGTTTCGGCGAAATCGGCCGATTCGTTCACGATCTTGCGGATTTCCTTTTCCAGCGTCTTGAGTTCGTCCTCGGTGACGCCGGCCGCCTCCAGCTCGCGCTTGGCATGTTCGATCGGGTCGGATTTCTCACGCACCGACTGCACTTCCTCGCGGCTGCGATATTTGGCCGGATCGGACATCGAGTGGCCGCGATAGCGATAGGTCTTCATCTCGAGGATAATCGGACCCTTGCCCGCGCGCACCCAGGCAAGCGCTTCCTCGGCCGCGCCGCGCGCCGCCAGCACGTCCATGCCGTCGACCTGAATCCCCGGAATCCGGAAGCTTTCGCCGCGACGATACAGCTGATCCTCCGCCGAGGAGCGATTGACGCTGGTGCCCATGGCGTATTGGTTGTTTTCGATCACATAAACGATCGGCAGCTTCCACAGCTCGGCCATGTTGAAGCTTTCGTACACCTGACCCTGATTGGCCGCACCGTCGCCGAAATAGGCGAGCGTGATCCCGCCATCTTCATTGTACTTGTGCGCGAAAGCCAGGCCCGTACCCAGCGCAACCTGCGCGCCGACAATGCCGTGACCGCCATAGAATTTATGCTCGGTCGAGAACATGTGCATCGACCCGCCCTTGCCCTTCGAGATACCCGCCTCGCGGCCGGTAAGCTCTGCCATGATCAGCTTGGGGTCGATGCCGTAAGCGAGCATATGGCCATGATCGCGATAGCCGGTGATCACCGAATCCTTTTCGTGATCCAGCGCCGATTGCAGGCCGACCGCAACCGCTTCCTGACCGATATAGAGGTGGCAGAAGCCCCCGATCAGACCCAGGCCGTAGAGCTGCCCCGCCTTTTCCTCGAATCGCCGGATAAGCAGCATGCGCTTGTACAGCTCAAGCAGCTCGTCCTTATCGGCCTTGTACCGCTCCGGTTCGTTCGGCCGTTCGCGGTTGGGTTTGGCTGGTTCACTTTTGCGGCGTGTCGCCGGGGTTTTTGCCACAGATATCCTCGCGTCCCTGTTGGGAAGAATTGGTGCGTATATGCGTTTCGCTACGCGTGACGCAACGTCAACGCATATTCACGGCATGCGTTCAAAACACGATCGATTGCAAGAATGACAATCGCTGCGCAGCGGCGGCTTCACCGCTTTGACGAAAACGGGTCCGTGCATCACGGCGAAGTCCGGCGGAAAAGCGTTAGCCCCTGTTAATCCAGCGGAACGATGATTTCGTCCGGCCGGGCCACATTGAGCTTCTTGCGTGCCAGCTCGTCCACCAGATCGGGGTCCGCGCCCTTCGGGTCGAGCAGGTCGACCCGGTTCTTGAGCTCTGCACGCTGACGGTCGAGCTGGGCATATTCCGCCTGTCGCGCTTCGAGTTGCTGGCGCACTTCAGGATGCGCCAGCGCGCCGTTCGGGCCCAGCACGGCATAATAGCCGAAAAAAGCCATGGCGATCAGCGCCAGGGCCGGAAACCCGGCGCGCCGGAGGATCGAACGAAAGGGCGAGATACGCGACATACCCTGATTCTTGCTTAACTATCGATTTTAATCAAGCAGTAGTGATACGGAACCCCCGCTGAACCCGAAGGATCAGCGCAAAATGCTCCGCCCGGCATAGATCGCGGCATCGCCCAGCTCTTCTTCGATACGAATCAGCTGGTTATATTTGGCCAGCCGGTCCGACCGCGCCAGGCTGCCGGTCTTGATCTGCCCGCAATTGGTGGCGACCGCCAGATCGGCGATCGTCGCGTCCTCGGTCTCGCCCGAACGGTGCGACATGACGGCGGTATAGGAAGCGCGCTGCGCCATCGTAACGGCTTCGAGCGTTTCGCTGAGCGTGCCGATCTGATTGACCTTCACCAGCAGCGAGTTGGCAAGGCCGTCCTTGATGCCCTGCGACAGACGCCTGGGATTGGTGACGAACAGGTCGTCGCCCACCAGCTGCACCTTGCCGCCGATCTTGTCGGTCAGGATCTTCCAGCCTTCGAAATCATCCTCGGCCATGCCGTCCTCGATCGACAGGATCGGATATTTGCCGGCCAGATCGGCGAGGTAATCGGCCATTTCGGCGGGAGTCAGCGACTTGCCCTCGCCCACCATCTCATATTTGCCGTTCTTGAAGAATTCGGTCGATGCGCAATCGAGCGCGAGCATCACGTCATCGCCCGGCTTATAGCCAGCAGCTTCGATCGAGGTCAGGATGACGTCGATCGCATCGGTGGTGGAGTTGAGCGCGGGGGCGAAGCCGCCTTCATCGCCGACCGAGGTCGAAAGGCCGCGTTCCGACAGTTTCTTTTTCAGCGTGTGGAAAATTTCCGATCCGCAGCGGACCGCCTCGACGATATTCTCGGCGCCGACCGGCATCACCATGAATTCCTGGAAATCGATGGGATTGTCGGCATGTTCGCCGCCGTTGATGATGTTCATCATCGGCACAGGCAGCGTCATCGCCGAAACGCCGCCGACATAGCGATAGAGCGGCAGGCCACGCGCATCCGCCGCCGCCTTTGCCGCGGCCAGGCTGACGCCCAGGATCGCATTGGCGCCCAGACGGCCCTTGTTGGGCGTGCCGTCCAGATCGATCATCGCCATGTCGAGATCGACCTGATCCTCGGCATCCAGGCCGATCACGGCTTCGGCAATCTCGCTGTTCACGGCTTCGACCGCCTGGGTCACGCCCTTGCCCATCCAGCGCGCCTTGTCGCCATCGCGCTTCTCGACGGCTTCATGGGCGCCGGTCGATGCACCGGAAGGGACCGCAGCACGGCCAAAGCTGCCGTCTTCGAGCAACACATCCACTTCCACGGTCGGGTTGCCCCGGCTGTCGAGAATCTGGCGTGCGTGCAGGTCGATGATTGCGGTCACGAAATGGTCTCCCTACGTAGAGAAGGCGGATCGTCGGTCGAAACGAAAGGCGCCTTATCGGCTTCGACCGCGCTCGGCAATTGCAGGCACGCGGGAACTCGTTACGCGCGCCATGGTTGTTGATCGAAACACTGGAAAGGGCTGAGCAATGGCGGACGACAAAACCCCCGAGGCAATTCCGGCTGAGCCGATCAAGGCTGGAGCCACTTCGCGTACGGCAAAGGCAGGGGCCAAGGCCCCCAAGACGCCGGCCGACGCCGACAAGGCGACCGCCGAAGCGCCGCTCAAGGATGGCGCCGGCAAGCGCAGCGCAAAGGACAGCATCAAGGATGAAGCCAGCAAGATCGGCAATCAGGCCGCCGATCGCGCACGCGGCTTTGCCGATGAAGGCAAGCAGCGCGCAACCGGCGCGCTCGACGAATTTGCGCGGCTGATGACCAGCGCCGCAGGCGATGTCGACGAAAAACTGGGCCCGCAATATGGCAAATATGCGCGTTCCGCCGCCGAAGGCATTTCGGGATTTTCCGATCAGCTGCGCGGGAAGGAAGTCGATGATCTGATCGCCGATGCCAGCGCGTTCGTGAAGAAGAGCCCGGCGATCGCAGTCGGTACCGCCGCCGCGCTTGGCTTCGTCGTCGCGCGACTGCTCAAGTCCGGGATCGACGCCGTTTCCCACGCCGACAAGGCCTGAAGAGGCTGCGGGGGGAAGCGTGGCATCAATTGATCCCGACGACGAAAGCATCGGCACTCTGTTCGCGCGGCTTGTCGAGGACGGCAAAAGCTATGGCCGCGCCGAATTCGACTATTACCGGATGCTCGCCGCAGAGCGGCTGGCGCTGGCGCGCAACGGCATCATTGCCGGCGTCGTTGCGGCGATGCTGGGCTTTGCAACGCTGGTCGGGCTGATCGTCGGGATGATTTTCAGCCTGTCCTTCATCATGCCGCCCGGGTTCGCCACCATGCTGGTGATCGGGCTTTGCGGCGGCGGCATTTACGGGCTCGCGATATTCGCGCGGAACCGGATCATGGCGGCGCTTCGCCCCCGGGACGAGAAACAGCCATGAGCGAAGATGCACGCGACGTCGCGCTTGCCGAACTGCGCTCGCGCAACGCGAAACAGCAGTTTCTGGCAACGCTCGACACCGTCAAGACGCGGCTGTCGCCCGCCACCATCGCCCAGGATGCGATGGGAAGCGCGAAGGACAAGGCGCGATCGATGGTGCGCAGGCATCCGCTGGCCATCGCGACGGCGGCTGGTGCGATCGGCCTGCTGCTTTCGCGCCGTCTGATCGGGCGCAGGCTGGCCCGACGCAAGATCGAACATGCAACCGACGACACATCGTCGCGTTAGATACTATCGAATGAAAGGAATGCTGCGATGAGCGATGCGACCAACAGCAAGAACGTGATCGGCAACGCCCGCGAGCGTGCCCGCCAGACTGCCGAATCCGCCGGTGAAAACCCGCTGGCCCTGCTGGCCGGCGGTGTGGCGGTGGGTGTCCTGATCGGGATGCTGATCCCGCGCCACAGCAAGGAGAAGGAATTGCTCGCCCCGGTCGGCAAGCGGCTTGCCGATGGTGCGAAAGCTGCGGTCGAAACCGCACGCGACGCGGGCAAGGCCGAGCTCAATCAGCTGTTGCCGGCAAAGGACACGGCGCGCGAAACCGTCACGCATATCCTGGAATCCGCCGCCGGGGCCGCGAAAAAGGCCGCTGCGAAGGCGGATTAATCCTCTAAGGACGCTTCCGGGATTGCATGCCGCACCGCAACAGCTAGACGCTTCGGGAAACGGGGCTGCATCCCAATCATCTCCCGGAGGTTATATATGAGCAAACTGCATCTGGTGTTCGGCGGACGCGTGAAGGATCCGACCGGCCTCGATTTCGACGAAAAATCGCTCGATGTCGTCGGCATCTTTCCCGATTATTCCAGCGCCGAAAAGGCATGGCGCGGCGCGGCACAGCGCACGGTGGACGATGCCGAGATGAAATATGTCATCGTCCATCTGCACCGGCTGCTGGAACCCGATCTGGATCCTTCGGCCTGAGGCTTGCGGCCTGGCGCGCCGTTCAGGCGCGCCGCCACCGCCAGGACAGCAACGGTCGGGCAAGAATCAATCCTGCGATGAACCCGCCGATATGCGCGGCGGCTGCAATCTGCAGCCCCTCACCGACAAACGCCCACCACATCAGCAAATTGACTGCGGTCCAGGCAATGGCGAGCCAAAGGACATGGACCACCGCTGCAGGAATCGGCCCGATGGCCTTGACCCGTTCAGCGGCCATGCGACCGAACAGAATCGAATAGGCGCCGACAACCGCAGATGCAGCGCCGCTTGCACCCACCATCGGGGTTACCGCCAGCGGATCGATCGCCCATTGCGCCGCAGCAGAAGCATAGGCCCCAACAACGTACAGGATCAGCAGCCCCTTCGGGCCAAGGGCTCGCTCGCTCTCCCTGCCGGTGAAGGCAAGCATCAGCATGTTCATGCCCAGATGCAGATATCCTGCATGCAGGAAGGTGCAGCTAAGCGGCGTCAGCCATACCGGCAACGCCGAATACCCCTCGGGAAGCGGCGCACTGATGCGGGCGGGAATGAATCCGCCATAGATCGCAGAATAGCCGGTGCGGTCAAACAGGATGACGAGCAGGCTGATCACCGAAGTGACCAGCACAAGCCATCCCGTCGCCGAAGCTATCCGCCACGGCATCGGATCAGATGAATTCGATTTTCGAAACCAGATAATAACGGTCGCCCGACGGCACCGTCACTTCGACTTCGTCATCGACCTTGCGACCGATCAGCGCGCGGCCGAGCGGCGAATTATAGCTGATCCGCCCGGTCTTGGCATCCGCCTCGGTCTGGCCGACGATCTGATAGCGCACCGGCTTGTCGTCTTCGTCGAGCAGAGTCACGGTCGCGCCAAAGATCACCTTGTCGCCCGAAAGCTCGGTGGGGTCGATCACCTGCGCACGCGACAGCTTGTCCTCGATATCGGCGATCGTCGCCTCTACCTGGCCCTGACGCTCCTTTGCCGCGTGATATTCGGCATTTTCCGAAAGATCGCCATGCGCGCGCGCTTCCTCGATCGCGTCGACAATCAACGGGCGTTCCGCCTTCAGCCGTTTCAGCTCCGCCGTGAGCTTGTCATAGCCCTCGGCCAGCATCGGCATCTTGTCGACAGTCGCCATAAATTCGTCCTTCGTCTAGAGACGTCCCCTCCACCAGCCGACCCCCAATGGGGCCGCCCGCACATCAACGCCGGTTGTGGGGATTAATTGTGCGAACGCGAATAATAGGCCTGTAGGGGGCGTACTTCAAGACTCTGCCGCGCGAGCGCCACAATTGCCTCCGCCGCTGCGTTGCTGGCGGGAGCGGTCGTGAAATAGGGAATTTTCTGCGCCAGCGCCGAAGCACGGATCGACGCCGAGTCTTTCAGCGACTGCCAACCCTCGGTCGTGTTGAAAATCAACGCGACATCGCCATCCATGATCCGGTCGACGATATGCGGGCGTCCCTGCGCGACCTTGTTCACTTTCTCGACCGCGAGGCCCTGTTCGGCGAGATAATCGGCCGTGCCCCCGGTAGCGACGAATTTGAATCCCGCCTCGATCAGCGTGCGAACGCCCTTCACGATCACCGGCTTGTCGCTGTCCTTCACACTGACGAACACGGTTCCGCCGGTGGGCAGAGTCACCCCTGCCCCCAGCTGCGCCTTGGCAAAGGCAGTGCCGAAATCGCGATCGAGCCCCATCACTTCGCCGGTCGATTTCATTTCGGGCGACAGTACCGGATCGACTCCGGGGAAGCGGCCCCAGGGGAACACGGCTTCCTTCACCGCGACATAATCCATGGCGCGATCGATCGCCGGCATGTCGGCCAGCTTTTCGCCTGCCATCACGCGCGCAGCGATCTTGGCGATGGGCGCACCGATCGCCTTGGCAACGAACGGCACCGTCCGGCTAGCGCGCGGATTGACTTCGATCAGATAGACTTCGCCATCCTTGACCGCGAACTGGATGTTCATCAGCCCCTTGACGTGGAGCGCACGCGCCAGCGCTTCGGTCTGGCGCTCGATTTCGGCGATGATATCGTCGGGCAGGCTATAGGGCGGGATCGAGCAGGCGCTGTCGCCCGAATGGACACCGGCTTCCTCGATATGCTGAAGCACGCCCGACACGACGACATCGGTGCCGTCGGCCAGCGCATCGACATCGACTTCGACGGCATCGCGCAGATACTGGTCGATCAACACCGGCGCATCGCCCGAAACCTGCACCGCAGTTTCGATATATTCCTCAAGCTGCGCGCGCCCGTCGACGATTTCCATCGCGCGGCCACCCAGCACGAAGCTGGGGCGCATCAGCACCGGATAACCGATCCGCTCGGCAACCGCGATCGCCTCTTCGCGGCTGCGCGCAATGCCGTTCGACGGCTGTTTGAGGTTCAGCTTCGACACCAGTTTGGCGAACCGCTCGCGGTCCTCGGCCAGATCGATCGCATCGGGCGACGTGCCCAGGATCGGAATCCCGGCGGCCTCGATGCCCGCGGCGAGGCTGAGCGGCGTCTGGCCGCCGAACTGGACGATCACGCCCAGCAATTCGCCCTTCGACTGTTCGACGTGCAGGATTTCCAGCACATCCTCGACAGTCAGCGGCTCGAAATAAAGGCGGTCGGACGTGTCGTAATCGGTGCTCACCGTTTCCGGATTGCAATTGACCATGATCGTTTCATAGCCCGCGTCCGCCAGTGCGAAACAGGCGTGGCAGCAGCAATAATCGAACTCGATCCCCTGCCCGATCCGGTTCGGACCGCCACCCAGAATCACGATCTTCCTGCGGTCCGAAGGCATCGCTTCATTTTCGGGCTCGCCAAAGCTCGGCGCTTCATAGCTCGAATACATATAGGGCGTCTTGGCTTCGAATTCGGCGGCGCAGGTGTCGATCCGCTTGAACACCGGACGCACGCCCAGCTTGTGGCGCAGCGCGCGCACTTCGGTTTCGGTGACGCCTCCGGTCATCGCCCTGACCGCTTCGTGGACCAGGCCCCCGCCGCGCGCAGCGCCGCGTTCCAGCCCTTCGCGGATATTGGCCGATTTGAGCGCCAGATAGGCGAGCCGCTTGTCCGAAAACCCCATCGACTTCAGCCGCCGCATGCCCGCCGCATCGCGCGGCAGGCCATTGGCCGCGACATCTTCCTCGGCATCGATGATTTCGCGAATGCGCTGCAGGAACCAGGGATCATATTTGGTGATCGCGTGGATATCCTCGAGGCTGAAGCCCTCGCGCATCGCCTGTGCGGCGACCAGCAGCCGGTCGGGCGTCGGCGCGGCAAGCGCCGCTTCGATCTGTGGACGCGGCGCGCCGACCAGCCGGTCGACCGTGTTGAAGCCCGAAAGCCCGGTTTCAAGGCCGCGCAGCGCCTTTTGCAGCGATTCATGGATCGAACGACCGATCGCCATGACTTCGCCAACCGATTTCATCGCAGTGCCCAGCGTCGGCTCGGCGCCCTTGAACTTTTCAAAGGCAAAGCGCGGAATCTTGGTGACGACATAATCGATCGTCGGTTCGAACGATGCCGGGGTGACACCGGTAATGTCGTTCTCGATTTCGTCGAGCGTATAGCCGACCGCCAGCTTTGCCGCGACCTTGGCGATCGGGAATCCGGTCGCTTTCGACGCCAGCGCCGACGAACGCGACACGCGCGGGTTCATTTCGATGACGATCAGGCGGCCATCCTTGGGATTGACCGCGAACTGGACGTTCGAACCGCCGGTTTCGACGCCGATTTCGCGAAGGCAGGCGATGCTGGCATTGCGCATCACCTGATATTCCTTGTCGGTCAGCGTCAGCGCGGGCGCGACAGTGATCGAATCGCCGGTGTGGACGCCCATCGGATCGATATTCTCGATCGAACAGACGATGATGGCATTGTCCGCGCGGTCGCGGACGACTTCCATCTCATATTCCTTCCAGCCGAGCAGCGATTCCTCGATCAGCACTTCGGTGGTCGGGCTGGCGTCCAGCCCGCCCGCGACGATCTTCAGGAACTCGTCCTTGTTATACGCCACACCGCCGCCGGTGCCGCCCATGGTGAAGCTGGGACGAATGATCGCGGGCAGGCCGGTGAATTCGAGCGCGTCGAGCGCTTCCTCGATGCTGTGCGCGATGCGCGAACGCGCGGATTCGAGGCCGATCTTGTCCATCGCGTCGCGGAACTTGATCCGGTCCTCGGCCTTGTCGATCGCTTCGGCATCGGCACCGATCATGGTGACGCCGAACTTTGCCAGCGTGCCGTCGCGGAACAGCGCCAGCGCGGTGTTGAGCGCGGTCTGGCCACCCATCGTCGGCAGGACCGCGTCGGGCCGCTCCTTTTCGATAATCTTGGCGACGATTTCGGGCGTGATCGGCTCGACATAGGTCGCGTCGGCCAGCTCGGGATCGGTCATGATCGTCGCCGGGTTCGAATTGACCAGGACGATGCGATAGCCCTCTTCCTTGAGCGCCTTGATCGCCTGCGTGCCTGAATAATCGAACTCGCACGCCTGGCCGATCACGATGGGACCGGCGCCGATGACGAGGATGGAGGAGATGTCAGTGCGTTTGGGCATTTTACTCAGCTAGTTCCTTGGCAACGTACCCGGCAGGAAGCGCCTTCTGCATACATGTGCGAATATGGGGAGAGCCGGCGACAATATAGCGCGGCGGCATGTCTTCGACGACATCGTCGCGACTATCGATTTGAACGGCCGCGGGGCGACACGCCACCAGGCTCGCGAACAGCGGCGACGTGTCCCGCCCCCGGTGCCGCATCATCGGCTCCAGAATGTCGGGATCGGTAACTACGGCTTCGGCCGGAAGGCGCTCGTCCCACCTCTCAGAAGCTGTCAGGAAATTTTCCGGATGTGCGGTTTGATACGACTCAAGCTCAGGCATATACAGCAACCATTCCACCTGCTTTCCGTCAGATCCCAGCGGACCGCTCAAAAACCAATAAGCATCGGCGGCGAACACAAGTACGGCAATCCCGATCAGGGTGCGCCGCACCATCACCCCATCATTTCCACGAACCGCTCGAACAGATAGAAGCTGTCTTGCGGCCCCGGACTTGCCTCGGGGTGATACTGCACGGAAAAAGCGGGCTTGTCGGTCAGTTCGATGCCCGCGTTCGATCCGTCGAACAGCGACACATGCGTCTCGCGGGCATTTTCCGGCAAACTCTCGCGTTCGACCGCGAAGCCGTGGTTCATGCTGGTGATCTCGACTGCGCCGTCGCTCAGCCGCTTGACCGGATGGTTGGCGCCGCGATGGCCCTGGAACATCTTGGTCGTCTGCGCACCCACCGCCAGCCCGAGCAGCTGATGGCCAAGGCAGATGCCGAACAGCGGCTTGCCGGTTTCCAGCATCTTGCGGATCACCGGCACCGCATATTCGCCGGTCGCGGCGGGATCGCCCGGGCCGTTCGACAGGAAAAAGCCGTCCGGCTCCTGCGCCATCACTTCGTCGAAGCTCGCGGTGGCGGGCAGCACGGTGACGCGCGCGCCAGCCGCGACGAGATTGCGGAAGATATTCCGCTTTGAGCCATAGTCCATCGCCACGACATGCGGGCGGTGATCCTCGGCGCCTTCGGGGCCATAGCCCTTGCCCAGCTCCCAAGGACCGCCTTCCCAGCCATGGTGCATTTCGCACGACACTACCTTGGCGAGGTCCATGCCCTCCAGCCCCGGCCAGTCGCGCGCCATCTTGAGCAGCAAATCGATATCGAAGCTGCCGTCCCTGCTATGCGCGATCACGCCATTGGGCGCGCCACCTTCGCGGATGCGGCGGGTGAGCGCGCGGGTATCGACGCCCGACAGGCCGATCCGGTCATGCGCCGCCATCCATGCATCGAGTCGTTCGACCGACCGGAAATTGCTCGGTTCGGTCACGTCCTGCCGCACGATCATGCCCAAGGCATGGGGATCGTCGGCTTCGATATCCTCGGCATTGGTGCCCACATTGCCGATATGCGGAAAGGTGAAGGTGATGATCTGCCCGGCATAGCTGGGGTCGGTCATCACTTCCTGATAACCGGTCATCGCGGTGTTGAAACAGACTTCGCCGACCGCCTGCCCCTCGGCACCGAATCCGCGCCCCCAGATCACATCCCCCGATGCCAGAACCAATACGCCCGTGGCTCCTTCAGGCATGGGCATGCGTTTGGCGTCGGCCATGATGGGCGGGCACTCCTACTGGGTTTTGTCGCGATGTCGCTAAGGCTCGCCCGCTACCCCCGCTACCCACTCGCGTCAACCGCCCAGCATCGCTATCAACAATCAATTCCGATTCCACCCGAGAGACAAAATGATCCGAGACGATATCAAGGCCGCCCAGATTGCGGCGATGAAGGCAGGCGACAAGGAAAGCCGGGCGACGATCGGCCTGATTCAGGCCGCGATCAAGAATCGCGACATCGAAGCGCGCACCGGCGCCCCGGTGACCGACGACGACGCGCTGGTGATCGAGGTGCTGCAGAAAATGGTGAAGCAGCGCCGCGAATCGATCGACATGTACCGCAAGGGCAACCGCGAGGAACTCGCCGCTGCCGAAGAAGCCGAAGTGGGCGTGATCGAACGCTTCCTTCCCGCCCAGATGAGCGAGGAGGAAACCCGCAACGCGATCGAAGTGATCAAGATCGAAACCGGCGCCAACGGCATGAAGGACATGGGCAAGGTGATGGCCGAACTGAAGTCGCGCCACGGCACCGAACTCGACATGAGCAAGGCAAGCGGCCTGGTGAAGGCGGCACTGGCGGGGTGAGCGAAGAAGCGCCTCCTGCTCTCCCCCTCCCGCAGGCGGGAGGGGGTCGGGGGGTGGGCCCACGCTATCGACTCGAAAGACCAACGGCGCAGGCGCGGGAACTTCGCAACAGCGCAACCGAAGCCGAAAAGCTTCTCTGGGCAAGGTTGCGCCGCTCGCAACTCGGCGGCCTGAAGTTCAGCCGCCAGATGCCCGTGGCTGGCTTCGTGGCGGATTTCATGTGCCGAAGCGAGAAGCTCGTCGTTGAACTCGACGGCAGCCAGCATTTCGACAATGCTAAATCCGATGCCGAACGCACGCGGCGAATCGAAGCGCAGGGGTTTCGCGTGATCCGCTTCTGGAACAGCGACGTTATGACCAACATGGATGGGGTATTGGAAGCGATCCTCGCTGCTGCAGAGAAACGCCGTGAGCGTGAGCCCACCCCCCAGCCCCATCCCGTTAACGGGAGGGGGAGTTAGTGTCCCTCTCCCCGCAATTCCTCGACGAACTGCGCAATCGCACGACGCTTTCGGCACTCATCGGCAAATCGGTGAAGCTTCAGCGCGCGGGCAAGGAATTTCGTGCCTGCTGCCCGTTCCACAACGAAAAAACGCCCAGCTTCTACGTCAATGACGACAAGGGCTTTTACCATTGCTTCGGCTGCGGCGCGCATGGCGATGCGATCCGATGGATGACCGATCAGCGCGGCCTGCCCTTTATCGATGCCGTCAAAGAACTTGCGCAGGTCGCAGGGCTCGATATGCCCGCACAGGACCGGCATCAGGTCGAGCGGGATCGCCGCGCCAAGGGACTGCGCGAAGCGATGGAGGACGCGCAACTTTGGTTCGTCGAACAGCTTCACGGGCTTGAAGGCGCACAGGCGCGCGCGATGCTCGAACGGCGCGGGATCGGGGCGGAAACCGCACGCGCGTTCGGCATGGGCTATGCCCCCGATTCGCGCAGTAAGCTGCGGCAGGCATTGTCCGAATATGGCGATGCGATGCTGGTCGAAGCCGGCCTGTTGATCGCGGTCGATGGCAAGGAACCCTATGACCGGTTCCGCGGCCGGCTGATGATCCCCATCGCCGATGCGCGCGGACGCACGATCGCGTTCGGCGGACGCATCCTGGGCGATGGCGAGCCCAAATATCTCAATTCCCCCGAAACGCCTTTGTTCGACAAGGGGCGCAATCTCTTCAACCTTCACCGCGCCCAGGCCGCTGCGCGCAAGGCCGACCGGATCATCGCGGTCGAAGGCTATATGGACGTGATCGCGCTGGCACAGGCGGGGTTCGGCGAAGCCGTGGCGCCGCTCGGCACGGCGATGACCGAGCATCAGCTCGACCGGCTGTGGCGTATGGCGGATGTTCCGTTGCTGTGCTTCGATGGCGACGCGGCGGGGCAAAAGGCCGCGATCCGTGCCGCCCACCGCGCGCTGCCGATGCTACAGCCGGGACGCAGCCTTGCCTTCGTCACGCTCCCCGACGGACAGGATCCCGACGATCTGGTACGTGGCGCCGGTCCCGGGGCGTTCGAAACGCTGTTGGGAAAGGCCGAGCCGCTCGCGCAGCGGCTGTGGAACCACGAAGTCGCCGCAGAGCCGATAGACACGCCCGAACGGCGCGCCGGGCTGCGCCGACGCGTCACCGAACTGGCGCAGACGATCGGCGATCCGATGGTCCGCGACGAATATGTCTCCGAATTTCGTCGCCGTTTCGACGATCTCTTCGCCCGCCCCGCCCGCCAATATCAACCGCGCGGCTATGACGGCCCGCGCGGCGGAAAGCGCGGCGGCAACTGGAAGCCGCCTCCCCCGCCGGTGGGCACGATCGCGCGCGGGGTCCATGCCTCGGGACTCGACCCCATGCTCGCCCGTGCGGTTCTGGCGGGGCTGATCCGGCATCCGGCGGAAATCGCGCGGCATATGGAAGTGCTGGGATCGCTTCGCATCGGCAATGGCGCGCTCGAACGGCTGTTCGCCGCAGTGATCGACGTCGCGCTCGAAGCCCGACAGCTTGATAGCGACCGAATCCTCACCATATTGGCCCAGTCCGGGTTCGATACGGTCGCAGCTGAGCTTCTGAGAGCCGACACATTGCCTTTTTCCTTCACCCGCAAGACGACGGATGAAGCAAGGGCACGTGCGGACCTGAATGAAGCGATCGCGGTGATGGTGGCGCAGCCGGCAGTGGAGGCCGCGATTGCCGAAGCGACAGCGATGCTGGATCGCGACGGATCGGAGGAAGCATTCGCCCGGCAAGTGGCCCTTTCGCGGCAGCGACAGGAACTTCAGGCGCGTCTCGCGAATCTGATACTTGCGGACGACGACGATTTTGACGATTAGGGCGGTGTAAAATAAGCGCCGTCTCCATTCTGAGGGTTATTGATGGCGAAGGCGAATATGGCGGAAGCGTCGGAAACGAATGAAACGGGCGACGCGCCGCTGATCGATCTCAACGAAGGCTCGATCAAGAAGCTCATCGCGCGCGCCAAAAAGCGCGGCTACATCACCGTCGATCAGCTCAACGAGATGCTCCCGCAGGACCAGATGTCTAGCGAGCAGATCGAGGACGTGATGGCGACGCTCAACGACATGGGTATCAATGTCGTCGAGAATGAGGATGCCGGCGAGGACGCCGAGCCCGAAGAGGACACGCCCGAGGAAGTCGATTCGGGCAATGACGGCTCCGCGCCGCCGGTCGAGACCAAGAAGAAGGAAACGGTCGACCGCACCGACGATCCGGTGCGCATGTATCTGCGCGAGATGGGCGCGGTCGAGCTGTTGAGCCGTGAAGGCGAAATCGCCATCGCCAAGCGCATCGAAGCCGGTCGCGACACGATGATTCTGGGCCTGTGCGAATCGCCGATCACCTTCAATGCGATCATCGACTGGTCGACTGCGCTCAACGACGGCGAAATGCAGCTGCGCGAGATTCTCGATCTCGACGCGATGCTGACCAAGGATCCGGCGCCTGAAAACCTCACTGATGACGATGAGGATGACGACGGCGAGATCAGCGAAAAGAACGCCGGCCCTTCCTTCAAGGAAGAAGAAGAGCCCGAAGAGGAATCGGCCGACGACGAAGAGGATTCGATGACCGAGCGCCGCACCCAGCGGCAATCGGACGACGATGACGAGGACAATACGCTGAGCCTTGCTCAGATGGAGGAAACGCTCAAGCCGCAGGCGCTTGAGAAGTTCGCCAACATCACGTCGATCTACAAGAAATTCTCGAAGATGCAGCAGCAGCGGCTCGACGCGATGGCGGCGGGCGGCGAGCTTTCGGCTGCCGAAGAGCGCAAATATCAGAAGCTGCGCGAGGATCTGACCGCGGAAGTGGAAAGCGTCCAGTTCCACCAGGCCAAGATCGAATATCTTGTCGACCAGCTCTACAGCTTCAACCGGCGCCTGAC
This sequence comes from Stakelama portus, assembly GCF_003171655.1. GTDB lineage: Bacteria > Pseudomonadota > Alphaproteobacteria > Sphingomonadales > Sphingomonadaceae > Sphingomonas > Sphingomonas portus. The sequence continues at coordinate 774,661 of NZ_QFZL01000001.1, read as the reverse complement.
CGCGCTGGGCGGCCAGATGCTGCGCCTTGCCGAGCGTCACAAGGTCAAGCGCAAGGATTTCCTCGACCAGTATATGGGCAATGAGCTCGACGAGAGCTGGCTCGATACGGTCAGGGTGATCGACAAGAAATGGGCGGCCTTTGCCGAGAACGAAGCCGATGCCGTCGATCGCATCCGCAACGAAATCGCCGAGATTTCGCAGCAGACCGGCATGGCGCTCGAAGAATTCCGCCGCATCGTCAACATGGTGCAAAAGGGCGAGCGCGAAGCGCGCATCGCGAAGAAGGAGATGGTCGAGGCCAATCTCCGCCTCGTGATCTCGATCGCCAAGAAATACACCAATCGCGGCCTGCAGTTCCTCGACCTCATCCAGGAAGGCAATATCGGTCTGATGAAGGCGGTGGATAAGTTCGAGTACCGCCGTGGTTACAAGTTCAGCACCTATGCAACCTGGTGGATTCGTCAGGCGATTACCCGCTCGATCGCCGATCAGGCGCGCACCATTCGTATCCCGGTGCACATGATCGAAACGATCAACAAGCTGGTCCGCACCAGCCGCCAGTTCCTGCACGAACAGGGCCGCGAGCCGACGCCCGAGGAAATGGCCGAGCGCCTCTCCATGCCGCTCGAAAAAGTGCGCAAGGTGATGAAGATCGCCAAGGAGCCGATCAGCCTCGAAACGCCGATCGGCGACGAGGAAGACAGCCACCTGGGCGATTTCATCGAGGACAAGAACGCGATCATCCCGGTCGATGCGGCGATTCAGGCGAACCTGAAGGAAACCGTCACGCGCGTTCTCGCCAGCCTCACCCCGCGTGAGGAGCGTGTGCTGCGCATGCGCTTCGGCATCGGCATGAACACCGATCACACGCTGGAAGAAGTGGGCCAGCAATTCAGCGTGACCCGCGAACGTATCCGTCAGATCGAGGCCAAGGCGCTGCGCAAGCTCAAGCACCCGAGCCGCAGCCGCAAGATGCGGTCGTTCCTCGACCAGTAAGCCGCGCTGGCACCGAACAGATCACGGGCCGTCCTTCGGGACGGCCCTTTTTCGTTTATTCCAGCGTATCGCCATATCGGTGCGCCGCCAGGAAGGCGAGCGCGACGCCCATCGCGATCAGCACGCCGACCTGCGTCAGCGTGTCACCGAACCCCCACCCCTTCAGCATCACCCCGCGTACCACGCGCAGGAAATGCGTTACCGGCAGGCATTCGCCCAGCCACTGCGCCCAACTGGGCATCCCGGCAAAGGGGAAGGCAAAGCCCGACAGCAAAATGCTGGGCAGGATGTAGAAGAAGCTCATCTGCATCGCCTGCATCTGGCTTTCGGCAAAGGTCGAAAGCGTGAACCCCAGCAACAGGCTGACCGTGACGAACACCAAAGTCCCGATCGCCAGCGCCCATGCCGGCCCCTGAAACGGCACGCCGAACACGATCAGCGCAACGCCAAGAATGATGATCGTCTGCAACACACCGATCGCGACGAAGGGCAGGATCTTTCCCGCCATCACTTCCATCGGGCGCAACGGCGTGGCGAGCAGATTTTCCATCGTGCCGCGCTCGCGCTCGCGTGCGACGGAGATCGACGTCATCGTCACCATCGTCATCGACAGGACGATGGCGAGCAGGCCCGGGACGATATTGTGGCTGGTGATCCCCTCGGGATTGTACCGCCGCTGAATCACCACATCGACCGGCGAAGCAGGCGGCGCCCGCGCCATCATCGGCCCGATCAGGTCATGCCGCAGCCCCGACAGCACCGATTGCTCGACTGCCGCGGTCGCATTTCCAGTCGATGCCGGATCGGTCGCATCGGCGAGCACCAGCAATTGCGGCTGATCGCCACGCACCAGATCGCGCGAGAAATTGGGCGGGATGATGATCAGGAACTGGACCTTCCCCTGCCGCAGCATCTCCTCCCCCTCGCCCGGTCGCGTCACGGGGACGAGATCGAAATAGGACGAGTTTTTGAGCGCCGCCTGGATGGTGCGGGTATAGACCGAACTGTCGTTCGATTCGATCGCCGCCTTCAGGTGGCGGGGATCATTGTTGATCGCGAAGCCGAACAGCGAAAGCTGGATCAGCGGCATCGCCACGACCAGCCCGAACGTCACCGGATCGCGGCGCAGCTGATGGAATTCCTTGACCAGCATCGCCCAGATGCGGCGCAGCGAATCCTTCATGCCGCCACCTCGACGCTGTTGTCCGGCGACTGGCGCATCAGATGGATGAAAATATCCTCCAGCGTCGGTTCGGTCTCATGCCAGCGAATTTCGGGTGCGATTTCGTTCACTGCCTCGCGCAGCGCGCCCATTTCCTCGCCACAGACATGGACGGTGGTGCCGAACGCAGCGGCCATCGCAACACCGGGCCGTTTTTCCAGCTTCGGTGCCAGCCGGTCGGCACCCGGCCCTTCGCCGGTCAGTGCGACCAGCCCGGAATCGCGAATAATCTCCTGCGCGGTACCGCGAGCGCGCAGCACGCCATAGGCGATATAGGCAATGTCGTGGCAGCGTTCGGCCTCGTCCATATAATGAGTCGAAACCAGCACGGTGACGCCTTCGCCCGCCAGCCGGTGGATCTCGTCCCAGAATTCGCGCCGCGCCAGCGGGTCGACACCCGCCGTCGGTTCGTCGAGCAACAGGATCCTGGGCTCGTGCAGCGTACAGGCGGCAAGCGCCAGCCGCTGTTTCCATCCGCCCGACAAGGTGCCCGCGAGCTGATGCGAGCGCGTTGCGAGCCCCAGCTGCTCAAGCGCCGCGGTCACGCGCCGCTTCTTGTCCGAAAGCCCATGCGCATCGGCGAAGAAATTGAGGTTTTCGCGAATGGTAAGGTCTTCGAACAGGCCGAAGCGCTGGGTCATATAGCCGACCTTCTGCTTGATCTCCGCCCGGCACGTCGCAAGGTCGAGCCCCAGCACCGTCCCTTCGCCTTCATCGGGGATCAACAGCCCGCAGATCATCCGCAGCGTCGTCGTTTTCCCCGATCCGTTGGGGCCAAGGAATCCGCTGATCCGGCCCTGGCCAATGTCCATCGACACATGGTCGACCACGGTCCGGCCGCCAAAGCACTTGGTAATGCCGGATACGGAGATTGCCGGCGCCTCGCTCATTTGGGGCGCACCTCGACGGGAATACCGGGATGCAGCCGCGACGCATCGCCCTGTGGCTGCGCCTCGACCATGAACACGAATTTCTCGCGCGCATCCTCGCTATAGATGATCGGCGGCGTGAATTCGGCCTGCGGCGCGATATAGCGGATGACCGCCGGAAACGGATCGCCACAGCCGTCGCAGGAAATCATGACGCCATCGCCCTGATGCAGCGTGGAAACGACGCTTTCGGGCACGAAGAAACGGATCTTGATCCTGCCCGGCGGCAACAGCCGCACGACCGGGGTGTTGGCCGGCACCCATTCCCCGGCGTTGAAATAGGTCTGCTGCACCAGCGCGGCGACGGGGGCAGTCGGCGCGATTTCCTCGCCCGTGCGGCGTTGCCCGGCGATGGCGGCCTGCGCCTGTTGCACCTGTGCGCGGGCTGCCTCGATCTGGTCCTGCCGCCCCGCCAGTTCGCCCGATGCTTCGCTCGCCTGAGCCTGTCGCAACGACGCACGCGCACTGTCGCGCGCGGCCTTGGCCGCGTCGAGCTGGCTGCGCGTCGCAAATCCCTTTTCGGCGAGCGTCGCAATCCGCTCATATTCGCGCTGGGTGCGTTCGACTTCGGCGCGCGCAGCCTCTTGCTGGGCGCGCGATACGCCGAGTTCGGCCGGGCGCTGGCGCGGGCTCTCCAGATCGGCAAGCTGCGCCTGCGCCTGTTCGCGTTGCGCCTCCAGCTGGCGCAGCTGCGCTTCGTTGCTGACTGCGTTGAGCGCGAACAGCTGCGCTCCTGCCGCCACGCGCCCGCCGCGCGTCACGTCAAGCCGCGCGAGCGAGCCCGAAACGGGCGCAGCCACCTGAATCGATTCGCCTTCGATATAGCCGAGCCAGGCATCGTTTTTCGGGGAGGGGCGCAGCACCATCCACCAAAACGCAACGCCGATCAGCGCAACGATTGCAACCGGCAGAATGATACGCCTCACGCTTCGCCTCCCCGTGAAAGTCCATGGAGCAATATATCGATATGTGTGTCGGCCAGCGCGCCAAGATCAAGCGAGGGCGCACCCACCGGCACGAACACCGTATTCCATAACGCGCCGAGTATCAGCGCCCCGGCAACACTGCGCGCGGCAAGATGCGCGTCGACCTGCCGAAACTCGCCATCGGCGATTCCCTGATCGACGATCGCTTCGACCAGCGTCAGCAACCGGCTGACCGCCACATCGTGCCAGGTCTTTGCGATTTCTGGGAAATTGCCGCTTTCGCCAATCACCAGCCGCGGCAGGAACGCGATCTCGCCCTGGGCAAGCCGACGGGCGCCGGCCCGGACGAAAATTGCCAGCCGCTCCGACGCGCGGGCAGTTTCGGATTCGGCCGGCACTGCCCCCGGAAGCGATGTTTCGAGCAGCCAGTCGATCAACTCGCGGAACAGCGCCTGTTTATCGGCGAATTGCAGATAGAGCGCCGACTTCGAAATCCCCACTCGCACCGCCACATCCTCAAGCCGCGCGCCGGCATAGCCATTGGCAGCGAAGACATCGCATGCGGCAGCCAATATCTGCTCGCGGCGGTCCGGGGGCGTTTTTCGCGGCACGAAACGTTTATGACTGACGGGTCAGTTATTTTAAAGCGGAAATCGTGCGGGAAGCATCCAACGGGCGCAAAAATTCCGACAGGTGACCGCCCGGCATCGCGCTTGCGCCACCCGATCCCGCACAATTGCGCCGCGACAAAAGCTCCGTAATTTCCTGCCACCGCGTAAACCACGTCTTTACGCGCTTCGGTATAGACCTTTGAGGCAATGGTGAATTGTCGGCACACCTAGCCGACAAGTCTGGCGTAACTGGGGTTCTATGGCGCACGATTCGGTCCAAATTGTCAGTCGTGGCGGCGCCTGGGGCGCGTTGGGCGCGCTTGCCTCCTCCGATGGCAGCGCCAGCCATGTGTATGTTCGCAGCCTTGTTCTGGGCAGCGAGAGCCCGCGCGACCTGGCCGACGCGGTCCATTATCTCTGCCTGCTGCACGGCCGCCATCCCGGCCTGATCGATCATGCGCTTGCGCACGACCTCGAACCGGTCGAACGCGAATGGCTCGAAGCTTCGGCCGATGCCTTCGTTACCGAACGCAGCTATCTGGTGCGGCTTGTCGCGGCGGCGGGGCCCCTGCCCTCCACGCCCGGCCAGGCCGAATCGGAAGCCGCCGCCGCCGGTCAGCGCCATGCGCTCGATATGCTTGCCCAGTCGGATCGCGCAGGATGTGCGATCGGCGCCGCTCTCGCGCTGGTTCTCGACTGGCAACCGATGCGCGCCATCCTCGATGTCGCGGCGCAGCGGCTCGGCATCGATCCGCCGGCCAGTTCCCTCCCCCTCGAATCGGAAACCGCGGCGGTCGTCGCCGTCCTTTCCAGCGATGGGGCAAAGGAGCGGGCGATGATGTTCGGCGCGCAACAGGTGTTCGCCCAGCATCGCGGCCTGTGGGACCTGCTCGAAGCGCGGGCCGAGGCACGCGAAATCCACTGAAGCAGCGCACGGCGCTTCCGGCGCTGTCGCAATTGCGAAGAAAGCTTGCACTCGGTGCGCGGCGGCCTCTATCCCTCCCGCCATGCGCTTTGAAGGTACTCAAGACTATGTCGCCACCGACGACCTGAAGGTCGCGGTCAATGCCGCCGTCACGCTGCGGCGCCCACTGCTCGTCAAGGGCGAGCCGGGCACCGGCAAAACAGTGCTCGCCTATGAAATCGCCAAGGCAGTCGATGCCCCGCTGATCGAATGGAACGTCAAATCGACGACCAAGGCGCATCAGGGCCTGTATGAATATGACGCCGTCGCACGGCTGCGCGACGGCCAGCTGGGCGACGAGCGCGTCCACGACATTTCCAACTATATCCGCAAGGGCAAATTGTGGGAGGCGTTCACTGCCCCCAAAACTCCCGTGCTGCTGATCGACGAGATCGACAAGGCCGATATCGAATTCCCCAACGACCTGTTGCAGGAACTCGATCGCATGGAATTCCATGTCTATGAAACCGGCGAAACGATCCGCGCCGCCGAGCGCCCGATCGTCGTCATCACGTCGAACAATGAGAAGGATCTGCCCGACGCGTTCCTGCGCCGCTGCTTCTTCCACTATATCGCCTTCCCCGATCGCGACACGATGGTCGACATCATCGAGGTCCATTTCCCCGGCATCCAGAAGCTGCTGGTGAAGAAGGCGATGGATATCTTCTACGATGTCCGCGACGTGCCGGGCCTCAAGAAAAAACCGAGCACCAGCGAGCTGCTCGACTGGCTCAAGCTGCTGCTCCACGAGGATATGCCGCTCGACGTGCTGCAATCGCAGGACCCCAGCAAAGCGATCCCCCCGCTCCACGGCGCGCTGCTCAAGAACGAGCAGGATATCATGCTGTTCGAACGGCTGGCGTTTATGAGCCGGCGGCAAGGCGGGAAGTAAGCAGGCCGCGGAACGCAGAATCGCGACGCAACGTCTTATCCGTGCCGTCGCCCCTGCGCAGGCAGGGGCCCATGTCTGTAGCGTTGCACCTCCCATCTGACACAGGTTGCAGGCGAAATGTGTCGGCGGAGTTTGGAGACTGCTCAGAGATAGGCTCCTGCCTGCGCAGGGGCGACGCCGGGAAGGACCGAAAGGCGCCCCGCATCAATCCTCCGCGCCCAGATCGGCCGGATCATAGTCATAGCCCAGCAAATCCCCAGGCGCACACTCCAGCACCGCGCACATCTTGGCGATCGTTGCAAAGCGTATCCCGCGCACCTTGCCCGATCGAAACAGCGAGAGCTGCGTCTCGCTGAGCCCCATCGCTTCGGCGAGTTGCTTGCCTGTCATGCCGCGCTTGGCCAGCACGGCATCGAGCGTCACCTGCACCGGCATCAGAAGAATTCGTCCAGTTCTTGACGCATCGCCGCGGCCTGCCGCAGCAATTGCGAGACGAGCACCAGCGTCGCGCCGATGATGCCCAGAGTGACTTCCGCGCCGTCAAACCGCGTGAACGGCGCGCGTCCGAAGATCAGTCCGCTGAGCAACGTCGTCCCGAACACCTGGAACAGCGCGCCGAAGAACAGCGCCAGCCCCACGCGAAGCAACAGCTTCGGCACGACCTGATCGAACCCGCGGCCCTGCGCGATGGATTTGAGCGCCTGACGGACCATCCAGATTGCCCAGACATACACATACATCGGCGCAAAATTGACGAGGATATATCCCGCCTGCGCGCCGCCGGTCCGCCACACCATCGTCAATTGCAGCACCGCGAGCAGCGCCAGCAGCACGAACGGCACCGTCACCAGCCACATCAGCACGCGGGCACGCGCCCGCAATCCATCGATCGTCATCGGTCTTCCCGGCTCGAAAATTTAACCTTGACTTAAATTCGCATGACCGCATCATTTAAGCAAGACTTAAATTCGGAGTCGAAAATGTCTGCTGCTCTCGAAACCTCTGCCCTGACCAAGCGCTTCGGAAAGGCGCCCGCTGCCGTCGACAATCTGTCCATCACCGTGCCGCGACGGGCGATTTACGGCTTTCTTGGCGCCAATGGCGCGGGAAAGACGACGACGCTCAAGCTCGTGCTGGGCCTTCTCCGCCCCGATGCCGGCAGCATCCGGTTGTTCGGAAAGCCCCGTGCCGAAGCATCGGCGCGCATCGGTTCGCTGATCGAAACGCCGTCGCTTTACGATCACCTCACCGGCCGCGAAAATCTCGACATTGCGCGCCGGCTGCTCGGCCTGCCGCCCCGCGAAATCGATCGGGTGCTCGAAATCGTCGATCTCGACCGCAGCGCCGCCAGGCGACGGGCCGGCGGCTATTCGCTCGGCATGCGTCAGCGGCTCGCCATTGCCCGCGCGCTGCTGGGCAGTCCGCAGCTATTGATCCTCGACGAGCCCGCCAATGGGCTCGACCCGGACGGCATTCGCGACATGCGCACGCTGCTGCGCCGCCTGCCCGAAATCGGCGACATGACGTTGATCGTTTCCAGCCACTTGCTTTCGGAAGTCGAACTGGTCGCCACGCATGTCGGGCTGCTCCATCGCGGGCGGCTGCTGGTCGAAGCCCCGCTCGATCAGCTGCGTGGCGACGAAGCGGTGGAGGTCGCCACCGCAGACCCCGCGCAATCGGCCCGGATTCTGATCGATGCCGGCTTTTCGGTCGTCACCAATCGCCCCGCCAACGCGCCGATGCTCGTCACCGGGGCGCAGCCGGCTGCCATCGCCAGCCTGCTCGTCGCGCGCGGCCAGTCGCTTTCGCATCTTTCCACACGGCGGCAGTCGCTGGAAACCATCTATCACGACCAGATCGGCCGCGCGGCCTGAGGGAATTGGACATGCTGATCCGCTATCTCGTCACCGAAATACTGAAACTTCGTCGCTCGCTGGCGCTTATTCTATGCCTCGCCGCACCGACCTGCGTCGTGATTCTGACCACGTTGATGCGGCTCGACAAGGACGGGCCGGTCTCGCTCGGCATGTTCGGCATGACATCGGCGGCGTTCTGGGCATTTGCCATGCTGCCGCTCACGCTGACAGCGCTCAGCGTGTTGCTCGCGCAGATCGAACATGGCCCGCGAACCTGGAATTACCTGCTCACCCTGCCCGGTGCGCGGCCCCAGCTGTTTCTTGCCAAGGCATTGGTGATGCTGGGGCTCGTCATCGGCATGACGTTGCTGCTATTTGTCGAAATTCGGATCGCGAGCGCGATGATGGCGCTCGTCAAGCCGATCGATCCGGCGCCCGCCCCCTTCGATCTGCCCACAACGCTCGGCAAGATGGCAATCGCATCGCTGCTGGTGGCGATGCTCCAGCTCTGGGTGGCATTGCGGTTCCGCAGCTTCGTGCCGCCGCTGGTGTTCGGCATCGCAGGCACCTTTGTCGCTATCGCCGCGACCAGCGCGAAACAGGGCATCTATTTCCCATGGCTGTTGGCGGTGAACATGCTTTCGCAACCCGAGCGGCAGGATTTCGCGCTGTGGATGGGCGGTGTCGGCGGGCTGGCGGTAATGCTCGCAATGCTGGTTCATCTCAGCCGGCGCGAGGCCTGATCCCCTGCCCTAGGTCGTGAACCCATAAACGGCACCGCCGAGGCGCCGGAATGGCAAACATATCGGGCCAAAGTGGCCGCCGGGAGGGCTGGGCGCCCTTCCAAGGCCGCTTTGGGTCGAGATGGAAGCCATTCCGGCGTCCCGAAGGGATTTGACCAAAATGGCCCAGCGCTGCGTCGGCAGACCTTGAAATATCGCCATATTCCTGCGGCCTGCCTCCTTGCGCTGAGCCATTTTGCCTCAAACCTCGACGGCGTCGTTTATGGGTTCACGACCTAGCCGCGGGCCTGGTCTGCGGCTAGACAGGGGCCATGCCGGACCGATCGGAACCGTTGCATCGTCGTTTCTGGGCAACGGTTACCGTGCTCACGGCGCTCGGCCTCGCGCTGCGGATCGCCGCGGCGCAGGGCGCCTTGTGGCTCGACGAAGCATGGTCGGCATGGTCGGCGCACGAAGTCGCAACGCCGCTGGGTGTCTTTGCGCATTTCCATCACGACAATAACCATCATCTCAACACGCTGTGGCTGCAGATGGTGGGGATCAGCGCGCCGCCGCTGCTCCAGCGCGCCTTTTCGATCCTGTGCGGGACGCTGGCCATACCGCTCGCCGCGCGGATTGTCGGAAGGCGCGGAGGCAAGGCAGGAATCATCGCCGCGCTGCTGTTTGCGGTCTCGCCGCTGCTCGTCAATTACGGGTCCGAAGCGCGCGGCTATGCGCCGATGCTGCTGGCACTGCTCGCGGCGCTATATGTCACGGCACGCTGGCTCGATGATCCTGCTGCGCGCATTCCAGCAATTCCGCTGTTTCTCGCGGTATTGCTGGGCATGCTCAGCCAGCTGACTTTCGCGCTCGGTGCGGCGGCGCTCTGCCTCTGGGTGGCGGTGTCGCTGTTCGTGCGATTGCCCAGGGGGCCCGCAATCGCCGCAACCCTGCGCTTTGCCTTGCCGACGGCATTGGCCGGGCTTGGCGCGCTGGCGCTCGTCTTCCTGCCCGCGCTCGGCGATGGCGGCTTCCGCTTCGGCAGCTATACGCCGTTCAGCTGGGGGGATTGGCTGCACGGCGTTTCCTCGATGCTGACCGCGTCGGGCGGCGGCGTCATCGCCATCGGCGCGATGTTTGCCCTGCTCCTCGCCGCGCTGGCCGTGCGCGGACAAGCGCCCGTCACCGGTATCGAAGGCTATTTCCGCTTCGCCATCGCCACGCTGCTGGTGGTGCCGCTTCTTCAGATCGGCAATGCCAGTATCGCGCGCTATTATCTGGTGTCGGCGATCGGCGTGCTGGCGCTGTCCGCGATAGCCGCCGCAACCTTGTTGCGTCGGGCGGGATGGCCGCGCGGGCTTGCCCTCATCCTGCTTGCCGCAATCACGCTGGCGTCGCTGATCGCCGATCAGAGCCTGATCGCGAACCAGCGCGGCGATCCGGGCAATGCGATCGCGGCGATGATGCGCCGCGCCCCCACCGGCGCACGCGTCGCGATCGAAACCAGCCGCGCCACTGCGGTACTCGCGGTCGCCGCCGATCAGGCACGCTATCCGCTGCGGATATCGGAACGTCCCAACCCCTGCCCGCCCGCGCGATTCCTGTTCCTCGATCAGACCGGCGGAAGCGCGCTGCCGCCCCAGCCCGAACGTTGCGGCGCCCGCTACGCCGAAATCGCAACCGGCAAGGCGTCGAACCTCTCCGGCACCGACTGGAAACTCTACGAACGCATCCCATAGGTCGTGAACCCACAAACGGCGCCGTCGAGGTTTGAAGCAAAATGGCTCAGCGCAAGGAGGCGGGGCGCAGGAATATGTCGATATTTCAAGCTCTGCCGACGCAGCGCTGAGCCATTTTGGTCAAATCCCTTCGGGACGGCGGAATGGCTTCCATCTCGACCCAAAGCGGCCTTGGAAGGGCGCCCAGCCCTCCCCGCGGCCACTTTGGCCCGATATGTTCGCCATTCCGGCGCCTCGGCGGCGCCGTTTATGGGTTCACGACCTAGTTGCCCTTGGCCACGCGCGCAGGCAGAAGGGCGGCCATGTTCCTCAATTTTCTCGACGAGCTGCGCGCCGCCGGCATTCCCGCCAGCATGAAGGAGCATCTGCTCCTGCTCGAAGCGCTCGATCGCGACGTGATCGAACAGACGCCCGAGGCATTTTACTATCTCGCCCGCGCCACTTTCGTGAAGGACGAAGGGCTGCTCGACCGTTTCGATCAGGTCTTTTCCAAGGTCTTCAAGGGCATCGCCACCAATTATGGCGTAAACCCCGCCGAAGTGCCCGAGGAATGGCTGCGTGCCGTCGCCGAGAAATATCTGACGCCCGAAGAGATGGAAGCGATCAAGTCGCTCGGCGACTGGGACGAGATCATGGAGACGCTGAAAAAGCGGCTCGAGGAGCAGAAGGAACGCCATCAGGGCGGCAATAAATGGATCGGCACCGGCGGCACCTCCCCCTATGGCCATTCGGGCTATAATCCCGAAGGGGTGCGGATCGGCGGCGAAAGCAAGCACAAGCGCGCGATCAAGGTTTGGGAAAAGCGCGAGTTCAGGAATCTCGACAGCACGCGCGAACTCGGCACCCGCAATATCAAGGTCGCGCTGCGCCGCCTGCGCCGCTTCGCGCGCGAAGGGGCCGCCGACGAACTCGACCTCGACGCCACGATCGAAGGCACGGCGCGGCAGGGCTGGCTCGACATCCATATGCGGCCCGAACGGCACAATGCAGTCAAGCTGCTGCTGTTTCTCGATGTCGGCGGGTCGATGGATCCGTTCGTCCGGCTTTGCGAGGAGCTGTTTTCCGCCGCGACCGCCGAATTCAAGAATATGGAGTTCTTCTACTTCCACAATTGCCTCTACGAAGGCGTGTGGAAGGACAATCGCCGCCGCTTTTCCGAACGGACGCCGACCTGGGACGTGCTTCACAAATTCGGGCATGATTACAAGGTGATCTTCGTCGGCGATGCGTCGATGAGCCCGTATGAGATCAGCCATCCGGGTGGGTCGGTCGAACATTTCAACGAGGAATCGGGCGCGGTCTGGCTCGACCGGGTGACCAATACCTATCCCGCGACGGTGTGGCTCAATCCGCTGCCGGAGGCGCAGTGGAATTATTCGCAATCGACTCGGATCATCCGCGATCTGATGCAGGAGCGCATGTATGCGCTGACGCTCGACGGCCTCGACGATGCGATGCGCGAACTGACGCGCAAACGCTGACCGTAACGTCAGCTCCGCCTCCCCTCCGTAACAGGATGCCGGGCGCATCGCCGCGCCTGAAGAACGCGGCGATGCGCGTCGCCAGTCGCGCGTTCGAATCTGCGGTTTGGAAAACTTGACAGTATAATCAGTTCCCTGTCTCCTCGATCAAGGAATCGGTCCGCCAAGAATGACCGATCCATCATAGGAGGAAGAGGATGAAACGCCTTATCGGTATTTGCGCGGCGTCATTGCTGACGACCGTGTCCGCTCCCGCGCTTGCGCAATCCAGCGCGGACCATGAAGAAACCAGTGTCGATCGCATCATCGTGTTCGGCGACAGCCTTTCGGACGGCGGCTATTATGCCGCCGGCGGAACACTGCCACCCGGTGCCGGCAGCTTCACGACCAACCCCGATCCGGTATCGCCCGAAATATTCGCGGCGATGCTCGGCATTGATCTGAAGACCGCCTATGGCTTGGGCGGCACCAACTTTGCCGTGGGCGGCGCGCGCGTGACCGCGGCGAATGCCCTGTCGATCCCGATCGCCACGCAGATCGACAATTTCCTCGCCGCAGGCGGCAGCTTCTCGGCCAGCGACCTGGTTTATATTCAGGGCGGCGGGAATGATTTCTTCTATTTCGGCGCGCTGGGCGGGACCGATCCGACGATCCTGTCGACTGCCGCCGGCGAACTCGCCACGCAGGTCCGACGGGTTCAGGATGCCGGGGCCGGACGCATCGTCACCATGTCGGTTCAGACCGGCGGTCAGGCGGGCCTGCAATTCTATAACCAGAATTACGCGGCGGCGCTGGCGGCGGCAAACGTCAATGCGCTCTATTTCGATACCGACATGCTCTATAACGAAGTCATCGCGAATCCCGGCGCCTTCGGGATTACCGATATCGTCAATCCGGCCTGTACCGTGTCGTCTCTGATCTGCACGCGCGACACGCTCGTCTCCCCCGACGCGGCGGAGACCCATGCGCTGGCCGATACGGTCCATCCGACCGGCAAGATGCAGCGCGTCCAGGGTCAGGCGATCGCCAGTCTGGTGATGGCGCCGGATCAGATCGCCGGGCTCGGCTATGCCACACAGGCAAGCTATCGCGCGCATCGGCGACTTGCCGAAAATGGCGCGATGACCGGCATGGGCGAAGGCATGCGGCTGTTCGCCAATGGCGGCTATCATTATTATGACAATGACGGCACGACTCAGCGGATCGGGCTCACCGAGCGCGGCTTTATCGGCGATCTCGGCATCGCCTTCGGCTTCGGCCCCGATGCGGGCGCCGCGCTTGCCGTCGGCTACAGCCAGGGCAAGGGCGATTTCGAACTCGGATCGGGCAGCTATGACAGCGAAGCCTGGTCGGTCACCGGCATCGCGCATGCCGATATCGGCTTTGCCGGAATCAGCGTTTCGGGCGTCTATGGCACGGGCAAGCTGAACGACATCACCCGCGTGGTGCATATCGGCCCGGTTACCCGCACCCATGTCGGCGACACCGACACCGATTATCTTGCGATCGGCGCCGCGCTCGACGCGACGCTGCTGCGCGGTGGGGGCATGGCATTCGGTCCCGAAATCGGGCTCGACTGGGAACGGGTAACGGTCGACGGCTATACCGAAGCGTCGCCGCAATCGACCAGCGCCAGTTTCGGCAAACAGGAAATCGAAAGCCTGACCGGACGGGTCGGCCTGTCGCTACGTTCGGACGGCGATGGTCCGGTATCGGTGAACATCCGCGCGGCATATGAACATGATTTCGATGACGATCCGCGCAGCTTCACCATGACGCCATCGGGCGCGCCTATCTCCTGGACAGTGCCGGTCCACACCGCCGACAGCGACTATATGAGCTATGGCTTCACGGTCGCCGGGAAACTCGGACCCAATTTGTCGCTTCAGGGCGGAGCCAGCGGCGAATTGTTCCGGGGCGATGAAACGGCGATCACCGCGCATGCCGGGATCAGCCTGAAATTCTGAGCCATCGGGCGATGCGGAGCGTCCTGCGCTTCGCATCGCTCACCGGCACTCGTCCGATCAGGAAAACAGCGTCAGAGCCGCTCGATCGCGCGGCCGATCTTTCTCAGGATCGCGGCGTCGCGCGGCTGACCTTCGGCGGCTTCTCCGGCGAGCGCCATCAGCCGCACCGCGCCAAAGCTCGCCGCAAGTCCCTTGAGCCGCAACGCAGCTGCAATCCAGACATCGCCGCTTTCGGCAGTGCGCAACGTTGCAAAGCTGCGCTTCGCACCGTCGAGAAACGCCTCGCGCAGTTCGGCGATCAGCGCAGGCTCATCGCCCACTGCCGCCGCCAACGTCGCATCGATTGCACCAGGATCATACGCCATCGGGCCGGGTCTACGCCGCGCTTGCTTAAGGCTTTGTTTCGACGCTGTTGGTTCCGCGACGAATCGTGGTAAATGTGAGACATGGCACGCGCGAAACAGGCGAAGCACCTGCCCGATATGCAGGTTGAAGGCAGCGAAGAGCTGTTGCTGTCCGATGCTGCCGGGGATGGCTCCTCGGCGGACGATATGGATATTGCCGCCGAAACCGGTGACAGCGCGGAAGCGGAAATCGTGGAATATCAGGAGGAAAGCGAAGAGGAGCCGACGCCGCTGCGCCGCAGCTGGCTGCTTCCCACGCTTGCGATCCTTGCCATTTTGGGCTGGTTCGGTGGCGCGCTCTGGGCATCGCGCGAAGCGCTGCAAACGGGCATGGCGCCGCTTGCCCTCATTCAGTTCATCGCCGCGCTGTGCGTTCCACCGGCGCTGATCGGTATCTTCTATCTGCTGACGCTGCGATCGAGCACCGCCGAAGCGCGCCGCTGGGGCGCGACCGCGCGATCGATGCGCGCCGAGGCGGCAGCGCTCGAACGGATGGTCGCCACCCTCTCGCGCAAGATCGAGGACAATCGCCAGGCGCTGGCCGAACAGACCAATTTGCTGATGGACATGGGCGACCACGCCACCGCGCGCCTGCGCACCACGGCCGATCGCATCGGCGAACATGCCCAGGCGATCGACACGAGTTCGACGAACCTGGGCGAGGCAGTGGCCAGCGCCGAAGCGAAGGTGACCACCGTCCTCACTGCCCTGCCCCAGGCACAGGAGGAAATGCGCGATCTGACCGGTCGGATCGAGGAAGCCGGGCTGACCGCGAGCCAGCGCGCCGCTGCGCTCGACGTCCAGCTTGCCGCGCTCAGTGACCGCGGCCGCGAAGCCGACAGGATTGCCGGAGGGGCCGCCGAACGGCTGGCATCGCATCTGGCGAATATGGAGGCGACGAGCGAAAAGGCAGGCGAGCGGCTCGAATCGGTTACCGGCGAAATGTCGTCCGCCGTCGACGCGGTACTCGATCGCGCGGCGCAGGCCGTGGACGAAGCGCGCAAGGGCATTGCCGCGCAGGGCGAAGCGATCCTTGCCATGCTCAACGCCAACCAGGCCGCGCTCGACAAGGCGGGGCGCGACAGCGTCGAGACGCTCGGTAAACGGATCGCAACGATCGAGGAGGCAGTCGAACGCATCTCGCTGCGGCTCGGCGAGGAACAGGGGCGCGGCGATGCGATCTTCGCATCGCTTTCCGGCCATGTTTCCACGATCGACAGCGAAATCGCGGCGATGCATGCCGGCGGCATGGAGCGCGCACAGGCGCTTGCCGCTTCGATCAGCGCGCTCAGCGGATCGGTCGGCGCGATGACCGAAGCGATGCATGCGGGCGATGCGACCGCGCGCGGCGTCATCAATACCGCCGAAGAGCTGCTCACTGCGCTCGACGCCTCCGCACGCGAGATGGACGAAACGCTGCCTGCTGCGCTCGACCGGCTCGACGCGCGCATCGTCGCGAGCCGCAAGGCAGTTTCCGAAAGCAAGCCCGAGCTGCTTGCGCTCGTCACTGCCGCCGAAAGCACGCATGACGCTATCGAAGCGATCGCCGATGTCGTGTCGCAACAGCGCGACACGCTCCAGCGCACATCACAGGCTTTGCTCGAAACGCTCGAGGACGGTCGGACCAAGGCCGAATCGCTCGAAACCATTGTCGATCAGGCGATCGGTACGACTCAGCGTTTTGCCGAGGATGCCGCGCCGCAGCTGGTCGATGCGCTGATCCGGGTGCGCGAAACCGCCGCTGCCGCCGCCGACAAGGCGCGCGAGGCACTGCACGGCATCGTACCCGAAGCGACCCGCGCGCTCGAAACCGCAGGCACCGACGCGCTGCGCCGCGCGATGGATGCCTCGGTGCGCCGCCAGCTGGGCGAGCTTGCCGAAACCACCGAAGCGGCCGTCGGCGCCGCCACGCGCGCGTCCGAGCGGCTGACGCAACAAATGCTGTCGCTCGCCGAAACCACGGCATCGGTGGAACATCGCATCGAGGAAGCACGCACCGAGCGCGAAAAGGCCGACAGCGATGGTTTTGCCCGCCGCGTCTCACTGCTGATCGAAGCGATGAACTCGGCGTCGATCGACATCACCAAATGCTTCTCGCAGGATGTGTCGGACAGCGCCTGGACCGCCTATCTGAAGGGCGATCGCGGCGTTTTCACGCGACGCGCGGTGCGGCTGCTCGACACGACGCAAAGCAAGGCGATCGCCGATCTGTATGGCGAGGACGAGGATTTCCGCGACAACGTCAATCGCTACATCCACGATTTCGAAGCGATGCTGCGCCAGATCCTTTCGCTGCGCGAAGGTTCGCCGCTGGGCGTCACGCTGCTGTCGAGCGATATGGGTAAGCTCTATGTCGCGCTGGCGCAGGCGATCGAGCGGCTGCGCGCCTGATCGCGCAGCCTACCACTGTGTCCAGTCGAGCATTTCGGGCGTCACCCAGCCATAAATGTAATTGAGCCCGAACAGCGCGAACATGACCGTCGCCAGGATCGTGCCGCGCAGCAGGGTTTTCGGCAGGCTGAATTTGTGCGGCGCGCTTTCGGCATGGCCCGGCTGCACCGGCTCTCCCACCTCGGCGCTGGTCTTCACGCCAAAGGGCAGCACGATAAACACCGAGAACACCCAGAAAAGGAAATAGATGGCCAGCATTGACGGCAGGCCCATGGATCAACCCTCCACAATCAGTACATCGACAACCGGCTTCTTGCCGGTCCAGCGCGTCGCGGTCCGCCGCACGGCAAGCCGCAGCTTTTCGCGCAGATCCTCGATATCGCCTCCGCGCTTGCGATCGCGCAACACTTCGGTGGCGGCGGCGGCGGCATCCTGAAGGAAGGATTCGCGTTCTTCCTCCACCGGCACGCCCTGAAGCCGGATTTGCGGCACGCCCAGCATCGCGCCATTCGACGTCAGCGCGACCGCGACCGAAATCTGGCCGTTGAGCGCCAGCTTGCGCCGTTCGTTGATCGTGCCGCCATCGGCGGGCAGGATCACATCACCGTCGAGCACCAGCCGCCCGACCGGAACATGATCGATCACTTCGGGAGTGCCGGGTGCAAGCCGCACCAGCTCGCCATTCACCTGGAAAATAGCGCCGGAAATGCCCCGATCGACGCCGAACCGCGCCTGTTCGATCATATGGCGCACTTCGCCATGCACCGGCAGCAGATATTTGGGCCGGATCCAGCCATACATTTCGGCCAGTTCGGGGCGACCCGGATGCCCCGAAACATGGACGAAGGCCTGCCGGTCGGTGATCAGCCGCACGCCGCGATGCGCCAGCACATTCATGATCCGCCCGATGGCGAGTTCGTTGCCGGGAATCTGCTTCGACGAAAAGACGACGAGGTCATTCTTGTCGAGCTTGATCGGATGGGTGCCGTCGGCAATCCGCGAAAGCGCCGCGCGCGGCTCCCCCTGCCCGCCGGTCGCAACGATCATCACCCGGCCGGGCGGCAGCGTCATCGCGGTTTCGAAATCGATCGTTTCGGGAAAATCGCGCAGATAACCCGTCGCCTTGGCCACGCGCAGGATGCGGTCGAGCGAACGCCCCGCGACGCACAGCTTGCGCCCGGTATCGCGCGCGACTTCGCCCAGCGTCTGCAATCGCGCGGCGTTGGAAGCAAAGGTGGTGACGAGCACCCGCCCCTTCTCGCCCGCAATCACTTCGTCCAGTCCCTTGCGAACCGCGGCTTCCGAACCCGATGCCTGTTCGTTGAAGACATTGGTGCTGTCGCACACCAGTGCCAGCACGCCCTGATCGCCGATCGCCTTCAGCTCTTCCGCCGTCGACGGCGATCCGAGCAGCGGCTCTTCGTCCAGCTTCCAGTCGCCGGTGTGAAAGATCCGCCCATAGGGCGTATCGATCAGCACTGCATTGCCTTCGGGAATCGAATGGGCGAGCGGGACATAGCGAAAGCCGAACGGGCCGACCCGGAAACTGCCTTCGTTTTCGATGATGTTGAGTTCGACGCGGTCGGAAATGCCTTCCTCGTCGAGCTTGCCCTGAATCAGCCCCGCAGTGAACGGCGTGGCATAAAGCGGCACCCCCAGATCGAGCGCGAGATAGGGCAACGCCCCGATATGATCCTCATGCCCATGGGTCAGCACGATACCGACCAGATCGTCGAGCCGTTCCTCGATAAACTGCAGATCGGGCAGGATCACATCGATGCCCGGATAGCCGGCATCCCCGAACGTGATGCCGCAATCGACCATCACCCATTTGCCCTGCGTGCCATAGAGATTGACGTTCATGCCGATCTCGCCCGAACCGCCGAGCGCGACGAAGAGAAGTTCCTTACCGGGGGTCACTGATTTCCTATCGCTGGATCAGACGCCGGATAGAGGACAACCGGCGAAAAAAGAGCGTGTTGGGTGCACCTTTCTCGGCGCGCGCGCAACCCGCCTGCGTCTGCGGCGCTCAATGCCGGGCGCGTTGCGAGCGTTCCCACAGAATGCCGAGCCCCTGGATCGTCAGGTCCGACTCAACCACGTCGAACACATCGGTATGTTGTTCGAACAGGACGGCGAGCCCGCCGGTCGCCACGACGCGCGCCGGGCGGCCAATCTCTTCGCGGATGCGAGTGACCAGCCCCTCGATCATCGCGATATAGCCCCAATAAATGCCGATATTCATCTGATCGACGGTGTTGCGACCGATCACGCTACCGCTTGCGGGCGCAGTAATCGCAATACGCGGCAGCTTGGCCGCCGCATTGACCAGAGCGTCAAGCGACAGGTTGATGCCCGGCGCGATGATCCCGCCCTTATACGCACCGCGATAATCGATCACATCGAATGTCGTCGCCGTGCCGAAATCGATCAGGATCACATCGCCCGGATGCGCCTGATGCGCGGCGATCATGCTGACGGCGCGGTCCGCGCCCAGGCTCTGCGGTTCTTCGACGTCCAGCGCAAAGCCCCATTGCGCATCGCCCTGCCCCGCGATCACGGCATCGACGCCGAAATATTTATTGCTCAGCACTTCCAGATTGTGGAGCGCGCGCGGCACCACGGTCGAGACGATCACTGCGCTGACGGCGGTACGGTCATAGCCTTCAAGCTGAAGCAGCTGGTTCAGCCACACGGCATATTCGTCGGCGGTACGGCGCGGATCGGTCGCGATGCGCCAGCGGGTGCGGATCTCGCCGTCCTCGATCAGCGCGAAAACAATATTGGTGTTGCCGGCATCGATAGCGAGCAGCATGGATAGGATCCTTCAGATCAGGAACACGTCGCCCGCGTGAATGACATGGCGGGTGCCATCGGCCAAGCGCAGGATGAGCGCACCGTCGCCATTCAGCCCGGCATAAAGCCCGTCGATGACGACTCCGTCGCCCAGCCGCGCCTGCAACGCCGTCCCCTCCGGATGCGCGCGTGCGGTCCAGCGGTCGCGGATCGCCCCGATCCCCTCGCCGCGCCAGCGCGTGAGCCAGCGGGAAAAGGTGTCGGCAAGCGTTTCGAGAAACAGGCCGGGCGCGGGCGCGGCGCCCTGCGCGGACAGGCTGGTCGCCGAACGTTCGATATCGGTCGGATGATGTGCGATATTGACGCCGATGCCGATGACCACGGCAGTATCGACGCGCTCGAGCAATATGCCCGACAGTTTCGCGCCCGCAATCAGCAGGTCATTGGGCCATTTGAGCAGAATCGGCGCGTCGGGAAGCCATATCCGCACCGCTTCTTCCAGTGCGACCGCGGCCACCAGTGCCAGCGTCGCCGGGGGCGGATCGGAAGCGCGCAGCCGAACGATCGTGCTGGCATAGAGGTTTCCCTCGGGCGAAACCCACGCCCTGCCCTGGCGACCGCGCCCGCCCGTCTGCCGCTCGGCGCGCAGCCACAGCCCCTCTTGCGCGCCCGCGCGCGCAAGATCGATCAGATCGGCATTGGTCGATCCCGTCTGCGCGACGGTGCGGATCATCGCGCGTCAGAACAGCGAAGCGGCAGCCGTGCTCGTCCAGCTGCCCAGCGGTACCAGCAGGAACCAGCCCAGCGGCGAAATCACCAGCGCGGCGATGGTCAGCAACACCCCTTCGACCGGGCTTGTCTTTCCGGTGAAGGCAGGCGCCGCGTCATCGAAGTACATCGTCTTGATGACCTTCAGATAATAATAGGCGCCGATCACCGATCCGACGATGCCCGCCACGGCAAGCGCGAACAGCCCCGCATCGACTGCGGCGATGAACACTTCCAGCTTGGCGAAGAAGCCCAGCAGCGGCGGAATGCCGGCAAGGCTGAACATGAAGATCGCCAGTGCCGCAGCCAGGCCCGGTCGCGTGCGCGACATGCCCGCAAGGCTCGCGATCGTCTCGATCGGCTGGCCGTCGGGTCCGCGCATCTGCAGCACGACCAGGAAGCTGCCGATCGTCATGACGATATAGACCGTCATATAGAAGAGCACGCTCGCCACGCCCGCCTCGGTCCCGGCGGCAAGGCCGATCAGCGCAAAGCCGACATTGTTGATCGAGGAATAGGCAAGCAGCCGCTTTATATTGCTCTGTCCGATCGCGGCGACCGCGCCGAAGATGATCGAGGCAAGCGAGGCGAACACGACGATCTGGCGCCAGTCGGCAATCGCCGGTCCCATCGCTTCGATCGCGACACGAACGGTAAGCGCCATCGCCGCGACCTTGGGCGCGGAAGCGAAGAACGCCGTCACCGGCGTCGGTGCGCCTTCATAAACGTCGGGCGTCCACATGTGGAACGGCACGGCGGAAATCTTGAACGCCAGCCCCGCGAACACGAACACCAGCCCGAACAACAGGCCGATCGAACGCTCGCCGGCATAGGCATCGGCAATCGCGCCGAACATCGTCGTGCCGCTGAAGCCATAGACCAGCGAGATGCCGTAAAGCAGAATGCCCGAGGCCAGCGCGCCGAGAACGAAATATTTGAGGCCCGCTTCGGCCGAACGCATGTCGTGCCGCATGAAGCTGGCAAGCACATAAGAGGCCAGGCTCATCAGCTCGAGGCCGACATAGAGCGTGATCAGGTCGCCCGCCGAAACCATCATTCCCATGCCCGCCGCCGACAGCAGGATCAGCACGGGATATTCGGGGCGCAGATCGTCCCCCGACGTCTGTTCGAAGAATTTGGGCGCGACCAGGATCGCGACAGCCGCCGCGCCAAAGATCAATGCCTTGGCAAAGGCGGCAAAAGCATCGGCATGATAGAGGCCGTCAAACGCGGTTCCGCCGGCCGAGGCCGGACCGAACAGCGCGATCCCGGCACCGATCAATGCGAGTACCGCAACGAAGCTGACCGCGCGCGTCGCGGCCTGACCGCCCCAGGCGGCGATCAGCATCAGCAGGATCGCCGACACTGCGAGCACCAGTTCGGGCAGCACCATGGCCATTTGGGTGGCGTAGCTCATCAGTGCGCCTCCCCGTGCGCGACATCTTCATGGGCGGGCGCTGCAGCGGGATTGCCCGGCGTCCGCAGCGAATCTCCGGCGGGTTTCGCACGGTCGAGCCGTTCGAGCAGAATGACAGTGTCCTGACGCATCGGAGCAAGGAAGCTTTCGGGATAGACGCCCATCCACAGCACCACCGCCGCGATCGGCGCCAGCAGCCAGAATTCGCGCAGCGACAGATCGGGCATTGCGGCGGCATCGGCATTCTTCTGATCGCCGAACACGACGCGGCGATAGAGCCACAGCATATAGGCGGCGCCCAGAATGATGCCGGTCGTGCACAACAGCGTGATCAGCGTCGACACCTGATATGCGCCCATCAGCGCGAGCAGTTCGCCGACGAAGTTGCTCGTGCCCGGCAGGCCCACCGAAGCCATGGTGAACAGCAGGAACAGCACGGCATAGCGCGGCATGTTGATCGCCAGACCGCCATAACGGTCGATCTCACGCGTATGCAGCCGGTCATAGATGACGCCGACGCACAGGAACAGCGCGCCCGACACCAGGCCATGGCCCAGCATCACCATCATCGCGCCTTCGATACCCTGCTGGTTGAACGCGAACAGGCCGACCGTCACGATCGCCATATGCGCGACCGAGGAATAGGCGATCAGCTTCTTCATGTCGCTCTGCACCAGCGCGACGAGGCTGGTATAGATCACCGCGACTGCCGACAGCGCGAAGACCAGCCAGACGAGCTGCGCCGACGCTTCGGGGAACATCGGCAGCGAGAAACGCAGGAAACCGTATCCGCCGAGCTTCAGCAGCACGCCCGCCAGGATCACCGAACCCGCGGTCGGCGCCTGCACGTGCGCATCGGGAAGCCAGGTGTGGACCGGCCACATCGGCATCTTGACTGCGAACGAAGCGAAGAAGGCGAGCCACAGCCATGTCTGCACATGCGCCGGGAAATCGGTCTGCATCAGTTCGGGGATCGACGTCGTGCCGGTCGTCATCACCATATAGATCATGGCGATCAGCATCAGCACCGAGCCGAGCAGCGTGTAGAGGAAGAATTTATACGAGGCATAGATGCGGTTCGCACCACCCCACACGCCGATGATCAGATACATCGGGATGAGGCCGGCCTCGAAGAAGATGTAGAAAAGGAACAGGTCCTGCGCAGCGAAGGTGCCGATCATCAGCACTTCGGTGAACAGGAACAGCGCCATATATTCGGGCACGCGCGTCGTGATCGCCTTCCAGCTTGCACCGATACAGATCGGCATCAGGAATACCGACAGCAGGATCAGCAACAGCGCGAAGCCATCGATGCCCAGCGCCCAGGCGAAGCGGCCGAAGATCGGCACATATTCGACGAACTGCCACTGCGCGCCGCCGATATCGAAACTGGCCCACAGCACCGCGCCGAGCACCAGATCGACCAACGTCGCGCCCAGCGCGATCCAACGCGCGGCCGTCGCACCGGCGAACAGACATGCTACCGCCGCAGCAGCGGGGATCAGCAGCATCACCGAAAGGATGGGAAAATGTTCCATATGCCCGGGCCCCTTACCGCGTGATGACCCAGGTGATCGCGGCGGTAAGCCCGATCAGCATGACGAAGGCATAAGTATAGACATATCCCGATTGCAGCCTGCTCGCGATTCCACTGCCGCGCTGGATCGCCCAGGCCAGCCCGTTGGGGCCGAGCCGGTCGATCGTTCCCTCGTCGCCACCCTTCCACAGGACGCGACCGATCCACAGCGCGGGTTTCACGAACACGACATTGTACAGTTCGTCGAAATACCATTTCCGCAGCAGGAAGGTGTGCAGCACGCTGAACGTCTCCGCCGCCTTTGCCGGGAATGCGGGGTTGCGGATGTAGGCAAGCCATCCGATCAGCAGGCCGATCAGCATCGCCACCGTCGCCGACAGTTTCACCCACACCGGCACTTCATGCATCGCATGCGCCAGATGTTCGTCGAAGAACAGGCTGCCGTTCCAGAAATTGCCGTCGGCCTCGATGAAATAGCTGTGGAAGACGAAGCCTGCGAACACCGCACCGATCGTCAGGACCAGCAGCGGGATCAGCATCACCGCCGGGCTTTCGTGCGGATGATATCCGCCCGTGCCATCGGTGACTTCGTCATGCGTCGCGCCATGGGGATCGGGTTCGTGCCCCGCATCCTCTTCGGCCGGATGGTCGTGATGGCCATGCGCATCATGGACGGCGTGCTGGATATGCTCGCTGCCCGCCCAGCGCGGTTTGCCGTGGAATGTCAGGAACACCAGACGCCAGCTATAGAAGCTGGTGAGCAGCGCCACGAACACGCCGACCCAGAATGCCGGAGTCGCCCCCGCCGCATAGGCCGCTTCGATGATCGCGTCCTTCGAATGGAAACCGGCAAAGCCGATGTTGAAGAACCCGAACAGGCTGCCGGGAATCCCGACGCCGGTGATCGCCAGCGTGCCGGCCATCATCGTCCAATAGGTCACCGGGATCTTTTTCCGCAGTCCGCCATAATAGCGCATGTCCTGCTCGTGATGCATCGCGTGGATCACCGAACCGGCACCCAGGAACAGCAGCGCCTTGAAAAAGGCGTGGGTGAACAGGTGGAACATCGCCGCGCCATACATGCCGACGCCCGCAGCGAAGAACATATAGCCGAGCTGCGAACAGGTCGAATAGGCGATGACGCGCTTGATATCGGTCTGCACGACGCCGACCGTCGCCGCGAAGAAACAAGTCGCGGCGCCGATCGCGGTGATGAAGGTCATCGCCGCGTGGCTGGTTTCGAACATCGGCGACAGGCGGCACACCATGAACACGCCCGCGGTAACCATCGTCGCGGCGTGGATCAGCGCCGACACCGGAGTCGGGCCCTCCATCGCGTCGGGCAACCAGGTGTGCAGGCCAAGCTGAGCCGATTTGCCCATCGCGCCGATGAACAACAGGATGCAGAGCAATGTCATCGTATCGATGCGCATACCCAGGAACCCGATCGTCGATCCGGCCATGCCAGGCGCGGCTTCCAGGATCGCCGGGATCGAAATCGTCCCGAACACCAGGAAGGTGCCGAAAATCCCCATCATGAAGCCAAGATCGCCGACGCGGTTGACGACGAACGCCTTGATCGCGGCCGCGTTTGCGCTCGGTTTCTTGAACCAGAAACCGATCAGCAGATAGGATGCGAGCCCCACCCCTTCCCAGCCGAAGAACATCTGGAGCAGATTGTCGGCGGTCACGAGCATCAGCATCGCGAAGGTGAAGAGCGAGAGATAGGCGAAGAAACGCGGCTGATCCGGGTCCTCGCTCATATAGCCCCAGCTATAGAGGTGGACGAGCGCCGACACGCTGGTGATCACCACCAGCATCACTGCCGTCAGCGCATCGACGCGCAGGCCCCAGCTGACGTCGAGTTTGCCCGATTCGATCCAGGTAAATACCGGCGCGACGCTTTCGCTGCCGCCGCCCGTCAGGAACGGGATGAAGATCGACCAGCTGAGCGCGCAGGCGATGAACAGCGCACCGGTGGTCACCAGCTTCGGGAAAGCGATGCCGAATGCGCGGTTGCTCAGGCCAGCGACGATGAACGCCAGCAGCGGCAGCGCGATGATGAAATGGATGGCTTGCACCGGACGTTTACCCCTTCATCCGGTTGACGTCGTCGACCGCGATGGATCCACGGCTGCGGAAATAGATGACGAGAATGGCGAGGCCGATCGCCGCTTCGCCGGCGGCAACGGTCAGCACGAACATCGCGAACACCTGACCCACCATGTCGCCCAGCGCGGCGGAAAAGGCGACGAGATTGATATTCACCGCCAGCAGGATCAGCTCGATCGCCATCAGGATGACGATCAGATTCTTGCGGTTGAGGAAGATGCCGAGCACGCCGAGCGTGAACAGGATCGCCGCAACGACCAGATAGTGGGTGACGCCGATCACAGCTCGACTCCCTTACCGACGGGCGCGTCGACCATTCGCACCGCGTCTTTCGACCGGCGATTGATCTGGGCGCTGATATTCTGCGGCTTGACGCCCGCGCGATGGCGATAGGTGAGCACGATCGCACCGATCATCGCCACCAGCAGGATCAGCCCCGCCGCTTCGAACGCGAACAGATAACGCGAATAGAGCAGCCGTCCGACCGCTTCGATATTCGGAATGCTCTCATCCGTGGCGGCGATGCGGCGGCCCAGCTCGATCCCGCCGACCTTCCACGCGCTAACCGCGATGATGATTTCCGCGACCAGTGCGACGGCGAGCGCCAGCCCCACTGCGGCATAGCGCGCGACACCGGCACGCAGCTCGGCGAAATCGATGTTCAGCATCATCACGACGAACAGGAACAGCACCGCGACCGCGCCGACATATACAATGACGAGCAGCATCGCGATGAACTCGGCCCCGGCGATCAGCATCAACCCGGCGGCGTTGAAGAACGCCAGGATCAGCCACAGCACCGAATGGACCGGGTTGCGTGAGAAAATCACCATCACCGCGGACGCGATGACGACGAATGCGAACAGGTAAAAGGCGATTGCCTGGATCACAGTGAAACCTTGCCCCCAAGGCGCCGTTGGCCCTGAGCTTGCCGAAGGGCGGGCTTCGACAGGCTCAGCCCGAACGGGTTAGAATCGATTGGCATGCCGCTTAACGATACGGCGCGTCGGCGGCAAGGTTCGCCGCGATGGCGCTTTCCCACCGGTCGCCGTTCGCGAGCAGTTTTTCCTTGTGGTAAACCAGCTCCTCACGCGTTTCCGTGGCGAATTCGAAATTCGGCCCCTCGACGATCGCATCCACCGGGCACGCCTCCTGGCACAGCCCGCAATAGATGCACTTCACCATATCGATGTCGTAGCGAGTCGTGCGGCGGCTGCCGTCCTCGCGCGGCTCGGCCTCGATCGTGATCGCCAGCGCCGGACAGATCGCTTCGCACAGCTTGCACGCGATGCAGCGCTCTTCGCCGTTCGGATAGCGGCGCAGCGCATGCTCGCCCCGGAACCGCGGCGAGATCGGGTTCTTCTCGTACGGATAGTTGATCGTCGCCTTGGGCTTGAAGAAGTAGCTCAAGGTCAGCGCATGCGCCTTGATAAACTCCCACAGCGTGAAGGAGCGGATGGTTTGCGCGAAGCTCATAATCAGATCCCCACCCGCGTCAGCATCAGATAGCCCGACACGAGGAACACGAAGAACAACGACAGCGGCAGGAAAACCTTCCAGCCCAGCCGCATCAGCTGGTCATAGCGATAGCGCGGGACCGTCGCCTTCACCCAGCTGAAGCAGAAGAAGAAGAACAGGATCTTGGCGAACAGCCAGAGGATGCCCGGCACATAATAGAGCGGCGCCCAGTCGATCGGGGGCAGATAACCGCCCCAGAACAGCGTCGCGTTGAGCGTGCACATCAGGATGACGTTGGCATATTCGCCGAGCCAGTAGAGCGCGAACGCCATCGACGAATATTCGGTCTGATATCCGGCGACGAGCTCGCTCTCCGCCTCGGTCAAGTCGAACGGCGCGCGCTGCGTTTCGGCAAGGCTCGAGATGAAGAACACCACCGCCATCGGGAAGAGCAGCGGATTGAGGCCATAGGCATTGAAGATGCCGAGGATATGCCCCTTCTGCCCCTCGACGATACCGCCCAGGTTGAACGTCCCCGCCCACAGCACCATCGCGATCAGCACGAAGCCGATCGAGACTTCGTAGGACACCATCTGTGCCGCAGCGCGGATGGCGGAGTAGAAGGGATATTTGGAGTTCGATGCCCAACCCGCGAGGATGATCCCATAGACCCCGAGCGACGACGCCGCGAGCACGTACAGCAGGCCGACATTGATATTCGCCAGCGCCCATCCCGCCTGAAACGGCACCACCGCCCAGACGATCAGCGCGACCGTGAAGGTGATGATCGGCGCGAGCAGGAACAGCCCCTTGTTCGCCGCCGCCGGAATGATCGTTTCCTGCAGGAACACCTTGAGGCCGTCGGCGAACGACTGGAGCAGACCGAACGGACCGACGACATTCGGCCCCTTGCGCAGCGCCATCGCCGCCCAGATCTTGCGATCGGCATAGATGATCATCGCCACCGCCAGCATCAGCGGCAGTGCGATCAGCAATATGTCGATGATCGTCGCGATGAACCAGGCCCAGCCGAACGGCAGGCCAAGAGCGGTAAACCAGCTGGTCACAGGGCGCTCCCCTTAACCCGTTCGTGTCGAGCGAAGTCGAAACACATTTGCATATCGTCTGCGGCAGGTCCCTCGACTGCGCTCGGGACCAACGGGCCATTTGCAAGAACCGTCATTCCGCTGCCTCCGCAAATTCCTCGCCATGGACAAGTTCCGCCGAGCAGCGCTGCATCGTCGGGCTCGCGCGGCAGATCGCGTTGGTGAGGTAGAAATCACGGATCGGATAGGCGACTTCGCCTTCCGCCTTGGCGTCGAGGCTCGGCGGCGCCCATTCGAAGCGCGCCAGCCCTTCATTCGCCAGCGCAGGCACATCGGCGAACATCTGCGCACGCAACGCGCCATAGCTGTCGAACGGCAGCGTCCGGCCCAAAGCTTCGGACAGCGCGCGCAGGATCGTCCAGTCCTCGCGCGCATCGCCCGGCGGGAACACGGCGCGATCGCCGCGCTGCACGCGCCCTTCGATATTCACATAAGTACCCGGCTTTTCGGCATAGCTCGCGCCCGGCAGGATCACGTCCGCCGCATGCGCACCGGCATCGCCATGATGCCCGATATAGACCTTGTAGCTCGACTTGAACGCCTTGAAGTCGACTTCGTCGGCGCCAAGGAAGAAGGCGAGCTTGGGCTTGGCCGCAACCACATCGGCAATGCCACCCGGCTGCGCATAGCCGAGCATCAGCCCGCCCATCCGCGCCGCCGAGAAATGCAGCACGTTGAAACCGTTCCAGCCCTCTTTCACGAGGCCGAGCGTCTTGACGAGGCCGAGCGCCGCGCCGTGCCCGTTCTTCAGCGCCGCGCCGCCGACGATCACCATCGGCTTTTCGGCGCCCTTGAACGCGTCCTTGACCGCCTTGGGCAGCTTGCCGAGCAGGCTCAGATCATTGCCGAGCCATTCGACCTTATAGGTCAGGTCGACTTCCGGCCCGATCGCGAACACCTTGGCGCCGCGCTTGATCGCCTTGCGCACGCGGGTGTTCACCAGCGACGCTTCCCAGCGCAAATTGGTGCCGATCAGCAGGATCACGTCCGCTTCTTCGGTGCCCGCGATGGTGGTGTTGAAATTGACCGCCGCCAGATTGGTGACGTCATAATCCATGCCGGTCTGGCGCCCTTCGATCAGCGTCGAACCGAGCGAATTTACCAGTGCCTTGGCGGCATACATGGTTTCGCAATCGACCAGATCGCCGGCGATCGCGGCAACGCTGTCCTTTGCCTTTTTCGCGGCCGAAGCGATCGCGGCAAAAGCGTCTTCCCAGCTTGCGGCGACCAGCTTGCCGTCGCGGCGGACATAGGGTTTGTCGAGGCGGCGATGCGACAGGCCGTCAACCGCGTGGCGCGTCTTGTCGTGCGCCCATTCCTCATTCACGTCCTCGTTGATCCGCGGCAGCGCGCGCAGCACGCCGCGCCCACGGCTATCGAGGCGGATATTGGTGCCGACCGCGTCCATGACGTCGATCGCCATCGTCTTCTTGAGCTCCCACGGCCGCGCTTCGAACGCATAGGGCTTGCTCGTCAGCGCGCCGACCGGGCACAGATCGACGACATTGCCCGACAGCTCGCTCTTCACCGCATGCTCAAGATAGCTGGTGATCTGCATATCCTCGCCGCGGAAAATCGCGCCGATTTCCTCGCCGCCTGCAACCTCTTCGGTAAACCGGATGCAGCGGGTGCAGTGAATGCAGCGAGTCATCACCGTCTTGACGATGGGACCCATATATTTCTCGGTAACCGCGCGCTTGTTTTCCTGATAGCGCGAATGGCCCTTGCCATAGGCCATGGTCTCGTCCTGCAGATCGCATTCGCCGCCCTGATCGCAGATCGGGCAATCAAGCGGATGATTGATCAGCAGGAATTCGAGCACGCCTTCGCGGGCAGCCTTGACCATCGGCGTATCGGTGCGGATTTCCTGACCGTCGCCAGCCGGAAGCGCGCACGAAGCCTGCGGCTTGGGCGGTCCCGGCTTCACTTCGACCAGACACATGCGGCAATTGCCGGCAATCGACAGCCGCTCATGATAGCAGAAGCGCGGAATTTCCTTGCCAGCGGCCTCACAGGCCTGAAGCACGGTTGCGCCCTGCGGCACTTCCACTTCGATTCCGTCAACGGTCAGTTTAGGCATTTCAGATCTTTACCTGCCCCAGGATTCAAAGCTGCTCCAGTGATAGAGCGCCCGCGCAACAAAGCTGCGCCGGAAGAAATTGGTGGTGCCTTCCGGCTCCTCGATCGAGTCGCAGCTGGGCGTTGCGATTTTGAGCGCGGTCAGCGCAGCCGCCTCTTCGCCGGAACCCGGCGTTTTTTCAAGCACCGTGCGTGCGCGCACCGGTTCGGCAGCTACCCGGCATTCATAGCTGAGCTGCAAAAGAGTCAGCGGATTTTCCATCGAGCTGTCGGCCACCGACACGCCACGAACGAAAGCGATGACCTCGTCGCCGCTCGCCGCAGCCTTTAGCGACTCCGCCGGAACGCTGTCCAAGATCAACGCTTCGGACAGTGCGCCACGAAGAAAGACGCGATCGATCTGAACATTATCCTGCGTTGCGCAATTGCGCAGGCGCGAAAAATATGAATCCTCGGCCTGACGCGAAGCGTGTTTCGCCGGCACTTCCTGATCGAGCAGCAAGCGTGTCCGTGCTTCGCCCATGCCTACCGCGCAGGAGGCAAAGGCGCGCGCCAGTTCGAAATCGCGATTCTGCTCACCATCGGCCTTGTGAAACGCGCCGGAGCTGCGGGCCAGGCGATTTCCGGCGGCATCCACTTCATATGCGCCGCGAGAAGGAATTTCCCGGTCGTACACCGGCCGGCTCTGCGCATTGGCCGACTGCGCCGTGGCCATTGATGCGGTGATCGCAACAAATGTTAGAAATACCGATTTCTGCATGACTTCCTCCTTCGCATGACTTGCCGTTGAAATTCGGATTACTCCGCTATTAAGCAGTCGCTCAGGATGCGCTTTCCGTTCTGAACCGCATCCAGTGATAGAGTGCGATATTCAGATACGCGCGTTCAATATAAACGTCACGCGTCACGTCCTTGTCGATTTCGGCGCATTGCGGCGTCGCGGCCCGCAACACATTGACAGCCTGATCATATTCCGGCGTGCCGGGTTCGAATTCCAACACTGCCCGCGCCTGTCCCGGCGCAAAGCCGACGCGACATTCGGTGGCAAGCTGAATCGTAGGCCTGTCTCCGGTTGCACCATAGAAACGCGGATTGATGCCCTTGATATAGGCCGTAACCTGTTCGGTCGAGCCGGGCGCAAGCGTCGCGACGACATCGGCCTGTTCGGCCAGAACCCCTTCGGCAAGCCCTCCATAGAACAGGACCGAGCTCAACGCGTTGCGCGACGCGACACAGCCCTGGAACCGATTGAGGAAGCGCGCTGGCGACCGGTGCTCGACCGATTCGTCCGTCAGCCCCTGATCGATCATGATCCGGGCTTCGTTCAGATTGCTGCCAGCAACGCACATTCCAAAGCGCTTGGCCTCACGCCAGTCGTTCGCCGACACGCGCGATGCGGTTTCGCTGCCCGGTCGCACCTGCGCCGCGGTTTCCCCCTGCGCGGAAGCCGACGTCGCCAAGGTCGCGCCGATCATCATCGCCAAACCACCGGCCAGTCCAGCCAATCCGTAACGCATTTTTTTCCGCTCCCCTAATAACGCGGCAGCACCGCTACATTCTCGCCACACGACAAACTTCTCAATTAACCGGCCCATTCGTTTCCGGCGAAACGGCCATATGCAAATCGCGATACATCGCCTCGGCAAGCAACCCGCGTAGCGACGCGCGATTGAGCCGCAACGACCGCCCCTCGCCTAGGCAGGGATTGAGCATCGGCTGCAGCCTCCCCACCACTTCCAGTTCCTCGGGCGATTCGATCTCGGTGGCGAACAGCGCTTCGGCATCCACGCGATCCGCCCGCGCCACGCATTGCGCAAATGCGATGCCCATTTCATGCCCCGCCAAACCGGCAAGCGGAGGCGCATCCCCGAGTACGGGAAAGGTCATGCCGTCCTTGCGGTCAGCAACGAACAACGCTTCGGCGATCGCCGCACGATAGGTGCTGGACTGCATTCGCAACATCTGGATGCCGGCCGGCAAACAACGCCCGCTGACGAGATCGCTCATCAATTCACCCTCTTCATTGCTTCCACTCGGCACGGCCAGCAGCGCACGCGCGATTTCCCGCTCGCGACGCACGACACACTTCGCGAACTGCGCCAGCACCGAATAGGTCTGCGCATCCTCCGCGACGGGGGCCACCGCCAGCAATGGGGACAGAAACAAGGAGAGCATCGCCTCGCTTACTCCGCCGCCTGAAGCTGGGGCGCCGGGCCACCATTTTTTTCATTGATACGCCGCTCCAGTTCGGGGCGGAAATGGCGGATCAGGCCCTGGATCGGCCATGCCGCCGCATCGCCCAGCGCACAGATGGTGTGGCCTTCGACCTGCTTGGTCACCTGGAACAGCGTGTCGATCTCGCTGATATCGGCGTCACCCGTCCGCAGCCGTTCCATCACCCGCCACATCCAGCCGGTGCCTTCGCGGCACGGCGTGCACTGGCCACAGCTTTCGTGCTTGTAGAAATAGCTGATGCGGCTGATCGCCTGAACAATGTCGGTGGACTTGTCCATCACGATGACGGCGGCGGTACCAAGGCCCGAGCCGAGTTCCTTCAGCCCGTCGAAATCCATCGGCGCGTCCATGATCTGCGCCGCCGGAACCAGCGGCACCGAAGAACCGCCGGGGATCACTGCGAGCAGATTGTCCCAACCGCCGCGAATGCCGCCGCAATGCCGCTCGATCAGCTCGCGGAACGGAATCGACATCGATTCCTCGACGACGCAGGGCCGGTTCACATGGCCGCTGATCTGAAACAGCTTGGTGCCCTTGTTATTCTCCCGCCCGAAGCTTGAGAACCATTCGGGTCCGCGCCGCAGGATCGTCGGCGCGACCGCGATCGATTCGACATTGTTCACCGTCGTCGGACAGCCATAGAGGCCCGCCCCTGCCGGGAATGGCGGCTTCAGCCGCGGCTGGCCCTTCTTGCCTTCCAGGCTTTCGAGCATCGCAGTCTCTTCGCCGCAGATATAGGCACCCGCGCCGCGATGGCAGAAAACGTCGAAATCATAGCCCGAGCCACAGGCATTCTTGCCCAGAAAGCCCTTGTCATAGGCTTCGGCAATCGCCGCGAAGAGCGTTTCGGCCTCGCGGATATATTCGCCGCGAATATAGATATAGGCAGCCCGCGCACGCATCGCGAAACCAGCGACCAGCGCCCCTTCGAGCAGCTTGTGCGGATCGTGACGGATGATCTCGCGATCCTTGCACGAACCCGGCTCGGATTCATCGGCATTGATGACGAGGAAGCTCGGACGTTCGGGCGTCGGATTCTTGGGCATGAAGCCCCATTTGACGCCGGTCGGGAACCCTGCCCCGCCGCGCCCGCGCAGACCCGAAGCCTTGATCCGATCGATGATCGTATCGTTGCCGAGGTCCAGCAGCGCCTTTGTATTGTCCCAGTCGCCACGCTTCATCGCAGCATCGATGTTCCACGGCTGAAAGCCATAGACATTGGTGAAGATGCGATCCTTGTCGGCGAGAGGCGTGAAGTCGCTCATCGGTTCGACTTGTCCTTGAAGAATACGAGATACACCAGCACCGCCAGCCCGATCAGCAGCAGCGGGCCGATCAGATTGATGGTCAGCTTGAGCACCCAGCCCAGCACGACGATGCCGCCAATGATGGCAAGGATGGTGACGATCAGATTCTTGTTCATACCGTCTTCTCCCACTCGCCACGATAATCGTGGTTTTCGGTCTGCATCGCCGCCAGATTGGTCGGTTCACCGACCGGCTCGACGGTATGACGACCCGGCTCCTGCGTGCCGGGCCTGGGGCTTTCGCCCTTTGCCAGCGCGTTCAGGATCGCGGTGGTGCGTTCGTAGTTCAGATCCTCGAAATTATCGTCGTTGATCTGGACCATCGGTGCGGAGGCGCAATTGCCCATGCATTCGACTTCGGTCAGCGTGAACAGGCCATCCTCGGTAGTATGGCCCTTCACCATGCCCTTGTCCTTGCACGCGCGGAACACTTCGTCGCTGCCGCGCAGCCAGCACGGCGTGGTGCCGCACACCTGAACATGATGCTTGCCGACCGGATTGAGGTTGAACATCGTGTAGAAGCTGGCGACTTCGAGCACGCGGATCACCGCCAGATCGAGTTCCTTCGCGACGAACTCGATCACCGGGATCGGCAGCCAGCCCTGCGTATCGGTCTCCGCACCCACCTGCCGCTGGGCAAGGTCGAGATAGGGAATGGTACAGCTTTGCTGACGCCCCTCGGGATAGCGCGAACGGATTTCCTTCGCCTTGGCGGCATTCGCCTTGGTCCAGGCAAAGCCCGACCAGCGCTCACGGATTTCCGGGGTATCGGGGATGGTTTTAGCGGCCATCGTTCATTTGCCTTTTGGAAGCGAATATCGTCGTCTCAACAATCAGCCAGATCGGCCCCAATCCTACCAGGCCAAGCAACGCTATCCCGCCGTAAAACACCGTCATCCATTTGAACGGCAGAATGTCGACGCCCTGACCGCTCAGGAAATTCGGCAGAACAGTCGCCATGAGGACCGCCGCCGCACAAAGCGCGACAATCAACCGGAGAGCCCAGACGCCTTTGCTCACCGGTCACACTCCCCGTATGCGCGCGCATTCGCCTTGGTCCAGGCAAAGCCCGACCAGCGCTCGCGGATTTCCGGGGTATCGGGGATGGTTTTAGCGGCCATTGCGGCTCCAACTCGAAATGTCTTTTCCAGTCAGGGAAAGCACCAGAAGATTAGCGATCGACACAACGATCACGCCGCCAGCCATCACCTGCGCCCATACGGGCAGATAGCCAATGGTGGCTGCAAGCACACCGGCCGCAGCGAGCGCAGCCAAGAGCAAAGAGACCAGCATAGGCTTGCTCACCGGTCACACTCCCCGAACACGATATCCATCGCGCCAAGAATGGCGGTGGTGTCGGCAAGCATATGGCCCTTGCCCATGAAATCGAACGCCTGAAGATGGCTGAACGCAGTCGGGCGGATCTTGCAGCGATACGGCTTGTTGGTGCCGTCGCTCACCATATAGATGCCGAACTCGCCCTTGGGGCTTTCGGTCGCGACATACACTTCGCCTGCGGGGACGTGATAGCCTTCGCTGTAGAGCTTGAAGTGATGGATCAGCGCTTCCATCGAATGCTTCATCTCGCCGCGCTTGGGCGGGCCGACCTTGCGGTCGAGCGTCATGGTCGGGCCTTCGGGCATTTCCGCGAGGCATTGTTTCATGATCTTCGCGGATTCATACACTTCCTTCACGCGGACCATGAAGCGATCATAGCAATCGCCCTTGGTGCCGACGGGAATGTCGAATTCCATCCGGTCGTACACATCGTAAGGCTGCGCCTTGCGGATATCCCAGGGGATGCCCGCCGCGCGGATCATCGGACCCGAAAAGCCCCAGCGCATCGCATCTTCGCGGCTGACCACGGCGATATCGACATTGCGCTGCTTGAAGATGCGGTTTTCCGCGACCAGACTGATCGCATCGCCGAACAGCCGCGGCAGCCGCGTGTCGAGCCAGTCGCCGATATCGGTGAGCAGCTTCAACGGCGCATCCTGATGGACGCCGCCGACGCGATAATAGTTGGAGTGCATCCGCGCGCCCGAAACGCGCTCGAAGAAATTGAGGCAATCCTCGCGCAGCTCGAACATCCACAGGTTCGGCGTCATCGCGCCGACGTCCATGACATGCGAACCCAGGTTCAGCATATGGTTCGAAATGCGCGTCAGCTCGGCGAAGAACACGCGCAGATATTGCGCGCGGATCGGCACTTCGAGGTCGAGCAGCTTTTCGACCGCAAGCACGAAGCTATGCTCCATGCAGAGCGGCGAGCAATAATCGAGGCGATCCATATAGGGCATCGCCTGGGTATAGGTCTTGTACTCGATCAGCTTTTCGGTGCCGCGATGAAGCAGCCCGACATGCGGATCGACGCGCTCGACGATCTCACCGTCCAGCTCCATGACCAGCCGCAGCACGCCATGCGCCGCCGGATGCTGCGGACCGAAATTGATCGTGTAATTGGCAATCGCCGTATCGCCGACCGTCGGATCTTCCGCGTCGGTCTTGCCTTCGATTTCGTCGATATAATCAGCCATGGAACGCCTCCGCGCCGGGTTCAGCAAACCCGTTCGGGCTGAGCTTGTCGAAGCCCTGCCCTGCCTTTTGCGCAACGCAGAAAGAAGAAGAACAGCCCTTCGACAAGCTCAGGGCAAACGGCGGCTGGTGAGAAGCAACTATGCTCATGCGTCCTTACCCCCGTCTTTCGGAGGCACCACATCGGGGTCCTTGGGTTTATCCTCGGGCTGGTTGCCAGGATCGGGTTCGCCGGCCCCGGTCTGCGCCGTGCTTTCGCTCGTCTTGGGCGTTTCGGCCTTGGGCGCTGCCTTCTTGTCGGCAGCCTCGTCGGCCTTCTTGATTTCATCGGCCTTGAGCGGCGTCGGCGCGCCCTTGGCTTCGGGCAGCTTGCCGTCCGCCTTCTCATCGCCGGGAAGGATATATTCGGCGCCTTCCCATGGGCTCATGAAATCGAAATTGCGGAAATCCTGCGCCAGCTGCACCGGCTCATAGACGACGCGCTTGGCTTCTTCGGAATAACGCAGCTCGACATAGCCCGAGAGCGGGAAGTCCTTGCGCTGCGGATGGCCGACAAAGCCATAATCGGTCAGGATGCGGCGCAGGTCCGGATTGCCTTCGAACAACACGCCGTACATGTCGTACACTTCGCGCTCGAGCCAGCCTGCGACCGGCCAGATGCCCGTCACGCTCGGCACCGGCTTCACTTCGTCGGTGATCACCTTCACCTTGATGCGGTGGTTCCGCGTCAGGCTGAGCAGCATATAGACGACTTCGAACCGCTCGGGACGCGACGGATAATCGACGCCGGCGATTTCCATCAGCATCTGATATTCAAGGCCCGGCGTATCGCGCAGCGCGATCATGGCATCGACCAGCGTTTCGCGCGCCAGCGTCAGATTGACTTCGCCGACGCTGTCCTCGCTGGCAAGCAACATGGCGCCCAGCGCCGAAGTCGCGGTGTCGATCACGCCGTCATTGGGCGCGAATTTGGGTGCAGGGTGGCGCTGCGTCATTGCTCGTTTATCCGGACGGAATCAAAGATGCGATCGACCATCGCGTGCAGCGCCCCGGAATCGGCTCCCGGATCGCCAACGCCGCCGATGATCAGGATCAGTCGCGAATGATCGAGCTCGATCAACTGGGTCTGCGCGATCTCGCCATCGCCCTCTTCGCGATTGACCAGCGCACGCCGGCCCTGAAAGTCGAAAGCCCGGATGCTGCCGCCACTTTCGTCATGCTCGATCATTTCCTGAAACGCGTCGAACAGCGCCGGCGCGCTTTCCGGATAGTCGGCCCGCTCGAAAATGCCGGCCACCAGCAACAACGCGCCCTTTTGGCACAGGATTCGCGAATTGGGCGCGAAAGTGACTCCCTCGGTAACCGAAGGCATTTTGTCGAACGCGGCAATCTCTTCGGCCGTGCACGGCGTATCGATCGTGAAAGTCCCGGTTCCGGACGTCGCCGGCGCCCAGCCATCCTGCCCCGCATTGGCCGCCCCCGAGAGAGTCAGCGCAGCGCAGGCCGCCAGCATATGCAGCGCTCGCATCACCGTTCGATCGTCCCGACGCGGCGAATCTTCCGCTGCAACTGCATCACGCCATAAAGCAGCGCCTCGGCGGTCGGCGGACAGCCGGGGACATAGATGTCGACCGGCACGATGCGATCGCATCCGCGCACGACGCTGTAGCTATAGTGATAATAGCCGCCGCCATTGGCGCAGCTGCCCATCGAAATCACATATTTCGGCTCGGACATCTGATCGTACACGCGGCGCAGCGCCGGCGCCATCTTGTTGCACAGCGTACCCGCGACGATCATCACGTCCGACTGACGCGGAGACGCACGCGGCGCGGCGCCGAACCGCTCCATGTCGTAACGCGGCATGTTCACATGGATCATCTCGACCGCGCAGCAGGCAAGACCAAAGGTCATCCACCACAGCGAACCGGTACGCGCCCATTGGAAAAGCTCTTCGGTCGAAGTGACCAGAAAGCCCTTGTCGCCCAGCTCGGCATTGATGTCGTTATAGAATGCCAGGTCCGGCGCAGTGCCGGGCGGCGGCGGCGTGGTAAGATCTACTCCCATTCCAGCGCTCCCTTTTTCCACGCATAGACAAGGCCAAGCGCCAGCTCGGCAATGAACACCATCATCGAAATCCAGGCGACCCAGCCCAGATCGAACACCGTCACTGCCCAGGGGAACAGGAACGCCGCCTCCAGATCGAACACGATGAACAGGATCGCGACCAGATAGAAGCGCACGTCGAACTGGCTGCGCGAATCCTCGAACGCGGGAAAGCCGCATTCATATTCGGACAGTTTTTCCGGCGTCGGCTGATGCGCGCCCGTCAGGCGAGCGACCAGCATCGGCAGAAACACGAACGTGGCGGAGAGCGCCAGAGCCACGCCCAGAAAGAGCAGGATCGGCAGATATTGGCTGAGGTCGACCAAGGGGCCTTCTCGCAATTGCGGAAACACAGGGGGCTTCTAGGACTGTGCCGGGTGAGCCGCAAGGCCCGGAAGCCCTGAGAATCATTCGCAACTACTGGTTCAGCGAAGCGGCAACGCGACCACGGTGTCCGGGCCGCGGTGCGGCGCCTGCGGATCGCTCGCGCCGGGCCAGCCGGCATCCGCGACGATCAGCAATTGCGCGCCGTCGCTGGCGATCTGGGTCGGATCGACCAGCGGGGCACCATGATGAATCACCGCAACGTCGATCGCGGCGCCTTCGATCCGGAACCGGACCAGCGATCCGGGGCTGCTGCCGTTATGGACGGCATAATAATCCGCACCCACGCGCACCAGCCCGTCCAGTCCGCGCAGCGGCCGGTCCCCCGCCATCGGCAGCAAGGTCCGCTCGCCGGTCGCCAGGTCGATCATGGCGACTCCGCGCCCATAATCGGCGACCACCAGCCTGGTACCATCTTCGGTAAGC
The DNA here is from genome assembly GCF_003171655.1 of Stakelama portus. Lineage (GTDB taxonomy): Bacteria > Pseudomonadota > Alphaproteobacteria > Sphingomonadales > Sphingomonadaceae > Sphingomonas > Sphingomonas portus. The sequence goes on along the minus strand of NZ_QFZL01000001.1, from coordinate 735,295 downwards.
GCGCTGCCCTGTGCCGATCGTCCGACACCCGGCGCGACCAGCGTTTCCAGCGTGTCGCCGCGCAATCGATAGACCGCGCCGTTCAGCCCGTCCGAAACGAACACGCCGCCGCCTGCGGCCGAGACGTCGCCGGGATGAAAGCCCTCGCCCGGCGAAACGCTAGCCATCAGCTGCCCCGTCCGGTCGAGCGCGATCAGCGCGCCCGAATCGCATCGCGGAATATCGGGCAGGTCGGGACAATCGGTCGCCACCCACAACCATCCACGCGTCGCGTCCCAGGCCAGCCCCAGCGGGTAGGATGTTCCGGCGGGCAGCGCGAAACTGTCGGTCGCTCCGCCGGCGCGGACCAATATCGTGCGATCGAGGACGCTGGACAGCCAGATGGTCTCGCCGTCGGTCGCAATGCCTTCGACCAGGCGATGCTGCTCGGGAACCGAAAAAATCACTTCGGGCGAACTGGCGGTGGCGAAAAACGCCAGCGCCAATGCGCCGAACCGAATCACCGCAGCGCCCCGGCCACCAGCTTATGCAGTTTGGAATGAAGCACATCGTTCGCGGCAAGGAACTGGCTGCGCTGCATCGCCATGTCCTGCCCGCGGAAATCGGTGATGAAACCGCCCGCTTCCTTGACGATCAACATGCCCGCCGCGACGTCCCACGGCTGAAGGTCGCTTTCCCAATAGCCGTCGAACCGGCCCGCTGCGACCCAGGCGAGATCGAGCGCCGCCGATCCCAGCCGGCGGATACCCGCAACTTCGGGCGCGACCGCGCCGAAAATGCGGTTCCACTGCGCGAAATTGCCATGACCCAGAAAGGGAATGCCGGTGGCGATCAGCGCTTCGTCCAGATGGCGACGCGCCGATACGCGCAGCCGCTGGTCCTGCAACCATGCGCCCCGGCCCTTTTCGGCCCAGAAGCTCTCGTCGGTCAGCGGCTGATAGATATAGCCATGGGTGATTTCGGGCTTGCCCTGGCTCCCGCGCGGATCCTCGACTGCGATCGACATCGCGAAATGCGGGATGCCGTGGAGGAAATTGGTGGTGCCGTCGAGCGGATCGATGATCCAGCGCGGCTTGTCCGGATCGCCTTCGATCACGCCCGATTCCTCGACCAGGAATCCCCAGTCGGGCCGCGCCTTGCGCAGTTCCTCGACCAGCGTTTCTTCGGCGCGCCGATCGGCGGCGGACACGAAATCGGCCGGGCCCTTTCTCGAAACCTGCAACTGCTGGACTTCGTTGAAATCACGACGCAGGCGCGGCCCCGCCTTGCGCGCGGCACGTTCCATGACAGTGATAAGTCCGGAATGGGAAACCAACTTAACTTCTCCCCTACCGCATGCGGGAGCGGCCGGGATGGACACCCGGCCTGCCGCAAACGGTGGCAATTGCGGCGGGCGTTAGCCCACCCGCTACCCCCTCCCGCCAGCGGGAGAGGCAAGCACGCATTATTCCGCGCGCTTCACATAGGCTTGTTCGTACACATCGACGACGACGCGCGTGCCGGCTTCGATATGCGGCGGCACCATGATCCGCACGCCATTGTCGAGCACCGCGGGCTTGTAGCTCGAAGAGGCGGTTTGCCCCTTCACCACCGCGTCGGCTTCGACGATCGTCGCTTCGATCGTGTCGGGAAGCTGCACCGAAAGCGCTTCTTCCTCATACATTTCCATCAGCACGTCCATGCCGTCCTGCAGGAACGCGGCGGCATCGCCGAGCAGGTCGCTGGGCAGCGTGATCTGTTCGTACGTGTCCTTGTCCATGAACGTCAGCATGTCGCCATCGGCGAACAGGAACTGGAAATCCTTGGTGTCCAGCCGCACGCGCTCGACCGTTTCCGCCGAACGGAAACGGACATTGTTCTTGCGGCCATCGCGCAGGTTCTTGAGCTCGACCTGCATATAGGCGCCGCCCTTGCCGGGCTGGGTGTGCTGGATCTTCACGGCGCGCCACAGGCCGCCTTCATATTCGATGATGTTGCCAGGACGGATGTCCACGCCGCTGATCTTCATGGGATCGCCTATAGTCTGGTTGTAAAAGAGCGAGCGCGGCCTTTAGCCGCCGGATTGCGCCTCCGCAAGCAGCGGATAGGGGTTAACCGGCGTGCCCTGCCACCACCCCTGCCCGGCCTCGATCCGCGAGACGCCGAAATGCAGGTGATGATTGCCCGCACCGGCATTGCCGGTGTCGCCGACATAAGCGATCGGATCGCCCGCCGCCACTTGCTTCCCTTCGACGATACCGGGGGCATAGCCGCCCAGATGCGCGTAATAGAAGCTCCATTTACCGTCGGTCGACCGTTCATAAATCGTGATCCCGCCGCCGCCATGGCTGAAATAGAGCTTTTCGATCGTGCCCGGCGCAGCGGCCAGCACCGGGGTGCCACCCGGCGCCATGATATCGATACCGGTATGGCCCCGCGTGCCGTCGCCGCGCGGATCGCCCCAGCTGTCATACAGGTCCCCGGCCTTCACGCCTTGTACCGGCAGGACAAGATGCGGCGGCTGTCCGGCATCGGCGACGGCGGTTTCGCCGCTCGCCCGCATATCCGCGCTCGCGCCGGTCGCCACGGGCACTTCCTGCAGCGCGGCCGTCCGATCGGCGGAAACGGCGCGCGCCGGCGCAGCAACCGCATCGCCGTTCGCGTGAATTTCCACCCGGACCATCGAACCCAGCAATGCGAGCGTCAGCACGATCAGCGCCGCCAGCGACCATGCCACGCGTCGGATCACCTTGGCCAAAACCGTCTCTCCTCGCCTTCGCGCGGCAGAATGACCGCGCCGTTGCGCAAAGACAACGATTTGCGCGTCGGAGAGTTTCCCTGCTGGACAGCGCCCTGCACCAGGGTCACATTCCTTCCCCGACATGCGGAGACTAATATCCGGCGCTGAGAACCTGCTCGGTTCGCCGACGCGCAATCTGGTTTCGATCCTGATTTTCGTGGTCTCGGTCACCGCGGTGTCGACGATCGCCTATATGGCGGCGGGGTGGAGCCTCACCGACGCCAGCTACATGGTGCTGCTCACCATCTACACCGTCGGCTATGGCGAAGTGCGGCCGATCGACACCACCTATCTCCACACCGTCACTATCGTCACCATGGTGCTCGGTTGCACCGGAATGATCTTGCTCACCAGCGCTCTGGTCCAGTTCTTCACTGTGATCCAGTTGCGCCAGATCCTTGGAGCCACGCGAATGCAGGCGCGCATCGACAAGCTCGACCATCATGTCGTCATCTGCGGTTATGGCCGGATCGGCCAGATGCTCGCCGCCGATCTGGCCGAAGCAAAGGTCCCGCTGGTCATTATCGAGCGCAACGATGCGCGATTGCACGAAGCCGAAGAGGCCGGGCATCTGTGCCTGCATGGCGAAGCCACCGAAGAGGACACGCTGATCGCCGCGGGCGTCGCGCGTGCCCGCGCGCTGGCGACGGTGCTGCCCGACGATGCGGCCAATGTCTTCATCAGCCTGAGTGCCCGGAGCCTCAACGACCGGGTCGAGATCATCGCGCGCGGCGAAGCGCCGACCACCGATCGCAAGCTGCGTCAGGCGGGCGCCGATCACATCGTCTTTCCCACCCATATCGGCGCCGAGCGGATTGCGCGGATGATCCTGTTCCCGCGTGGCGAATGGGCCGCGACCGACGAAAGGGTGCGGCATTCACGTTCCGAACTGGGAAAACTCGGCCTTGAGCTCGAACAGACACTGGTCCCCGACAATGCGGCGATCTGTGGCATGACCGTGTCCGGCGCCGAACGGATGGCGGAGGGCGCGATGTTCATCGTCCAGATCGATCGCGGCGAGGAAGTCATCACGCGCCCCGCCAGCGACGACCGGATCGAACCGGGCGACCGGTTGCTGATCGTGATGCGCCACGCATCGCGCGTGGCACGGGCATTGTTTCAGCCCAGATCCAAGATGCAGGTCGGGCGCAACCGTTTCTAACCGTTCAGCAGCGCCGCAAATGCCTTGACCGCGGCTTCCTCGTCCCCGCTCCAGACCGAACCGCTCACCGCCAGGAAATCGGCGCCCGCCTTGACCAGCGGCGCGGCATTTTCCGGCGTGATCCCGCCGATCGCGACACAGGGCAGCTCGAACAGCGCCGACCACCAGCTCAGGATCACCGGTTCGGGATGATGGCGCACTTCCTTGGTGCTGGTGGGATAGAAACTGCCGAACGCGACATAATCGGCGCCAGCCTCCCCCGCCTCCATCGCCAGATGGCGGCTGTCGTGACAGGTGACGCCGATCTGTACGTTCGGTCCCAGCACCGATCGTGCCTCACGCGCATCGCCATCTTCCTGGCCCAGATGCACGCCATCGGCGCCCAGCCTTTTGGCGAGGCTGACGCTGTCGTTGACGATGAACGCGACATCATGTTCGGCGCAGATCGCCTGCAGCGGCTCGGCCAGCTTCGCCGCAGCATGCTGATCGACGCCCTTGACCCGGAACTGGAACGCCGCGACCGGCCCAGCGCCCAGCGCGCGGCGCAGCCGATCGGGAAAATCCCCGCCGACATCGGGCGGCGAGATCAGATAGAGCTGGCACGTTCCGCGCGTGCCGTCGCGTTCGAAACGCGTTGCGAAATCGGCATCGAGCGGGCCGAGCGGATCATCATCGGGCGTCATGGTATCGGGAATCATGGCGCCTGCCATATCGCCACTCGCGCGCCGCGCCTAGCGGGAGCGTGACGGCACCCGCACGACCGCCATGCCGACGCCGCCATTTCCGGCAGTGCATCGACATGGCGGCGCGCGCCAATGGGTCAGGCCGCGACAGTCGCCTTGTCGACTGAGGCCGCATAGATTTCGTCGATCGCGCTGCCCAGCGCGGCGTCGAATTCCTCGTCGCTCATCTGCGCGCGCAGATCCTCGAGCAGCGCGCGGCTGAAGCTTGCGATCATGCCCTTGTTCTTGGCCAGTTCGGCACAGGCTTCGGGACGGCTATAGCCGCCCGACAGCGCCACGACGCGCAGCACGCGCGGATGGTTGACCAGCGGATCGAACGTGCCGGCAACTGCCGGAATCGACAGCTTGAGCATCACCTTGTCGTCGCCCGGCATCGCCGCCAGCGCCTTGGCGATCTCGGCGAGCAGGATCACGTCGGATGCAGCGCGATCGGCGCTCTTGATGTTCACTTCGGGTTCGAGAATCGGCATCAGCCCGGCAGCAAGCACCTGCTGGCCGACTTCGAACTGCTGCTTCACGATCGCTTCGATACCCGCCTGATTGGCGGCGTTGATCACCGATCGTTCCTTGGTGCCGAACACGCCCAGTCCCTTGGCACGCGTGAGCAGCGCGTCGAGCTCGGGCATCGGCTTCATCATCTGAACGCCATTTTCCTCGGCCTCCAGACCCTTGTCGATCTTGATGAAGGGAACGACGCCCTTGTCGCGCAGCGCGGTCGGGGTCGGCTTGCCGTCGACTTCGCCGTCCATCGTCTTTTCGAACAGGATCGCGCCGATCACCTTGTCGCCGGTGAAAGCGGGCGAGGAAATGATGCGGCTGCGCATCTTGTGAATGAGCGCGAACATTTCATCGTCGCCCGAATATTCGCTTTCCTCGATTCCATAGCCGCGCAGCGCCTTGGGCGTCGAACCGCCGCTCTGGTCGAGCGCCGCGATAAAGCCCTTACCCGAAGCGATCTTCGTCGTCATTTCCGCATCTTGCATATGTCTTTTCCCCGCAATGTTGCCGTGGATCGGCAATCTTCACGACCTGTTAGACGCGGAGGTAGGAAGCCGCAACAACCCCGACGATGCCGTGGCACGAACATCGTCGGGGCGCCTCTTTCGAGGTTTTCCGCGTGAGCGGAAGCGTGGAAACGTCAGGCGGCGACAGCCGAAACTGCGGTTACCGTCATTTTTGACTTCGGCGCAACGGACCGCGCAGCGCGCCCGCCGTTTTCGATGACGAACCGCGATGTCAGCGCAGCCAGCGTCTGGACTTCGGTGGCAAGCGTACGCGATGCAGCCGAGGTTTCCTCCACCATCGCCGCATTCTGCTGCGTCGCGCGGTCCATCCCGCCGATCGCAACGTTGATTTCCGAAAGCGCGGCAGATTGCGCCGTATTGTCGACGGCGATTCCGTTGACCAGTTCGAACACCCGGTCGACGCCGTCGGAAATGCCGTTGAGCGCCGAATCGACGTTGCGCACCGCCTCTACCGCGGAACCGATGTCGGTCTGAGTCGACACCAGCTGTTCGCGCGCGCGCTTGGCTTCTTCTTCGGCGCGCATCGCAAGCGCCGAAACCAGATCGGCAACCACTGCAAATCCGCGTCCGGCTTCGCCTGCGCGCCCGGCCTCGACCGCCGCATTCATCGCCAGCACGCGCGTCTGGAACGCGATCTTGTCCAGCCCCTCGATCACACTGTCGATGCCTTCGGCGCCTGCCGCGACCCGCGCCATCGCCTGTACCGCGCCATCGGTGACTTTGCGCCCCTCGCCTGCGGCGCCCTGCGCTGCCGACGTGCTCGCCACCGTGTCGGCAGCGGCGGTAGCGGTGCCGCGCAGCCGTTCGTCCATCTGGCACAGCGCGGCGGAAGTCTGCTCCAGGCTGGCGGCATTGCCTTCGGCGCGCTTGGCAAGGTCTTCCGAAGCTACCGCTACTTCGCTTGAGCTGCCCCGGATCGAGCTGGTGCTGATGACGACGGTTGCGATCGCGTCGCGCAGCGAACCGATGGCGGAATTGAAATTGTCGCGCAGAACCGAATAGCTTTGCGGGAAATCGCCCTGGATCAGCGCCGTCAGATCGCCGTCTGCGACCTTCTCCAGCCGCTCGGAAAGCGTTTCGACCACTTCGCGCTGTTCGGCATCGGCAATCGCTTTCCGCGCTTCGGCCTCTGCCTTGGCAATGGCATTGTCGCGGAACACCAGCACGGCCGTCGCCATCGCGCCGATTTCGTCGCCTCGCCCGATCGCCGGCACGGTAACGTCGTTATTCCCGTCGGCCAGTTCGCGCATCACGCCGGTCATTTCGGTGACCGGATGGCCGATCTGCTTGCGCAGCACCATCCACATCAGGAACGCGACGAGCAACATCGCGATCCCGCCCAGAGCGATCACCATATCCTCGCGCTTGCCGGCGGCCTTGATCTCCTGCAGCGCATGTTCGACCTGGAGATGCTTCTCCTCGCGCAGCTTCTCCGCGCCGGAGATGATCCCTTCGATCAGATGTGCCCCTTGAGAACCTTTGGGCAGTTCACCCAGTTGCGCGCGCGCGATTGCGGGGTCGGCTACTTCGCGGCGCCATTTTGCCGCAGTGGCACGGGTGCTTTCCAGCAAGGCGATGTCCTGCTGCTCGGTCAGCAGCGGGGCCAGCGCTTTTACGTGCTCGTCGAACTCGGCAATCGATTCCTGATAGGCGACCGCCTGCGCCGCATCATTCTTCGCCTCGAACGCGCGATAATGCCCGACCGCGCGAAGCAGGCTGGTCTCGACCTCGGCGGCAAGCGATTGTTCGCGATCGAACACTTCGTTTCGGTCGCTGAGCTTGCTGACGTGATTTGCCGTCACGAAGACAAATCCCATCGCGACGGCGGCGATCAGAAATATTGTGCCGAACGCTGCGGCCAGCTTGCGCGAAATCGGGAGCGAATTGAGCATCGGTCGAGAAGCCTCTTGTTGCGCAAAATGCGCAGGACATCCCACCAATTATAGACGCGCCAAGTAGAGCCGGAGTCCGCTGGGCAAAGAATTTGGTCGCAGGCACTTTTACCGGCGACCTGAGGACTCATTTTCTCGCAAGCGCAGCAACACCCGGGAGTTCCTTGCCTTCCATCCATTCAAGAAAAGCGCCGCCAGCCGTCGATATGAAGGTAAATTCGTCCGAAACCCCGGCCTGATTAAGCGCCGCGACTGTATCGCCGCCACCTGCGACAGAGACCAGCGTTCCTTCCTTGGTCAGCGCAGCCGCCGTCTTTGCCAGCGAAACCGTCGCAATGTCGAACGGCGGCGTTTCGAACGCACCCAGCGGCCCGTTCCACACCAGCGTCTTGCAGGTCTTGAGCGCGTCGGCGAGCGCCTCGGTCGCTGCCGGGCCGATATCGAGGATCATCTCGTCAGCCGCGACTTCATGGACGTTGCAGGTGCGCAGGCTCGGCGGGTTCGCGGCAAATTCCTTCGCCACCACCACATCATAGGGAAGGTGCACGGTGCAGCCGGCGGCATCGGCGGCTTCGAGAATTTCTTCCGCCGTGCCGGTCAGGTCATGTTCGCACAGGCTCTTGCCCACATCCACGCCGCGCGCGGCGAGGAAGGTGTTGGCCATGCCGCCACCGATGATCAGATGATCGACCTTCGCGACAAGATGCTTGAGCACGTCGAGCTTGGTCGAAACCTTGGCGCCGCCGACCACTGCGGCCACCGGATGTTCGGGATTGCCCAGCGCCTTGTCGAGCGCGTCGAGCTCGGCTTCCATCTGGCGACCGGCAAAGGCAGGCAGCTTGTGCGCCAGCCCTTCGGTCGAGGCATGCGCGCGATGCGCCGCCGAAAAGGCATCGTTGACGTACAGGTCGCCAAGCGCGGCCAGCCGCGCCACCGTTTCCGGCGCGTTCTTTTCCTCGCCCGCATCGAAGCGAGTGTTTTCCAATATGCCGATATCGCCGGGCTCCATCGTCGCGATGGCGTCGGCCGCGCCCTGATCGTCGATAAAGCGGACCGGGCGGCCGAGCACTGCCTCAAACGGCCTGGTCACGAGCGCGAGGCTCATTTCGGGCTTACGCTCGCCCTTGGGACGGCCGAAATGCGCGAGCACGATCACCCTGGCGCCCTTGTCGGCGAGTTCGGCGACCGTCGGCATCGCCGCGCGCAAGCGGGTATCGTCAGTCACTGCACCATCGGCCATCGGCACGTTCAGGTCTTCGCGAACAAGCACGCGCTTGCCGCTGATATCGCCCATATCGTCCAGCGTCTTGAAGCTGCGCGTCATTCGATCCCTCGTTCCTGTTGCCGTTGGTGCCGAGCGTCCCGAACCACCGTCCTCGTCTTCTTGCCGTGCGCCGAAAGAAGAACTGCCCTTCGACACGCTCAGGGCAAATGGTGGAAGATCGTCAGCAGCTAAACCTGTTCGATTACGATCGCATCGCCCACGGAAATCGTACCGCCCGAAATCACTTTGGCCAGCGCCCCGCCCCGCCAATCGGGTATCAACGCAAGCCGCAGGCCGTCGACCAGTTCGTCCATCCGGCTGCACGGATCGCATTCCATGGTGATTTCCAGCACGACGTCCGCGCCGATGCGGATGCGGGCGCCGGGAACCTGCGGAAGGTCGAAATCCGCGACCAGCAAGTTGGCGCGGCGATGCCACCAGGCCAGCGAATGGCCGGTTTCGGCCATCGCCGCATCCCAGTCGCCGGCCTCGATCAGCGAGACCTGGCGTTTTGCCTTTTTCCCCGGACGCACTGCGCCGCGGAAATCACCGGCAAGCCCGCCATCGATCGTCACTTCGACGGTGTCGATCGTTTCGATCGGCCCGCGCGGGCGATCGTGGCGGGCGATGCCGGCGATCCTCGCCATCAGCCCAGCTTGGCCATCGCGCCGGCGGTATCGACCATGCGGTTCGAAAAGCCCCATTCATTGTCGTACCAGCTGACAACCCGCACCAGCTTGCCGTCGATGACGGCGGTTTCCAGGCTGTCGACCGTCGAGCTGAACGGCGTGTGGACGATATCGATCGAAACCAGCGGCTCGTCAGTATATTCCAGAACGCCCTTCATGGGGCCTTCGGCGGCTTCCTTGAGCAGCTTGTTGACTTCCTCGACGCTGGTGTCGCGCTTGGGCGTGAAGGTCAGGTCGACAAGGCTGCCGTCCGGCGTCGGCACGCGAACCGCCGAACCGTCGAGCTTGCCCTTGAGTTCGGGAAGCACTTCACCGACCGCGCGGGCAGCGCCCGTCGTCGTCGGGATCATCGACATTGCGGCGGCACGCGCGCGGCGCAGATCCGGATGGATCTGGTCGAGGATCTTCTGATCGTTGGTATAGGCGTGGATCGTGGTCATCAGGCCGCGTTCGATGCCGATCGCGTCGTTCAGAACCTTGGCGACCGGGGCAAGGCAGTTGGTCGTGCACGAAGCGTTCGACACGATCTTGTGCTCGGCGGTCAGCTTGTCATTGTTGACGCCATAGACGACGGTCAGATCGACATCCTTGCCCGGCGCCGAAATCAGCACCTTCTTGGCACCGGCATCGATATGCTTCTGCGCATCGGCGCGCTTGGTGAAGAAACCGGTGCATTCGAGCACCAGTTCGACGCCGTTTTCGGCATGCGGCAGGTTCGCCGGATCGCGCTCGGCGGTCACCTTGATACGCTTGCCGTCGATGACGAGGTCGTTACCGTCCGCGCTGACGTCACCGGGATATTTCCCATGGACGCTGTCGCGCGAAAAGAGCCATGCGTTCGACTTGGCGTCCGCCAGATCGTTGATCGTCACCAGCTCCAGCCCGCAATCGGGGCGTTCGAGGATCGCGCGGGCCACCAGACGGCCAATACGTCCGAACCCGTTGATCGCTACCTTCGTCATTGTCTCACTTCTCCCGGAGTCGTTGCAGGATCTGCGGCACGATGGCCTCCGCAGTCAGGCCGAAATGTTCGAACAATTGGGGCGCCGGACCCGACGCGCCGAAGCTGTCGATGCCGAACCGCATGCCGTCGCGCCCGGTATAGCGTTCCCAGCCCATCGTCGTGCCCGCTTCGATCGAAACGAGCAGCGCGTCGTCGGGCAGGATATCCGCGCGATAGCTGTCGGGCTGCGCATCGAACCGCTCCCAGCAGGGCATCGAAACCACATCGGCACCAAGGCCCTCGGCTTCAAGCTGTTCGCGCACCGCAACGGCGATTTCGACTTCCGAACCGGTCGCGATCAGCACCACCTTGCGCGCGGCATCGGCGGCGGTCAGGCGATAGCCGCCCCGTGCCGCTTCCATCCCGCCGCCGGTGCGCAGCTGCGGCAGATTCTGACGGGTGAGCGCAAGCAGGCTCGGCCCGTCGCGATTTTCCAGGCTCGCCTGCCATGCTTCGGCGGTTTCGATCGTGTCGCACGGACGCCAAACCTCAAGGTTCGGCATCAGACGCAGGCTCATGACATGCTCGACCGGCTGGTGCGTCGGCCCGTCCTCGCCAAGGCCAATCGAATCATGCGTCATCACATAGACGACACGTGTGCGCTGCAGCGCCGACAGGCGGATCGCCGGACGGCAATAATCGGAGAAGACCAGGAAGGTACCGCCATAGGGGATCACCCCGCCATGCAGCGCCATGCCGTTCATCGCCGCGGCCATGCCGAATTCGCGAATGCCGTAATAGACATAGCGACCGCTATAATCTTCCGCAGTCAGCGGGCCGGTCGATTTGGTCTTGGTGTTGTTCGATCCGGTCAGGTCCGCCGAACCGCCGATCGTTTCGGGGAGCAGATCGTTGATCGCGCCCAGCGCCATTTCGCTCGCCTTGCGCGTCGCGACTTTCTTGGGATCGGCGAGCAGCCCGGCGACATACTCGTCGAGGCTGAAACCGTCGGGCAGATCGCCTGCCATGCGACGTTCGAACTCGGCCTTGTCGGCATGACCGTCGAGCCGCTGCTGCCATGCGCCACGCGGCTGACCGCCGCGCTTGCCCGCCGCCAGCCAGGTCTCGCGCACATCGTCGGGGATGACGAACGGCGGATAGCTCCAGCCCAGCGCTTCGCGCGCGCCGGCGATCTCGTCGGCGCCCAGCGGCGAACCATGGACACCCGACGTGCCCGATTTGGTCGGGGCGCCCTTGCCAATGATCGTCTTGCAGCGCACCAGCGAGGGGCGGTCATCGGCCAGCGCCGCATCGATCGCCGCCTTGATGCTCGCCGCATCATGGCCGTCGCATTCGACGACATGCCAGCCGGTCGCGGTATAGCGCGCAGGGATATCCTCGCTCGACGACAGGCTCACCTTGCCGTCGATGGTGATGTCATTATCGTCCCACAACACGATCAGCCGCCCGAGCTTCAGATGCCCGGCAAGCCCGATCGCTTCATGGTTGATGCCTTCCATCAGGCATCCGTCGCCGGCGATCACCCAGGTGCGGTGGTCGACGATGCTGTCGTCATAAACGGCGTTCAGATGGCGCTCGGCCATCGCCATGCCGACCGCCATCGCCAGCCCCTGGCCCAGCGGACCGGTGGTGCATTCGACGCCGGGCAGTTCGAAATTTTCCGGATGGCCTGCGCACGGGCTGCCGACCTGGCGGAAATTCCGGATGTCCTCCAGCGTCGGGCGCGCATAGCCGCTCAGATACAGCGCGGCATAGAGCAGCATCGACCCATGGCCTGCCGACAGGACGAAACGGTCGCGGTCGGCCCAGTGCGGATCGGCGGCGTCATATTTCAGATAGTCGTGAAACAACACGGTCGCGACATCGGCCATGCCCATCGGCATGCCGGGATGACCCGAATTGGCCGCCTCGACGGCATCCATGGCAAGCGCGCGAATGGCGTTTGCGCAGTCTTTGAACGACGCGGTCATTGCTCTCCCTTGATGCAGCGGGGACAAAGCCCGCAGCCCAGCCGCGACTTTTGCGGCGAATCGAGTCGCGCACGCCTTTGCGACCCCGCCGCCCGCACGTCAACCAGAGCGCGGGCCCGATCGGCGGCGCGGACGGTTTTTCCGGATAGGCGAAAGCACTTGAATCCGCCGATCGCAATGTCCGTCGCGTGCCCCGGATATAGTCCCCGTCCGGCTCATTGCATCGCCGCCCGGAACCGGACTGTCCTGCCGTAACGGCCGCCATGCCACAGGGCGAATGCAGCACCCGGGGCCCGATCGCGTTGCAGTGATCGACCTCGATCAATTCTGCCGAACATTGCCACACGCGCCGCCGATGGCAGCGCGGCCAAATCGCGGGCAGCTCAATGCGTTACCCCGTCTTATCCTTCGTCCGCCCCGCATCGGCGCCCGCCCGATACCAGGGGGTTGTCGCGCCGTAATCGCATGCTAGTGGCATGCACATGGCGGACACACCCCCCAATGACGCCACCGCGCGGATCGACCGCGCCCTGGAACGGATTGAAGCAGCGGCGGCAGCACGGGCTTTCGCGTCGGAGCGGCTTGCCCGGCGCCATGCCGTGTTGCGTGGCCGGATCGAGGAAGCGGTGGCGGCGCTCGACAATCTTATCGCACGCGAGGAGCGTCAGGACTGATGGCCGAAGTTTCGCTTTCCCTTGCCGGCCGCAGCTATTCGGTCGCCTGTCGCGATGGCGAGGAACCGCATCTGCGGCGCCTCGAATCGCTGATGGCGGGCCATGCCGAAACGGCGCAGCGCGCTTCGGGAGGGCTCAGCAGCGAACGCACCCTGCTCTATCTGTCGCTGATTCTCGCCGATCTTCTCGACGAGGCGCAGCGCAATCCGCCCTCGGGCGTATCGCCCATCCTGCTCGAAAATCTCGCCGACCGCCTCGAAGCCGTCGCAGCAGCACTTGAGGAAGACCCCGCCACGTCTTAAGTTAGGGACGGCGGGTACTGCCCGGTACGAGCTTTAGCGATTATCCCTGAGGCGATAGATACATCCAAGGGAGCTGTCCCTGCCCGGGCTCTGGCCCGACGTACACGGCGCCCACCTGACGTTACAGGCGTCAGAGGATATTCAGGCAAACGGCCAGGGTGGTCCCGCCACATGAAGACGATTTCCGAAGAAAAACAGGCGATGCGCGCGCAAATGCGCGGTTTGCGTCGCGGCTTTGCGATCGCCGCGAGCGATCAGCCGATCGCGCTTCCCGCCATGCTGCAGCAGCGCATATCGCCGGGCACCGTGGTCGCCAGCTATCTGCCGATGCGATTCGAGGCCGATCCGGGGCCGATGGCCGAACGCGCGCGCGAACTGGGCGCGCGAATCGCCCTGCCCTATATTCAGACTCCCGCAGTTCCGATGCGGTTCCTCGCCTGGCAACCGGGCGATGAAACCGAAGTCAATCAACATGCGATTCGCCAGCCGCGCGCCGATGCGGAGGAACTGGCTCCCGACATCATCCTGACACCGCTGATGGCGTTCGACGATGCGCTGCACCGGCTGGGACAGGGGCGCGGCTATTATGACCGCGCCTTCGCCCATTTCGGGCAGGCACTGCGCATCGGCGTCGCCTGGTCGATTCAGGAAGTAGCCGCCGTTCCCGTCGACAGCTGGGACGAACCCCTCGACGCCGTCGTCACCGAACGCGGCCTGTTCAGCAAGGCGCCGTTATGACCGAACCCGAATGGCAACCCACCTGGCGCAAACCGGCGGGGATGCTCGCCATATGCGGGCTGATCCTGGTGTGGGTCGTGCTGGTCGCCAGCTTGTCCGAATGGCTGGCGACGCTGCCGTTCCTGCTTCAGCTGCTATTCTACATCGTCACCGGCATCATCTGGATCGCGCCATTGAAGCCGCTGCTGCGCTGGATGGAAACCGGGCGCTGGCGCGCCTGATTTCCGGTCCGCGCCTCAGGGAAAGGTGATCCCGTAATAGGCATAGATGGTCTCGCCGAACATACGGTCATAGACCGGTTCGCTCTCGCCTTCGGGATCATAGCTGGGAGCGCCTTCAAGCTGCTCTTTCGTCACATCGACGACATAGCCTTGCTGATCGGTGTCATAGGTCAGCGCACGCCAGGGCAGCGGATAATGGCGGTGCCCCAGCCCGAACAGCCCGCCAAACGCCATCACGGCATATTCGACCTGTCCCGAGCGTTTATCGACCATGAAGCGCTCGACGCTCCCCAGTCGCTCGCCGCTGCGGTTGTAAACGGCGGTACCTTCCACCTTGTCCGACGCAATCAGCCGGTTCGTTTCATGGGCGTCGACATCCATCCTGTCTCTCCTGTTACGCAAACGCCGCATACATTGCGGCCGTGCAGGAAAAACGCATGGCGGGCCCATCGCGTTGCGTTCGATGATTCGAATTTTCCGGGGAACCGCAGCGCCATTTCCGATGCAGGAAATGGCGCGAGTGACGGGGCTCGAACCCGCGACCTCCGGCGTGACAGGCCGGCGCTCTAACCAACTGAGCTACACCCGCGTTCTTGCGAGAGCGCGGCTGTTAGGGGAGGCGTTGGGGGCTGTCAACCCGAATGCTCATCCCCTGCACCACGTTGTTTGCGACGCCCGCTATTATCATGGACCAGCGTGCCGTGTTCGAACAGGAATCCGGCGATATCCGGCGTTCCGGCAGCTTCCATCACCGTCTGGATGATAATCAGCAGCGGCACCGCCAGCAGCGCGCCCGGCGTACCCCATACCCAGCTCCAGAAGCTCAGCGACACGAGAATCATCAGCGGACTGATCGTCAGGCGGTGCCCGACGACCAGCGGCGTGATCAGATTCGCCTCGACCAGATGCGCACCGATCATGATCAGCCCCGGCAGCATCGCCAGCCACAGGTCGGGAAAGGTCATCAGCCCGCCCAGACCGAGCAGGATCGCCGCCAGCACCGGCCCGAAATAGGGGATATAGTTGAGCAGAGTCGCGATGCCGCCCCACATCAGCGGCGTCGGCATGCCGAGCAGCCACAGGCATCCCGCGACGAACATGCCGAGCAACAAATTGATCAGCGTGATCGTGCCCAGATAGGCCGATGTATCGTCGACCACATCCTGAATGACGCGCGCCGTCGCCATCGCGCCGCCAAAGCTCGACCGGCTGGTGATCGCCTTCTTGCGCAACCGCGTCCATCCGGACAGGAAGAAATAAATGACCAGCACGGCAAAGAAGAGCTGGATCAGCACATTGGGCGCCGAACTCGTCACCAGATCGACCAGCGATTGCGGCGGCGGCCCCGAAACCGCGACCGGTTCCTGAATCGGCCCGGAAACGAAATTGCGCAGCGTGTCGTCGATGAATTGCTGCAGGCTGGAATAGAAATCGATCAGCGGACGCAGATTCGACTGAATCAGATCCACCCGGTCGGGCAGCATCCGCAGCCATTGCCATGCCGGCACGACGATCAGCGCCAGCGCCGCATTCACGGCGACGATGAACAACAGCACACAGATCAGCGACGCGAGCGGTGCGGGCACGCGATGCCGCTCCAGCCATTCGAGCAACGGGACCAGCGCGACGGCGATCACCAGCGCGGCGGTCAGCGGCAGGAAAAACTCCGATCCCGCCTGCAATGCAAAGGGCAGCGCAAGCACCAGCGCGACACCGCCCATCAGCGTCAGCCCGGCAAGCAATCGGTCGCGGCGCAGTTCGATCGCGCTTTCGTCCGGATATTGCACCGGCGCCGAAGGCGGCGCCGTCGCCGCGTTCGTCGTTTCGCCGTCCTGCGCGCTGAACTCGCCTTCCACTGCCCCTCTTCCCGCGCTCGCCGCCGATATCGGTCATCGAACCCACGATGACATAGTATGGAAGCTCTGCTCTAGCGTGGTTTGCAGCGCTTGTAATCCCGGCTAGGCAGAGGAAATGGGAGAGATGCTGCTCGTCATCGACGAAGGGACGACTTCGACGCGCGCCATGCTGTTCAGCCCGGACGGACGCGTCCGCGCCAGCCATGCGATCGCGCTGACGCAACATTATCCCGCCCATGGTCTGGTCGAACATGACGCCAACGAAATCTGGAGCCATTCGCTCGATTGCGCGCTCGCCGTGGTCGGCAAGGCGGGCGGACCGGAATCCATCGCCGCGATCGGCATCACCAATCAGCGTGAAACCATCGTCTTCTGGGATCGCACCACCGGCGAACCGCTCGCCCCCGCGATCGTATGGCAGGATCGGCGCAGCGCCGCGATCTGCCGCCGGCTGAAGGAGCGCGGCGAGGAACCGGGGGTACAGGCGCGCACCGGACTCCTGCTCGACCCCTATTTTTCGGGCACCAAGATCGCCTGGGCGATGGAACACTGGCCCCAGCTAAAGGGTGCGGGCGATCGTCTCGCCATCGGTACGGTCGAAAGCTGGCTGGTCTGGAAACTCACCGGCGGGCTCCATGTCACCGATGCGACCAATGCCTCGCGCACGCTGCTGATGGCGCTTGGCTCGGGAAGCTGGGACGATGGCCTGCTCGATCTGTTCGGCGTACCGCGCACTGCCCTGCCCCGCATTGTCGACAGCGCCGGGCAATTCGGCACCACAAAGCTGCTGGGGGGCGAGATTCCGATTTGCGGGCTTGCCGGTGACCAGCAGGCGGCGACGATCGGCCAGGGCTGTTTTCAGCGCGGCGAGGCCAAGGGGACCTATGGCACCGGTGCCTTCGTCCTCGCCAATGCCGGCGCCACCCCGCCTTCGTCGCGGAACCGGCTGCTCGCCACCGTGCTGTGGCAACTCGACGGTCGCCGCGCCTATGCGCTCGAAGGTGCGGTGTTCGTCGCCGGCAGCCTGATCCAGTGGCTGCGCGACTCGCTCGGCCTGATCGGATCGGCGGACGAAACCGAAAAGCTCGCCCGGTCGGTCAGCGACAATGGCGGCGTCTATTGCGTCCCTGCGCTAGCCGGGCTCGGCGCGCCATGGTGGGAGCCGGAGGCGCGCGCCGCCATTTCCGGCCTCAGCTTCGCCACCGGCAAGCGGCATATCGTCCGCGCCGCGCTCGAATCGCAGGCGCTACAGACGCACGACCTCAAAACCGCCTTTGCCGCCGACGGCGCCGACTGGACGCGGCTGCGCATCGATGGCGGGATGGTGTGCAACGACTGGATCGCGCAGGACATGGCCGACATGCTCGGCATCCCGGTCGATCGCCCGGTAATGCCCGAAACCACCGCGCTCGGCGCAGCGATGCTCGCGGCGCGCGGCTGCGGCATCTTCACCTCGCTCAAGAACGCCGACGCGATGCGCAGCGCAGTCGAAACCTTCGAACCCAAACTCGACGAAGATGCGCGTCAGGCCCGGCTCGCGGGGTGGCAGGCAACGGTGAAGAACGTCATTGCGCATAGGGAGCGCTAGGGCATTTTCAGGAAAAGTGGATACCGGCGTCCCTGCCGCCCGGCCCTCACGGCCCGAAATAACGCCCCATCCCCAATACCGGCTCCACGGCGTATCCAAGGCTTTCGTAGAAAGCGACGACCGACGCATTGCGCTCGCGCACCTGCAGATTGATCTTGTCGCAGCCAAGGTCGCGCAACGCCCGCTCGGCATGGCGCACCATCGCCTTGCCGATCCCCGCGCGGCGATGATCCGGATCGACCGCAACCGAATAGAGCCATCCGCGATGCCCGTCATAACCGGCCATCACCGTCCCGATCACGGCCGAACCCAGCGTCGCCACAAAAAACAGCTCGCCCTGAAACGCCAGCTTGCGGGGAATGGATTGCGGCGCCGAATTGCGCCGCGGATCATCGGGAAAGACGCGGCGCCACAATCGATCGACTCCGTCGAAATCGGAATCGCGATACATCCGAATTATCGGCCGGATTATCGGCCCGGACAGCGAGTCGGCGTCGGTCATCAACCTCCCGTGCCGCCGCCTCCAATGCTTCGCAAGCGGCGATCAGGCCGCTTCCTCTTCGAACATCCCGCGCAGATCCGTTTTCAATATCTTCCCATTGGCGTTGCGCGGCAGCACTTCGTCGGTGAATTTGATCGCCACCGGCACCTTGAACGCAGCCAGATGCTGCCCCACCCATTGCTGCAGATCCTCGACGCTCGCCGATGTGCCGGGCTGAAGATGCACCACCGCGACCGGCTCCTCGCCCAGCGTCCGGTGCGGAATGCCGATCAGCGCGCAATCGGTCACGGCGGGGTGGGCATAGAGGACATCCTCGACTTCGCTCGAATAGATATTCTCGCCGCCGCGAATGACGATGTCCTTGGCGCGATCGACGATATAGCAAAAGCCTTCCTCGTCGAGCTTCGCCAGATCGCCGGTCCGCACCCATCCGTTCACAAAGGTTTCGGCACTCGCTTCGGGCTTGTTCCAATAGCATTTCACGATCATCGGCCCGCTGGCCCACAGCTCACCCACTTCGCCGACGGGCAATTCGCTGGTCCCGTCGCGCGCCATGATCTTGAGCTCCGCGACAGGCACCGCCGGTCCGCAACTGGTCGGTCGGTTGAGATAATCCTCGCCGCTATGCTGCGTCACGGTGGCCATGGTTTCGGTCATGCCCCAGCCATTGCCGGGCAGCGCGCCGAATTCCTCATAGATGCGCTTGACCAGTTCGGGCGCCGACGGCGCGCCGCCATAGGAAATCGTGTCGAGCGACGAGAGGTCATATTTGTCGCGATCGGGATGTTCGAGCAGCTGCCAGGCGATCGTCGGCACGCCGCCGGTGAACTGCACCTTTTCCCGCTCGATGATCTGCATCGCTTCGACCGGGTCCCATTTGCGCATGAAGATGACCGTCGAGCCCGACACGATAGCCGACATCAGCGCCGCGCTGCATGCCGTCACATGGAACAGCGGAATGACCAGCAGCGACACTTTGGGTTCCGGCTCGCCCGGCGTTTCGCCCCGTCGCAGCATCGCGCGTGCCTGCACATAGCCGGAAGTGACGATATTCGAACAAATATTGCGATTGGTGCCCAGCGCGCCCTTGGACATGCCGGTGGTGCCGCTGGTGTAGAAAATGGTGGCGTCGTCCTCCGGCCCCACTGCGACATCGGGGAGCGGCATGTCGTCCAGCCCCGCCCAGTCGTGCGGCGTGCCGATCAGCACTTCCAGACGGCTGAATCTGGGCCCTTCGATCGGACCGCGCGCCCGCGCGACGATCACGCGTTCCAGCTCGGGCAGATTATCATAATGCGACAGCAGCCGCTCGTGGCGCTGCCCGTCCAGGATCGCCACCTTCGTCCCCGAATCGCGCAGGCCATATTCCAGCTCTTCGCCAACCCACCATGCGTTGAGCGGAACCACGATCGCGCCAATGCTCGCCGCAGCAAAGAATGCGACTGGCCATTCGGGCAGGTTGCGCATCGCGACCGCCACCCGGTCGCCCTTGCGCACGCCCATTTCCCACAGCCGGTTGGCAAGCTGAGTCGTCGCGCGCCAATTGGCTTCATAGGTGACGCGCTCGTCCTGATAGACCGTGAAGACGCGATCGCCATGGGCGCGTACTGCCTGCGCCAGAAACCGCAGCGACGGTGGCGCGTTCTTCCACACGCGGGTTGGAATGCCGCGAATATTCACGGTTTCCATCTCGAACTTCGCATTGGGGGCGGTTAGCAACGCCTCTGTCTGGGCGAGCGTCATGCGCGGCCAGGAGGGGTCGAGCGGCACTAGCGCTTGGGTGGTCAAAAATCCTCTCCGCACTTTGGAGTGTTGAATATCGGGTTTGGCGTTATCCGCTCTTTGCAGGCAATGTTACTGTTGATTTGACGCACTCTCAAGGCAATAGAAACCGCGAACCGGCAAAGCGCCGATTTGCTTTGTTACTTTTTCGAATAAGGGGTATGGACCTGAACATGCAATTGGCAGCGCCCGAGTCTCATGGGTTCAGCAGCGCGCGGCTGGCCCGCATCGACACCTATCTGAAGGAACGCTATCTCGACACCGGGCGGCTTCCGCATGCCCAGCTGCTGGTCGCGCGGCACGGCGAAATCGTCCATTTCTCGCATCAGGGCGCGGCGCGCGAAGGCGGCGCCCCGATCGATCAGGACTCGCTGTTCCGCATCGCTTCGATGACCAAGCCGATCACGTCGATCGCATTCATGATGCTGGTCGAAGAGGGCAAGGTGGCGCTCGACACGCCGGTCGCCAAAGTCATTCCCGAACTCGCGAGTGTCGGCGTCTATGCCGGTGGCGGCGCTGGCGTACCGTTCGCGACCACGCGCCCTGCGCGGCCGATGCAGATGGTGGATCTGCTGCGCCACACATCGGGCCTGACTTACAGCTTCCAGAATCGCTCGAACGTCGACGCGGCCTATCGCGAAGGCAAGATCGAAAACTGGTGGGGCAATCTCGATCTCGACGGGTTTATCGCCGCGCTCGGCAAAATCCCGCTGGAATTCTCGCCGGGTGAGGCGTGGAATTATTCGGTGTCGACCGATGTGCTCGGCGCCGTGGTGCAACGCGTGGCGGACATGCCGCTCGCCGAATTCTTCGCCACGCGCATCTTTGCGCCGCTCGGAATGGACGACAGCTTCTTTCAGGTACCGGCCGACAAGCTGGATCGCCTGGTCGATTGCTACACGATGCAGCCGGGCAAGGGCCGCGTGATGTTCGATCGCGGCGCGGATTCGCACTGGAGCCAGCCGCCCACGCTGGTTTCCGGCGGCGGCGGGCTGGTCTCCTCGTCGCTCGACTATCATCGTTTCTGCTGCATGTGCCTCAATGGCGGGGAACTTGACGGCGCGCGGATCGTCGGTCGCAAGACGATCGATCTGATGACTGCGAACCATCTGCCCGGCGGTTCGGACCTGACGGCGATGTCGCAATCGCTGTTCAGCGAGGCGACCAATGCCGGGACTGGCTTTGGCCTCGGCTTCGCAGTGACGGTCGATCCGGCGCGCTCGCTGATTCCGGGAAGCGCAGGCGAATATTATTGGGGCGGCATGTTCGCGACGGCGTTCTTCATCGATCCGGTCGAAGACATGCACATGGTGTTCATGACCCAGGTTTCGCCCTCGACCGCCTTCCCGATCCGGCGCGAACTCAAAACGCTCATCTACTCGGCGCTGACCTGAAATCGCGCCGCAGAACAGTTTATAGGAGAAAGCAACCAATGTCCGTCATCACCACCGAACGCCATGGCGACGTTCTCGTCATCACGTCGGATAATCCGCCGGTCAACGCCCTCGGCCATGCCGTGCGCCTCGGCCTGCAGGAAGGGATTCAGCAAGCCGCTGGCGACGACAGCGTCAAGGCAGTCGTGATCGCGTGCAAGGGCCGCACCTTCTTTGCCGGGGCCGACATCACCGAATTCTCGAAGGGGATGAAGGAGCCGGGCCTGCCGACCGTCGTCGACGCGATCGAAGCGCTCGACAAGCCGGTCGTCGCCGCCATCCATGGCACCGCGCTGGGCGGCGGCTGCGAAGTCGCGCTCGCCTGCCATTATCGCATCGGCGTTCCCTCGGCGAAAATGGGCCTTCCCGAAGTCAAGCTCGGCATCCTGCCGGGTGCGGGCGGCACCCAGCGGCTGCCGCGCGTCATCGGCATCCCCGCCGCGCTCGGCATGATGACCGGCGGTTCGCCGATCTCTGCGAAACAGGCAAAGCAGGCCGGGCTGCTCGATCGCCTCGCCGGTGAAGACAGCCTGCTTCAGGACGCCATCGCCTTTGCCAACGAAGTCGCCGAAACGCGCCCCCTGCCCCGCACCAGCGAGCGCACGGTCGAAGGCAACGACGCGATGTTCGAGGAATTCAGGACCGCCAATGCGCGCAAGATGCGCGGCTATGAAGCGCCCTATGAAATCATCGACGTCGTCCAGTCGACCTGGGACAAGCCCTATGCCGAAGGCGTGCAGCGCGAACGTCAGAGCTTCATGAAACTGATCATGGGCACGCAATCGGCGGGCCTGCGCCACGTCTTCTTCGCCGAACGCAAGGCGTCGAAGATCGACGACGTGCCCGAAGACATCAAATTGCGCGACATCAAGCGCGTCGGCGTGATCGGCGCCGGCACGATGGGCGGCGGCATTTCGATGAACTTCCTCTCCGCCGGCATCCCGGTGACGATCGTCGAGATGCAGCAGGAAGCGCTCGATCGCGGCGTCGGCATCATGCGCAAGAATTACGAAAGCACGGCGAAAAAGGGCCGGATCACGCAGGATCAGGTCGAAGCCGCGATGGGCGCGCTCACCCCGACGCTCAGCATGGAGGATCTCGCCGATTGCGACCTGATCATCGAAGCCGTTTATGAAAGCATGGACGTCAAGAAGGACGTGTTCGGCAAGCTCGACAAGATCGCCAAACCAGGCGCGATCCTCGCGTCGAACACCAGCTATCTCTCGATCGACGAGATTGCCGCTTCGACCAGCCGTCCGGGCGACGTCGTCGGCATGCATTTCTTCTCGCCCGCGAATATCATGAAGCTGCTCGAAGTCGTGCGCGGCGAAAAAACCGACAAGGACGTGCTCGCCACCGTCATGGCGCTGTCCAAGAAAATCCGGAAAGTCGCCGTGGTTTCGGGCGTCTGCTACGGCTTTATCGGCAATCGCATGCTGATCCCGCGCCAGCTCGAAGCGCAAAAGCTGTTGATGGAAGGCGCCACGCCGTCGCAGGTCGACAAGGTGCACACCGATTTCGGCATGCCGATGGGCCCGTTTCAGATGGCCGATCTCGCCGGCGTCGATATCGGCTGGCACCGCGATCCCAGCCGGATCGAGAATATCCGCGACGCGCTGTGCGCCGAGGATCGCTGGGGCCAGAAAAAGGGCGCGGGCTTTTACGATTATGACGAAAAGCGTCAGCCCTCGCCCAGCCCGCGCGTCGCCGAAATCATCGATGATTTCCGCAAGAAGACCGGCGCGCAGCAGCATGAAGTGACCGACGAGGAAATCGTCGCCCGCACGCTCTATCCGATGGTCAGCGAAGGCGCGAAGATCCTTGCCGAAGGCATCGCCCAGCGTGCGTCGGACATCGATGTCGTCTGGATCTATGGCTATGGCTGGCCTCCCTATCGCGGCGGCCCGATGTTCTGGGCCGACACGATCGGCGCCAGGACGGTGGTCGAAGGCCTTGAGAAATACGGCCTCGAAGTCGCCCCGCTGCTCCGCGAAAAGGCGGAAAAGGGCGAACGGTTCAACTAAGCTTGTCCGGCGGGGAGCGTTTCTCCCTTTCCGCTCCCCGCCGGGCTCCCGGAGAGATTAGATGACTGAAGCGCTCGACACCTTTCGCGCTGAAACGCGCGCATGGCTTGAGGCAAATTGCCCGCCGGAAATGCGGCAGCCGATGCGCAGCGAAAAGGACGCCAATTGGGGTGGCCGCAACGCGGAATACCAGCCGGGGCAGAAGGATTGGATGGACGCGATGGCCAGCCGCGGCTGGACCGTGCCCGACTGGCCCAAAGCCTATGGCGGCGGCGGGCTTTCGCCTGCCGAAACCAAGATATTGCGCGAGGAAATGGCCCGGCTCGGCTGTCGCAATCCGCTCAACAGCTTCGGCATTTCGATGCTCGGCCCGGCGCTGCTCAAATATGGCACCGAGGAACAGAAGCTCGAACATCTGCCTAAAATCGCGCGCGGCGAAATCCGCTGGTGCCAGGGCTATTCCGAACCCAATGCCGGATCGGACCTCGCCGGCCTCGCCACCTCGGCGGAGGACAAGGGCGACCATTTCCTGGTCAACGGGCAAAAAGTGTGGACCAGCTATGCCGATCAGGCCGACTGGATCTTCTGCCTTGTCCGCACCGACAGGACGAACAAGCATCGCGGCATCAGCTTCGTCCTGTTCGACATGGAAACGCCGGGCGTTTCGACCAGGCCGATCCTGCTGATCTCGGGCTATTCCCCCTTCTGCGAAACTTTTTTCGACGATGTGAAGGTGCCCAAGGAAAATCTGGTCGGCGAGCTTAATCGCGGCTGGGATGTCGCCAAATATCTGCTCGGCCATGAGCGCGAGATGATCTCCGGCATGGGCGGCGAAAGCGGCAATCGCGCGCTCCACAGCCTTGCCCGGGAAAAGATCGGGCTCGATGGCGAAGGCCGCCTCGCCGACCCGCTGCTGCGCGCGCAGATGGCGCTTTATGAAGTGCGCAGCCGCGCGTTCAAGGCGATGTCCGAACGCTTCATCGATGAACTCAAGTCGGGGCAAGCGCACCCTGCCCAGCCGAGCATGATGAAATATTACGGCACCGAACTGAACAAGACCCGCAACGAGCTGATGATGGCGGCGGGCGGATCGGACCTGCTCGAATGGGAAAGCGACGCATCCAACGGCGGCGCTGCGGCGCGCGCGTGGCTGCGTACCAAGGCCAATTCGATCGAAGGCGGGACCAGCGAAATTCAGCTCAACATCATCGCCAAACGGATTCTCGACCTGCCGGGCGCCTGAGGCCCCCGCTGCAGCGACGATCAAGGAAACAGCAAATGCCTCTCTTCCTCGATGACGAACAGACGATGCTGCGCGACACCGCGCGCGATTTCGTTTCCGAACAAATGCCGGTCGCCCATATGCGCAAGCTGCGCGACGAGAAGAATGCCGATGGCTTCTCGCGCGACCATTGGAAATCCTTCGCCGAAATGGGCTTTACCGGCATCCTGATTCCAGAGGCCGATGGCGGCCTCGGCCTCGGCCATGTCGAAGCGGGCGTGGTGCTCGAGGAGATCGGCCGCAACCTGTCCCCTTCCCCCTTCCTCACCACTGCCGTCGCGGCGGTCGAAGCGCTCAGGGGATCGGCGCAGCGCGACCGCTGGTTCCCCGGCATCCTCGCCGGCGAAACGGTCGCCGCGCTCGCGATCGACGAAAAGCCCAAACATAATGGCCAGGTCGCGATGCAGGCAAAGCGCGCGGGCAACGGCTATCGCCTGTCAGGCGCGAAGCAGTTCGTCACCCATGGCCATGTCGCCGATCTGATGATCGTCGCCGCGCATGTCGAAGACAATGCGGATGTCACGCTCTTCGCCGTCCCCGCGGGCACTGCCGGCGTTACCGCCACGCCCGAGCGGCTGACCGATGCCAGCATCGCCGCACATGTGCAGTTCGACGAGGTTCAGCTCGATGGCGACGCCGTGATCGGTGGCGAGGATGGCGGCGCCGCCTATGCCCGGCTGCTCGATGCCGCGCGCATCGGCGCATCGGCGGAAATGCTCGGTGTCGGCGGCGGCGCGATGGACAGGACCATGACCTATCTCAAGGACCGCAAGCAGTTCGGCGTCGCGATCGGCAGCTTTCAGGCGCTGCAACACCGCGCCGCGCACCTCTATTCCGAACTCGAAGTCGCCCGCGCCGCCGTGCTCAAGGCACAGCAATTGCTCGACACCGGTTCGGACGAAGCAGCAATGGCCGCTGCTGTCGCCAAGGCGATGACCGGCCTCGCCACCACGCTGGCGGTGCAGGAGGGCATCCAGATGCATGGCGGCATCGGCATGACCGACGAGCATGACATCGGATTTTACATGAAGCGCGGCCGTGTCCTTGCCGAAATGTTCGGCGACACCAATTTCCACGCCGACGCCGTGGCGCGGATGGCGGGGTTCTAGCGAGCGGCGGGGAAGACCCTCGCACCGAACGCTGACGAAACTTGCCTGCCGCCGCCGGTTGGAACATTGGATCTGGCATGACTGACAAACCCACCGCCGAACAGCTTGTCGAACAGCTGGTAACCCTGCTCGATGTCGAGGAAATCGACCGCGACCTGTATCGCGGCAGTCGCCAGCCCGGCGGCGTCGGCCGCGTCTTCGGCGGTCAGGTGATCGCACAGGCGCTGCAGTCGGCGCAGCGCTCGGTCGAGGGCAAGATCGCCCATTCGCTCCACGCCTATTTCATGCGGCCGGGCGATGAGGATTATCCGATCATCTTTCGCGTCGTGCGCGATTTCGACGGCGGCAGCTTCGCCAATCGCCGCATCATCGCGTTGCAACAGGGTCAGCCCATCCTCAACATGATCGCCTCGTTCCAGCGGCCCGAGGAAGGGCTACGCCATCAGGACGCAATGCCCGATGTGCCGGCACCCGAAACGCTGCGATCCGAAAAGGAAGTGCGCAGCGAACATGCCGCCGAGTTGCCGGAGAAATTCCGCCCCTTTCTCCTGCGCGAACGCCCGATCGAAATTCGCCCCTGCGATCCGCGCGACTGGACGCACCCCGAACCGCGCCCCGCGGTCCAGAACAGCTGGTTCCGGCTGGTCGGAAGGGCGCCCGACGATCCCGCTTTGCATCGCGCGATCCTCGCTTATGCCTCCGACATGGCGTTGCTGGGCACGTCGATGCTGCCGCACGGCGTCAACTGGCTCAACACCCGGATGCAGACTGCGAGCCTCGACCATGCGGTCTGGCTGCATGAGGATTTCCGCGCCGACGAATGGCTGCTCTATCATTGCGACAGCCCCTGGGCGGGTCATGGTCGCGGCTTCAACCGCGGCAAGATCTTCACCCGGGACGGCCGGCTGGTCGCAAGCACCAGTCAGGAAGGGCTGATCCGCCTGCGCGACAAACCGGCAAAGGACTGACCGCGCGGGAACGCTGGGGGTATCGGGGCGTTGCCAAAGGCATCCAGTCCCGAATGCCACGGAAAGCGCCCATGATCGTCGCCCTGCTGATGCTGGCCCTGCCGCAAGACGCGTTGCTCGCCGAAACGTCGATGTTCGACGCGACCGAAATCGCGCAACGGCTCGACGTCACCAGCTTTCCCAATTCGATCGGGCCGCGCCGTGAGGCGGACAAGCATCGGTTCGCCGATTATGGCTTTACCGAAATCACCGACGATGGCGGCACCGCACAGCTGACCCGCGCCGATGGCGAATGGGTGTTCCGCATCCGCGTGCTCGGCGCGAGCGGAGACACGATCCGCATCTGCGTGCTCGATCGTGCACTCAACGGCGGCAGCTATTTCACGGTGAAGCCAGTCGAAGTGGCCGAAGGCAGCGACGGCCTGTTCCACGCCACGGGGCGCGAAATCACCTCCCCGCAATGCCAGTGAAGCGGCGCTATTCGCCGCGAGGCACCACCGCATAGCTGATCGGCAGATACAGAAACACTTCGGTCAGGCTGGCCCGCACCCAACGCACCGGCTGTTCCAGCTGCGAAACCTGCACGCCATATCCGGGTCCGAATGCCGATGCGGTGCGATTGGCATCCTCTGCGATCAGCGCGATGATCTGCCCGCGATACTGGTCGGGCTGCACCACCGACAGCGCCAGATCGCCGTCCGCTTCGATCAGCGCGCGGCCAACGGTCGGCACTGCTTCGACAAAGCGTGTGATCCGGCCGAGCGCGTCGGCCGAACCCATTCCCGATTCGAGCCGCGCCTTGACATAGAAACGCGCTTCGTCGCTGTCCTCGCGCTCGCCTTTTTCCAGGCCGAGATCGCGATAATTGTCGATCGTCAGCGGCTCGACGACAAGCTGGCCTGTCGCCAGTTCGACGCCATAGCGCGGCGCCAGCTCGATCGCCTTGCGCACCATGCCGTAAATCTCTTCCTGGCGTTGCGCGCTGTCGCGCGTGTCGCCCGACACCACGACTTCCAGGATCGCGAAATCGGCGGTCCGTTTCAGCCGTATGACGGGAATGCTGGTGTAATCGGTGCGCCGCGCGGCAATGACGACGATTTCCTGCGCGAATGCCGGAACCGACGGCAGCAATGCGGAAAATACCGCCGCCGCCATGAAAATGCGCTTCATCGCTCTCTCCCCCCGCCGCTTGCCGACAGGCAAGGTTCGGCGACGACTGCCGCCAAGTCAAATGACAAAGACGCAGGTAAATGGCGCCGCTCCGACACGATCAGCGGCACTGCGATTTTTCGCTGTCCTACAATTGAGGCGATCGATAGTTACACTGCGGATCGCATCGCTCGCGCGCGCGCATGCGCAGGTGCGCGCGCGTTACGGTGCGAACCGATGCGAACTTTGCACGGATTTGCGTGGTTTTTGCCGCGAACACTCTCGGGGCCGGAGGCCGGATCGCCCCGCCCTCGCCGCTCTTTCTCAGTGCCGATGGATCAGCCGGTCGCCGGAAGGGACAATGGCGAGCAAAAGTGCACCGGCGTCCGTCGCCGCGTCAAAAGCTCGTTTTTCCGAATTCCTGACGCGTCACCGGATGGCTGGTCGAAAGCCCGCCATCGACCACCCATGCCTGTCCGTTGACATAGCTGGCGTCCGGCGAGGCAAGGAACAGCGCAACCCGCGCAATTTCCTCGGGCACGCCACCGCGGCGCATCGGGTTCAGCCGCCCGATCCTGTCCTCAACCCCCTTGGCGCGGGCATATTCATATGCCGAAGCGGTCATACCGGTTTCGATCAGCCCCGGGCAGATCGCGTTGATACGCACATTGCTGCCCGAAAATTGCTGCGCAGCGGTCTGGACCAGATTGATCACGCCCGCCTTCGACGCCGAATAGGCCGGCCCGCCTGCGCCCGAACGAAGCCCCGCGACGCTGGCGGTACAGATAATCGCGCCGCCGCCGCGTTCGGCAATCTTCGGGCCGGCATGTTTGATCGCCATTGCCGGGCCGATCAGATTGATCCGCAATATATCGGCCCAATCACTTGCGCTCTGGTCGAAAATTCCGGCGGCGCCGCCCGAAACTCCGGCATTGGCATAGAAAATATCGAGCCCGTCATATGCCGCGCACGCGGTTGCGACCAGCGCCGCAACATCGTCTTCCGATCCGGCATCCATCTGCACTGCCTGCGCCGTGCCGCCGGCATCGCGGATCGCAGCAACCGTCGCCTGCACGCTGTCCGACAGGTCCGCCGCGATCACGCTGGCGCCTTCGGCGGCGAACAATGTCGCGGTCGCCCGACCGATGCCCGATCCCGCGCCGGTGACGATCACCGACTTGCCGTCAAATCTGCCCATCGCTTTGTCTCCTGTCAGCGCGCGCCCGCGCGCTGCGCGAATTTCCAGCTGGCGGCGGCGAGCGCCGGCAAGCGGGCGACCGTCGCGGCGGCCTGATCGCTCGAAGCATTGCCGTCGATCATCCGCTTCTTGATGCCCTGAACAATCCCCGCCAGGCGGAAGAAATTATACGAAAAATACCAGTCGAGCTGCGGCACGCCATCGCGTCCGGTCGCCGCGCAATAACGTGCAACCGTCTCCTCGATCGTCGGAATGCCGCTGTCGCCGCCCGACAGCCCTTCGATTCCCGCGCGGCCATCGGCGGGCGTCACCCAGTTCATCAACAGGTACGAAAAATCAGCAAGCGGATCGCCCAGCGTCGACAATTCCCAATCGAGCACTGCCAGCACCCTGGGCCGATCGGGCGCATAGATCATATTGTCGATCCGGTAATCGCCATGGACGATCGACGTCCGCGTCTGCTCGGGCACCGTCGCCGGCAGAAATTCGATCAGCTTTTCGATTTCGGGAATATCGTCGGTCTGACTGGCGCGATATTGTTTCGACCAGCGCCCCACCTGCCGCTCGAAATAATTGCCCGGCTTGCCGTAACTGCCCAGCCCGACCGCTTCGTGATCGATATTGTGGAGCGCGGCCAGCGTGTCGACCATCGCCCAATAATGATCGCGCCGCAGATCGGGCGCCATGTCGGGCAGGCTGCCGTCCCAGATCGTCCGCCCGACCACCATCTCCATGATGTAAAAGGCCGAACCGATGACGTCGTCGTCCTCGCACAGGCCATAGGGCCGCGCGACCGGAAAGCCGGTCGGATGCAGCGCCGCAATCAGGCGATATTCGCGGTCGACCGCATGCGCCGAAGGCAGCAGCGGGCCGAACGGCTTGCGCCGCAGCACATAGGCGCCGCTCGCGGCCTGAAGCCGATAGGTCGGATTGCTCTGCCCGCCCGGAAATTTCTCCGCAGTGACCGGTCCTTCGAAACCGGCCACATTCGCGGCCATCCAGTCGGCGAGCCTCTCGCAATCAAGGTCGCTCATGCGAATTCGATCACCGAACGCACGGTGTCTCCCTTGCGCAGCTTTTCCATCGCATCGTTGATATCTTCCAGCCGGATCCGTTCGGCCACCATCGTGTCGAGGTCGAGCTTGCCGTCGAGATACATCTGCACCAATCGCGGCATGTCGATCGGAAAGCGCGTGGAGCCGAGCAGCGATCCCTGCAGCTTCTTGCCCGTCAGGAATGTCGGGCCGGGGATCGACACATTGTTGCCCGGCGCGATCATCCCCAAAATCGTCGCGGTCCCGCCGCGCCGCAGGATGTTCCAGGCAAGCTCGGCAGTATTGGGACGGCCCACTGCCTCAATCGCATAATGGACGCCGCCATCGGTCATTTTCAGGACGGTTTTCAGGATGCCGTCCTCGCCCGGATCGACGACATGCGTCGCGCCCATCTTCAGCGCGAGCTGCCGCTTTTCGGGCACCGGATCGACTGCCAGGATCATGCCCGCTCCGGCAATTTTGGCAGCGTTGATCGCCGAAAGGCCGATGCCCCCGGCCCCGATCACCGCGACGCTTTCGCCCGGTCGCACCCGGCTGTCGTTGAAGATCGCACCCGCCCCGGTGATCACCGCGCAACCCAGCAGCGCGGCACGGTCGAGCGGCATTTCCTTCGAAATCGCGACACAGGCATTTTCATGCACCAGCATCGTTTCGGCAAAGGCCGACAGGTTCAGAAACGGCGCCAGCGGCGTACCGTCCGCGAGGCTGAGGCGCGGTTCCTCACCCTTGGCGCGCCGCGTCGATGGATCGATGCAAAGCGACGGCCGCCCCGTCACGCACATTTCGCACGATCCGCAAAATACCGTGAAGAACGTAATGACATGATCGCCCGGCCTGATCTGCGCCACATCGCTGCCGACCGCTTCGACGATACCCGCCGCTTCGTGCCCCGGCACGGTCGGCAACGGATGCGGAAACGCGCCGTCGATAAAATGGAGGTCGGACCGGCAAACACCGACCGCCGCAGTACGGATCAGCACTTCGCGCGGCCCGGGCTTCGAAACCCGGACCTCCTCGATCGTCAACGGCTTGCCTGCCTCGCGGAGTACCGCAGCCTTCATGCCTCTTCTCCCTCTTCCCGGCGCGGTCGGCGCTTACGGCCGCTCCGCCATATGTTCGCCATGCTTCGCGAATTCGTGCCGGGCGATCGTGCGGTTGTGCACTTCGTCCGGCCCGTCGGCGAACCGCAGCGTCCGGATATTCGCCCAGGCGGCGGCCAGTGCGAAATCGTCGGAAACGCCTCCGCCGCCATGCGCCTGAATCGCATCGTCGAGGATCGACAGCGCCATGTTCGGCGCCTGAACCTTGATCATCGAGATTTCGAGATGCGCGGCCTTGTTCCCGGCCTTGTCCATCATGTCAGCGGCCTTGAGGCACAAAAGGCGCGTCATTTCGATATCGATGCGCGCCCGCGCGATCCGCTGTTCCCAGACCGAATGGTCCGAAATCCGCTTTCCGAATGCGATCCGGCTGACAAGGCGGCGGCCCATTGCGTCGATCGCCTCTTCCGCAGCGCCGATGGTGCGCATGCAATGATGGATGCGCCCCGGCCCCAGACGACCCTGCGCGATTTCGAACCCGCGCCCTTCGCCAAGCAACAGGTTGTCGGCGGGCACGCGGACATTGGTCAGCGACACTTCGCCATGGCCGTGCGGCGCATGGTCATAGCCGAAGACGGGCAGCATCCGTTCGATCTTCACACCCGGCGTGTCGAGCGGCAGCAGAATCATGCTCTGCTGCGCGTGACGCGACGCTGTCGGATCGGTCTTGCCCATCACGATCGCGACCTTGCAGCGCGGATCGCCCGTGCCCGACGACCACCATTTGCGACCATTGATCACATATTCGTCGCCGTCGCGCTCGATCCGCGTCTGGACATTGGTTGCATCCGAGCTTGCCACGGCCGGCTCGGTCATCAGAAAGGCCGAACGAATCTCGCCATTCATCAGCGGGCGCAGCCACGCTTCCTTCTGCGCCAGCGTGCCATAGCGATGGAACACTTCCATATTGCCGGTATCGGGCGCCGAGCAGTTGAAACATTCCGACGCCCATTCGCTGCGCCCCATTTCCTCGGCGCAGAGCGCATATTCGAGGTTGGTGAGCTGTTCGCCTTCGAACCGGAAGCTTTCATCGACATGCTTCTGACCCGAATGCGGCGGCATGAAGAGATTCCACAGCCCCTCGGCCTGTGCGAGCTTCTTGACGTCCTCGATCACCGGGACATGCTGCCACCGGTCGCCTTCGGCGAGCTGGGCACGATATTGCGGCGTGCGCGGGAGGATTTCGCGCGCTATGAAATTGCGAACCCGGTCGCGAAAATGCGTTTCGCGTTCGGTCAGCGTGAAATCCATCTTTCCATCCTCTCTTATACCGCCCAGACATACCAACCGACCCGGCTTAGAACGTACCGGATATTCGGTAAAGGGAAACGAACGCTGTTGCAGAGCAATTTTTTATCGAATTTTGGCATGCCGCAACATCAAAAAACGCTTTGGCGCGGCGCCAAATTCGCTAAACTGATCTGATGTCGAAACCGAAAGACGTCCGCGAGGAGGACGAGGCACAGGGTACGCAGCGATTCCGCGAAAAGCGCGACGCGATCCTCGCGGCGGCTGCGGAAACGATCAACCTGCAAAGCGCGCGAGGCATGACCTTCGCCGATGTGGCGCGGCGGGTCGGGCTCAACACCACCAGCGTCACTTATTATTTCAAGCGCAAGGAAGACCTTGCCGCCGCCTGTTTCGAACAGACGCTCGATCTGTTGCACAGCATGCTGGCAGAGGCCGAACGCGAAACGACCCCGCGCGATCGCGTCGCACGCTATCTGGCGGTAAACATGGAGCGTCTTGCGCGCATTCGCCGCGGTGAGGCGCATTCGGCGGCGACGCTGTCCGACCTTCGCGCAATGGAAGAGCCGATCAAACGGCGCCTGCTCGACGGATGGCGCGGCGTCTTTCGCCGCGCCCGCGCACTTTGGGGCGATGAAGCGCGCTCACGCGAAGAGATCAATCTATGGGGCGGGCGCGCCCATGTGCTGCTGGAAAACACCTTCTGGCTGCCGGCATGGCTCGATCGGTACGAGCTTGACGAATATCCGCGGGTCGAAGCGCGCCAGATGGAGATTTTCCTGCACGGCATCGCCGCGCCGGGAAGCAGCTGGCACCCGCACCTGCTCGACCTCGAGCCGCCGGGCAACGAACCGGGTCGCGAGGCATTTCTGCTGGCGGCGACGCGGCTGATCAACGAACTCGGCTATCGCGGAGCGTCGGTGCAGCGGATCGCGTCCGAACTCAACGTCACCAAGGGCAGTTTCTACCATCACCTCGATGCCAAGGACGATCTTGCCGTCGCGTGCCACGAACGCAGCTTCGATGTGCTCACCGACGCACAGCGGCTGGGTGCCGAACAGCCGGGAAGCTATTGGGAACGGCTTACCAATATCGTCGCGACCCTGCTCGACGTGCAGTTTTCCGAACATGGCCCGCTGCTGCGCACGACCGCGCTGTTCGGCCTGCCGCCGGAAACGCGCAGCGCGATGGTCGACCGGTCCAATCGCATCGCGCGGCGCTTCGCCGGCATGATTTCGGACGGGATCGCCGAAGGTTCGGTTCGCGCAGTCGATCCGCTGATCGCCAGCCAGGCGCTGATGGCGCTGCAGAACGCGGCCTTCGACATGCGCAAATGGGCCAGCACCATGCCGCGCGACAAGGCCGTCGCATTTTACGCCTCGACCCTCGCGTTCGGGCTGTTCGACGACCGCGTTCTCGCCGGCTGACCTGCCTTTCCGCACGACCGGCGGCAGTTCGGATTTTCGTTCCCCGAAACAGAGAAAGCGGCCGGCAATGCCGACCGCTTCCCCCTGTTACCGGCCTTTACGGCCGGCTCCCCTCCAAAGGCTTCAGAAACCCGCGCGCAGCGTGATGCCATAGGTGCGCGGTTCGGCGAGATAGGCCGAATAGGTCTGCTGCGGCGCCACGAAAGGCGTGTTGAACGCGACCTGGGTATAGTCGACGTTGAACAGGTTCTGGCCCCAGAACTCGATACCCCAGCGATTGTCCGGTCCACGGATACCGATGCGACCGTTGACGATCACATAGCTGTCCTGTTCCTTGCCATAGAGCAGGTCGGAACCGGTGTTGTAATCGTCGACCGCACGGGCGTTGAGGTAGAACAGGCCCGACAGACCCGTGCTGCCGATTTCCGGCGTCCACGACATCGACGCAGTCGCAACGATTTCCGGAGCATTGGACAGATTGTCGCCGGGCAGCAGGCGCAGTGCCGGATCCAGCGGGGCGCCATTGTCGGTGCCGACCAGATCATCCTTATAATGGGTATCGGCATAGGTGATGCCCATCGTGAAGGTCAGGTCACGGGTCGGACGCAGCGTGCCTTCCAGTTCGACGCCCTGGGCAATAACGCCCGCAGTGACATCACCGGCAGCGCAAGAACCGGTGGCAGCGCTGGCATCCTGATCGGCGGTGCCCAGATCCTGGCTACAGCCGTTGATATTCTGAACCAGGAAGACCGAACCGTTGAAGGTATTCAGCTGGAAATTGCTGAATTCCTGACGGAAGCCGGCGATGGTCACCATGAAATCGCGCGTTGCGTATTTCGCACCGATTTCGAACGCATTGACCGTTTCCGCGTCGAACTGAAGGTTCGCAGTCGAACCCGTGGTCGCCGGATTGCCGAGCACCGGGCTCGCCTGAAGCGCCGAACGATCGAGGTTGAAGCCGCCAGCCTTATAGCCGCGCGAATAGCTGCCATAGATCATCAGGTCATCGGTCGGGCGATAGGACAGGATCGCCGTACCGGTGAACTCATCCTCGCTGCGGCTGTCGGACATCGACACCCCGTTGAGTTCCGATGTCGAGTTGCCCTGACACGAAAGCGCGATGATTCCGCCGGCAAGGCTGTCGAGCGTCGGATTGATGCCGAGCAAGCCCGAAAGCAGC
Organism: Stakelama portus; assembly: GCF_003171655.1. Classification (GTDB taxonomy): domain Bacteria; phylum Pseudomonadota; class Alphaproteobacteria; order Sphingomonadales; family Sphingomonadaceae; genus Sphingomonas; species Sphingomonas portus. Next base: position 699,971 of record NZ_QFZL01000001.1, on the reverse strand, counting down.
GCACGGTTCGCCGGACAGACAGTGTTGTCGTTGCCGAAGGTCGCGGCGAAATCCTTCTTCTCGCTCGTATAGCGCAGGCCGAGCGTGACATCGAAGCGATCGGTCAGATGGATGATGTTGTGCGTGAACAGCGCGAAGTTATTGCTTTCCTGGTTATAGACGTCGCGCGTCGATCCCATGTCGTTCAGCGTCGACAGCTGGTCGAGGCCTGCGACCAGCAACCCACCCGCGGCCCCCAACGGCGTAAGGCCGCTGTTGAGCTGCGCGCGCGTCACATTGCCGAGGCAGCCCGAATTGGCCGGGTTGATCGCGCCCGGGCCGAATCCGGCACCGGCAAGCCCGATCGTCACACGGCACGGCGCGAATGCGCCATATTGCGTGCCGAAGCGCAGATTATCGCGCGTTTCGAGCTTTTCATTGGCGTAATAGCCGCCGATCAGCCAGTCGACCTTGTCATCGAACGCCGAACCCTGGAGGCGGAGTTCCTGGCTGAACGTCTTGAACGCACGCGACGCGCCATCTTCGTTCGGCGCGCGATACAGGATGTCGACCTGGGTATAGTCGGTGTCCGAACCCTGATAGTTCGAATATTCGCGATAGGCGGTGATCGAGGTGAAGTTCACCGAACCGAACGAATAATCGATCTGGCCCGAAATGCCGTAATCCTTGGTCTTGCCCGCGAACGAACGACCGGCGGTGTTGTAGATGTCGCGATCATAGGTGCTGCCGTTCAGCCCGTCGGGATTCTGGCCCAGCGCGAGCAGGATCGGGATGATCGGATTCGACGTGCTGGTCAGTGCCGGCGAACCGGGGAGCGGTCGATTATAGGGATCAAGGCCCGGGCTGATCCGGGCGAGCGGCGCGGAATCGGTCTGGACAAAGGTCGCCGCGCAGCAATCTTCGCTCTTTTCCGAATAATCGCCGATGATCCGAACCGACAGGTCGGCGCTCGGTTCGAACAGCAACTGACCACGAACCAGATAGCGGTCGCGATTGTTGATGTCGGTGTCATTCACCACATCGTGATAAAAGCCGTCCCGCTTGAAATAGACGCCATCGACGCGCGCCGCGACGGTTTCGCCGATCGGTGCGTTGATGCCCGCCTCGACGCGGAACGCATCATAATTGCCATAGGTAAAGGCGCCATAGCCCGAAAATTCGAATTCGGGCGGTGCCGTGAAAATGCTCAACAGGCCCGCCGACGAGTTGCGACCGCCAAGCGTGCCCTGCGGACCACGCAGCACTTCGATACGTTCGATCGGCCCGAGTTCGCCGAGCGCATTGCCGCTGCGCGAACGATAGACGCCGTCGATGAACACCGCGACCGAGCTTTCGAGGCCGGGATTGTCACCAACCGTGCCGATGCCGCGAATACGGGCCGAACCATTCGCTTCGTTACCGGTCGAAGAAACCAGCAGCGAAGGCGCAAGCTGATTGAGCTCGCGAATATCGTTCGTTCCGCTTTCCGCCAGCTGTTCGGAGGAAACCGCAGAGATGGCGACCGGCACGTCGGCCAGCACCTGAGCGCGCCCCTGCGCCGTCACGACGATTTCCGATTGCGATACGTCCTGGCTTTGCGCGGCCGCATCCTGAGAGGCAGTGGCCTCCTGAGCCTGGGCCGGAGCCGCAAGCGAAATAATCAACGCCGGCACCGCACATGCCGACAAAAGGCGATAGCGCATCATCCTCTCCTCCGTTTGGTCGGAACACTGAAGGTTCCGTACCCCAAACTCGAATACACTATTTCAGCCCAAGGACGTCAAGCATAACCGCCACTCGAATGCCGCAAGAGCACGCTATGTTGCGTAAAAGCCATAGCTATTTTCATGCACTGCAGCAGCGGCCGCCAAATAGGCCCACAATACCGAATATTTGAAAATGCTGCTCCGCGGCATTCTTGCCGGTGCGATCCGGGCGATTTTAAGCGGGTCTGACGGGTGCGCGCGATGCCCCCGCGACAATTTGCGACAGTTTTCGAGCAATCTGACATACCGGCGCGACAGCGACGCTCCAGAAAACAGCCTGCCACGACAACCTTGTCAGCAGCGAAATTTGGAGCAGATGATGAAATACAGAACATCCCTGATGTCCGCCGCGCTTGCCGCCACGATGCTTACGGGTATCGGCGCGGCCGTCGCGCAGGACGCAAGCCAGACCCCGCCGCGCCACGGACCCGGCATGATGGCCGACGCCAACCATGACGGGATCGTCACGCGCGAAGAAGTGATTGCCGATGCCGAGCGCCGCTTTGCCCGGGTAGATACCAATGGCGACGGCGTGATTACCGCCGAGGAACGGCAAGCGGCACGCGAGGCGATGCGCGAAAGGATGCGCGAACGCCGCAGCCAGCGCGCCGAAAATGGCGACGCGCCCGATCGCCGCCGCGCCGGACGACGCGGACATGGCGAACGCCGCGGCGCCCAGCATGAACGCATGATGGCCCGGGTCGACGCGAACGGCGACGGTCAGGTCACGCTCGCCGAAGCGCGGGATGCGGCGCTTGCGCGTTTCGCCATGGTCGACACCAATCAGGACGGCAAGATCGACCAGACCGAACGTGCGGCGATGCGCGATCGCATGATGGCGATGCGGCACCGTCAGGGTCCGCCGCCGCCTCCCGCTGGTGAAATGCCGCCTCCCCCGCCGCCTGCAGACTAAGGCGCTTTTGCGCACCGACGATGCATGCGGCACGCCGGGTGGGCTCCCCCCTGCCCACCCGGCGCTTCCGACTTCCCCAGGATATGCTAACGCCACCCCATGTCCGACACACCGCACCTTCTTCTCGTCGACGACGAACGCTCGATCCGGGAGCCGCTCGCGCAATATCTAACCAAACAGGGTTTTCGCGTCACCCAGTGCGGCGATGCTGAAAGTGCCCGCGCGCGGCTCAACGCCTATAGTATCGACCTGGTGATCCTCGACATCATGATGCCGGGCGAGGACGGCCTCAGCCTCTGCCGTCATATCCGCGCGACCAGCGAGACGCCGGTGATTCTGCTGACTGCGAAAAGCGAAGAGACCGACCGGATCATCGGCCTGGAAATGGGCGCGGACGATTATGTCGTGAAACCCTTCAGCCCGCGCGAGCTCGCCGCACGGATCAAGGTCGTGCTGCGTCGTCTTTCGGCGGGCGGAACGCGCCAGCACGCGCCCGAATCGGGCAGCTTCTCCTTTGCCGGCTGGGTGCTGAAGACCGGCGAGCGGGCGCTGGTCGACCGCGAAGGCGTATCGGTGCCGCTTTCGACCGGCGAATACAGCCTGCTGCATGCGCTGGTCACGCGGCCGCGCCAGGTGCTCACCCGCGACCAGCTGCTCGACATCACACAGGGCCGCGAAGCCGCAGCATTCGATCGCGCGATCGACAATCAGGTCAGCCGTCTGCGCAAGAAGATCGAAAACGATCCGAAAAATCCGGCGATCATCAAGACGGTGTGGGGTGGCGGCTATACGCTCTCTGCAGAGGTCACGCGGCTGTGATCCCGCGTCGCCTGCCCGGCAGCCTGCCCGGCCAGATCGCAGTGCTGGTGGCGATCGCGCTGTTCGTCGCGCAGGCGATCAATTTCACCATGCTGCTTCGCGAACGCCAGCAGGTCCGTTTCGCGGAAATCATCGCGCCGTCGGTGACGCGCGTCGTCGACGCCGCCGAACGGCTGACGAGCGGCCGATTTCAACGCGACCGGCGCACGCGGGTGCAGCTCGAACCGCGCAATCCCATCGACCCCTCGGCGCGGCACCGCAGCGATGTCGAAACGGCAATTCGCCAGGGGCTTTCGGATGCCGGGCTGAGCGCGGGTGCGATCATCACGCGAATCGACGATGTTTCTCCCGATGACCCGCGTTTGAAAAACCTGTCGGCCGCACGCAAACAACGCATCGTGCGCCGCGGCGGCGAACTGCATATCGCCGTGGAAATGCCAGGACGGGGTTGGCTGGTACTCCACGCACCCTGGCCGCGCACCGAGCGCGGGCTGATCTTTCAGCTGCTGTTGCAGACGCTGATCCTCTATATCGTCGTGCTCGTTCCCGTTTTGTGGGCGGGGCATCGGATCGCCCGCCCCCTCAACGGTCTGGCCCAGGCGGCGAGGCATTTCCGTCCCGGCGAACCAGCCGAGCCGGTCGAGGAAGCCGGGCCCAGCGATGTGCGTGCCGTGATTGCGGCGTTCAATGCACTCAGCCTGCGCGTCAACGCGATGATCGACGAGAAGGACAAGATGCTGGGCGCGATCGGCCATGACCTGCGGACGCCGCTGGCTGCGCTGCGGGTGCGGATCGAATCGGTCGAGGATGATGAGGATCGTGCAAAGATGGCCGACACGATCGACGAGATGAACCGGACGCTCGACGATATCCTTTCGCTCGCGCGGCTCGGCCGCCCCAGCGAACCGGCGACCGATGTCGACATGGCGGCGCTGATCGACGCTGTGGTCGATGATTTTCAGGATCTGGGCGCGAATGTCGCTTTTGAGGAGGCCGCCCGGCTGACCATGCACCTGCGGCCATCGCTGATGCGCCGCGCGGTACGCAATCTTATCGAAAACGCAGTCAAATATGGCGGCGGTGCGCAAGTCCGGCTGGTGCCTGAAGCACGCGCGGTCCGGATCGAAGTGGCCGATCGCGGCCCGGGTATCGCGCCCGACCAGATCGCGCTGGTGTTCGATCCCTTCACGCGGCTGGAAACATCGCGCAATCGCGAAACCGGCGGGATCGGTCTGGGGCTGGCGCTGGCACGCGCCATCGTGCGCGAGGCGGGGGGCGAGATCACGCTCGCGAATCGCGATCGCGGCGGCCTGACCGCCACCATCACGCTACCGCGCTGAGGCTTCCCTTCCCGGAACCGGGAAGGGAAACAGTCGCTCAGCCGACGATTTCTTCGGGCTTGAAGAAGAAATTGATTTCGATTTCGGCGTTTTCGGCCGAATCGGAACCATGGACCGAATTGGCTTCGATCGATTCGGCATAGGTCTTGCGGATCGTGCCTTCCGCGGCGTTTTCAGGGTTGGTCGCGCCCATCACGTCGCGGTTGCGGGTCACGGCGTCCTCGCCTTCGAGCACCTGCACGACGACCGGGCCCGAGGTCATGAAGGCAACCAGATCGGCGAAGAAGGGACGTTCGCGGTGAACGCCGTAAAACTCCTCGGCCTGCTCGCGAGTCATGTGGATTCGCTTCGATGCGACGACGCGGAGACCCGCATCTTCCAGCATCTTGGTGACCGCGCCCGTCAGGTTGCGGCGAGTGGCATCGGGCTTGATGATCGAAAAGGTCCGGGTCGCGGCCATGGCCGTGCGGCTCCTATGTCTGAATGTTACGGAAAAGTCGCGTCCCACTAGTCCCGCCGATTATCGGATGCAAGACGTTGCTGCTATCCGGCCTGTTCCCAGCCGGTGTCAGTCTGTTTCCAGTATCGGCGCTCCACGCCGTCGCGCCCGGCAAGTCCCTTCCACGCGGCACGCGCCTGCGTGATCTGGTCCTCGTCGAAAAAGTGGAAGGCGCGGTCGAAATCGAGCGCCTCGTCGCGCCACATGCCATCGGCCAGCGCGACATTGCGCGCGCCATTGGCCTGACCGATCGCGCCAGCGATCAGCACCGGCTGAAGCGAATCATCCCCCCGCCCCGTCTGTGCGTGCGGCAGGAAGCTTTCCGCAGACCAGGTCCACAGGCTGGCGTCCAGACGTGTACGAATCGTCTGCGCATCCGCCACGATCAGCAGCCGTCCGCCATCGGAAAGGATGCGCGTGGCGATCTGCGGCAGCACGCGATCGATGGGCGAACGGGTAAGATGATAGAAATCGACCTGCATCGCCTTTCCCTAACGTGCGGCAGGATGCACCGCCAGCGTGTTGCCCGGGCGTTGCGATGCGCGGCTTCCGGTGCGATAGGGCCAGTTTGCGCGCATCGCGCGGGTTCATATTGCAAAGGGGTAGGCGTTTCCGTGACGCGCAAGGCATTGCTGCTATCGAGTGCGCTGCCGCTGGCACTCTGTTTCGCCGATGGCGCGCGCGCTCAGGACGCGTCGCCCCCACCGGCCGATCATCTGACGGCCGATGATGCCCGGCTGCAGGACCGGCCACAGGATCCGCCCCCGCCTTCGCAAACCGCGCCGAGCGACGATCCCGACGAACTTCAGTTCAGTGCCGAAGAACTGGAATATAACTACGAAAACGATGTGGTGACGGCGCGCGGCGACGTGCGCGTCTATCGCCGGAGCGACCGGCTGCGTGCCGACAGCGTCACCTGGAACCGCAAGACCGGCGAAGTGATTGCCGAGGGCAATATCGTCGTCATCAATGCCGGTGGCGACGCGGCCTATGGCGATCGCATCGAACTGACCGACACGCTGAAGGACGGTGTGGTCGATAACATGCTCGTCGTGCTTGAAACCGGCGGGCGAATCGCGGCAAGGCGCGGCGAGCGTTCGGACGGCATCGTTACGGTGTATGACGCTGCCTACACCCCCTGCGACGTTGTGGATTCGGACGGATGTCCCAAAAAACCGTCCTGGAAGATCACGGCAAACCGAGTCGTCTATGATCCCGGTAGCGGTCGTATCCGCTATCATGGCGCGCGCGTTTCGGTATTCGGGTTCGCGACGCTGCCGCTACCGGCATTTTCGCATCCGGCCGGGGGAAAAAGCGATGACGGCCTCCTGGCACCGTCGATCAGCTATACGCGCACCAACGGCTTTCAGGTGTCGCTGCCCTATTTCATCGCGCTGGCACCCGACCGCGACCTGACGATCACGCCGACGGTTTTTTCCGATGTCGCGCCGATGCTGCGCGCCGAATATCGCGAGCTCAACTCGCTCGGCGCGTTCCGGGTCGCTGCCTATGGCACCTATAGCCGCAGAAGCGACGACCTCACGGTGCCGTTGACGCCCGCCACATCGACCAACAGTTTCCGCGGATATCTGGACGGCATCGCCAATTTCCAGATCGATCCCAACTGGTCGGTCAGCGGCTCGGTACGCGTCGCCACCGATCGCACGTTCCTGCGTCGCTATGATATCTCGCGCGACGATCGGCTACGGAACAACATCCGGGTCGAGCGGATCGACGAATCGAGCTATTTCGCGATCAACGGCTGGGCGGTGCAGACGCTGCGCGTCGGCGAATTGCAACGGCTTCAGCCGATCGCGCTTCCCGAAATCGACTATCGTCGCCGGTTCGACGGACCGCTGGGCGGCAAGGTGGAAGCACAGGTCAATACGCTGGCGCTGACACGCACCGGCGGCCAGGACACGCAACGCGCCTTCGCCTCGCTCCGCTGGGATATGCGCCGGCTTACCAGCTGGGGTCAGGAAATCACGCTGACCGCCTTTGGTCGCGGCGACGTTTACAATGCCCGTGATACGCTCGCGACCACGGTGGAAAGCTATCGCGGGCGCGAGGGCGTTCACGGCCGCGCCATCGGCGCCGTCGCGCTCGACATGCGCTGGCCGCTGATCGGCCCGGCATTCGGCGGCACCCAGCGCATCACGCCGCGATTTCAGGTAGTGGCGGCGCCCAAGCTCGACAATCTGGCGGTACCGAATGAGGATGCTCGCGCAGTCGATCTGGAGGATTCGAACCTTTTCGCGCTCAATCGCTTTCCGGGATATGACCGGTTCGAGGATTCGACGCGGTTCACCTGGGGCATCGAATATGCCCTCTATTTGCCCGGCCTGTCGATCGACGCCAATGTCGGGCAGAGCTATCGGCTGACGTCGCGGGAAACGCTGTTTCCGGACGGAACCGGCCTTACCAACCGGGTATCGGATTTCGTGGGGCGGACGGTGGTCCGCTATCGCGATTTCCTTACCCTCACCCATCGCTTCCGGATCGACAAGGACAATGTCGCGTTCCGCCGCAACGAAGTCGATGCGACGATCGGATCGCGCGCGACGTATGTCCAGCTCGGGTATCTGCGGCTGAATCGCGATATCGGGCCGGCGCTCGAGGATTTGCAGGACCGTGAGGAAGCGCGACTGGGTGCCCGCGTTCAGATTTCGCGCTTCTGGTCGATATCGGGATCGATTCTCGTCGATCTGACCGACAGCAACGAAGATCTGCTGTCGAGTTCGGACGGATTCGAGCCGGTCCGCCACCGGCTCGGTGTCCTGTATGAAGACAATTGTCTGCGGCTCGGCGTCACCTGGAAACGCGACTATCAGACCACCGGCGACGCTGTGCGGGGCAATACCTATCTTCTGACCTTTGCATTCACCAATCTGGGCGGGTAATCGGAAGACAGGGCGGACCGGAAACGATCGGCAAGTCAGCCTTGGTTCAGGCACAATTGCCGATTAAAGCCGCCAATTCTTCCGGTAGATGGTGAGGTTCTGGTTCTCGTGAAACTTGTTGCGAAGGCGGCCCGGATGGGCGGCATGGCCGCGCTGGCCTTGGGACTCATGGCTCTCGCGCCCGCTGCTGGCGCGCAAACCGTCCCCGACGATGCCCCGCTCCCCTCGACCGGCCTCGATCTGCCATCCAATCTTCAGATTTTCGGCGATCCCAATCCGGACGTTCGCAAGCCGACGGCGGTCGTCAACGATACGGTGATCACCGGGACCGATATCGACCAACGCCTTGCCTTCGTCACTGCGGTCAACAATTTCGAACTCAGCGACGAGGACAAGCTTCAGCTTCGCCGGGAAATCCTGTCGCAGCTGATCGACGAAACGCTGCAGATTCAGGAAGCCAAGGCCAACAAGATCGAAGTCACGCCCGATCAGATCGATCGGTATTTCGCCGTCTATGCACAGCGGAACTTCAACAAGACGCCCGAAGAAATGACCGCGTGGCTCACCTCGATCGGATCGTCGGCGGCAACGGTCAAGCGCCAGATCGAAGGTGAAATCTCGTGGCAGCAGCTGCTTCGCCAGCAGGTGCAGGTGAACGTCAGCGACGACGAAGTGCGCGCGACGATCGACCGTATCCGCGAAGCACGCGGAACCGAGGAGTTTCACCTGAAGGAAATCTATATTTCCGCGTCCACGCCGGAGCGTCAGCGTCAGGTCTATGACGCCTTCCAGCAAATGGCCTCGCAGATGCGCGAAGGCACGCCCTTCGAAATGCTTGCCCGGCAATATTCGGAAGCCACGACCGCACCGCTTGGCGGCGATCTGGGCTGGGTCCGTGCCGGGATGGTGCCGCAGCCGCTGGCGCAGGCCGCACAGTCGATGGAAGTGGGTCAGATCGCAGGACCGATCGATGTCGGCGGTGGTTTTTCGCTCCTCTATCTGGTCGACAAGCGCAAGGTGCTGACGGCCGATCCGGGCGATGCGCGTCTCAGCCTGCGGCAGATGACGATCCGCTTCCCCCCGGGCACGGCACAGGCCCAGGCAACATCGCTCGTATCGGCCTTCGCAACCGCGACCCAGGCAATGCGCGGATGCGGCGACGTGGCCGCGACCGCCGAGAAGATCGGCGCGACGGTGGTGGACAATGATTCGATGCGGGTCCGCGACCTGCCGGTCCAGCTGCGCGATACGATGCAGACGATGGAAATCGGCACCGCCACCCAGCCGTTCGGATCGCTCGACGATGGCGTGAGCGTTCTGGTCCTGTGCGGTCGCGATGCCCCGTCCGAACCGCTTCTGCCGTCGGAAGATCAGGTCCGCGATCAGATCGAACAGCAGCGCACCTCGCTTCGCGCTCAGCGTATGCTGCGCGACCTGCGGCGGGACGCCCTGATCGAATATCGGTGAGCGGAGGCTGGTGACCATCCGGCCGCTGGCAGTGGCGATGGGCGACCCCGCGGGGGTCGGCCCGGAAATCGTGGCCAAGGCATGGAATGCGCGCCAGCTTCATTCGCTGGCGCCGTTCTTTGCCGTGGGGGACGTTCGCGCGATTGCGCGCGTGTGGGACGGCCCGGTCGCGAAAATCGACGACCCGGCTCAGGCGCCCGATTGCTTTGCCGATGCGCTGCCGGTCCTGTCGGTCGCCGATGCCGGAGAAATCACGCCCGGCGAACCGAGCATCGAAGGCGCGCGCTGTGCGCTTCAGACGCTGGAGACCGCTTCCGGGCTGGCCCGGTCGGGCGCGGCCGGTGCGCTTGTCACCGGTCCGGTGTCCAAGGGACAGCTCTATCAGGTCGGTTTCTCGCATCCCGGACAGACCGAATTCGTCGCCGAACGCTGCGGCGTGTCGGTCGAAAACGCCGTGATGATGCTGGCCGGCCCCACGCTTCGGGTGGTGCCAATGACGGTGCATGTCGCATTCGCCAAAGTGCCAGAGCTGATTTCGATCGAACTGGTGCTCAACAAGGCGCGGGTCACCGCGCGTGGCCTGTATCGCAATTTCGGCATCGAAAATCCCCGCCTCGCCTTTGCCGGGCTCAATCCCCATTCGGGCGAAGGTGGCGCGATCGGGCGCGAGGAAATCGACATATTGAAGCCCGCCATCGCGCAGTTGCGTGAGGAAGGGATCGACGCGGTCGGCCCCTGGGCGGCCGACGGGATGTTCCATGCCCGCGCCCGTGCCGGATATGACGCGGCGCTGTGCCTCTATCACGATCAGGCGCTGATCCCGATCAAGACGCTGCATTTCGACGAGGGCGTCAACATCACGCTCGGCCTGCCGATCGTGCGCACATCGCCCGATCACGGCACGGCGTTCAACATCGCCGGCACCGATCAGGCGGAGCCCGGCGCGATGATTGCCGCGCTGCGCATGGCGGCAAGCGCCGCCGAGCACCGCGCGGAACTGGCCTCGGCAGGAGCAGCGTGAGCGACCTGCCGCCGCTGCGCGAAGTGATCCGCATCCACGGACTGAGCGCCAGCAAGGCGCTTGGCCAGAACTTCCTGTTCGACGAACAGTTGCTCGATCGCATCGCGGCGGTGCCCGGCGATCTGAACGGCGCCGAAGTGTTCGAAGTCGGCCCGGGCCCCGGCGGGCTGACCCGCGCGCTCCTGCGTGCCGGGGCGAGGGTTACCGCGGTAGAGCGCGACCGGCGTTGCATCCCCGCGCTGGGCGAACTGGCCGATGCCTATCCCGGCAAGCTGACCGTGATCGAAGGCGATGCGCTGGAAATCGACGTCCCTGCCCTGTTCACCGGCAAGCCGCATATCGTCGCCAACCTTCCCTATAATGTCGGCACCGCCTTGCTCGTCCGCTGGCTGTCGGCGCAGTGGATGCCGTGGTGGCAGAGCCTGACGCTGATGTTCCAGCGCGAGGTTGCCGACCGGATCGTCGCGCCGGCGGGAAGCGACGCCTATGGGCGGCTGGCGGTTCTCGCCCAATGGCGATCGAGCGCGAAGATCGCGATGCCGGTCCATCGGTCGGCCTTCACCCCGCCGCCCAAGGTGATGTCGGCAGTGGTGCATATCCTGCCGCAAACCGCGCCCGAGGGGGTGCGGTTCGATCGGCTGGAGGCACTGACCGCCGCCGCATTCGGCCAGCGGCGCAAGATGCTGCGCCAGAGCCTGAAATCGGTGCCCGGCGCGATCGCCGCGATGGAAACCGCCGGAATCGATTCGAGCCGACGGGCAGAAACCGTCAGCGTTGCCGAATATGTCGCGCTGGCGAAGCTGTTGTCCGACTAGCCCGAGGGCTATTGCGCCGTTTCGGGGCTGGGCGTTTCGGTCGATGCCGTAGCGGTCGGCGGCGGCCCCTTTGCGATCGCAGCGGCAAGCCGGTCGCCATCGGGACATGCACCGCCGTTGCAAATGGTGCGGACATTGGCGAGCACTTCATTCGCCTTGTCCATCGCCCCCTTGGCGACGAGCGCTTCGCCTTCGCCGCGCATCGCGACGGTGTCATTGGGGTCGAGCGTCAGCGCATGGCGATAATAGCGGATCGCCTTGCCCGGCAGATCGCGCGCGCGGGCGATATCGCCGAGCGTGACAAAGGCTTCGCGATTGCGCGGATCGACCGCCAGCGCGGTTTCGAGCGAATCGACTGCGCCGCTCAGATCGCCCGCCGCCTGTGCCTGACGCCCCTGCTGCAACAGCGCCATCGAGCGGGCATCGATCTGATCATCCGCACGCTGGCCATAGAGCGACGTCGAAACCGACAGCGCGACAAGGGCAATGGCGACAGAAACGCTCGTGAAACGCATGAAAATCTCCGCAGGTGTTGCACGCATGGCTATCATGACCGGCGCATCATCGCGACAAAAAAGCCGTCGGTCGAGTGCGACTTTGGCGTAAGCCGCATGCCATGGCCGCGCGGCGTCCCGATCGCGAGTTGCGGCGGCTCTGCATCCCATCCCGAATGCGCGTCCAGAAACGCCGCGACCTGATCGGCGCCTTCGGCATCGAGCAACGAACAGACGATATAGACCAGCGCACCGCCCGGCCGCACCAGCTCCGCGCCCAGCGAGAGCAAATGCCGCTGCGTTTCCACGAGCCGATCGAGCCGCGCGGGCGTCAGCCGCCACCGCGCCTCGGGATTGCGCCGCCAGGTGCCGGTGCCCGAACAAGGCGCGTCGATCAGCACCAGATCGGCGCGTTCCGCCCAGCCGTCGAGCGCCGCATGCTCGCGCCCCGGATCGAACAACCGGGTTTCGGCAATGCTGACCCCCGCCCGTTCGGCACGCGGCACAAGCCGCGAAAGCCGCGGGCGATCGATATCGCAGGCAAGGATATGGCCGTGATTGTTCATCGCCGCGGCGAGCGCGAGTGTCTTGCCGCCGCCGCCTGCGCACAGATCGATCACCTGCATCCCCGGTTGCAACGGCGCGGCGAGCGATACCAGCTGGCTGCCCGCGTCCTGAACCTCGAACCAGCCCTCGCGATAGCGGGGCGACTGATCGACGCGTGTGTCGGACGGAAGGCGCAGTGCATCGGGCGCGAAATCGAGCGGTTCGGCGCCTTCCAGTTCGGCAAGCAACTGGTCGCGATCGCCCTTCAGCCGGTTGACACGAATGTCGAGCGGCGCGCGATCGAGCAACGCGGCCTGCTGCGCTTCGTCGAGCCCCGATGCAGTCAGCGCATCGACCAGCCATGCCGGCGCGACGCCCGGCACCGCCGCAGCTTCGCCATCGGCGATCGGCGCGGGGCCATAGGACGACCCGTCGAACGTGTCGGCAAGTTCGGGCTGCAACGCCAGCAGCGCCAGAATCGCCGCCCGGCCGCTTTCGGGGCGTTCGCCGCACAGGCGGATCGCATCATAGACCCGTTCGCGGATCGCGCGCCGGTCCTTCGACCCGGCATAGCGGCGCTCGGCGAACCAGCGCGCGATAATGGTATCGGCTGCCGCACCGCCATCGCGCGCGGCGGCGATGATCGCATCGAGCAGCTCAATCGCCGACCGGGTTCGTGCTGCGGGCGTCATTGGCGGATTTCCGTGCAAAGTTCGCACCGGTTCGCACCCCTACGCGCGGGCGCGCACCCATGCATCTGCGCGCACGCGAGGGAGGCGATAGAATCGACGGCACCGAAAGCCCGGTGAGAAGCGGTACATTCCATCCGCGAGCCAAAGCAGACGAAATCCTAATTTGGAAGGGGCATCTCAGATCCGGTTGGCTTTGGCGATCGCCCCCAGATGCGTTGCGCTGGGTCGCAGCGTCCGACGGAAGGTCCGGCGATCCACCGCGGCGAGCCCGAAATGCTTGTCGTACCCCGACGTCCATTCGAAATTGTCGATCAGCGACCAATGGATATAGCTGTGCACCGCAATGCCGTCGGCGATGCAGTCGCCAAGGCTGTCGAGCGCGGCGTCGATGAACGCTATCCGCCGGCTGTCGTCATCGGTCGCAATGCCGTTTTCGGTGACGAATATCGGCTTTCCGATCGCGCCATGCGCCCAGCGTATCGTGTTGCCGAGCGCGGCCGGATAAAATTCATATCCGGCATCGGTCATTTCCGCGCCTTCGGGCGGTGCCACGAAGCCGCGCGAATCGACAAGCAGCCGGGTATAGGTCTGAACGCCGATGAAATCGGCATGGCTGCGCCCCGCCGCGACCCAATCGCCATAGAGCCTGTCGCGATATTGCGATGCGAGCGAATTTTCGCCGACCGGCTGGATATCGGTGGTCGTCAGGCTGAGCCCGACGGGGAGGTCGGGGCGAACCGCCTTGATCGCGTCATATGCCTTGCGATGCGCTTCGATCATCAGCGGCGTGCTGATCGCCGGGTCGGCAAAGGCCAGCCGGGAAAACCGCGGCGAACCGGTCGCGCGGCGGCACGCATCGACCATCGCCTGCGCGGCGTTGCGGACAGTTTCGGCCAGCGGAAACAGCGCGACGAACAGCTGGATATTCGCTTCGTTGAACGTCGTCGCCATGTGCATCAGACCGCCGAGATGTTCCGCCGCGCGACCGCAGAAGCGCGCGAAAAGATCGGGGGAATCGGCGACTTCAAACCCGCCACGCGCAGCGAACCATATCGGCGTGGTGAAATGGTTGAAAGTGACGATGGGGCGCAGCCCATGGCTGCGGCAGCATTCGAGCACGCGCGCATAATGATCGAGCTCAGCATTGGAGAAATGCCCCTCGCTCGGTTCGATCCGCGCCCATTCGATGCCGAGCCGATAGCAGTTGAACCCCAGCCCCGCCGCCAGAGCGATATCCTCGGCATAACGATGATAGCTGTCGCACGCGTCGCCCGAACGTTCCTTGAACACAGTCGGGGTGACGTTTTCGGCGATCCACGCGTCGCTGTTGGTATTATTGCCTTCGCTCTGATGCGCGGAAATCGCCGAACCCCACAGGAAATCGGACGGCAAGGGGCGGGTGCGTCGCGATTGCGCGGCGGAATAGGCGTGAGCCGGCGACGTCGTGGCGCCGGCCAGGCCCAGAGCGGCGCCGGCCAACATCGTCCGGCGCGTCAGATCGAAACCGTCCTTGCCGATGGCCGTCATGCGATACTCTCCCCTTGATGCTCAGCCGATAGGTGCGTTCCGGCTTTTGGCGCGTCGATAATGCCGGGAATATTGCGCGCGCGTCATTGCGAGCGTCAATACTAACTTTCTTGTGAATCAATATTGATGCGCCACAGCTTTTCGATGGGCAGCCGTTGCCGCAGCGGACCCCAGCGCTTAGATCAAACGCCTGTTCGACCGCTGACCAGAACGTGAGAAACCTGTGCCGAAATTCCGCGTAGCCGCCCTTGCCTCGCTTGCCCTGATTTCGCTTCCCACCACCGCGTTTGCCCAACAGCGCCCGCACGCCGCTCCGGCGCAGCCTGCTCCGCAGACCATCCTGTTCATCGGCAACAGCTTCACCTTTGGTGCGCTGTCTTCGGCCAATCATTATGGCGCCGGCGGCGTCACCGATCTGAACGGCGAAGGGATTGGCGGAGTGCCCGCGCTGTTCAAGATCTTCACCGAACATGCCGGGCTGGATTACGCGGTCAGCCTGGAAACCGCGCCGGGGCGCAGCCTGGAATGGCATTGGGAAAATAAACGCGCGCTGCTCGATCGCCCATGGGACCATGTGGTGATGCAGGAATATAGCACGCTGGATGCCGCCGATCCGGGCAATCCGGCAAAGCTGGTCGATTATGCGGGCCGCTGGGTCGCGTTGTTCACGGCGAAGAATCCCGGTGTCGATATCAGCCTGACCGCCACCTGGACGCGGCCGGACCAGACCTATCGCCCCGGCGGCAAATGGTATGGCAAGCCGGTATGGCAGATGGCGCTCGACCTGCGCCACGGATATGACCTCGCCGCCAATGCCTATCCCCAGATTGCGCGAGTCAATCCGGTGGGTCAGGCCTTTAGCTGCGCGATCGCTGCCGGGTTTGCCGATGCCAATCCCTATGACGGGATCGATCCCGATACGGTCGGCCTATGGGCTTGGGACCATTATCATGCGAGCTTCGCGGGCTATTATCTCGAAGCGCTGACGGTGTTTATCGGCGTGACGGGTGAAGACCCCCGGCGATTCGGCGGGCATGAAAAAGCGGCCATGGACAATGGCTTGTCACCCATAGCTGCGACTCGGCTGCAACGAGTCGCCTGGGCGGCGACGCATGGCGAAAGCTGTTCGGCTCTCGCCGCCGAATAGCTGCGATCAGAACAGCCGCGTCAGCAGATAGAAGAGCGCACCCACCGCCGCCGAAGCGGGGATGGTGATGATCCACGCCACCACCACATTCTGTGCGACACCCCAGCGAACGGCCGAGGCACGGCGTGCGGTGCCCGCGCCGATCACTGCGCCGGTGATGGTGTGGGTGGTCGATACCGGAATGCCGAGCGCCGATGCCGTGAACAGCACGATCGATCCGGCAAGCGATGCGCTGAACCCCTGATGCTGCGACAATTTGGTGATGCGCGTGCCCATGGTTTCGATGATCCGCCAGCCGCCGGTCATCGTGCCGAGCGCAATCGCGGCGTAACAGGCAATCGCGACCCAGTGCGGCACTTCGAATTCGCCCGACAGATAGCCGGTCGAATAGAGCAGCACGGTGATGATCCCCATCGTCTTTTGCGCGTCGTTGAGGCCATGGGCGAGCGAATAGGCGCCCGAGGAAATCAGGTGCAGCAGCTTCAACCCGCGCTCGGCGCCGCGCGCGGTTGCCCGGCGCAGCCCCCAGCTGCTGACCAGCATCACCAGCATCGCCAGGATCATCCCCAGCAGCGGCGACAGGACGATGGCGATCAGCGTCTTGGAAAGCCCGCCCCATTGAATGCCGGTCAGGCCGGCATGCGCCATCCCCGCCCCGATCAGCCCGCCGATCAGCGCATGGCTGGACGAGGAAGGAATCCCCTTGAGCCAGGTGACGACGTTCCAGAACATCGCCCCGATCAGCGCGCCGAACACGACGGCGGGCGTCACCAGATCCTTGTCGATCAGCCCCTTGCCGATCGTTTCCGCAACTGCATGCAGCGCAGGAAAGGCAATGGTGACGAAATAGGCGGCGAAGTTGAAAAATGCCGCGAAGATCACCGCCTGCACCGGCGAAAGCAGCCGCGTCGCCACCACCGTCGCAATGGCGTTGGCGGCGTCGTGCAGCCCGTTGAGATAATCGAATGCCAGCGCGACCAGGATCAGCGCGACGAGCAGCGGAAAGGCGAGTTCGTACACGAGTGCGCGATCAGGCGTGGTCGATGACGATGCCGTCGATCTGATCGGCGACATCCTCGAACGCATCGACGATCCGTTCGAGATGCTTGTAGATTTCGCGCTCGATCACGAAACGCAGCGTATCGGTTCCACCATGTTCGGCGAGCGCACGGCGGAGCCCCTCGGTATGGATCGCGTCGGCATGGCCCTCGATCCGGATCAGCCGTTCGGTGAGTTCGTGCAGCCGCTTGGCATTTTTGGCGACATCGCGCAGCAGCGGCATCGCTTCGGATGTCAGCCGCGCGGCATCGACCGCGATCGCCGCCATGTCGCGCATTTCCGGCGTGAAGGCCGTGAATTCATACAGGCTGATCGCCTGTGCCGCTGCCTGCATTTCATCGACCGTGTCGTCCAGCGCGCCGATCAGACTGGTGATCGATGCGCGATCGAACGGCGTCAGGAAGGTGCGGCGCACTTCCTGCAACACTTCGCGCGTGATTTCATCGGCGTCATTCTCACGCTCGATGATCTCGCGGATATGCTCGGCCGAATCCTCGCCGCCCGACATCAGCCGCGCAGTCGCTTCCGCGCCGGCCAGCACCGTGGCGGCATGTGCTTCGAACTGCTCGAAGAAATTGCCGGTTTTCGGCAGCAGGCGTTGGAACCAGGCAAACATGTGATGCACCTTGGAATGGCCCGGCACGGCTTCGAACAGGCGCGTTCGGCTCGCGGCGGATTTGAAATCGGATGTGGCAAAGGACTGAATCAGCCGACCCAGATCCTCTTCGTCGACGGCATCGGCGGCTTCCTCGAGCGTGAACCAGCGGCGCTCGCGCTCGTCCTGTTCCTTCCAGCGGTCGAGCTCACGCGTCATCGCCAGCGGAAACACGTCGACGTCGATCATCAGCGAGGCGCCGCTGCCGCGCAGCTTGCGATAGCGATAGCTGCCGAGCGGCACCGGACAGACCGCGCCGAGGATGCCCGCTTCCTCCTCCGCTTCCTTCGCGGCGGCGACATGCGCGGGCATGCGCGGGCCGATATTGCCCTTGGGCATCACCCAGCGCCCGGTGCCACGCGACGTGATCAGCATCACCCGAACGCTGGCGTTCGAGGCAAGGCCTTCAGTCTTGTAGGGAAGAGCGGCAACCTGGCGAATGATGCGAGTCCGGATTGGAATAAAGCGTGCCGCGCCCTGTACGCGCTCCGCCGCCAATCCGCAAAGGGGTGTTACAGATTTGTTACAGCCCGTTGCGCATCAGGCACATCATCGCGTCGGGTAGTTGGGTGCCTCACGCGTGATGGTGACGTCATGGACATGGCTTTCGCGCAGGCCCGCATTGGTGATGCGGACGAAACGTGCCTTTTCGCGGAGCTGGGGCAGCGTCGGCGCGCCGACATAGCCCATCGCCGCCTTTACGCCGCCGACCAGCTGGTGGATCACATCGCGCGCCGGGCCCTTATAGGGGACCTGGCCTTCGATGCCTTCGGGGACGAGCTTGAGCTGGTCCTTGATATCCTGCTGGAAATAGCGGTCGGCAGAGCCGCGCGCCATCGCGCCGACGCTTCCCATGCCGCGATAGCTTTTATAGGCACGGCCTTGATATAAAAAGGTTTCCCCGGGCGCTTCCTCGGTACCCGCCAGCAGCGAACCGACCATCACGGTCGATGCGCCCGCCGCCAGTGCCTTGGCGATGTCGCCCGAAGTGCGCAGCCCGCCATCGGCGATCACCGGAATACCCTGTTTCGCCGCTTCGCCCGCTGCGTCCATGACGGCAGTAAGCTGCGGCACGCCGACACCGGCGACGACGCGCGTGGTGCAGATCGATCCCGGACCGATGCCGACCTTCACGCCGTCCGCACCCGCGCCGATCAGTGCCTTGGCCGCTTCGCCGGTGGCGACATTGCCGGCAACGACCTGAACATTGTTGGAGAGCTTCTTCACCCGCTCGACCGCGCGCGCCACGTCCTTGTTATGGCCGTGCGCGGTATCGATGACGATCAGATCGACTTCGGCATCGACCAGCGCGGCGGTCCGCTCAAACCCCTTGTCGCCCACCGTGGTCGCGGCGGCGACGCACAGGCGGCCCGCGCCGTCCTTGGTCGCGCTGGGATAGAGCACGGCCTTTTCGATGTCCTTCACGGTGATCAGGCCGATGCAGCGATAATCGGCATCGACCACCAGCAGCTTTTCGATGCGGCGCTGATGCAGCAGGCGGCGCGCCTCCTCCTGATTGACGCCGGCCGAAACCGTGGCGAGATTTTCGTGCGTCATCAGTTCGGAAACCGGCTGTTGCGGGTTTTCGGCAAAGCGCACGTCGCGATTGGTCAGGATGCCGACCAGCTTGCCGCCCGCTTCGGTGATCGGAATGCCGCTGATCCGGTGCTTGTCCATCAGCGCCTGCGCTTCGGCGAGCGTCCCGTCGGGCGACATGGTGATCGGGTTGACCACCATCCCGCTTTCGAAGCGCTTCACCTGACGCACCGCGTCGCATTGTTCCTCGACCGAGAGATTGCGGTGGAGAACGCCGATCCCGCCCAGCTGCGCCATGACGATCGCCATGTCCGCCTCGGTCACGGTATCCATCGCCGACGACAGGATCGGAATGTTGAGCGCCAGATTCTTCGTCACGAAGGTCCGGGGATCCGCCATGCTGGGCAGCACCTCGGATTCGCCCGGGTAGAGAAGGACGTCGTCGAAAGTGAGACCGTAGGGGATTTCCATGGAGCGCCAAATGTCCTGAGTCGGGAATTGGCGGTCCATGTAACCGCAGCTACGGTTTCGCGCTAGGGGGTGGTGAAATCAGACGTTCGATCAGCGCGATCACCGCCACGCCCACGGCATAGGCGATCAGGTCGCGCCAGTCGAAATGCGATCCGATCACGAGCCGCCAGGGCGATCCGTGGGTGAGCCCCAGCATGTCGGCGAGGCCGATCAACTGCGAAAACTCGATCGCGAAGGCAATGGCGAGCGCGGAAAGCGCAGCGGTGCGCACGCCGATCGGCAGCATCGTCCTAAGGCCGCAATAGACGAGGATCACGGCCAGCGTATCGCCGAGCAGCGGTCGCACGAATCCGTCATGGACATAGAGCGCGATGGCGACTTCGATCAGAAACACCGCCAGCGCGGCCAGCGCATAGCCCCAGCGGACGCGCATTGCGGTTATCGACCCGCCCGCGCCAGCATCTCACGCGCCTGTGCGACGTGCATGTCCTCGATCATCCGGTCGCGGAACCGCTCGGCGCCGCCGCTGGCCGCCGCGACCAGTGCTTCGGCCTCTTCCAGTTCCTCGGGCGTCGGCGAATAGGCTTCGCGCGCGATATCGATCTGATTGGGATGGATCAGCGTCTTGCCGTCGAACCCCAGCGCCCTGCCTTCGCGACACTGCGCCGCCAGCCCGTCGGGATCGTCGAGCCGGTTAAAGACGCCGTCGAGCGCCCAGAGCGCGCGCGAGCGCGCCGCCAGCACGACAAGCTGCAACGACAGGCCAAGCGCCGGGCGCGTGTCGCCCGGCGGCAGTTTCAGCGAATGCGCCAGATCGTTCGGCCCGACGATCAGCCCGGCGAGATCGACGCGATAGCCAGTGGCGCAGGCGATCTGGCCCACATTCATCACGCCCGCCGCGCTTTCGATCATCGCGAGCTGCGGCTTTTTGGCGCGCATCGCCGCGTTGACGACGTCACTGGGCTGTTCGACCTTGGGCAGCACGACATAGCTGGCGGCCGAGCGGCGAACCATTTTGAGGTCCGACTTGTGATGCGGACTTTCCGGCCCGTTGACCCGGATCGCGACCGGGGTTTCGCCGAAAGTACCGGCGGCCTCCCGCGCGGCATGGCGCGCGTCGCGCTTGTCGCCTTCCTTCACTGCATCCTCAAGGTCGAGGATCACCAGATCGACGGCGAGCGTCCGCGCCTTCGCGATCGCGCGGGGATTGGAAGCCGGCAGGAACAGCGCGGTGCGCGGAGCGAGTCGTGTTTTGGTAGCCATCGCCAATCCCTATGCTAGCAAGAGGATCGTAAATCGAGAGGGAGTCGGGGGATGGACGCGTTATCGACCTTGCTGGTCTTCGTTGCGGTGCTGGTGGTGCTCTACCTGTTTGTCAGCGTGAAGATCGTGCGGCAGGGCTATCAGTACACGATCGAATATTTCGGTCGCTATACCGGCACGGCGACGCCCGGTTTCAACTTCTACCCCGCATTCCTCTATCGCGTCGGGCGCCGCGTGAACATGATGGAGCAGGTGATCGATATTCCGGGTCAGGAAATCATCACCAAGGACAATGCGATGATCCAGACCGATGGCGTCGTGTTCTTTCAGGTGCTCGATGCGGCCAAGGCGGCCTATGAAGTCAGCGACCTCTATGTCGCGCTGCTCAACCTGACGACCACGAACCTGCGTACGGTGATGGGGTCGATGGACCTCGACGAAACCCTGTCGAAACGCGACGAGATCAACGCCCGGCTGCTGTCGGTGGTCGATCACGCGACGACTCCCTGGGGCGTCAAGATCACCCGCGTCGAAATCAAGGATATCCGCCCGCCGCAGGACATCGTCAATGCGATGGGCCGCCAGATGAAGGCCGAGCGCGAAAAGCGGGCCAACATCCTGGATGCCGAAGGTGATCGCGCATCGCAGATCCTGCGCGCCGAGGGGCTGAAACAGTCGGCGATCCTGGAAGCCGAGGGCAAGCGCGAAGCGGCCTATCGCGAGGCGGAGGCACGCGAACGCGCGGCTGAAGCCGAAGCCAAGGCGACGCAGCTGGTCAGCGAAGCGATCGAAAGCGGAAACGCGCAGGCGATCAACTATTTCGTTGCGCAAAAATATGTCGAGGCGGTCAGCAAATTCGCGACATCGCCCAATGCAAAGACGATCCTGTTCCCGGTTGAAGCGACGCAGTTGATCGGTACGCTGGGCGGTATCGGCGAACTCGCCAAGGAAGCGCTGGGCAAGGATCAGCCGTCGGCACCGCCGCCCGCCTCCCCGCCGGCACGTCGCCGCTCACCCTTCACCCCGGAGTAACGATGGACTGGCTCAACGAGGCGGGCCTGTGGTGGCTGATCGGGGCGGTCGTTCTGGCCGTCACGGAGTTGCTCGTCCCCGGCGTATTCCTGATCTTTCTGGCGATTGCGGCGGCTGTCACCGGGGCAATCACGCTGTTCTTTCCGGATTTGCCGGCGGGAGGCCAATTGATCGGCTTTGCCGCGTGGTCGGCGGTGACGGTGCTGATCGGCAAACGCTGGTACCGTGACTATCCGGTCGAAACGAGCGATCCGATGCTCAACGATCGCGTGGCGCGACTGATCGGGCAGACGGTCACTGTGGTCTCTCCGATCACCGGCGGCCAGGGCCGGGTCAAGGTGGGAGATGGCGAATGGTCCGCGTTCGGCGACGACGCCCCCGCCGGCACGATGGTGCGGATCATCGGTGCGCGCGATGGGGCGCTGCTGGTTGAAATCCCGCCCATGATCGGTTCAGAACCCCAGTCCTAAGACCCGGAGCCCGCCTCCGGGAGTATATTCAGGAGATACGCAATGTTCCGCACCACCCGTCGTTCGCTGCTCGCCGGGGCCGGCGCCAGCATTGTCGCCGGAACGCTGCCCGCGCGTGCCTTTGCCGCGGCCCAGTCGGCGGATGAACATGCCCAGACGCTGATCGATGTCGTCGCCGAACGCTATCTCGACCTGTTTCCCGAAAGCGCGACCTATCTGGGCATCGACACCGACACCCGCGCCAACAAGAAATTCGAGCTGGCCGATCGCAGCGTGGTGGGGCGCGACCATGTCGCGACGACGCTGCGCGAGGATGTGGCGATGCTGGCGCAGCTCGATCTTGACACGCTGTCACCGGTGATGCGGATCAATGTAGATGTCGCGATGACCTCCTATCGTCTGGCGCTCGACGGCCTCGAATTCCCCTATGGCGATGTCGCCGTCGGCAGCTGGCGCAACGCGCCCTATGTCGTGGTGCAGAATGTCGGCGCCTATCTCGATATTCCGCAGATGCTCGACAGCGATCACAAGATCGAACGCTGGTCCGATGCCGATGCCTATCTGTCGCGGATGCGCGACTATGCCGACGCGCTCGACGGCGAAACCGAGCGGCTGAAGATCGCCTATGACAAGGGCGTGATCGCGCCCGATTTCCTGATCGACAAGACGCTGGCGTCGATGGACATCGCGACGGCGGGCGCGCCGGGCGAATGGGGCATCGTCAAATCGCTGGCGGCGCGGACCGAGGGCTATCATGCCGATTATGCCGGTGCCGCCGCGAAAATCGCGCGCGAAGCGATCGCGCCCGCGCTTGAACGCCAGATCGCGGAACTGAAACGCCACCGCGCGGTCGCGACCAGCGATGCGGGCGTGTGGAAATTCCCCGATGGCGAGGAATATTATGCCTGGGCGCTGCGCGCGGGCACCACCACCGACATGACGCCCGACGAAGTGCACCAGATGGGCCTCGATCAGGTGGCGGAGCTGCACGGTAGGATGGACGCGATCCTGAGCAAGATCGGCTATACCAGCGGCAGCGTCGGCGAGCGGATGGTCGCGCTGGCGAAAGATCCCGAATATCTCTTCCCGGCGGGCGACGAAGGGCGCGATGCGATCCTTGCCTTTGCCCGCGGCAAGATCATGGCGATGCGCGACAAGATGCCGCAGGCGTTCAACACGCTCGTCCCCGGCAATTTCGAAGTGAAACGGATGCCGCTGGAGGCCGAGCCGGGCGCTCCCATGGCCTATGGTGGTGCCGGCAGCATCGACGGCAGCGTGCCGGGCCGGATGTGGCTCAATCTGCGCAATCCCGGGATGTTCACTCGCTATTCGCTGCCCGATCTTTGCTATCACGAGGCCATTCCCGGCCATGTGTGGGAAGGCGAATATAGCCATCGCCTGCCGCTGATCCGATCGCTGCTCGCCTTCAATGCCTTTTCCGAAGGCTGGGCGCTCTATGCCGAGCAGCTGGGCGACGAACTGGGCGCCTATGACGATTTCGAAGTGGGGCGGCTCGGCTATCTCCAGTCGATCGCGTTTCGCGCGTGCCGTCTGGTGGTCGACACGGGGCTCCATGCCAAGCGCTGGACGCGCGAACATGCGATCCAGTGGTTCCACGAAACCAACGGATCGGGGATCGACGAAGTTACCAGCGAAGTCGAACGCTATTGCAGCTGGCCGGGTCAGGCGTGCGGCTACAAGGTCGGGCACAGCGAGATCAATCGCCTGCGCGACAAGGCAAAGGCGGAGATGGGCGATCGCTACAGCTTCAAGGATTATAACGACGCGGTGGTCACCAGCGGCAATGTGCCGATGACGGTGCTGGGCCGCGTGGTGGAGCGGTATATCGCGGGGTGAGAAACCGGGTGCATCTTTTGCCGATCGTGGCACTGCTGACGCTATCGGCCTGCAGCAGCGACAGAGATGACCCTCCCCCGCTCGATCACGATGTAACGATTGAATCCGCCAACATGGTAGTGCTCATAGTACGCATCGTGCCTGACAACCCGTCGCTGAACGCATTGTTTCTGCATCCACAGACCATTGGTGGTCGCTATGGCGCGCTTATTGTCGAAAACGCTGCGTCGCATGCGTTGATGGACCAGGCCATGGATGTCTATTCAGAGCGACCGGAATGCACCTATTTCGCAGTGCGCATTATCGCTGCGGGCACGATGAAGGCAGGGAATGGCGAACTAGCTCTCGACAAGGCGAAGGTGATGGAAAAGGCCACGCCGAAAGAGCTGGAGGATCGGTTCGGTTTTCAGCGCGGACGCTACGGTCCGGGTCAATGCTGAAAGCCTGACTGATCTCACCAGATTCGCCCGCAATCGGGCGGAGCAAAGGCGGGGTTCTCCCAGCGTTGCTTTTGGCCCCGGACGGAGCGGGCTGACGCGCGATACCCACCCCCGGCCTCTTCCCTTGCAGGCAGGGGAAGATTGGCACGCTTACTCGGACGAAAACGACCCACGGCCCGTCGCCCCTGCGCAGGCAGGGGCCTATCGCTATGCCGTCCTGAAGCTCCGGCCGATCTAGAAGTTTGCCCTATGTGTCAGAGCGCTTGCGCGACGATGCAGACATAGGCCCGGCGACGGCGTTGTTATGCCGTCGGAAACGCTTCCCGATCGGGCGCGACGAATCCGCGCCGTGCCGCGACCGAAAACAACCGCTCGTGCGAATAGAAGCGCAGCGGCCAGTCGCGATGGCCCATCGGGCTGAGCAGCAGCGCGTTGACGCGTTCGGCGAGGCCCGCCCCGCCCTGCCATTCGCGCAGGAACTGGCGGACGCCCGCGACGAAACAATGGGTGATCGTGTCGTGATAGCCATTATGATCATCGTTCACGCCGCCGACGCTTTCGTTGAAGCGGCTGATGATCGCGCCGATCCGGGCGTCGACATCGATGTCGGGCCGCTGCGTCAGCAGATAGAGCGTTGCGGCGAGATGCGCCTCGTGCGTCCATTCCTCGCGGCGCAGCGTACAGGCGACCAGCCCTTCGCCCAGATGGCGAACGGCCTCGTCGCTGTCGAACAGGCGCGGTGCGAACTCGGTCATGGCTACAACCGGGCTCGCGCCCGCCCGTTTTCCTTCTCCGGCGTTATTTCTTGCCGAACAGCCCCGAAGCGAGGCCGCCCAGCGCGCCCGCGCCACCGCCGCCGAGCATCTCGGCAAAGCGGTTCAGCGCGCCTTCGCCCCCGATATGGGTGATGATTTCCTGAATCTTGTCGAGCGGCAGGCCGGTTTCGGCGGCGGCGCCTTCGGCAGTGTCGCCTTCCATCGGATGGAATTTGGCCAGCGCCTGAATCGCCATTTCGACATGCTCGGGCGAGAGCCCGACCTTTGCCGCGAGATTGGCGACATCAACATTTCCAGCGACTTGGCCGAGGATAGCGTCCAGCATGCTCATCGAAGCTTCCTTTACGATCGAAACGGGAGCGCAATGCTTAGCACCAAGACCCGGAAACGGCGAGGCCCGCCGGTGCGAAAATGCACCGGCGGGCCCCGATAAGCCGGTCTTGCCGGCGCGTCGGTGTCGCGCTTATTCGGCCGGAACCTGCGATCCCGGTGCCGCCGCGCGGACCGATTCATCGACATGTTCGGCGAATTCGGCGAAATTTTCGTTGAACAGATCGACCAGCTTCGCCGCCGTCGCGTCATAGGCCGCCTTGTCCGCCCAGGTTTCGCGCGGATCGAGGATATTGGCGTCGACGCCCGGCACGCTCACCGGCACCGCGAACCCGAAATTGGGGTCGGTGCGGAATTCGGCGTCGTTCAGGCTGCCGTCGAGCGCGGCGTTGAGCAAAGCACGCGTCGCCTTGATCGGCATGCGCTTGCCTTCGCCATATTTGCCGCCGCTCCAGCCGGTGTTGACCAGCCAGCAATTGACGCCGCCCTTGGCGATCCGTTCCTTGAGCAGATTGCCATAGACCGACGGGTGACGCGGCATGAACGGCGCCCCGAAACAGGTCGAGAAAGTGGCTTCGGGCTCGGTCACGCCGATTTCGGTGCCCGCCACCTTCGCCGTATAGCCCGACAGGAAGTGATACATTGCCTGATCGGGTGTCAGCTTCGCGATCGGCGGCAGCACGCCGAACGCATCGGCGGTCAGCATGATCACATTATGCGGCACCGGCCCCATGTTCTTTTCCGAACAATTGGGGATGAAATCGATCGGATAGGCACCGCGGCTGTTTTCGGCGAGGCTGTTGTCGTCGAGGTCGAGCGTCCGCGTTTCCGCGTCCATCACGACATTTTCGAGCACCGTGCCGAACCGTTTGGTCGTCGCATAGATTTCCGGCTCGGCCTCCGCCGACAGCTTGATCATCTTGGCATAGCAGCCGCCTTCGAAATTGAAGACCGCCGTGTCCGACCAGCCATGTTCGTCGTCGCCGATCAGCGTGCGGCTGGCATCGGCCGACAGCGTCGTCTTGCCCGTGCCCGACAGGCCAAAGAAGATCGCCGTATCGCCCTTCGACCCGATATTGGCCGAACAATGCATCGGCATGATGCCATCGACCGGCAACAGATAGTTGAGCAGGCCGAACACGCTCTTCTTCATTTCGCCGGCATAGGCGGTGCCGCCGATCAGGATCATCTTTTCGCTGAAATTGACCGCGATCACGGTCTCGCTGCGGCAGCCATGGCGTGCCGGGTCCGCCTTGAAGCTGGGCAGATCGATGATCGTATATTCCGGGTCGAACCCGGCCAGATCCCCCGCATCGGGCCGCACCAGCATCGTGCGGATGAACAGATTGTGCCAGGCAAGTTCGTTGATGATGCGCACGCGCACGCGATGTTCCGGCTGCGAACCGCCATAGAGATCCTGAACGAACAGCGCGTCCTTGTCCTTAAGCGCGGCAAGGAAATCGGCCTTGAGCGCGGCAAAGGCGTCGGGCGCCATGGCCTTGTTGACCTTGCCCCACCAGACGCTGTCCTCGGTCTCGGCATCGCGGACGATGAACTTGTCGCTCGCCGAACGGCCGGTATGCTTGCCGGTGGTCACGACCAGCGGCCCATCCTTGGCCAGCATGCCCTCGCCTCGCGAAACGGCCTTTTCGACCAGCGGAGCGGTCTCAAGATTCCAGAAAAGCTCTGCCCGGGTTTCGATACCCTGGGCGCCGAGATCCCTGACCGGTGTGCGCGTCGTCAATCAGCCCTCCCTTGTGCGTACTCCGCCGCGCAATGCCGGAACCCGTAGCGGCGCGCGGTGTTTCCCATCTCGCCTAAGACAGCCGGATACTGCCCGTCAAACAGGTAACCGGTTACATGCGATTGAGCGTGTCGAAACTTTCGTCTAACCGAGAGACCGGCCCAAAGGAGCTATCCGGAAAAGCATGACTGCAACCATCGCGCTTGTTGACGACGATCGGAACATTCTGACTTCGGTTTCGATCGCCCTTCAGACCGAAGGGTTTCTGACTCGCGTATATTCGGACGGCGAAAGCGCGCTGAAGGCATTGATCGACAATCCGCCCGATCTGGCGGTGCTCGACATCAAGATGCCCAAGCTCGACGGGCTCGAACTGCTCCGCCGCCTGCGTGAAAAGAGCGCGATCCCGGTCATCTTCCTCACTTCGAAGGACGATGAGCTGGACGAGGCGCTGGGGCTGGCGATGGGCGCGGACGATTATATCGCCAAACCGTTCAGCCAGCGGCTGCTGATCGCGCGCATCCGCGCGATCCTGCGCCGTACAGAGGTGCTGCAACCGAGCGGCGAGGAAAGCGGCGGCGAAACCGCACCGGTGCTGGAACGCGGGCGGCTGACGATGGACCCGGCGCGGCACCGCGTCACCTGGGGCGGCAAGAACGTCACGCTGACCGTCACCGAATTCCTGATCCTGGAAACGCTCGCCCAGCGGCCGGGCATCGTCAAGACGCGCAACCAGTTGATGGACGCGGCCTATCAGGACGATATCTACGTCGACGACCGCACCATCGACAGCCATATCAAGCGCGTCCGTCGCAAATTCCGCCAGGTCGACAATGAATTCGACGCGATCGAAACGCTTTATGGCGCGGGATATCGATTCTCGGATGAATGAAGACCCGGAGCTTGCGCTTCGCTGGTCGAGCCGGGTCAGCCTGACGACGCGAATCCTGGCGCTCAACATCTTCGCGCTGGCGCTGCTGGCGGGCGGTTTTTCCTATCTCGACAGTTTCCGCAGCCGAATCGTCGACAGCCGTGTGGCGCAGGCGGGACGCGAAGTGCGGTTGCTCGCGCAATCGCTGGCATCGGCGACCAGCGAGCGCCGTGACCTGCTGGTGCTCAGCCTCGCGCGCGATACCGGATCGCGCATCCGCCTGTACGACGAAACCGGCAAGCTGATTTCCGACAGCCGCGAACTGGGGCTGCGCAACGTCGTGCTGCGCGATCCCGACAAGGATCCGATGGGCCAGACGATTGCCCGGTTCCTCGACGCCGTGATCGACCGCGTCGCGGGCGCCGAACGCGCCCCGCAATATCGCGAACAGGGGCCGGAGGAAGGGCTGGAATGGCCCGATGTCCGCACCGCGCTGGCGACGCATGGCACGCCCGCCACCGTATGGCGCGCGCCCGATCGCACGCCGGTGATCACTGCCGCCGCGCCGATCACCGGGCTGGGCGTGGTGATGACGACCGTCAATGCGCGCGACATCACCACCACGGTCCGCGCCGAACGCTATCGGCTGGGCGTCGTGCTGGGCATCGTCACGCTGGTTTCGATCCTGTTGTCGCTGTTTCTGGCCCGCACCATCGTCCGGCCGCTGCGCCGGCTGGCACGCGCGGCAGTGCGGGTGCGGCTGGGGCGTGCGCGCGAAGTCGTCGTCCCGCGCCTGCCCAGCCGCCGCGACGAGATCGGATCGCTCGCCCGCGCGATATCCGACATGACTCAGGCGCTGCGCGCGCGGATCGACGCGACCGAAGCCTTTGCCGCCGATCTGGCGCATGAGCTCAAGAACCCGCTGGCATCGCTGCGTTCGGCGGTCGAGGGGCTTGGCAACGTCAAGGACCCCGATCTTCAGGCGCAGCTGATCGCGATCATCCGCGACGATGTGCAGCGACTCGACCGGCTGATCACCGATATTTCCGATGCGTCGCGGCTCGATGCGCAGCTCAGCCGTGCGACGTTCGAACCGCTGGAGCTCGACGCCGTCATCCAGGCGCTGGTCGATCAGCGCACCCAGCGCGGCATGCCCAACGATGTACGCATCATGGTCGACCGCCAGACCGGCGGTCCGGTTACAATCCTGGGCGAAGGCGTGCGGCTGGAGCGCGTGTTCGACAATCTGATCGAAAACGCCATTTCCTTTTCCCCCGCCGGCGGGCTGATCACGATTTCGATCGGCACCGAAGCCGGCATGGCGATCGTCCGCGTCGAGGACGAAGGGCCCGGCGTGCCCGAGGAAGCGCGCGAATCGATCTTTCGCCGATTCCATTCGGTGCGCCCGCGCGAGGAAGCCTTTGGCCAGCATTCGGGGCTCGGCCTTGCCATCGCGCGCACCATCGTCGAAGGGCATCAGGGCAGCATCCATGTCGAATCGCGTGAGGATCGCCTGGGCGGCGCGCGGTTCGTGGTGCGATTGCCGATCGCGGGCGCGGGACGGGCGGAGGGGAATTTCGCGTGACCGAATTGTCGACCGAAACGCTGCACGCATCCTGTGTCGCGATCGGCGGCCATGCCGTGCTGATCGAAGGACCGTCGGGCGCGGGCAAGTCCGATCTGGCGCTGCGGCTGATCGATCGCGGGGCAGCTCTGGTTTCCGACGACTATACGACCTGTGTTCGCCGCGAAGGCCGATTGTTCGCCTCGCCGCCCGATACGATCGCCGGAAAGATCGAAGTTCGCGGTGTCGGAATCGTCGAAATATCCTATGAAACACATGTGAGCGTGGGACTTCATATCGCGATCGCCGCCGAGCCGCCGCGGCTGCCCGACGGATTCGGAACGCGGCAAATCGCAGGCGTGGCCATTCCGTCGCTGACGCTCGCCGCGCTGGAGGCTTCCGCGCCGCTCAAGGTCGAATATGCGCTGGCGAGGGCAATCGCAGCGTGATCAAGCGGCGCCCCAAGAACATCCTGCTGGTCACCGGCATGTCCGGCGCGGGCAAATCGACCGTGCTGCGCACGCTGGAGGATCTGGGCTGGGAAGTGGTCGACAATCTGCCGCTGCTGCTGCTCAATCGGTTGCTCGACACGCCGCTGCCCGAAGGTACCGAAAGCGACGATGATCGCCCGATGGCGATCGGCATCGGCGCGCGCACCCGCGGTTTCGACGGCGAGAGCATCGTCCGCCGGATCAAGCGGCTGCGCGAGGAACATGGCCATGACATCGGCATGTTGTTCCTCGATTGCGCGGGCAGCGAGCTGGAGCGCCGCTATTCCGAAACGCGGCGCCGCCATCCGCTGGCTCAGGACCGGCCCGCCCATGACGGAATCGGGCGCGAGCGCGATCTGCTGATGCCGCTGCGGCGCTGGGCCAACCGGCTGGTCGACACGACCAACCTGACGGCGAACGAACTGGCGCAACAGATCCGGCAGACATTTTCGATCGACGGCACCGGACAGACAACGATTTCGGTCATGTCGTTCGGCTTTTCGCGGGGCGTTCCGCGCAACGCCGATCTGGTGTTCGACATGCGTTTCCTGCGCAATCCGCACTGGGTGGAGGAATTGCGCCCGGGAACCGGCCAGGATGCCGATGTTTCCGCCTATATTGAAGAAGACGTGGCCTATGCTGCGGCGATGACGCAGATCGAATCGCTGCTGCTGTTGCTGCTTCCGCGCTATCAGGCGGAAGGCAAGGCCTATGTCACCATCGGCTTTGGCTGTACCGGAGGCAGACACCGTTCGGTTCATGTCGCCGAACGGATGGCGCGCCGGTTGCGTGAGGAAGGTTTTTCGCCCACGGTGACGCATCGGGATCTGCAGACCGCGCCGCAGGACTCGCTCGAACAGCAGCCAGCGGCGCCGGCAATTGGATGATGACAGGATGATCGGGCTCGTACTTGTTACGCACGGCCGCCTCGCAGCAGAATTCGTTACTGCCATGGAGCATGTGATCGGTCCGCAGGAGCAGATCGAAACCATCTGCATCGGGCCGGAAGACGATATGGAGGAACGCCGCACCGATATCGACAAGGCAATCAAGGCCGTCGATACCGGCAAGGGCGTGATTCTGCTTACCGATCTGTTCGGCGGCACGCCTTCCAATCTGGCGATTTCGCTGATGGAAACCGGCCGGATCGAAGTGATTGCGGGGGTCAACCTGCCGATGCTGATCCGCTTGGGCGGCGCGCGCAAGGCGATGAATGTCAGCGAAGCCGTTGCCGCAGCGCGCGAAGCGGGCAAGAAATATATCACCGTCGCTTCCGAAGTGCTTGGCGAGGCAGCTGCATGAGCGAAGCGTCGCGAACCGTCCGGATCGAGAATCGCCGGGGACTTCATGCCCGCGCCAGTGCCAAGTTCGTGACTCTCGCAGCGACGCAATCGGTGCAACTGACCGTCGAAAAGGACGGGTCCTGCGTCACCGCCACTTCGATCATGGGGCTGATGATGCTGGGCGCGGCGATGGGCGATTCGATCGTCATCCGCGCGCAGGGTGACGGAGCCGAGGATGCGGTGGCCGCGCTGGCGCAGCTGGTCGAGGATCGCTTCGGCGAGGACTGATCGACACGGCGTCGCGCCGCGACTTGCCCAATATCGCCGCTTTCGCCAAGGAGCGGGCATGGCCCGCGAAATAACCGCCTTTTCCAATCCGCTCGTCAAACGCATGCGCAATCTGCGCGACAAACGGCATCGGCGCGAGGAAGGGCTGTTCCTGGCCGAAGGGCTGCGCATCCTGACCGAAGCGCGCGAGGCCGGCCGCCTGCCCGCCTATCTCTTCTTCGCGAGGGACAGCGCGCAGCATCCGCTGGCGCAGGCGCTGATCGCCGAAACCGAAGCCGCCGGCGGCGAAGCGATCGAGACCAATGCCGACATCCTTTCCAAACTGTCGGGCAAGGACAATCCCGGGGCGGTCGTCGGCGTCTATCCCGAATTCACGGTGGAGCTGTCCGATCTCGACCGGACCGGCGCGGGCATCTGGCTGGTCGCCGAACGGCTGCGCGATCCGGGCAATCTGGGCACGATCCTGCGCACCGGCGATGCAATCGGCGCGGGCGGCCTGATCCTGATCGACGATTGCGTCGATCCGTTTTCGGTGGAGGCGGTGCGCGCGAGCATGGGGGCGCTGTTCACCGTGCCGGTGGCGCGGGCGCGGTGGGAGGATTTCCACGCATGGCTGCGCGCCGGGCCGGGGCAGCTGGTCGGCCTGAGCCTCGACACCGATCAGGATTATCGCGCCCCCGCCTATCCCGCGCCGACCTTCCTCCTCACGGGCAATGAGGCACAGGGGATGCCGGAACATATGGCCGCGGCATGCGATGTGCTGGTGAAGATCCCGATGCTGGGCAAGGCCGACAGCCTGAACGCCGCAGTCGCGACTGCCGTGATGGCGTATCAGGTGCTCGACGCGCAACGCGGCTGATCCTCCCGGTCATCGGGCATTCAGCCGGCAGGCGCCAGCACGGCGCAAGAGAGGAATATCATGTTGCCACGCCCGTCCCTGATTGCTGTATCCTTCGTTGCCCTGATCGCCGCAGGATGCGCCACGACTCCCTCCGGCACGGCGCAGACGCCCGACACGGTGCCGGCCGATACGGCAGCGTCCTATCACGCGCTGGGCACCGAACCCTTCTGGTCGCTGACGATGGATCACAAGACGATCCGGTTCGAGCGCCCCGATCACGCACCGGTCGTGCGCGACCGGCCCGCGCCGCTGATCGCGCCGGGCGGCGAGGTGTTCCGCACGCCGGGGCTGATGGTGATGGTGTATAGCGGCCGCACATGTAGCGACGGGATGAGCGACCGTCCCTATCCCGACACGGTGCGAGTCATTGCCGAACGGGTTCGGTATGAAGGGTGCGGCGGAGCGCCGATCGACGCGGAAACCGCCGCTGACGCCACCGCGATCCTCGACGGCAAATGGCAGATCATTGCCCTGGCCGGCCAACCGATCGACGATGAACGCGCCACCATGGAATTTCGCGAAGGACGGATTGCGGCAAGTGCGGGTTGCAATCGCATGGCCGGCAGCTTCCGCTTTGCCGAGGACAGGCTGGTGACCGGCGCGCTGGTCAGCACGCGAATGGCGTGCCCCGGCCCGTTGATGGGCCGCGAAAACACGCTTTCGACACTGCTGGGACAGCCGCTGACGCACCGTATGAACGCGGCGGAGCAACTGATCCTCACCGCGCCCGATGGCCGGACGATCGTGCTGCGCCCGATCGCCCCTGCCCCGCGACCGATGCGCTGAGCGTTATTTCCCGTCGTCGCGATTGTCGGCGATATATTGCAGTTCGCTGAGCACTTTCTGATCGCCCGGCGCGACCTCAAGGCATTTGCGCAGCAATGCCTCGGCTTCGGCCCAGCGGCCTTGCTCGATATAGGCGAACGCCTCGCCATACCATGCGCGGCGATACCAGGCGTTGAGCTGGTCGCCTTCGAACCCCATCGGCGCGACAGCGGCTGCCCGACGATAGGCGGCGGCCGATTGGTCCCATTGTTTGAGCTCTTTATAGCTATAGCCGAGCTCGATCAGATATTGCGGGTAGTATGGTGAAAGATCGACCGCGCGCTGAAAATAGGAAAGTGCTTCCTGCGGTCGCCCCAGATCGATCAGCGCAAACCCCTTGACCCAGAGCGCCGAACACCATCCCGAATCGAGCACCAGCGTGTCGCGATGGTCATCGTCTTGCGCATTCATGGCGGCGTAGATGATCGCGAGTTGCTGCGTTTCGCCGCAATAGAGATGCCGCTTTTCGTCGCCATAGTCGGCATCGAAGCGCGCGAGGACTGGATCGACCAGTTCAACCGCCTTTGCCGGCTGGCCTGCGCGAAGCTGGCCAAGCGCCTCCTGCAAAATACGCTGCATCTGCTCGTGCGGGTCCGACTGGGCGGCCGCCGTCGAAATCGCGAGCGGCATGGCCGCAAGCAACAGCGCCAACGCAACGATCACTCTCTTCATCGGTCCCTCCCCCAAACAACGCCTGCTCAGTCGCTGTCGCTTTCCTCCAGCGCAACTTCGGTCGCTTCGTTCGCCGTCAGCAACTCGACTTGCGGCGCACGCGCGACGACATCGACCGGATCGACGCTTTCCAGCTTCGCCGCGCCGGTGTCGACATTGAGCGCTTCGAACCGGCGTGCCGACACCAGCACGCGCCCTTCGAAGCTTGCGACGAACTTGTTGTAATTGTCGACCGCCGAATTGAGCCCGCCGCCGACCCGGCTGAGATGCTTTTGCGCGGTCGCGAGCCGCTCATACATTTCCTTGCCGAGCCGTCCGACTTCCTGCGCATCCTCGGTCAGCTTCTGCTGGCGCCACATCGCCGCGACGGTGCGCGCGAGCGGCAGGAAGGCCGAGGGTCCGGCGATGATCACGCGGTTGCGCGCGGCGCGTTCCCACAGCTCCATGTCCGCTTCGAGCGCGGCGGACAGGAAATTGTCGCCCGGAATATACATGATGACGAAATCGGGCGCCTTTTCGAACTGGCTCCAATAGGCCTTGCGCCCCAGTTGATCGGCGTGATTGCGCACGGCGCGGGCATGGGCGAGCATCGCCGCCTCGCGTGCTTCGGCGCTGGTCGCCTCGGCCGCCTGCAAATAGCCTTCGAGCGCGCATTTGACGTCGACGATCAGCTGCTGGTCGCCCGGCAGGCGGATGATGAAGTCGGGGCGCAGATGGCCATCCTCGGTCGAAACCGAAACTTCGGGCTGGAAATCGACATGGCCGTCGAGCCCGGCGAGTTCGATCAGGTTGCGAAACTGCTGTTCGCCCCAGCGCCCGCGCGTTTTCGGCGCGGCGCGCAGCGCGTTGACCAATTTGGCGGTTTCGCCGCGCGTTTCGGCCATGCTCGCGTGCACCGCCGCGACCGCTTCGCGCAACTGGCCATAGCTGTCGTTGCGCTCCTTTTCGACGCGATTGAGCCCGTCCTCATAGCGTTTGAGCGTCGCTTCGACTGGCTGGAGCAGCGATTTGAGCTTCGCCTCGTTCTTTTCGCCGCTCTGGTGGAACCGCTCCTCGGCGCGTTCGAGGAAGCTCTTCTGCGCCTCGCCGAGCATCTGTCCGGCGAGTTCGCGGAACTGGCCCGCCATCACTTCGCGCGCGCCCTTGAATTCGGCCAGCCGCTCCTCGAATGCCCCGGCCTGTGCTTTCAGCGTCGCCAGTTCGGTGCGTGCGACATCGCGTTCGTCGCGCAACATGGCAGCTTCCTCGCGCAGCGGCGCCACTTCCTTGGCGCGCTCCTCCGCCGCAGCCAGATCGATGATCGCAGCCTTGAAATCGCGTTCGTAGCGGTCGCGATCGGCGCGCAGGTCGCTTGCGCCGCGACCGCCGAGAAACCAGCCGAGCCCCAACCCGAGGAGCAGCGCAACGCCGCCGACGATCACAAGCTCAAAACCCACGGATTTCTCCCACTAGTTCGCACCGGTTCGCACCAATACGCGCATATGCGCACGCGCACCCGCGTGGGGCGATGCCCACGAGGCTGGAACATAGCTGGAACGTGAGCGGTAGGACAGCCCAAATTCGGGGAAGTGCCGCTAGCGTCCGTCGGAACGCAGCGTCAGCACTTCGACGCCATCGGCAGTCACTGCCACAGTATGTTCGAATTGGGCCGAAAGCCTGCCGTCGCGCGTCACCACGGTCCAGCCATCGTCCTGGGTTTCAACCATGCGGCTGCCCTGATTGACCATCGGTTCGATGGTGAAGACCATGCCTTCGCGCAGCATCATCCCCTTGCCCGGCTTGCCGAAATTCATCACCTGCGGGTCTTCGTGCATCTCGCGCCCGATGCCATGGCCGCAATATTCGCGCACCACGCTATAGCCATGTTTCTTGGCATGGCGCTCGATCGCAAAGCCGATATCGCCCAGATGTGCGCCGGGGCGGACCGCGCCGATCCCCTTCCACATCGCTTCCTGCGCGACGCGGACCAGCCGTCGCGCGGCGGGCGGCGCATCGCCGACGATATAGGTCTTGCTCGAATCCGCGATAAAGCCGTTCTTTTCCAGCGTGATGTCGAGGTTGATGATATCGCCATCGGCAATGATCCGATCGGGGTCGGGCACGCCATGGCATACTTCGTCATTGATCGAGCAATTGAGCACATAGGCAAAGCCATATTGCCCCTTGCTCGCCGGGCGCGATTCGAGCTCCCGCGTGATGAAATCCTCGACCAGATCATTGACCTGCATCGTCGACATGCCCGCCAGATCGCTCGCATCGAGCATTTCGAAAACGCGCGCGAGCAGCTTGCCGGAAATACGCATCAACGCGATTTCGTCGGGCGTTTTCACCATGTCAGGCGACGGCCTGTATCGGTTCGGCGGCAGCCACGTCCGCCGCTTCGAGCTGCATCCTGATGATCTGGTTGAACGACAAGGTCGGATTGGCTTCGGCCAGCATCCCGATCTTCATCCAGAATTCGGCCTGCGCATTGATCGACCGGCACATGACCGTGCTCGCGCGGCGCACTTCCTCATGCAGCAAATCTTCGATTTTTACGATGCCCATGCCAAACTCGATATATGATCCATATACGATTCGTATATCGTCACGAATGATTTTGCCAGACCAATCGAGACGACTAGGCAATTTCGATTATTATCGCTAATGCGAGCGAATAGCATAATGAGGGCGATATGGCTGATTCGATGGCGAGCGCGGCCTATTGGAACGCGCGATATGACAGCGACGAATATCTGTTCGGAGAAGCGCCGAACCGGTTCCTGCGCGCAAACGAAGCGCGATTCCGCCCCGGCATGCGCGTGCTGGCAATCGCCGACGGCGAAGGCCGCAACAGCGTGTGGCTGGCCGAACTGGGATGCGATGTCGTCGCTACCGAAATTTCGCCCGCAGCGATCGACAAGGCGCGCGTGCTGGCACAGGTCCATGGCGTACGCATCGATTTTCGCCAGGTCGACCTGCTCGACTGGGACTGGCCGGAAGGTGAATTCGATGCCGTGGTCGGCATATTTTTCCAGGTGTTCGACCCCGAACAGCGCGCCCGCATTTTCGCGGCGATGGAGCGCGCGCTGCGCCCCGGCGGACTGTTGCTGATCGAAGGATACCGGCCCGAACAGCTCGACTATGGCACGGGCGGGCCGCCGGTGCTTTCGCATCTCTATACCGAGGCGATGCTGCGCGACGCCTTTGGCGGCATGGCGATCGAAACGATCGAATCCTATGACGCCGAACTCAGCGAAGGCGCGCGGCACAAGGGCATGTCGGCGGTAATCGACCTGGTGGCGCACCGCCCGCAATAAAGGTCAGGCGGCGGCCTTGCGCGCCTTTTGCAGCTTCTTGACGATCATCTGACGCTTCAGTCGCGACAGATAGTCGATGAAGACGATCCCTTCGAGATGATCCATCTCATGCTGGATGCAGGTGGCGAGCAGCCCCTCGAACAGTTCGTCATGCGCGGCGCCGTTTTCGTCCAGCCATTTGACGCGGCAGCGCGCCGGGCGCTCGATCTCGGCATATTGGTCGGGAACCGACAGGCAGCCTTCGTTATAGACCGACATGTCCTCGGCCGGGTCGAGGATTTCGGGATTGATGAAGACGCGCGGCTCGCGGATCGGCTTGCCGTCTTCATCTTCTTCTTCCTGAAGGTCCATCACGACGATGCGCCTGGGCACGCCGACCTGAATCGCGGCAAGGCCGATGCCGGGCGCGGCGTACATCGTTTCGAACATATCCGAAATCAGCTTACGGACGTCATCGTCCACCGTTTCGACGGGCGTCGAGATGGTCTTGAGACGCGGATCGGGTACTTCGAGGATCGGTAGAATGGCCATGGCGGAAATTTAGGTGCTGTCCGCAGCGAAATCAATTCGCAACCTAAACCGGAACCAGACGGCACTTCATCGATATAATGAACTATGTACGATATCGCGTTCGACCCGGCCACGCGCCTTCTTTCCATGCGGCTGAAGGGCTTCTGGGACGCGGAGACGCTCGACCGGTTCGCTGCGGAGCTGTCGGCGCTGACCCAACGGATCGAGCGGCAATGGGACGATTATCCCATATTGAGCGATTCCCGGGGCTTTTCCGTCCAATCGGTTGAGGTGACCGCGGGCTTTTCCCGCATCATGGAAGTCGCGATCCTGCGCCACCGCGGCCCGGTGGCGATCGTCGTCGGCTCCCGGCTGAACAAATTGCAGGTCGAGCGTTCGATGATGACCGATCGGTTGCGCGTCTTTCTCGATATCGATGAAGCGCGGGCGTGGCTGCACGAAGCATCGCCTCCGCGCTGACGCGCTATTGCCGCAGGAACCAGATGAGTGCGGTGAGGAAGGCAAGCGTGACGGCGCCGACGGCACTCAGAAAAATCGCCGCCTGCAACCAGAAGGGCAGGATCGGCCAGAGCCCCGGATTGAACATCAGGACGAAGATCGCAACGATCGGAATCGCCAGCGGCAGCCATTGCACGACGCGCGCGGTTTTCTGTTTCACGACACCGGCCTCCTTGCCCGCAATGCCTGAGCCAGCGTGCCTTCGTCGAGATAATCGAGTTCGCCGCCGACCGGCAGGCCGTGGGCGAGTTGGGTGACGCGCACCGGATATTGCTCGATCCGCTCGGCGATATAATGCGCCGTGGTCTGCCCCTCCAACGTCGCGTTCATCGCCAGCACGACTTCGTCGATCCCGCCATCGGCGATGCGACGGATCAGGCCGTCGATCGCCAGATCCTCGGGCCGGACGCCGTCGAGCGCCGAGAGCCGCCCGCCGAGCACATGAAATTTGCCGGGAAACAGCCGCGAACGATCGAGCGCCCACAGGTCGGCGACTTCCTCGACCACGCAGAGCGCCCTGCCCTCGCGCCGCGGATCGGCGCAGATGCTGCACGGATCGGTCGTATCGACATTGCCGCAGATCGAACAGGTCGACAGCTTGTCATTGACCGCAGCGAGCGCGCCCAGCAGCGGTTCGAGCGCGCTTTCGCGCTTCTTGAGCAAATGCAGCACCGCGCGCCGCGCCGAGCGCGGTCCTAGCCCGGGAAGCCGGGACAGCGCCTGCGTCAACGCCTCGATTTCGGGAGATGCCATGGCGAGGAGATAGCGTCGCAGGCCCGCCACGGGAAGTAGCGGCGCGATTGCGCTTTACAGCTGCGGCGCGGCGACCAAGATGCGAGTCCATGGGGGACGTCGAATTTCGCGCGCACTGGCCGGTTCCACTGGGAACGCCGGCAAATCTGCTCGGCAATGCCCGTTGGTTGCGGCGGATGCGGCGCATGGTGACGCGCTTTACCGGATTGCCGGTGATGGCAAGCGATGTGCGCGACATCGGCTATGCCAGCTGGGTGGTGCCGGTTCGGCTGGTCATAGGCATGGTTCCGCCCGGCGCGACGCTGCACCAGCGCGACGGAATGACGATCCTGACGGTCCTTACCTATCGCCACGGCAATTTCGGACCGGAATTTCTCGGGCCGCTGCGCCGGCTCTTTCCGTCGCCATGGCAGAGCAACTGGCGGCTCTATCTCCACGTTCCGCCCGAACGCGAAGGCGACGAGCAGGATCATGTCGTCCTGTTCCTGCGCAATTTGTTCGACAGCGCGCTCTATGCGCTCGGCACCCGGCTGGCGACCGATGTGATGGCGTCGCAACATGCCCGTCCCTTCGAACATCGCCGCACGCGCGACGGCATGGCGACCCGGATCGACAATCGCGACGGCGCGGCGATGGCGCTCGATACGCGCGACGCCCCGCCCGAATTGCCGGCCGAATTCGCGCGCTTCTTTGACAGCTGGGAACAGGCCGTTTCGTGGCTGACGCTTCAGGACGCCGCAATCGCCCGCGTGTGCGACGAACCCCGCGTGGCGATTTCGACCATCGACCTGCCGATCGAGCCGGCCAGCATCCTGCCGCAGCGCGCGATCGAATATGTGCCGGGCGCATTGCTCGAACGCTGGGGCGCGACGCAAGCGCCCTTCTGCTTTGCAGTGCCATCGGTGCATTTCCGCGCGCTTTCCGACCGGCTGTTGCCGCGCGGCTGACGCAATGCTTTCCCGTTCGGCCAAGCTGGCTTAGGGAGCGGCGCCATGCGGATCATCTTCATGGGAACGCCCGATTTCGCAGTGCCGACGCTCAATGCGCTGGTCGAAGCCGGGCACGATATCGTTGCGGCATATAGCCAGCCGCCCCGGCGCGCGGGGCGCGGCAAGAGCCTGCGCCCCTCGCCCGTCCATGCGCGCGCCGAACAACTGGGAATCGAAGTCCGCACGCCGGTCAGCCTGAAAGGCGCGGACGAACAGGCAGCGTTCGCGGCGCTGCATGCCGATGTCGCAGTGGTCGCCGCCTATGGCCTGATCCTGCCGCGCGCGGTGCTCGATGCGCCGCGCCTGGGGTGTCTCAACGTTCATGGATCGCTGTTGCCGCGCTGGCGGGGTGCCGCGCCGGTGCAACGCGCGATCCTGGCCGGGGATGCCGAAACCGGCGTCGGCATCATGCAGATGGAAGCCGGACTCGACACCGGGCCGGTGCGGCTCGAAGGACGCACGGTGATCGACCGCAAGACGGCGGGCGAACTGACCGACGAAATAGCCGCGATGGGCGCGCGGTTGATGGTGACGGTGCTGGCCGATCCCGATGCCTTTCCGCCGATTCCCCAGCCGGAGGACGGCGTCACCTATGCCGCCAAGATCGACAAGGCCGAAGCGCGGATCGATTTCAGCCAGAGCGCCGAGCAGGTCGAACGCCAGATCCGCGCCTTCAATCCCGTCCCCGGCGCGTTTTTCGAACATGGCGGCGAGCGTTTTCGCATCCACGCCGCCGAAGTGACGAGCGGCAGCGGCGCGCCCGGCATGGTGATCGACGACCAGCTGACCATCGCGTGCGGCAGTGGCGCGATCCGCCCGACGCTGGTCCAGCGCGCGGGCAAGGGCGCGATGGCTCCCGCCGATCTGCTGCGCGGCTTTGCCATTCCAGGGGGCACAGAGCTGTGACTCGGTTCGCGCTGACCATCGAATTTGACGGCCGGCCCTTCATGGGCTGGCAGCGGCAGGATCATGGTCCCAGCGTGCAACAGGCGCTGGAGGATGCGGCCTATGCGGTGACCGGCGAGCAGGTGTTGTTCCACGCCGCCGGGCGCACCGATGCCGGCGTGCATGCGCAAGCGATGCGCGCGCATTGCGAAGTGGAGAAGGCGATCACGCCCTTCCGCCTGATGGAGGCGATCAACGCGCGGATTCGTCCCAATCCGGTCGCCGTGCTCGATTGCGAAATCGTCCCAGACGACTGGCACGCGCGCTTTTCCTGTGTCGGGCGATCGTACGAATATCGCATCGTCAATCGCCGCGCGCCGCTCACTTTCGAACATGGCCTCGCCTGGCGCGTCATCCAGCCGCTCGATGCAGCAGCGATGCAGGAAGGCGCCAACCGGCTGATCGGGAGGCATGATTTCACGACCTTTCGTTCGGCGCATTGCCAGGCCGACAGCCCGCTGCGCACGCTCGACCGGCTGGAGGTGCGGCGGGAGGGCGAACGCATATATGTGATCGCCGAGGCGCGATCGTTCCTCCACCATCAGGTGCGGTCGATGGTCGGCTGTCTCAAGCTGGTCGGCGAAGGCAAATGGACGCCGCAGCATGTCGCCGACGCGCTGGCGGCGTGCGAGCGTCAGGCATTGGGCTTCAACGCGCCGCCCGACGGCCTGTATTTCACCGGCGCGAAATATCGCTGAGACTGCTCAGCAGCTCTGGCGATATTCCCCGTCGGGTTCGGGATCGACGCGAACTTCGTACAGCCGGCGCCAGAGCTTGCCGGTCATCCAGATGCGCCCGGTTTCCCGATCATAGGCGATGCCGTTGGCGACCGATTCGCCCGATGCCCGCCCGTGCGGAAGGTCCGACAGGTCCAGAAACTGCGTGACGATCCCGCTGTCCGGATCGATCACCGCGACCCGATCCGTCCGCCAGATATTCGCCCAGATGCGGCCGTCGATCCATTCGAGTTCGTTGAGCCGGGGAACCGGACAGCCGCCGGCCGTGACCTTGAGCGTTCCGGTCTGTTCCAGCGTGTCGGGATCATAGATGCGCAGCGTCGCGCTGCCGTCGCTGAGCCACAGCCGGTCGGCGCCGGTCGTCAGCCCCCAGCCCTCACCGCCATAATCGAACGTACCGATCGGCGCGAATCCGTCGAGCGACCAGATCTGCCCCTTGCCGCCACGCCATTCGAGCTGAAACAGCCGATCGCGCCACAACGCAATCCCCTCGCCGAAACCGTCGCCGGGCAATGCGGCCGTGGC
The DNA here is from genome assembly GCF_003171655.1 of Stakelama portus. Classification (GTDB taxonomy): domain Bacteria; phylum Pseudomonadota; class Alphaproteobacteria; order Sphingomonadales; family Sphingomonadaceae; genus Sphingomonas; species Sphingomonas portus. The sequence goes on along the minus strand of NZ_QFZL01000001.1, from coordinate 657,241 downwards.
GAGCGGCGTGCCGGTTTCAAGCTCCAGCTTGCGAAGCTGCGACTGGCCGTAGCGCCCGGTGCCTTCGTACAGATAGCCCTGGTGCCACAGCAGCCCCTGCGTGAACGCGTCGCTGCCATGGGGATAGGTGGTAACGGCAGCGACCGAATGAACCGGCACCGGATCGCCGCGCGTGCACGCCGCCAGCAGCAACAGCGCGGCGCCTGTACCCCACCGCCGCCATGAAGATGCGCGCATTGGATTTCCCTTCCGCTCGGTCCGCCCCTTGATCGCGGCAGGATGCGACGGCGTCAACGCACCGCGCGGCAGGCACTGTCGCACCGGCGAACCATCTCGCGCGGCGGGCGATCAGTCGAAACAGGTGCGGGTTTGGATTTCGACCACCTTCCCCGACGCGTCCTTCACTTCCTCGCGCCCCGGCACACAGGGCTGTTCCTTCGGCGTCTGGGTGCGCCAGGCGACATAGCCGGCGAGGACCGCCAGTGCGATGATGATGGCAAGTCGCCATTTGCGTGCACGCAGATTCACGTCGCTCTTCCCTTTGGCTTTGCAGCCTCAGTTGGCGGTTCGCCGCGCCGGACGCAAGGCTGGCGTCAGAAGGTCGCCTGAAGAAAGATGCGCGGGCCCGACGGTTGTCCGTCGCCGACGACGCGAAACATCCATGCCGCGCCGATTTCCAGTTCGCTGCTTTCGGTCAATTCGATGTCGGCGGTCAGCGACGGACCGAACCAGTGCGCGCCGCGCGGCGCCAGTTCGGGCGCGCCGGACAGCCGGGCGAACTGGCCCGATGCCTCGACCCCCAACCACCATTGCTCCGCCAGCGCGCGCTGCACCGATGCGCCATAGGCGAGGCCCGTACCCCGCTCGCCCGCCTCGCGCGCATGGCGAACGATCAGATTGGCCTGCCACCACCAGCGTTCGCCGATGCTTTCGGCGATGAAGCGTCCGGTGATGTCGGAGAGTGCACCCGAACGATCCAAGCCCAGTTCGGCCATCAGGCCGGTCGCGACACGGGCTTCCTGCGGATCGGCGAAACGCCACAGCGCGGCGACGCCCCATTGTTCGAGCATCAAGCCGTCGCGCGGCCCTTCGAACTCGGCCTCGCCGCCGACGGCAAGGTGATCGGTCACGCCCGCAAGCAGTTCGAATGCCTGTTCGCCCTCACCGCCCCAGGCGCCGAAATATTCGACCTGCACTTCGCCCGCGCCGGGCTCGAGCTGGTCGAGCTGTTCGACGCTCTGCGCCGCAGCCGGTCCCGCCAGCATCGCCAGCGCGGCACCCATAGCGGACAGGGTGTTCCTCATCCGACCTTGCGGACCGGTTTCAATCTGGGGGGCGTGCCGGAAAACAGGCGGCGGACCTCATCGGCGGGCGCAGCCGCCCCGAACAGATATCCCTGCGCCTGTTCGCATCCCAGCGCGCGCAGCGCATCGGCGACGTCCGACGTCTCGACGCCTTCGGCAGTCACCGGCATGCCCAGCGCCTTGCCCAGCCCCGAAACGGCACTGACGATCTTCTGGCTCTCCGACGAATCCATCGAGCGGACAAAGCTGCTGTCGATCTTGAGGTGATTGAAGCGCAGCTGGCGCAGATGCGACAGGCTGGAATAGCCCCTGCCGAAATCGTCGAGCGCGATGCGGATGCCGGCATTTTGAAGCGATGCGAACACTTCGGCGGCTTCGTCGATATCGTCGATGATGGCGTTTTCGGTGACTTCGACGATCAGCCGGCTGGGCGGAAAACTATATTCGGTCAGGACCGCCAGAATGCGGGCCGCCAGCCAGTGATCCTTGAGCTGGACCGGGGCGATATTGACCGACAGCGTGACGTCGCCCGGCCAGTCGCGAGCGGCGATGCACGACGCGCGCAGGATATTTTCCGTCAACGGCCAGATCAGCCCCATGTCTTCCGCAACCGGGATGAAGGTGTCGGGGGGGATCACACCGCGGGTCGGATGCTCCCAGCGCGCCAGTGCCTCGAACCCGATGACCCGCGAACGGCACAGCGACATGACCGGCTGAAAATAGGGCAGAATCTGACCATCGGCGATGGCATCGCGCAGATGCGCCTCCAGATCGGCGCGGTCGCGCAACCGCGCGTCCATTTCGGCGTGAAAGAAGCGGAACGTGCCGCGCTTCTGGCGCTTGGCCTCATACATGGCGACATCGGCGCAGCGCAGCAGCGTGTCGGCATCGGTACCGTCGGCGGGGCAAAGCGCGATCCCGATCGTCGCGCCGACCTCCACGGTGACGCCATTCGTTTTCATGGGTTCGCTGAGCCTGCGTTGCAGCGCCGATGCGATCCGCGTAGGCGCGTCGCCATCGAGCTCGCACTGCGTGACGGAGACGAATTCGTCGCCCCCCAGCCGCGCGATCAATGCCTGTTCGCCGACCACTTCGCGCAGCCTTTCGGCCACGCAAACCAGGACCGCGTCGCCCGCCTCATGGCCGTGCAGGTCGTTGACCGGTTTGAAATTGTCGAGATCGACGACGAACACCGCACATTCGCGGCCGCGATGCGCGACTGCCTTAAGCATGACGTCGAGTTCTTCGTTGAGGACGCGGCGGTTCGCCAGACCGGTGAGCGGATCATGGCGTGCCAGTTCCATCGCGCGCGCTTCGGCGGCTTCGCGCCGGGCGATTTCGCGTCGCGCATCGATCGTCCGACGGACCGCGAAGACCAGCCCGCTGAGGCTGAGCAGCATCAGGAAAATGAAGATCTCGTCGAGTTCCCAGGATTCGTGCCGGTGCACCAGGACAGAGAATTTGTCGAACGCATCGGTGATCGAAAGTACCAGGAACGCAGGAATGCCGACCGCGACCGTGACGATCGCTTCATTCAGACGTATGAACTTGAACCTGCCGACAAAACGATTCACGGACGCTCTCCTGCGCGCGCCGCCCCCGGCAAACCGGCATCATAATCACCAGGTCGTAACCGAAGGTTAAGCACCACAAGCCGCTGGGGCCGTGCCCTATTATAGAAAGATACCGCCGCCAAAGGCCCGAAGCGGGTTGCGGGCGCATGCGGCGTTCTCTACTTGTTCGCCGATGTCCGATGTTGCGTCCCCCTCTGCCGAACCGCCCTATTTGCAGGGTCTGAACCCGCCGCAGCGCGAAGCGGTGCTGACGACCGAAGGGCCGGTGCTGGTGCTGGCGGGTGCCGGGACGGGCAAGACCGCCGCGCTGACCCGGCGGCTGGCGCACCTGCTCTGGACGCGCAAGGCCTATCCCAGCGAGATTTTGTCGGTCACCTTCACCAACAAGGCGGCGCGCGAAATGCGCGAGCGCGTCGGACAGATCGTCGGCGATGCGGTCGAAGGCATGCCCTGGCTCGGCACGTTCCACGCGATCGGAGCGAAGATGCTGCGCCGCCATGCCGAACTGGTCGGACTGCAGAGCAATTTCACCATCCTCGATACCGACGATCAGCTGCGCCTGCTCAAACAGCTGATTCAGGCCGAGGAGCTGGACGAGAAACGCTGGCCCGCGCGCCAGCTGGGCGGGCTGATCGACAATTGGAAGAATAAGGGGCTCACCCCCGAAATGCTCGATGCCGGCGATAACGAAAGTTACGCCAATGGCCGCGGGCAACATATGTACAAGCTCTATCAGGATCGGCTGAAGGCGCTCAACGCCTGCGATTTCGGCGATCTGCTGCTCCACATGCTGACGATATTGCGCACGCATCGCGATGTTCTGGAACAGTATCAGCAGCGTTTCCGCTACATCATGGTCGACGAATATCAGGACACCAACAGCGTCCAGTATCTGTGGCTCCGCCTGCTCGCGCAGGAGCGCAGGAATATCTGTTGCGTCGGCGATGACGACCAGTCGATCTATAGCTGGCGCGGCGCGCAGGTGGAAAATATCCTCAAGTTCGAAAAGGATTTTCCCGGCGCCAAGGTGATCCGCCTCGAACAGAATTACCGTTCCACCCCGCACATATTGGGCGCCGCATCGGGCGTGATCGCGCAAAATAGCGGGCGGCTGGGCAAGACGTTGTGGACCGAACTCGACGCGGGCGAAAAGGTGCGCGTGATCGGCGTGTGGGACGGACCCGAGGAAGCGCGGCGGATCGGCGAGGAAATCGAACGCGGCCAGCGCGACGGCAAGTCGCTCGACGACTTCGCGATCCTCGTCCGCGCCCAGCATCAGACCCGCGAGCTGGAAGACCGGTTCATCGCGATCGGCCTGCCCTATCGCATTGTCGGCGGTTTTCGCTTCTATGAGCGCGCCGAAATCCGCGACGCACTCGCCTATCTGCGCGTCGTCGCGCAGCCTGCCGACGACCTTGCATTCGAACGCATCGTCAATACGCCCAAGCGTGGCCTTGGCGACAAGGCAGTGGCGAAGGTGCACCAGCTGGCACGGCGCGAAGGCATCCCGCTCACCACAGCGGCCGCGCGCATTCTCGACACCGACGAGCTTACCGCGCAGGCGCGGCGATCGCTCGGCAATCTGGTCGGCGATTTCGCGCGCTGGCGCAGCATGGGCGACGAACTGCCCCACCCCGAGCTGGCCCGCCAGATCCTCGACGAAAGCGGCTATACCGCGATGTGGCAGGCCGATCGTTCGGCCGAAGCCGCCGGACGCCTTGAAAACCTCAACGAACTCGTCCGGGCGATGGAGGAATATGAAACGCTCGGCGCGTTCCTCGAACATGTCAGCCTGGTGATGGACAATGACGCCAATGCCGAAGAGGCCAAGGTGACGATCATGACGATCCACGCCGCCAAGGGGCTGGAGTTCGACACGGTGTTCCTTGCCGGGTGGGAGGAAGGCATCTTCCCCAGCCAGCGCGCGCTCGACGAAGGCGGTCAGGCGAGCCTGGAGGAGGAACGCCGCCTCGCCTATGTCGCGATCACCCGCGCGCGGCGGATGGCAGTGATCCTGCACGCGGCAAACCGGCGCATCTATGGCCAGTGGACCAGCAGCATCCCCAGCCGCTTTGTCGGCGAATTACCGGCCGAACATCATGAAGCCGAAACGACGATGAGCGGCGGCGAAAGCCTGTGGCGCGCAAACTGGAGCGAACGCAGCGACCCCTTCGCCGATGTCGCGCGCGGCACGGGACGCGGCCCGGGATGGAAACGCGCGGCGGGCGTCGATCTGAAGAACCTGGGCGGCGGCTTCACCAGCCGCAGCTTCAGCCGCGAACCCGCGCGCGTGCTCGAAAGCAAGGCCAGCGCCGTCAGCTTCGGCGCCAAACCGCGCGACGACCTGTCAAAGGGCCAGCGCGTCTTTCACCAGAAATTCGGATACGGCATCATCGCCGAAATCGAAGGCAACAAGCTGGAAATCGATTTCGAACAGGCAGGGCGAAAGCGCGTGATGGACAGTTTCGTGAGCGTGGCGTGACGGTTCGCACGGTACACTACGGCATGGATCGTGCGTCGCCACGCGCTGTTCCTTTTGTGAAATTTTGCGCTGCACCGCGCATGGACAGGGGGAACGTTTCACCCGGCGAACAAGTTATGCGGCGAAAGGGAGAAATCATGCGCCGCACCATCGCCACCGCCATCCTTGCCTCCGCCACGATCACGCCGATCGCTGCATCGGCACAGGAATCCGACACGCGCACGCGCGTCGGTATCGGGCCGCAGGTCACGCCCAGCTTTCCCGGATCGGACAAGGTCAGCTTCAGCCCGATGTTCGAACTGTCGCGGGCAAAGGGCGACGATTTCTTCGAATATGAAGCCCCCGACGAAAGTCCGTCGATCGCGGTGTTGAAGAGCGGCCCGTTCGAAATCGGCCCGACGATCAATTTTCAGGGCGCGCGCGGGCGGCGCGAAGCCGGTGTCGAACTGACCAAGGTCGATTTCACGGTCGAACTGGGCGGTTATGCCAATCTCTGGATCGCCGACAATTTCCGCCTGCGCGGCGAAGTCCGCTATGGCGTCAACGGCCATGAGGGGCTGATCGGTTCGCTCGCCGCGGATTATGTCGTGCGCGATGGCGACAATTGGGTATTTTCCGTCGGCCCGCGCGTGGCGATCGTCAATGATCGCTATGAAAGCGCCTATTTCGACGTGACTCCGACGGATGCGGCAACATCGGGCCTGCCGCTGTACGACGCCGATGGCGGCATCCATTCGGCCGGCGCGATGGCCAGCTATATGCGCAAGCTCGATCGACGCTGGGGCCTTTTCAGCTATGTGAAATATGACCGGTTGCTGGGCGACGGCAGAAATTCGCCGATCGTCACTCAATTGGGCAGCGACAATCAGTTTTCCGGCGGAATCGGGATATATTACACGTTCGGCGCTGCGCGCGACTGACCGTTCAGCGCACCCCGCGCGTGATATAGACCGGGTTGGCAATGCACGGGCGGCCATTGAGCGTGCTGTCGAACGTTCCCGAATAGCTGGTGACGTCATCGCTCCGCCACGTCGCGAGATATCCATAGCCGCCATTCGCCCAATAGGGACAGCGATAGACGTTCGAAACGACCGGCGAGCGATTGCTGTCGCGCTGATACCGACGGATCTGCGCGCGCTTGCGTTCCAGGCATGATTGGCTCAGCCCGCGATATTCGCCGTTTCGATACACTTCGCATTGCGCATAGTCGCCGTCGCTCAGCGTCTGGGCTTCAGCCGGCGGCGCAACCAGCAACATCGCTCCGGCAGTGGCTGCTGCTGCGAGATAAGCGCGTGAATCCATGGTTCGGCTCCTCCGTTTCCGGTTCGCGCCGCACGCGGGGGCAAGCATCGCCCCGAGCGGCAAGGCCAGTCGAAAACGCCACGCGCCCCCGACAACCGGTTACGGATGTGAAACGGATCGCCTGAATTGACGATGAACGCGAGTGCAGCCGCCGGTTTTCGTCAATCGCGCGCAGTTTCGCCAGCGCCCTCGCCGGTGCTGCGCAGCAGCGCGTCGATCGGATGGACGGCGCCGTTCTTTGCGACTTCGGTGCCGGGAAGCAGATGCGCGGTTGCGCCGTCGGGTGCGGACACGATGATCGCATCGCCTTCCTTGCGGAAGGTGAGGATATTGTCGTCCATCGTCGTCATTTCGACGCTGCCGCCATTCGCCTTGATCGCATTGGCGATGTCCTGATCGGTCAGCAGCCCCGGCACGATATGCGCACGCAACAGCGCGGCGGCGAGCGCGCCGGCGCCTTCGCTCTTGCTGTCGAGCGCGGCGGCATCCTGGCCGATTGCGGCATAGGCGGCGTCGTTGGGAGCGAAGACCGTATAGGGCCCGATTCCGTCGAGCACATCCTCAAGCCCCGAGCTTTTGACCAGCGCGCCGGTCCGATCGAGCGTGTCGATTTGATCGAGCGCCACCGCCACCGTGCGGTCGCTGGGCGTGAGCGCGTCGGAACGCTTGGCATCGCCGCCATCGGTACATGCCGACAGCATCAGTCCGATCGCCATGACCGGCGCGATCATCCCACGCATCGGCTTTCCTTCCTTGTCGTTCATCGCAAACCTCACCCGATCAGGACAATAGCTGGATCGCCGCCTGCACCAGCCGCGTGGTGGGGTCGACCTGATACACATAGCCGTCCGAATAGCGGTACCAGCTCTGCGGCGTATCCTGATAGCGGCTGCGATATGCATAGGGCACGTTATAGACGCCATAGCCGGCGGGCATCGGCGAGCCGATCGACCATTCGTCGCCGGTCATCAGCGCGGCGACCGACTGTATCGCCTGGGTCTGCGGATCGACGCCATAGAGTACCCCATTGGCGTAGCGATAGGCCGACGCGTCGCTATACCCGTAATAATCGACATAATAATCGGGCACCGCCTGGGCGGCATAGCCCGCCGGCCATGGATTGCCGACCGACAGCGCGCCGCCGAGCAGCGGCAGCCACGAAACCAGCGTGTCGCTGGCGGGGCGGATCCGATAGAGATAGCCATCGGCATAGCGATAGCGGTCATTGTCGCCGCGAACCGGATGCTGCCACCAGCTGTCATACCATTGCCGCTGCCCGGCGATCTTGCGTGCCTGCCCCGGCGGCAGACAGCGATTGCCGCGCTTTGCCAGACCCGGCGGGCAACCATCGATCAGGTGTACGGTGCGAACCGGCAGCCGCTGCAGCCGCGAAGGCTGCTCGATACGCACGACGCGATCGGGACCCCGTCGCGGATTGTCGCGCCACACATCGATGCGACGGCGTTCGGGCGCGACCGGACGGATGTCGCGCTCCGCTGCACCGACCGGGCGGTCGTGCGCGATGTCGCGGCGATCGGGCTGCGGCCGATCGGGCATCGCGCGCTGTGGCGCATGCAGCTCCGCGCGCTGCGGGCCGCCGCGCTGTTCAAGCTGGCCGGGCGCGGGCGGATGGCGTTGCGGCGTCGCGCGATCGGCGTGCGGGCCACGATCGCCTTGGGGACGGGCGTTGTCGGGGGCGCGCCGGGCATGGGCCGGACCGGCATTGCCGCGACGCTCGCCGGCTTTCGCCTTGTCATGGCCGGGACCGCCATTGCCGTGCGACTGTGCAAATGCCGGCGCGGCAAGGACCAGAAGTGCCGCAGTCGATGCGGCAAGGGCGCTACGCATATCACTCTCCAAAAAAGTGGAGAAGGAACGGAATGCGCGCGCCAGGGTTCCCATGTCCTGCGCAAAGCGGGCTCGACAAGCCGGGTCTTCCCGCCGTAAGCAAAGCGATTATTGCCGGTTTTTGGGCAGGTTTCGTGGCAACCGGCATGTGAGGCAGGGGGATTTCCGAATGGCCAGCATATTTTCTCGGCTGAAGGCGCTTTTCACCGGCAAGAAAACCGAAGCCGCAGCACCGCCGCCGCCGCCCGCACCGGCCCCTGCTCCTGCTCCCGCGCCGACAGCGGCTCCAGCGCCCGCACCGGCTCCGGTTCCCGCGCCTGCACCGACAGCGGCTGCCAAACCGGCGCCGGCACCCGCCGCGAAAAAAACGCCTGCAAAGCCGAAAACCACGGCCAAGCCGAAAGCCGCCGCCAAGCCCAAGGCACCCACCACGCCCAAGGCGCCCGCCAAGGCTGAGGCGACCAAGGCGGCTCCGGCCGCGAAGGCCGCATCGGCACCCAAGCCGGCAGCGAAGCCGAAGACGGCAACCGCCCCGAAACCGGCAGCCAAGCCCGCGACAAAGACCAAGGCGGCAACCGCGCCCAAGGCAGCCGAAAAGCCCAAGGCCGAAGCCGCGCCCAAAGCGGCAAAGCCGAAAAGCGCGCCAGCCAAGCCCGCCGCTGCAAAGGCACCGGCAAAGACGGCAACTGCAAAGGCGCCTGCCAAGCCCGCCGCCACCAAAGCTGCGGCTGCCAAACCCGCGCCGGCAAAGAAACCCGCATCCGCAAAACCCGTGGCAGCCAAGGCGCCGGCAAAGGCCAAGGCGCCTGCCAAGCCCAAGGCCGCAGCGGCCGCGCCGGCGACTGCCGCCGCCGCCGCGAGCGACAGCCGTTCGCGCGCCGAACTGTATGAAGAAGCCAAGAAGCGCGACATTCCCGGCCGTTCGGCCATGTCGCGCGAACAGCTGATCGCGGCGCTCGCCGGTAAATGATCCGCAAGCGGACGGCCTGAGCGTCGCCCGCCATTTGCGTCAGCGGCGTGCGCTCATGCCTCGCCGTCGATCCGCTTGCTGAGGAAATAGCGGCGACTGCCGACCGGGTGATCCTCGATCGTACCGAACAGCGTGAATCCCAGCTTTTCGTAAAAGCCGCGCGCCTGAAATTCGAAGGTGTCGAGCCGGATCCCGACGCATCCGTCGGCGCGGGCGATACGCTCCGCCTCTGCCATCAGCGCCGCGCCCAGCCCCTGCCCGCGCGCATCCTCAGGCACGACGAGCAAATCGACGAACATCCAGTCATAGCCGATGCTGCCCCACAAACCGCCGCGTTCGATGCCGTCGTCATCGCGCAGCAGGATCGCGACCGGCCGATGGCGCCCGTCCCCCGCCTGCGCCTGATTATAGGCGCGCAGCGGTTCGAGGATCGCCTCGCGATGCACCGTGTCGGGCGTTTCCGGCACATGCAGCCGGAAACCGCCGGTTCGGGACATCAGAAGACCGCGCGAGCCGAGGGTTCGCCCATCATCGCCTGACGCACCAGCGGGATCGGCGGGCCGCCATAGCTGAGGAACTGGTCGTGAAACGCCTTCCATGCCCGGCGACCGCCGTTGCGCGCGGTCCAGTCCTCACGCAGCTTGCGGATCATCAGCTTGCCCATCGTGTAGTTGAGATAGGCGGGATCATAAGTGCCGCGCGCCGCCTGCTGACGCGCATTGCCTTCGTCGATATAGCATTGCTGCTGGAACATCTGCTGTGCCTGTGCCTGGGTCATCCCCTGGGTGTGCAGGCCGATCGCCGCCAGAAAACGGCAATCGCGCAGCAGCGCGTTGGAAAGCTGGCCGATATGCGTCGCGCTGTCGCCTTCGCGCAGCCCCGCCTCCCACATCATTTCCTCGGTATAATGCGCCCAGCCCTCGGCAAAGGCATAGCCGACGAAGATCCGGCCCATGATCGACTGCGATCGGTTGGCGTGAAGAAACTGAAGGAAATGGCCCGGCATCACTTCGTGCACGGTGGTGAACAGCAGATCGGGTTCGGACGGGATATAGGCGCGCTGCACTTCCGCCGGCCAGCTCGGGTCGGGCGGCGAGATGTAATAGATCGACGGCAGTCCCTTATCGAACGGACCGGGGATGTCGATATAGGCCGAATTCTGCCGGTTATAGGGCGGCGATTCCCGCACTTCGGCTTCTTCGGTACCGGGGATCGACACCAGGTCCTTTTCGATCACGAACTGGCGGAGATCGGGAATCTGCGCCTTTGCCGCTTCGACCGGGCCATCTTTCGGCTTTTCGGCCGACATCTTGTCGATGCAGGCGGCGATCGTCTCGCCCTGCGCGAATTTGGCGCATTCGGCGGCAAGCGCATCCTGATTGCGCTTCAGATCGGCCTGACCGACCTGAACCAGCGCGTCGATCGTGATGTCGACGCCCTCGGTCTGCTTCAGCATGCGCAGAAACCGTTCGGGGCCGAGTGCAAAATCCTGGGTCGCGGTGTCGCGCTGGCCGTTCATCCAGTCGCGCAGGTCACGCATCGCCTTGGATGCCTTGGCAGCGGCGGCGTCATATTGGTGCTGCAGCTCGGCGTCCTGAACCTCGGCAAAGGCCGCCTTGCCATCGCCGGTATAATAATCGGCAAAACCGCCGAAAGCGGCAGTGCCGTAATCGACGAAGCTCAACGGCAACGGCCCCTTGAGGTTCGCCTGGATCGCAGCGGTCGCCGCCGGAATAGCGTTCAGATACGCGACCATCGCCCGCATCCGCGTCGCGCCATCGGCATATTCGCGCGCGATATAGACGTTGGGATCGAGGCTGCCGACATACCAGGCCGGGTTCTTGTGCGGCTGATCGGCATCCTCGAGCCAGAACAGCGCGCCTTCGGCGACCTTGACCAGATAATCGCGTTCGAACCGGTCCTGAATACCGAGTCCGGTAAAGCCGCGCGCCTGACGAATCGTGGTCTTGAGGAACTCGCCGCGCCGTTTCAGGCCCTCGGCGCTCCAGTCGGGCAACTGCCCGTCATATTCGTGGCGGCCCTGATAGACGGCAAAGGCGGGATCGAGTTCGAACCAGCGTTCGATCGTATCGTCGCGAAACTGGGACCAGTTGCCCGCCTGAAGCGAGGTCTGATTGCCGGTAATCGGGTTATCGGCCGCCGGCGAACATGCCGCCAATGCCAATATCCCCAGAATAAGCGGCAAGCCTATCCGCATCCCAATTCCTCTCCCGTCTCGATCGCACCGCGATAATGGTGACTCGCGGCGCGACTTGCCAGCCCGGACGGGTTTTGCGGCGTTGCGAAATTCGTTCGTTGCCGCAGATGCCAGACCAGGACTAAGGCGCACAGAATGCCGTCGCATCCGCTCGCCGTCCACAACTTCCGCGTCTATTGGATCGCGCGGCTTTGCGCCACCCTTGCGCAGATGGCGATGGTCATCGTTATCGGGTGGCAGGTCTATGACCTTGCCCGCGAGACGATGAGCATCAAGGAAGCCTCGTTTCAGCTGGGCCTGATCGGGCTGGCGCAGTTCCTGCCGCTGCTTGCCCTTTCGTTGCTCGCCGGATGGGTGGCCGATCGCATCGACCGGCGCTGGATCGCCCGCGCGTCGGTGGCGCTGGAGGCCGGGTGCGCGCTGACGCTCGCCTGGCTGACCTGGACGGGCACGATTTCGTTGCCCGCGCTGTTCGCGATCGCCGCGCTGCTGGGCGTCGCGCGGGCATTTGCCGGACCCGCACTGCAGGCATTGGCGCCCAATCTGGTGCCGCTCGCGCTGTTGCCGACGGCGATCGCGCTCAGTTCGATGTCGTGGCAGGTCGGGGTGGTGATCGGCCCGGCGATGGGCGGCTATCTCTATGCCGCCGCCGACTGGCTCGCCTATGCCGTTTCGGGCGGGCTGTTCCTGATTTCGCTGCTGCTGCTGTTCCTGATTTCGCCCGTCGCGCGCACCGCCACGCGCAAGGACCGCAACCCGTGGCTGCAGATGATAGACGGGCTGCATTATGTGCGCCGCAACCGACTGGTGCTGGGCGCGATCTCGCTCGATCTGTTCGCGGTGCTGCTGGGCGGCGCGACGGCGATGCTGCCGGTTTATGCCCGTGACATCCTGCATATCGGCGCCGACGGCCTTGGCCATCTCCGCGCGGCGCCTGCGCTGGGCGCGGTGATAACCGCGACGGCATTTTCCTGGCGCCCGCTGCGTACCGAAGTCGGACGCAAGATGCTGTGGTCGGTCGCCGCATTCGGCCTGGCGACGGTCGTGTTCGGGCTGGCGGGGCCGGGACTGACATGGATGATCGGTCCCTCGGCAACGGGCAGCGACCTGTCGCCCGCCGTGCTGGTGTCGCTGGTGGCATTGTTCGCGCTCGGCGCGGCCGACATGGTGTCGGTCTATGTCCGCCAGTCGCTGATCCAGCTTTATACGCCCGACGACATGCGCGGCCGCGTCGGTGCCGTGGCGACGCTGTTCGTATCCGGGTCGAACGAGCTGGGCGAAGCCGAATCGGGGTTTCTCGCCGCGCTGATCGGCCCGGTCGCGGCGGTGGTCGGCGGCGGCATCGGCGCGATTCTGGTGACGATGCTCTGGGCGCGACTCTTTCCCGAGCTGCCCCGCGCGCGCACCTTCGACGTGCCTGATTCGCACGATATTCCGTCGGCGGACCCGAAATCGGGCTGATATTTCAGACGACTGGCCGGCATTTACCGAACCTTTGGGTTCTGTTCGCAAACTTGCCCCGATCAGCGGCGGGGGAATTGAGATGCGCGAGCCGCGCGCCAGCGACACACCGACCCATCCGGACAACCGGCCACGCGGCGCCGCCGGGAAACGCGGCACGCGCCTGCTCGCGGCTGCCGTGGCGATGGCGATGTTCCTGTGGCTGACCATGGCGGTCACCGGCACAGCGCGCGGACCGGGGCTGTTTCTTGCCCTGTCCTATCTGCTGCTGGTGTTTCTTTTGCTGGCGGCGCGCGACGTCGAGCGTGACGCCGCCGCGCGACCCTCGCTTTTTTCCGCCTTTGCCGAAGGCGCGCTGTGGCACGGGCTGTGCGGCGCGTTTCTGATCTTTCTCGGGCCGCTCGTCTATCTCGCCTTCATCGTCGCGGGCGGATCGGGATCGATGGCCTATCGGTGGCTGGGCACCCCGCGCTGAACGATCGCACCTTGCGCATTCGCACCGCTCGCCCCAAGTCGCGTTCCTGAAATCACGGAGGAAGCGATGAAGGCCCAGACGATCCTCGAAACGATCGGCAACACCCCGCACATCCGGATGCAGCGTCTGTTTCCCGACGCCGAAGTGTGGATCAAATCCGAACGCTCCAATCCCGGCGGGTCGATCAAGGACCGTATCGCCCTGGCGATGATCGAGGCGGCCGAAGCGTCGGGCGACCTAAAGCCCGGCGGGACGATCGTCGAACCGACCAGCGGCAATACCGGGGTGGGACTGGCGATGGTCGCGGCGGTCAAGGGATATAAACTGATCCTGGTCATGCCCGAAAGCATGTCGATCGAGCGGCGCCGGCTGATGCTGGCCTATGGCGCCAGCTTCGACCTGACGCCGCGCGAAAAGGGCATGAAGGGCGCGATCGAACGCGCGATCGAGATTGTCGGCGAAACGCCCGGCGCATGGATGCCGCAACAGTTCGAAAATCCCGCCAATATCGACGCGCATGTCCGCACGACCGCGCAGGAAATCCTGACGGATTTCGCCGACAGCCCGCCCGATGCGGTGATCACCGGGGTCGGCACCGGCGGCCACATTACCGGCGTCGCCGAAACGCTCAAGAAAAGCTGGCCGAAGCTGCAGGTATTCGCGGTCGAGCCCAAGGCATCGCCGGTGATTTCGGGCGGACAGCCCGCCCCGCATCCGATTCAGGGGATCGGCGCCGGGTTCGTTCCCGCCAATCTCCACACCGCCGCGATCGACGGCGCGATCCAGGTCGATGCCGAGGACGCCAAGGAAATGGCCCGCCGCGCCGCGAGCGAGGAAGGGATGCTGGTCGGCATTTCTTCGGGCGCGACTCTGGCGGCGATCGCACAGAAGCTGAAAGAGCTTCCCGCCGGTTCGCGGGTGCTGGGGTTCAATTATGATACAGGTGAACGCTATTTGTCGGTTCCTGACTTCCTTCCGGAGGCTTGAACCGACTCGACGTTAACGTGGGATTCAGGTTACGCTGCGCGAGTCGGGGATAAACGCTTGAGACTTCCGGGGGGAACTCGTGCGCAATGCGATGATTTGCGTCAGCATCATGCTGGCGGTGTTTTTGGGGTGGCCGCTGGCTTTCGGCGGCGACGGCGATGCGGGCTATCGTCCGCAACTGGCAAAGCCGGATGCGGCAGAGGCAGCGCAACCGCTTCGCGCGGAAACAACGCCTGTTTCGGCTGCGGCGCCGGTGTCCGCTCCCGTTCAGGGGCCACCCGAAAGCTGTTACAAACGCTATCAGCGTCAGGTTCGGACCTGTTCGAACGGCAACGGCGCTGCCTGTCGGCTGAAGGCTGCGGATAATTGGGATCTGTGCGAGGCAACCGGCTTCTGGCCGGAAGCCTGATCGCGATTCCGATCTGAGCGGCGCAGCTTCGCGTCCATCTGGCGCGTGGCGACTTGTACTTGCGGCCTGGCGCATTACTTGCTGGCGCTATGATGGCGCGCGTCCGGCTACTTTCCTTGCATTTGCATATTCTGTCGCGACCCAACGCGACGGGAGGGCGCTGACGTGCACAGCATCCGGCAATCGGTTCATGGCGTTCCGGTGCCGCTGCGCATCCTGCTGGGCATAGTGGGCTGTATCGCCATCGCCCTGCCCTCGATCGTCGTCGCGACCGTGCCGCGTATCGTGATCGTGCCGCCCGAAGCGGCAGAGGCCGTCAAACCGCAGCGTATCGTTCCCAAGGAAGAATTGCCGCCGGTCGAGCCGGTCGATTTCGCCGAAGTCGATCCCGACGACGCGCGCGCGATCAACGCCGCCGTGCCCTTTTCCTCGCTGCCCAACCCGGCTGCGCGCGCGTTCCGCATTACCGGAACGCCGGAGGATCGCGAACGGGCAATCGATTGTCTTGCCGCCGCCGTATATTATGAAGCGGGCGACGATGCCGAAGGACAGCGCGCCGTCGCGCAGGTGGTGATCAACCGCGTACGCCACCCGGCCTTCCCCAAATCGGTCTGCGGCGTCGTGTTTCAGGGTTCCGAGCGGCGTACGGGGTGCCAGTTCACCTTTACCTGCGACGGATCGATGGCGCGTCAGCCCGGCGAAGCGGCGTGGACGCGTGCGCGCGACGTCGCAAAACAGGCGCTGAACGGCGAAGTCTATCGTCCGGTCGGACACGCGACTCATTACCATACCGACTGGGTCGTCCCCTATTGGAGCTCGAGCCTCGAAAAGATCACCGAGGTGCATTCGCACCTTTTCTTCCGCTGGACCGGATGGTGGGGTACGCCGCCGGCGTTCACGCGCGCCTATGCCGGAGCCGAGCCTGTCGAACCGCTGCTCGCGCGGCTTTCGGGCGAACATGGCGATGTGATCGAGGCCGCACGCGCGCAAGCCGATGCGATCCCCGAAAACGCGCTGCCCAAACCGATGGCCGGCGATCCCGACAGTTTTCTCGTCACGCTCGATCCGGGCATGGATCCGGAAGAATTTCCCGCGCTTGCGATCCGCGCCTGCGGCAATCGCGACCGATGCAAGTTCATGGGATGGATGTCGGCGAGCGCCACACCCGCCAGCCTGCCGCTGTCATCGGGTCAGGTCGCGACGATGGCGTTCAGCTATCTGCGGATCGGTCAGCAGGGATTCAGCAAGGCGCTGTGGAATTGCGACCGATTCAACCGCCCAAGCCCGTTGCAATGCATGCGCCCGCAACCGCTGGCGACGTTGCGACCGCAAACCTCGCTGCCGACCCCGACGCCACTGCCTTCGCCGGTATATGTCGATGAAGGGCCGTCCGGACTTGCCGGCGTGCGCCGCGCACCCGCCCCGCAGCCGACCGAGAGCAGCACGCCGATGGCTGCGCCGGGCAACACCACCCGCGCGCAATGATCAGATGCGTGCGATCAGGCTGCTCGCCACGCCGCGCGCCTCGGCAACATTGAGGTCGAGAATATCGGGCCGCTCGCGGCCGGTTTCGCCGGCGGTCGAGATCAATATCGTCGCGACCCCGAACAGCCGCTGCGTCAGCGACTGGTGCAGCGCCACCATCTGAATCCGGTCATAAGGCAACACCCATTGCCGCCGCGTCAGGACGCCGCGCCGCACCTGAAGGCTATGCCCATAGAGCGCATAGCCGTGATAGCGCCGCTGGAGCAGCGCGACGCCGAGGATCGCCGGGATCAACAAAAGCACGGGCCAGGCAGCCGACAGCCAGAGGACCAGCGCCAGCAACGCCAGCGAGGGCAACAGCCCGCGCTTGAGGAACACGCGCGGCACATGCGCGAGCGCAACGGGGCGTAATCCGATCGGGTCGAATTCCGGCAAGCCGCTGACTGCCATCAGCTCGGCAAGTTTGGCGTCCCGCACGAACGGCGCGATCCTGTGGCGGCCGCCGGGATCGTCGCTGCCGCCCAGCGTCTGTACCGAAAGGCCCGCATAGCCCAGCCAGCCGCGCAACCAGGCACGCCGAACGACCGCCAGCTGGATGCGGGGAATCGCAAGGATGCTCTCGCCGCGCGACAGAAAGCCCGCGACGCGGCGCAGCCGCCCGCGATCGAGCGTCAAACGGAAATCGAAATCGCGCAGCAAGGTGCTGATCATGCCCGAAACCAGCCCGAGCAGGATCAGGACCAGCGGCAGCAGCAACAGCCGCCCGGTAGTGAAATCGGCGCGGTGCAGCTGAAACCAGTCGAACACATCGCCAAGGTCATAGCCGGTGACGTCATCGACAAACTGCAACAGACCGAATCCCGCAGCGACCCAGAATAGCGAGAAGCTTAAAATGCCGGACAGGAGCAACGCGCCGACGCCAAGGCGATAGAGCAGCCGTTCGTCCGACTCCGCCGCCTCACCTGCTGTGTCGACTGCCACCGCCCTGGCCTCGCCGCGCACGACGACGCGCAACCGGCGCGCCTCATCGAGCGAGACCATGTCGAGCAGCGCTTCGTCCCGCCCGCCGCCGCCGGTTTCCATCCGCACCCGCGCCAGCCCGGCGAGCCGCTGAATGGGGTTCTGCTCGATCCCGATATCCTGAACCCGTTCGAGCGGGATGACGCGCCGGTGGCGGCTGAGCACCCCGCTGTCGATCACCAGTTCGTCGCCGGTCAGGCGATAGGTGGTGCGCCACCAGCCGAGCCAGCACAGAAACAGCATCGCCGCCGCCCCTGCCCCCAGAATCGCGAGGATCGCCGGCCCGCTCGCATCCGCGCGCCACAGGCCGAATAGGATCGCCAGTGCAGTCGGGATGCTCGACCGCGCACCCGTCAGGATCGCGAAAAAGGGCGTTATCGGGTGCAGCCGGCGCGGCGCGCGCCCGGCATCTTCCGCTACCATGGTTCGGCGGTCAGACGCGGTCGAATATCGTCGCGTATCGCTTCGGCTTCATCATGCGGCAATCCGGGCAGCGTCATGGCACTGCCCGCCGTATGGACCACCAGCGTCGCCACGCCGAACCAGCGCTCGAACAGCGAGCGGCTGATGTCGATATGCTGGATGCGTGCGATCGGCACGATGCTGTGGATACGTTCCAGCCAGCCCTGGCCGACATGCAATTCGCGACCGGTATAGGCAAAGCCGATACGATGCCATTTGCGATCGGCGGCGATCAGGATCGACCAGAGACCGATCAGCAGAACCGGCCCGGCAATCACGCCATGCGGCCAATCCCATATATACCAGGCCGCGAAGTCGCCGACCGCGGCAATCGCCGTGTAGAATAAGGTATGCACCACCGCCTGCAGCCGCAAAACGTGCAGATAGCCCCGGCTGACAAGTTCCAACGATATGGTTTCGAGCGCCACGCGCCGGTTATGCGCGCAACGGGCGCCGTTTCTCAAGCGAAACAGCGCCCGTCACGGGTTTTGCCTCAGGCCGCTTCGAACGCTTCGGGTTCGAGCGCCATGATGGTGTCGCTGCCCGCTTCGATCTGCGAACGCAGCGACGCGGTGCGCGGCAGGATGCGATCGGCATAATAGCGGGCAGTGACCAGCTTGGTCTCAAGGAACTTCGTGTCGCTGTCGCCGCCGGCCAGCCCGGCCTGCGCGGCGGTTGCCATGCGCAGCCACATCAGCCCGATCGCGACGACGCCGGTCAGTTCCATATAGGGATAGGCGGCGGCGCCGACGTCGTTCGGGTTCTTGAACCCGTTCTGCGCCATCCACATCGTTGCGGCCTGCATGTCGCCCATCGCCTTTTCGAGCTTGGCGGCGAAATCGGCCAGCTTTTCGTCCTGCTTGGCCTCGGCGATCTCGCCGCTCACCAGCTTGAAGAAGGCCTGTACGGCGCGGCCACCCTTGCGGGCGAGCTTGCGGCCGACCAGGTCCATCGCCTGCACGCCATTGGTACCTTCATAGATCATGGCGATGCGGGCATCGCGGACATATTGCTCCATGCCCCATTCGGCGATGTAGCCATGGCCGCCATAGACCTGTTGGCAATCGGTCGCGACCTTATAGCCGATATCGGTGCCATAGCCCTTGATCACCGGCGTCAGCAGCCCGACCAGATCGTCGGCAAGCTCGCGCGCCTCTTCATCGCCCGCATCATGCGACAGATCGACCTGCAGCGCGCCCCACATGCACAAAGCCCGCAGCCCTTCGATCTGCGCCTTGGCTTCCATCAGCATGCGGCGCACGTCCGGATGGACGAACAGCGTATCGGCCTTTTCCTCGGGATCCTTGGGACCGGTCAGCGCGCGCCCCTGACGGCGGTCATTGGCGTATTGCACGCCGTTCTGATAGGCGACTTCGGCAATGCCCAGCCCCTGCAGGCCAACGCCCAGGCGCGCCGCGTTCATCATCACGAACATCGCGGCCAGGCCCTTCATTTCCTCGCCGACCAGCCAGCCCTTGGCGCCGTCATAGTTGAGGACGCAGGTCGAATTGGCGTGAATGCCCATCTTGTGCTCGATCGAGCCGCACGACACGCCGTTGCGCTCACCGATCGACCCGTCGTCATTGACGAGGAATTTGGGCACGACGAACAGCGAAATGCCCTTCGAACTGTCGGGCGCGCCCGGCGTCTTGGCCAGCACGAGGTGAATGATGTTGTCGGCCAGATCATGTTCGCCGGCCGAAATGAAGATCTTGGTGCCGGTGATGGCATAGCTGCCGTCCGCCTGCGGCTCGGCCTTGGTCTTGATCAGGCCCAGATCGGTGCCGCATTGCGGCTCGGTCAGGTTCATCGTGCCGGTCCATTCGCCGGAGATCATCTTGGGGAGATATTTCTCCTTCTGCTCCTGCGAACCATGCGCGAGCAGCGCGGCGACCGCGCCCTTGGTCAGGCCCGGATACATGGCGAACGCCATGTTGGCGCTGATCAGATATTCCTCAAACGCAGTCGACACGATGTGCGGCATGTTCTGGCCGCCAAATTCCTCCGGCGCGCCCAGCGTCATCCAGCCGCCTTCGACAAAGGCTTTATAGGCTTCCTTGAACCCGTCGGGCGTCGTCACGCTGGCATCGTCGTTGCGCTTGCAGCCCTGCTGGTCGCCGCTCTGGTTGAGCGGGAAAAGCTGTTCGGCGACGAACTTGCCGCCTTCTTCCAGCACGGCGTTGACGATTTCGGGCGATGCCGCGGCAAAGGCCGGCAGATTGGCATAGCCATCAAGGCCGATCACCTTTTCCAGGATGAAACGGGTATCGCGGACGGGAGCGGTATAGCGGGGCATTATTCTTCCTCAGTCGTGAGTTTCTTCGTCGGTCACGGCTTCGAGAACCGCGACAAATTCCTGCAATTCGGCCATCGCAGCTTCGATATCCTGCTTCTGACGATCGAGCAGTTCGATCCGTTCGCGACAACGATCGAGCGTCACACGGCGTTGCACGCGACGACCGTCGCCCAGATCATAAAGATCGATCATTTCGCGAATTTCGGCGAGGCTGAAGCCAACGCGCTTGGCGCGCAGGATCCAGGCGAGCCGAGCGCGATCGCGATGGGCATAGATGCGCTGGGTGCCACGCCGCTCCGGCGCGATCAGCCCTTCATCTTCGTAAAAGCGCAGCGCGCGCGGCGTGACGTCGAATTCGGCGCACAGGTCCGAGATCGAAAACTGGTCGCGATCGGTGCGCGGCGCGACCGGTGACAGCGCTTCAAAGCGGGAAACGGCCTTGTTCATGCCGCCCCTATTACTTTACCTTTACGTCAACGTCAATCACTCGTGGCGCAGAGCAGCCGCCCCTTCGGATCGCGCACGGAAGCCGCTTCGACTTCGGATTCGCTCAGCAGGCTCGGCTCGAACCCGGCAAAGGATGCACGGCCCGAACATAGCGATTCGCATCCTTCGGGCACTTGCCCCGGAAAGCGTATCCGCTCGCCGTCATATTGTGCGTCGAAACCGCAATCGCCCTTGCCGCCAAGTTCCAGATGCATGACTTCGCCGACGCGGCTGACCGTGCCCGATCCGGAACAGGTGATGCCGTCGCCATAATCGACAAAGGCGCCGACCTTGTACCCGCCGCCGTCGCGGACGATGCACAGCCGGTCGGTATCGCGCGCATACAGCCCGGCAATCTCGGTATTTTCGGGATCGCGGATCATGCCGCGCGCGAGCGCCGCCGATTCGAGATCGAGCGGCGGGAGCAGGTTCTGGCCATTGTCGACTGCCGGCTCGTCACCGCCGGAACAGGCGGCGAGCATCAGCGCGATCGCTGCGACAAATGCCCTCACAACCGCGCCAGCGTGCCATCGTCCGCAATGCGGCGGTAAAAGCAGCTTGCCGCGCCGGTGTGACAGGCGGGGCCCGCCGGATCGGCGATCACCCATAGCGCGTCCTGATCGCAGTCCACGCGGATCTCGCGCACGTTCAGGAAATTGCCCGAACTCTCGCCCTTGACCCAAAGCCGCCCGCGGCTGCGCGACCAGAATGTCGCCCGCCCGGTCTTTCGCGTCTGCGCAAGCGCGTCGGCATTCATATGCGCGACCATCAACAGCCCGCCGGTCGCCGCGTCGGTCACCACCGCCGTCACCAGCCCGGAAGAATCATATTTGGGATCGAGCGTCGTGCCCGTTTCGCGATCATTGTCCATGCGAGCGGGCTTAGCGCAATTCCCGCGTCAGGTTGAATGCGAATCATGCGATTTCCGCAGGCCGGTCGGCGAACCGTCGCCCCTGCGCAGGCAGGGGCCTATCGCTGCCGGTTGCGTTTGGCCGGCTGACACATGGGTCGCGGCTGATGTGTCAGACAGCGGGAAAAACGGAACAGACATGGGCCCCTGCCTGCGCAGGGGCGACGGAGATTGAAAGCGCGGCCACCTCTCAATGATTCCGAATCGCCTCGATCAACGCGTCCTTGTCCATCTCCGACCGGCCCTCGATGCCGATTTCCTTCGCTTCGTCGTACAGTTCGTCCCTGGTGCGGTCCTCCAGCCGGGTACCGCCATGGTGATCGACATCGCCTTTCGCCTGGGCATTGGCGATTCGCGCGGCCTTTTCCTTCGAGGCTCCCTGGTCGCGCAGCGCTTCATAGATGTCGTCATCCTTGACCTGCTTGCCGTGGTCCTGTGCCATATTCGGTCTCCTTTCCCCTGAGAAAACCGATGAAAACTCCGTCGGTTCACCTTTCTGTGACAAAAGGGCGACAAAGCGGATGGGAGCTCCTATATGGCCCGCGTAGACCGGTTGAGGGACCGATGCTGACCACCAATCCGTTTGATGATGACAAGCTGCGCGAAGAGTGCGGCATCTTTGGCGCATCCGGCGTTGAGGGCGCAGCCGCGCTCGTCGCGCTGGGGCTTCACGCGTTGCAGCACCGGGGGCAGGAAGCCGCCGGTATCACCAGTTTCGACGGCACATTGTTCCACACGCACCGCGCGATGGGTCTCGTCGGCGAAACGTTCAGCCAGCAGAATGAAGACGCGATCCGCGCGCTGCCGGGCAAGGCTGCATGCGGGCATGTGCGTTACGCAACGACCGGCGAGACCGCGTTGCGCAATGTACAGCCGCTGTTCGCCGAGCTGAGCGAAGGCGGATTCGCCATCGCGCATAACGGCAACATCTCAAACGCGATGCGGCTGCGGCAGGAACTGGTGCGGACCGGTTCGATCTTTCAGTCGACCAGCGACACCGAAACGATCATCCACCTGACCGCGCGGTCGAATTACGACCAGCTGCTGTATAAGTTCATCGATGCGCTGAAGCGTGTCGAGGGCGCCTATTCGCTGATCTGTCTGACGCGCGAGGGCATGATCGCGTGCCGCGATCCGCTGGGCATCCGCCCGCTGGTGCTGGGCAAGCGCGGCGACACGGTGATCGTGGCGTCGGAAACGGTCGGCCTCGACGTCGTCGGCGCCGAATTCGTGCGCGAGATCGAGCCGGGCGAGCTGATCGTGGTGAAGGGCACCGAGATCGAATCGCACCGCCCCTTCCCGCCGCGCGCGCCGCGCCCGTGCATCTTCGAATATGTCTATTTCTCACGCCCGGATTCGAAAGCGGTTTCGGCCGGTCGTTCGGTCTATGCCGTGCGCAAGGCGATCGGCGCGCAGCTGGCGAAGGAAACGCCGATCGACGCCGACATCGTCATCCCGGTGCCCGATTCGGGCACGCCGGCGGCGATCGGATATGCGCAGGAATCGGGCATTCCGTTCGAACTGGGCATCATCCGTTCGCACTATATGGGCCGGACCTTCATTCAGCCGACCGATGAGATCCGGCATGAGGGCGTGCGGTTGAAGCACAATGCCAATCGCGACGTGGTGGCGGGCAAGCGCATCGTCCTGATCGATGATTCGATCGTGCGCGGTACCACCAGCCACAAGATCGTGCAGATGATGCGCGATGCCGGCGCGACCGAAGTGCATATGCGCATCGCCAGCCCGCCGACCAAGAATCCGTGCTTCTATGGCGTCGATACGCCGGAAAAGGCCAAGCTGCTCGCCGCGAACAAGTCGCTCGAGCAGATGACGGATCATATCAAGGCGGACAGCCTCGCCTTCATTTCGATGGACGGGCTGTACAAGGCGCTGGGCGAAGCCGGGCGCGGCGAACAGCCGAGCCATTGCGACGCCTGTTTCTCGGGCGAATATCCGACCCCGCTGACCGACCAGCGCGACCGCGAAAATGTGGATCAGTTCGCGCTGATCGAGGAAACCGAAGCGGCCGAATAAGGCCGATCCTTCCGGAGCAATGATGACCGACAAGCCTCTTTCGAACCAGGTGGCGCTCGTCACCGGCGCCAGCCGCGGCATCGGCGCCGCAACGGCGCAGGCGCTGGGCACCGCGGGCGCGCATGTGATCCTGACCGCACGGACGCCCGGCGGTCTGGAAGAAGTCGAAGAGGCGATTCACGCAAGCGGCGGCAGCGCCACGATCGCGCCGATGGACCTGGCCGAGAATGAAAGCGTCGCGCGGCTGGCCGCTGCGATCGCCGAACGCTGGACGGCGATCGACACGCTGGTGCTCAACGCCGCGTCGCTGGGCACGCTCAGCCCGGTGACGGCGATGGATTTCAAGGAACTGGCGGCGGTGCTGACGCTCAATGTCAGCGCGCAGGCGGCGATGCTGCAGGCGTTCGACCCGCTGCTGCGCAAGGCGCAGGCGGGCAAGGTGATCGGCGTGACGTCGAGCGTCGGGCGCAATCCGCGTGCCTATTGGGGCATGTATGGCGCGTCCAAGGCGGCGTTCGACAATCTGCTGCTCAGCTATGGCGAGGAAGTGCGCAACCTGACGCCGATCCGCGTCGCGATCGTCGATCCCGGCGCAACCCGGACGAAAATGCGCGCGCGCGCGTTTCCGGGCGAAGATCCGGCGACGCTGAAAGGTCCGGAAGTGGTGGCCGACGCGATCGCGCGGCTGGCGGTTGCCGGTTTCGAAACGGGGCATTTCGAACGGGTGGGCTGACCCGGCCAACCGTAGCCCCTGCGCAGGCAGGGGCCTATGTCTGGCGCGTTTCGCGCCAAAAACCGACACATATACGGCCGCTTATGTGTCCGCCTCTCGTCCGCAAGCTACAGCGATAGGCTCCTGCCTGCGCAGGAGCGACGGGCCAATCACTTGATCGCTTTCACCGCTGCCAGGGCGCGTTCGCGGGCTTCGCGATGGCCGATCAGCTTTTTCGGATAGCCATCGGGACGACAACCTGCTTCCTCGGGATCGTGAATATAGGGATCGTCGAGTTCCGCCAGTTCGGGCACCCATTGACGGATATACGCCCCCGCATCGAACTTCTCCGATTGCGTCAGCGGCGCCATGATGCGGACGAACATGTTCGAATCGACGCCGGTGCCGGCAACCCACTGCCAGTTGGTCGCATTGCTCGCATAATCGGCGTCGACCAAAGTATCCCAGAACCATTTTTCGCCTTCGCGCCAGTCGATCAGCAGATGCTTGATCAGGAAGCTCGCGGCGATCATCCGGACGCGATTGTGCATCCACCCGGTCGCCCATAATTGCCGCATCCCGGCATCGACGATCGGATAGCCGGTGCGACCCATTGTCCAGGCGTCGAACTCATCCCGGACGGTGGAGGAACGGAAATCGCGCCATGCCATCGCGTCGAACCGGTCGCGCGCATTTTTGGACGCATATTCGGGATATTGCAGGATCACGTTCTGCGCATAATCGCGCCAGCCGATCTCCCCCAGAAAGGTGCCGACCGATCCGCCGACACCGGACGTGCGGTGCCAGACATAGGCGGGCGAGACTTCGCCGAAATGCAGATGCGGCGACAGGCGCGAGGTCCCTTCGCGGGCGGGCAGGTTGCGCTGGCTTTCGTACCGCGTCGCTTCGTCGATGAAAGCGTCGACGCGCTTGCGCGCCCCCGCCTCGCCCGGCTCCCATTCGGCTTCGAAGCCCTGCGCCCAGTTCGGTTTCGTCGGAAGCAGCTTCCAGTCATCGAGATCGTCCGATTCCGGCCAGCCTTCGGGCACGGGAATGTCGCTCGGACGATTGGCGGGTTCGGGCGGCGGCATGCGTTCGGAGAGCGCGCGCCAGAAGGGGGTGTAGATCTTGTACGGGCTGCCGCTGCCGGTCGTCACCGATCCGGGCGGCGCGAGATAATTGCCGTGGTGACAGACCAGGTCGAGCTTTGCCGCCACCGCGCGCTCGGCATTGCGCCACCAGGGCTCGTAGTGCCGGATACAGTGGACGCGCCCTGCCCCGGTCTGTTCGGCAAGCTGCGCCAGCGCCTCTTCCGATTTGCCGCGCCGCAGGATCAGTCGCGATCCCTTTTCGCGCAGGCTCGCGTCGAGGCTTTTCAGGCTGTGGTGCAGCCACCAGCGCGAAGCGGCGCCCATTTTGCGATGCCGCGGCGTTTCATCGTCGAGGATATAGACCGGGATCACCGGCCCTTCGGACGCCGCCGCAATCAACGCCGCCTGATCGGAAAGCCGCAAATCGCGGCGGAACCAGAGAATATTGAGTGCAGGCATCGGTCAGGGATTTTTTCTCACGCAAAGGCGCAAAGGCACGAAGAGAAGAAGAAGAAGGTTCTTCAATCTTGGTAGTTGTTCGCGATCCTACGAATGCCCTGCCGGAAAGTTTCAAATCCGAAATTCATCAGCAGTCCAAGGGGAAGGTTCATGAGCCTGAGATAGGTAAGCACCTGCTTGCCGTGGATCGGCGAGCTCGCTTCCGTCGATTTCAACTCGATCAAAAGCTGCTCTTCGAGCAGCAAATCCGCTCGAAAGCCTTCCTGCAGCACGACACCATTATAGCGAATGGGAATCGGCTTCTGCCGCTCGACGAAAATGCCTCGCTTCGCGAGGCTATCGGCCAGACAGGCTTCGTAGACCGACTCCAGAAGCCCCGGCCCGAGCGCTTCATGCAGCTTGAATCCGCAATCCACCGCTTCACGCGCCAGTGCCTCTAGCCGTTCGCTCACTCGCCCTTTCTTTCTACCTTCCTCTTGGCGCCTTTGCGCCTTTGCGTGAGAAATCCTTACTCGTGGCGGCGGGAGACCAACTCACGCCTCCCGCGGCTGTTTCTCCACCATCCAGGTCTGGCCCTTGGCGACCAGTTTCTGCAGGTCCGCGACCTTGCCTTCGCTTGCCGCACGATTCTGATCGACCACGGCGCTTTCGAACGTCGGAGCGGGATCGTCGTAGAGGACGCCGAGCGCCATCGGGAAATCGCCGAACGGCATTTCGACCAGCAGATGCGCGATCATGCGGTTGGTCTGATCGTGGACGAGCACGCCCGCGCCTTCCCAATCATCGCCTTCGACATCGACGACCTTGAGGCTGAGCGTTTTGGCGTCGAGCGCGATGCCCTTCACCCCGCCGGTCTTTTCCGAACCGAACAGCATCGGCTTGCCATGTTCGACCCACAACTGCGTTCCCGCGGCGTTGGGCTTGGCCGTGAAGGACGCGAAGACATCGTCGTTATAGACGATGCAGTTCTGGAAAATCTCGATAAAGGCCGCGCCCTGATGCGCATGCGCCGCCTTGAGCACGGCAGGCAGATTCTTGTGCACGTCGATCCCGCGCGCAATGAAGCGCGCGCCGCTGCCAAGCGCGAAGGCGCAGGGCTTGGCCGGATGATCGACCGAACCGAACGGCGTCGACGGCGAACGCGTGCCTTCGCGGCTGGTCGGCGAATATTGGCCCTTGGTCAGGCCGTAAATCTCGTTGTTGAACAAGAGCACCTGGCAATTCAGGTTCCGGCGCAGCAAGTGCATCGTGTGGTTGCCACCGATCGACAGCGCATCGCCGTCGCCGGTGATGATCCACACATCGAGATCGGGATTGGCGAGCTTGACCCCCGTCGCCACTGCCGGCGCGCGACCATGGATCGTGTGGAAGCCATAGGTTTCCATATAATAGGGGAAGCGCGACGAGCAGCCGATGCCGCTGACGAACACCGTGTTTTCGGGCGTACCGCCGATTTCGGGCATGGTGCGCTGCACCGCCTTCAGGATCGCATAGTCGCCGCAGCCGGGGCACCAGCGGACTTCCTGATCGGTTTCCCAATCCTTGGGCGTCGACTTGTTGATGGGGGTGATGTCGTTCATCTTCGTTCTTCCGTTCGTCCCGAGCGAAGTCGAGGGACGTGTTCCGCATGGGCCCGTGTCTCGACTTCGCTCGACACGAACGGCGGCGTGAAACCTACAGCAACGCTTCCTCGATCGCCGCCTCGATCTCGGCGATCCGGAACGGCTGGCCCGAGACCTTGTTGAGCGGCTGGGCATCGATCAGATACTGGTCGCGCAGCACCGTCTTGAGCTGGCCGGTGTTCATTTCGGGCACGATCACCTTGTCGAAACCCTTGAGCAGCTCGCCAAGGTTCTTCGGCATCGGCCAGATGTGGCGGATGTGGATGTGCGCGACGTCGAGACCCTTCTTCCGCGCGCGGCGAACCGCCTGATAGATCGGGCCATAGGTCGAGCCCCAGCCCACGACCGCCAGCTTGCCGCCGGCTTCGCCCAGCGACAGCGCCTGATCGGGCACGTCGATCCCGGCAATCTTGTCGCGGCGAATGTCGGTCATCGCCTGATGGTTGGCCGGAGCATAGTCGATATTGCCGGTACCCTGCGCCTTTTCGATGCCGCCGATACGGTGAAGCAGGCCGGGCGTGCCCGGCTTGACCCACGGGCGCGCCAGCTTGTTATCGCGGGCATAGGGCAGGAACTTTTCGCCCTCGGCCGGAGCGTCGGTTTTGAACGTCACCGGGAACGGCGCATATTCGCTCATATCCGGCACCTTCCACGGCTCGGCCGCGTTCTGCAGGTACCCGTCGGTGAGCAGCATGACCGGCGTCATATATTGGGTGGCGATGCGCACCGCCTCGATCGCGCAGTCGAAGCAATCCGCCGCCGAACGGCTGGCGATCACTGGCACCGGCGCGTCGCCGTTACGGCCATAAACCGCCTGATACAGGTCCGATTGTTCGGTCTTGGTCGGCAGACCGGTCGAAGGGCCGCCGCGCTGGGCGTTGACGATGACGAGCGGAAGCTCGGTCATGATCGCCAGGCCGATCGCTTCGGTCTTGAGCGCGATGCCCGGCCCCGAGGAACAGGTGACGCCCAGCGACCCGGCATAGGAAGACCCCAGCGCCGATGCGACCGCCGCGATTTCATCCTCCGCCTGAAAGGTGGTGACGCCAAATTCCTTGAGCCGCGCAAGGTGATGCAGGATCGCGCTGGCCGGCGTGATCGGATAGCCGCCATAGAAAAGCGGCAGGCTCGCCAGCTGCGCACCCGCGACGAGCCCCAGCGAAATCGATTCCGCGCCGGTGATGGTGCGATACAGGCCCGGTTCGGCAGGTGCCGCCGGGACGCTGAGCCGTCCCACCTGCCCGCCGATTTCTGCGGTTTCGCCATAGGCATGGCCGGCGTTGAGCGCAGCGATGTTGGCTTCGGCAAGCTCGGGCGCCTTGGCGAACTTCGCCTTGAGCCAGTCGATGATCGGCTGGCGATCGCGGTCGAACATCCACAGCGCAAGGCCGAGCGTCCACATATTCTTGCAGCGCAGCGCTTCCTTGTTGCCCAGGCCAAACGGCTTCACGGCATCGAGCGTCAGCTGCGAAATATTGAGCTTCATCAGCCGCCATTTGGCGAGGCTGTCATCCTCGAGCGGATTGGCGTCGTATTTTGCCTTGGCAAGGTTGCGGTCGCCGAATTCGCCTTCATCGGCGATGATCAGGCCGCCGGGCTTGAGCTGTTCGACATTGGTCTTGAGCGCCGCGGGGTTCATCGCGATCAGCACATCGGGTGCGTCGCCCGCAGTATCGATCTCGGTCGAACCGAAATTGATCTGGAAGGCGGAAACCCCGAACAGCGTCCCCTGCGGCGCGCGGATTTCGGCAGGGAAGTCGGGGAAAGTGGCAAGGTCGTTGCCCGCCAGCGCCGTGGACAGCGTGAACTGCCCCCCGGTCAGCTGCATGCCGTCGCCCGAATCGCCGGCGAAACGGACAACAACGGCTTCGGGCAGCGGATTGGCGGACGCCTCTTCGGGCGTCAGAATATGAGTGGCACTTGCCATCGAAACTTCCTGCGGATCTTATGTCGTGGCGGGCGCTCTACGCCTGTCACTGCGTTTACCCAAGGTAGAAAAACCCCCGATCATTGCAATGTCGGCTTGGGCACGGCCCCGTTCCCGCGCGCCCGAAGCGCTGCTCAGAACGCGACATAGCTTCGATAATCGGTGTAAAAATCATTGTCCCAGGCAAATTCGATGAAGGACATGCCGATCGTCTGATCCAGCCCGTCGACATGGTGCCACCAGCCGATCGGGATGAACAGCGCATCCCCCGGACCGATCGTGCATTCGAGCACCGCCGGCTTTTCGGCAGTCGCGGGACCGGGCAACAGATCGTCGCTGCCCCAGCGGCTGTAGCAATGGAAATGGTTGCGCATTTTGGGCGTGTCGTGGCTGGCCACCATCCGCACGCGCTTGCGCCCGACCATCTGGATCAGCAGATTGTTGGTCAGGTCATGGTGCCAGGGCGTCACCGTCCCCTTCGGCCCGACCCAGATGAAGCCGTTCCGCTCGCCGCCCGGCCGCAATATGCCGGGGATGCCGCCGATATCGCGATAAAAGGCACGAAACGCGTCCATATTCTGGGCGCTGTTGTTGGCGGTGATATAAAAATCGTTGGTCGGCTCGTCCGACGCCAGCCGCTCGTACAGCTCGGCAAAGCTGCGCATCGCGCCATGATCGCGGGTGTTGATCTCATAATCCTTGTCGGCTTCGCGGCCGGTCTGGACGAACACCTCGCGCCTGCCGAGCACATCGCGGAAATAGTCGAGCGACCAGGTGCTGCGCGCTTCCCAATGATCGAACAGGCCCTGCACCACCACCGGGCGGTGCGCGCGATAATAGTCGCGATAAAATGTCTCGCCGTCGATCTTGCCGATCACCGGGATTTCGCCGCCTTGCGGATCGTTCGCGGCAAGCCGGGCGCCGTTCTGAAGCACCCATTCCCATTTGCCGATGCGATTGCGCAGCTTTTCGGTCGCCAGGAAATAGGGGCTTTTGGTCGCGCGGGCGATTTCCTGTTCGACCAGCGGCAGCGAAAGCCCGGCCGAACCGGCAAGCTGTTTGGCCAGCAGGTCGGGATCGGCGCCTTCCAGCAACCGCTCGGCGATCTTCTGCCGGAAATCGTCGTTGATCGCGGCACCCCGTGCCGCCTGTGCCGCTTTGCGCTTGTTCGCCTTTGCCATCCTGCCCGGTCCTGTAGTCGCAACGCGCTTCGTTTTGCGAAGCACGCGCTATCTACACAGCCGCGACGGCAAGGACTAGGAGGACCGGCATGACCGATCCCAAAGATCTGCCCTATCGTCCCGGCGCCGGCGTGATGCTGGCAAACCGCCATGGCCTCGTCTTTGTCGGCCAGCGGCTCGATTCGACGCTGGAGGCATGGCAGATGCCACAGGGCGGCATCGATCCGGGCGAAGACCCGCGCGATGCCGCCATTCGCGAACTGCATGAGGAAACCGGCGTCGCCGGCCATCTGGTCGAACTGATCGCCGAAGCGCCGCAGGAACTCACCTATGACCTGCCCGACGATCTGATCGGCAAGGTGTGGAAGGGGAAATGGCGCGGTCAGCGTCAGCGCTGGTTTCTCTATGGCTTTCTGGGCGAGGATCAGGACGTCGATATCGCCACGCCCGAACCTGAATTCCGCGCATGGCGGTGGATCGAGCCGGAGGAACTGCCCGGCCAGATCGTCGGGTTCAAACGCACCATCTATACCGAACTGGTGCGGGTTTTCGCCGAACCGCTGGCACGATGGCGCGCTTTGCCCTGAAGCTGCCCTTTTCCTGCCCGAGCCCGCTGCGTAAGAGGCTGCCGTGCGTATCTTGATTTTCCTTGCCGCCCCGCTGCTGCTCGCCAATGCGGACGACCCCGAAGTCATTCCGCCGCCGATCAAGGCCATGCTCGACGCGGCCATGGCCGCGGGCGACGAAAACGGTGTCGCGATCATCGTCAAATATGCGCAGACCGCCGCGCCCGACAGCGCGCGCGAGGTAAGCCGGATCGCCACCGAATGGCGCACCGAGCGGCGCCAGACCGCGCAACGCCGATTGCGCCAGTCGGATTTTCTCGATCTGCTCAAGGGCAAGATCGAACTGGGTGGCTATCGCACCACGGGCAATACCGAAAATATCGGCCTGGTCGGAACCATCGAATTGCGGCGCGAAGGCTATCGCTGGCGCCATAAATTGCGGCTGCGCGGGGAATATCAGGAAAGCCTCGGCGTCACGACGCGCGAACGCTATCTCGCCGCCTACGAGCCGAACTACAAGATCGACGACCGCAGCTATGTCTATGGCGCGGCACAGTTCGAAAGCGACCGGTTTTCCGGCTTCGACGAACGTTATTCGCTGTCGGCGGGTCTCGGCTACACGCCGATCAAGCGGCCGGGGATGACGCTGGAGCTCGAAGTCGGCCCCGCCTTTCGTCAGACCCATTATACCGACGACACCAATGAAGGCTATGTCGGCGGTCGCGGGTCGCTCGACTTCAAATGGAATCTGGCGCCCAGCATCCGCTTTCAACAGACCGCATCGACCTATATCCAGACCGCCAACAGCACGGTGTCGAGCAATTCCGCGCTCAATTTCCGCGTGCTCGGTCCGCTTTCGGCGCAGCTTTCATATAATCTCCAATATGAAAGCGACCCCACGTCGAACCGCAACAGCACCGATACGACGACGCGCGCCGCGCTGGTGGTCGACTTCTGATTTCGCAAAGGTTCACCTGAACGCGTTTTGACGCTAGGTGCTGGGGATGACTGCGCTATCCCCTCAGGAAGCCGAAGCTGTAGCGCGTTGCGCCGCGTCGCCGATGCTCGAACGCACCCGCGCCTGGGTCGCGATCAACAGCGGTACGCGCAACCTCGCCGGCCTCGCGCGCATGGCGGACCAGCTCGCCGATGCCTTTTCCGCACTGCCCGGAACCCTTGCGCTCGAAACCCCCGATCCGGCGGAGAACGTGACTGCCGATGGTCAGGTCGAAACGATCGAACATGGCCGGCACCTGCACCTCACCGTCCGTCCGCAAGCACCAGTGCAGATTTTGCTGACCGGCCATATGGACACGGTGTTTCCCGCCGATCATCCGTTTCAGAACGAGCGCTGGCTCGACAATGGTCACCTCAACGCGCCGGGCGCCGCCGATATGAAGGGCGGGCTGGCGGTGATGCTCGCGGCGCTGGAGGCGGTCGAGGCGAGCCCGCTGGCATCGCGTATCGGCTATGAAGTCGTCATCAATTCGGACGAGGAAGTCGGTTCCTTTTCCTCCGCCGCCCTGCTCGTTCGCGCGGCGCAGGGCAAGGTCGCGGCGCTCACCTATGAACCCGCCCTGCCCGACGGCACACTGGCGGGCGCACGCGGCGGAACCGGCAATTTCTCGGCTATAGTTCATGGGCGCAGCGCGCATGCCGGACGCAATCCCGACGACGGGCGCAACGCCATCGTCGCGGCGGGCGCGCTCGCGGTGCGGCTGTTCGACATTCGCGGCGAAGGCCTGTCGGTAAATCCGGCACGGATCGAAGGCGGCGGACCCAATAATGTCGTCCCCGAACTGGCGATATTGCGTATCAATTTCCGCCCGAAGGACGAAGGCGCCATCGCCCGCGCCCAGGCCGCGCTTGACGAAGCGATTGCGGAGGTCGCAACCCGCTATGACGTGCGGATCGAATTGCATGGCGGTTTCAATCGCCCGCCCAAACCAGTTGATCCGGGCGCCGAAAAGCTGTTCGGGCTGGTCCAGCGAGTCGGCAGCGACCTTGGCCTCGCCATCGCCTGGAAAGCGACCGGCGGCGTGTGCGACGGCAACAATATCGCGGCATGCGGCGTGCCGGTGGTCGATACGATGGGCGCACGCGGCGGCGCCATCCATTCGTCCGACGAGTTTCTGATTCCCGAAAGCCTGGCCGAGCGCGCCGCGCTTTCGGCCGTCACCATTTTACGTATCGCCGAACAGGGGCATCCATGACGTTCGTAATCCGCGCTGCGCGCGATCAAGACCTGCAACCTTTGTACGAAATGGCGAAGCTGACCGGTGGCGGCTTCACCAACCTGCCTCCTGAAAAGGACGCGTTGCGCGCCAAGCTGGAGCGCAGCCATCAGGCATTTGCCCGTACCGGCGACGACATCGCCGACGATCTGTTCGTGCTCGTGCTCGAAAATATCGAAACCGGCGAAGTGCGCGGCACGTGTCAGATCTTCACGCAGGTCGGCCAGAAATGGCCCTTCTACAGCTATCGCATCGGCATGGTGACCAAACACAGCCAGGAGCTGGACCGTACCTTTCGCGCGCAATTGCTCAGCCTTGCCAATGATCTGGAAGGATCGAGCGAGGTCGGCGGGCTGTTCCTCCATCCCAAGGAGCGCGCCGGCGGGCTGGGCATGTTGCTTGCGCGCAGCCGCTATCTGTTCATCGCGCGCCACCGCGCCCGTTTTGCCGATCGCATCCTCGCCGAACTGCGCGGCGTGATCGACGAAGCCGGCGGATCGCCCTTCTGGGACGGCGTCGCGGGGCGCTTTTTCGGCATGAGCTTTCAGGAAGCCGATGAATTCAATGCGATCCACGGCAATCAGTTCATTGCCGATCTGATGCCCAAACACCCCATCTATATCGCGATGCTGACCGAAAGCGCGCGATCGGTGATCGGCCGGCCGCATCCCAGCGGACGCGCGGCGATGCGGATGCTGGAAAATGAAGGCTTTGCCTGGGAAAATTACATCGACATTTTCGACGGCGGGCCGACGATGACCGCGCGCACCGATCAGGTGCATGCGATCCGCGACGCGCGCACCGAAACGGTCGCCGCCATCGCCGATGGTGGCGAACCGGGGCTGGTCGCGAGCGGGCAGCTGGCGGAATTCCGCTGCGCGATGGCGCAGGTGCGCCGTTCGGGCGACGGCGTCGCGATCGATCCGGATGCGGCGCGCGCGC
Organism: Stakelama portus; assembly: GCF_003171655.1. GTDB lineage: Bacteria > Pseudomonadota > Alphaproteobacteria > Sphingomonadales > Sphingomonadaceae > Sphingomonas > Sphingomonas portus. The sequence continues at coordinate 622,781 of NZ_QFZL01000001.1, read as the reverse complement.
TGGGCGTGGGCGAAGGCGACAGGGTGATGCATGTCGGCCGCTGAATTCGTGCAGTTGCATCAAGGAAGCGCATCATGCTGACCGAAATCAATTTCGACGGCATTATCGGCCCCAGCCATAATTATGCAGGGCTGAGCCCGGGCAATCTTGCCGCGACGAAGAATCGCGGGCTGGTCTCGCATCCGCGCGCGGCCGCGCTGCAGGGCATTGCCAAGATGCGCGCCAATATCGCGCTCGGATTACGGCAGGGCATTCTCCTGCCGCATGCGCGCCCCGACCATCGCTGGCTCGACAGCCTTGCCACGCAGTTTGCCGAAGCGCCGCCACATCTGCAGGCACAGGCGTTGTCGGCTTCGGCGATGTGGGCAGCCAATGCCGCCACGGTTTCGCCCGCGCCCGATGCGAGCGACGGCCGCTGCCATCTGACAATCGCCAATCTGCTCACCATGCCGCATCGCAGCCATGAATGGCCCGAAACGCTGGCACAGTTGCGGCTGGCCTTTCCCGGCGATGGCTTTGCCGTGCACGCGCCGGTTCCCGCGCCGTTCGGCGATGAAGGCGCCGCCAATCACATGCGGCTGACGCCCGCGCATGACCGCCCCGGCGTCGAGATTTTCGTCTATGGCGTTTCGGGCGGCCCCTACCCCGCCCGCCAGCATCGCGAGGCGAGCGCGGCGGTCGCGCGGCGCCACCGGCTCAATCCCGCGCGCACCTTGTTCGTGCAGCAATCCGAAGCCGCAATCGCCGCCGGCGCGTTCCATAACGATGTCGTCGCCGTCGCCAATGAGCGCGTATTGTTCGCGCACGAACAGGCCTTTGCCGACAGCCAGGCATTTTACGACGCGCTGCGCGGCACGCTTCCCGAAGTCGAGATCGTCGAAGTCCCGGCGGACAGGGTCAGTCTGGAAGACGCGATCGCATCCTATCTCTTCAATGCCCAGCTGGTGACCTTGCCCGATGGCGGCATGGCGCTGATCCTGCCCGGCGAAGCGCGCGAAACGCCTTCGGTCTGGCAATGGCTTCAGGAAATGGTCGCCGGCAACGGCCCGATCCGTCACCTTGAGGTCGTCGATGTCCGCCAGTCGATGGCCAATGGCGGCGGCCCCGCCTGCCTCAGGCTGCGCGTGGTCGCCGACCCTGCGACCATCGACTCGCGCTTTCTGGTCGACAACGCCCGCCTCGACGCGATTGCGCAAGTCGTTGAGGCGCATTGGCCCGACGCGATTGCCCAGGACGAAATCGCCGATCCCGCATTGATCGCGCGTGTCGAAACGGCGCGCCGCGCGCTGCTCGAAATGCTGGAAATTGTCGAGTTAACTTACAGTTAACCCTGTCTCTTAAGATGAACTGACGCGTTTCCGGGATTGGCCCGCGGCTTGCGTGGTGCGGTGCATGTGGCATCGATTCGCTAGGCTTTTCGTCATCAAGACCAAGTTCGAGGCGTTTCTCGTCATCTATGGCCTCGGCACCGGCGCAGTGGAGCGCGGGCTCCATTATCTTGATCGGTTTCCCGGCGTGGGCGGCTGGCTGTTGTTCGCGGTCTGCCCGATCGCGGTTTTCATGGCGGGCGCACGAATCCTTGATTCGATCGACAACCGTCCATGGTAAAGCATTTGTGTCGAGCGCTGGCGAAGGCTAACGCTTGGGCAAGGCCTGCGTTTTTCGGGGGATTTTAGGGGTCGTGCGGCTTTTCTCCGCTATTTTCTCGGCGCTTGCCGCTCAGGCGCTGCTCGTCACCGTCGTTGCCGGCGGCCTGCTCGTCTGGAACATGCACAGCGGCTATTCGGCCCAGCTCGCCGCGCAGGATCGCGAACGGCTGAGCGCCTTTGCCCAGCGCGCCACCGAAGTGGCGATCACCGGGCGCCCGCTCGACCGTTTCATCGCCGATTTCAACATGACCGGCGACAATCGTCTGGCGGGCCGTGTCCAGCTCGCCTCGCCCGAAGGACAAGCCGTCACCGGGCCCGGCATGGCAGGCGAACCGATCGCCCAGGAGGCGGTCGAAATCAATGGTCGGACGATCGGCATTCTGCGCGTCACGCGCCCGGCACAGCTGAACGATGCCGACCGCGAATTTCTGGGCATGCAATATATCGGTATCGGCGCGATCCTGTTCGGCATGCTGGCGATATTGCTGCTCGCGGCCTATTTGTTCGCGCGGCGCTGGTCGCGCCCGCAGGTGGCGCTCTATCGCATGAGTCATGACATCGTGCAGGGCGACCATGACGTCTATTTCGAAGAACAGGGCTATGCCGAAACCGCCGCGACCATGCGCAACCTGCATCGCGTGGCACAGCAGTTCAGCCGTCTGGAAACGGCGCGGCGCACCTGGCTGGTGACGATCGCGGACGAGCTTCAGCAACCGGTGCACGATCTGGAACAGCGGCTCGAAAGGCTCGCCGAGGCCGAGCCGCCCGTCGACCAGGCGCTGCTGATGGGCCTGGCGGAGGATCATCACATCCTCAACCGCATGGCCAAGGATCTGGGCGCGGTGGCGCTGTCCGATCTTGGCCGCCTGCCGGTCGAATTCGCGCAGGTCGATCCGCGCGCGCTGATCCACAACGCGATCTGGAGCAATGGCAAGCGCGCTGAGGCGGGCGGCGTCCGGCTGGAGACCAGCACGCTTCCCGAATATACGATATTGGTAAAATGGGACGGCGCGCGCGTCGAACAGCTGTTCGGCGCGCTGATCGAAAACAGCCTGCGCTACACGCCGCCTGGCGGGCAAATCGTGCTGGGTCTGGAAAGCTCGCGCGACGCATGGCGACTGATCATCGACGACAGCGCGCCGGGCGTGGACGTCGAACTGGCGCAGCGGCTGTTCGAACCCTTTTACCGCTCCTCCGAACGTGCCGACAGCAAACGCGGCGTTTCGGGCCTGGGGCTGGCAACCGCGCGCGCGATCGTCGATGCGCATCATGGCCGGATCGAAGCGGGCCGTTCGCCGATCGGCGGGCTGCGCGTCGTGGTGATCCTGCCGAGCAATCCGCCGACTGCCTGATCGCACCGGCGGGACTCAGCCGATCCGGCACCCCGGCAGCCTCAGGCCGGGCGATGCGTTTACGCGCCAGTTCCGGTCAGTAAAGGCCGGGCGGCAGTTGCGCCGACGCCACCCGGCCCGGAGGGGCGAGCCGCTGGCCATCCTCGGGCCGCTGCCGCGAACCACGGGGGCGGTCGCGCTGCTCTGCGTCGGACCCGGCCTTGGCTGGCTGGCGCTCGGATGGGGGGCGATGATACGACATGATTGTCTCCGTTCCGTCCCATCCTATGGCAACGTTGCGAAGCGCGGGATCGGATTGCCGCGAACGCCGCGCCGGATGCAGCGAATGCGGTGTGCCGGAAAGGATACGGCACTCACCTGTCCAACGAAGTGCCGGTGTGGCGCCGCGAACTGCATGCGCAGCGGATTTACAATCCGGCAGTTCGCGCCCTAGCGTCTGGCGATGACGTCACCGCCTGATGAGAATGATCCGCTGCTTTCGCGGTTCGGCATCTCCATTCCCGCCGTTATCATCATCAGCTTCTGGGTAGCGCAGTTTTCGCTGCTCACTGCCCAGCGCCTGATGATGGAAGAAGATACCGGCGAGACCGAGATTCTGGTCCCGCGACTGATCGTGACGCTCGGCGCCATCATTCTGTCGATGCTGATCCACCGCTTGATCCGCGCCCAGAGCAATATGCCCGGATCGAAGCGCATCGCCTTCGTCCTGTTGCTCGCGATCGGCGGCGCGCTGATCCACAGCCTGCTCAATTATGGCGTCTTCCATCTCTTCATGCCGGAGATGAACAGGATCAGCTTCACCTGGGTCTCCTATTCCTACGCGTTCATCCAGTGGTTCTGGGCCTATGGTGCCGTTTCCGCGCTTCTTCTCGCGGCCGTTTATAGCGAGGAATTGCGCGACCGGGAAAGGCGGCTGGCCGAAGCGCGCGCGCTTGCCCATTCTGCGCAGATGCAGGCGCTGCGATATCAGCTCAATCCGCATTTCATGTTCAACACGCTCAATTCGATCGCGTCGCTGATTGCGTCGCGCGAACCCGAGCGGGCCGAACAGATGGTGGAAAATCTCTCCGACTTCCTGCGCGCCGCGCTTTCCACCGATCCCAGCGAAGATATTGCATTGAAGCGTGAGCTGGCGCTGCAATCGCTCTATCTCGCCATCGAAGCGGTGCGGTTTTCCGACCGGCTCGTCGTCGACATTCAGATCCCGGCCGAGCTGGAGAATATCAAGGTTCCCAGCCTGATCCTGCAGCCGCTGATCGAAAATGCGATCAAGCATGCCGTCGCACGATCGGACGGCGTCACGCGCCTCGAGATCGTCGCCAGGCGCGAGGCGCGCGGCGTGCGCATCGAAGTGCGCAATACGCTGCAATCGACCGCGACCGACAATATGCGGGGAGAGCATATCGGTCTCGCCAATGTCGCGCGGCGCCTCTCGGTCCGCTATGGCAGCGATTGCGCGTTTCGCGCCGGAGAGACGCCGGACCGCCATTACTCGGTCAGCTTCGTGATCCCGGATGTGACGCAATGACGATAAAGCTGCTGATCTGCGACGACGAACCGCTTGCCACCGAGCGGCTGTCGCGATTGCTGGCGCAACGCGAAGACGTCGCGATCATCGGCACCGCGCGCAACGGCACCGAAGCGCTGGCGCGAGTCGCGGAACTGCGACCGGACGCGATACTGCTCGATATCGAAATGCCGACGCTCGACGGCTTCGACGTGGTCGAGGAACTGGCGCGCAGGGCGGGTTCCGAAGCGGACACGACGCCGCTGATCGTTTTCATCACCGCCTATCCGCAGTTCGCTCCGGAGGCTTTCGACAGCGGCGCGATCGATTTCCTGACCAAGCCCGTGCGGCAGGCACGGCTCGAACGGGCGCTGGAGCGTGTCGGGCAGGCAATCGCCGATCGCAGTGCGCGACAGCGGCTCGACGAGCTCGCGCGCGAGCTGGCGCAGCTTCGCGCGATGCGCGACCCGACGAGCGAGCCGAGCAGGCGGCTCATGGTCAGCCGCCGCGGCGAGATGGTGAGCGTGCAGCTCGACACGCTCGAGCGCATCAGCGCAGAGGGGGAATATGTCCGCCTCTATCAGGGCCAGCAGACGTTTCTTCACCGCGGGTCGCTGACCGCCTTGCTGCCCAATCTCGATCCGGCCCGGTACAAGCGGGTGCACCGCTCGCATATCATCTGCACCAGTTGCATTGCGTCGATCGTGCGGCGTCCGGCCGGCGGATTCCGCATCGTCACCGATCGCGGCGAGACGCTACCCGTGGGGCGGACCTATCATGGCGTTGTCCGGGAAATCCTGGACGAACAGAGCCTTCCAAAAAGCGAATAAGGTACGATACGTACCTAAAATCATGCGGTCCGCATCGACGGGCACGGGTCCCCATTGCGTCGCCCTCTCTGTTTTCCACTGAAAACCGGCAAAATCCTTAGCCGCAACGTATCTTCTGTTGCGGCGGCGCAACATCCTCGTCACAAAAGATAGTTCTAAACGTACCTTTTTCTTGTGCCGTCGCTCGGCTCGGGTCTAGCCCTTGGTCATGACCAGCGCGCCCGAACGCAAGGGCGCGTCGGATGCGGGTCTTCGCTGACGCAGCCCGCACCCCTCACGCAGCAGCGCGAGTGGTTTCCACGACGAACAGAGGAATGATGATGAGACGTTCTTCATTGCTTTCCGGCAGCGCGCTTCCGGCGATGCTGCTCGGGATTGCCGCTTTTGCCGCAGTGCCGGCGCAGGCCCAGACTGCCACGCAGGACGATACCAGCCAGGACGAAACCGCCGACGCGTTGCAATCGGCCAGCACCGGCGACGAAATCACCGTCACCGGATCGCGCATTCCGCGCCCCAATCTCGACTCACCGGTTCCGGTGACGTCGTTGACCGGCGATACCTTTTACGAAACCGGCAACCTGTCGGTCGGTGACGCCCTGAACGAATTGCCCGCGCTGCACACCACGTTCAGCCAGGCCAACTCGACTCGCTTCCTCGGCACGGGCGGCCTCAATCTGCTCGACTTGCGCGGACTGGGCACCCAGCGCACGCTGGTGCTTCAGAATGGCCGGCGGCATGTCGGTGGCGATATTCTGAATTACGGCACTTCGGTCGACGTCAACACGATCCCGACCGACCTGATCGAGCGCGTCGACGTCGTGACCGGGGGCAACTCGGCCATTTACGGCTCGGACGCGATCGCGGGCGTCGTCAACTTCGTCCTCAAGCAGGATTATGAAGGCATTCAGCTGCGCGGCCAGAGCGGCGTCAGCACCTATAGCGATGCCGGTTCCTATTATCTGAGCGGACTCGCCGGCACCAATTTCGCGGGCGGGCGCGGCAATGTCGCCGCCAATTTCGAATATGCGCACCAGGTGGATTTCTACGCCTCACAGCGCCCCAATCTGCGCCACACCGACGGTTTCATTCAGGTGGACAGCGACCCGTCCTCGTCCGTGAACGGCAGCGACGGGAACCCGGATCGCCTGTTCTACAAGGATATCCGCAATTCGATCTATTCGAACGGCGGCACCTTTCTCTCCTATCTGGGGGGCGATTTCCTGACGCCCTATCTGTTCCAGGCCGACGGCACGCTGACGCCGCAGACCGGAACGCGGATCGGTCTGCCGCCCTTCGGGTCGTTCGTCGGCGGCAACGGCAGCAACTTCCGCGAAGGCACGCAATATGGCCTTTCGCCGAAGCTCGATCGCTATAGCACCAACGTCATCGCACATTTCGAAGTGAGCCCGGCATTCGTGCCGTTCGTCGAAGCCAAATGGGTGCACACCGATTCGCTGAGCAACGCCAGCGGCCCCTTCTTCTTCTCCGGGGGCACCACCGGTTCGCCGCGTGAGGTCTTCTATACCGACAACCCCTATCTCAACCCCCAGGCGCGCGAAGTCATCAGCGACTATTACGGCGTTTCGACCACCGACGTCGTCCCCTTCGCGTTCATCCGGAACGTCGTCGAACTGACCAATCGCGAAGAGGCCACCAAGCGCGATACCTATCGCATCGTCGGCGGTACGCGTGGTTCGTTCGGCAGCAACTGGAACTATGAAGTCTCGCTCAACTATGGCGAGTTCCAGGAGGACACGACGATCCTGGGCAACGTCAATCTTCAGCGCTTTCTGCTGGCGATCGACGCCGTCGACGAAGGCGTGGTCACGAACGGCACCGCGAACGGCAATATCGTCTGCCGCGCGCAAGTCGATCCCAGCGCCGCCATTGCCTATGAAGGAGCCTCGAATGCGGCCTATGCGGCCGCGCAACTGGCAAATGACGTTGCCGCGTGCAAACCGATCAACCTGTTCGGCGCAGGCAACATCACCGATCCCGCGCGCAATTATCTGCTGCAGAACAGCTGGCAGCGCGCGAAGATCACGCAGTTCGTCGCCAGTGCCTATATCGCCGGCGACTCCGGGAACTGGTTCGAACTGCCGGGCGGCCCGGTCGGCTTCGCCTTCGGTGCGGAATATCGGCGCGAAACCAACTATTTCGTGCAGGACGATGCGACGGTTGCCGGGGTGACCTTCTACAATTCGATCCCGGCCTACACCTTCCCGTCGTTCGAAGTGAAGGAGGCCTATGCCGAACTGCGCATTCCGCTGCTTTCGCACATGCCGTTCTTCGAGGAACTGACGTTCACGGGTGCGGGCCGCATCGCCGATTACAAGGGCGGCACCGGCACGGTCTGGTCGTATAATGCGGGCGTCGAATGGGCGCCGGTTCGCGATCTGCGGCTGCGCGCCAATTATTCGCGCGCGGTTCGTGCACCGAACCTGGTCGAGCTTTATTCGCCGCTCGGTCAGAACTACGCGTCGATCGGTTCCAACGATCCGTGCGCGTTGCGCAACATCGGCGCGGGTTCGGCGACACGCGAAGCCAATTGTCGCGCCGACGGCGTTCCGACCAACTATGATCACGTCTATCAGCAGTCGTTGCCCTATCTTTCGGGCGGCAATCCCAATCTGCGCGCGGAAAAGTCCGACAGCTACACGATCGGCGGCGTGTTCGAACCGCGCTTCCTGCCCGGCTTCTCGCTGACGGTGGACTATTACGACATCACCGTGAACGACGTGATCAGCACGCCGACGACGCAGAACATCCTCGATGCCTGCTATGATGCGGCAGACCTCAGCAACCAGTTCTGCGCGCTGTTCAACCGCGCGGGGCCGAGCGGCGGGCCGCAGGGCGAAGTCGAGGGCCAGATCCTCAACAACAGCCTGGCGGTCGTTCCGCTCAACTATGCCAAGCTGAAGGTTCGCGGGATCGACTTCGAACTCGGCTATCGCGCCGATCTTGGCTTCGGCCAGTTCTCCGGGCGTGCCATCTACACCCATGCGATCACGAACGATCAGTTTCTCGACCCCACCCGGCCCGATTATGCCGACCGCATCCTGGGCGAACTGGGCGATCCGATGGACGCGTTCAATGTCGACATGAGCCTGCAAACCGGCGGCGTCACCTTCGGGTACAGCCTGCGCTATATCGGCAAGATGGTGATCCACAACTGGGAGGACTGGTTCAGCGTCCAGGGACGTGATCCCGAAAACGCCGACTATGCCGACCGGACCTGGTATCCGGAGGTCTTCTATCACGACGCCCGGATCGCCATCGACGCGACGGACAAGTTCAACTTCTATCTGGGCGTCGACAACCTGCTCGACACCGCCCCGCCGCTCGGTCTGACCGGCATCGGCGGCGGCAGCGGCATCTACAACAACCGCGGCCGTTTCTTCTACGCAGGGTTCGTGGCCAAGTTCTAAGAGCCCCTGTGCGGCGGGCGCTTCCCCCCGGGAGCGCCCGCCATTTTTCTGTTTCACGGAACATCGCATGACCGCCACGATGACCGCGCCCTCCTCCGATCTCGCCGCCGTGACGGCGGCCGCCCGCCAACCGGGATTCGTGCAGGCATGGCACGCGCTGGAAGCAGGCGAGCTGGGCCGCGCCGAGCGCGGTATCCGCGACCTGCTCCGGGCCGATCCGAACAATCCCGCCGCGCTGATGCTGCTCGCCGAACTCGCCGCACGGCTGGGTATCGCGCATGAGGCAGAAGCGACGCTGACGCGCGTTATCGCGCTGGTGCCCGCGCTTGCCGATGCGCGATTGCGGCTTGCCGAAATCCTGGCCGATCAGGGGCGCATTGGCGACGCGCAGACGCATCTCGACGCGGTGCTCGCCGCCGACCCCGATCATCGCGAGGCCGGTCTTGCCAAGGCCTCGCTATTGGCGCGGATCGGCGATCATGAAAGCGCCGATCGGCTGCACTGCGGTCTTGCAGCGGCCACGCCTGAGGATTCCGAACTGCACCTCGCACGCGGCAATCTTGCCAAGACCACCGGACGAACCGAGCAAGCGATTGCGCATTTCCGAGCCGTGACGCGGCAGAACCGACAGGTCGGCGAAGCCTGGTGGAGCCTTGCCAACCTCAAGACCGCGCCGTTCGATGCGCGCGATATCGCGGCAATGCGCACCTTGCTTGCCCGCCACGACCTGAGCCCCGGCGACCGGGTGCATCTCCATTTCGCGCTCGGCAAGGCGCTGGAGGACACGCGCGAACATGGCGCGGCCTTCGCCGAATATGCCGAGGCCAATCGGCTGCACCGCAGCGCATTGCCCTATGACCCCGACCGTATTTCGCGCGAAGTGGACGATCAGATCGCGCTGTTCACCCAGGCGTTTCTCGCTGCGCGCGCAGGCGCGGGAGCACCCGATCCGGCGCCGATATTCATTATCGGACTGCCGCGATCGGGCTCGACGCTGGTCGAACAGATCCTCGCCAGCCATCCGATGGTCGAAGGGACTGCCGAGCTTCCCTATATCCCCGCGCTCGCCCAATCGGTAATCGCGCAGCACTGGCAGCGCCGCGATCTGCGCTATCCGGCGCATCTGGCAGAACTTACCGAGGCGGATCGTCGCGATCTGGGCGAACGCTATCTGGCCGCCGCGCAATGGCACCGGCATCAGGACCGGCCCTTGTTCCTCGACAAGCTGCCCAATAACTGGCTCAATATCGGGCTAATTCGCCTGATCCTGCCGAATGCGCGTTTCATCGACACCCGGCGCGGCGCAATGGCCTGCGGATTTTCGAACTTCAAACAGCATTTCGCGCGGGGGCAGGCCTTTGCCTATGACCTGGTCGATATCGGCCGCTATTATCGCGACTATGTCCGGCTGACCGCGCATTTCGATGGCGTCGCGCCGGGCATGATCCATCGCGTCGATCATGAGGCATTGCTTGCCGATCCGGAAGCACAGGTCCGGGCTATGCTCGACTATCTGGGCCTGCCCTTTGATTCAGCATGTCTGCGGTTTCACGAAAATCGCCGTCCGGTTCGCACTGCCAGCGCCCAGCAGGTGCGGGCGCCGCTGACCGATGTCGGCGTGGATCACTGGCGCGCCTATGCGCCCTGGCTGAAACCGCTGCGCGAAACGCTTGGCCCGTTTGCCTAAGCGAGTGCCGGGGGCCCCGCGCTTTCGCCGATCACCAGTCGCCGCTTCTCGCCCGGATCGCGCAGCTTGAGCCCCCATCCCTTCACCGTTTCGATCGGATCGGGGGCGCCGGCTTGCGCAAATTTGCGGCGAATGCGGTGGAGGAAAACGTCGCGCGTCCGCGTCCTGGCGCCGTCTTCCGCTATCAGCGCCTCGATCTCGCTCGACGTCGCCCGCCCGCGCGCGATCAGCGCGGCAACGATGCGTGCCTCGATCGGCGACAGGGCAATTTCACAGTCGTTCCAGCGAATCTCGGTCGGATCCAGGAACAGCGTCAGGGCACCGCGACGAATCATCGCCCGGCGCCCGTTCGAAGCCGGAGGCGTCTTGGGGGATCCGCGCTCCGGCCGGGCGCAGGACGCACCCGATGGCTTGTAGAATTCGTCGATCAGCGCGCCCGGCGCATCGCCCCCGGCCGCATCGTCCGATGGCGACAAAAGCAGGGCGAGCAAGTCGCGCGCACGCCGCGCCGGATCGCCGATATTCACCAGCCCGCGAAAGACGCCGATCAACAGGAGATGCTCGATTCCGATCGCCAGTGGCCGTTCGATCGATTCGGCATAGGCGGCCGGCAACCAGGGATGACGCGCACCGTCGCGGCGGACCGAAAGCGCCAGCTCACGATGCGCCACTGCGTCGACGACCTCCCGGGCTGCGCGCAGATACTGGCTCACCATCGCGTCAAAACCGCCATTGGCGCTGGGGGTCGCCGGCAGCGCCGCGACAACTTCCTCAAGCAGTGCGAGCCGCGACGCGCGGAATACCGCTTCGCAATCTGCATAATGCGCCCGGATCGCCGCCACCGGAACGCCGGAAAGCGTGGCCACGTCGCGCAGGTCGAGATTGCCGTCATCGCGCCGCTGCAGCAATCCGCGCGCCGCGACCAGAATGCGGCTGCGCACCGCATCGCCGGGGCGGCGTGTCGCCGATGCGGCCCGAACTGCCGCAAACGAGATCGCTTCCTGCTGCACGCCACGCAGGATATCCGCGATCGGTCGGCACGTGACTCGCAAATCCGTGGATCGCTCCGGCTACGCAACGAATGCCGGCTGGCGGTCGAGAACAGGCCAACTGCGCGCGCGGCGCGATCAACTGCCGTTTTCGGCCGCCGTTTCCCGCAACAAAGTCGCGAGCATCCTGTCGAGCCAGCCGATCCGGGCCTGCACGGAACGTACCGCATTATCGTGCACGAACGCCTTGAACGGCACGTCGACACCCGCCTGATAGGCATCGAGCCGATCCAGCTGCTCGGTCAGGCTCTCCTTTGCCGACAGGATCCACTCGATCCGCTCACCGGGTTCGAGAAGGTCGAAGGACTGAACCTTGGTGCGCAGCGGGTCCTCGAGCATCACATGGCTCTCGCGCATATCGAGCACCCATTGGCGCACCGCTTCGCGACCAAGATCGGAACACCGCAGTTGCTCGGTGCCGCGCGCATCGCCCGCGACCTGTTCCTTGATCAGCATCCCGCGTTCGACGAGCCGCTTCATCAGCGGATAGATCTTGCCCTTGCTGGTGTTGAAGTTGCTGACCGGCGACCGGTCATACACTTTTGCCACCTGATAGGCCGTGATCGGCTGGGCGCGCAGCACCAGCCCCAGAAACGTGCCTTCGCTATCGCTGAGCGACAAATCCCGTTCCGCCGCCCGTGCCCCCGACTTTTCCGTCATGCCGTTCCTTATCAAGGCAAGCGGCGCCTGGGCAAGCGCAGGCGCCGGAGCAGCGCGTCATCGGGCGCCGCAGCGACGGGGCGGCGCCGCGATTCCTCGCAAACCCTTATACATTCCGGGTTTGCGGAGAAATGAAGCACAAATTTTGCTGCTGAAACCGGGTCTTACCGAACCGCTGCGCTATTTGCGGAAAAGCGGGTCTGGAACGCCGCCAACCCCTTCACCTTTCGCGCTTTTGTCGGGGGCGATACCCCCAGCGGAAAAATGGCGCGCCCGGAACGATTCGAACGTCCGACCCTCAGATTCGTAGTCTGATGCTCTATCCAGCTGAGCTACGGGCGCGCATTGGAGGGCGGGACATAGAAGCGTCTCCGCAATAGTGCAAGCCCGTTGCGCGACCTTTTCGCGCCGCATAGAGCGGAAATGTGAAACACACCCTGTTCTCTCTTTCGCTCGCCGCCTGTGCGGCGCTGACCGGCTGCACCGACAGCACGGATCGCTATCCCTCGCTCCTGCCAAGGGAGATCGAGAATCAGAGCCTGGCCGAGCCGGACGTTCCAGCGCCCATGGCCACCCCCGATCCGGCGCTCGACGCCCAGATCACGGCGGAAAAGGCCCGGATTTCCGAAACCGCGGCAGCATTCGCCACTGCTGCGGCCGACGCCGAAGCGAAGATCGCCGTCGCAGTGGGCACTGCGCCCGGCAGCGCGGCATGGCTGAGCGCGCAAGAGGCGCTGGGCAAGATCGATTCGCTGCACGGCGCGACTCTGGATATCGCGGTACGGCTCGATTCGCTTGCCATTCAGCGGGGCGTCGACGGCAAGCCGCCCTATCCGTCCCTCGACGAAGCCGTGGCGCAGGCAGGCGCCGAAAGCGATCGCCAACAGGCGCGAATCGATTCGCTGGAGCGCGGCTTTACCGGCAACTAGGTCGTGAACCCATAAACGACGCGGGCGCCGACGCCCGGCGCCTATTCGTTCGCCAGATCGGGATGAAATGCGCGCAGCAGCGGCACGATCGATGCGTGATCGTCGGTCCATGCGGCGATGCCGGGCCGTCCGGTCAACGGACGCCAGCCATTGCCCGCAACGGTAAGCACGTCGAGCACATCCTTGTCGCGCGACAATGCGATCCAGTCAGACACCGTCGCTTCGTCCCCCGCTTCCGCGTCTGTGGGGAAATAGACCATGCGCGCGGCATGCCAGCCGCTGCGTTCGGCCGCTGCCGCCACGACCGGCGACAAGGCGAGGAAACGATTGGAGATATGGACGAGCAGCAACCCCCGCCGGTCGAGCACGCGCCCATAGGTTTCGAACGCCTCCACTGTCATCAGGTGCATCGGCACGGCGTCGGAGGAAAAGGCGTCGAGCGCGAGCAGGTCGAGGCTGTCATCGGCCATTTCACCGAGCCGCACCCGCGCATCGCCGATCGCGATATCGGCATCGGGCAGACAGCGTGAGAGAAAGCTGAACCTGCCCGAATCGCGCGCCAGCGAAACCACGACGGGATCGATTTCGAAGAAGCGCCAGCGCTCGCCCTTACGCGCGTAACAGGCCAGCGTTCCGGTCCCCAGCCCCACCACGCCGATCCGCGCATGGCTGCCATAGAGGAACGGCGCGATCCGCATCGCCTGTCCCACGCCCGATCCGGGCACATAATAAGTGGTGGGGAGCGTTGCTTTCTCGCCCTTCAACTGCACGCCATGCAACGTCGTGCCATGGGCAAGGCGCCGCTCCTGCGGCAGATCGCTGACGGTATAGACTCCGAAATAGCTGCGCGTGCGATCCCCGGCGAGCGACAGCTCGATCGACCGATAGCCGCCGAACAGAAACAACGCGCCGGTCAGCGCGATGAAGAAGGGCACGCGCATCCCCACCGATGCCACACCCAGCACCGCGATCGCGATAAAGGCGATGCTTTCATGCTTTTCGCCCAATATGCCGCCGGGATCGGTGATGCCGATCCAGACCAGCACCAGCACGGCCACACCGATCCCGGTGCTCCTGATCGCGACAGAGCGGCGTGAACCCGACCAGAATCGGCGCAGAAAACCGAACAGGATCGCCTGCGGCAACAATAGTGCCGCAGCGAGGATCAGCAGCGGATATTCATAGGTCCAGTCGAACAGGACCGGCGCGACCAGCCCGGCAAATACCCCGCCCAGCATGCCGCCCAGCGCCATCGCCAGATAAAAGCCGGTCAACCGGTCGGGTTCGGGGCGCAGTTCGTACATCCGCGCATGGATCGCGACCGATACGAAGAACAGCAACGTCAGCCCGATTCCGGCATTGAGATAGGCATATTCCTCATGCCCCGAAATCAGCGTCGCACCGAACAGCAACAGCATCACCGGCGCGAAGAAAGTGGCGAGATTTGCCGCCCTGCGGCGCGTGGCGAACGCGACGACGAAACTGAGCAGATACAGGCCGAGCGGCAGCACCCAGAGCAAAGGCACCGCGACGATATCGGTGGTCAGGAACGTCGTCGTCGCGAGCATCAGCCCGGAAGGGACAAAGGCAAGCGCAATCCAGTGGAGCACGCGTCGCATGCCCGGCGCGGGACTTTCCGGCGCAACCCGCGCGGCCGGCGACGCGCCGCGGGGCAGCAGCCAGGCACAGGCCGCAACCATCAGCACGACGCACAGATAACCGATGCTCCACAACATGCTCTGGCCATGGAGCGCCAGTTCCGGCTCGACGAGCAGCGGATAGGCGACCAGCCCGCCGAAGCTGCCGATGTTCGATGCGGCATAGAGCGCATAGGGATCGCGTCCCCCGGTGGCGACGCTGAACCAGCGCTGCATCAACGGCGCCTGCGCCGAAACGGCAAAGAAGAGCGGCCCGATCGAAGCGCCGAACAGCCAGGGCACCCATAAGGCCGGTTCGGCATCGGCCGGTAGCTGAATCGCCATCAGTCCGATCGGCAGCCAGAATGCCGACAGCGTCAGCACCGCAAGATGGATGCCCGCCTGAAGCCGCGGCTGAAACCGGCCGAGCCAATGGGCATAGGCATAGCCGGCGAGCAGCAGCAGCTGATAGACCAGCATCGCGCTGTTCCACACGGCGGGTGCGCCGCCCAGACGCGGCAATGCCATCCGCGCGACCATCGGCTGAACCAGGAACAGCAGGAAGGAGCCGGTAAGGATCGCGACGACGAACAGCCAGCCGGCATGGCGCTGCTGCGGCGGCGCCGCTTCGTCGCTCAACGATGCCATATTTCCCCCTTCACAACCGTTCAGCCATAGCCGTCGATGCTTTCGCCTCGATTAACCAGCGGGCTTAGGCCGCTCGATTGCAAAGGTGACGCTGCGCGCCATAGGATCGTCCGGCTCGTATAGCGGGTGGACGAAATCGCCATCGGCAAGCCGCGACATGCCCAGCTTTTCCATCAGCTTCTGACTGGCGATATGATCGGCGCCGGTGATCGCGACCACGCGCATTGCCGGATGGTTTTCCCATGCCCAGTTGAGGCTGGCCTCGGCCGCTTCGCGCGCAACGCCCTTGCCCCATACCGGCTTGGAAAACAGCCAGCCGATTTCCAGCTCGCCCGCGATCGGAGTATTTTCCGCACCGGGCTTCAGTCCGCACAGGCCGACGACCTTGCCGTCGAATTCGACTGCCCAGAACCCCAGCCCATGTTGCTGGCGATAGCCGCGATGCCGCACGAGACTGCGCTCGGCGCTTTCCACGCTCGGGTCGCGCACCAATCGCTCCATCACTTCGGCATCGCTCAGCATCGCGACCAGCGCGGGCGCATCGGCATCGGTCGGCGGCCGCAGGATCAGCCGCTCGGTGGTGATCATGCCATCAACCGCGCTGCGTGCGCTGCGTGATAGGTCAGGACACCCGCACAACCGGCGCGTTTGAACGCCATCAGCGTTTCCATCACCAGCGCGTCGCGGTCCCCCGCACCGGCTGCGACCGCAGCCTCGATCATCGCATATTCGCCCGACACCTGATAGGCGAATACCGGCACTTCAAACGCGTCCTTCACCCGCCGGATGATGTCGAGATAGGGCAACCCCGGCTTGACCATCACGCTGTCGGCGCCTTCCTCGAGATCGAGTGCGACTTCGCGCAGCGCCTCTTCGGCATTGGCCGGGTCCATCTGATAGGTTTTCTTGTCCCCCTGCAGCAGCCCGCGGCTGCCCACCGCATCGCGGAAGGGGCCGTAAAAGGCGCTCGCATATTTGGCCGAATAGGCCATGATCTGGACGTTGCAATGGCCCTCGGCCTCCAGCGCTTCGCGAATGCGGCCGACGCGGCCGTCCATCATGTCGCTGGGCGCGACGATATCGGCCCCTGCCCCTGCCTGAACCAGCGCCTGCGCGACCAGCAGCTCGGCAGTCTCGTCATTGAGCACATAGCCGCAATCGTCGATCAGCCCGTCATGCCCATGGCTGGTATAGGGATCGAGCGCGACATCGGTCAGCACGCCGATGTCGGGGGCGGCATCCTTGATCGCCTTGATCGCGCGGCACATCAGATTGTCGGGGTTGAGCGCTTCCTCGCCCCGGTCGCTGCGCAACTCGCGCGGAGTATTGGGGAAGAGCGCGATGCAGGGAATGCCCAGGTCCTGCGCTTCGCGGGCGCGATCGGCGATGCCGTTCAGCCCCCAGCGCGAAACGCCCGGCAACGTGGCGATCGGCTCCTCGCCATCGCCTTCGGTCACGAACAGCGGCCAGATCAGATCGGCGGGAGTCAGGACCGTTTCGGCATGGAGCCGGCGGCTCCAGCCGGCGGCACGGGGACGGCGCATGCGAAGCGCGGGATAGTGGCTCATGGCCCGGCTTTTGCGCCAGCGCGAAGCGGCATGCAAGGCATCAACCGATGACGTCGACGCCCGTCACGATGTCGCGCGACAGATCGATCTCCGCGATCAGATTGCGCCCGCCCAGCGCATCGCCGTCATCGTACAACAACTCGACACTGTCGCGCGAGATCAGCGTCACACGCTTGAGCCGCATGCGATCGGCGGCCCGGCTGTCGGGCATGTCGCGCTGGACTTTCGTCGCGATCCGCATGTCCCAGACTTCGCTATCGTCGAACAAGCGCGCGGCAAGATCGGCCATTGCCTTGGGCGTTTCGCGCTCGGGCCGCTCGATCACCAGCCGAACGCGCTTTCCCGACCATCGCGCCTCGACGCTGAAACGGTCATGCTCGATATCATATGCAAAACTCTTGAACGCCGGATGCTTCAGCGTCTGATCGCGGTTCCAGCGCTGCACCGCTGCATTGAGCGCCGGATCGCGTGCCGGGCCGAGCCACGCCGTCATCACCAGCCCATGGGCGGAATCCCAATCGGTCAGGAACCCGCGGATCGAAACCGGCGCGCCGGGGGGCAGCCGGTCGAACCAGCTGTCCATATTCTCCTGCCCCGGCGCCACCACGCTCAGCCGCGACAGCGCCACCTTGCCGCGATCGGCGCGCCAGGGGAAAAGCTGAAAGACGAGTTCGGAGCCACGCTCTCCTTCGACGATCGCGACGCCCTCGCGCCCGACGATGCCGGTGACTTCGCGCGTTTCCCTGACGGTCTTTTCCTGTGCCATGGCGAGCGCTTCTGCGCGGCGCGGGCGCGGTGCGCAAGCCTCAGCCGGTCGGAGTCATCTTGCCGTCGGGATCGAGCGCGGCATTGGCTTCCTCGATCGCGCGATCCGGCGTCGGACGCGCCAATCCGGGCCTGGGCTTGCGCCACTTGCCCCAGCGATAATATGCAAGCGCGAGCATCATGCTGACTGCCGAGCTGGCCGGGAATGCCGCCCAGATCGCATCGGCGCCGAGCCACCCCTGCCCCGCCACGGCAAAGCCGATCCGGATCGGGATCATCGTCGTCGTCAGGATGATCAGCGGCACCCACACCGCGCCATTGGCGCGCACCGTGCCGAACAACACCATGGTGACGCCCGCGATGATATAGCTCCAGGTCGCGATCAGCTGAATATGCTGCGCGATCGGCAGCGCCGGGCTGTCGCCGCCGAGGAACAGCGCCAGCGCGGGCCGGTCGGCGATGGCGAGCAGCGCGACCAGCGTTCCGGTGCCGACCAGATTGAACAGCACGCCATGGCGCGTGATCGCCGAAATCCGGTCCCATTTGCCCGCGCCGATATTCTGCGCCGCCATGGCGCTCACTGCGCCGCTCAGCGCCATCGCCGGCATCGCGACATAGGTCCATAGCTGGAGCGCGACGCCATAGGCGGCGGTCGTTTCGACACCCTGCCGGTTGACCAGCCCGAGCATCGTCACCGACGACAGCGACATCACGATCATCTGCATGCCCATCGGCAGGCCCATGCCCATGATCCGCTTCACCAAAGCGGGGTCGGGCTTCAGATAGGCAAGCTCCGCCCCGCGCAGCCGCACCGGCAAATCGCGCGCATAGACATAGATCAGCGTGCCGATCAGCCCGGCAATGTTGGTGACCAGCGTCGCGGTGGCCGCCCCGGCAATCCCCATTTCGGGGAACGGCCCCACGCCCAGAATAAGCAGCGGATTGAGCGTGCAGTCGACCGCAGCCGAAATGCCCATCACCCACATCGGCGTCATCGCATCGCCGGTGCCGCGCAGCGCCATCATGAACACCATCAGCACCATGCCCGAGGGAATGGCGAGGAAGATGATCCGCAGATAGGTGAGCGCGAATTCACGCGCGCCGGCGGCGACTCCCATCAGGTCGAGGATCTGCGGCGCGAAAAGCCATCCCAGCGCCGCCATCAATATCGCAACCGCCAGAAACCCGCCGATCACCGAACCGATCACGCGGCGAACGCCGTCGACATCCTTTCGCCCCCATGCCTGACCGACCAGGATCGTGCCCGCCATGCCAAAGCCGAAGACGAACGACATGGTGAGGAACAGGATCAGATTGGCGTTGGACGCCGCGGCAAGCGCTTCTTCGCCCAGAAACCGCCCGACCCAGACCGCGTTGATCGATCCGTTGAGCGATTGCAGCACCGACGTTGCAAGCGTCGGGATTGCGAATTTCAACAGTGTCGGCCCGATCGGGCCGGTCGTCAGATCCTGTTTCGCCCGCGATGCCATGCCGCCCCCTGCGCAGGAAGGCTGGCGACGGACCAATGGCGTCCGTCGTCCTCCCCCATTCCGCTATTGGCGGCGCGGTGCGCCGCATGCAAGCGGGGAAGCGTCAGGCCGTGGCGGCCTGCCTGCGTCGGCGGGCGACATAGAAAATTCCGCCCGCACCGATCAGGAACAACAACATCGTCCCCGGTTCGGGCACCGGCGTCGGATCGCCGCCATCGCCGCCGCCCGGATTGCTGGGCGGGTTATAGCTGCCGCCATAGGTGCCGAGATGGAATTCCCCATCCTGTACCAGATTGCCGAACACCGCCGAGCCCTGAACATAGTTGCGGGTATGCGCATCGGCATCGGGCGCAAGGATCGATCCGCCCCATGCAGTCGACAGGTCGAGCGTTTCGGCTTCGCTGAAATTCCAGATGACCTTTTCGCCAAGGCCGTTGGTGCCGCCCAGGAAATTGTCGTTCAGCTTGATGTCGGTGCCGCTGACATTGACGACCACCGTGTCGGCGCCATTGGGGTTGAACTGAATCTCGCCGATCTTGTCGAGATCCGCCGCGCTGATCTGAAACACCGCGACGCCGTCGGCGCCGGGCTTTGCGTCGAACGTCCCGCGATTGCCGCTGAAGGTCGCGGTGCTGTTGGCGTCGAGTTTCGCCAGATCCTGCGACAGCCCGTGCATGCTGGTATCGAGCACGCTCGCCTGTAGCTTCAGATCGGCGGCAAAGCTGGGGTCGCTGGTCGCCAGCCCCGAATTGACGGTGTTCGAATTGATATTGGTGTTGGCGATCGTACCGCCGACCTTCACCGTTTGCGGCGCGCCGTTCAGATTGAAGCCGCTATCGACATTGCCGCCGATCACCGCGCCCGAACCATTGTTGAGGTTCTTTACGCCGCCGGTGACATTGCCGACCACGGTCAGGCCCGGCAGGCCGGTCACCGTCGCATCCGACGGCGTCTTGATCTGATAATTGGAACTGTTACCGGTCAGATTGCCGGTGACATAGGTGCGCCCTTCGACTTCGGACGACGACGTCAGATCGCCGAGCACGACCAGGTTCCAGTTGCGCAGGGCGTCGAGCCCGGTGACGACCTGTGCCTGTGCCTGATGCGGTATGGCGATTGCCGCGGCGCCCAGCGCTGCGGCGAACAGAATTTTCGAGCGACCCATTATTCTTTCCCTGTCCGAAACGGCTGAAACCGCCCCTTGGTGACACAGCGGAAGATAGGCGCTGTGGCGACAGTTAGTAACAAGAATGATGGTTAAGATATTGGGTTAATTAATTTTCCTTGTTGGTAAACCGCGGTGAGGCTGCCGATGCCACGCGAAACCGGCGCCCCTGCCACCACAGGAACGCCGGTTTCGGTCATGCGATATTCGCGATCAGCCCAGCCGCTGGAGCGCCGCGGTCAGCCGTTCCGCCTCTGCCGCCTTGTCGGCGAAATCGGCGCGCGCCTTTTCCACGGCTTCGGGCTTGGCCTTTTCGACGAATGCCGGGTTTTCGAGCCGCTTGGACAGGCTGTCGCGTTCCTTCTCCGCCGCAGCAATCGCCTTGGACAGGCGCGTGCGCTCGGCTTCGAGGTCGACGACATCGCCGATCGGCAGCGCATAGGTCGCTTCATCGACCACGACCTGCAGCGCGCCGCCGGTCGGTGCATCGCCTCCGGTCACATCGACTCGCGCAAGCCGCGCCAGCGCCGCGCCCTGCCGTTCGAGCCGCGCCAGCGTCAGCGCCGAAGCGTCGGCGACATGCAGCGGCAGTCGCGCGCCCGGCGGAACATTGACTTCGGTACGCGCGGCGCGGATTTCGCTCACCAGTTCGATCAGCCAGTCGATTTCGCGCGCGGCATCGGGATCGAGCGCACGCGCATCGGCCATCGGCCATTTCGCGACGATCAGATCATAGTCGCGCGTGCCCGTCTTCGCCCACAGCTCTTCGGTGATGAAGGGCATGAACGGATGGAGCATGACGAGGATCTGATCGAGCACCCAGCCGGCAACGGCGCGAGTTTCGGCAATCTCGCCCTGCGCGCCAGCGGCTTCGCGCATTTCATCGCCCGAGAATGTGCCGCTGACATTACCCAGATCGATCCGTTCGCCCTGAGCTTGTCGAAGGGCGTCGTCCGATGCCGGGGCTTCGACAGGCTCAGCCCCAACGGGGTTGGTAGCGCCCCCCTGCAGCACCGGCTTGATCAGTTCGAGATACCAGTCGCAGAAACGGCTCCACACGAACTGATAGATCGCGTTCGCCGCGCCGTCGAAGCGCAGATCGGCAAAGGCGAGGTCCATCGCCTGCACGCACGCCACCGTTTCGGCGATGATCCAGCGATTGACCGCGAGATCGGCGACCGGCGGTTCGATGCTGCTGCTCGCGCCGATGCCGTTCGACTGACAGAAGCGCGCTGCGTTCCACAGCTTGGTCGCGAAATTGCGATAGCCCTCGACACGGCGCTCATCCATCTTGATGTCGCGGCCCTGGCTTTCCATCGCCGCCATGAAGAAACGCAGCGCATCGGCGCCATATTGATCGATCAGGCCGAGCGGATCGACCGTATTGCCCTTGGACTTGGACATTTTCGATCCGTCGGCGGCGCGGACCAAACCGTGCAGATACAGCGTCTTGAACGGCACTTCTTTCAGGAAGTGCAAACCCTGCATCATCATCCGCGCGTCCCAGAAGAACAGGATGTCGAAGCCCGAGATCAGGACGCTGTTGGGATAGCGTTTTTCCCATTCGCCCGGATCGGGCCAGCCCATCGTCGCGAACGGCCACAGCGCGGAAGAGAACCAGGTGTCGAGCACGTCTTCGTCGCGCTGGAGCGCGACACCCTCGCCAGCCTGCTGCTGTGCCTCGGCTTCGCTTTCCGCAACATAGACGCTGCCATCCTCGGCATACCAGGCCGGAATCCGATGCCCCCACCAAAGCTGACGCGACACGCACCAGGGCTGGATATTGTCCATCCAGTGGAAGAAGGTCTTCTCCCAGCTCTTGGGCACCATGTTGATCGCGCCCGAGCGGACCGCTTCGATCGCCGGTTTGGCGAGCGTTTCCGCGTCGACATACCATTGGTCGGTCAGCCAGGGTTCGATCACCACATTCGATCGGTCGCCGAACGGCGTCTGGATCGTGCGCGGTTCGGCGTCGTGTTCGGTCTCGTTGCCTTCCTTGTCCTTGACGACATGCGGGATCAGGCAGCCCAGTTCCTTGAGCCGCTGCACCACCAGCTTGCGCGCATCGAACCGGTCGAGACCGAGATATTCGTCGGGAATCAGCCCGTCTGCAGTCTGAGTCACCGCAGCGTTGGCGTCGAGCATGTTGAGCATCTCGCCGGGCTTGAACCCCGCGCGCTTGCCGACTTCGAAGTCGTTAAAATCATGTCCCGGTGTGATCTTCACCGCGCCCGAGCCGAGTTCGGGATCGGCATGTTCGTCGGCGACGATCGGGATCAGCCGGCCAGTGATCGGCAGCTTGATCTGCTTGCCGACCAGCGCGGTATAGCGGTCATCCTCGGGATGCACTGCAACCGCCATGTCGGCCAGCATGGTTTCGGGGCGCGTCGTCGCAACCTCGATATGGCCGCTGCCATCGGCGAGCGGATAGCGGAAGCGCCAGAAACTGCCCTTCACTTCGACCGTTTCGACCTCAAGGTCGCTGATCGCAGTGCCAAGGCCCGGGTCCCAGTTGACCAGACGCTTGTCGCGATACAGCAGGCCCTGATTATACAGGTCGACGAACACCTTGAGCACGGCTTTGGTAAAGCCTTCGTCCATGGTGAAGCGTTCGTTCGCCCAGTCCATCGAACAGCCGAGGCGGCGGAGCTGGCCGGTGATCGCACCGCCGCTCTCTTCCTTCCACTCCCACACCTTCGCGACGAATTCCTCGCGCGTGAAATCGGTGCGTTTCTGCTGTTTTTCGTTGAGCTGGCGTTCGACCACCATCTGCGTCGCGATGCCGGCATGATCGGTGCCGACCACCCAGCGCGCATCTTTGCCCTGCAGCCGCGCATGGCGGACGAGGATGTCCTGCAACGTATTGTCGAGCGCATGGCCGATGTGCAGGCTGCCCGTCACATTGGGCGGCGGGTTTACCAGCGTCCATGGCTCGGCATTCGGGCGTTCGGGCCGGAACAGGCCTTCGCTTTCCCAATGTTGATACCAGCGCTTCTCGATCTCGGCCGGATCGAAGGTTTTGGGCAGTTCACTCATAGGCCCGGCACATAACCGCGCCGCCGCGCAAGACAAGCCTGCGCGGCGCATGTCGCACGATCAATCGGAAAGACGCCCCCTTTCGGGAGCGCAATTCAGCCGTTGCGGCCGGTGATGCGGGAGATTTCCTTGGAAACCATCTGCTCGACGATGCGCGGCAGATTTTCATCGAGCCAGTCGCTGAGCATCGGACGCAACATTTCGCGGACCATGCCCTCCAGCGTGTCGGAACCGGGCGTCTGCGGCTTGATCACCATACGCGACAAAGCCTCCAACTGCCCCCGGCTCGCCTGTGCGGCGCGATCGGAAATGATCGTTTCGGCGTTACGCAACGCTTCCACCTGCTCCTGCTGACAGGGTTCGTCCTTTGCCGATTCGGGTTGGCGGCATTCGGCGACGGGATCGGGACGCGGCGAATCGACCGGGTTGCTCAGTTCGAGCACTTCGTCCTCGGCATCGCGGCCACCGCCACGCGATTCGCTCTGCTGCGGCAAGGCGCGCGCGGAACGGCGGGAGCGCGGCTGGGTCGCCGTGCTGCCCTCTTCGGAAATGATCCGTTTGATGGACGAGAGAATCTCCTCCATCGACGGCTCGGTACTGATATCCCCCATATCGAGCACCCCTTATCTATGCGCTCCTGCGCGGTTAACCCTAATCCCCTGAGCTATCGGGGTAGGTCGTGTCAACCGGGTGTTGCAGCAACGGGTCGAGCGTGTTGCTGACATCCGGGGTCTGCGCCGGCGTCTGCGCGGTCGATGTCGCGACCGGTTCGGGCGTGTTTCCCGTGCCCCAATCGGACCAGCGGCCCCGGACATTGTTGTAATTCGCCATCGGATCGTAGAGCGCACCGCCGCCCAGGCCCAGATCCTCCGCTTCTGCACGGCCCATCGCCGCAAGCAGCGTGAAACCGGCGACATAGGCGTCGCGCTCGGCCGTCACATAATTGACCTGCGCGTTGAGCAATTCCTGCTCGGCGTTGAGGATGTCGAGGATCGTGCGGGTGCCGACGCTGTTTTCCGCACGCACGCCTTCGAGCGACAGCTGGTTGGCCTGCACCGCGACGCGCGAAGCTTCGATCACGCGCAGCGTCGACTGGTAATTGGCATAGGCCGAACGGACCTGAGACACGACCGCGCGCTCGATATAGGTGACCTGCTCGATCGCCTGCGATTCGCGGGCCTGTGCCTGGCGGATCTGCGCCGCAGGACGACCGCCCTGGAACAGCGGCAGCGACAGGCTGAGCCCCGCCGACGCGGCCACGCCATCATTGGTATAGCCGAGCGCCGAGGCCTGATTCCCAAGCGACCCGAGGCGATTATAATAATCGGTGCCGAGATTGACGCTCACCTTGGGCAGGCGCGAAGCGCGCGCGACATCGGTGTCGAAGCGGCTGGCTTCGCGTGCCTTGCGCGCGGCGGCGAGGCTGGGATTTTCGTCGAGCGCGATGCGCACGGCCGCATCCGGGCTGTCGGGCAGGTCGGGCAGCGGCGGCGGCGCGGCCAGCGCGCCCGGCGGCGTGCCGACCACGCGGATATAGGATTCGCGGGCAGCGATCAGCTGCGCCTCGGCGCCGCGCAGCTGGCTCTCGGCCAGCGCAAGCCGCGCTTCGGACTGGGCAACGTCGGTCCGCGTCAGGTCGCCGACTTCGAACCGGTCGCGCGTCGCCTGAAGATTGACCTTCAGCGCTTCGACATTCTGGCGGTTGAGGCGAACGATCGCTTCATAGCGCATGACGTCGAGATAGACCGTGACGACCGACACGAAGAGATCGGATTCGGCACCGCGCAGATTGGCGCGCCCGGCCTCGACCCGGCGTTCGGCGGCACGCACCGAATTGGCCACCGACCCGCCCGAATAGATCGGCAGCGAGGCATCGATGCCGACCGAAGCGGTGCGCGGCGGGCTGACCGCAGTCGCGCCGCTGTCGTACAGGCTTTCGCTATAGGAGCTGCTCGTGCTGACCGTCGGCAGACCCGATGCACGCGCCAGCGGCACGCCTTCATCGGTGGCGCGCAGATTGGCGCGCTCGCCGCTCAGTTCGGGATTGGTGTTGTACGCCTGCACCATTGCCTCGCGCAGCGTCGTCGTCGGCGCCTCGGCGTCGGCGGTCGCGGGGGTCGGGGCCGTCTGTGCGGCGGCCGGAGCCGCTACCGCGAGCAGGCTCGCACCCAGGAGCAAGGAAGAGATTCGCATGGGTTTCATTCCCGTGTTCAGAACCGGAAGCTCGCCGGACGGGCGAAACCGGGAAGGACCGCACATTCGCAGTCCGCAAAATCGACAAGGCCGAAGCCGCCGGCGGTGCGCCGCCCCTTTGCCAGCCGCGTAACGCCGCGATCGACAATCCCGGTGACGACGCGCGCACCGGGCTTAAGCTGTTCGAGAAGCGATTCGGGAATTTGTTCGACGGCACCATCGATCATCAGCAGGTCATAGGGCGCGCCCGCGGCCCAGCCCTGGGCCAGCGGACCATCGGCCAGTTCGACCTTGGCTTCGTCGGCCAGAGCCGCCTTTGCCAGCGCGACCAGCGCCGCATCCTCTTCGACCGCGACCACCGAACCGGCCAGCCGCGCCAGCACTGCGGCGGTATAGCCCCCCGTCGCGCCGATCAGCAGCACGCGATCGTCGGGCCGCAGCTGCGCCTCGGTCAGCAGCCGCCCGGTCGCCATCGGCAGATTCTGTTTGCGGCCATCGGTAAGCGGCAGCAGCGTGTCGCGATAGGCGATCGCGCGTACCGTTTCGGGAACAAACCGCTCGCGCGGCACCCGGGCCATCGCTTCGACCACGCGCGCGTCGCTGACGGCGTTGGTGCGAAGCTGGCTCGCCACCATCGCATGCCGCATCGTTTCGAAACGATCCGCGCCGCCTACAGGGGATTCCACTGTCTGAGTCATCATTCCTGCCCTGTCGCACAACTGTTATAGTCGCGCAATACACTTGTTGCGTTGCGGCGCTTGTATCGCGGCATTTCCCCTCCGCCAAGCAACCCCGCCAGAAACTTTGATTTCGGGAGCCGGAGCGGCCACGTCAAGCGCGGGAATCATCGTCGCTGTTGACAGCGGAGCCGCCGCCGCGCATTTCGCGCCTTCACCGCGCCGAGGCCCGATGGCGGAGTGGTGACGCAGCGGACTGCAAATCCGTATACGCCGGTTCGATTCCGGCTCGGGCCTCCATTATCGCCGCGACGCGCGGCAGCGCCTTTTCCGATCGAAACGCCGGCGTCCACGCGCCCCGGACCGGGCCCCGGACCGGATATCCCCGCCCGAGTCGCGCGGCCGCACGATGACGAATTTCGCTTCGTCTCAGGCCGGATATTCGACAGGTTTCGCGGCGAGTCGCGCCATCCGAGCGGCGGAACGCCATTGACGCGGCTCGCGACACATGCGGAACAAACCCATTTCCCGGCCCGTTATATGCCCCGGTTAAGGGAGACAAATGATGTACGATTTCGGCATCCGTCAGGCCCATACCGGGTATCGTGTTGCGTATCGCCCGGATGAGGCAAATCACTGCCCCGGCTGCGGCAAGTCGCACTGGATCATCGGTCGCATGACCGCCGAATGCGCCTATTGCGGCACCGCCGTGCCGATGATGGCCGGGGGCATGCAGGGAACCGGCCTGTTCCGGCGCCACGGCAAATCCGCCGTCGGAGGGTCGCTGGCGGCCTGATCACCATCCGGCAAGGCCCGGGGATCGCGCGCCTGCCCGATCCCTGGCCCGTTTTCCGCAGTTGCGGAACAGCCCGAATAGGCAGGCACTGCCCCTGAAAGCGAACGGGAGCCATGCCATGACCGATATCGCCCTGACATCGCCGATCGAACGAATCGCGCGCGTCATCTGTGCCGAAGCGCATAGCCCCAATGGCGACAGGCCCGCCGGAGGTGCGGCAATCGCCGCCGCCGTCAGCGGGCATATCGATGCCACCTGGGATCAGGAAGTGTCGCGCGCGAAAGCGGTTCTGAAAACGCTGCGCGAACCGACTGCCGACATGGTTGCGGCGGGCGAAAAGGCAGGCGGCGATGTCGCGGAAATCTGGAGCGCGATGGTGGCGAAGGCGCTCGACCAGCAGGTCTGAAGCGCAGGGCGCCTATACCGCCGGATCTTCAGGCCGATAGGTCAGCCTTTTGTGGGTCCGCGAACGGCCATAGAGCCATTCCCATGCCGAGCGATGCGCGATGTTGCGCTGCCTGCGGGCGCGGCGTGCATGTTTGCGCTTGCGCTTGACGATCACGCGTAGAACGGCCGCGACGAGCAGCACCGAAGCGACTGCAATTCCGATGATCGACAATTTTTCCACTGACGTTCTATCCCACCCCTCGAATCACCAGCGAGTATATGCTGCGACGCATCAATGCGCCATCGCGCAGTAATATGTGACGAAATCAATGTGAGCCGTTATGGGCCACCGCCATGCAGCAGGCACCGCTCACATTCTATAATTCCATCTCCCGCTCGATCGAGCGTTTCGAACCGATCGATTCCGAAAAGGGCGTGCGCGTCTATTCGTGCGGACCGACGGTTTACAGCGATCCGCATCTCGGCAATCTGCGCGCCTATGTCTTCACCGACACGCTGAGCCGCGTGCTGCGGTGGAAGGGCTATGCGCTCACCCATGTCCTCAACATCACCGATGTCGGCCATCTGACATCGGATGCCGACGCGGGCGACGACAAGATGGAAGCAGCGGCAAAGGCGCGCGCGATGAGCGCGTGGGACATCGCCGCGCATTATACGGCGGTGTTCCGGCGCAATCTGGACGATCTCAACATCCGCACGCCCGATCACATGCCGACCGCCACCAGCTGCATCGAGGAAATGCTCGATTTCGCGAAGAAGATCGCGCCCGAACATTGCTATGAAATCGACAGCGGCCTCTATTTCGACAGCACCACCGTGCCCGATTACGGGCGGCTGGCCGGCGCGCAGGACGATGCCGGCGAAGGCCGTATCGACCCGGTCGCGGGCAAGCGCCATCCGCAGGATTTCGCGATCTGGCGCAAGACGCCGCCGGGCGAAACCCGCCAGATGGAATGGGATTCGCCCTGGGGCAAAGGCGCGCCGGGCTGGCACCTTGAATGTTCGGTGATGGGCCGGATGTATCTGGGCATGCCGTTCGATATCCATACCGGCGGCATCGACCATCGCGAGATTCACCACGTCAACGAAATCGCTCAGAATCAGGCCTATTGCAGCTGCGCGGACACCGGTGCGCGCTTCTGGATGCACAACAACTTTCTGGTCGATCGCGGCGGCAAGATGTCAAAGTCGAAGGGCGGGATCGCCACGCTCGACGGACTGATCGCGCGCGGCGTGCACCCGCTCGCCTATCGGCTGATGTGCCTCTCGGCCCAGTATCGCAGCGAGCTGGAGTTCAGCACCGACAATCTGGCGGCGGCGCTGACGCGGCTGAAGCGGCTGGTGATGGCGGTGCGCAAGCATCTGCCGGATCCCGTCGAAGCGACCGCCACCGGTGCCGCGCGTGCCGAAGGCCATCCGGCGGCGCGATTCATCGCCGCGCTTGATGAAGCCGTGTCGGACGATCTCAACACGCCGCGTGCGCTGCCGATCCTCGACGATCTGCTGGCGCAAAAGCGCATGCCTGCCGAAGCGCGGATCGAGGCGCTTGCCGAATTCGACGCGGTGCTGGGGCTCGATTTGCTTCGTCTCACGCGCGCCGATCTGCGCGTCCGCCCCGACGGCGCGACGCTGACTGCCGAAGCGATCGAAACCCGGCTTGCCGAACGCCGCGAAGCGCGCGCGAACAAGGATTTTGCGCAATCCGACGCAATCCGCGACGAACTGACCGCCGCAG
Source organism: Stakelama portus (assembly GCF_003171655.1). Lineage (GTDB taxonomy): Bacteria > Pseudomonadota > Alphaproteobacteria > Sphingomonadales > Sphingomonadaceae > Sphingomonas > Sphingomonas portus. The sequence goes on along the minus strand of NZ_QFZL01000001.1, from coordinate 593,572 downwards.
GAGTCGAAGTCATGGACGGCGACCCGATGGGATGGGACTGGCGCCCCGAACTTTGAAGATACTGCCCTTCTCTGGAGGATGAAGCCGCCGATGCGGGCAGCCACGCAATGGATTGAGGCGCAGCGCGACCGGGAGTAGCCAATGGCCATGAAGGCCGTTCTCCCCGCGCTCGCCCGTCCGCTCCTCGAACCGCGCCTGCCCGCTTCGGTCGAACCTTCATGGTTCACCAATGCCGGGGACGCGGCAGAGATGATCGCTGATGCGGAAATCGCCTGGATCGATTTGCAGGACGCACGCGAAGGCCCCGATATCCTCGTCACCGGTCGCCTGCTCAAATGGGCGTCGACTCTGCGCGCTGGCGTGGATGATTTCGATCTCGCGCGGCTGAAGGATCAGGGCGTTATCCTCACCAATGGCGGCGGCATCAATGCCGAAGCCGTGGCCGAATATGCCGTGCTGGGCGTGCTCGCCGCGGCCAAGCGGTTCGACGAAGTGGTGCGGATGGCCGACCGGCACGAATGGACGAACACCGCGCCGGGCCAGATGGAACTGTACGACACGCAGGCGCTGATCATCGGCTATGGCACGATCGGCCGGATGATCGGCAAGCGGCTGGCCGGGTTCGATGTTGCGGTGACCGGCGTCACGCGGTCGGGCCGCGACGGCACGTTGACTCCCGATGCGTGGCGCGACCAGCTGGGAAATTTCGACTGGGTGATCCTTGCCGCACCGGCGACGGGCGACACCGCCGCGATGTTCGGCGAGGCCGAATTCGCCGCGATGAAATCGACTGCCTGGATCGTCAATGTCGGGCGCGGCGACATGATCGACCAGGACGCCCTGATCGCGGCGCTCAAGGCGCGGCGCATCGGCGGCGCGTTCCTCGATACGGTGACGCCCGAGCCGCTGCCCCCAGAACATCCGCTCTGGGGCGCGCCCAACACGATCCATTCGATGCATTTGTCGGGGCGCAGCCAGACCAGGATGTTCCTGCGCGCCGTCGAACTGTTCCTGCGCAATCTCGACGCGTTTCTGGCGGGCAGGCCGATGGAAAATGTCGTCGATCTCGACGCGGGCTACTGACCCTTTGCGCAACCGTTCGCGCTGAGCAGACCGACGCAAAGTTGTGCCACGCGGCGCAGTACTTCCCCCCGACTGCCCCCGCGCTATAGTCGCGCCATGTCAAAGCTGATCTCGCGCCTCGCGCTGCTCCTTGCTGCCCCCGCCCTGCTCGCCTTTCAGAGCTATGACGATGTCGATCCGATGATCGGCACCGGGGGCGAAGGCCATACCTTCCCCGGCGCGGTCGCGCCGTTCGGCATGGTCCAGCTGTCGCCCGACACCGATACGACGTGCGAAATCCGCGAATGCTATGGCCATGCCGCGGGCTATCGCTACGACGATCCGACGATTCAGGGCTTTTCGCACACCCATTTTTCGGGCGCGGGCCATTCGGATCTGGGCGATTTCCTGATGATGCCCGCGGTCGGCAGCGACGTGAAGCTGGAACCCGGCGACCCCGACGTGCCGGGATCGGGCTATCGCTCGCGCTTCAGCCACGACACCGAAATCGCGCGGCCGGGCTATTATGCCGTCACCCTCTCCGATATCGGCGTGCGCGCGGAAATGACGGCGGGGCTGCGCACCGGCGTCCATCGCTACAGCTTTGCAGCGGGCAGCGACGCGCATCTGATCCTCGACTTGCGCAGCTCGCTCTATAATTACCCCGGCAAGACGCTCTGGTCCTCGATCCGCATCCGCCCCGACGGTACGATCACCGGATCGCGCCAGACGCGCGGCTGGGCGCCCGACCGCCAGCTTTATTTCGCGATCCGCTTTTCCACGCCGCTCAAGACGCATGCCTTCGTGAATACCGAGGAAAACATCCCCTATCGCGGCTTTCAGGGGCCGGGACGCGGCGAGGATGCAGTGGCCGAAAAGCTGGGTCGCGCACTCGTCGCCCGCTTCGACTTCGGCGAACTGGATGCACCGCTGGAGGTGCAGGTCGCGATCTCTTCGGTCGATGAAGCCGGCGCCATCGCCAATCTCGACTCCGAAGCCGGCAGTTTCGATCAGGTCGCCGCCGCGACGCGCGAGCGTTGGGAAACTGCGCTGGGCGCCGTCGAGATCGATGCGCCGGAGCCGATGCGGCGGATGATGGCCACTGCGCTCTATCACAGCCTGATCGCGCCCGCGATCGCCGGCGATGTCGACGGGCGCTATCGCGGCACCGACAATGAAGTTCACCGCGCCGACGGGTTCGCGTTCCGATCGACCTTCTCGCTATGGGATACGTTCCGCGCCGAACATCCTTTGCTCACGCTCGTCCAGCCAGAGGAAACCAACAGCGCGATCGTCCGCTCGCTGATCGCCAGCTGGCATGACAGCCCCTATGGCATCCTGCCGGTCTGGCAATTTCAGGGGCGCGAAACCTGGACGATGATCGGCTATCACGCCGTGCCGGTCATTGCCGATGCCTGGCTGAAGGGCATTCGCGGATTTGACGGGGAAGAAGCACTCGCCGCGATGGTCGCGAGCGCCACCTATGCCCCCTATGGCGGCCTGCGCGAATATATGCGGCTTGGCTATGTTCCGATCGACAAGGAGCCCGAGGCCGCTTCGAAAACCGTCGAATATGCCTATGACGACTGGACGATCGCGCGCATGGCACAGGCGATGGGCAAGGATAATATCGCCCGGCAATTCCATGCCCGCGCCGGAAACTGGCGCAACAGCTTCGACACCGGCACCGGCTTCCTGCGCGCGCGGCTTGCCGACGGCAGCTATCGCGAGCCGTTCGATCCGACCGCGATCAACTATGGCTCGGATTATACCGAGGGCAACGCCTGGCAATATAGCTGGTTCGTGCCCCAGGATCAGGCCGGGCTGTTTGCGGCGATGGGCGGCGACCGCGCGGCGATCGCCAAGCTCGACGCCATGTTCGATTATGACAATTCGGGCATCGATTACAGCCATGCCGAGGATATCGCCGGCCTGATCGGCCAATATATCCATGGCAACGAACCGAGCCATCACGTCGCCTATCTCTATGACTTCGCCGGCGCCCCGTGGAAGACCCAGGAACGGCTGACGCAGATCGTCGCCAGCCAGTATAACGACACGCCCGCCGGCCTTTCGGGCAATGACGATCTGGGCCAGATGTCGGCCTGGCTGTTCTTCACCGGGCTTGGCTTCTATCCGGTGACGCCGGGCAGCCTCGAATATGTGATCGGCCGCCCGTTCGTTGACCGCGCGACGCTGCATTTGCCCAACGGCAAGGATTTCACGATCGTCGCCGACAATCTGACGCCGCAGAACCGCTATATCGGCAAGGTCGAACTCAACGGCCGCCGCCTCAACCGCAGCTTCATCCGCCATGGCGAGATCGTCGCGGGCGGCGAACTGCGCTTCACCATGCAGGCAACGCCCAACACCAGCTGGGCGACGCGGCCCGATATGCGCCCTTATTCGATGTCGGGCGGGCAATAACGCAGCGGCGCGTGGGCCGTTTGGCGGGCAATTTGCATTTTTATTCAAAAAGGGTTTGCGCACATTACCCCGTCGGAGTAAGCCGCGCATCCCATGACGACTTTAGCTGGTTTCAAGATCCGCCGGTTCCGCGAGGAACGCGCCCTCACCCGCGCCGCTTTCGGCGCCTGGTATGATTCGCCCGGTTCGACGGTTCAGGGCTGGGAAGAACATGGCAAACGCGCCAGCCGCACCGTCGTCAATCAAATCGCCGCCAACGGCATTGCCCATCATGCCGATTGGTTCGTCCCCTATCGTCCCGGAGAGGACGCCATGAACAAATGGTCCCCCGACAGCTGGAAATCGCACGAGGCGCGCCAGCTGCCCGAATATCCCGATCCGCAAGCGCTTGCCGCCGCCACTGGCCAGATCGCCAGCTTCCCGCCGCTCGTCTTCGCCGGCGAAGCGCGGCAGCTGACCGAAGAACTCGCGCGCGTTTCCGAGGGCAAGGCGTTCCTGCTTCAGGGCGGCGATTGCGCCGAAAGCTTCGCCGAGTTTCACCCCAACAATATCCGCGACACGTTCCGCGTCATCCTTCAGATGGCGGTTGTGCTCACCTTTGCGTCAAAGCTCCCGACAGTGAAGGTGGGCCGGATGGCCGGGCAGTTCGCCAAGCCCCGATCGGCTCCGACCGAGACGATCGACGGCGTCGAGCTGCCCAGCTATCGCGGCGACAATGTCAACGGATCGGCGTTCACGCCCGAAGCGCGCATCCCCGATCCGCAGCGCATGGTACAGGGCTACAGCCAGTCCGCCGCCACGCTCAACCTGCTGCGCGCCTTCGCGCATGGCGGCTATGCCAGCCTCGACCAGGTTCATGCCTGGATGCTCGATTTCATGGACCGCAGCCCATGGGCCGAAAAATTCGTGGAGACCGCCGACCGGATCGGCGAGACATTGGCCTTCATGCGTGCGTGCGGGCTCGGCCCGGAAAGCGTGCCGCAGCTATCGGGCACCGATTTCTATACCAGCCATGAGGCGCTGCTGCTCCCCTATGAACAGGCGCTCACGCGTCAGGACAGCCTGACCGGCCAATGGTACGACACCAGCGCGCATATGCTGTGGATCGGCGATCGCACCCGGTTCGAAGGATCGGCGCATGTCGAATATCTGCGCGGCATCGGCAACCCGATCGGCATGAAATGCGGCCCGACGCTGGAGCCCGACGCATTGCTGCGCCTGCTCGACACGCTCAACCCTGCCCGCATTCCCGGCCGGATGACGCTGATCACTCGCTATGGCCATGAAAAGATCGAAGACGGCCTGCCCCCGCTCGTCCGCGCCGTAAAGCGCGAGGGCCATCCGGTGGTGTGGAGCTGCGATCCGATGCACGGCAACGTCGTCAAGGCGGCCAATGGCTATAAGACGCGCCCGTTCGACCGTATCCTGGCCGAAGTGCGCGGCTTCTTCGCCGTCCACCGCGCCGAAGGGACGTTCGGCGGCGGCATCCATTGCGAGATGACCGGGCAGGACGTGACCGAATGCACCGGCGGCATGATCGATATCGGCGAAGCCGATCTCGAAGCGCGCTACCACACCCATTGCGACCCGCGTTTGAACGCCGGACAGAGCATCGAACTCGCCTTCCTGCTCGCCGAAATGCTCAACGAGGAAATGGCCGAGCGGCGGAAAGTGGCGGCCTGAACCGATCGGGGGTAGCCGTGGCGCGCGCGATTTCGTGTTGCGCCGCGACAGCCTGCGGCCTAGCAGCGCGGCACAAATGGGGATGGACGCCATCAGAATCGGCCTGATCGGCCGCGTGATGCGAGTGCTGGCCTTTGCGGCCATTGCGCTCACCGTCATCGTGCCCCCGGGCTATATGCCCGCCCGCGCCGCCGATCACAGCGTGGTCGTCACCATCTGTACCGGTACCGGCCTGGTCGAAAAGACACTGACCGGCGATTATGCGCGGCGCCTCACCCCCGATCATCAGAAGCAGGCGCCAAAGGACCCGCGCGATCATTGCAGCTTTGCCGGGCACGCATCGCCTGCCGAACTGCCGGCATTGATCGCGCCGCCGGCGCCCCGCGTCCGCTATCTCGCCGAAACCCCCGCGCCCCGGATCGTCATGGTCCGCCCCGGCGCGGGCCTGTCGGCGCCACCGCCGCCCAGCCACGCACCACCGCTGCTGATCCTCTAAAATGCAACCATGCGCGCGACGGACAGCCGTCGTGCGCTGCTTTCGGATAGCCGTCGCGCGGCTGCGCGGCGGATCAGCAGACGAGACTATTCCATGACGATGTTCGACGCGCGCCGCCCGGTTGCGGCGCTTCGCCTTGCGCTGATTTGCGGCGCCACGCTTCCCGCCCTCCCCGCCATGGCGCAGGACGCCACTGCCCTGCCCCCGGTCGAAATCGGTTCCGACCCGGCTTCGGCCCAGACCGTCGATCGCGACACGTTGGCGCGCGATTCCGCGACCAGCAGCGACACCGCCGAAACCATCACCCGCATTCCCGGCGTCAGCGCCTATGGCGCGGGCGGCGTTTCCAGCCTTCCCACCATTCGCGGGCTCGACAATGGTCGCGTCTCGATCCTGGTCGACGGGGTGAAGATCGACGAGGTCTGCCCCAACAACATGAACCCGCCGCTTTCCTATACCGACCCGCAAACGGTGGAGAGCATTTCGGTGCTGACCGGCGTGACGCCCGTCAGCATGGGCGGCGACACGATCGGCGGCGCGATCAGCGTCAACACCGCCGATCCCAAATTCGCCGGCCCCGAAGCGACTTTGGTCACCGGTCGCGTTTCGGCCTTTTACCGCTCGAACGGCGATGCGTTCGGCGGCGCAGCGAATGTGACCGTCGCCACCGACAGCCTCAGCCTCACCTATGACGGCAGCTATACCCAGTCGGACAATTATGATGGCGGCGGCGATGCCGGTGTCGTCCGATCGACCGAATATGCCAAGACCGACCACAGCCTGACGCTCGGCGCGCTCACCGGCGCGGGGCTATTCACCCTGCGCGGCGGCATCCAGCGCGCGCCCTATGAGGGGTTTCCCAACCAGCATATGGACATGACCGACAACCAGTCCTGGTTCCTGAACGGCCGCTATCAGGGCTATTTCGGCTGGGGCGATGTCGATTTCACTGCGCATTACCGCGACACCGACCATGAAATGAACTTTCTGGCGGACAAGGGCGGCATCGCCGATGGCGGCATGCCGATGCTCGGTGAAGGGCATACGGCAGGATACCGGCTGGCGGTCTCGATCCCCGTCTCGAGCCGCGACACGGTGCGTTTCGGCAGCGAGCTGCACCACCAATGGCTGAACGAATGGTGGCCGCCGGTGGCGGGCAGCATGATGATGGGGCCGAACACCTTCATCAACATCAACGCCGCCAACCGCGACCGGCTGGGCACCTATGCCGAATGGGAAGCACAGTGGAGCGACACGGTGAAGACCACCATCGGCATCCGCAACGATCAGGTCTGGATGAACACCGGCGATGTCGCGCCCTATGGCACCGGCATGATGCAGATGGCCGATGTCGCCGCCGCCGCTGCGTTCAACGCCGCCGACCGCGATCGCCACGACAGCAACTGGAGCGGATCGGCGATGCTCGACTGGGAAGCGGCGCAGGGCGTCGCGTTCGAGCTCGGCTATGCGCACAAGGTGCGTTCGCCCAACCTCTATGAACGCTACAGCTGGGGTCGCGGCGCGATGGCGAGCCAGATGATCGGCTGGTTCGGTGACGGCAACGGCTATGTCGGCAATCTGAACCTGACGTCCGAAAGCGCCGATACGGTGAGCGCGGCAGTGACGTTCAGCGGCGGTGTTGAGACGCCGTGGTCGCTGCGCATTTCGCCCTGGTACACGCATGTCGACGATTATATCGACGTGGTGAAGATCGCGGACCTGACCGACATGATGGGCATGCCCAGCGGTTTCGTGCAGCTGCAATTCACCAATGGCGAAGCGCGCTTTTACGGTGTCGATCTGTCGGGCGCGGTCGAGCTGCTGCGCAACGATGCGGGCGGGCATTTGCGGGTCGAAGCGGCGGCAAGCTGGCTGCAGGGCGACAATCTCGCCGATGACGCGCCACTGTACCATCAGATGCCGTTCAACGCGTCGCTGGGGCTGCATTATATGAGCGGCACCGGTTTCGACGGTCATGTCGAAATCGAAGGCGTGGCGGACAAGACGCGCGTCGATGCCACGCGCAACGAACCGCAAACCGACGGCTATGTCCTCGCCAATATCGGCGCGGGCTATACGATCAGCGGCTTCCGCATCGGCGTCGATGTCAGCAATCTGTTCGACAAGGAATATGCGCTGCCGCTGGGCGGCGTATCGCTTGGCGACCGCAGGGCGACCGGCGTGCTTCGTCCCGTTCCGGGGCGTGGGCGCAGCTTCAATGTCTCGCTCAGCAAATCCTTCTGACCGGAGCGGCTCGGGGGGCTATCGCCCCTCGGGCCGCGAACGCTGGGCCGGCGCGGGCAGTGCGACCGCTATTCTGGCATTGCTCGCTTCGCTGGTGATGCTCGCGCCTGCAGTGACCGCACCGCAGGCGGAGCAGCAGGCGCTGCGCCTTTTCGACCTGCCCCCTGAGGAATCAGCCGTTCCGGAACCGGAACCGAAAGCCGCACAGCCGGCCGCACAGCCACGCAAACCGGTTCCGCCACGGACATCGACTGCGCCATCGACACCTGCGGCGCCGTCCCCGTTACAATCGCCGGCGCGGCAAGCCGCATCGAGCCCTTCCGCAGCGCCCCCGCAGCTCGCCGCCCCATCGCTTCCCGAACAGGCGTCGCCGCAACCGATCGCGCCGTCGGCCCCCGTCCGCACCCGCGAACCGGCAAATGTCCGCGACAGCTATGCCAGTGCGCTCTGGTCGCACATCAACACGCGTCGTCCGCGCGGCGTGCGCATCCGGGGCGAGGCAGTCATCGCTTTCACCGTCGATCGCGGCGGCGCGGTGCATGATGTGTCGCTTGATCGAAGCAGCGGCAACCCGCTGCTCGACCGGCTGGCGCTGCGCACCGTCACGCGCGCCGCGCCGATGCCCGCCCCCCCGGCGGCGCTGGCCGGCTCGGCGCTGCGCTTCACCATCACCGTCAGCTTCGACCAGACCACGAACCGATAAAGCGACGACGCATCGGCCCATGGCTCGGGCGGCGTGGCGTGACCAGACAGAGCGCCACGCACCGCGCACCCCTCCGCAACCGTTTTGGAATGGCGAATTCCTCCTATCCTACAGCATTTCGCGACGCTAAATTGTTCCCTATATGTTCACGTTTGCACCTGTCCCGATATCGATGCCTCGCGCGCGCGCATGTGTGCGCCCGCGCGCGCATGCTGCGGTGCGAACCAGTGCGAACTTGGCACGCAAAACCGCGCTTTTCTCGCAAAGGCGCCGCCACACCGGAAATCAGGCGACCCACGCCCGCAATCAGGCAAAGGGCGTCAGCGCGACCGGATCGAAACGGCCATGGCGACTGCCCTGTGCTACTGCGCGCCAGCATGTCGCCGCGCCGCGGGCGACGATCACCCATAATTTGCCGTCGGGTGCCGCCATCGCCGCATCGGTCGGCGATGGCGCGGCATCGCCATTGGGGTGCGAGTGCCAATATCCGATCAGCGGCGGGCCACCAGCCCGCTCCGCCCGGATCGCAGCGAACAGCGCGGCGGGATCGATTTCGAAATGGGTTTCGGGCGTCACGGCAACATTTTCGGCGGGTTTCCACGCCGTGATCGCATCGCCCCGGCCAAACAGCAGCCCGCATGCTTCGTGCGGCGCAGCGGCGGCGGCGGCAGCGTCGATTTCGTCGATCAGACTTCTTGAAATTCGAACCGTCATATCCATCTAGGACACATAATGGATCGGGGGGTAGCGATAGTCGAGGCCGTGATCGCGGATGCAGCAAATGGCTGGCGTCTGGATCGCGCGCTTGCCGACGCCCTGCCCATGCTTTCGCGCGAGCGCGTGAAGGCGCTGATCTCCACCGGAAATGTTGCCGGGCCCGATGGTCTTGTCCGCGATCCTTCGCGCAAGATCGCTTCGGGGCTGCGGTTTCAGGTCAGCGTACCCGAACCCGAACCCGCCCATAACGAAGCGCAGGACATCGCGCTCGACGTGGTGTTCGAGGACGAACATCTGATCGTGGTGAACAAGCCCGCCGGGCTGGTCGTCCATCCCGCCGCGGGCAATCCGGACGGCACGCTGGTCAACGCGCTGCTGCACCATTGCGCGGGGCAATTGTCCGGCATCGGCGGCGTTGCCCGGCCCGGCATCGTCCATCGCATCGACAAGGATACGTCGGGGCTGATGGTCGCTGCCAAGCATGACCGGGCGCATGAGGGACTGGCCCGCCAGTTCAAGGCGCACAGCATCGACCGGCGCTATCGCGCGATCGTCGCCGGGCTGCCCAGCCCGACTCAGGGCACGGTCGACGCGCCACTGGCGCGGTCGCCCAGCAACCGCAAGAAAATTGCGATCGTCAACGGCGGCAAGCGCGCAGTGACGCATTACAAGATGGTGAAGCCGCTGCGCGAATCCGCACTGGTCGAATGCCGGCTCGAAACCGGGCGCACGCATCAGGTTCGCGTGCATATGGCATCGATCGGCCATGCGTTGCTGGGAGATCCTGTATATTCTCGTACTCGCGCGACGCACCGCCCTGTGCTCGAACAGCTCGGTTTCGGGCGGCAGGCCTTGCACGCGGCGCATCTCGGGTTCATTCACCCGATTAAAAGTAACGCTTTAGCGTTTGACAGCGAAATGCCTGCAGACATGCAGGAACTGTTCGATAAGCTTCTCGTATAGACTAGGTGGTACGATCGCACAGGAAGCGACCGGCCCCAGAGCATCCGAAGGGAGAAATGATCATGGCTAGCGGCAGCAACGTCCCTGCGACGATCCCCGCTCTTGGCGGAGAGGCAAGCCTCAACCGCTATCTGGCCGAGATCAAGAAATTTCCGATCTTGGCCCCGGAACAGGAATATATGCTCGCCAAGCGCTTTCAGGAGCATGGCGACACCGATGCGGCGGCGCAGCTGGTAACCAGCCATCTGCGGCTCGTGGCCAAGATCGCCATGGGCTATCGCGGCTATGGCCTGCCGGTCAGCGAGCTGATCAGCGAAGGCAATATCGGCCTGATGCAGGGCGTGAAGAAATTCGAACCCGATCGCGGCTTCCGCCTCGCCACCTATGCGATGTGGTGGATCCGCGCGTCGATCCAGGAATTCATCCTGCGCAGCTGGTCGCTGGTGAAGATGGGCACCACTGCCGCGCAGAAGAAGCTGTTCTTCAACCTGCGCCGGATGAAGGCCAAGCTCGACGCGTTCGAGGATGGCGATCTGCGTCCCGAGGACGTGGCAAAGATCGCGACCGATCTGGGCGTGACCGAGGACGAAGTCATTTCGATGAACCGTCGCATGGCGATGGGCGGCGATACCTCGCTCAACGTTCCCATGCGCGAAGACGGCGAAAGCCAGTGGCAGGATTGGCTCGCCGACGACGAACCGCTGCAGGACGAACGCGTCGCCGAAACGCAGGAAGCCGATGTCCGGCACGAAATGCTGGTCGAGGCGATGGACGACCTGAACGAGCGTGAGAAGCATATTCTCACCGAACGGCGGCTGACCGACGATCCCAAGACGCTCGAGGAACTGAGCCAGGTCTATGGCGTCAGCCGCGAGCGCGTTCGCCAGATCGAGGTTCGCGCGTTCGAAAAGCTGCAAAAGGCGATGATGCGTCTGGCCGGCGAAAAGCGGTTGCTGACCGCCTGAACCTTCGGCCCTGCAAGGAAACTGCCTGCCGCCATGGCCGTCGATGACGACGAATCGGGCGAGGAGCGGTCGCTCCCCTCCTCGCCGCCGAAGCGTTCCGGCGTTTCGGATGCCGGATCGGACGATGCCGAAAAACGGCATATCCAGATTACGCACCCCGATGGCTGGCCGTCGCTGTCCGCACTGAATGCCGAGGAAACGGGACCGGTGGAGGATTTCCTCCCCGGCGCAAGCGCTTCGGGCATACCCCTCCGCACGCCCGGGACGGCCGGTAGCGAACGGCGAACACCACCGCCCCTACCCCCGGTTCCTCCGCCGTCCCCGCCCGCCCGCGCGAAAACACCGCGACCCCGCCGCTCGATCGTCCGCCGCGTCGCGAAATGGGCGTTTTTGCTGGTGGCGGGATTCCTGCTCCTTTCGGTCGCGATGGTCGGCATCTATCGCTTCGTGCCGCCTCCCATCACGCTGACGATGATCGGCGATGTCTTCAGCGGCCACGGCGCGCGCCATAGCTGGCGGTCCTTGTCGCGGATCGACCCCAACATGGCGCGTGCAGTGATCGGCGCGGAGGATTCCAAATTTTGCGAACATAATGGCTTTGACTGGCAAGCCATGGAAAATGCCTGGAAACGCAACCAGCAGGGCGGCCGCATTCGCGGCGGTTCGACGATCAGCCAGCAGACCGCAAAAAACGTCTTTCTGTGGCAAGGCGGCGGCTATGTCCGCAAAGGGCTGGAGGCGTGGTTCACCTTCCTGATCGAAAAGCTGTGGGGCAAGCGACGGATCATGGAAGTGTATCTGAACGTCGCGGAGACCGGCATCGGCACCTATGGCGTCGAAGCGGGTGCGCGGCGTTACTTCAAACATGGCGCGGACCGGCTTACCGCGCGCGAGGCCGCACAGATTGCCGCCGTATTGCCGCTGCCCAAACAGCGGGCGGGGGTCAATCCGACGGGATTTACGCGGCGTTATGCCAACAGCATCGCCGCGCGGATCGCGACGGTGCGGACGCAGGGTCTGGACGCCTGCATCCGCTGACCGTGCATTGCTTATTGGGCAGGCTTGACCGCATCGCCAACCGAATCGGCGGCATCGCCAACGCTTTGCGCGGCGCCTTCGATCGCCTGGGTCTGGGCGTTTTCGTTGTTGGTGCGGTTGACCAGATAAAAGGCGCCGACGATCACCAGGATCAGCACCGCGAGGCCGATCAGGATTCCGGCACCGCTGCCGCGGCGTTCGATGACGGTCGTGTGCGGCGATTCCGTCGTTGTTGTTTCGGTGGCCATATTCCTACTCCCTTACGCTACTGAACTGGGCCCAAGAACGCGGTCACCGCGCAGCTGGTTCCGCCAGTGTGGCCGGGGAGCGGGAAGCCCGTGGGAAAGCGCCTTAGAAAGGCAGCTTGAATCCCGGCGGGAGCGGCAAGCCGCTGGTCATCTTGGACATTTGTTCCTGCGAGGCGGCATCGGCGCGGGCGCGGGCATCGTTGAGCGCAGCCGCGATCAAGTCCTCAAGCATGCCCTTTTCGGACGGCTGGAGCAGTGAATCGTCGATATCGACGCCCAGAATCCGCCCCTTGGCAGAGGCGCGCACCTTGACCAGGCCGCCACCCGACACGCCTTCGACCTCGATCGTGTCGAGGCTTTCCTGCGCCTTTTGCAATTCGGCCTGGACGTTCTGCGCCATCGCCATGATTTCTTCGAGATTCTTCATATTCCGTTGCTCCTGCTGCGTTTCCAGCCGACCAGCTCGGCGCCCGGAAACGCCTCCATCGCCGCCGCGACCACCGGCGAAGCGAGCACGGCGGCCTTTTCCGCCGCCTCCGCAGCTTCACCCTGTTCGCGTAGCGTGGGCTGGCCTTCGCCTTCCACGACTTTCACTTGCCAATTGACGCCCGTGATTTCGCGCAGCGCGGCACCGAGCTCGCGCAGGAAATCATAGGGAAGATTGCGCGCCGCCGCGAAATCGATGCGCGGCGCTTCATAGGTAACGACGCGCACGATGGACCGCACTTCCTCGGCCAGCGCGAAGCGATTGCGGTCCTGCAGCAATTGCGCGAGCCCGGCCAGATCAGCGGGCAGCGCAGGCGGCTGAGGCTCCGGCGCAGGTTGATTCTGCGCAACCGGCGCAGTGGGCGGCGCGGAGGCCGATTGCGGGGCGGGCGGCGCGCCGGCGGGCATTTCGCCCGAAGCCAGCCGCCGCGCGAGATCGCCCGGATCGGGCAATTGCGACGCGTGAATGACGCGCAACAGTGCCATTTCGCAGCTTTCGATCGGCAAGGCCGCGCGTGCGACTTCATCATGGCCGCGCAGCATCAATTGCCACAGGCGGTGCAACGCCGGGAAAGACAGGGCGGCCGCCCACTCCTCCAGATCGCGCACTTCCTCACCCGACTGGCCCGGCTGAGGCGGCGTGCCCAGCTTGGCCAGCGTGACGGCATGGACGGTTTCGAGCAATGTCTTGAGCACCGCCTGCGGATCGACGCCAAGGTCATATTGCGCGCGCAGCACCCGCAGCGCGCCCTGCCCCTCACCCTTGAGCAACAGGCCGAACAGGTCGCGGATCGCGCCGCGATCGGACAGGCCCAGCATCGCGCGCACCACATCGGCGCGCACGCCGCCGCCTTCGATATCGGCATGGGCAATCGCCTGATCGAGGATCGAGAGGCCGTCGCGGGCCGATCCTTCGGCCGCGCGGGCGATCAGTGCCAGCGCCTCCGGCTCGGCAGTCACGCCCTCGGCCTCGACGACATGCGCGAAATGGGTGGCGAGCAATTCGGCGGGGATGCGGCGCAGATCGAACCGCTGGCAGCGCGACAGCACCGTCACCGGCACCTTGTGCACTTCGGTGGTCGCGAACAGGAATTTCACATGGCTCGGCGGTTCTTCGAGCGTCTTGAGCAGCCCGTTGAACGCCGCTTTCGACAGCATATGGACTTCGTCGATGATGTAGATCTTGTAGCGCGCCGAAACCGCAGCATAGCGCGACGCCTCGATAATCTCGCGCACATCGTCGATGCCGGTATGGCTGGCGGCGTCCATTTCGATGACGTCGATATGCCGCCCTTCGGAAATGGCGCGGCACGGTTCGCACACGCCGCACGGATCGATCGTCGGTCCGCCCTGCCCGTCCGGCCCGATGCAATTGAGCGCCTTGGCGATCAGCCGCGCAGTCGAGGTCTTTCCCACCCCGCGCACCCCGGTGAGCAGGAACGCATGCGCCAGCCGGTCGCGCTTGATCGCGTTGCCCAGCGTGGTGACCATCGCATCCTGGCCGATCAGTTCCGAAAAGGTTTTCGGGCGATATTTGCGCGCGAGCACGCGATATGCCTCAGCCGATTGCGGCTGGGGCGGTTCATCAAGGCCAAGCGAGGAATCGGTCATGCTGGCCCCAATCTAGTGCGTGCGGAGCGCAATGTCGAAGCCACGGTTTTGCGTGCAAAGTTCGCAGTGAGTCGCACGAACACGCGCGGGCGCGGGCATGTGCGCACGCGCGGGAGAAACGGCGATTATACGCGAACCGATCTGCATGGGTGCGCCGCTAGCACGGGTTGGGGGATGTAGGACAGAGGGATGAGGAATGGCAGGAATGCGCCCTGACTACCGACATTCGTACGTTTTTGTCACGCTATGCATGGCGGACATCGCAAGTTCGACTGGCGATTTGCAGGGCCTGGCCTTTTTCCCGGCTGCGCCGCAGTCCCGTCATTCGTAGCGCAACGCGCGCGCAGGTTCGGCTCGGGCGACTTTCCAGCTCTGACCAATGATCGTCAGAACCGCGATCAGCGTCGCCACGACGGAAGCCAGCAGGAAATAGAGCGGCGAGAGCGCAATGCGATCGTCGAAGCCCGACAGCCAGCCGCGCAGCGCGAAATATGCGAGCGGCCAGGCGATAAGATTGGCGAACAACACCGGTTGCAGGAACCGCCCGAGCAATAGTCGCATGACGTCCCATGTCGATGCGCCGAGCGTCTTGCGGATACCGATTTCCTTGATCCGCCGCGTCGTATCGAACGCGGCCAGGCCATAGAGGCCGATGCACCCGATCAGCACCGCCAGTACCGCGCCCATGGTGAAGATGTTCGCGCGCTGCGCGTCCTGTTTGTAATAGCGTTCGTAGAGCGAACTTTCGACGGTTTCGCCCTCGAACGGCACGCCGGGAACCACGCGGTTCCATACCGATTCGAGCGCGCCCTCGATCTGCGCGGGCGCCATGCCGCGATAGCGCACCGTCGCAAGCGGCCCCCAGGGATGTACCGTGTTCAGCATATAGAGCATCGGTCGCACGCGCTCACGCGGGGTGTCGAAACGCATATCCTCGACCACGCCGACAACGCGATTTTCGCGTCCACCGTCCGTGATGAGCGCCCCCACCGCCGCCTGTGCGTTCGGAAATCCGAGTTCGTGCACTGCGGTTTCGTTGAGGACGACGTTCCGTGTGGCCCCCTGTGCCTCTTCCGCTGTGTCGTCGCCGGCGCGATTGGCGCTGTCGAACAGTCGTCCGGCACGCAATCGCGCGCCAAAGGTAGCGAAATAATTCTCGCCGACCGGCACCGACAGGATCGAAGGCGAAAGATCGGGCCGATCGAGACGATGAAAATTGCTCGAATTCCTTTCATATTGCCAGCCCGGAGAATTGTTGGCACGGGTGACCGAAGTGACGCCGGGAACCTCGGCAAATTCACGCAATAGCGTGTCCTGCTGCTGCTGGCTGGCGTTGACATAGGACGCAACGATGAACAGCCCATCGCGCTGGAAGCCAAGATCGGCCGAGCGGACATGCGCCGTCTGCGCGATCATCACCGTAGTGCCGATCGCGAAGAGGATGGCGACTCCGAATTGCAGCACGACCAGTCCCTGACGCAGCCTGATGCCCGCGCGTCCTCCACCCGGCGCACGCGCCGCAGCAAGGACAGCGGCCGGGCGGAAACCCGACAGCGCAAGCGCAGGATAGGCGCCGGCAACCACGCCGACAACGAGCACCAACGCAACCAGCGGGAGCAGCACGCCTCCGCTGCCGAGATAGGTTATCGCAAGACTGCTCCCCCCGGTCGCATTGACGAACGGCAGCGCCAGTTCGGTGAGCGCGAGACCGATCAGCGCGGCAAGCGCGACGGTTGCAATCGCTTCGCCCATGAATTGCCGGATCAGCCTGGCTCGGCTCGCACCAAGCACTTTGCGCAGCGCCACTTCGCGTGCGCGCAGTCCCGAACGGGCAGTGGCGAGATTGACGTAATTGACGATCGCGATGAGCAGCGTCAGCAGCCCCACCAGGGCCAGCGTGGTCACCATCGCCCGATCGGCGGCATCGAACAGGTGAATTTCGTGCAGCGGCACGATCGACTGGCGGAACATGTTCGAAACCGGCTTGGTGAAATTGTCGGTGGCGCCGGCATGGCGTTCGATGAAATCGGGAAGCTGCGCCGCGAATGCCTGGGCTGCTTCGGCGTCGCGGAACGACAGGAAAGTGGTGAGGCTGGAACTCCCCCAATGGTCATACCATTGCCCGCCGAAACGCTCGCGCAGGAAGGGCACGAACATCGTCGTGGTAAAGCTGGTGTTCGCCGGCAGGTCGCGAATCACCGCTCCCACCTTGTAGCGATACGGCGTCCCGTCGAGGTCGAGCGCCAGCGTGCGCCCGATCGGCGATTCCGCACCGAAATATTTGCGCGCGGCGCTTTCCGTGAGCACCAGCCCATCGGGATCGGCCAGCGTCGCGGTCGGATCGCCGGAAACTGCCGGATAGCGGAACAGCTCGAAGAAATTGGCGTCGACCGCCGTCACATCCTCCGAAATCACATGATCGCCGTCGCGCACCACTGCGGTCAGTCCGTTGAAGCGGGTGCCGACCAGATCGGGGAAGTCCGCCTTGAGCTGATCCAGTTCGCCCTGCATCGTCCACAGCGAGGGTCCTTCGGCCGCGCCGGGGAAGAAATATTGCTCCTCGAGCACCCAGATATACTCCGACCCCGGAAAACTGTCATAGCTCTTTTCGAACCGGACGAAGAGGAACAGCACCAGGAACACCGCGATGCCGAGTGCCAGCCCACCGATGTTGAGCAGCGCATAGAGTTTGTGCCGGGTGAGCGCGCGATAGAAGGTCAGCAGGCCGCTGGACATGATGGAAAACTCCGGGATCAGGCGGCGAGACGCGTCGAGGCAAGGATCTTGCCATCGAGGACATGGACGGTCCGCTTGGCGAAATCGGCGTGCGCGGGCGAATGGGTGACCATCACGATCGTCGTCCCTTCGCGATTGAGTTCGGCGAGGATGTCCATCACCTGCGCCCCGTTTTCGGTGTCCAAATTGCCGGTCGGCTCGTCGGCGAGGATCAACGAAGGCCGACCGACAATGGCGCGCGCGATCGCCGCGCGCTGCTGCTGTCCGCCCGAAAGCTGGTGCGGATGGTGGCTGCGGCGATGGCCGATGCCGACGCGATCCATCGCCGCCTCGACGCGCGCGCGTTTCTCGGCGCGCGGCAGGCTGCTATAGGCGAGGCCCAGCGCGACATTTTCGACGATGGTCAGTTCGTCGATCAGGTTGAAGCTCTGAAAGACGAAGCCCAGCCGGTCGCGGCGGAATTTGGCGAGTTCGGCCTCGCTGGTCGCCGCCAGATCGCGATCCTCGAACCAGTAATGCCCCTCGCTCGGTCGATCGATCGTGCCGAGAATGTTGAGCAAGGTCGATTTGCCGCAGCCCGAGGGACCCATGATCGCGACGAATTCGCCTTCGCCGACGCGGAGATTGATGTCGGCGAGCGCCGTCGTCTCGACTTCGTCGGACCGGTAGCGACGGCTCACATTTTCGAGGCGTATCATCCTGGGCTCCTATCGTATCAATAGCTGGTCGCGGGTGCGGTAATCGTCGATCGTGCCGAGGACGATGCGATCGCCGGGCTGAAGGCCCGAAGTGATTTCGACCTGTTCGGGATTGCGGCGGCCGACCGTGATCGCGCGGCGGACGGCGCGATTGCCGTTGGCGTCGACGACGAAGGCGATGGTGCCGCCCGCATCGAGCCACGGGCCCGAAGGCGCCACCACGGCACGCTGTGCGGCACCGAGCACGAGCTTGGCATCGACGATCTGGCCGCGATTTAGCCCGTCCGGCGCGCGTTCGGCGAACACCAGTTCGATACGGAAGCGCCCATTCTCGACCTGTGGCAGCACCTTGGCGACGGTCAGCGACACCTTGCGCCCGCCGATCTCGGCGGCGGCATGCTGGCCGGTGCGGACGCGGTTGAGATAGAACTGGTCGACATCGGCGACGAGCTTCCACGCGCCTTCGGAATCGATCTGGCCGATCCGGTCGCCCGGCTGGATCGCCTGACCCGGCTGGACAGTGAAGGCAGTCAATCGCCCGCCGGCGGGCGCGCGGATGGTGAGCGCGGCAAGGCTTTGTTCGACCATCTCCAGGCTGGCGCGCAACTGGCGCTGGCTCTGGTCGATCCGCGCCTCCTGATCGGCGAGCGTCGCGAGTTCGTCGCGCCGCGCGGCTTCCAGCGCGCCTACCCGTTCGCGCAGATAAGCGACGTCCTCCCGCAGCGGGCGCACCGCGGCTTCGTTGACGATGTTCTTCTCGAACAGCGTCTGCTTGACGTACAGGTCATGCTCGGCGCGGCGCAGTTGGTTGCGCGCGTCGGCCAGCTCGCTTTCGGCCTGCTGGCGGCTGCGCTGCACCGATAGCCGCTCGCCGCTGACATTGCTGAGTTGGCCGGCGATCCCGGCGGTGCGAGTGGCGACGTCGCGCTGCAGATCGGGATTGACCAGACGGGCCAGCGGTTCGCCCGCAGCGACCATCGCGCCGTCGCTTGCGATCAGCGCGTCGACCTGGCCGCCCGCCAGCGCCGAGACATAGACGGTGCGCAACGGCGTCACTTCGCCGCGCAACGGCACATAATCGCGGAACGGCTCGCTTTCGACCGTACCGATGCGGACGCTGTCGCGATCGACCGTCACTGCATTGGCACCCGGCATCAACAGATATGCGGCGATGAGAATGATCAGCGCGGCCAGCGCGATCAGCCCGCGCACCAACAGCTTGCGGCGGCGCAGGCCGGGCCGCTCGATCCGCTGGTCCATCGTCGCGCCCGAATGCGCGCTTGATGCTATGGAAGTGTCCTGGTTCATCCCGGACAGTGTACCGGACAGGCGGACACCTTCCTAAGGCACTGATATACATATTTAAAATGGAATAGCGGACAGTCGCGAAAAGCTCGGACTGTACGAACTGTCCGATTTCGGACACTGTCTGGATCATGTCAAACGACACGTCACCGCCCGCGATTCTCTTCATCGATGACGACCCCGATATCGTGAAGGCGGCGCGGCTGCTGCTCGAACGGCGCGGCATGGCGCTCACCGGCGCCGCGTCGCCTGACGCGGCATGGCCGCTGCTGGCCGAGCATCGTTATGATGCGGTCCTGCTCGATCTCAATTTCGCGCGCGGGCGCACTACCGGCGAGGAAGGCTTCGCGATGCTCGACCGGCTGACCGCCGCCGACCGCGATCTCGCCGTGGTGGTCGTCACCGGCCATAGCGGCATCAACATCGCAGTGCAGGCGATGCGCGCCGGCGCCGCCGATTTCGTCATCAAGCCATGGAGCAACGAACGGCTGCTCGCGACGATCGAACGCGCCGTCGCGCTCAGCCGCGCACGCCGCCGCGTCATTCCCACAGCCAGCGACACCGACCGCCTGATCATCGGAGAGGCACCGGCCATCCAGACTGCGCGCGACAGGATCGCGCAAGTGGCGGCTACCGCTGCGCCGGTGCTGATCCGCGGACCGGCGGGCAGCGGCAAGAGCCTGTTCGCGGACGTACTCCATAATGGCTCGCAGCATGCCGAGCGCCCGCCCGCGCTGCTCGCCTGCGCGGCGGTGAAGACCATGGCGGCGATCGATGCTGCGCTGGCGCAAGCGGCCGGCGGCACGCTGATCCTGGACGCAGTCGACGCGCTGGCGCCCGAACTCCAGCTCCAGCTCGCAAGCCGCCTGTCGCAAACGCGCCCGATCGCGACCAGTCGGCATGATCGCGCCACATTGGCCCAGACGCTCGCTCCCGACCTGCTCTATCGCATCAATACGATCGAGATCGACCTGCCGCCTCTCGTCGAACGCAGCGACGACGTGCTTCTGCTCGCCCGCTATTTCGCCGATCGCTTCGCCGCGCGCTACGGCAAGCCCGCACGGTCGATCAGCGAAACCGCCGCTGCCGCGATCGCCGCCGATCGCTGGCCCGACAATGTTCGCGGGCTACGCCAGGTGGTCGAGCGCGCGGTGCTGCTCGGCACAGGCGACGCACTCGATCTTGCCGATTTCCAGCTCGAAACCGATGCACAGGCACCCGCCCCGCGCGCCATCGCGTCCGACCTCAATCTCGAACGTAGCGAGCGGTTGCTGGTCGAGGCGGCGCTCAAGCGCAACGGCTTCAACGTCAGCCGCGCTGCCGGAGAGCTCGGCCTTACGCGCGCCGCCCTCTATCGCCGGATGGCCAAATATGGGCTCTGAGACGCCCCGCATGCTGCTCAGCGCGGCGCTGCTCGTCGCGGCCGGTGCCGGCGGCGCGATCGCGCTGACGCACGGGCTCTATGCCAATGCGGCAATCGCGCTACTGGTGCTGGTGCTGTTGACCGCAGGGCTCAACACGCTGCTGCAGCGCGTCGCCGTCGCGCAAGCAGCGGACCGCGCACCTGCGACCACAGCCATTGCCGATGCGCGCGAACAGCGGCGGCTGCGCAGCCTGCTCGACCTTTCGCCCGCACCGCTGCTCGCGCACGAACCCGATGGCGGGCTGTGGGCGATCAACCGCGCGGCGCGGCGATTGTTCGGCGTCGACGATCGAATCGAAGCGCCGCCCGCAGCGTTGATGGCGGCGATTCGCGACGCCCTTCCCGGCAAGGGGACGACGTTGCGCCTGACGCTCGACACCGCTGAACGCATCTTCGCGCTCACCGTCGCCGATCTGGCCTCTTCGGGCGCGGGCGGCACGCGGATCGCGGCGCTGGTCGATGTCGAGGCAGAAATGAAAGCCGTCGAAGCCGCCACGCTGCGCGAGCTGATGCAGGTGCTGAGCCACGAGATCATGAACAGCCTCACGCCGGTCGCCTCGCTCAGCCGCACCGCAGTCGATATCCTCGCGGATCCCGTGCCCGATCTCGACCATGCCCGCGACGCGATCGGCACCGTCGCCACCCGCACCGAGGGGCTACAGCGCTTCATCCTTGCCTATCGCGACATGGCGCGATTGCCGCCGCCCGAGCTGCGGCGCTTCGCGCTCGCCCCGCTGCTCGACGATCTGGAGCGGCTATTTTCCACACATTGGAAAGAGCATGTAGCGCTGTCGCTGGAGCGAGACCATGTGCCCCAACATATCGTCGCCGATGCCAATCAGCTCCATGCCGCGCTATGGGCGTTGCTGCAGAACGCCGCCGAAGTCGCCACCGAACCGGGACAGGTCCGACTGACGCTATCCGCCGATTCCGCTGCGCTGCGGATTCGGATAGCCGACAATGGGCCGGGCGTGGCGCCGGAAAATCGGGATGCGATCTTCGACTTGTTCTTTTCGCAAAAGAGCGGCGGCAGCGGGATCGGACTAACCCTCGCCCGTCAGATATTCCGCGCGCATGGCGGCGATCTCGTGTTGCACCACACGACGCATGGCGGCGCCGTGTTCGGGGGGTGGTTGCCGCTGCGCTAGGTCGCGAGCCCATAAAGGGCGCCGTCGGGCAACCGGCCCACAAGCGGACGAGGCGATCACGTTGCGCGCGCCGTTGCCCCGCAAATAGCGCCCCACCCCGGATCAAATCCCCCGTTCGCCAGTTGCCTAGACGCGGCATGCTCTGCCGCGATTGAGGGGCGACCATATGGACGATGGCGAGCGCAGTGCGTGGATTGCCGCGGAGATTGCGCGGGTGGACGGGATTGCGCCCGACGCCGGGTCGCATTCGGCCAAGCATGCCAAGATGGCGCGCAACCCCTATTGCTTTCTGCGCGGGTCGGCACAGCTGATCTATGGCGATCTGGCCAGCGGGGCGCTGCACCTGCCGCAGGGGCTGACCCACCCTGCCCTGTACAGCGCAGTGGTGGGCGATTGCCACATGTCCAATTTCGGCTTCGTCACCGAAAAGGGGTCGCATGGGCGGCACATCATCTTTGGCCCCGATGATTTCGACGATGCCTGTATCGGCCCGGCGGCGTGGGATCTGGCGCGGTTCGTCACCAGCCTGTTCCTGAGTTGCGAGCTGGCCGCCGGGATTGCCGAGGGGCGCTATACCACCGACGAATTCGACGATGTCGCCGGGCTGGCGCCGCCCGAACCGGACGAAGCGCTGGCGGGGGCACAGGCCTTTGTCGACCGCTATATCGCGATCTGCGACGAAGTGACGATCGACCCCGCGGTGCGGCGGCGGACGCTCGATGATTTTGCGATCGGCCATCCGCTGCGCCGGTTCCTGAAGAAAGCGCGCAAACGTGCGATCGGCGGCGCGAAGTTCGAGCGCAAAAGCTCACTTGGCAAGGCCGTCGCGATCGATCCGGCGGGGCTGCGCTTTCGCGACCGGCGGCGCTATCGGCGGCTCGACGAACCCGCCGAAGCGGCAGTGCGCGCGGCATTCCGCCCCTATGTCGACGATGCGATCCTCGATGTCGTGCGGAGGATCGGCCAGGGGACCGGGTCGCTCGACCTGCCGCGCTATTATCTGCTGGTCGGGCCGGAGGGCGCGGCGACCAGCGCCGAACTGACCATGTGCCAGGTGGTCGAAGTGAAGCAGCAGCGCCGCGCCGCGCCGCTCCACGAATTTCCCGATCTCGATCCGCGCAACACGCTGGGGCCGGCGCATCTGACGGTGATGATCCAGCGGCGGGTACAGCGCGAGCCGGACCTGTTGCTCGATCAGGCCGATTGGGACGGCGAAAGCTGGCTGGTGCGATCGCGCCACCATGCACGCGTCAGCGCCGAGCCGGAGGAAATCTGTCTGTCGGATGGCGATGCGGGGATCCGGCTGGCGCATTATGCGCAGGCATGCGGCGAGGCACTGGCGCTCGCCCATTCGCGCGCCGACAATCGATCGGTGCGGTTCGAAACCGCGATGGGGCTGGCGCTGCGACAGGATGGCGCGGCACTGATCGAAGCGGCGCGCAGCTATGCCGAGCGGGTGATTGCCGATTGGGAGCTATATTGCGCGATGCGGGCGTCCGGCGGGTAAATCGTCGGGCGGGGCGGCGGTGATCGATATTTCCGCGCTTGATCGTGTGGCCCGGCGGGAACTGGCGTGCGGCGGCGTTCGTATCTCCTGCAACTTCTCCGCACAGCCAACAGGAGGCCCGCCATGGCCGACAAATCCCTTCCCCCCATTACCACCGATGCCGGCATCCGCGTTCAGAGCGAGGAACATTCGCTGACGGTCGGCCCCAACGGCCCGATCCTGCTCCACGATCATTACCTGATCGAGCAGATGGCGAATTTCAATCGCGAGCGGATTCCCGAGCGCCAGCCGCATGCCAAGGGCGGCGGTGCGTTCGGCCGGTTCGAAGTGACCAACGATGTGTCGCGCTATACCAAGGCGAAACTGTTTCAGCCCGGTGCGAAGACCGACATGGTCGCACGGTTTTCGACTGTCGCGGGCGAACGGGGCAGCCCCGACACCTGGCGCGACCCGCGTGGCTTTGCGCTCAAATTCTATACCGAAGAGGGCAATTTCGACATGGTCGGCAACAATACGCCGATCTTCTTCATCCGCGACCCGATCAAGTTTCAGAACTTTATCCGCAGCCAGAAACGCCGCGCCGACAACGACCTGCGCGACCATGACATGCAATGGGATTTCTGGACGCTGTCGCCCGAAAGCGCGCATCAGGTGACCTATCTGATGGGCGATCGCGGCATTCCGAAAAGCTGGCGCGAAATGAACGGCTATTCCAGCCACACCTATTCGCTGGTCAATGCGGCGGGCGAGATGTTCTGGGTGAAATTCCACTTCAAGACCGATCAGGGCGACGGCAACGCCTATCTGAGCCAGGATGAGGCCGACAGGCTGGCGGGATCGGATGGCGATTATCACCGCCGCGACCTGTTCAACGCGATCCGCGACGGCAATCACCCGAGCTGGACGCTGTATTGGCAGATCATGCCGTTCGAGGACGCCAAAACCTATCGGATCAATCCGTTCGACCTGACCAAGATCTGGCCGCATGACGATTATCCGCTGATCGAAGTCGGCAAGATGACGCTCGACCGCAACCCCACCGATTTTCACACCGAAATCGAACAGGCCGCGTTCGAACCGAACAATATGGTGCCGGGTATTGGCCTGTCGCCCGACAAGATGCTGCTGGCGCGCGGCTTTGCCTATGCCGATGCGCACCGCGCGCGGATGGGCGTCAATTACAAGCAGATCCCGGTGAACAAGCCGCACAGCCCGGTCCACAGCTATTCGAAGGACGGCGCGATGCGGACCGAGAATGCCACCGATCCGGTCTATGCGCCCAACAGCTATGGCGGGCCGGCGGCACAGCCCTATGACGGCGAAGCGGGGCTGTGGCACAGCGATGGCGACATGGTGCGCCATGCCTATACGCTGCGCGCGGATGACGATGATTTCAGCCAGCCGCGCGCGCTGATCAACGACGTGATGGACGATGCCGCGCGCGACCGGCTGGTCAGCAACATCGTCGGCCATCTGAGCGACGGGGTCAGCGAAAGGGTGCTGCAGCGCGCGTTCGAATATTGGCGCAATATCGACACCGAAACCGGCCGCAAGGTAGAGGAAGGCGTCCGCGAAAAGCTGGGCGGCAAATCCGACCAGCCGGGCATGGCATCGGCGCAATCGACACGCGAGGCCGAACCCACCAGCTAGGTCGTGTACGTGGAGGCGGCTATGCCGCCTTCACGCCGCCGCGATTGGCGTGATCGCCATATTTGCGATCGATATGCTTGATGTGCGCCGACAGCCACAGATTGAGGAACTGAAAGAATTCGCGGGTGCATTTGCCGTCCGCGGCTTCGATCGCACCGCTATGCTTCGCGAAATCGCTGAGCAGCTTGGCGTGGATCGTCTTGTGCCCGTCGCGCCCGGGATAGGCGATGCTGTCCATATATCGCTCTTCGTCGGCAAAGTGGCGCGTGGTAACCTCGCCGAGCCTGGCGATCTTCGCCATCATTGTGGCCCCGGTTACGCCGGCAGCATCGGAATCGAACACATCGTTCATGGCATCGAGAATCTGGCGATGTTCGTGGTTCATCGCCTCGACCCCGACATCGAGTTCGGGCGACCAGTTCATCAGCGGCATTGATTATAACTCCAACACGGCGGCGACACACCGCCCGACCGGTTCATTATAGGCGCGCAGGCTGGTCAGCGGCGGCGATGCCGACACCGAACGCCCCGATTTCGGCAGTAAAGCGCCGATTCGACGCGGATATTTGCGATCAGACGAGCGCGAGCAGGCTGTCGCGCTTGTCGATCAGATCGGCAAAGGCGTCGGCGTGCGGCGTGCCTTTCACGGTTGCCATCGCGCGGTCGAGCCTTTCGAGCGTCTTCTGTGGCGCATCGCCCAGCTTCCCGGCAATCTCGACCATCTCGTCCATCCGCGCCCAGCAATCGAGCGCGACGTCGCAGCCCGCCGCAACCGCAGCCGCCGCTTTCTCGCCCGCAGTGCCGGTCAGTGCCTTCATGTCGATATCGTCGCTCATCAACAGGCCGTCAAAGCCGATCCGCGTGCGGATGATATCGCCGATCACCTTTGGCGACAGCGTGCCGGGGCGATCCGCATCCCATGCGGTGAAGACGATATGCGCAGTCATCGCCATCGGCGCGTCGCGCAGCGTTGCGAACGGTTCGATATCGACCGCCAGTTCCGCTTCGCTCGCCTTGACCACCGGCAATTCCTTGTGGCTGTCGACGACGCCACGGCCATGGCCGGGCATATGTTTGACGATGCCGACAACGCCGCCGCGCCGCAGCCCCTCGATCGTCGCGCGGCCGAGCGCCGCGACGCGCATCGGTTCGGCGCCATAGGAACGGTCGCCGATGACATTGCTGGTTTCCGGACGGACCACATCGAGCAGCGGCAGCGCATCGACATTGACGCCGACCTGCGCCAGCATCAGCGCGAGCGCATGGGCGTTGGCGCGCGCCGCCTCGATCGCGGAAACCGGGGCGATGTCATAGAGTTTGTCAAAGACGTTGGGCGCGGGAAATGCGGGCCATTCGGGCGGCTGCATCCGTGCGACGCGCCCACCCTCCTGATCGATCAGGATCGGCAGATCGTCGCGCCCCGACAGCGCACGCAGGCTGTCGGTCAGCGCGCGCAGCTGGGCGCGATCGCCGCAATTGCGCTTGAACAGGATATAGCCGATCGGATCGGCGTCGCGAAAGAAATCGCGCTCGTCGGCGGTAAGGCTGTGGCCGGACAGGCCGAAAATTACGGGCTTCATGGGTGGTAACCGCCGGAGGATCTACAATCATTTGCCCTGAGCTTGTCGAAGGGCTGTTCTCCTTTTGCAAGCGCAGAAGCAGGAACGGGTTTCGACAGCCATGTCCCGAGCATAGTCGAGCGGCTCAGCCCGAACATTTGGACTGACCCGTCAACCTCAATTCGCTACGTAGCAGCTTTCGCCAGCGGCCTTCAGCCGGTCGCACAGTTCCTTTGCGCGGTCGAAGCTGCCGGCATTGACGCGCAGGCGATAGACGGTGCCGCCGTTGCGCTGTGCCTGCTCGACCGAATGGCCGAGCGGGGAGAGAAAGTCATATTTGCCCGACAGCGTCCGCCAGGCACCGTTCGCGCCATCGGCATCGGGATAGGCGCCGAGCTGAATCAGCCCGCCACCGCCGCCGCCGGCGCGGATCGTCGGCTGGGGCACCGGATTGCGCGCCTGAAGCGTGCCGCCGCTCCGGGGCACGGGAACGGTTGCGGTCGCCGATCCGGTGGCGGAAGGCGACGGTTTGGCCGGAGCGACCGGAGTCGCCACCGGATCTTCGGGGCGGTCGGCCATGTTGACCGACGCATTGGTCACTTCGCCTTCGCTGGCGGCATAGGCGGCGTCGCCCACGCCTTCCGGGTCCATCCCGCCGGGTTCCTGCGGCTTGACCTTGTAATCGCCTTCCTGGGCGCGGATCAGTTCGCCATTGCCGGTGAAACCCTGATGCCGTTGGTACCAGAACCAGCCGAACGCTCCCGCGCCGACCACGGCGAGCAGCAACAGGACGAGCAGGAGGATCCGTCCCCAGGACGAACCCTCCGAATAATCGTCGTCCACCGATTCCAGCCAGGGAAGCCGATCGTCGTCGCCATATCCCGGCCCGCCGGCACCCGTACCCATCACGCCATCTCCTGAACGGCCTCCACACCCATGAGGGCCAAACCGTTATGGATAACCTGCCCGATCGCACGGGCCAAGAAAAGCCGCGAACAGGTTAACGCAGGTTGATCGGGCAGCAGGAAGCGGCGTTCGGGCCGGTCATTGCCCATATTCCAGAGCGCGTGAAATTCCCCTGCAAGATCATAGAGGTAAAAGGCGATACGATGCGGTTCGCGGGCCGCGGCGGCGCCCTCTACCACGCGCGGAAACTGTGCCGCACGCTTCACCAGCGCCAGTTCCTCTGTATCAAGCAGGGACAGATCGGCGCTGTCGCAGACAATGCCCGCCTCCGCCGCCTTGCGATGGAGCGAAGCGACGCGGGCATGGGCATAGTTGACGTAGAAGACGGGATTGTCCTTCGACGCTTCGACCACCTTGGCAAAGTCGAAATCCATCTGCGCATCGGCCTTGCGCGTCAGCATGGTGAAGCGGACGACATCCTTGCCGACTTCGCGCACGACATCGGCGAGCGTGACGAAATTGCCGGCGCGCTTCGACATCTTGACCGGCTCGCCGCCGCGCAGCAGCCGCACCATCTGCACCAGCTTGACGTCGAACCGGGTCTTGCCTTCGGTCAGCGCCTGCACCGCCGCGACAATGCGCTTCACCGTACCGGCATGATCGGCGCCCCAGATGTCGATCAGTTCGTCGGCGGACTGCGCCTTCTGGAAATGATAGGCGAGGTCGGCGCCGAAATAGGTCCAGCTGCCGTCCGATTTCTTGATCGGGCGATCCTGATCGTCGCCGAATTGGGTCGCGCGGAACAGCGGCAGCTCGACCGGCTCCCAATCTTCGGGCGTTTCGCCCTTGGGCGCTTCGAGCACGCCGTCATAGACAAGGTCGCGTTCGCGCAGCCATTTCTCGGCGGCTTCGGGCTTGCCCGCCGCCTGAAGCTCGGCTTCGGACGAAAACAGGTCGTGGTGGATGCCGAGCAGCGCGAGGTCGCGCCTGA
Source organism: Stakelama portus (assembly GCF_003171655.1). Classification (GTDB taxonomy): domain Bacteria; phylum Pseudomonadota; class Alphaproteobacteria; order Sphingomonadales; family Sphingomonadaceae; genus Sphingomonas; species Sphingomonas portus. The sequence continues at coordinate 565,006 of NZ_QFZL01000001.1, read as the reverse complement.
TCATCACCAGCATGTCCGCAACCGCCTCGGTACGGAACAGCCTCAGCCACTCGCTTTCGGGCTTGCCGAGGAAACGGTCGCCATATTCATGCGCCAGCCGCTGTCCGGTCGGCTTCAGATAATCGCCCGGATACAGCCCCTCGGGGATCTCGCCGATGTCTTCGCCCAGCGCCTCGCGATAGCGCAGATGCGCCGAGCGGGCGAGCACATCGACCTGCCCGCCGGCATCGTTGACATAATATTCGCGCGTGACGGCATAGCCGACATATTCGAGCAGGCTCGCCAGCGCATCGCCGACGACGGCACCGCGGCAATGGCCCATATGCATCGGGCCGGTCGGGTTGGCCGAGACATATTCGATATTGACCCGCCTCCCCTGCCCCAGCGTCGCGCGGCCATAATCATCGGCCAGATCGAGGATCGCCGAAAGCTCGCCGCGCCAGGTGGCGTCGGTCAGCGTCATGTTGATGAAGCCCGGCCCCGCGATCGAAACCGAAGCGACTTCGTCGCGCTTTTCCAGCTCGGCCGCGATTTTTTCGGCCAGGTCGCGCGGTTTCATCCCCGCCGCCTTCGACAGCACCATCGCGGCGTTGGTGGCGAGATCGCCATGGCTCGGATCGCGCGGCGGCTCGACCGTCACGGCGCGTCGCTCGATCCCCGGCACCAGCACATTGTCGGCGATCAGGGTGTCGAGCACATCGTCAAGATGCGCGGCAAAACGTGCGTAGAGAGTCATTGCGGTTCCGATTAATCGATGGAGCGTTGCCCGGTAACGGATTTCGACGCGGCTTGGAACGGGCAAGCGCGAATCGACGGCGTTCTCAGTTTGTGGCCGCGCGTCGTCGGGCTGCCCCTGCGGTTACGCCGCCATGCACGGCATAGAGGGCGAGTCCCGACCAGATGAAGGCGAAACATGCCATATGCGCCGTCGTCATCCGTTCGCCGAACACCAATACCGCACAGAGGAACTGCAGCGTCGGCGCGATATATTGCAGCAGGCCCAGCGTCGCATAGCGCAGCCGGCGCGCGGCGGCGGCGAACAGCAGCAACGGCGTCGCAGTGATGATCCCGGTCGATGCGATCAGCAGCGAAAGGCCGGGCGTTTCGCCAAAGCTGTTGGCCGGGCCCAGCCAGATCAGGAACGCGGCGGCAAAGGGCGCGAGCAGCACCGTTTCCACCGTCAGCCCCTCGATCGATCCGACCGGCACGACTTTGCGGATCAGCCCGTAAAAGGCGAAAGTGAAGGCCAGCACCAGGCTGATCCACAGCCCCGCGCCCGCCGCCACCGCAAGCACCAGCACGCCGACGCCCGCCAGCCCGACCGCCGCCGTCTGCACCCGCGTCAGCCGCTCGCCGAGCAGCACGACGCCGATCAGGACATTGACCAGCGGATTGAGGAAATAGCCCAGGCTCGCCGCCAGCACATGCTGGTTGGTCACTGCCCAGATATAGGTGATCCAGTTGACCGAGATCAGCGTCGCGCTGCCCGCCAGCATGAGGAGCGCGCGGGGATTGCGCGTCGCCGCCAGCAACGCGCCGCCGCGACGTCCCACGACGATCACGACCGCCAGCAACAGCAGTGACCACAGCACGCGATGCGCCACCACCTCCGCCGCACCGACGCTTTTGAGCGCGGCGAAAAACAGCGGCAGCAGACCCCAGATGATATAGGCGCCGACACCCTGGGCGAGGCCCACCCGATCCGGCGCGGCAGCGGCTTTGGTCGACAGGGGCTGCGGCGCGTTCATCGCCGCCCGGTAGCGGGCCGCCGGTGCGGCGTCAAAGCAGCCGCGATTGTTCGGTGCGAAGCGGAGCTTCAGCCGCGCATCAGCCCTTCGACCGCCGGCCCGGATCGGGCATCGGGGAACATCGCGCGCATCGCCAGCGCGGGATCGACGCGATAATGCGCGCTGACCGTGCCTGTCAGAATCGTCGCGAGGTCGGTCGTCGGACGCAGGTCGCGATTTTCATGGAGCGCGCCGTCGGAAAGCCCCGGCCAGTCGGCAAGCACGCGGCCCCCGGCGACGCCGCCGCCGAGCAGCATCGCGCACGACGCCGTCCCATGATCGGTGCCGCCTGTGCCGTTGACGCGCACCGTGCGCCCGAATTCGGTGGCGACGACCACCAGCGTATCGTCCCATAGCGGCCCGAGGCCGTCGCGCAGCGCGCCGATCAGCCGGTCGAGATTGCCGAGCTGCGCGCCCAGCCTGCCGCGTTGCTGGGCATGGGTGTCCCAACCGCCGGTTTCGATCATCGCGACGCGGCTGCCGCCCGGATCGGCGAGCAGCCGCGCGGCGAGTTCTCCGGTCGCCTGGGCATTGCGCCGGGCGCCTGCATCGCCCGCAACCGCGCGCGTGGCCGTCGCCTGTCGCCACGCCGCATCGAGCTCGACATCGCCGGCATAGAGCATGCCGACGCGCGTCATCAGATCCTCCGACGCATCGGGCAGGTTGGAGGGTGCATAGGAAGCCACCGATACCGGACCGCGCATTGCCAGCGGCACGCTCGCCGCCACTGCGATACCGCGTGCGTCGTTAGCGGGCAGCAGCGACAACATGCGGTTCATCCAGCCATCATGGAGCGCATAGGCCCGCGAACCGCCGGTTTCGAGCACGTTCTGGCCGTCGAAATGCGACCGGTCGCGATAGGCCGACGCCGCGGCATGGACGAACAACGCCTGCCCCGCTTCATAAAGCGACCCCACTGCCGCAAGCTGCGGATGCAGCGCGAACAGCGTGTCGAGCCGGGGCGCGTCGGCGAAATCCTCTGCCAGAACGCCGCGCTGCCGCACAAATGCCGGATCGCCGACCGGCGCGACTGTGCCGAGCCCGTCGGCTGCGCCGCGCTGAATGATGAAGACGAAGCGTTTGTCGGTCGGCGCCGCCGCGAACGCCATGCGTGCGCCGAGCGTGGAGCCGAGCATCGTGGCGGCTCCGGCGGAAACGAAATTACGGCGGCTGATCATGGACTATCTCCGCAGAAATTCGGGAGCGACGAGCAACAGGGCGACACCCTGGCCCGGACTTTCGGCGCGCGCAATCGCCTGTTGCGTGGCCGCGCTCAGCGCATCGGGGAACAGCTTCGCCGCGCGTGCCCGCGGGTCGATCCGATCGCGGCTGCGCGCGGCGAAGCGTTCGGCGAGTTCGACGCGGCGCAACAGCGAATCCGGTCCGTTCCAGCTTGCCGCGATATCGTCGAACCCGGCCGGAGCGCCGGGGCGCCAGACCGGCTGGGCGAGCTGGACGAATTGATTGACCAGCGCACGCGGTTGCGCAACGTCGCGCATGCCGAGCGCGCGATAGGCGCCCACCGTCCATTCCCATGGCGTGCGGAATTTGACCGGCGCGTCCCCCCAGCATTCGGGCGCCGCGATCAACACGCGATAGAGTTCGGGCAGATTGCCGCCGGTTTCGAGGAAATTATGCTCGAGCCGCGCGACCAGCGGCTCGGGCGGATGATCGCCCGCGAAATGCCGCGCCAATTTGGTCGCGACATGCCGGGCCGTCGCGGGATGCGTCGCCAGCATGTCGAGGATCGCGCCGGTCTGGGCTTCGCCCGCCTGCGCGAAGTTCTTCCCCAGCAGCGTGCGCGTGCCGGGCTCATGCAGGCGATCGGCGAACAGGAAGCTTCCCGGCACCGCCTGCCCTGCGCCAGCCCGTCGGCCGGCGCCGCGCCCCAGCCCCGCCACTGTCCAGCCGGTCATCGCCCGGGCCAGCTCGCCAACATCCTGCTGCGTATAGACCGAGCGGACGCCCAGCGTATGAAGTTCGAGAATTTCGCGCGCGAGGTTTTCGTTGAGGCCGATATTCCGGCCGTTTCTGCGCGCCGCAATGCCTGCGCGGCTGGCCGGACCCACCGATTGCGCCTGATCGAGATAAAGCAGCATCGCGGCATGGCGTTCGACCGCGTGCAGCATGTCGCCAAAGCTGCCGAGCACATGCGGCCGGATCGCTTCGAATTCGAATGCGCCGGCAAATCCGGTCACCGTCAGCTTGTCGGCGGAAATGGCGAAGTGATTGGCCCAGAAATGCACCAGCCGCTCGACGAACGGAGCGGGCGTCGACAATGTGGCCTGGGTACGCGCGGCGACTGCGCCGATATAGAATTGCCGCATCTGCTGACCGGCGCGGCGTCGGGCTTCGCGAACCGGATCGGCATCCGATGCCGTATCGGCGGCCGGCATGGGTGACGCCGCGGCGTCTTGCCGCGCCATCCGCGTCTGTCGGTTATAGTCGGCGAGCAGCGCGGCGGCATCGCGCGTCGGGGGTTGATCGGCGATGATCCGGGGGGATGGGTCATATCGATCCAGCTGGTCGCGCAGCCATTTCCGCGGCGCTTCCGGCAGGGCCTCTTCCGGCCTGGCGCCATAGCCGAAGCGATTCAGTGCGACAGATACTGCTCCCATCGCATTTCTCCCTGGCGGTTCCGGGATATCGGAATGGCGCCAATTTGTCGCAATAGTTTGTCATGCCCCCGGGCCGTCGTCAAAAACCACCGGACTGGCCGGTTCGCCGACTGCGGTCGCGATTGCGCGCTTTGCACATGGGATCGCAATCCGGGCAATTGCGTCATGCTGCACCGCAACATAACGTCCGGGACGACAACATAACGGGATGCCGATCTGGCTTTCTTGAATCGATCAAGGAGAAAGATCGTGACCAACAAGCTCTTCTTCGCCGCCGCTTTCGCTCTGGGCCTGGCCGCTACCCCGGCCGCCGCAAAGGACCCCGAGGTCCGGCAATTTTCCCATGAAGGCATCAGCTACACCTATTCGGTCGACGAAACCGATCACGGCACGGTGTATCGCGGATCGACGTCGCGCGGTTCGCGCTTCCGTCTGGTCGTCGCCCATGGCCGCGTGCGCGGCAAGTTCAACGGCCACCAGGTCAATTTTCCCGTTGCCGATTCGCAGGCACTGGGTGTCGAAATGGGCGAGGCAGTCGTCGCCGCGCGCTGACCCGTTGCAGGGCGGAGTGGCCGAAGCGGCGCTCCGCCCTGTCCCGTCGGATCAGAACCCGTCGGGCAGGTCGATCGGGCCGACGCATTCGCGATAACGGGCAATCGCATAGCGATCGGTCATCCCCGCAATGAAATCGGCGATATGGCGGCTGCGCCAGGGCTCGTCCGCCGGGATCGTCTCACTCCATTTGTCGGGCATCAGCGCGGGATCGGCGGCATAGGCCGCGAACAGACCCGCGACCACGCCATGCGCCAGATCCGCCGCCTCCAGCTGATGCGGGTGGTGATAGAGATTGGCGTACATGAAGCGTTTCAGGCGGCGTTCGGATTCCTGCATCGCGGGCGAGAATTGCGCGAGCTGAACCCCCGCCGCGCGGACATCCGCCGCGGTTTCTATTCCGGCCTCGGCGATGTTCCTGCGCGTCTGATCGATCAGATCATTGACCATCGCCCCGATCTGCGACCGGGTGAGTTCGCCGATCAGCCGCTTGCGCGATACGCCGGGGAAATTGCTTTCCACGCGCCGCCAGCCATCGGCGACCATCGGCTGATCGAGCAATTGTTCGAGCGTCAGCAGCCCGGCGCGGATCCCGTCGTCAATGTCGTGATTGTCATAAGCGATATCGTCGGCGATCGCCGCGACCTGTGCCTCCAGCGACGAAAACTGCCGCAGCTCGAGCGGGAACGCAGTATCGGCGGCGGCCAGCGCCCAGCCCGGATCGCCGACCGGCCCGTTATGCTTGGCCAGCCCCTCAAGCGTTTCCCAGGTGAGGTTGAGCCCGTCCCAGCGCGGATAGGGGCTGTCGATCACCATCAGCGCGCGCAGCGTATTGCCGTTGTGATCGAACCCGCCCCGCCCCGCCAAGGCTTCGTCGAGCGCCTTTTCGCCGGCATGGCCGAACGGCGGATGGCCGATGTCATGCGCCAGGCACAAAGCCTCGGTCAGATCTTCGTTCAGGCCCAGCACACGCGCCACGGTTCGCCCGATCTGCGCGACTTCGAGACTATGCGTCAGGCGGACGCGGAAATGATCGCCGTCGGGTGCCAGGAACACCTGCGTCTTGTGCCGCAGGCGCCGGAAGCTGATCGAATGGATGATGCGATCGCGATCGCGCTGAAACGCATCGCGCGGACCACGCTCGGGCCCCTTCTGTTCTTCATACAGGCGGCCGCGGCTGTGATCGGGTTCGCACGCCCAGGGCGCACGCACGCTCATCGCACCTCGAGCCGACGGATTTGCTGCCCCGCCTCGCTGGTCCAGGCAAAGGCGTCGATACCCTCGGCAGCGAGCGCGTTGACGAATTCCTGCGCCGCGCTGCTGCTGTCGAACGGCCCGGTGAGCAACCGGTTGGTAAAGCGCAGCGGCGTCGTCCACGCCTGTTTGCCCTTGAACAGATCGGGTGCCTGTTCCGCCAGGCGGCGCCAGGTAAAGGGCAGCGCCGACGCGTCCGATCCGCCCGCGACCTGCACCCAATGGCGCGCCGGTTCGGCGGCGGCCGGGTCGGAGCGCGGCGTGGTTCGGTTCGTTGCCGCCGGTGCGGGCGCCACATTTTGCGCAGGCGCGGGATCGGGTTCGGCAGTGGCGCTTGCCGGGGTCTGGCCGGGCATCGGCGCGACACCGAGCTCGGACGCAGGGATTGTGATGCTGCCGACAATGGCGTCGAGCGCGGGGCTTTCGACCCGCTGGCTGGCGACGATCGGCACCGATGCAGGCGGCGTATCGGCCGGCGGCTGCGCAACCGTGTCGACCGATGCCGCTTGCTCGCGCGGTTGCGGGACCGGCGCCGGCGTTGCGGCGGCAGCGTCCCGCGCGCGTTGCGCAGCTTCGGCAGCGTCGCGCTCACGTTGCGCAGTTTCTGCGGCTTCGCGCTCGCGCTGGGCGGCTTGCGCGGCCTCGCGTTCGCGTTGCGCGGTTTCGGCGGCGGCACGTTCGCGTTGCGCGGCTTCGGCAGCGGCACGTTCGCGCTGGGCGGCCTCAGCAGCGTCGCGCTCGCGCTGGGCGGCCTCAGCAGCCTCGCGCTCGCGCTGCGCGGTTTGCGCGGCCTCCCGCTGCGCCGCATCCTCGGCCTGACGCCGCGCAGCAGCTTCCTGTGCCGTGCGACGGCGCTCTTCCTCGCGCCGCGTCCGGCGATCGGTTCGGGGCGGTGCCGGCGGCGGAACCTGCGCGGTTTGTACCGGCGCGGCAACTTCGGTCGTGCGGGGCAGCGGCGGCGCCAGCTCGGCATCGGCAATGCGTTCGGGCGTCGGCGAAAGCTGGCCGAAATGCACTGCGAAGGCGCGATCGACGGCGGACATCGTCTGCAACCGCCGGAAATAGGGGGCAAGCGCGCCGCCCATATTGTTGGGCATCATATTCTCGGCGATCCGTTCGGCACCGGGAACATCGCCGTTCATCGCCAGGATGAATGCCCGCGCGCGCCATGCCGCACGATCGGAGGTGCGCAACAACGGTTCGAGCTGCGCCATCGCCGCTTCGACCTTGCCCGTGATGCCGAGCGACAGGGCGTAGCGGCGCGTTGTTTCATCGTCATGGGGGCCCGACATCGCCACGCGATAATCGCGCTGGGCAAGTTCGGGCGCACCGAGAAGATCATAGGCAAAGCCGCGATCGGCGGCATAGTCCGAAAGCGCGAGGCCGCCCTGTTCCGCCCTGGCGAAAAGGCCGAGCGCTTCGCCCGGACGGCCGAGCAGGACCAAGGCCGCCCCCCGGCCCGCCGCAACACGCGGGTCATCGGGCGCCTCTTCGTCCGCGCGCGAGAAAAAGGCCAGCGCAGCGACCGGATCGTCGAGCCGGACGCTGAGCTTGCCGGCGCGGATCAGCGCTTCGACATTGCGCGGTTCATTGGTGAGGATGCGGATCTGGTCGCCCAGTTCGTCCGCCAGCGGACTGGGCGGCGCGACGACTTCCCCGGGAACCTGTTGCGCCATGGCCGGCAGCGCGTTCGCCGTCGCGGCAAGCGCGAACGAAACGGCCATGGTCCGAAACGGCAGCCAGGGAGTCATGAATCCTTTCCGGACGGAACCGGTTTCCGTCCACCGCGTCGTGGCAATCGCATGGGTGACACCGGTCACGCATGCGAAAGCGGCGTTACACCGCGCTTTGGCATAACGGGCAATGAACCATCGGCCCGGTCACGGTCAACCGGGGCCGATGGGCGACAAGCGGCTTACTGATTATTCTGGCGGTGCAGGAAGCGCGGAATGTCGAGCGGGTCCTTGTCCTCATCCTCATCACCGCGCGATCCGCGCGACGCCGAGGCCATCCGTTCGAACAGGGTGCCACCCGACTTGCGTGCGGGCTTGGGCGCCGGAGCCTCGGCTTCGGGCTGCGCTTCATCGTCTTCGGACGTCAGCCAGCGGCGGCGGCTTCCGAATTCGGGTGCGGCGGGCGTCACCGGAGCTTCGGGCTCGGGCACGACCACAGGAGCCGGTTCGGAAGCAGCGGATTCCGGCACTTCGGCATCGCTGCCGAGCACCAGCTCGTCGCTTTCGGTCGCCACGCTGGTTTCGACCGGTGCTTCGGGTTCGGGCGCCGGTTCGGCAGCGGCTTCGGCCTCGGGCGCATATTCCTCGGGCACCGGAGCAGCCGTTTCATCGGCGGCCGGCGCGCTGGTAAATCCCGGCGCGGCGGCGGGGCGACGCGGCGTGTTGAACGAGAAGACGCGCGGCTGTTCGGTCGCGGCTGCCGGCGCGGCAGGCTGCGCTTCGGCATCGGCTTCGATACCGGTGGCGACCACCGACACGCGAATCCGGCCTTCCAGCTCGGGATTGAACGCCGAACCCCAGATGATGTTGGCGTCGGGATCGACCAGCTCGCGGATATGGTTCGCGGCTTCGTCGACTTCCAGCAGGCGCATGTCCTCGCCACCGGTGATCGACACGATCACGCCCTTGGCACCGTTCATGCTGACGCCGTCGAGCAGGGGGTTGGCAATTGCCTTTTGCGCGGCGTCGATGGCGCGGGTGTCGCCTTCGGCTTCGCCGGTGCCCATCATCGCCTTGCCCATTTCCTGCATCACCGAACGGACATCGGCAAAGTCGAGGTTGATGAGGCCCGGCATGACCATCAGATCGGTGATGCCGCGAACGCCCTGTTGCAGCACCTCGTCCGCCATTTCGAACGCTTCCTTGAAGGTCGTGTTCGCATTGGCGATCAGGAACAGATTCTGGTTGGGGATGACGATCAGCGTATCGACATATTGCTGCAGCTCTTCGATCCCGCGCTCGGCCGATTGGGCGCGACGCTTGCCTTCGAATGCGAACGGCTTGGTGACGACGCCGACGGTCAGGATGCCCATATCGCGGGCCGCCTTGGCAATCACGGGGGCCGCGCCGGTTCCCGTGCCGCCGCCCATGCCGGCGGCGAGGAACACCATGTGCGATCCATCCAGTGCCTTCTGCACCTGTTCGATCGTTTCCTCGGCGGCCGCGCGGCCGATTTCGGGCCGCGAACCGGCACCCAGACCCTGGGTGATCTTCGCACCCAGCTGGATGCGATGCCCCGCTTCGGAAAGCTTGAGCGCCTGTGCGTCGGTGTTCGCCACCAGGAACTCCACGCCCTGCACATCGGCACGGATCATGTTCGCGATCGCGTTGCCGCCGGCACCGCCGACGCCGATCACCGTGATCTTCGGTGTCAGCTCGTCCACATCGGGCGGAAGGAAATCGATACTCATCGCCTTGTTCTCCCCTCGCGCTCCCGGAACGCCGGAGCGCGTAAAATTACCGGCTGTTTTGCACGAACCTTCGGAGCGACTCTAGTGCAAAGACGGACAATCGTCGCATTTCTTTAATAATTCGCCCGAAACGCCGCCATAAGGCGGTGAAACATGGCCATCGGGCTGGTCCGGGTCACCAGCTGATGCGGCGATTCCAGCGCGCGCAGATCGACCGGATCGCTCGCCGCGAACCGGGCCAGACCCGCCATCGTGGCAAAGGCCGGACCCGAATGCGCGTCGGGCAGCGCCGTCAGCCCGCGCGGACGACCGACGCGCACCGCGCATCCCAGCGCCGTCTGCGCATAATCGGCGATCCCCTTCAGCTCCGCACCGCCGCCGGTGAGCACGATCTGGCGACCGACCGGATCTTCGAATTTGAGCTTGACCAGCTCCTTCTGGATTTCCTGCATCAGCCGGTCGAGCCGCTGGCGGATAACCGCGATCAGCTGAGCCTTGGTGATGCGATTGCCCTCGGCCCCGTCCTCGGCATTGACAGGCACGACATCGATCATGTCGTGATTGTCGCGCGGCGTCATATTTGCCGAACCGTGGAAGCATTTGGTGCGCTCGGCCCAGGTGCGACGCGTGCCGAACGCCGAAGCGACATCGTCGGTAATGTCCGCCGACCCCATCGGGATCGACGCGAGCCCCGCGAGTACCCCGCCTTCGAATACCGAAACATTGGTGACGGCAGCGCCGATCTCGACCAATGCGACGCCCAGTTCGCGCTCCTCCTCCGACAGGCAGGCAAGCCCGGTCGCGACCGGCGCGGCGATGATCGATTTGACTTCGAGATGCGCGGAGCGGACGCACATGTCGAGATTGCGGACCGGCGACCCTTCGGTAGCGACGATATGCACATCGACGCCGAGCCGGTCGGCATGGAGGCCGAGCGGGCGCTTCACGCCGGCAAGCCCGTCGAGCGTATAGCGCGTCGGCTGGGCATGGAGCACCATGCGGCCCATCGGGTCGATCGCGTCGCGGCCGGCGCGCAGCAGCGCGTCGATATCGCCCTGTTCGACGCGATGCCCGCCCAGATCGACTTCGAGCTTGACGATGTCCGAGATCAGTCCGCCTGCGGAAAAGCTGACCCACACATCCTCGATATTGGTCCCGGCGATGCGCTCGGCCTGTTCCACTGCCTCGCGGATCGCCAGTTCGGTCGATTGCATGTCGGCGACATAGCCGCGCTTCACGCCCTTGCTTTCGCGCTGTCCGGTGCCGAGCACGATCAGTTCGCCGCCATCGCCGCGCTGCGCGATCAGCGCACAGACTTTCGACGAACCCACGTCGAGCGCGGTAATCAAGCCTTCGGGTGCCGCCTTCGCCATTTCCCTGTACTCCAACCGATCGCGCCGCCACGGCCCGATCAACCCCATGATGCAGTTAACCAACGCTGCAAAGACCCGGTAAACCACGGAGCCTTTGCGATGGTGAATCAAATATCGCTCCGCGTGGCAAGCCCTGTCGCGCGCGATTCCTCCGCGCCCCCCTGCCGCCGGATCACCAGTTTTTCCGGGTCGCGCATGTCGAACCCGACATAGCCCTTGCCCAGCAATCTTTGTGTCGCATCCAGTCGCGCGAATTTCGCCAGCGCAGTCGCGGCTGCGGCTTCGCCTTCGGGAAGCTGCAGCCGTTCGCCGCTGTCGAACAGCAGATCCCAGCGGCGATTGCCGATCCAGCTCCACGCGCGCACCATCGGATTGAGCGCGGGCGCCGCTTCCATCAGCCGGCGTCGCGCCATTTCCTCGCTATTGGCGCCTTCGCCGATCAGCAGCGGCAGATCGGGCATTTTTTCGCGCGCCACCGGCTCAAGCAGTTCGCCCGACGGGTCGACCAGCATCAGCTGGCGATTATTCTGCCATACTGCGGCGGGCTCACGCTCGGTAATGTGGATCGCGAGCGTGTCGGGCAGACGCCGCGAAACACTGGCATCGGCGATCCAGCTATAGGCAGTCAGCCGCTGGCGCACGACATCGAGATCGACCAGCGGCATCGCCCGCGATTGCTGGTCGAGCGCCTGGGCATAGACCGACATGCGGTCCATCCGCTTGAGCCCGGTGATTTCGATCTGCTGGACGCGAAAGCCCGCGCGACCGACGCCTTCGGCAACGGCGACGCCGGCCTTTTGCGGCACGCCGAACCATGCACCGATCGCCAGCGCCACTGCCCCGACGAACAGCACGATTGCCCATGTCATGATCCGCCGCAACGTCGCTTCGCTGATCGGCAGCGACGCAATGCTGCGCTCGAGGAAACCGGGCTGTTTCTTGCGCACGCGGCCCTTCTGCGTCGGCCGCTTCCTGGTCTGCGGCCGCCGGGCGGGAGATTTGCGCGTGGTCGGGCGCTTGCTCACCCCCTGGCATCCTCCTTCATCGCTTCCTCGACAATCGCCTGCACCAGCTGCGGATAGGTCATGCCGATATGCTTTGCCTGTTCGGGGACGAGGCTGAGCGGCGTCATCCCCGGCTGGGTGTTCACTTCGAGCACGAACAGCCCCGCGACGCCCTGATTGTCGTCCCAGCGGAAATCGGTGCGCGAGGCGCCCTTGCAGCCCAGCAGGCGATGCGCCTCGACAGCGATCGCCATGCATGCCTGCGTGATTTCATCGGGAATCTGCGCGGGGCAGACATGTTCGGTCAGGCCATCGGTATATTTGGCGTCATAGTCGTAAAAGCCCGCCTTGGGCTTCAGTTCGGTGACGCCCAGCGCCTTGTCGCCGAGCACTGCCGTGGTCAGTTCGCGGCCGCGAATGAACGGCTCGGCGAGCAGTTCGTCGAATTCCTGCCACGGACCCTTTGCATCGCGGCTGATCGGATTGCCGTAATTGGCTTCGTCGGTGACGATCGCGACCCCGACCGACGACCCTTCATTGACCGGTTTGAGCACATAGGGGCGCGGCAGCGGATCGGCTTCGTACAGCCCTTCGGTCCGGACGATGCGCCCGCCGGGCATCGGTATGCCATGCGGCACCAGCGCCTGTTTGGTGAGCTGCTTGTCGATCGCGATCACCGACGTGACGAGGCCGCTATGCGTATAGCGCAGCCCCATCAGGTCGAGCATGCCCTGCACCGTGCCGTCTTCGCCCGGCGTACCGTGGAGCGCATTGAACACGACATCGGGTTTCGCCTCGGCCAGCTTTGCCGCGACGTCACGGCCCATGTCGATGCGCGTGACGCGATGCCCGAGCGATTCCAGCGCCTCGGCGATGCCCTTGCCCGACATCAGTGACACGTCGCGCTCGGCGGACCACCCGCCCATCAGCACTGCAATGTGAAGGGGAGTCACGAATTCAAACTCCGTTCGTAGAGGGCGGGCTGTGCTTTCATCACAGCGGCGTCGCAATCGGCATCCCAGGGATACCGCCCGTTCAGATCCGGCCAGACCAACTGAACAACGCGGCTCAGCGCCTGGCCCGTGCGCCGCTTTTCATACCAGATCGCGGAATTGAGATAGTCAGGGACGATATTCTCAGTCGGAACCGAACGAACGACGACAACATGGTCCTGCAAAAGGCTGTCGATTTCCACACCATCAGAGAGGGTTAAGCCGTTCTTGCACAGCTGCATCGTGTCGTTGATCATGGCCCCCATCAACTGGCCGTCCAGACCGATCACGATCACTTCGGGCTGATCGACGGTTTCGGGAAAGCCGACCGAATATGCCCATGCCGAACCATCGCTGTCAGGATCCCAGACGACATTGATATGGCATCCGGTGCGCGCGACAGTATCGACGATCTTGCGTTCGGCACGATTGAGGGATTTGCGCCAGATCACTTGCTGACCCCCACGCGCTGAATTTCCCATTCCAGCTCGATCCCCGAATTCGCCTTTACCCGGGTGCGAACCTCTTCGCCGAGCGCTTCGATATCGGCGCTGGTCGCCTTGTCGAGATTGAGCAGGAAATTGGTGTGCTTTTCCGAAACCTGCGCATCGCCGATGCGCAGGCCGCGACATCCGGCGGCATCGACCAGCTGCCACGCCTTTTCGCCCGGCGGGTTCTTGAACGTCGAACCGCCGGTGCGGCTGCGCAGCGGCTGGCTGGCTTCGCGCTCGGCGGCGATGCGGTCCATTTCCGCGCCGATTTCTGCCCGATCGCCCGCTGTCCCTTCGAACAGCGCGCCGATCACCACTGCACCGTCGGGCAGCGCCGAATGGCGATAGGTGAAGCCAAGCTGTTCGCGCGACCAGGTGCGGATCGTGCCGTCGCGCTCGACCACCATCGCTTCGATCAGGATATCGGCGGTTTCGCGGCCATAGGCGCCTGCGTTCATCCGCACCGCCCCACCAACCGTGCCGGGAATGCCGCGCAGAAATTCAAGCCCCGCAATCCCCGCATCGCGCGCCGCGCTGGCGACGGTGATGCCCATCGCCGCGGCGCCGACGCGAATGCGGTTGCCCGGTTCGACCTGCAGCTTGGCCATCGCCTTGGGCAGGCGAATGACCACGCCCGGCACGCCGCCGTCGCGGACGATCAGGTTCGATCCGACGCCGACGGGCAGCACCGGCACATCGCGCGGCAGCGCCTTCAGAAATTCGGAAAGCGCATCGACGCTGTCGGGCCGCACCAGCCATTCGGCCGGGCCGCCGGTACGAAACCAGATGAAGTCGGCCAGGCTGCCATGATGTTCGACCTTGCCCGTCACTTCGGGCAGCTCGGCAATCGTCTCCAGCGCTGTGGCAGTGTCGTGTTCGCTCACTCCCACCCCCAGAATTTTGCCCATGCCTTCCACGCGTCGAGATTGGCTTCGGCAGCGGCTTCGCCTGCCTTGCGCATCTCTTCCATCTGCTTGCCCGGATCGAACATCTTCTGCGCGTCTTCGAACTGCGCCTGTTGCGCGCGCATCATCCGTTCGACGGTTTCCATATGCGATTGCTGCGCGCGATAGAGTTCGCGCTGCATCTCGGTGGCCTTGGCAAACCAGTCCGTCATGCGTCCGCTCCCGCAACTGCCTCGGTAATCGCCGGGGCAAGATTGGCTGCCCAGCGGGTAATGTCGCCGGCGCCCAGGCACACGATCAGATCGCCACCCCGGATCGTTCCGGCCAATGTCTGCGCCAGCGCCGCAGCATCGTCCACGGTCGCTGCCGAACGATGCCCCCGTTCCTTCACCTTGTCCGCCAGCGCGCGCGCATCGACGCCTTCGATCGGGGCTTCGCCCGCCGGATAGACGGGCGTCACGAACACCATATCGGCATCGTTGAACGCCTGGGAAAACTCATCCATCAGATTGCCGAGCCGCGAATAACGATGCGGCTGCATCACGGCGATGACGCGGCCCTGCGCACTTTCGCGCGCGGCGGACAGGACGGCGCGGATTTCCACCGGGTGATGGCCGTAATCGTCGATGACGATCGCCTTGCCGCCTTCGCAAGCGACTTCGCCGACCGTGGTGAAGCGCCGCTTGACCCCGCCGAACTTCGCAAAGCCGGTGATGATCGTCTTATCCTCGATACCCAGTTCCAGCGCCACACCGATCGCGGCGAGCGCGTTCTGGACATTGTGGCGGCCGGGCATCGGCAATTCGATCCCTTCGAGCGTCCGGGTGGCGCCGTCGCGCGCGCGGATCACCGCGTCGAAACGATTGCCGCCGGTATGCGGCGTCACGTTGATGCCGCGAATATCGGCGCTGGCGGCGAAACCATAAGTGACGATCCGCCGGTCGCGCACGCGCGGGATGATGTTCTGCACCTCGGGATGGTCGAGGCAGAGCAAGGCCGCGCCATAGAAAGGCACATTTTCGACGAATTCGATGAAGGCGTCCTTCACCCGGTCGAAACTGCCATAATGATCGAGATGTTCGGGATCGATATTGGTGACGACCGCGATCGTCCCGTCGAGCCGCAGGAAGCTGCCGTCGCTCTCATCGGCTTCGATCACCATCCAGTCCGAGGCGCCGAGCCGGGCGTTCGAACCATAGCTGTTGATGATGCCGCCATTGATGACGGTGGGATCTACTCCGCCGACATCGAGCAACGCCGCGATCATCGACGTCGTCGTCGTCTTGCCATGCGTACCCGCCACCGCGACCGTGGATTTGAGGCGCATCAGCTCGGCGAGCATTTCGGCACGGCGCACCACCGGGATGCGGCGTTCGAGCGCCGCCTCGACTTCCGGATTGCCGCGCTGGATCGCCGTGGAAACCACGACCACCGCAGCATCGCCCAGATTTTCGGCCTTGTGCCCGATCAGCACGGGAATGCCACGCTTTTGCAGGCCCTGAACGACATAGCCTTCGGCGATGTCCGACCCCTGAACCTGATAGCCCAGATTGTGCATCACTTCGGCAATGCCCGACATGCCGATGCCGCCGATGCCCACGAAGTGAATCGTGCCGATGTCAGTGGCAACACCCTTCATGCCGCGCTGCCCTCCACGGCCTGTTTGGCAAGGCCCAGCCCTGCGGATTCCCACGGCGCATCGACGCTTTCGACCAGATTGGCGAGATCGCGCGCGGCGTTGGGCCGGCCACAGCTCTTGGCGCGCGCGGCAGCGGCCTCCAGCCCTTCGGTATCGAGGCCGAGCCGCTGAATCTGCTTGGCGAGTTCGGTGGGCGTGAAGCCGGTCTGCTTGATCGTCCGCGCGCCGCCCGCTTCGCTCATTTCGCGCGCATTGGCGGTCTGGTGATCGTCGGCGGCGCTGGGATAGGGAACCAGAATCGCCGGACGGCCCGCTGCCGTCAGTTCGGCAATGGTCGAAGCGCCCGCGCGCGCGATGACAATATGCGCCCAGGCGAGTTGTTCGGGCATGTCGGCCAGATAGGTCGCGATTTCGGCGGGAATGCCGTGTTCGGAATATTTCTGGCGGACGCGATCGATATCCTCCGGCCGCGCCTGATGCGTAACCTGCATGCGGCGGCGGAAATGAGGGGGAAGCAGCGCGAGGCCATCGGGCACGACCTGGCTGAGGATCGACGCGCCCTGGCTGCCGCCGGTTACCAGCACGCGGAAAATCCCGTCTTCCTCCAGCATCGGATAGGGCCGCTGGCGCAGCGCGAGCACCGCTTCGCGGACCGGATTGCCGACCAACGTGGTCTTGGCCTTCCACTTGTCCTGAAGCCGTTCGACATTTGCATATGCCGTGGCGATCGCATCGACCTTGTTCGCGACATGGCGGTTGACGCGGCCCAGCACTGCATTTTGTTCGTGAATCACGGTGGGAATGCCCGCGCGGAACGCCGCCATCAGCGACGGCATTGCCGGATAACCGCCGAAACCGATCACGGCCGCCGGGCGATATTCGCGGAAGAAGCGCAGCGCCATCCTGCGCCCCGCCATCACTTCGCGCGCCGCACGCAGCCACCCGAGCGGACCGCCGCCCAGCCGCCCGGCCGGAAGCACATGGGTTTCGATATCCTCGAACAGTCCGGGAAAGCGCACGCCGCGATCGTCGCTGACCAACGCGACGCGATGGCCGCGCTCGATCAGTTCGGCCGCCAGCGCCGCCGCGGGTACCATATGCCCACCGGTACCACCGGCGGCGAGGACGTAATTCTTCGATCGTGTCATGAACCGCTCCCGCGCACGGTATAGGGTGAGCGCGTCAGATACGGGTTCCTGCGCGTGAATGCGAGCAGCAGTCCGAACCCGACCGACAGCGCGATCATGGAAGAGCCGCCATAGCTGATGAACGGCAGCGTCATGCCCTTGGACGGCGCAAGCCCCGTGTTCACCGCCATGTTGATCAGCGCCTGCACGCCGAACTGCGCGGCAAGGCCGGCAGCGGCGAGAAGGCGAAAAGCGTCTTCCTCGTCAATGAGTTTCATCACCACCCGCACGACGATGGCGAGATAGAGAATCGCAATCACCCCACAGGTGATAAGCCCGAATTCCTCGCCTACGACCGAGAAAATATAATCATTATGTGCCTCTGGGAGACGGAATTTGAACGTCCCGCCGCCCGGCCCGGTGCCCGTCGCCCCGCCCGCCGTCAGCGTCGCATGCGCCATATCGGTCTGATAATGTTCGGCCAGCGCCTTTTCCTTGTCGGGAAAAAGGAAGCTGTCGATGCGGATCCGGGCAGTATCGTAAAACAGATAGGCGGCGACGACGCAGCCGACCCCGCTGGCCATCAGCCCTGCGATCGCAGTGGCCGAAACCCCCGAAAGCAACAGCAGCACCAGCCAGACCAGGACGAACACGATCGTCTGGCCGAAATCGGGCTGCATCATCAACAGCGCGGCGATACACGCGGTTAGAGCGCCGGTGATGAACAGCACGGGAAGCTGCGGATCCTTTGCCCGGAACGACAACAGCCAAGCAATCGCGACAATGAACAGCGGTTTCAGAAATTCGGACGGCTGAAG
The DNA here is from genome assembly GCF_003171655.1 of Stakelama portus. Lineage (GTDB taxonomy): Bacteria > Pseudomonadota > Alphaproteobacteria > Sphingomonadales > Sphingomonadaceae > Sphingomonas > Sphingomonas portus. Next base: position 547,022 of record NZ_QFZL01000001.1, on the reverse strand, counting down.
CTCGGACACGCCAAGATCGATCCACCGTTTCGCGCCATTGACTTCCGCACCCAGAAACGGCGTCGCGGCGAGCAGCACGAAGAAGATCGCGGCGCCGATCAGCGAGCAGCGCCGCGCAAAGCGGATCGGCAGCATCGAAACGATCAGCATCACCGGCACCGACACCGCCACCCAGGCCACCTGTCGCCAGAAATAATACATCGGCGGAATCGTCACCGATCCGCCCGAATAGCGATGCGCCGTGGCAGGCGAAGCCGCCGCAACCGCGATCAGGCCGATCGCCATCAGCGACAGCGCCAGCAGCAGCAGCACGCGATCGATTTCCCAGAACCACATGCCCGCAGGCGAGCGGCCGGTGCGGCCCATTTGCTGGGCGACACGGCTGCGAAAGCCCTTGGGTGCCTGTTCCGCCATATCGCTCACTCCAGCCCCTCCACCAGCGCGCGAAACGCATCGCCGCGCGCTTCGAAGTCGCGAAACTGGTCGAACGAGGCGCAGGCGGGCGAGAGCAGCACGGTATCACCGGGCTGCGCAACGGTCAGCGCCGCATGCACCGCTGCGTCGAGCGTATCGACGCGCGCCACCGGCATTTCCGGGCGCAGCAGCGTTTCGAACAATTCGGCGGCTTCGCCGATTGTATAGGCCTGTACCACATTACCGAAGCCGGGGCGGCACGCCTCCAGATCATCCGTCTTGGCCTGCCCGCCCAGGATCCAGTGGATGCGACCAAAGGCCTGCAGCGCGGGCGCGGTGCTGGTCGGGTTGGTCGCCTTGCTGTCATTGACCCAGAGCAGCCCCTTATGGACGCCGAGCCGCTCCATCCGGTGCGGCAGGCCGGGGAAGCTTTCCAGCCCTGCATCAATCGCGTCGCGCGACAGGCCCAACGCTTCGCACGCGGCGATCGCAGCGAGTGCGTTCTGCGCGTTGTGCGGCCCTTGCAGGCTCGGCCAGCGCGACTGATCCATACAGACGCCGGGCGCGATCTTGGTCAGCGCCTCCGACCGGCCAGATTTTGCGAGGTTTCGCGCGATATTGGCCGAGGGGATGTCGCCGATGCCGATGATCGCGGCATGATCGGGCGACTGCATCGCGAACAGCCGTGCCTTGGACGCGGCATAGGCGTCGAATCCGGCGTAGCGATCGAGATGATCGGGGGTGATGTTGGTCAGCACCGCGACATCGCAATCGAGGCTCTGGGTCAGATCGATCTGATAGCTCGACAGTTCGAGGACATAGACGCCGGCGCCGTTGTCATTTGGCGTCAGCGGCTCCTGTCCGAGGATCGGCAGGCCGATATTGCCGCCCATCCGTGCGGAGATGCCGGCGCTGTCGAGGATGTGGTGGATCAACGCGGTCGTGGTCGATTTGCCGTTGGTGCCGGTGATACCGACGACCTTGTGCGCCGGGAGTTCGGCGCGCGCCTGTGCGAAGAGCTCGATGTCGCCGATCAGCGGAACGCCTGCTGCTGCGGCATGCGCGGCAATCGGGTGGCGATTGATCGGCACGCCGGGGGAAACGACGACGCCCGCAAAGCCGGAGAGATCGGTTTCGAGTGGGTCGGCAAGCTCCAACGAACCGTTTGTGTCGAGCGAAGTCGAGACACGTTGGCCGTGCGCCCCGTCCCTCGACTGCGCTCGGGACGAACGGGTGGCTTCACGCCGTTCCTCGCTATTGTCCCACGCAACAACCCGCGCCCCGCTTGCCAGCAGCGCAGCCACGCTCGCTTGCCCGGAGCGTGCCAGCCCCAGCACGGCGTAGCGTTTTCCGCTCCAGGTCGTGCTCGTGATCATCGCAGCTTGAGTGTGGAAAGCCCCGCCAGCGCCAGAACAAAGGCAATGATCCAGAAACGGATCACCACCGTGGGTTCGCTCCAGCCGAGTTGTTCGAAATGATGGTGGATCGGCGCCATGCGGAACACGCGCTTGCCAGTCCGTTTGTAGAAGAAGACCTGAATGATGACGCTCATCGCTTCGATCACGAACAGGCCGCCGATGATGCCGAGCACGATTTCATGGTGCGAAGTAACGGCAATCGCGCCGAGCGCGCCGCCCAATGCGAGGCTGCCGGTATCGCCCATGAACACCGCGGCCGGAGGGGCGTTGAACCAGAGGAACGCAAGCCCTGCCCCGATCATCGCGCCACAGAAAATGGCAAGATCGCCCGCGCCCGGAACATGCGGAATGCCAAGATAGCTGGCATAGTCCGCGCGGCCGACCAGATAGACGATCATCATGAACGCCAGGCTGGCGATGATCACCGGCATGGTCGCGAGGCCGTCGAGCCCGTCGGTCAAATTCACGGCATTGCCGAACGCCACGATCGTGAAAGCGGCGAAGACGATATAGAAGGGGCCCAGATCGATGCGATGGGTGACGAACGGCAGGTAAAGTTCGGTCCCGTTCTGCTGGGTAATGATCCACGCCGCGACGCCGGCGATCAGGAACTCGCCCGCGAGGCGCACCTTGCCCGAAACGCCTGCGGTGCTTGCCTTGCGCACCTTGTCATAATCGTCGAGGAACCCGATCATTCCGAAACCGAACGTCACGAACATGCACGCCCAGACAAAGGGATTGCTGAGGTCCATCCACAGGATCAGCGACACCATCAGGCTGGTCAGGATCATCAGCCCGCCCATGGTCGGCGTTCCGCGCTTGGCGAGATGGCTTTGCGGGCCGTCGCTGCGGATCGGTTGCCCCTTGCCCTGACGGACGCGCAGCCAGCCGATGAAACGCGGGCCGACGATCAGGCCGAGCAGCAGCGCCGTCGCCACCGCGCCGCCGGTGCGGAAGGAAAGATAGCGGAAGAGATTGAAAGCGCCGGTAAAATCCAGCAGCTCCGCGATCCAGTAAAGCATTAGCCCCTTCCCGCCAGCGATGCGACAACGCTCGCCAGCCCCACTGCGTTCGATCCCTTGACGAGGACCGCATCGCCGGGCGCAAGCATGGATTCCAGGCTCGCCCGCGCGGATGCGGCGTCGGGCACATGGACGAAATCAATCTGGCCCTCAAGCGCCTTTGCAAGCGCCGCCATCCCTTCACCCACCAAAATGGCACGGCTCACCCCGGCGGCGCGAATCGGATCGGCAAGCGCGGCATGATAGGCATCGCTTTCCGCACCCAGTTCGCGCATTTCGCCGAGCAGGACGATCCGCCGCGCATCGGCCGGTTCGGCGCGCAGCACGGCCAGCGTCGCACGCATCGACGCGGGATTGGCGTTATAGCTTTCGTCGATCACCAGCGCTTCGCCGCCATCGACTTTCGCCAGAAACCGCGCGCCGCGCCCGGGCAGCCCGCCCATTTCGGCCAGCGCCAGCCCGGCAAGTTCCAGATCGCTGCCCACCGCATCGACAGCGGCAAGGATCGCCATCGCGTTGGCAACCCAATGTTCGCCCGGCTGCGACAATGTGAAGCTGAGTTCGCGCTCGCCCAGCCGCGCGGTGACGAACGTGCCGCCGGTGCGCGTGCGCATCGTTTCGATCGCGCGGACATCGGCCCCTTCGCCAAGGCCGAAGGTGACGATCCGCGCGGCATGCGGCTGCGCCGCAGCGATCAGCCGGTCGCGGTGCGGGCTGTCGAACGGAACGATCGCAGTGCCGCCCGATTCCAGCCCCTGGAAAATCTCGCCCTTGGCATCGGCAATCGCGCTTTCATCCCTGAAGAATTCGGTATGCGCGGGGGCGATGGCGGTGACGATCGCGACATGCGGCCGCACGATTTGCGTCAGCGCGGCGAGTTCGCCGGCATGGTTCATTCCCATTTCGAACACGCCGAAGCGGGTTTCGCGCGGCATGCGGGCAAGGCTGAGCGGCACGCCGGTATGGTTGTTATAGCTTTTGACCGAGCGATGCGCCCGGCCCGGTTCGGGGCGGTCGAGCGCGGCGAACAGCGCTTCCTTGGTGCCGGTCTTGCCGACCGACCCGGTTACGCCGATCACCCTGCCCTGCATCCGCGCGCGCGATGCCCGGCCCAGATCCTCGAGCGCAGCCATCGTATCGGCGACGCGGACATGGGCGTGCGGCGTATCGGCGCTCACCACTGCACCGGCCGCGCCCTGGGTAAATGCCTGGTCCAGAAAACGATGGCCGTCGGTCGCCTCGCCTTTCAGCGCAAGGAACAAGTCGCCCCGCCCGACTTCGCGGCTGTCGAAGGTGACGCCCGAAACCGCGAATGCCCCCGATGCCGTACCGCCGGTGGCGGCAGCGATTTCGGAGGAAGTCCATAATGCGCTCATGCCGCACACTCGCGCGCGACCGTGACATCGTCGAACGGCAACACCAGTTCGCCGACAATCTGCCCCTGCTCATGCCCCTTGCCGGCGATCAGCACGATATCTTCCGGCCCGGCCTCGGCAATCGCCAGCGCAATCGCTTCGCGGCGGCCGGCGACTTCGCGAGCATCGGGGCAGCCCTTGAGGATTTCGGCACGGATCGACGCGGGATCTTCGGTACGCGGATTATCGTCGGTGACGATGGCGAGATCGGCCCCCTGCCGCGCAACCGTGCCCATCGGTTCGCGCTTGCCGGTGTCGCGGTCCCCGCCCGCGCCGAACACGACGATCAGACGACCCTTGGCATGCGGCTTCAGCGCCGCGATCGCCGCTTCCAGCGCGTCGGGCGTATGGGCATAATCGACATAGACCGGCGCGCCGCTGCGCGTGATGACGGCGCGTTCGAGCCGTCCGCGAACCGGCTGCAGCCGGGCGAGATTGGCGAGCGTCGTTGCCACGTCCCCGCCGGTGGCGATCACCAGCCCCGCCGCGACCAGCGCATTGGCGGCTTGATAGGCGCCGATCAGCGGCAGCATCACCTTGTGCTGCGCACCTTCGGCCTCGATCACCAGCCCCTGCCCCAGCAACGTCGGATCGCGCGAAACGAGGCGCAGCGTATCGCCATGTTCGCCGACACTGACGATGCGATTGCCGCGCACCCGCGCCAGATCGATCACGCGATCGGCATTGGGATCGTCCATCCAGATCACCGAAGCGCCATCGGCGTCGAGCACATCGGCGAACAGCCGCAGCTTGGCACAGAAATAAGCGGCCATGTCGCCATGATAATCGAGGTGATCGCGGCTGAGATTGGTGAACGCCGCCGCCGCGACCGGAATCCCTTCGGTACGATATTGGGTCAGGCCGTGGCTCGACGCCTCGAACGCCAGATGCGTCACGCCCTCGCGTGCAAGCCCCGCGACATTGGAAAGGAACGTGACGATGTCGGGGGTGGTGAGCCCGGTATAGACGCTTTCGTCCGCCGTGGTGACGCCGAGCGTGCCGATCGACGCGGCATGTTCGCCCGCCATCCGCCACAATTGCCGCGTCATTTCGACCGTCGACGTCTTGCCGTTGGTGCCGGTAACCGCGACCGCCGTCGCCGGGAAGGGCGCAAAGAATCTGGCGGCAAGCTGCGCGAATTTCTCGCGTGGATTTTCGGCGGCGATATGCACCGCGCCTTCCACCTTCGCATCGGGTGCGGCGACAATCGCGATCGCGCCGCTCTTCACCGCATCGGCGATGAAATCCTCGCCGTTGAACCGCGCACCGCGAAACGCACCGAAAATGGTGCCGGGCGCGACCTTGCGATGGTCGATGGCGAACCCGGTGACGACGGCCGCCTCCGCGCCGCCGGTCAAGGCGCCCAGCTTCATTGGTCCGATGCCTCGTGATCCTGCGAACCGTGCCAGATCAACGACGCGAATTCGGAAAGATCCACGTCGCGATTGGCGTCGGGAATGACGCCGAGCATCGGGCCGGTGCGCTGAATCACGCGGCCGACAAGGGGAACCGAGGTCCAGCCGGCAGTGCGCTGGCCGTAGCTTTGGGCGTTTCCGATAGGCGAATCGAGCATGGCAATCACCACATAGCGCGGTGCGTCCATGGGGAAAGCCGCTGCGAAGGTAGAAACATTCTTGGTGGCCGAATATCCGTGATCGCCCGGCTTCTCCGCCGTCCCGGTCTTGCCGCCGACGCGATAGCCCGCGACGTTCGCGTTCTTGCCCGTGCCGTCGGTCACGATCAGCCGCAGCAGCTGGCGCATCCGCGCGCTGGTCGCTTCGGAAAGCACGCGTTCGCCGGGTACGGCATGGCCCGGCTCGACCTTCAGCATCGTCGCGGGGCGCCACACGCCGCCATTGACCATCGCGGCATAGGCAAGCGCGAGATGCAGCGGCGTAACGGCGATGCCATGGCCATAGCCGACGGTCATTGTCGTCGCCCGGCCCCAATAATGCGGCCAGAGCGTTCCGCCGCCTTCCAGATCGATCGGCGCGCGCTCGTCGAAATGGAATTTGCGGAAAATATCCTCGAACCCCTCCTGCCCCAGTTCCTCGCCGATCCGCGCAGTGGCGATGTTCGAGGAATAGATCAGCGTTTCGGGGATGTTGAGCCAGCGGCGCTGGGGGTGATCGTCGCCGATGCTGAACCGGCCGATCCGCAGCGGCTCGGTCGCGTCGAAACGGCGCGACATCGACGTGACCACGCCGCGGTCGATCGCGGCGGCGGCAGTGATCGGCTTGAAGGTCGACCCAAGCTCATAGACGCTCTGCGTCACATTATTGGGCGGGATCGTCCCGTTCACATCATTGGGATTGAAGCTGGGCAGCGACACCATCGCCAGCACTTCGCCGGTATCGACATCGAGGATCAGCCCGGCCGCGCCCTTGGCCTGAAACGATTCCATCGCTTCGCCAAGCTCGCTGCGCAGCGCCGCCTGCACCCGCACGTCGATCGAAAGCTCGACCGGGGTTCCGGCCTGGGCCGGATCGGTCAGGCGCTTTTCGAGCACCCGCTCCATGCCGCGCACGCCATAGCCGTCATAGTGAAGATGCCCGAGCACATAGGCGGCAAGGTCGCCCTGGGTATAAAGCCGCTCGGGCTCGCGATTGAAGCCGATGCCCGGCTCGCCCAGCGCATTGACCGCGCTGACCAGTTCGGGACGCGCGCGACGCTTCAGATAGCGAAAGCCCTTGGCGTTGAGCAGCTGGAAATATTCCGCGGCACTGCGTTCGGGCATCAGTTCGGCCAGCTTGCGCGCCAGCTCCTGCCGGTCGCCGATGATCTTTTCGGGGTGCACGCCGATGGTCCAGGCGTCGATCGTCCGCGCCAGCGGTTCGCCATTACGGTCGGCAATGTCGCCGCGCAACGGCTTGACCACCGCGACCGCATTGCGCGCCGATGCCGGCTCGGCCCAGATGGCGAGCACGGCAAGCCGCGCCAGAATCGCGAAAATGCCCGCGCCGAACGCGAGCAGCAGGATCATCAGCCGCACCTGCGCGACCGCAACCATCGCCTGCCGCCCATTGCCGGCCCGGCGCGATTCCGCCGGCGGGGCGACGAGGACGATCACCGCAGTGCCAGCCGCTCGATATTCGCGCGACGCTGCAGATCCTCCATCGTCGAGCTGGAGAGGAGGCGCGTGTCGAGCATCGCAACCTGATCGCTGCCACCGCGCGCGCTCTGCGAAGCAGCGGCGGCATCGGCACGCGGCGCAGCGGTCGGCGCTGCCGAAGCCGTGGCGACCGGCGCCGAAGCGGATTCGGGCGCAACGACGTCGCGGCCCTGGCTTCCGCCCTTGGGCACAATCATCGAAGCATGCTGCATTTCGCCGCCCATGGTGGCGTCGAGGCTGGCAAGCTGGTTCTCATCGCTCAGAAACTGGTCCGGGGCGGGCGAAGCCAGCGCCAGGAAATCGCCGTTCCAGCGTTCGATCTGCGCCATGCTCGCGCGCGTGTTGAACTCGGTTTCCAGCGAGCGGATATCCTTGTGCGCCTGCGCGATCGCACGATCCATCGCCTCAAGCTGAACGCGCTCGGCCGCTACCTGGCTGGTCACCATATAGCATGCGGGCGCCACGACGACGCCGCACAGGAACCAGCCGAAGCCTTTCAGTCCATAGCCTGCCATCATTTCAACTCCTTACTCATACTCATGACGACCAGGGCGCCGCATCGGTACGCCGCGCGACGCGCAGCGTGGCCGAACGGGCCCGGGGATTGCGGGCAACTTCCGCCTCGCCCGGGCGAACGGCCCGTTGCAGAGACTCAAAACTGGGGGCGGCACGCGGCGCCTCGCTGGGGCGATGCCGCGATCCACCGGGCATCGCGCCGCTGCGTTCGCGCAGGAAGCGCTTGACCAGACGATCCTCAAGGCTGTGGAACGTCACCACTGCCAGCCGACCGCCCGGCTTCAGCACGCGTTCCGCCGCGGCAAGCCCTTCCGCCAGCTCGTCCAGCTCGCGATTGATATGGATGCGCACCGCCTGAAAGGTCCGGGTCGCCGGGTCTTTCTTGTCGTGCGGACGATGTCCTAACGCCTTCCTAACCACATTTGCCAGTTCGGAAGTTCGCGTAAGGGGTCGTGCGGAGACGATCGCCCTGGCGACGCGCCGCGAGCGCGGTTCTTCGCCGTACCGATAGAGAATATCGGCGATTTCGACCTCGTCGGCGCTGTTGAGCCATTCGGCCGCAGTCAGCCCTTCGGGCGCCATTCGCATGTCGAGCGGCCCGTCCTGCTGAAACGAAAAGCCGCGCTCGGCCTGATCGAGCTGCATCGAGGAAACCCCGATATCCATCGTCACGCCGTCGACCGGCACGAAACCGCGCCGTTCGAGCTCGCTGTCGAGCGCAGAGAATGGCGCTTCGATCAGGATCAGCCGCCCGCCGCTTGCAGCGACAAGATCATGGCCGCCTTCGATCGCCCGGGAGTCGCGATCGAAAGCGGCCACCTCGGCACCCCGCTCGAGGATTGCCCGGGTGTAGCCACCGGCTCCGAACGTCGCGTCGACATGGCGCTCGCCGGGCACGATGGCGAGCGCTTCGACGACTTCGTCGCGAAGCACGGGGATATGCGGCGCGCCCGCAGTCACAGCGTCACGCCCTTTTGTTCGAGAAGGAATTCGCAGATTTCGCGAATGTCGGCATTGGCCGGATCGGTGTCCGCCATCAGCACTTCGGGCGCCCAGATGTCGAACGTCTCGCCGGCGCCATTGAAGAAGGCCAGGCGCGCAATCTTTGCCTTTTTGCGGAAAAAGGGCGGGATCACGAACCGCCCGCTGGCATCGAACTGCGCACGCTCGACAGCGCCAAAGGCGCGACGCTTGGCGCGCACGGTGCTGCCATCGCCCTCGAACGGCGATTCCTCGCGATCGACGCGCGCATATTTGGTTTGCGACCAGCCAAGATCATGAACCGAAAGGCAGGGGTCGAAGGGGTGCACGCCCACAACGACCTGGCGAACGTCGGAATTGCGTTCGGCGGCGCTGCGCAGGTCTGCGGGTATGGCGACACGACCTTTTTCGTCGACCGCCTGGAGCGCAAATCCTTCGTAGAGGTCCCGATCCTGCAACGCACTGCCCCATTTCGAGGCACGCACCTACCCGCCTGGAGAAACGGCCCTGACCGCATCCCGGTTTGCTGATGATCGACGAGTACGGGTCGTGCCCCCGTTACCATGTTCGGTAACAGTATAGACGATGGGAAGCAATGCCTGAAATGGGGATTAGCCACCACTAGACCCCATTTGGAACCTATGTTCAAGTAATTTTTATGGTCTGTTCCGTATTTGATCCAATTTTTCGTTTTTCCGCCCGAAGCGATTTTCGGGCGGCCTGATCGATGCCTGCGAAATATTGTTTTGACGGATCGGGCGGCGATGGTTCGCCGCTATACCCTCACAAGTGGCTGAGTTTAGCCGATTCCGGCGCCAAACGACAGCGCGAGGCGGCAAGGAATCGCGGATTTGCGGCGAGTCGACGCTTTAAACGCGATGGTTAACCCGCTTCCGCGCTGCTGCTATTGCGCGTCGGGTTTCGCGACTTCCGCCTGGCGCTGCGCCTCGATCCGCCGCGCCACCGCCGCCGCATCGACCGGTTCCTGCGACGCGGTGCTCGGTGCGACGCCCAGTTCGGCGAGCGGCTCATCGGGCTTGGGCTTGGCGACCATGGCGTTGCCCATCTCGTCGGTCATGTTGGCGACGACATCCGCCTTGGGCGCGCCGACCGCATCGACCGGCTCGTCACGATTGGCCGAACTGAAGATCGCGCTGGCCAGACCGATCAAAGTCAGCACCATCGCCAGCCCGGTCATCCCGACGCGGACCCGCTGCATGGCTTGCGCCGTATCGGGCGAGACAGTTTTCATGGCGACAACAAGCGATGTAAGACGGCGGACACAGCTTGTCGATCACCGCATGAGTCGGCAAGCCGATAAAGTCGGCATGACGCATCTACTCGCAAATGACCGGTTTTTCGGCGGAACGCGCTGCTGGCTGACGCTCCCAAACCGGGGTCGCGCGGCTATTTCCTGAGCCACTCCGGCACGCTCAGCCCTTTCGCTTCGAGCCATTCGCGATTGTACAGCGTCGAAAGATAGCGAAAGCCGGTATCGCACAGGATGGTCGCGACGCGGCTGCCCGGCCCGAGCCGTTTTGCCAACGCCACCGCACCGGCAACATTGATGCCCGAGGACAGGCCAAGGCACAGCCCCTCTTCGGCAAGCAGGCGGCGGACCCAATAGAGCCCCTCTTCGTCCGAAATGCGGAACTGGGTGTCGATCGGCGCGCCTTCCAGATTGGCGGTAATGCGCCCCTGCCCGATCCCTTCGGCAACCGACGACCCTTCGGACTTCAATTCGCCACAGGCATAATATTCGTACAGCGCGGCGCCGTGCGGATCGCTGAGCGCGATCGTCACATTTTCGTCCTTGCCCTTGAGGCCCAGACCCACGCCCGCGATCGTGCCGCCGGTGCCCGCAGCGCAGGTAAAGCCGTCGATGCGGCCCTCCATCTGCTCCCAGATTTCCTCGGCCGTGCCGACGATATGCGCCTTGCGGTTGGCGATATTGTCGAACTGGTTGGCCCAGATCGCATTGGGGGTTTCCTCGGCGATGCGGCGGCTGGTGTGCACGAAATGGCCGGGGTTCGAATAAGGCGCGGCGGGCACGAGCACCAGTTCGGCGCCCAGCGCGCGCAGCGTGTCCATTTTCTCGCGGCTCTGCGTTTCGGGCATGACGATGATCGTCTTATACCCCTTGGCATTGGCGACCAGCGCCAGGCCGATGCCGGTATTGCCCGCCGTCCCTTCGACAATGGTGCCGCCGGGCGCGATCAGCCCCCGCTCCTCGGCATCCTCGACGATGAACAGCGCGGCGCGATCCTTTACCGACGCGCCGGGATTGGCGAATTCGCACTTGGTGTAAATCTCGCCGCCGCATTCCGCGCTCGGCCCGTTCAGGCGGACGAGCGGCGTGTTGCCGATCAGCGAGAGCGTGTCTTTGGTTGCAATCATGGCCGATAGATAGGTGCGCCGGGCCATAGCCGGCAAGCAAGCGTTGCTTGGCGCCGCCACTCCCCCCGCTTCATTTGGCGTTCATGCGTGCGGCGCCAGCTTTGGTCTGTCCAGAGTTTTCGGGCCGGTTCCTAATTCCCACTCCAAAAATGGGAAATCGCTTGCGCTGCCGAAAGAAAACATGGCAACAATGTGGCGCAATTAAGGCATAGGAGACTTGGATGCGCCAGAAGCTTTTGACCGGAACGATGCTTGCGGCCCTGATTTCCGCATGCTCCCCGGCAGACAAGTCAGCGGATTATGGTCCCAATCCCCCGCCGCTCGCGTCCCCCGTTTACATGCCGTCTGCCGAATTCGCCGTCACGGCGAACCGCGTGGCCGTGCCGCAATCGGAGGATCGCGAACGCTATGCGGAAAACGAGGTATCGCCAGTTCTGTCGGTTGCCGACGCGCCGGTTTCGACCTTTTCGATCGATGTCGATACCGGCGCCTATGCCAATGCGCGCCGGTTCCTGACACAGGGCGCGATGCCGCCGCAGGATGCCGTGCGCACCGAAGAGTTCATCAACTATTTCCGCTATGATTATCCCCTGCCGACCGATCGCAGCCAGCCGTTCAGCGTGACCACGGATGTTTCGACGACGCCGTGGAACCCCAACACCCGGCTGCTCCGCATCGGCCTGCGCGGCTATGACATTTCCTATGACGAGCGCCCGGCGGCGAACCTGGTATTTCTGATCGACGTGTCGGGATCGATGGCGACACCCGACAAGCTGGGGCTGGTCAAGACCGCGCTGTCGATGCTCGCTGATGGCCTTCGCCCGCAGGACAAGGTTTCGATCGTCGTCTATGCCGGTGCGGCGGGCGTCGTCCTCAAACCCACCAACGACCCGGCAAAGATCAAGGCCGCGCTGGAAGAACTGGCAGCGGGCGGATCGACTGCGGGCGGTCAGGGGATCGCGCTCGCCTATGCCACCGCGCGGGCAAGCTTCATCGAAAACGGCATCAACCGGATCATCGTCGCGACCGATGGCGACTTCAATGTCGGCGTCACCGATCAGCGCCAGCTGGAGGACATGGTCGAGCGCAATCGCGACAGCGGCATCACGCTGACCACGCTCGGTTTCGGCACCGGCAATTACAACGAAGCGCTGATGGAATCGATCGCCGATCTGGGCAACGGCAACTACGCCTATATCGACAGCGCGATGGAAGCGCAGAAGGTGCTGGGCGAGGAACTCTCCTCCACGCTGTTCACCATCGCCGGCGACGTGAAGATCCAGGTCGAGTTCAACCCGGCCCATGTCAGCGAATATCGCCTGATCGGTTATGAGAATCGCGTGTTGCGCGAAGAGGATTTCGACAATGACAAGGTCGATGCCGGCGAAATCGGCGCCGGGCATCAGGTAACCGCGATTTACGAAATCGTGCCCGCCGGGGCGCAGGGATGGCTGCCCGGGCGCCGCTATGAAGCAAATCGCCCGGCTGTGGGTGCCGGGGGCGACGAACTCGCCTTCGTCAAGCTGCGCTACAAGCTTCCGGGCGAGGAACGGTCGCGGCTGATCGAGCGCCCGATCCCCGCATCGGCGATCGCGTCGGCCCGCGCGCCACAGGGCGACATGGCCTTCGCCGTCAGCGTGGCTGCGTTCGGGCAAAAGCTGCGCGGCGACACACGGCTGGGCGATATGGGCTGGGCCGATATCCGCACGCTGGCGGGCAATCCGCACAATTACTGGCGGCAGGAATTCATCAAGCTGATCGGCCTGGCCGAAACGCAGAGCGGCGGACGAGCGCGCGCGCGCGACTCCTGATCGGCGATGGTGCACCCGGGCGCGGACTCAGCGGGAGGCGGCGTATAGCCGCTTCCCCTTCCTATTCGCCCTGGATGTTCGCGATGGAGCCGTTTTCCTCGCTGGCATTGTCGCCAAGGTCGATTTCGCCCGGCGCCTGATCGGCGCAGCCGCGCAGCACCTGATCACCACGGCGGATTTCGACCGCGAGCGGGACCAGATCGGCGTTGCCGCCGGTCTGACACCGCGCCGCCGTCAGCGTGATGACCACGCTGGCCCCTGCGATATCCTGTGTCCGGTACACCGCCGTCGCGGCGGTTGCCTCCGGCGCCACATAATAGAATTGATCGGGCTCTTCCGACAGCGCGCTGCGATCGGTGAAATAGATGGTGCCTGGCAACAGATCGAGCGACCAATAGGGTTCGGTGCCCCATGCCCGAACCGGCTGGGACAGATCGACGCCGCCGATGACGGGGCCCGTTTCGGGCACCACGACATTCTGCGCGGCTTCGTTGGTCAGATTTTCGGGCGGCTCACCCCCGCCGCACGCCGTGAGCGCGACCAGCAGCCCGGCGATGCATATGCTGCGCATGTTTTGTCTCCCGCGCCCCATGGTGCGCGGTTCGGCCTTCGGACGCAAGTTTCGCGACGCCCGCGAAACCATCCGGGCTGTCCTGCCGCGCAATGTTCTGCTATTGTTCTCATGCACTCGATGAGCAGGAAGCGCCATGACCGATGTCGCCAGGACCATGACCGCCGCGCCCCCGCCTGTGCCGGAGTTTGCGCTGCCGCGCCGGCCGCTGCGCTGGCTCTTCCTCGATCTCAACAGCTATTTCGCCAGCGTCGAGCAACAACTTCAGCCCGAATTGCGCGGCAAGCCGGTGATCGTCGCGCCGGTCGATGCCGATACCACCGTGGCGATCGCCGCGTCGGTGCAGGCAAAACGCTATGGCATCGGCACCGGAACCCCGGTGTGGGAGGCAAAACGCCGGTGCCGCGAACTGATCGTCACGCCGGCGCGTCACGAACGCTATGTCGAATTTCACGAAGCGATCGTCGCGGAAATCTGGCGGCATATTCCCGTGACGCGGGTCTGTTCGATCGACGAAGTGGCGTGCCGGCTGCTCGACAATGAAAACAGCCGCGCGGCGGCGGTGGCGATCGCGCACCGGATCAAACAGGGCATTCGCGCGCATGTCGGCGATTGCCTGACCAGCTCGGTCGGCATCGCGCCCAACCGCTTGCTCGCCAAGCTGGCTTCCGACCTGCAAAAGCCCGACGGGCTGGTAGTGTTCGAAGCACAGGACCTGCCGCACGCATTGTTCGACCTGAAACTGCGCGACATTGCCGGGATCGGCGCGAAGATGGAGCGACGGCTGGCGCGCGACGGCATCCTCGACATCCGCCAGCTCTGCGCACGTCGTCCGCGCGACGCAGGCACGGCCTGGGGCGGCACCAACGGCGATCGGCTATGGTATCTGCTCCACGGCGTCGACTTGCCCGAAAAGCCCAGTGCCAGCCGGTCGATCGGCCACAGCCATGTGCTGAGCCCGCGAAAGCGCGGACGCGAGGCAGTGCGACTGACCGCCCGGCGGCTGGCGCTCAAGGCGGCGAGCCGGTTGCGACGCAAAGGCTATCGTGCGCGGCTGCTGGTGCTGCACGGGCGGTTCGAGGACGACAAGTCGCGCTGGCGCACGGCGATCCGGTTGCCCGCGACGCAGGACAGTTTCGCCGTGCTTGCGGCGCTCGACACGGTCTTTCCGCGGCTGGTCGATGCTGGCCGCAACCATCCCGGCGGATTTTGCCTGCGCATGGTGGGCGTGACGCTGGCCGAGATCGAACCGCAGCAGGGCGAACAGGGATCGCTGTTCGCCGAACGCGATCCCGACGACCCGCTGGCACGCGAAACGCGGTCGCTCGCGCTCAGCCGGGCGATGGACCGGCTCAATGAGCGATTCGGGCGAAACGCGGTTTCGGTGGGCCCGCTCCATGGCGGGCGCGTCGATGCGGTAGGAACAAAAATTGCGTTCGGACGCATTCCCGAGCGCCATGAATTTCACGAATAACGGGGGTTTTTCGTTATATCGTATCATTGCGGTGCAAAACGCTTCGCGTCGGCAGACCATGCAGAGCCTTGACGATTCGTGCTGCGTGCGCGAAGCACTGCGCCGTCATGAACAATCTCAAACTCGCCCCCCTCGCCGCGGTCGCGCTGCTTTCGCTTTCGGCCTGTCAGAACAAAGTCGAAGAAGTCGATAGCCGGGCTCCAGATCCCATGGCCGCTGAACTCCGCAACGCCACTCCGGTCGAACCGCCGCCCTCGATCGCGGACTCGGTCACCTTCCGCTGCCAGCCGGGCAACAAGCTCGTCGCCGTCGATTTCTTCACCGGTGACAAGATGATCACGCTGAAGACCGATGTCGAAGCACCGGTCGGCAAGACGCTGAAGGCAGAGGAAGCCGGCCAGCCGTTCACCGGCGAAGGCTATACCGTCACCGGCACGCCCAGCTCGGTCACGGTCGAGCAGCCGGACGGCGATACGCTCACCTGCAAGGCCTGAGGCCTTTCTTCGCAAAGCCATATGGGGCCGGCGGCACGTTCCGCCGGCCCTTTTTCATGCGCGCGGGCTTGCCAGCGTCGGAGCGAAACGCCACCCTTTGTCGAAAGGCACAACTCCCGATCGGAAGGAGCCTCGGTGGCGCGGATCGCAGTCTACAGCCTGAAGGGCGGCGTCGGCAAAACCACGCTTGCCGTCAATCTGGCATGGTGTTCCGCGACGCAATCGGCGCGCCGGACCTTGTTATGGGATCTCGATCCCCAGGCGGCCTCGACCTATCTGCTGGGTGTGGCGCCCAAGGCCAGGCGCAAGGCGCAGGCAGTGTTCACGCGCGACCTCGATCCGGTCGACCTGATCCAGCAGACCGATATCGCACAGCTGGACCTGATCCCCGCCGATACGTCGCTGCGCGCGCTCGACCAGCTGTTTCACGAACTCGACAAGAAGAAGCGGCTGGCAAAGCTGCTCGAACGGCTCGACGGCGATTATGACCGGCTGCTGCTCGATTGCCCGCCGGGGCTCACCGAAACCAGCGAACAGGCGATGCGCGCCGCGGACATCATCCTCATTCCGGTGATCCCCAGCCCGCTCTCGCAACGCGCATTCGAGGAAGTCTCCGCCTATTTCGCCGGGCGCGGCTTCAAGGCGGGGCTGATGCCGGTGCATTCGATGGTCGATCGCCGCCGCAAGCTGCATGGCGAAGCGATTGCGCGCCATCCCGACTGGCCGGTCATCCCGATGGCGAGCATCGTCGAAACGATGTCGGCGCGGCGCCGGCCGGTGGGTGCCTTCGCCGCCCGCAGCACGGGTGCACGGGCGTTCGCCGCCCTGTGGCAAGCGGTCGAGCGCAAACTCGCCGATCGCGACCTTCGCTGAGATCGCCATGCGTCCGCTGCCCAATCTCGAACTTCATCCCGACCTGGTCCTGCGGGCCTATGCGATGGGCGTTTTCCCGATGTCCGACCATCGCGATGCGGAAAGCATTTACTGGGTCGAGCCCAAGCTGCGCGGCATCCTGCCGCTCGATGGCTTTCATCTCTCGCGCTCGCTGCGCAAGACGATCGTCGGCGAACGGTTTCGCGTGACTGCCGACACTGCGTTCGAACGCATCCTCGCGCTATGCGCCGAATCGGCGGAGGACCGGCCCGACACCTGGATCAACGGTCCGATCGAGCGCGTCTTCATCGACCTGCACCGACGCGGCATGGCGCATTCGATCGAATGCTGGGATGGCGACCGGCTGGCCGGCGGGCTCTATGGACTTGCGCTCGGCCGGGCGTTTTTCGGGGAAAGCATGGTCACGCGCGTCCGCGATGCCTCCAAAGTGGCGCTCGCATGGCTGGTCGCCCGGTTGAAGGTGGGCGGGTTCACGCTGCTCGATTGTCAGTTTCAGACCGAGCATCTCGAATCGCTCGGCGCGATCGAGATTCCGCGTGACGATTATCTGGGGTTGCTCGATTCGGCAGTGGCCGGCGCCACGGCCGCCTGGGGCTCGGGCGAGGCCGAAGGCGCCGGAGACGGCGCGGGCGTGTTCGACGCTCTCGACCGGCTGGGCGCCGCGCCCGACCGTCCGACCGAGGACGCCGAAACCGTGTCGGGCCCGCCATCGGGGAAAGTCATCGCACAGCTTTTGGGCCATATATCGTAAATGCCGTGCTGGACGACGTTGAGCGAAGGCCGCTCCTTATAAAGCCATCCGGAGAAGACCCGGCCCCATTTGCCTTCGAAATCGCGCACGTCGAGCTGAACAAAGGCGCCGGTATATTCCTCCGGCTCCCAGGGAGCGGTGCGTTCGCACGCGCGCAGCCGCACCACGACATCCTCGCCGATACGAATCGACTGACCGGGCTTGAGCTTGATCTCGCGGGTTTCGCCGTTGCGCTTGTTCAGAAAGCCGAGCACGGCCTCGCGCTCGGCCATTGGCGTCGTGCCCTGGGTCGCCAGCGCAAGATCGCCCCCCGCATCGACGATTTCCGCACCCGACGAACCCGCGCTGCCGAGCGGCTCGGTCAGGATTTCGTCGATGCTGTTATTGCCGCCTTCATCGCCGCCGGAACAGGCGCCCAGCGCAAGCAGCAGCGCCGCGCCGGCGAATAGCGACGGGCGAACGGTCATGCGTCGGGCGTCCAGGCCTCATAATCGCCCGTCGCGCGAACCCGCTGGCCGCCCACATCGAGCGCGCCCGGCGGACGATAGGCAAGCGCGGTGCCGGTCAGATTCGGCACGGCGGGCTGTTGCCAGTCGCGGCGCGGCGGGAGCGATTCGCCCGGCACGTCGTCGACCTGATGATGCAGCCATCCGAACCATTCGGGCGGCACCCGGCTGGCGTCATTGGGGCCGTTATAGATCACCCAGCGGCGGGGGCGGCCGGACGTATCCTTGCCCCCTTCATAATAAACATTGCCGAGCGAATCCTCGCCGACATTGTTCATCCCGCGCGCGGCGAGGCCCGTGCCAATGGTGGCGCCATCCCACCAGGTGAAGATCGACTTCAAAATGCCCATGAGCGCCGATTAGCTCGCCAGCGCGCCTCCGGCAACTGGCGAGCGTCACTTCATGCGATCAATGTGTCTTTATGAATTCGGCGATCGCAGGGGTAAGCTGCGGCGCGATCGGCATCGTGGCGTCGGTATAGGTGGCGAGGCTCGCCGCACGCCCCTCGCCCTGGGCGATTTTCAGGACATGCGTCATGTCGGGCACCAGCAGCAGCGTGGCGTCGGGCCGCGCCGCCATCAGCGCCTGCGAATCGGCCTGGGTGACCTGAACATCGTTGGTCCCCTGCACCACCATCATCGGTCCCGAATAGGCGGCGGCAAGCGCAGCCGGGTCGTGCGACAGCAAGTCGATCCAGTAAGGCTGGATATCGGCATTGAAGATCGCGCGAAGCGCCGGGTGCAGCGTTGCCGGATCGACCGTATCGCCCGCTTCGAAGCGGTCGACGATGGAGAGCAACTGGTCGAGCACCGGTGCATTTGCGGGATTGGCGCGGAATTGCGCGCGCAGCACATCGCCCAGCTTGCGCCCGGCGCCCTCGACTTCGATCACGCCGCAGACGCCGTCGAGCGTCGTCGCGGCCTTCAATGCGACCAGGCCGCCTTCGCTATGGCCGAGCAGCCAGACACAGGGCGCGCCGGTTTTGGCGCGAATCACGCCGATCCAGCTTTTGGTGTCGTCGACATATCCGGCAATGCTCGAATCGCGATTGGCATTCGCAACCGCGCCTGCGCTGCCGAACATGCCGCGCTTGTCGATCCGGACGCTGCTGACGCCCGCATCGGCCAGCCCCTGCGCCAGCTGGCGCAGGACGCCGCCCGACGATCCCATCGGATCGTCGCCATTGCGGTCGGTCGGCCCTGATCCCGGAATAATCAGCACCACCGGAGTGCCCTGTCCGGCATCGATCATCGATCCGGCAAGCGGGCCGATCGGACCGGGCGCGGTTATTTCGCTTTCGTTTCCGGCATTCTGGGCCTGAACCGGCACCGATCCCACCATCGCCGCAGCCGCGGCACCCGCCAGAATTGCCGACTTCACCAGAGATTTTGCAATGCGCATGACACATCCTTGCCTGATATAATGTGATATCATCATTATATCAGGCAAGAGCCATGTGCAAGTGGGGTGCCGGACCTGGCGGCGGCGATGTCAGTCGCCGCCCTGCCCCGGCCAGCTGACCTTGTCGCCCGGAGAAATGCCCAGTTCCGCGGTACGCCCGCCCAGCACTTCGAGCACGGCGGCAACCGGTTCGCCCGAACGCACCTGATCGGTCGAATAGGGAATGGTGTTTTCCGCGATCCGCGCGATCGATCCGTCGGGACGGATGAAGATGATGTCGAGCGCGGTGGGCGTGTTCTTCATCCAGAAACTTGCCTCGCGCGGGCCGCCGCCTTCGGCCGGATAGGGATAGAAGAGCATCGCATCATCCGCACCGATATCGGTGCGGTACATATAGCCGCGATCCTGTTGCTCGCGCGTGATCGCCCGTTCGGTGTTGAAAAGGTGCTTGGTGCCGTCCGCCGAGGTGATCGTCACCGAAATCCGTTCCGCAGCGGCAGTCCCTGCCGAGGCGTTTCCGCTCGAATCGCCGCTGCACGCGGAAAGAGCAAGCACCATCGCGGCGGCAAGCGCCGAACGAATTACACCGGTTCGGATCATGAGTTCAGTCGGTCCTTTCGACGGCCACGGCAAGCGGCCCTTTTTCGCCATCCACAATGCGCGCGCGAAGCGATTGGCCGGGCTCGACTTCTTCGATTTCCGCGCTGCGCAGCGTTTCCATATGGACGAATATATCCCCGTCCGCCGCATCGCGCACCAGAAAACCATAGCCCTTTAGGCGATTGAACCACTTTACCGTCACTGACTCATAGGGGCCGGCATCGTCGATCATCCGCAACCGCTCGCCGCGATCGGTCGCGCGCCGCGCCGGTTCGACCGCTTCGGTCAGGTCGATCGCGAGCACCTCACGCGCCTGAAGCCCGCGATCGCGACGGACCGCGATACAATCGAGCCGCGCCCCTTCGGGCAGGCTGCGCCGGCCATGATCCTGCAGAACCGAGAAATGGATAAGGACGTCGCCGAATCCGTCGACATCCGGAACGAGAAAGCCGAATCCCCGCGTAACGTCGAACCATTTCACGACGCCCGAGAGGGCCTGCCCCTCTTCTTCGACCGCTACATCCGACCTGGCAGAACCAGACGCGTCGATTGCGTAATCGTTACGCGCCTGCTGGCTATCAGCACGCATTATCCTATTCCCCCAGCGGTAACCATTAACACACTATTACCGAAAATGGGAATTGCTTTGTGTTAATGGGCTAAAAGCAGGGTTTCGGTTTCCTCGCCCGGAGTCATCGAGACGATTTTCCTCGCCAGATCGAAACCATGTCCGGCGCGCACCATCGCCGCCAGTTGCTTTTCACGCAGTTGCCGGTCCGCAACTTCTTCAGAATAGGGCCCGATTCGCCGTTTCCGCGCAAAGGTGAGCGCGCTTTCGACGGCATTTGCCTCGATCGCAGGCGCAATCGCATCGGCGTCATCGGCTTCGATTCCGGCATGGCGCAACGCCGCCGCCACCCGCCGCGCGCCCAGCCCGCGCCTGCCCATCGCGGCGGCACGCGCTTCGGCAAAGCCGCGATCGTCGATATAGCCGAGTTCGGCCATGCGTTCGGCAAGCCCGTGCGGATCGGCCTGGTCCGCCCCTTCCCACCCGCGTTCATAGAGCTTACGCTCCAGATAGGCCGCCAGTTTCGCCCGGGTCGTCGCATAGCGCTCGACATATCGCAGCGCGAGTTGCTCCAGCGCCGGGCTGGTCAAGGGACGGGGTTGAGAGGATCTGCGCCGCATGCGCCATGATTGTGCCACACTGACATCCGATTTTGAACGACAGTGCGTTGCAGAGCCGAGCGTAGTTTGCTGCGTGGGGGAAAATCGGCCTGCCACGGTAGGGGCACGGGATTAGGATGGAATTGCACGTTACGGGATCGCCTGAAGCCAGTTCGGCAACATCGATTGCACCGACGCCGACCGACGACGCCAGCTTGCCGCGCCGTCTGGCTGATTTCGACACGCTCGGTGAAGCGCTCGATTATGCGGCGCGCGGTGTACGCGGACTCAATTTTCACGATGCGCGCGGCAATCTGAAATTGCCGTACAGCTTCGCGCGCCTGCGCGAGGATGCGCTGGCCCAGGCGAATCGCCTGATCGCGGCGGGTGTGAAACCCGAGGATCGGATCGCGCTGATCGCCGAAACCGGCCCGGAATTCGCCAGCCTGTTCTTCGGCGTGGTCTATGCCGGTGCATGGCCGGTACCGCTGCCGCTGCCGACCAGCTTCGGCGGGGCGCAATCCTATATCGATCAGCTTCGCGTCCAGCTGGAAAGCTGCGATCCGAAGATGCTGATCTATCCCGCCGAACTGGCGGCGATGGCCGGCGAAGCCGCCCGTCTGCTGGGTGTCGAGGGTATCGACTGGGAAGAGTTTGGCAGTCGCGATGCACCGGCGGCAGAGCTTCCCAGCCCGACCAAGGACGATATTGCCTATCTGCAATATTCGAGCGGCTCGACGCGCTTCCCGCATGGTGTGGCGATCACGCATGAGGCGCTGCTCAACAATCTGTCGGCGCACAGCCACGGGATGCACGTGACCGACGGCGACCGCTGCGTCAGCTGGCTGCCCTGGTATCACGATATGGGTCTGGTCGGCTGTTTCCTGTCGCCGGTCGCGAATCAGGTTTCGACCGATTACCTCAAGACCGAGGATTTCGCCCGGCGTCCGCTGGCATGGCTCGACATGATCAGCCGCAACCCGGACAACACCCTCTCCTATTCGCCGACCTTCGGCTACGATATCTGCGCGCGCCGCATGTCGAGCCAGACCAAGGCGAGCGATCGTTTCGACCTCAGCCGCTGGCGCGTGGCGGGCAATGGCGCCGACATGATTCGCCCGGACGTGATGCAGTCGTTCGTCGACGCATTTGCCGATGCGGGTTTCCAGGCATCGGCGTTCCTGCCCAGCTATGGCCTGGCCGAAGCGACGCTGGCGGTGTCGATCATGCCGCCGGGCGAAGGCATTCAGGTGGAACTGGTCGAGGAAACGCAGCTTTCCGGCGGGTCGCACGGCGCAGGTCGTCCGCAGCGCTTCCGCGCGATCGTCAACTGCGGCAAGCCGGTCAAGGACATGATCGTCGAAATCCGCGAGGAAGACGGCACCCCGCTTCCGGAAAAGGCGATCGGCAAGGTGTGGTGCAAGGGCCTCAGCGTCATGGTCGGCTATTTCCGCGACGAGGAAGCGACCGCCGCCTGTATGAAGGACGGGTGGCTCGACACCGGAGATATGGGTTATATTTCCGAAGGCTATATCTATATCGTCGGCCGCGCCAAGGACATGATCATCGTCAATGGTCGCAACCATTGGCCGCAGGATATCGAATGGGCCGTGGAACAGCTTCCCGGCTTCAAACAAGGCGATATCGCCGCTTTCGCGATCACCACTCCGGGTGGCGAGGAAACGCCGGCGGTACTGGTCCAGTGCCGCACGTCGGACGAAGGCGAACGCATCCGCCTGCGCGACGAAATTCGCGAGCGCGTGCGGTCAGTGACCGGCATGAACTGCGTCATCGAACTGGTCCCGCCGCGCACGCTGCCGCGCACCAGTTCAGGCAAGCTCAGCCGGGCCAAGGCGCGCAACCTCTATCTCAACGGCGAGATCAAGCCCTACAGCATCGCAGCCTGATCATGCTGCGGCGGCATGACGCAAATTCGGGGCGCTCGATCCGGTGATCGAGCGCCTTGCCGTATCCGGCTATCGCTCGTTGCGCGATCTGGTGATCGCCCCTGCCCCGCTGACGCTGATCACCGGTGCCAATGGCAGCGGGAAATCGAGCCTCTATCGGGCGCTGCGGCTGCTCGCCGAAGTCGCGCAGGGCCAGTTGATCGGATCGATCGCGCGCGAGGGCGGCCTCTCCTCGACCTTATGGGCCGGGCCCGAGAAATTCTCACGCGACATGCTGTCGGGCGAAGCCCCGGTGCAAGGCCTGGTCCGCACCGCGCCGGTTCACCTGCGCCTGGGTTTCTCCACGTCGGACTATGGCTATGCGGTCGATCTGGGGTTGCCGGTGCCGCCGGCAGTGTTTGCGCACGACCCGGAAATCAAGGCCGAGGCGCTGTGGATGGGGCCGGAATTGTCGCGTTCGGGCGCGATCGCCGAACGGCGCGGGCCGATGGTCCGGCTGCGTAGCGAAGAAAGCGGCGAATGGCGCGTCGTGCACCAGGATATTGCCAGTTTCGACAGCATGATGACTCAGGCCGCCGATCCGCGCGACGGCATCGAATTGCTGATGCTGCGCGAACGAATGCGCGGCTGGCGCTTCTATGACAATCTGCGCGCCGATCGCGATGCCCCGGCGCGCCGCCCGCAAGTCCCGACCTTCACCCCGCAACTTGCCGCCGATGGCGCCGATCTGGCCGCAGCGATCCTGACGATTCAGGCGATCGGCGACGCGTCGGCTTTCGGTGCGGCCGTCGATGACGCCTTCCCCGGATCGAGGGTGCGGATATCCGGAGAGGATCTGGCCGCGCTGGAGATGCGGCAACCGGGGCTGCTGCGACCGCTGAGCACCGCCGAACTGTCCGACGGCACGTTGCGATATCTGTTGTTGTGCGCTGCCTTGCTGTCACCGCGCCCCTCGGAACTGATCGTGCTCAACGAGCCTGAATCGAGCCTGCATCCGGCATTGATCCCGCCGCTCGCGCGATTGTTGCTCACGGCATCGCGCCACAGCCAGATCATCGTGGTGACGCACAGCGTCGCGCTGCGCGAATCGCTGCATGGCGATCGACAGACGATCGAAATTCAGCTTGAAAAGCGGCTGGGCGAGACGCTGGCGACCGGCGGCGAGAGCCCGCGATGGACATGGCCGTCGCGATAGGGCGAACACGGGACGAAAAATACCGCTTTCGCCGCTGCGCCTAACCTCTCGCTAACCTGCGCTGCGCTATGCCGGGGCGGTGACGAGTCAGACCACTTCCCAATTCGCACGGCCGCGCATCGATGCGCGCGCCCTGCTTGGCTTGTACGACCCGGCGGATACCACCGACTGGGGGCCGATTCGTGCTGCGCAGATGCAGGCGGGCAGCCAGCTCGCGCTGTTCATGCTCGGCGCCAATGTGATCGGCGCGGCGATGGTCGCGCTGCTGCTCGCCAACGCGATTCCGCAATGGCAGCTCGCCAGCTGGGGCGCGTTGGTCGCCGCAGTTGCATCGGCAGTGGCGTTTCGCAGGCTGCACGTGCGCCATCGCACTGCGGTTACCGCCACGCTGGGCCATGTCCGCGATACCGTGCTCGACGGCATTGCGCTGGGCGCCATATGGTCGGTGCCGCCGCTCGCATTCGGGCACGCCGCGACCAGTGAAATCGCGCTGGGCCTCTGGATCGTCCTGTCGCTTCTGATGACGGCGTCGGCAGTCGCCATGGCGGCGCTGCCGCTCGCAACGATCGTGTTCATTACGATCGTCGGCGGCGCGATCATGACGATGCTGGCGCTTGCCGCCTCGCCGATGCTGGTTGCCGCCGCCGCGCTTTTCACCGTGCTGCTGGTCCTGGCGACGTTTCGCGGCGGCAAGGCGCTGGTGGTCATTCGCGCGGGCGAAATCGGCCTGATGGAGCGCGACGAGACGGTCAGCCTGTTGCTGCGCGAATGCGAGGACGACAGCGGCGACTGGCTGTGGGAAATCGATGCACAGCGCCGCGTTGTCCGCGCCAATCCGCGTTTTGCCGTGTCGCTGGGCGTCGATCCCAAGGCGATCAACGGCATGCCGTTCCTTCAGCTGCTGGCCGGCCCCACCTGGGAAGCGGGGAATTTCGCGGCGGGCCTGCGCGAACTGGCCGAACGGTTGAAGGGGCGCGAAGCGTTTCACGGATTGCTGCTGCCGGTCTATGTCGGCCAGGAAGTGCGCTGGTGGGAAATGTCGGCCACGCCGCGCTTCGACGATCGCGGCGTTTTTCGCGGCTTTCGCGGCGTCGGCTCCGACGTTACCGAAGCGCGCCGCTCCGCCGATCAGATCAACCGCATGGCGCGGTACGACGCGCTGACCGGCCTGCCCAACCGCCTGATGATTCAGGAAACGCTGACCAGCGCGATGGCGGAAGCGGACAGATGGGGTACGCGCTGCGCCTTCATGATGATCGATCTCGATCGCTTCAAGGCAGTCAACGATACGCTGGGCCACCCGGTCGGAGACCGGCTGCTGGGGCGGGTTGCCGAACGGATCGAGCAATTGCGCACGCCCAATGAAGTCGTGGGCCGGCTGGGCGGCGACGAATTTGCCGTGGTGGTCAAGGATGCGAGCGATTCGGCGGCGGTCGAACGGCTGGCGCACAAGATCATCGAATATATCTCGCGCCCCTATGAAGTCGATCAGAACACGCTCTATATCGGCGCCAGCGTCGGGGTCGCGATCGGCCCGCGCGATGGGCGCACTGCGGAAATGCTCATCCGCTCGGCGGATCTGGCGCTCTATCGCTCAAAGGATGCGGGCGGCGGCGTGTTCCACGCCTATGAGCCCAAGCTGCATGTCGCCGCCGAGGAACGCCGCGTACTCGAAATCGCGCTGCGCAGCGCGGTCGAGAATAACGAGATGCACCTCAATTATCAGCCGGTGGTGAACGCCGAAACCGGCCAGTTGACCGGGTTCGAGGCGCTGCTGCGCTGGACGCATCCCGAATTCGGCAATGTCTCCCCCGCCAAATTCGTGCCGCTGGCCGAGGAAGCGCGACTGATCGCGCCGATCGGCGAATGGGTGCTGCGCGCTGCGTGCCACGAAGCCGCGCGCTGGAACAGCAATATCCGCGTCGCCGTCAACGTCAGCGCCGAACAGCTTCACAATCCGGCCTTCGCGAAATTCGTGGCACAGGCGCTCGTCCAATCAGGCCTGCCGCCCGAGCGGCTGGAGCTGGAAGTCACCGAAAGCGTCTTCATGCACGAAGGCACGATGGCGGTGCAGGTGCTCGAAAAGATCCTCGATCTGGGCGTGCGCCTGAGCCTCGACGATTTCGGCACCGGCTATTCCTCGCTCGGCTATCTCAGCCGCACGCGTTTTTCCTCGATCAAGATCGACCGCAGCTTCGTGCAGGGCGCGTCAAAGGGCGAGCGTGAGGCGATCGCGATCATCCGCGCCGTCGTCGCGCTGGCACAGAGCCTGGGCATGGCGACGACGGCCGAAGGCGTCGAAACCGAAGAAGAACATCATCTGGTGCAGGCGCTGGGATGTTCGAAGGTCCAGGGCTATTATTTCGGACGCCCCCTGCCCGTCGAGGAAGCCCGCGCGCTGGCGACCCGCGCGACCGGCAGTTCGGTCGCCGCCTGAACGGTCAGGCCGCTTCGCCGCGCAGAAACACGAAGCGGCGCAGCACCAGATAATTGAGCGCCGAAACGATCACGATAGTGACGAAGCCGGCCAGATAAGGCGACGCGATCACGCGGTGCAGCGCCCACAGAATGCCCAGATTGAGCAGATAATTGAACGCATAGGACGCAACGAAATTGCGCTTGCTCGCGCGATGCCCGGCAAAGGCATAGCGGCTATAGGTGACATAGTTGAACGCCACTCCGGCGATATGCGCCAGGATCTGCGCGACGAACAGGTTGAGCCCCGCCCAGACAAGCAGCGCATAAAGGCCAAAGCCGAAAACGGTGTTGACCAGACCCGCCTGATAATAGCGGAAGATCCGTTGCCATTCGGCGAGCGAGCGCCAGGCTGCCATTATTTCTGCCGGTAATCGTCGGGGAAATTGATGCGCTCGCGCTCGAGCACCAGCGGCTGGTTGCGCGTCCGGTCGGCGATCAGCCGTACCTGCACGCCGAGCAGTCCCAGGAACAGGAACAGCATCGTGAACTGCCCTTCGAGCATCGCCGCGAACAGCCAGAGCTGGACCGACCGGCCGGTAAAGGCAGCGAACACCGATCCGCCGAGGCAGATCACCGTCAGCACCGCAAAGGCAAAGGCGACATAGAGCGGCGCGCGCAGCAGGCCCGCCGACGATCCGGCCAGGCCGTTGAGTGCGAAATCGAGCAAGGTGAAGAAGTTGTTGTTCGATTTGCCGCCCGCGCGCGGCGGGCGTTTGAACGGGATCGTCTCGATCCGATAGCCGGTTTCGACCAGCAGCCCGCGAAAAAACGGGTCCGGCTCGTTCAGCTGTTTGATCGCATTGACCACCGCAGCATCGTAAATGCCGAAGCCGGTGGCATTGGGGATGATCTTGTAATCGCCGAAGGTTTCCTGAAGCTTGTACGACATCGACCGGACGGCCGTGAGCGCCATGCCGCTCTTCTCGCTTTCGCGGACCCCCAGCACGATGGGCACCCCCGCGCGCCAGCGACGGACGAATTCGGGGAGCAATGCGGGTGAATCCTGAAAATCGGCGCACATCGAAATGATCGCGCGGCCGCCCGCTTCGTATATCGCGTGCGTCGGTGAGCGCATCTGGCCGAAATTGCGTGTGTTGACGATCAGCTTGATCCGCGGGTCGCGCGCACACATGCCCTTGACGATCTCGACCGTTTCATCGGTCGATTCATTGTCGATGAAGATGATGTCGAAATCCGCATCGACGCTCTCCATATTCTCGATGATCGCTGCGGCGATCGCCTGCGCATTCGCCGCTTCGTTGCGGCAGGCGACGCAGACAGTGACTTCCGGATTGCGGATCAGGCCGTCGGCGCGTTGCGCCTCGACCAGTTCGAGCATGCGGCGGGTATCGATCGGGGATAGTTCAGCCATATCGGCTACTCCGCATATGCGGCGAGGAAGCTCGCCGTCTCTGCAATCTGGTCGGGAAATGGGACCGGCGTGATGCCGTACCGTTCGAGCAGCCGGGCATAGCCATCGCCATCGCCGGCATAGATATTCGCCTGACCGTCGCCGAGCGGCTGGCGCGCGACGCGGGTGCCGAACCGGCTGGCGACTTCCACTGCCACTTCGCCCAGTTCGACCGGCGTGCCGCCGCTGTCGAACCGGGTTACGGCTGCGCATTGTTCCGCCATCAGCTTGACCAGCACCAGCGACAGCAATTCACGCAGCGCGACATAGCTGCGCACGACGCGCACCGGCGCGCGCACTTCGATCGGGCGGTGCGCCAGCGCATCGCGAATGAAGCTAGCCAGCGCATAGGTCTGATGCTTGTTGATGAACGGGCCGGAGAGATTGAAGATGCGGGCGATCACCGCGCGTCGATCCTCGCCCGCCCGCGCCCAGTCGCCGAACCGCGCCTCATCCTCTGCCTTGAGCGCGCCATAGAGGCGCAGCGCCGCATCGGCCTGAACGTCGGCGGCATGGGCAGCGGCGCCCGACGAGGCGAGAAACAGCCGGTCGACACCGATCCGGTCGAGCGCGCCGAGCACGGTTTTCGACAGCGCGCGATTGGCGACGCAATAGGCGTCGGGCGCCATGCCCGCGGCCTTGTCCTTGGTCAGGAACGCCAGATGCAACAACATCGTCGGCGCTTCGGGAAGATCGCCGAGCCGGTGGAGCGGATGCTGGGTAACGCACCGCCCCAGGCCGATATCGATGCCGCGCGTTGCAGAACCGAACGCGACGACGCGGCGGTGCATCGCCGCTTCGCCGAGCGCATCGTGCAGCCCGGCCAGCGCCATGCGACCGATCCAGCCGCCCGCTCCGACGACGATGATGCGGCGCGTATCGGCGGCAATCGCTTCACGCGCCGCAGGATCGAAACGCAGCGTTTCGGCAAGCGGCGGCAAGGGAGCGAACTGACCCATCAGACCCCGATCCCCGCTTTGGCCAGATAATCGATTTCGGGAGTCATCCGGTCGATCGGGTTCGATTCCATCGATCCGCTGGCGGTGATCCGGCTGCTGATCTTGGGGAAATAGGTTTGCGCGGGATCGACCGGCACGATGAACGCCTGCAACCCCGGTTCGGCCATACGGCGGCGGATTTCGGCGTCTTCGGTAAAATCGAGCGGCAGGCGAACGACGGGCACGTCCCAGGCGGCGAACAATTTTTCCCAACGCGGCAGGCCAAGCCCCGATTTGCGGTCGCAGCCGAGATATTTGCCGTCGAAATAATTCTGCTGGGTCATGCGGATCGAGGCATGGCCCTGATCGTCGAAAATGAAGATCTTTAGGTTGAGCCCGTTGATCGCGGCGGTGCCGACCTCCTGCATATTCTGCGCAAAGCCGCCATCGCCTTCGATCAGGATCGTCCGCCGCCCCTGCCCCGCAAGCGCCGCGCCGATAGCCCCCGACAGGCCATAGCCCATCGATGCGAGCGATTTGTTGGTCAGCATCCGCTGCCCCAGCTTCTGCTTGTAGAGCTGCATCGACAAAGTGAAGGCGCTGCCGCTCGAACAGGGGATGATCAGGTCGTCGGGCGTCGTCAGGCTTTCGAGTGCGACGATGAAATCATAGGGCGAGAGATAGCCCGGCCCCGTGTTGTTGACCTCCTCGACGCGCGGCACCGCGGCGCGGATTTCCTGCGCCTGCGCCAGCCATGCGTCCTTGCGCGGAAGATCATGCGCAAGCAGCCGCGTGAGAAAGTCATTGGCGTCGGCGCGGATCGGGTGATCGACGCGCGGATGGCCCTTGGCGAGTTCGCCCGGATCAATCTCGACCTGCACGATCGCGGCGTCGCGACCAAATTCCTGCCAGTTGAACCCGGTCTGTTGCAGCCCCAGCCGGGTGCCGACCGCGATGATCAGGTCGCTTTGCTGGATCGCGATGTTCGAACTGCGCTGGCCCCAGGTGTTGGGACGGCCAAGATAATTGGCGGCATCGCCATCGATACGATCGGCGCCGTTATAGGTGGTCATCACCGGCACGCCGAGCGCTTCCAGCCCGTCACGCACCGCATCCGCAGTCTGGCGATCGACACCGCCGCCGATCAGCAGCACCGGGCGCTCGGCCTGCGCATATAGATTGGCGATCCGCGCGATTTCGTCGTCGGTCGCAACCGGCAGCACCGGCGCTTCGATTGCCGGCAGCGGCGTTTCCGCAACGCTCGCCGCCTGCACGTCGAGCGGTATTTCCACGAACACCGGCCCCTTGCGCGGCGTCCAGCTCTGCGCGATCAGCGACAGGAATTCCCCGCCCGAAACCGGCGCTTCCAGGCGATGCGAGACCTTGGTCGTCGATTGCACCAGCGCAACGCCGTCAATTTCCTGAATCCCGCGCGAACGCACTTGCCCGCGCGCCAGATCGCTGGTCTTCACCTGCCCGCCAATCACCAGCAATTCGCGGCTTTCCAGCCACGCGCCGCTGATCGCAGTGACGATATTGGTCAGCCCCGGCCCGGCAGTGACCAGCGCCAGCGCTTTCGCGCCATCGGCGATTTCGTTGAAATATTCCGCGCCGATCCCGGCAGCGACTTCATGCACCACCGGCACCCCGGTCAGATAGCGGTCGAGGCTTTCGGTGAGGTGCATGATATTGCCCCCACCCACATAGAAATAATGGGTGTAACCGGCGGCCCGAAGCCAGGCGCCGATCTGATCGGCATATTTCACGCGGCAATGCCCTGCCATCGCGCTTCGGGCACCTGCTGCGCCAGCACCAGCAGCGACGTGATGATGCGCATCGCCTGCCCTTGCGAAATGCTGGTCGGCGTGGCAGCGTCATAGCCCCAGTCGGCGTGTAGCGGCAGCAGCACCTGCCCCTCGAACGGCGCGAGATGGCCGGTCATATCGTCGATATAGATCGCCATATGGCGTTCGCGGTCGCACCAGCCCTGCGCCTTTGCGACGCCCAGCTTGCCGCCCTGTTCGCGGACATGTTCCTGTCCGAATATCGCGATTCCATCGATGCCATGCCACGCCAGCGTGCGACGGATCGATTCGACATTGCGCGTCGAAAGGATCGCGAACCGGTCCGGATGCGCCAGTATCACCGGCTTCAGCTTCGCGAAAAAGGGATAGGGCGGCATCACCTTGGCCCATTCGGCATCCGCCATCATCTCGGCACGCGCAGCGAAAAAGCGCGTCGCGAACGCCCGGTCAGCCTCGTCCGGTTCGATCGATGCAAGCGCATCGGGCGCCACGGCGCTGCTGTCGCTGTACAGGCGATGATATTGCCAGGCGTCAGTTACCGCCGGGCGAAACGCCATGAAGGCATCGAAATCGACATCCTGTCGAAAGCCCGACTGCCCCTTGGTGGCATATTCGCAAACGCTGTACGCCTCAAAGGCGCTGTTGAAGAGAACCCCGTCGAAATCGAGGATAAACTTTACGTCCATCGCGCTGGCACCTCGCTTTTCGGCGACGGCTTGCCCTTGTGCCAAACCCGCCACCAGCATCGGTAAAGGCCATTGGTAAACGCAAAATTAACCGGCGGCTCCGGGTTCTCGTGGGATTGCGTCGAGGGTGGGTTAAGCCGCGTCGAAATTTCAGGCGGCGGGACCGGCCGACGAAAGAGGCGCGTCATTCTGTAGCTTATATACGCGACGAGATGAAACTATCCGGACAATCAGGCTTATGATGAAGGGCACGATCAATCCCAACAGGCCGAACCCTAAAAATTGGGTGATATCGAAAAAGAAACTATCGCATGATGACATGGCGTCGAGGACATAGGGGAGTGCGTCCGTGTCAGAAATACCTAGAAAAGAGCATACGGCCCCTTCGCCGTCGGTCCAGAGCAAAATCGAGTATAGAGTTATCGTCAGATACGCGACGACGCAAAAATTCAGAATTCTATTAGCTGCCCTGCATCTCAGGATTTGCCCTTTCCCGAGTAAAGCCACCAGAAACCAGTAAATCGCGAATAGTATCGCTACAATAGTATGCGCGGTAAACCACAACATTTGCTGATACGAAAGCGCCAGAGCCTTATCGTTACTGTCCAGACCTTCCCCAGCCGCGACAATCTGTGGCATGAAAATGAACTGCGCTATTGCGACAATGGCCAACGGCGCAACCGTAATGCCAAAGCCCAATGCAGCTGCCTTGAGCCG
The DNA here is from genome assembly GCF_003171655.1 of Stakelama portus. Taxonomy (GTDB): domain Bacteria; phylum Pseudomonadota; class Alphaproteobacteria; order Sphingomonadales; family Sphingomonadaceae; genus Sphingomonas; species Sphingomonas portus. The sequence continues at coordinate 514,941 of NZ_QFZL01000001.1, read as the reverse complement.
GTTTTTGAGCGCGGCCATAATCTCACTTTAATGTAAACGGTCCGTCGGACAAATAGAACCGATTCATAGTGCGTCTGCAATTGTTTCGCATCCGGAACGGCAAGCTTTCATACGGGAGGGGTTAGCTGCCGTTCAAACAACTATGGAACCTGCCCTCACCGACCGGCGGCACACACGTAAGGCACTTCCAGAACTCAGCCGCGCTTCCCCGCAATGAAATCGCGGATCGCGCCGGCGGCATATTCGAGATGTGACGGGGTCAGCCCCGGATAGAGGCCGATCCAGAAGCAGCGTTCGGTGATGATATCGGCGTTGGCCAGATCGCCGACCACGTGCCAGTTGCGATCCTTCATATAGGGCTGGCGCGTCAGATTGCCGCCGAACAACAACCGCGTGCCGATATTCTTCGCATTGAGATACTGGACCAGTTCGTCGCGCGTGAACGAAAGCCCCTCGCGCAGCGTGATCGGATAGCCGAACCAGCTCGGATCGCTGCCCGGCGTAGCCTTTGGCAGGATCATCACGTCTTCGAGATCGCTCAGCATCTGCGTCAGCAGCGCGAAATTGCGCCGCCGCGCGTCGATGAAGCCGTCGGCCCGGTCGAGCTGCGCCACGCCGACCGCCGCCTGCATGTCGGTGATCTTCAGATTATAGCCGCAATGGCTGTAGGTATATTTATGGTCATATCCGTACGGCAGATCGCCTAGCCGCCGCGCGAACCGCTTGCCGCAGGTATTGTCCTGCCCCGGCGCGCACCAGCAATCGCGGCCCCAGTCACGCATCGATTCCATCACGCGCTTGAGACGCGGCTTGTCGGTGAACACCGCCCCGCCCTCACCCATCGTGATGTGATGCGCGGGATAGAAGCTGAGCGTACCCAAATGCCCGAAGGTGCCGACATGCCGCCCGTCATAAGTGGAACCGAGCGCGTCGCAGCAATCCTCGACCACGAACAGATTGTGCTTTTCGGCAACGCGCATCACTTCGGCCAGGTCGAAGGGATTGCCGAGCGTGTGCGCGATCATGATCGCGCGCGTCCGGTCGGTCACCGCCGCTTCGATCATCTCCGGCTGGATGTTGTAGGTCGGGATATCGACATCGACGAACACCGGCACCGCGCCATATTGCAGCACCGGGTTCACCGTCGTCGGAAATCCGGTGGCGACGGTGATGACTTCGTCGCCCGGCCTGATCGCATCGGCGCGCAGATAATGCGAGGTCAGTGTGTTGAACGCGACCAGATTGGCCGAACTGCCCGAATTGACGGTGATCGCATGGCGTACGCCGATGCGCTCCGCCAGCTTCGCTTCGAACTCGGCGTTGAACCGGCCCGTCGTCAGCCAGAAATCGAGCGCGCTTTCGACCAGCAGCTGCATGTCGGTGTCGCCATAGACCTTGCCCGCAACCGGCACCGGGCTTTCGCCGGGCACGAAGTCCTTCGCCCCGTGAAAATCGCGCGCATATTGCCCGGTCAGATCGACGATCAGCTTGCGCAATTCGGCTTCGGACAGGCCGTTCGCGGCATCGCGAAGCGCAGCGAGATCGGTCATCGGACGGGCTCTTTCTCGTTCGGCGCGATCAGCGCGCGATATTCGTCGATCTGTTCGTGGCAGATTTCGCGCGGGCGGGCGCCGTCGCGTACCGACTGGTGCCACCGCACCACCCAATCGAGCGCGGTTTTGACGTTCATCGCCGGGCGCCAGTCGAGCGCGGCGCGGATTTTCGAACTGTCGAGGCGCAACAGCTCGGCCTCGTGCGGCTGCGGCCCTTCGTCGAGCAGGAAACTTCCCTTGCCCCAGCTGCGCACCAGCCGTTCGACCATCCAGCCGACAGTGCGGACATCCTTGTCCGAGGGGCCGAAATTCCATGCATCGGCAAATTGCCGTTCGCCCTGTGCCAGCCGCTGCGCGATCGCCAGATAGCCGCCCAGCGCCTCCAGCACATGCTGCCACGGGCGCACGGCCTGGGGCGATCGGATATGTACCGGGGTGCCTGCGATCAGCGCGCGGATGATGTCCGGCACCAGCCGGTCCTGCGCCCAATCCCCGCCGCCGATCACATTGCCCGCGCGAACCGAAGCGATTCCCGCGCTGTCGGCAGCCTGAAAATAGGAACGGCGATAGGCCGCGATCACCAGTTCGGCCGCACCCTTGCTGGAACTATAGGGATCGTGCCCGCCCATCGGGTCGTTCTCGCGATAGGGCCATACCCATTCGCGATTTTCATAGCATTTGTCGCTGGTGACGCAGACCACCGATTCAAGCCCGCGCAACCGCCGACAGACATCGAGCACATGCACCGTGCCCTGAACATTGACGGCATAGGTGCCGACCGGATCCTCATAGGATTTGCGGACCAGCGGCTGCGCGGCAAGGTGAAACACCGTTTGCGGTTCGCTCGCCCGCATCGCGGCTTCCAGCACCGCCAGGTCGCGAATATCCCCTTCGACATGCGTCATCAGCTCGCCGACCTGCGCCTGATCGAACAGGCTGGGGTCTTCGGCCGGAAGCGCGAACCCGGTTACCCGCGCGCCCATCCGCGCCAGCCACAGCGCCAGCCAGCTGCCCTTGAACCCCGTATGGCCGGTCAGGAACACCCGGCGGCCACGCCAGAATTCGCTGTCTACCAGGATTTCCACGGCGCTTCCGTCTTCCAGAGTTCCTCAAGATACAGCTTGTCGCGCAGCGTATCCATCGGCTGCCAGAACCCATCGTGGCGATAGCGATAGAGTTGCCCGTCGGCGGCGAGCCGCTCCATCGGGCCGCGCTCCCAGATCGTATCCGGTCCGTCGATATAATCGATCACGCCGGGATCGAGCACGAAGAAGCCGCCATTGATCAGCCCGCCGTCGCCCGGCGGCTTTTCGCGACAGCTCGTCACCCGGTCGCCTTCGGTCTCGAGCGAACCGAACCGTCCGGGCGGCGCCACTGCAGTAACCGTCGCCATCCCGTCATGCGATTTGTGGAATGCGATCAGCGCGGCGATGTCGATCGCCGCAACGCCGTCGCCATAGGTCAGGCAGAACGGCGCGTCGGGATCGAGATAGTTGCGCACCGCCTTGAGCCGGCCGCCGGTCATCGTGTCGGCACCGGTTTCGACCAGCGTGATCCGCCAGCCTTCGTTCCAGTTACGATGCACCTCCATGGAGTTCTTCTCCAGGTCGATCGTGACATCGGCGGTGTGCAGGAAGTAATTCGCGAAATATTCCTTGAGGATATAGCCTTTATACCCAAGGCAGACGACGAAATCGCGGATGCCGTGCGTCGAATATATCTTCATGATGTGCCAGATGATCGGCATCCCGCCGATTTCCACCATCGGCTTGGGTCGAATCGAGGTTTCCTCTCCGATTCGGCTGCCCAGGCCGCCCGCCAATATCACTGCCTTGGTCACGATGGGCTCCTTCGGCGCGGCCCGCGCATTGGTATCCACGTCATCGGCATCCGCGTCATTCGCATGGACTTCGGGGACATCAGCGACACCCTGTCGATTGACCGAAATCGGCTGATTCGGCGACGAAACGCAACAGGTCATGGCGCGGAACGGCACAATATACGCCCTCGCCCGACGTCCGGGGATTAGGCAGGCCGCCATGGCCGGGCAAGCGATTATCGCCGTTGCGGCCCATCGATGCGCATGTACGCTTGCCGAGCGCGGGGCGGGACGCTACATGCGCGCTCCGCACAGGGGCGTAGCTCAGCTGGTTAGAGCGTCGGTCTCCAAAACCGAAGGCCCTCGGTTCGAATCCGAGCGCCCCTGCCATCTTCCGCATCGCCGTTTCCGAGATTGAACCGCGCCACGCGTCCTGTATGGGATGAAGGCGCGACCGCAAAAGGGAAGTTCATGTTCCGGGGAATGTACAATTGGGTGCTGCGTCTCGCGCATCATCGGCACGCGACGGCATCGATGGCGGCGGTTTCCTTCGCCGAAAGCTCATTCTTTCCGATCCCGCCGGACGTGATGCTGGTGCCGATGATCCTCGCCCGGCGCGACAAGGCCTATTTCATCGCCACCATATGTACGATCGCATCGATTCTGGGCGGCATTCTGGGCTATTTCATCGGATATGCGCTGTATGACAGCGTCGGCCAGTGGCTGATCGGCGTGTACGGCATGACCGACAAGATCGAGAGCTTTCGCCACTGGTATCAGGAATATGGCGCGGCGGTGATCCTGCTGAAGGGGCTGACTCCGATTCCGTTCAAGATCGTGACGATCGCAAGCGGCATCGCCGGCTTCAGCTTCCCTTTGTTCATTTTGACTGCAACCGTTACCCGCGCCGCGCGTTTCTTTCTGATAGCGGCGTTGCTGAAACGCTATGGCGAGCCGGTTCAGGCGTTCATCGAGAAGCGTCTCGATTTGTTCGCATGGGGCTTTCTGGCACTGCTCGTCGCTGGTTTCGCACTGGTTACATTATTTTAATTTCGCATTGCAACAAGCGGGTTGATTACGGCACACGCTTCGATTAACGAAAGACGAAACAGTTTGTCTGCGGCTTGATTCTGCGACGAAAAAGGGAGATCGCGGTTATGACATTTGGAAAGAAACTGGCGCTTGCAGCGGCTGCGGCAATGGTGGTTGCGGCTCCGGTCGCTCAGGCCGTCGACGCGGGCTCGCTCAGCCTGTCGCGTGCTTCGACCAGCGCCAAGAGCAAGAAGAATGATTTTGCGGGGTCGGTCATCATTCCGATCATCGTTGGCGGCATTGTCGTCGGCTACACCATCTATCAGGTAACGACCGATGACAACGAAACGGATCTTGCGCCGGAGCCTGTCAGCCCCTAGTATTTCGTGAATTCAGGTTTCGGAAAGCGCGCCGGTCATTCCGGCGCGCTTTCTTTTTGTGTCAGGTCCTTCGGGAGATCCGGGTTCGCGATTCGTGCGGGTCGCGCCGCCCGGTAAGCATGACGGACCCCTGCCGGTCAGCATATCCCAGATGCGCGAACGGGCCTGCGCGTTCAATTTCCCGCTGTTCGTGCTTCCGGCGATAGTTGCCAGCCGATTCAGCGTACTTCCAGTCGCTATATTGCGCAAACGAATCGGCAGTCCACTATAGCAACGCGTCGAAGACCAGCTCGATTGACTGGGTCAAACCCATATCGCTCGGCCCGTCGCAGGCAGCGCTCTGCTGACAGTATTTCTATACCGCGCCGCAACAACATTGCTTGAGATGGCCGGATATTGCTGTAACGTTTGAATCGTTTCGACCAATCCACCATTTTAAAGGGAAGGACGTGGCCATGAAACTTGGAAAAATCGCAGCGTTGGCCGCTGCAACTTCAATGATCGCGGCGGCACCGGTTGCGCAGGCGGTCAACGCCAGCAACCTGTCGCTGTCACGGGCATCGACGACCGCAGAAAAATCGAACAAGCAGATCGCCGGGTTTTCGCCGTTATACGCCCTCGGTGCCGTTGTCGTGGTGGTGGGGATTCTCGAAGTCACCGGCGCGATCAACATCTTCGGTGATGACGAACCCGAAAGCCCCTAGGGGTTTCAGCCGATCCTGACAGAACCAAAGAGCGCGTCGGCCCTGTCGGCGCGCTTTTTCGTTGTCGGATATCCGCGATTCCGGATGGCGATCACCCCGCGCGCCCGGCACAGGATCGGCTGCTGCGGAACGAAACCCCATCCCCGCTTGCAGGCGGCACTGCAACTCGCTAGATACCGGTCCCAATCCGACAGCGTGGATGGGCCGCACCGGTTCCCTTGATCGAAGGGACGGGCAGCGGCCCTGTGTCCCGCGCCGGAGAAACTAACGAGCGAGTGACACAGTGGCGAAAACCTCTCCCGTCGAATTCATGCGTCAGGTACGCGCCGAAACGGCGAAGGTCGTATGGCCGACGCGGCGCGAAACGATCATGACTGCGGTGATGGTAATGATCATGACGTCGCTGCTCGCGATTTTCTTTTTCGGCGTCGATACGATTTTCGATGTCATCGTGCGCGGCCTTTTGAGCCTCGCGGAGTAATATCATGGCCCGCTGGTACATCATCCAAGCCTATTCGGGATTCGAGAACAAGGTTCGCGACGCGATCATGTCGGAAGCGTCGCGTATGGGCCTCGAACAGCTCGTCGAGGATATCGAAGTCCCGACCGAAACCGTGACCGAGGTGCGTCGCGGCAAGAAGGTTCAGTCCGAGCGCAAGCACATGCCCGGCTATGTCCTCGCCAAGCTGTCGATGAACGACGACATCTATCACCTGGTAAAGAACACGCCGAAGGTGACGGGCTTCCTGGGCTCTTCGGGCAAGCCGCAGCCGATTCCCGATTCGGAAGCCGCGCGGATGCTCAACACCCGTGACGAAGCCGCGGCCGCGCCCAAGCAGCAGATCAATGTCGATTACGAGATCGGCGACAGCGTCAAGGTGCTCGACGGCCCCTTCGCCAGCTTCAACGGCATTGTCGAGGAACTCGATTTCGACAAGGCCAAGGTCAAGGTGTCGGTTTCGATCTTCGGCCGCGCGACGCCGGTCGAACTCGATTTCGAACAGGTCGAACTCAGCAAGTAACCTGCTCAGCCGATGGGCCGCCCGCGTCCGTCGTCCGGGTCTAAATTGCCGCGCATCCGAACGAGCGCGGCCATGAAATGCGCTATGCCGGTCTCCAGCGGGAGGCCGGCATCGCCGTTTTCGGTCTCTCCCCGCACCCCGTCCTCCACGGCACGCGCTGCATCTCCCAGCTCGGTTTCACCGAAAAGCGCCGCCGATCCGGCCAGCTTGTGCATCGCCTGATACAGTTCCTCGCGAATTTCTTGAGAGGCATCGGGCAGCGCCTCTGCCACCCGGTTCGCGGCCTGAGCGCAACGTTCGCATAAAGCTTCGAATTTCGGCCACATGGGTGCCAGCGCCGGATCGATTTCGCGTTGCCCTGCAGGTGACGCCACATCCGCATGTATCGGCGTGGCACCGGGGGCCTTCGCCCAGCGACGCAATGCCGACGCCAGCGCGTCGAGCCGCAACGGCTTGGCGACATGTGCCTGCATCCCGGCATTGATACAGGCACGGACATCCTCGCCATAGGCATTGGCAGTGACCGCCACGATCGGCAGCATTTCGCTGTCGATCCCTGACGCCCGAATACGCCGCGCCGCTTCCAGCCCGTCGAGTACCGGCATCTGCATGTCCATCAGCATCAGATCGGGAAGCGCACCCTCGGCGTGCGCCTGCACAACCGCAGCGACTGCCTCGCCGCCGTCCTTCACCAGCGTCACCGTTGCCCCCAGCCGTTCGAGCATCGCTGTCACGAGCTGCTGATTGATATCGTGATCCTCGGCCACCAGCACGCGCGCCGGGATAGCTTCGGGTATTTCGGGGGCCGCATGGAGCGGATGTGGCGCTGCCCCGGCCTCTCCCTCCGCAATTTCCAGCGGAAGGCGCAAACAAAAGACCGAACCGAGCCCGACGATGCTTTCCAGTGTAAGCGTCCCGCCCATCAATTCGGCGAGTCTGCGGCTGATCGACAGGCCCAGGCCGGTCCCGCCATAAACGCGCGCGGTGCCGTCGTCGGCCTGCGTGAATTCCCCGAAAACCGCTGCCTGCCGCTCAGGGGGCACGCCGATCCCGCTGTCCTTCACGGATATGGCAAGCAACGCCTCCCCTCGCCCAGTTTCGACTTCTGCGCTCAGCGTCACACCGCCGCGCTCGGTGAACTTTACAGCATTGCCGATCAGGTTCGCCACGATCTGGCGCACACGCAGGCTGTCGCCACGGACGAACGGCGGCAGATCGGCGGAAAGCTCCGTCCGGAGCGCCAACCCCTTGGTCCTGGCTACCGGTTCGAACAGCGCTGCGGTGTGATTAAGGACGCGCGCGATCTCATAGGGCTCAGGCGTGATCGTCATTTGCCCCGCCTCGATCTTCGACAGGTCGAGGATATCGTTTAGCAACCGCATCATCGCCTTGCCGGAACCGGCCACCGCCTCGGCGCGGGTGCGTTGCTCGTCGCTCAGTTCGCCGGCAAGCAGCATATCGGTGAAACCGATCACGCCGTTCATCGGCGTGCGGATCTCGTGGCTCATATTCGCCAGAAAGCGTGACTTGGCCCGCGCCGCTTCCTCGGCCTGCGCCCGCGCAGCCTCGATATCGCGCTCCATTGCCTTGCGATCGGTGATGTCGAGCGTGATGGCAACGAATCCGGCAAGATTGCCTTGCTCATCGACTTCGGGCGCTGCCGATGCGGCAACCCAGCGCACCGTTCCGTCGCGCCAGACGAAGCGGAATTCGCCGGTGTAGTTCCGCCCCGCCTGCACGGCTTCGCCCCATTCCTGCTGCACGCGCCCTGCGTCGTCCGGATGCAATGCCCGGGCCCAGCCAACGCCTTGCGCCTCAACGAAGCGCAGACCGCTCACGTGTTCCCATGCAGGATTGGCAAAGGTCAGCCCGCCTTCGGGATCGGTTCGCAGGATGCCCGCCGGTGAAACATCGGCCAGCGTCTGCAGACGTCTTCGCCCCTCGGCAATCGCCTGCGCGGCCATACGCTCTTCTGTAACGTCGCGGATATTGCCGATCGTGCCGATCAGCGCGCCATCGGCATCATGCAATGCGCGGACATGCACTTCGCCCTGACGCGTGCTGCCATCGGCATAGCGGAAACTCTGGTCGAATCGCGCCTCGATCTGTTCTCCCTGAATCACCTGTTCGACGAAAGTGCGGTCGAGTTCGGTATCCTCGGGCATCCATTCGCGGATCGGGCGACCGAGCGATTGATCGACCGGAGCGCCGGTGATCCGCTCCCAGGCCGGATTTAGGAAAGTCCAACGTCCTTTGGCATCGGTACGGAAAATGATGTCGCGGATCTCATCGAGCGTCGATTGCGCGAAATCCCGGCTCTCGGCGAACTCCCGGGCAAGACGCGCACGGGCCGATAGCGCCGCCGTCACCGGCAGTGCCGACAGGAATATCGTCAGCAGAAAGCTTTGAAGCACCAGCACCCGGTCATGCAGCGTGCCGTGGACCAGCTGGATAGGTCCATAGCCGTGCGACGTCGCCAGTGCGGCGATCAGAGCAATGACCAGCGTTGCCGATGCCGCCCCGGCCGCGCCCAGCTGAAACGCCGCGACCAGCGCCAGCGGTCCGGCGAGGAACAGCAACGGGAATTGCGTCTGTGTGAAAATCACCAGCGTGCCGACAATCACGCCACCCAGGATCAGCAGCCATCGTTCCAGTGTCACCCCTGGGACGCGGTGGAGCCCGCGCGCCGATTCGATCAGGATGGCAAAGATCGGGGTTCCCATCGCCAGTCCAAGACCAGCGGTGGTGAACCAGTCCAGCCAGACATGCGAGTCAAAACTTCCGAGAGGTTGCGCCAGCGCCAGTGCGGCAACGGTGGCGGAAATCGCCGGTGCCACCACCCCGGCTGCGATCCCGAAGCGAAACAGCTGGGTGAGATCATTCCATCGCGGCGCCCCCGCACACAGGATACAGGCCAGACGCGCCGCGATCAGAACCTCGGCGATGCTGGCGGTGCTGTATCCTGCCGCCGTCAGGAAATCGTCGCCGATCAGCAGGTTCTTGGTCGTTTTGGCGATCAGGCACAGGATCGCGATGGAGTACATGCCCTCCAGCCGACGCCAGAACATGATGCCTAGCAGCATCGCATTGGGAAGCCACACGACATCCACGCGCTCGGTACGGCCCGACAATAGCGTCATGACCCAGGCAATCGTTGCGTAAACGATCGCGATCGCGAAGGGCACCGCCAGCCGCGCGAGCGAAAATGCACGCGCTTCGGCGGGCCGCTGGAATGTCGTGGCCATCGTCACGCGCGTCGTTCGGGACCGCCGCTCCGGAAGCTTTCGAGCAATTGCTCGACGCGGAAGACCATGTCGTCGGGATCGAACGGCTTGGTGGCGTATTCGTCCGCCCCGGCATACATCGCGGCGGTCATGTCGGCCCGGCTGCGTCGCCCCGTCAGCATCATCACCGGGATGTTCCACATATGGTCGGACCGGCGCATTTCGCGGACCAGTTCGACCCCGGGCATGCCGGGCATATTGCAGTCGAGGATTACCAGATCGGGCAGCTTCGCACTGATCACCGCCAGCGCGTCGGTGCCGTTGTCGACCACGCCGACTGCGTGTCCCGCCGCCATCAACTTGACCTGCAGCACGCCGGAAACCAGTTCGTCGTCTTCGGCCATAATGATCCGGGCCATGCGGCAACTCCCGTTACAGGCACGCACGGGGTGCCTTCGTTCCTTCTATTATAGAGGGAGCGGCGCACCTCTTGCGCGGCGACACGAGATCCGGATTTCATGGCGCGTATTATTTCCGTCGAGGACGATGAGCTTATTTCGGTGCCGCTCAGCGCAGCACTGACGCGAGCGGGCCATCTGGTCGGCGTAATCCCGAACGGCGCGCTGGCGTTGCAGACGATCGCGTTCAAACCGCCCGATCTCGTGATTCTCGACTGCGCGCTTCCGGGCATGCCGGGAATCGAAATATTGCGCCGCTTGCGGCGAAGCAGCGCGACCTATCTGATGCCGATCCTGATGCTGACCGGGCATCGCCGCGAACGCGACATCGATTCGGCGATAGAGGCCGGTGCCAACGCCTATCTGACCAAGCCGTTCGACACGACCGAACTCGTCGATTGCGTCGAACGACTGTTGGAAGAAGGCGCGCTGCACCGGCTGGTGCGTTAGATCAGCCCCGCCGTTTCGGCGACCACCCAAAGGCCGATGACGATGAACAATCCCGCGGCGGCCAGATGGACCGTGCGCATCGGCACGCGCTTCAGCAACGCTTCGCCCAGGAACACCGCCGGCACATTGGCGATCATCATTCCCAATGTCGTGCCCGCAGTGACGAAGAACAGATTGTCGAACTGCGCGCCGAGCGCCACCGTCGCAACCTGGGTCTTGTCGCCCATTTCGACGAGGAAGAACGCGACCAGCGTTGTCGCGAAGGCACCGAAACGCGATGCCTTCGGCGCGTCATCCTCGTCCATCTTGTCCGGGATCAGCGTCCACAGCCCCATGGCGATGAACGACGCCGCGATCAGATAGCGAAACCAGTCGCCCTGCAGGATCGACGCGACGCTGTGCCCCACCAGCGCGGCGAGGAAATGGTTGGCGAGTGTCGCGAAAAGAATGCCGAGGATGATCGGCACCGGCTTGCGAAACCGCGTCGCGAGCAGAATCGCGAGCAGCTGCGTCTTGTCACCGATCTCGGCAAGCGCGACGACCGCCGTCGATGTAAGAAAGGCTTCCATGCAAAAAATCTCCGGGCCGGGCGACAGGCGAACAAACGGCATCGCGCCTTCCGCCCGGCCGGGGCGAAGGTGCAATGCCATTTGGTCTCGCCTGAACGGACAATGCCGCCCTCTCCGCGCCACGGCCTCTCGACCGAGTATGTTGACGACGGAGCCCGTCCTTGCGGACGACTGGCTACTCCCCAGATGACGCCTTGCGTTTAGTCCGCGATCCGCGCAATCGCAAGTATCGACGCGCAGTTGCACTTGGCAACGGCTTACGCTACAGGCGCGCGCTTCCATGGCATTGCAAAGGAATTTGCGGCGCAATGGAATTTGCGGGAGGTCGCCCCGACGGGACGGCCGCACGGACCGCTAAACTTGAACCGGTGCTGCGGCGCGGATTTCCGCGACGCCAACACCAGCAACAGAGTGAGTAGAGATGGCCAAGAAAATTACCGGCTATATCAAGCTGCAGGTGCCCGCGGGCGCCGCAAACCCCTCGCCGCCGATCGGCCCCGCTTTGGGTCAGCGCGGCGTGAACATCATGGAATTCTGCAAGGCTTTCAATGCCGCCACCGGCGACATGGAAAAGGCGATGCCGATCCCCACGATCATCACCGTCTATGCCGACCGTTCGTTCTCGTTCGTCACGAAGACGCCGCCGGCAACCTTCCTCATCAAGAAGGCCGCGAACCTCAAGTCGGGTTCGAAGGAGCCGGGCAAGGTTTCCGCCGGAAAGATCGCCCGATCGAAGCTCAGCGAAATCGCCGAGCTGAAGATGAAGGATCTGAACGCCAACGATATCGAAGCGGCGACCCGCATCATCGAAGGCAGCGCCCGCGCAATGGGCCTCGAAGTGGTGGAGGGCTGATCCCATGGCTAAGGTAAGCAAGAAGCAGAAGGCCTGGACGATCGACAGCGACAAGCTGCACGGCGTCGATGAAGCCATCAAGCTGGTCAAGGACAACGCCACCGCCAAGTTCGACGAAACGATCGAAATCGCGCTGAACCTGGGCGTCGATCCGCGTCACGCCGACCAGATGGTCCGTGGCGTCGTCACGCTGCCCGCCGGCACCGGCAAGACCGTTCGCGTCGCCGTGTTCGCCAAGGGCGCCAAGGCCGATGAAGCCAAGGAAGCCGGTGCGGACATCGTCGGCGCCGAAGACCTGATGGAAACCATTCAGGGCGGCACCATCGATTTCGATCGCTGCATCGCGACCCCCGACATGATGGGTGTCGTCGGCCGTCTGGGTAAGGTTCTGGGCCCCAAGGGCCTGATGCCGAACCCGAAGCTGGGCACGGTGACCATGAACGTCGGCGAAGCGGTGAAGGCCGCCAAGGGCGGTCAGGTCGAATATCGCGTCGAAAAGGCCGGCATCATCCATTCGGGAATTGGCAAGGCCAGCTTCTCGAACGACGATCTGCGCAAGAATTTCGATGCGCTGGTCGATGCCGTGGTCAAGGCCAAGCCCTCGGGGGCCAAGGGCAAGTATCTGCGCAAGGTCGCTCTGTCGTCTTCGATGGGCCCGGGCGTGAAGGTGGACGTCGCGGAAGTCGGCGCTGCCTGAAACGAGCTTTCGGGGAGGAACTGAAAGCAACGAACGAAGGGTCGGGGGAAACCCCGGCCCTTTTTTCATGTCCCGATCCGGGCCCGGCACGCGATCCGGGAACCGAACGCCCGCCTATCGTGTTAAAAACAATCTGTTTTTGCGATAGACCGGGATTGAACACCGCCATCGGCCGAAAAGGAAAAAGCGCGCCTTCGCTGGCGTGTTCAGGCTGGATATTGCATAGGTTCGACAGGGCACGGCCGGGCAGCCGCCACGACGGCCGATCGAGGGAGTAGTGAATTGGAGACTGGAATGACCCGATCCGTGCGCATTCGCTGGATCGCGGCCACGGCTGCACTCGCACTTGGCGCCGTACCTGCCGCCGCGCAGGTATCGGGCACGCCATCGCCTGCCCCCTCTCCGGTGCCGACCGCAGCGCCGAGCCCGATCGTGCAACCGCTGCCCGGACAACAGGCTGCTTCCGCGCCGGTCGCACTGCCGACGCTCACCGCCGGACAACAGACCGAACTCGCCGGATTGCTGGCCGAACGCTATCTGACCCAGGGGCTGCGCTACAGCGAGCCCCCGCCTCTGCCCAGCGGCGGTCCGGCACTGGTCAGCGCCGCGCTCGATTATGCCAAGGCAGTGCATAGCGGCCGTCTGGCGCCCGAGGATTTCGAATCCGACTGGGGCCTGCGTCCGGCCGAATATGACCCGCTTCCCGGTTTCGTCGCGGCAGTGCGCGAGGATCGGCTGGCGCAGTGGATCCGTTCGCTGCCGCCGCCCTATGCCGGCTATGACGCATTGCGCGACGGGCTTGCCCGCTATCGCTCGATCGAAGCGGCGGGCGGATGGCAGGCCGTGGCGACCGGCCCTTCGCTGCGCGAGGGCGACAGCGATCCGCGCGTCGAGGCACTGCGCAAGCGGCTGGCGATCGAGGATAGCCAGGTGATCACCGTCGCCACGCTGACCGCGGAAGACCCCGCCGATCCCAAATTGTTCGACGCGGACCTTGCCGAAGCGGTGAAGCGTGCCCAGGCCCGCTATGGTCTGGCCGTCGACGGTGTCGTCGGGCCTGCCACCTTGCGCGCGATCAACGTGCCGGTGGGCGATCGCATTCGCCAGATCATGGCGAATATGGAGCGCTGGCGCTGGATTCCGCGCGAATTGCCGGTGAACCGTATTCAGGTGAACATCGCCGCGGCAGTGCTGACCTTGTTCAAGGGCGACGATCCGGTCGGATCGATGACCGTGGTCACCGGATCGCCGGGGCATGAAACGCCGATGCTTTCTTCGACGATCACCAGCGTGGTGCTCAATCCTCCGTGGAATGTGCCCTCCTCGATCGCGGCCAACGAACTCTGGCCCAAGGAGCGGGCGCGCCCCGGCTATCTCGCGGCCAATGATTTCCGCGTGATCGAACTGGGCAATGGCCAGACGCGGCTGCAACAGCGCGCCGGATCGAAAAGCGCGCTTGGTCGCTACAAGTTCGATTTCGACAATCCCTATGCCGTCTATCTGCACGATACGCCGGCACAGGCCGCGTTCGACCGGACCGATCGTCTGGCGAGCCATGGCTGTGTCCGCCTGTCGCGACCGGCGGCGCTGGCGCGGCTGCTGCTTGCCGACAATCCCGACTGGCAGGTCGCAAAGATCGACGAGACCATTGCGTCGGGCGAAACGGTGCGCGCGCCGCTGAAGACTCCGGTCTCGGTATTTCTGCTTTACTGGACGTCCTATGTCGGCTCTGACGGGACGATGTATTTTCTCGACGATCCCTATGGCTGGGACGCACAGCTTGCCGACAAGATCGAAAGCCGCGCCCAGGCCCAACAGATCGCCGACCGCTGAGGAGAAGGGTGATGACGAAACTGATGCTCAGGACTGCTCCGCTCGCGCTCGTCGCGGCGCTTTCGCTCGCCGGGTGCTCGGTAAAGACCGAAGATGTCACCGAACCGGACAACAGCACCGGCGAAGTGGTCGAAACGATCAATTATGATACGCCGATGGCGAATTTCGTCGAACCGGAAGCCGAACCGGTGGCGGAACCGACGGCAAGCGCGACGCCCCCCGCCGCCGCACCCGTCGGCAACACGAGCACGGGTCTGCGCGAGGATGAAATGATGCTCGACGACGCCGCCGCAACCGGCATGACGTCGCGCGTCGACCGGAGCGAGGCTCCCGCCCACTAGGCGCTTTTAACGCGCGTTTCGCTTGACTTTCACGGGTGCGCCGCTAATTGGCGCGCTTCGCCGATGGAGCTTGCTCCGTCGGCATCCGTCCGAGACAGCGAGTGACCGGAATCTGCCGGTCTTGATTTCTCGCCGAGACGGGGAAGGATTTTTCCGGCCGCTGCCAGCGATGGTCGCGTTCGGGTCTGCCCCGGGGAAACCCTGGCGCTGACGATCATGCCCCTCGGACGAGGGCTTCGGGCATGTCGCCCGTCGCTCGACGCAACCGGGCCTTTCGGGGCCCATATTGAGGAGACCGGCATGGATCGTTCCCAGAAGACCGAAGCCGTTGCCGAGCTGAATCGCACCTTTAACGAGGTTGGCGTGGTGGTTGTCACCCGCAACCTTGGCATGACCGTCGCCCAGTCGACGGACCTGCGCAACAAGATGCGTGAAGCCGGTGCGAGCTACAAGGTCAGCAAGAACCGCCTTGCCAAGATCGCGCTCGAGGGCACCGATTACGCAGGTCTTTCCGACCTGCTGACCGGTCCGACGGCGCTGTCCACGTCCGTCGACCCCGTGGCTGCTGCCAAGGTGGTCAACGAATTCGCCAAGACGAACGACAAGCTCGAAATCGTCGGCGGCGCGATGGGCAGCACCATGCTCGACGTGGAAGGCGTGAAAGCGCTCGCTTCGCTGCCGTCGCTGGATGAACTGCGCGGCAAGATCGTCGGCCTTATCCAGGCTCCGGCGCAGAAGCTGGCTTCTGTCACCCAGGCACCGGCGGGTCAGCTTGCGCGTGTGTTCGGCGCCTATGGCGCGAAGGACGCCGCATAAGCGGCTTGCGACCAATTACCCTGAATTAATCTGATTTTTCGAAGGAAATCAAAATGGCTGACCTGAATGCTATTGTCGACCAGCTCTCCGAGCTGACCGTTCTCGAAGCTGCCGAGCTCTCGAAGATGCTCGAAGAAAAGTGGGGCGTTTCGGCTGCTGCCGCGGTTGCGGTTGCTGGCCCGGCTGGCGGCGGCGCTGCTGCGGCTGCTGAAGAAGTGAAGGACGAATTCGACGTTGTTCTCACCGGCGACGGTGGCAAGAAGATCAACGTGATCAAGGAAGTCCGCGCGATCACCGGTCTCGGCCTCACCGAAGCCAAGGCGCTGGTCGAAGGCGCTCCCAAGGCCGTCAAGGAAGGCGTGTCGAAGGACGAAGCCGAAAAGATCAAGGCTCAGATCGAAGCAGCCGGCGGCACCGTCGAGCTCAAGTAAGCTCGTACGGCTCGTTGCGAGCTACGAAAAGAAGGGCGGTCCGGAAACGGGCCGCCCTTTTTCGTGCATCCGGGTCAGGAGCGGCCCATTTGCCAGTTGACCCGCTGGATAATGAAATCCGGAACCGGATTGCCATTGGCGTCCAGTGCAGGTTCGATCACTGCCCGCTCCTCGATGCGGCGACAGGTAATCTCGCCAAATTGCGGCAGGCCGGCATTTTCCAGCAGCTTGCATCCCGTCACCTTGCCCGTTGCATCGACATCGAGCCGGACGAGAATCGAGCCGTTCTGGCCGCGCATGCGCGCAGAATCGGGATAATCGGTGTACAGTAGCCAGTCGCGCGAACCCGGCGCTTTCCTCGCCTGTCGCGACAGACCGGTAATGACTTCCGGATCATATCCCCACTTTTCGACCAGATGGCTGACGCATTGACGCAATGCTGCCATCGGCTTGTCGAGCGGCCCGGTTTGCAGCTGGATGGCGCCCCAATGCCGGCCCGACATGACGATATGATCCATCGCCGCTTCCTGCTCGGCAGTGATCGGCGGAGCCTCTTCGTCGTCGGCATCGCCGCTATATCCGTCCATGCGGACACTGTTCAGCATCACCATCCGCGAATCGCCGGCGGTCCCGTAAATGCCGCCTTTTTCAAAAGGCGTTCCATTGGTTCCAAAGGCCAGTCGGACGTCGGAAAATACCGATCCATCCCGAAACCGGCTGCCGACCAGCAGCAAATCAAACGTATCGCCAAAGCCGTATTTGGCCATGCGTATGGTGACCTGGTCGCGCCCCTCGCCGAAGCTGCGGATGAGATAGCAGGCATCCTCGTCATAATGCAGGTTCCAGGGCCCGGCGCGCTGCAATATCTCCGGATCGCGGGCAGTTTCCGGTTGCCCGGCCAAAATAGCGAGCGACAATCCCATCATCACGCCGAAATGCATCAATACCCCCCTGTCATCCCGGGATCGCTTCGCGGCTATTCACCGCTGAAAGCGAATTCTCGTAAATACTATCGGGGTTATTTTACAAATCCATATCCGATTTATTGTGCCTTTAGGCCGAACCTTGGCGTGCGATCCTTGTCGGGCTCGGCGATGTTCACGCAAAAAAGAAGGGGCGATCCCTGACCGGATCGCCCCCTCCCCTGCGCTACGATACGCAACTGGTAGCGCGGTAGAGCTGTGACTTAGCTCGAATAGGACGGTTTTCCGCCGATCTGCCACGCGGCAGCATCGGTGATCGAACCGATCTTCTCCTTTGCGCGAGCGACCGGATCCGCCATCGGCTTGCGCGCAGGCGCCGTGGCCTTGGCCGCCGCCGGAGCCCTGGCCTGCTCCACAGCGCGGTGTTCGACCGGCGCCATGCCTTCCGCACGTTCGCGCTGGTCATAGAAGCGCGCGCGCTTCATCCGGTTGCGCAGCGTCAGGAACGGGTTGTCCGACGTCGGGCCGCGCATCGCCGCGATCTGGTGGCGGCCCATCCCGGCGGCCGACCCTGTCGCCACCGCAGCAGCGGGCATCGCCGACGGCGCCATGCGGGCAGGCTCCCGCACCACCGGTTCAGGCGTCGTGCGCGCCATCGCAGGCCTGGCAGCTACGGGTTCGCTGTCGCGTGCCGGCATCGGTTCGCGGACGGGCTCGGTTTTGGCGACCACGGGGGTGGTTTCGGCGCTATCCGAACGGCGGCGCATCGCCGCAGCGGCACCTACGCCACCCAGGCCGAGGATCAGTGCAAGACCGCCCCACAGTGCGACGTCGTCGCCGATACCGTCATTCGCCGCCGAGGCCTGATCGGCCACCGGAGCCGGCGCCGGAGCCGGAGCGGGCTGCGCCTGCTCCAGACCGACCTGCTGCTGAATGCTCTGGTTCAGCGGCGCGACCGAGCCGGCACCCGCGTCGAGCGTCAGCGCTCTGTCGGCGAGGTTGGGACCGCTGGTAGCGGCCGTTTCGCTCGCGACCGACGTCGCAGGCGCAGCAGCAGCGGTGCTGGCCGTCGCCGATGTCCGCGAAGCTTCGCGGGCCGCCGCACGGCGCTCTGCCGCAGCTTGCGCCGCTGCAGCGCGCTCTTCCTCGATCTGGGCAACAGCAGCCTGATTCACCGGGGTAGCGGATTCGGGATCACCCACGCCGCTGGGGAGCGCCTGCGACGATACGGTGGCGGGACTCGGCGCGCTCTGCGGCACCGTCGGCGCGGAAAGCGTAGTCGCGGGCTGGGACGGCTGGCTTATCCGCGGCGCCGGAATCTGCGGCAACGGCGAAACCGCCGGTACCGGCACAGACTGCGTCGCGGGCGGGCTCTGCGTCGTGGTGGACGAAGCATCCTGGGCCTGAGCCGAGGGGGCGGAAACGGCCAGTGCAGCAATAAACGCCACCGCAGCCGTCTGTGCATAATATCGCGTCTTGTTCATAGCGAGGGGACAATACGATCCCCTTGCTACAGTTCCCGTGATTACTCAAAACCACGATGAAGTGAACGGCAGGGAGCGATGAAATACCGCGTTCATCTGCCGTTCACGCAACAAATACCCGATTTTTATTTCGGACCCGGAGCGACTTCGGCCGACTGATCGACCGGAACGACGGGCAGCCACACCGCACTGGCATTCGCCGCGCCGCGTTCGACGCTGATCGTCGCCTTCTGATAATCCTCCGGCTGGGCGAAGAAGATATTGTCGACATATTTCTGCGGATTGCGGTCATAGAGCGGGAAGAGGCTCGACTGGATCTGGATCTGGATCCGGTGCCCCGGCTGGAACACATGGTTCACCGTCGGCAGGCGGAATCGATAACGCTGCACCTGCCCCGCCGGGATCGGTTCGGGATTGGAGAAGCTGTTGCGATAGCGACCGCGGAAGATGTCGAGCGCGATCGGCAGCTCATAGCCGCTCATTTCCATGTTCGACGGCACTTCGTCGGGATAGACGTCGATCACCTTGACGACGACATCCATGTCGGTGCCGGTCGTCTTGGCCAGGATATCGGCGATCGGCGCGCCGGACACCCGCACCGGGCTGTCGAGCACCGGCGAGGTATAGACGAGCACGTCGGGAC
Organism: Stakelama portus; assembly: GCF_003171655.1. Lineage (GTDB taxonomy): Bacteria > Pseudomonadota > Alphaproteobacteria > Sphingomonadales > Sphingomonadaceae > Sphingomonas > Sphingomonas portus. Next base: position 495,709 of record NZ_QFZL01000001.1, on the reverse strand, counting down.
GCCCGTCGACATGCCGCTGGTCGCTGACCAGCCATGTCGTCCAGCGCTGGCGATCGCCGAAATTGAGCGGCCGCGCGATATAGGGGACCGGATTGTGCGGATCGCTGACATAGCTGTCTTCGCCCGACCCGCCCGGCCTGGAGAAGGACAGGCCCCAGCCATTCTGCAGATAGATCGGCGTCAGCTTCGCGCCGCAATCCTCCTGACAGGCGAGCGGCCATTGCCGCAGCGAATCCCAGTGATTTTCACCCGTATTGTAGATCAGCGCGCGCGGCGGCTGATAAGCGGGCGCACCATCCTTCAGATAGCGATTGAAGAAGGGCAGGAGCACATCCTGCCGGAATTCGGTCGCCGTATCGCCTTTCCATTTGAGCGGCCCCAGCGACGAGCCGTCATAATTGACCTGGCTATGCCGCCACGGGCCCATGACGATATAATTATTGTCGGTGGCGCCGGCCTTTTGCAGTTCTTCGAAACTGTGGATCGCGCCGTACATGTCCTCCTGATCCCACAGCCCCTGAATCCACATGGTCGGGACGTGCGAGGGATTTTTGGCGAGCAATTTGTCGAGCGCCTGCCCCTGCCAATATTCGTCATAGGCCGGATGCTCGCTCATCCGGTTCCAGAAAGGCAGCTGGTCGAACCCCGACCGCTTTGCCCACTCGCCCGCCGATCCGACGCGGCGGAACTGGTCATAATCCTCCCAGATGCCCTGGGGCGGCTCGGAGCCGCGGCCCTTATATCCCGTCTGACCGGCGATCCAGCCGATATTGGCGAGGCGGAAGGCGCCGTAATGGAACCAGTCGTCGCCCATCCAGCCGTCGATCATCGGGCTTTCGGGCGCCGCGACCTTCAGCGCCGGATGCGGATGGAGCAGCGCCATCGCCACGGTGAAGCCTTCATAGGAAGAGCCGAGCATGCCGACCCGTCCGTTGCTTTCGGGCAGGTTCTTGACCAGCCAGTCGATCGTGTCCCAGGCATCGGTGGTGTGATCGGTCTCGGTCGGATTGAGCGGCCCCACCGGCGGGCGCGTCACGACATATTCGCCCTCCGACCCATATTTGCCGCGAATGTCCTGAAACACGCGGATATAGCCGTCGCGGACGAATACTTCGTCGCCCTGCGGCAGCATCGACAACATGTTCGGGCTGTCCATCCGCGACGTGCGGCCCGCCGCGTTATAGGGCGTGCGCGTCAGCAGGATCGGCGCATCATGCGCGCCCTTGGGGATCATGATGACGGTATAGAGCTTCACACCGTCGCGCATCGGGATCATCACTTCGCGCCGCTCATAATCATAGCGGTCGGTCGGCACCGAGAAATCGGCGGGGATATCCCCGCCCTGCGGCCATATCGACGAATCGACGGTCTGCGCCGACAGCGGCGTCGTTGTCATCGCGAACAGGCTCGCGATCAGCAAGAAGCGTGATTTCATCGATAGTTCCCCTTTTGCAGCCGGCCGACGGCGTCGGCGCGATGCTACGCCCGATCCACGGCAAAGCGCAACGCGTGATATAGTGTATCTTGCGATTTACCTTTTTGCATCCGCCATGAGCAAATGCGCATTCCACCCCTGCCCCGCCGCCTTTAAGAGATGCACAAGTCACAAGAGGATAGCCCGTGAGCGCAAGCCGTATCGCCGCCCCGTCCCTCCGGTCCCGAGTGATGTCGGCGCACGACGCCGCCGCGCTGATTACGCCGGGTTCGACAATCGGCATGAGCGGCTTCACCGGCTCGGGCTATCCCAAGGAAATTCCGCTCGCGCTCGCCGCGCGGATCGAAGCCGCGCATGACGCGGGCGATCCCTTTTCGGTGCGTATCTGGAGCGGCGCGTCGACCGGTCCCGAACTCGATGGCGCGCTGGCGAAATGCGACGGCATCGAGTTTCGCCTGCCCTATAATTCGGACCCGATCGCCCGCGAGAAGATCAATCGCGGCGAAATGAACTATTTCGACATGCATTTGAGCCAGGTCGCGCCGATGGCGTGGGAAGGGTTTCTGGGCCCGCTCGATACCGCGATCATCGAAGTCGCCGGCATTTGCGAAGACGGATCGCTGATACCCTCCACCTCGGTCGGCAACAACAAGACCTGGATCGATTGCGCGCAGAAAGTGATCCTTGAGGTCAATAGCTGGCAGAATCTGGCGCTCGAGGGGATGCACGACATTTACTACGGCACTGCGTTGCCCCCGAATCGCGTGCCGATCCCGATCGTGCGCGCGGATCAGCGGATCGGCGAAACCCGCTTCCGCTGCGATCCCGAAAAGATCGTCGCGATCGTCGAAACCCACACGCCCGATCGCAACGCGCCGTTCGCGCCGCCCGATGATTGTGCGCAGGCGATCGCCGGGCATCTGATCGAGTTTTTCCGCCATGAAGTCGCACGCGGGCGGCTGCCGCACTCGCTACTGCCGCTGCAATCGGGCGTCGGCAATATCGCAAATGCGGTGCTGACCGGGCTGATCGACTCCCCGTTCGACGACATGACCGCCTATACCGAAGTGCTGCAGGACGGGATGCTGGAGCTGCTTGCATCGGGCAAGCTGCGCGTCGCGTCGACCACCGCCTTCTCGCTCAGCCCCGAGGCGCAGCTCGGCCTCAATGCCGATCTGGCGCGCTACCGCGACAAGGTGATCCTGCGCCCCCAGGAAATCAGCAACCATCCCGAAGTGATCCGCCGGCTGGGCTGTATCGCGATGAACGGCATGATCGAGGCCGATATCTATGGCAACGTCAATTCGACGCACATCATGGGATCGCGCATCCAGAACGGCATCGGCGGATCGGGCGATTTCGCGCGAAACGCCTTTATCTCGGTATTCCTGACGCCCTCAATTGCCAAGAACGGTGCGATTTCGGCAATCGTGCCGCATGTCAGCCATGTCGATCACATCAATCAGGATGTTCAGGTGATCGTCACCGAACAGGGGCTGGCCGATCTGCGCGGCCTCGCCCCGCGCGAGCGCGCGCAGCTGGTGATCGAAAATTGCGCGCATCCCGACTATCGCCCGATGCTGCGCGATTATTACGACCGCGCGCGCAAGGGATCGTTCGGACAACAGACGCCGATGCTGTGCGGCGAAGCGCTGGCATGGCACCAACGGTTCATCGAAACCGGGTCGATGCGCGTCTGAAACGCCATCGCCCCCTTTACGAAATCCAACATTCCCCCTATATGGCCCTTTCAACTCCATCTGACGGGAAATGAGCCGCCGTTGCGCAGCGGATCATAGGAATTGTCGGTTGGGGGTTCCAACAAGTCGCTTGAAGCTGCTGTTTTCCTGAAAACCGGGAGAATTGCGGCTTTTTCGCGTTGGAATGGCACTGCGCCCTGCCCCCGACAGCAAACGGGCACGAATTTTTGACCGAGCGAGGCGAACACACTCCATGGCATCCAAGGCGATCGAAAACGGCGCGGTAATGCGCTCAGGCTCGAGCGGCACGATCAAGCGCCGCATCCGCAAGATCTTCGGCGACATTCACGAAGTCGTCGAAATGCCGAACCTGATCGAGGTTCAGCGCGAATCCTATGAGCAGTTCCTGCGCTCCGATCCGTCGATCGGCTATGTCTCGGGCCTGGAAAAGACGCTGCGCAGCGTGTTCCCGATCCGCGATTTCGCCGGCACCGCCGAGCTCGATTTCGTCAATTACGAACTCGAACCGCCCAAGTTCGACACCGACGAATGCCGCCAGCGCGGCATCACCTATGCCGCGCCGATGCGCGTCACGCTGCGCCTGATCGTGTTCGAAGTCGATCCCGATACCGAAGCCCGCTCGGTCCTCGATATCAAGGAGCAGGACGTGTACATGGGCGACATGCCGCTCATGACCGGGAACGGCACCTTCTTCATCAACGGCACCGAACGCGTCATCGTGTCGCAGATGCACCGCTCGCCGGGTGTGCTGTTCGACCATGACCGCGGCAAGACGCACGCTTCGGGCAAATATCTCTTCGCCGCGCGCGTGATCCCGTATCGCGGTTCGTGGCTGGATTTCGAATTCGACGCCAAGGACATCGTCAACGTCCGTATCGACCGCAAGCGCAAGCTGCCGGTGACGACGTTGCTCTATGCGCTCGGCCTCAATTCGGAAGAGATCCTCAACTATTTCTACAACCGCGTCACCTTCGTCCGTGGCGAAGGCGGCTGGCAGATCCCGTTCGCGCCGGAAAACTGGCGCGGCGTCAAGCCGACCTTCGACATCGTCGATGCCAAGTCGGGCGAAATCGTGTTTGCCGCGGGTCAGAAGATCAGCCCGCGCGCCGCGAACAAGGCCGGCAAGGACGGCCTGACCGACCTGCTGATTCCGACCGAGGAAATCTTCGGCCGCTACAGCGCCTATGACCTGATCAACGAGAAGACCGGCGAGATCTATATCGAGGCCGGCGACGAAGTGTCGCCCGAAAACCTCGAAAAGCTCGACAAGGCGGGTATCGATCGCATCGAACTGCTCGACATCGATCACGTCACCACCGGCCCGTGGATCCGCAACACGCTCAAGGTCGACAAGGCTGAGGACCGCGAACAGGCGCTCAGCGACATTTATCGCGTCATGCGCCCCGGCGAACCGCCGACGCTCGAAACCGCAGAAGCGCTGTTCGGCGGCCTGTTCTTCGATCCGGAACGCTATGACCTGTCGGCCGTCGGCCGCGTCAAGCTCAACATGCGCCTCGACCTCGATGCCGAGGATACGGTCACCACGCTGCGCACCGAGGATATCCTCGCGGTCGTCAAGACGCTGGTCGATCTGAAGGACGGCAAGGGCGAAGTCGACGACATCGACAATCTCGGCAACCGCCGCGTGCGTTCGGTGGGCGAGCTGCTGGAAAACCAGTATCGCGTCGGCCTGCTGCGCATGGAACGCGCGGTCAAGGAGCGCATGTCGTCGGTCGATGTGTCGACGGTGATGCCGAACGACCTGATCAACGCCAAGCCCGCCGTGGCTGCCGTGCGTGAATTCTTCGGCTCGTCGCAGCTGTCGCAGTTCATGGACCAGACCAACCCGCTGTCCGAAGTGACGCACAAGCGTCGCGTTTCGGCGCTCGGGCCGGGCGGTCTTACCCGTGAGCGCGCAGGCTTCGAAGTCCGCGACGTTCACCCGACCCACTATGGCCGTATCTGCCCGATCGAAACGCCGGAAGGCCCGAACATCGGTCTGATCAACTCGCTGGCGACGTTCAGCCGCGTCAACAAATATGGCTTCATCGAAACGCCGTACCGCAAGATCATCGACGGCAAGGTGACCAATGAGGTCGTCTATCTGTCGGCGATGGAAGAGCAGAAGCACACTGTCGCCCAGGCGTCGGCCGAGCTCAGCGAAGACGGAAGCTTCGTCGAGGAACTGGTTTCGGCGCGTCAGGGCGGCGAATTCCTGATGGCGCTGCGCGAGCAGATCACGCTGATGGACGTTTCGCCCAAGCAGCTGGTTTCGGTCGCGGCATCGCTGATCCCGTTCCTGGAAAAGGACGACGCCAACCGCGCGCTGATGGGATCGAACATGCAGCGTCAGGCCGTGCCGCTGGTGAAGGCGGAAGCGCCGTTCGTCGGCACCGGCATGGAAGAAACCGTCGCGCGCGATTCGGGCGCGGCGATCGCGGCAAAGCGTGCCGGCGTGGTCGACCAGGTCGACGCGACGCGTATCGTGGTCCGCGCCACCGGCGAAGTTGATGCCAGCGAAAGCGGCGTCGACATCTATACGCTGATGAAGTTCCAGCGCTCGAACCAGTCGACCTGCATCAACCAGCGTCCGCTGGTGAAGGTCGGCGAAATCGTCGAGGCCGGTGACGTGATCGCCGACGGTCCCTCGACCGAGTTCGGCGAACTGGCGCTGGGCCGCAACGTGCTCGTCGCGTTCATGCCCTGGAACGGCTACAACTACGAAGACTCGATCCTGATCAACGAACGCATCGTGAAGGACGACGTGTTCACCTCGATCCACATCGATGAATTCGAAGTGATGGCGCGCGACACCAAGCTCGGGCCGGAAGACATCACCCGCGACATTCCCAATGTCGGCGAGGAAGCGCTGCGCAACCTCGACGAAGCGGGCATCGTCTATATCGGTGCAGAGGTTGAGCCGGGCGACATTCTGGTCGGCAAGATCACGCCGAAGGGCGAAAGCCCGATGACGCCGGAGGAAAAGCTCCTGCGCGCCATCTTCGGTGAAAAGGCCAGCGACGTGCGCGACACCTCGCTTCGCCTGCCGCCGGGCGTTGCCGGTACGATCGTCGACGTTCGCGTCTTCAATCGCCACGGCATCGACAAGGACGAGCGCGCGATGGCGATCGAGCGCGAGGAAATCGAGCGCCTGAAGAAGGACTCGGACGACGAACGCACGATCCTCAACCGCGCCACCTGGTCGCGCCTGAAGGAAATGCTGCTCGGCCAGACGGCGACGGCGGTTCCCAAGGGCCTGAAGAAGGGCGCGGAAATCGACGAGGATCTGCTCGAAAGCGTCGATCGCCACGAATGGTGGAAGTTCGCCGTCGCAGACGATGCGATGCAGGCGAACCTCGAAGCCGTGAAGGGCCAGTATGACGAGGCGGTGAAGAAGATCCGCGACAAGTTCGAGGATCGCCGCGAAAAGCTGGAACGTGGTGACGAGCTGCCGCCGGGCGTGCTCAAGATGGTCAAGGTGTTCGTCGCGGTGAAGCGCAAGCTGCAGCCGGGCGACAAGATGGCCGGCCGCCACGGCAACAAGGGCATCATCAGCCGCATCCTGCCGCAGGAGGACATGCCGTTCCTTGAGGACGGTACTCCGGTGGACTTCGTGCTGAACCCGCTCGGCGTGCCTTCGCGCATGAACGTCGGTCAGATCTTCGAAACCCATCTGGGCTGGGCCGCGCGCGGCCTGGGTCGCAAGATCGGCGATGCGCTCGACGCATGGCGCGAAGCCAATCCGAACCCTGAGGCGGGCCAGCCCCCCGAAGCGGTGAAGGAAATGCTCAAGACGGTCTATGGCGACAGCTATGTCGAGCAGATCGACTCCCGTTCGACCGACGAACTGCTCGACCTCGCGCAGAATGTCCGTTCGGGCGTTCCGATGGGCACTCCGGTGTTCGACGGCGCGGTGGAAAAGGACGTTGCCGACATGCTGACCCTCGCGGGTCTCGACAAGTCGGGTCAGGTGGACCTGTTCGACGGCCGCACCGGCGACCGTTTCGACCGCAAGGTGACCGTCGGGTACAAGTATGTGCTCAAGCTGCACCATCTGGTCGACGACAAGATCCACGCGCGTTCGATCGGGCCGTACAGCCTCGTCACTCAGCAGCCGCTGGGCGGTAAGGCGCAGTTCGGCGGCCAGCGCTTCGGCGAAATGGAAGTGTGGGCGCTCCAGGCATATGGCGCCGCCTATACGCTCCAGGAAATGCTGACGGTGAAGTCGGACGACGTGATCGGCCGTACCAAGGTCTATGAAGCGATCGTCAAGGGCGACGACACGTTCGAAGCCGGTATCCCCGAAAGCTTCAACGTGCTCGTCAAGGAAATGCGGTCGCTGGGCCTCAACGTCGAGCTGAAGAGCGTCGACGAAGCGGACGAAGACGGCATGGCCGAGGCGGCGGAGTAAGCAATGGCTAACGGAGCTCAGACCGAAATGTTTCCGTCGCGGCGAATGCCGAAATGGGCGTTCGGACTGGTCTCTGTGGCTGCCGGTTTGGGTGTGGTGTCAAGCGGCTATCGTGCTGATAACCTTACTCTAATCGTCATGGGATGCGCGCTGGCGCTGATCTCCCTCATTGTCACGGTTCTGCTGCTCCTGAAGCGCTGACGGAAAATTCACCCTCTAGAGGGACGAAAGAATATGAACGAACTGACCAATTTCGCGAACCCGGTCGCAAAGCCGGAAACCTTCGACCAGATCCAGATCGGCATTGCGTCGCCTGACCGCATCCGTTCCTGGTCGTTCGGCGAGATCAAGAAGCCCGAAACGATCAACTATCGCACGTTCAAGCCGGAACGTGACGGCCTGTTCTGCGCGCGCATCTTCGGTCCGATCAAGGATTACGAATGCCTGTGCGGCAAGTACAAGCGCATGAAGTACAAGGGCATTGTCTGCGAAAAATGCGGTGTCGAAGTCACCGTGTCGAAGGTCCGCCGCGAGCGGATGGGCCATATCGAACTCGCCGCCCCCGTCGCGCACATCTGGTTCCTCAAGTCGCTGCCGTCGCGCATCGGCCTGCTGCTCGACATGCAGCTCAAGCAGCTTGAGCGCGTGCTCTATTTCGAAAGCTATATCGTCACCGAACCGGGCCTGACCCCGCTCGAAAAGTTCCAGCTTCTGACCGAAGACGAACTGCTCGACGCGCAGGACGAATATGGCGAAGACGCCTTCTCCGCCGGTATCGGCGCCGAAGCGGTCAAGATCATGCTGATGGATCTCGACCTTGAAGGCGAGCGCAAGGAACTGCTCGAAGAACTGGCAGTCACCAAGTCCGAGCTGAAGCCCAAGAAGATCATCAAGCGGCTCAAGGTCGTCGAAAGCTTCATCGATTCGGGCAACCGCCCGGAATGGATGATCCTCGACGTCGTGCCGGTGATCCCGCCCGAACTGCGCCCGCTCGTCCCGCTCGACGGTGGCCGCTTCGCGACGTCGGATCTCAACGATCTCTATCGCCGCGTGATCAACCGTAACAACCGCCTCAAGCGCCTCATGGAGCTGCGCGCGCCGGACATCATCGTCCGCAACGAAAAGCGCATGCTGCAGGAAGCAGTCGACGCATTGTTCGACAATGGCCGCCGCGGCCGCACCATCACCGGTGCCAACAAGCGTCCGCTCAAGTCGCTGTCCGACATGCTCAAGGGCAAGCAGGGCCGCTTCCGTCAGAACCTTCTCGGCAAGCGCGTCGACTATTCGGGCCGTTCGGTCATCGTGACCGGTCCGGAACTCAAGCTGCACCAGTGCGGCCTGCCCAAGAAGATGGCGCTCGAGCTGTTCAAGCCGTTCATCTATGCCCGCCTCGATGCCAAGGGTCTGTCGATGACTCTCAAGCAGGCGAAGAAGTGGGTCGAAAAGGAACGCAAGGAAGTCTGGGACATTCTCGACGAAGTCATTCGCGAACACCCCGTTCTTCTGAACCGCGCGCCGACGCTCCACCGTCTGGGCATCCAGGCGTTCGAACCGGTGCTGATCGAAGGCAAGGCGATCCAGCTGCACCCGCTCGTCTGCTCGGCCTTCAACGCCGACTTCGACGGCGACCAGATGGCCGTCCACGTGCCGCTTTCGCTCGAAGCCCAGCTCGAAGCGCGCGTGCTGATGATGTCGACCAACAACATCCTCAGCCCCGCCAACGGCAAGCCGATCATCGTGCCGTCGCAGGACATGGTCCTGGGTCTCTATTACCTCTCGATGGAGAAGGAAGCAGAGCCCGGCGAAGGCATGATCATGGCCGATATGGAGGAAGTCCATCAGGCGCTGTTCAACGGCGTCGTGACGCTCCACACCAAGATCACCACCCGCGTCCCGCAGACCGACGAGGAAGGAAATACCTACTTCCAGCGCGTCGAAACCACGCCGGGCCGCATGTTGATCGGTGAAAAGCTGCCCAAGTCGCACCGTGTGCCGTTCGACACGATCAACCGTCTTCTCACGAAGAAGGAAATCGGCGACGTCATCGACACCGTCTATCGCCACACCGGCCAGAAAGAGACGGTGCTGTTCGCCGACGGCATCATGACGCTCGGCTTCCAGCACGCGTTCAAGGCCGGCATCTCGTTCGGCATGGACGACATGATCATTCCGGACGCCAAGGATGGTCTGGTCGACGAAACCCGCACGCTGGTGAAGGATTACGAGCAGCAATATCAGGACGGCCTGATCACCCAGCAGGAAAAGTACAACAAGGTGATCGACGCCTGGAGCCGTTGCGGCGACCAGGTGGCGGCCGCGATGATGGACGAGATCAAGGCCGTCAAAAAGTACGAGGACGGCCCCGATGCCGGCCGCGAAAAGCCGATCAACTCGATCTACATGATGGCGCACTCCGGCGCCCGTGGTTCGCAGGCGCAGATCAAGCAGCTCGCGGGCATGCGCGGCCTGATGGCCAAGCCGTCGGGCGAGATCATCGAAACGCCGATCATCTCGAACTTCAAGGAAGGCCTGACCGTTCTTGAATATTTCAACTCCACCCACGGCGCTCGTAAGGGCCTCGCGGATACGGCGTTGAAGACCGCCAACTCGGGCTATCTGACCCGCCGTCTGGTCGATGTGTCGCAGGACTGCGTCATCATGGAAGAGGATTGCGGCACCGAACGCGCCCTCGAAATGAAGGCGATCGTTCAGGGCGGCAGCACCATCGCCTCGCTGGGCGAACGCATTCTGGGCCGCACCACGGCCGAGGACGTGGTCGACAGCAAGACCGGCGAAGTCGTCATCCCGGTCGGCACGCTGCTCGACGAAGCCATGGTCGCACAGATCGAAGCGATCGGCGTCCAGGGGATGAAGATCCGTTCGCCGCTGGTCTGCGAAGCCAAGATCGGCGTCTGCGGCAAATGCTATGGCCGTGACCTCGCCCGCGGTACGCCGGTGAATATCGGCGAAGCGGTCGGCGTCATCGCGGCGCAGTCGATCGGGGAACCGGGTACGCAGCTTACCATGCGTACCTTCCACATCGGCGGCGCGGCACAGCTGAACGAACAGTCGAATCTGGAAGCTCCGGTCGACGGCAAGGTGGAATTCCGCGACGTGCGCATGATCGTCGATCAGCGTGGCCGCCGCGTGGTTCTGTCGCGCTCGGCCGAACTGGCGATCCTCGACACCGAAGGCCGCGAACTGGCGGTGCACAAGATTCCCTATGGTGCGCATGTCCTGTTCGACGACGGTCACATCGTGTCCGCCGGCGACCGCATGGCCGAATGGGATCCGTTCACCGCGCCGGTGATCACGGAAAACCCCGGTATCGTGAAGTATCAGGACCTGATCGACGGCAAGACGCTGACCGAACAGGCCGACGAAGCGACGGGCATCACCCAGCGCGTCGTCACCGATTACCGCGGCGCCGCCCGCAGCAAGGAAGATCTGCGTCCGCGCCTGACCCTGACGGGCGACAGCGCGGAAGAAGCCGGTCGGTACATGCTGCAGCCGGGTGCGGTGATTTCGGTCGAGGACGGTGCCACGGTTCAGGCCGGTGACGTGCTTGCCCGTGTTGCCCGCGAGTCCGCCAAGACCCGCGACATCACCGGCGGTCTGCCGCGCGTCGCCGAACTGTTCGAAGCGCGCAAGCCCAAGGAAAACGCGATCATCGCGAAGGTCTCGGGCCGTGTGGTGTTCGGCAAGGACTATAAGGCCAAGCGCAAGATCGGCATCCAGCCTGAGGATGGCAGCGATGTCGTCGAATATCTGGTGCCGAAGTCGAAGGTGATCGACGTTCAGGAAGGCGACTATGTCAAGCGTGGCGACAACCTGATCGGCGGCAGCCCCGATCCGCACGACATTCTGGAAGTGCTCGGCATCGAGTCGCTGGCCGAATATCTGGTCAGCGAAATCCAGGAAGTCTATCGACTGCAGGGCGTGAAGATCAACGACAAGCACATCGAGGTGATCGTTCGCCAGATGCTGCAGAAGGTTGAGATCACCGAAGCTGGCGACACCACCTTGCTGCCGGGCGAGCAGGTCGATCGCGACGAAATGGACGAAACCAATGCAAAGCTCTCGCCGGGTCAGATGCCCGCGCAGGGCAAGCCGGTGCTGCTCGGCATCACCAAGGCTTCGCTGCAGACGCGTTCGTTCATCTCGGCCGCCTCGTTCCAGGAAACCACCCGCGTGCTCACCCAGGCGGCGGTCGAAGGCAAGCAGGACACGCTGATCGGTCTGAAGGAAAATGTCATCGTCGGCCGGCTGATCCCGGCGGGTACCGGCGCGGGCATGAACCGGATGCGCATTGCCGCTTCGTCGCGCGACGCGGCGCTGCGTGCCCAGCAGAAGAAGCTGCAGGAAGCGCTGATCGCACCGAACAGCGCCGCCGAAGAACATGCCGCCGAACTGGCGCAGGATCCGAACGACGCTCGCGTCACTTCGGATGCGCTGGAAAAGGTGGAAGTTTCCGGCGACGGCAGCGATGCCGCCGCGGGCGATTACCTCAACAAGGAATGATCGCCCGGGCCCTTCGGGCCTGAACGAAACAGAAAAGCCGCCGTCCGGTCATCCGGGCGGCGGCTTTTTCTTTGCCCGAATGGCGTATTTTGGCCGTTTCGACCCGGCCCGGTGCCCCGGACCGCTCTATAATTGGGACTGACGCGCGTCCGCACGCGCACCGCAATCCTTCCCGGTCGGAGCCCTCCATCGATGTTGAACTGGCTGAACCGTTTGTCGCTCGCCGCGAAAACGACGCTTCTTACGCTCCTCGCAATCGCAGTCCTGGCAATCGCAAGCTTTCTGGTGACCTATAATCTCGCCGCGGCGAATGCGACGCGAAAGGCCGAGGCGCAGCAGGAAACCAATATGCGGGTCGCATGGGAAGTGATCCACCAATATGGCGCCGAATTTCGCCGCGACGGCGACACGCTCTATGTCGGCGATCGCGCGCTCAACAATTGGTACGAGCCGGTCGACAAGGTGAAGCAGCTGGTCGGCGGGACTGCCACGGTGTTCAGCGGCGATACCCGCGTTTCGACCAATGTGATGAAGGACGACGGCAGCCGCGCCGTGGGCACCAAACTGGCCGCCGGTCCGACATTCGATGCGGTGCTGCGGCGTGGCGAACCGTTTCGCGGCCAGGCCGATATTCTCGGCAAGCCCTATTTCACTGCCTATGACCCGATCAAGAACGCCGCCGGAGAAACCATCGGCGTGCTCTATGTCGGCCTTGCCAAGGCGGATCTGATCGCCGAACTGCGCGCGCTCAGCTTCCGCATGGCGCTGGTTTCGATCATCGTCGCGCTCGTGATCGGGACCGCAGCCTTTTTTGCCTGCCGGTCGCTGTTCCGTCCGCTTTCGCGCATGGGCACGGCAATGACCGCCATCGCCGATGGCGATACCGCGACGGATATCCCCGGACGCGATCGCAGCGATGAAATCGGCGCCATGGCAAGCGCGCTGGAGCATCTTCGCGCCACCGCTGCGCAAAAGCATGAAACCGACGCGATCCGCAGCGCCGAGGCGGAACGCCAGCGCAATGTGCTGACCACTGTCGAAGCGGCGCTGGCGCGCCTTCAGGAAGGCGATTTGACCGCCACGATCGACGCCGAATTCCCGCCTGCCTTTCACGCGCTGCGCAAGAATTATAATGCCGCTGTGGAATCGCTCGCCGAGCTGGTGAGCGAAGTGAAGCTGCGCGCCGAAGGCATTCGTGGCGGCTCGCAGGAAATCGCGGCTGCATCCGAGGATCTGGCGCGCCGTACCGAAGGCAATGCCGCCAGCATCGAACAGACTGCCGCAGCGACCACCCAGATGGACGAGCGCCTGCGGACCAATGCCGGCGCGGGCGAAGCGACACGCAAACGCGCCGATCTGGCAATCGAAGTGGTTTCCACCGGGCGGACCACCGCCGACGAAGCAGTTCAGGCGATGGGCCGCGTGTCGGAAAGCGCCAAGGGCATCGACAGCGTGATCGAAGGGCTCGACAAGATCGCGTTCCAGACGCGCGTGCTGGCAATGAACGCTGCCGTCGAGGCTGGTCGTGCAGGCGAAGCCGGTCGCGGTTTCGCGGTAGTCGCCGATCTGGTTTCCGCGCTCGCGATGCGCGCCGAAGAGGAATCGAAGCGCGCCCGCGATCAGCTGACCGTGACGCAGACCGATATCGTCGCCGCAGTGGACATGGTGCAGAAGGTCGATGGCGCGCTTGCCGATATTTCGACGAATGTCGGCGAAGTCCATGGCCAGGTCGCGACGATGGCACAGGATAATCGCGCCCAGTCGACCGCGCTCAGCGAAGTCAGCACCGCGATCGGCGCCATGGATCGCGCGACACAGCAAAATGCGGCGATGGTTGAGGAAACCTCGGCAGCGGCGCGGAACCTGCTTTCGGAAGCCGAAGCGCTGGCGCGTCAGGCTGCACGCTTCTCGGTCCAGGGGAACAAGGCTTCGGCACCGAGGACGGCCCGCCGGGGCAGCCCCGCCGAAACATCCGCCGGGCACGCTTACGCCGCCTGAACCGACCAATTGCGACCGGAGCCGCGTCACGCCATCGCGATGATGCGGCTCCCCAGCCTTTCGGCTTCCTCCCGATCATGCGTCACCATCAGGATCGGCAGGCGCACGACGTCGCGCAACCGCTCGATCACCTGCATGATCTCTTCGCGCCGCGCCGGGTCGAGCGAGGATAGCGGCTCGTCGAGCAGCAGAAATTGCGGATCGGACAGCAGCGCGCGTCCGATCGCCACTCGCTTCGCCTCGCCGCCCGACAAGGTGCGCGGCCAGCGGTCGAGCAAATGCCCGATCCCCAGAAAATCGAGTTCCGCAATGCGATCGGCCAGATCGACGTCCGGCGCCATGCCATATCGCAGATTCGCCGCGACACGCAGATGCGGGAACAGCCGGGGCTCCTGAAACACCACGCCGCATCGCCGCGCCTCCACCGGCACGTCGATTCCGCCCTCGGCATCGAACAACAGGCTGTCGCCGACGCGAATATGGCCGCGATCGGGGCGCAACAGCCCGGCCACCATATGCAATATGCTGGTCTTGCCGGCACCCGAAGGGCCGAACAGGATCGTCAGCCCCTCGCCCGCCGCGATCCGGCACGCGATTTCGCGATCGCCCCGATGCAATGCGACGGCGATGTCAAAGGACATGCAGCCCCCTGCCCGCGCGCCGCGCAAGCAATTCAGAGCCAACCAGAGCCGCCAGCGCGAGCAGCACCGACACGGCCGCCAACCGCCACACCATTCCCTCGCCATCGGGCAGTTGCAGCGCCGAATAGATCGCGAGCGGCAGCGTCCGGGTCTGGCCCGGCACGTTCGAAACAAAGGTGATCGTCGCGCCGAATTCGCCGAGCGCGCGCGCAAATCCCAGCACGGCGCCCGCCAATATGCCCGGCAGGCTGAGCGGCAGCGTGATCGTCGCGAAAACCCGGCGGCGATCGGCGCCCAGCGTGCGCGCCGCATCCTCCAGCCGGCGGTCGACCGCTTCGATCGAAAGCCGCATCGCCCGCACCATCAGCGGCAGCGCCATCACGCCCGCTGCGATCGCGGCGCCGGTCCAGTGGAACAACACGGTGGCGCCGAACAGCGCCTGGGTGACTTTGCCGAACGGCCCCGATGGCGCGAACAGCAACAGCAGCAGCCATCCCGTCACCACCGGCGGCAGGACGAGCGGCAAATGCACGATTCCGTCGAGCAGCAGCTTGCCACGAAACCGCCCGCGCGCGAGCAGATAGGCGAGCGCAAAGGCGATCGGCAACGTCGCGAGGATCGCCACGCCACCCACCTGAAGCGACAGGACGACGATCGTCCAGAACTGGCCGCTGTCCATCGCTCAGCCCGCCATCGGCACAAAGCCGTGGCGCCGGAAAATGGCAGCAGCGTCGGGCGACATCAGAAATCGGCGAAATGGCTCGGCATCGGGATTGGTCGAGGCGCGCAGCCGTGCCAGCGGATAGCGGATCGGGGGATGGCTATCCTCGGGAAAGGTATCGACCACGCGCACCTTGTCCGCGGCGGCGGCGTCGGTCGCATATACGATGCCCAGCGGCGCGGCGCCGCGTTCGACCAGCGCCAGCGCCGCGCGCACATTCTCCGCCCGGGCAAGGCGCGGCTCCAGCGCCTGCCACTGGCCGATATGGCGCAGCGCGGCCTTGCCATAACGCCCCGCCGGAACCGCATCGGGATCGGCCATGGCAAGCCGACCGTCGGCACCCAGCAGTGCGACAATATCGCTGCCACCTGCGCCGTCGGCCGACGTGGCGGACCCGACGCCGGCGATCAGGACCAGGCGATTGGCCAGAAACGTCGCGCGCGTGCCGGGCGCGATCGCCCCCCTGCGTTCCAGATCGTCCATCCACGCCTCGTCGGCCGAAACGAACAGATCGGCCGGCGCACCATTGGCCGCCTGTCGCGCAAGCGCGGAGGACGCCGCGAAGCTGAGGCGCGGACGCGCATGCCCCTGCGCCGCCCAGGCATCCGCAGCTTCGCTCATCGCTTCCTGCAGGCTCGCCGCCGCCAGCACGACCGGCCCCTCCCGGCTCCGCTGCGGCGACCATAGTAGCGCGACGATTGCGGCAATGGCGATCGTGACCGCAACAGCGATCGACGCCATCCGCATGGGTCTGCGCGCCTTCACCGCGCGTTTCGCAAGCCGCTTTCCATCGTCGCCCGCATAGCCAGGCTATATTCTGCTGTATATAGCTCAGGCTCCGTCGACAGGAGGCCGCCATCGCCCGGCTGAAGCTCAAGATCCAGATATATGCCGGTCCGGATATCGCGTTCGGACCGGGCAAAGCCGCGTTGCTGGAGGCGATCGACCGCACCGGTTCGATCTCCGCCGCCGCCCGTGCGCTGGGCATGAGCTATCGTCGCGCGTGGCTGCTGGTCGATACCTGCAATCGCTGTTTCGCCGCGCCGCTGGTCGAAACCATCCCCGGCGGCGGCGCCAGCGTTACGGAGCGAGGCTGGGCGGTTCTGAATAGCTATCGCGCGCTAGAGCGGCACGCTGACTCGCTAACGACAACGGCCGACTATCGTCGCATTTCGGACAGTCTACCACCCGACTGAGCATCGCGCCGTCCGATTTGGACTGGTCGGCGTCCTGTTTCGGGGTCCATATCGTCGCATCTGTCGGCGCGGCATCGGCGATCTCGCCGGCCGCCCCGGCGCGTTTGAACTGGTCCACCTGTCGCCGGTTGACTCGCATCCGGCACGGCTCCGGATCGAAGGTGCTTGCGCATTGCCGCAGGTCGTTTCCCCAGTTCCGCCGGTTTTCGGTCAGCGAAATCCGGTCATAGCCGCGCGAGGATGCAATCGCGCTGCGATATTGCTCGGCGACCTTGCGACCAAGGCCGGAAGCGCGACCGACTGCGCAATCGAGCGATGCCTTCGCCCCCGATCCCGGCGTGCCGCACAGCGATCCGTAATCGGTCATGTCGGTGGCGAATCCGGTTTCCTGAGGGACCAGCGCCGTTTCCTGCACAAAGCCGGGAGACCCGTCGCTTTCCCGGACGATCCAGATCCAGAGCCGGCCATCCGGTCCGCGCGCGCTTGCACGGCCGATCACATTTTCGTGCATGCCCAGGCGATTGACCAGCGGATATTGCTCGCCCGGCCCGTCGCGCAGATCGGCGGTCAGCGTGCCGTCGCCGGGCATCACCAGATATTCGCGGCCGCCATCGAAACGGTCGACCGGATAGCGCGGATCGTCGGGAATTTCGAAGCTCGCCACGCGCTCGATCGCCGGATCGGCATATCCGCGTACCGCCACACCGCCGTTATGCGCCATGGCCCACCAGTCCTGCGGCACCAGCAACATCGTCCCCAACAGGACCAGACATAGCGCCATGACACTGCCCAGCACGCCAATGCCGCGCGGTCGCACCGGGCGGCGCAGCGGGGGCGTAAGCACCGGCAATTGCCGGATCGGCACGGTACCACGCCCGCCCGGCCCCACTGCAAAACCAGCGGCGGGCTGCACCGGCTTCGCGCGCTCCGCACGGCGGCGACGGGGCTTTTGCGCCGATGCCGTGATGCGGGCGTCATGCGCGCAAAACCCGCATCCCATGCCGAAATGGGCATGTTCGTTGGGCTTGGACGCACAGGGAACCAGTTGCGAAATCAGCGTGTCGAGATGGTCGCGCCATTCGGCGGCCGAAGGACGGCTGGTGCCGGTCAGGAACGCGCGGTCGAACAAGGTCCGCGTCGCGCGGCGGAAGGATTTGTGAATGCTCGCCGCGCTCGGCACCACATCGTCCGGCGGTGTGGCGCCATAGGCGTACAGCCCCTTCAGAATGCGCGTCTGCAGATCGGCGGGCTGCGCGCCCGCCCCTGCGCTCGGCTTGCCCGCAAAGGGATGCACGCCATTGTCGAGCAACTGAAAGATGATCACCGCCAGCGCGAACAGATCCTGTTGCTCGCCCAGTTCGGCGGGCGCCGTCTTCCAGCTTTCGGGCGCGATATATTCATCGCTCACCTGTTCGGCGGGAATACGCCCGTCCCCGCCGATGCTGAACCCGTCGGTATCGACCACCGCCATCCAGCTGACCGAGGGATAGAAGCGCAGATTCGCCGGCTTCATGTCGATCATGTGATGGCCGGCGCGATGCAGTTCGGCGAACACCGAAGCCAGGTTGCGCGCCACCAACACGCGATAGCCATAATAGTCCGACAGCTTTTCGACCCGGCGGCTGTTCTTCTGCAACAGATTGACCAGGCTGGTCGATCGCCGGAAATCGATTTCCGGCATCACAAAGCCGATGAACCGGCCCGATTTGTCGTACAGCTTCGCTTCGGGCCAGGCGATCTGGGGATAGCGTTTGCCCTCATGCACCGCCGCCGCCAGTTCGGGCGGGTTGGCGAGCATGCGATCGACCTTGGCTTCATATCGCCGGCATTCGGCTTCGCCATGATAGATCTTCGCCGCTGATCCTGGCATTTCGGCGATCGAATGGACCTTGCCCGCCGCACCTTCGCCCAGCAGCCTGCCCAGATGGAGCAACCGCCGCTTGCTCCCCTTGCCCAGATAGACTTCGGTCATGTCCCGGCCACCTGTGCCCAGACGAGCGTCTTGTCGTCCGACGTCCGTTCGCGCACCGCGCTGCTGTCGAGCGTCGCGCTCAGCGCCTCCTCGCCTTCCTCGCGCGTCGCTCCGGCAAGATAGCGGCCGATCGGGCGGAAGAAGGGCATGAACGGCTCATGCGCGCCCTGCCGCGCCGACAGCGCCAGATCAGTAACGCCATCGGTCATCACGAAAATCGTGTCATAGCCTTCATCGATCAGCGAAAAGCGCAGGTTGCGCCGCCAGTCGGGCTCGGTGAAGAAATAGGTCGTATCGGCATATTCGCCGTTGCGCGGCCCCGACATCTGCCAGCGTTCGCCATCGCCGCCGATCGCGAGCGCGGCACCATCGCCGATATGAAAGAAAATCCCGCCTTGCCGTGGCAGCATCGCCGCACCGACCAAGGTCGCGTGAAACGCCTCCAGCCCGACGCCCTGTTCCTCGCCCAGCGCCAGCGCCGCTTCGCGCGCTTCGGAGACGCCCTCACATATCGCCCGGCAAATGCCCATCAGGCTCGCCCGCGTGATCGGCTTGCGGATGCCAGCGCGCAGATGCCGGTCGAGCCGCGCCACCAGCCGGTCGCACAGCAACGCCGCGCCTTCCCCGCCGAACCGTGCCGAACCGGCGCCATCCGACACCACCGCGATCAGCGCACCCGATTGCGTGACGTGCAGCCGATAGCGGTCCTGACACGGCGTGCCCGTCTGCATATGCGACGGACCGGTGATCGACGTACCCGCCATGCGCCAGGCAGGTGCCGCAAGCATCAGTCGGACCGGCCCGGAACCACGGCCCAATCCTGCGGCGCCGCCATCTGGATCGTGTCGCTCGGCGCCGATTTCGATCCGGCACGGGCCGATCGGCTGAGCCAGAGGAAGAATTCGCGGAACGCCAGCCCCTTGAGCGCCAGCGGCTGGCGCTGCGAAAAGCGACCCAGCTTGTCCATATTGGCGTCGCCCACGCCCACGCAAAATGCAGAGACATGCCCCGCCTCTTCGGCGGCCCGGCATTCGGCGGCGGCGGTTTCCCAATCGGCATCGGTTGGCTCGCCATCGGTCAGGATGAACAGCCAGGGCCGGTTATAGGGGATGCCGTGCTCGCGATAGCGATCCTTCTCGTCCTCGATCTCGTCGAGCGCGCGGCGCACGGCAAGGCCGAGCGGCGTCATGCCGTTCGCTTCGATCTCGGGCGCTTCGAATTCGATCGCGTCGGTCCAGTCGGTGACGACTTCGACATCCTGCGGCGCGCCGACGCGCAGCACCATGATCCGCACCCGCTGGCGCGCGACATCGTCGGCTTTAAGATCCTGTTCGAGCAGCCGGAGGCCGTCGTTGAGCGCGCCAATGGCATTGTTCTGCGACATCGATGTCGAACCGTCGAGAACCACCACGCATGGCAGACGCTGGCTGCTGTTTTCAGCAAGCGCCACGTCGGGAATCAAATTCATCGCGCCCTCCCGCGATCGACCCGGAAACCCCCTCCCGGAATCGACAGCAGGCGAAGTATGAAACATGTGGCCCCCGCCTGCAAGAAGCGCCGGGAGGCGCCGCGATCCGCGGCAATCGGGCGCGATGCACGACCGCTAACGGCAAGTGTAAAATGGGTCTGGCGTGGCTATTCGCGCCTCGCTACCAAGTTGCCGGGGGACGACATGATCATCGGCATAGATCTGGGTACGACAAACAGCGCCGTCGCGATCTGGAAGGACGGCGCGCCGCAACTGATTCCGAACTCACTGGGCGACCTGCTCACGCCGTCGGCGGTCAGCATGGGCGACGACGGGTCGCTGCTCGTCGGCATGGCCGCCCGCGACCGCCAGCCGACGCATCCCGACGACACGGCGACTGCCTTCAAGCGCCGCATGGGCACGCAGGCGACCGTCCGGCTCGGCAAGCAGAATTTCTCCGCCGAGGATCTTTCCGCGCTGGTGTTGCGCAGCCTCAAGGAGGATGTCGAAAGCCATACCGGAGAAAAAGTGACCGGTGCGGTCGTCACCGTCCCCGCCTATTTCAACGACCGGCAGCGCCGCGCAACGCGCCGCGCGGGCGAACTGGCCGGGCTTGAGATCAAGCGGCTGATCAACGAACCCACTGCCGCCGCGCTGGCGTTCGGCGTGCACCTGCGCGAACAGGAACCCTTTCTCGTCTTCGATCTGGGCGGCGGCACGTTCGACGTCTCGATCGTCGAAGTGTTTGAAGGCATTGTCGAAGTCCGCGCGAGCGCGGGCGACAACCGGCTCGGCGGCGAAGATTTCAACGAAGCGCTGATCGAACTGGTCCGTCGCCGGATCGACCCCGACCGCAAGCTGACCGGCGTGGAAACCGGGCAGTTGCACGAACTGCTCCGCGCCGCTGCAGAGCGTACGCGGCGCGCGCTTACCGATGGCGCTTCGGCGCCCTTCACCATTGTGCAGGGCGAGAATGAATTTTCGACCGAGGTAACCGCCGACGAATTCGAAAAACATGTCGAACCGCTGATCGCGCGGCTGCGCGAACCGGTTCTGCGATCGCTGCGCGACAGCGACATTCGCGTCGATTCGCTCAGTGAAGTCGTGCTGGTCGGCGGGGCCACGCGGATGCCGGTCGTCCGTCGCGCGATTACGCGCATGTTCGGCCGTTTCCCCAACCACACGGTCCATCCCGATCATGCCGTCGCGCTGGGCGCGGCGGTTCAGGCGGGGCTGCTGGCCCGCGATTCGGCGCTCGACGAGATCCGGCTGACCGATGTCTGCCCCTTCACGCTGGGCGTCGAACATACCGAACGCGATGCCCGCGGCAATCTTCATGGCGGGCTGTTTTCGCCGATCATCGATCGCAATACGGTGATCCCCACCAGCCGCGTCGGCCATTATCAGACGCTGCAGGACAATCAGCGCGTCATCGAATTCGGCATCTATCAGGGCGAATCGCGCCTGGTGTCCGCCAATGTGAAGCTGGGCGAGATCCGGATTCCCGTGCCGCCACGCCCCGCCGGCCATGTCGTGGTCGAATGCCGCTTCTCCTATGACACGAGCGGCCTGCTCGAAGTCGATGTGAAGGAGCCGGAAACCGGGGAGGCCCGCAATCTGGTGATCGTCGAGGAAGAGGGCGCGATTTCGGAATCCGAACTGGCCGAACGCCGCGCCGCGCTGGCCGAGCTCAAGGTCTATCCCCGCGACGAAGCGGTCAACGCCGCCGTGATCGCACGCGCGCAGCGCTGCTATGAAAGCTTCATCGGCGACCGGCGCGATCTGGTGAACCGCTGGCTGCTGCAATTCGAAGCGGCATTGGATACCCAGGACCCGCGCACCATCGCGGAAGTGCGCGAACAGCTCACGACCGCGCTCGACAGTATCGAAGGCGAGCGTTTCCTGTGACGACGCTGCGCGGCACATGGGCGGTTCTGGGGCTCGCACCGACGTCGGACAAACGCGCCATCCGCCGCGCCTATGCCGCAAGGCTGAAGGCGATCGACACCGAAAACGATACGCAAGGCTTCGTCGCGCTGCGCGCCGCGCTCGATCACGCCATGGCCGAAGCGCAATGGCACGACGAGGATGCGCGGGAGGATGGGGCCGATCTGCCAGCCGATATGGCGCCCGAAACCGGGGGCGCCGCCCCGGCGGAACCGAGCGGCCCGTTGCCGGACACGCCGCCCGACCCTGCCCCACGACCCGATGCGAAACCCGCCAGCCCCTGGGCCCCGCCCAGCAGCGAGAGGATCGACGCGGCTGGCAACGAACTTTCCGCGATGCTGCTTGCCGAGCGCGAACAACCGCGGCTGGCAACGCCCGAGGAAAGCGAGCAGATGCTGGCATTGTGGCGTCTGATCGCCGACGATCCGCGGCTCGAACAGATCGGCCATTATGCCGCGGCGGAAACCAATATCGCGCATCTGGTGGCGCAGAGCTTTCCCTTCTCCGCGCCGCTGGTCGATCCGGTGGTCGAGCGCTTCGGCTGGCGCTACGACCATGACACGGTGCATCGCGCGCCGGTGGTGGAATATCTGCTCGCCTGCCGCAGCGACACCTTCTTCCTCGAAACCATTTCGACTCGCGGCAACGAATATCACCGCGCCTGGTGCGATCTGCGCGGAACGCTCGACAGCAAATGGGCGGGCTCGGTCAGCCGGACGCAGGTCGGCGAATTACTGGGGAAGCTGCGCCACGATCACAGCCGCCTCGAACCGCTGCTCGATACCGAGCGCGTGGCATATTGGGAGAAACGCCTCAATCGCCGCAACTGGTCGGGACATGTCATTGCGATCGGGCTGGTGCTGCTGTTGTTCGGCATCGCCATATTCGGGCGCGATAGCGATCCGGGTCCAGTCGATCCGTCGACACATATCAATCTGCCGCCACCCTATCCGATGGCGGATCGTCAGCTCGATCCGATGCACGAAGAAGCCGATATCGACTACGCGCTTAAGCAACTGTTCGGTGGTGAACTGAGTTTCAGCGACCTGTTCGATCATCCTGCGTTGCTGGCAATCGCGCGAGATTCGCGCAGTGACGCCTTGCGTGAGGGCGGTGGCACCGGGCTGTTGCAGGGAAAGCTCTTCGCCGCATTTTTCGATCGCTATCGCAAGGTCGCCCCCTTCGCAGCCCCCGACCTTCAGCGCGAGATGGTCCAGCTGAAAATCGATCGCGCCGAATTCATTCGCAACGGTAACCCCGCGGCATGTGCCGCGATGTTCGTCAACCGCCCGGGCACCGAATTACCGAACCTGGCCTTCCCCTTGGAATTCGAACGTCGCCAGCGGAGTCTGATTGCGCGCGCACTAGCCACGACCGAGGTTGAAAACACCGACTTCCCGTCAGGTTTCAATCTGCCGGACGAGCAGTTGAGCTTTCTGATGGCGGACCTCAAGCTGAGCGAATCCCAAGTAGTTGACGCCCTTTCCGGACGGGGAATGGACAGTCGTGTTTGCGAAACCTGGATCGCGCTCGAACGCTATGCGCTGGAGCATGACGCCGAATCCTTGCCGCATCTGATATGATGACGCGCAGCGCCGCGTGGAGATTGCTCGGTATCGCGCCCACCGACAGCAAGCAGGAGATACGTCGCGCCTATGCAGCCGCGCTGAAAGCCATCGATCCGGACAGCGACCCGGAAGCGTTTCGCCAATTGCGCGCTGCGTTCGAGACAGTGTCTGCCGGCACCCCGCACGATCGGGATCGAATGGAGCCGGTGCCTGAGCTCAGCGAGCCAGCCGGCAGCCCAGCGCCTGCAACAGACACCGCTAAGGGGGATTTCGCCTATTACGACCAGGTTGCGACGGCATTGATTGATGCGCTGTCGAAAGCCGACCCCGAAGCGCTTCCCGATGCGGAAACCGCCTTGTGGATGCGGCGCCAGTGGCTCACGATCCAACAGGATCCGCGACTGGAAAAGATCGATATATTCGACCGGGCGGCTCAGATATTCGGCCATGTCGTCGCGCGCGCCTTTCCCTATTCCAAACCGCTGGTGCGCCCTGTCGTCACGTTCTTCAGGTGGCAGAACCACGAGGACGATTATCGGCAGGATATGGCGGCGACCTATCTCGTCGAGCGGCTGAACGACCTGGACTTTGCCGACGCCGCCAGGGAGCCGGGCAGCGCGTTTCACCGCGCATGGACCGAATTATCGACGCCCCATGACGGCAGCAGCCGGCTGGGCAGGGTCCCGCGCCATGAAATCGCCGCGCTGCTCGATACGATCGACAGCTGGTATCCTATGCTCCGTTCCGAGCTGGACATGACCCGCGTCGGCAGTTGGGAACTGAAGCTCGAAAGCAGCGAGGAACCCTGGTGGAAGCGCGTACCCCTCCAGGCTTGGTGGATGGGGTTAATATTGCTCAGCATGGTGCTGGGTCATTTCAACAAACCGGACGCGGACCCGCACAAGAGCCCCTATCGAGCCGAGGCCCCGCTGGACCCGAGGGACACCCCGCGCTCGCCCTATGCCGACTGGGACAGCGACGTCGTGCCGGAAGCGCCCTTGCTGGAGCCCCTGGCAAACGACGACGATCCGATCACCGTCCTCGCAGCGCCGCCGCCGCCATTGCCGCGTCAATACGACCCGGCAATTCCGCAATGGCTATCGGGCGACCGGAAAAGCCGCGACTCCACCATCGAAGCGATGAGGCGTGACCGCCGCGGGCAGGCGCCCGAAAAAGAAGCCCCCTAGCTCTCGTCCCCCATCCGCAACGCGGCGATGAACGCTTCCTGCGGGATGCTCACCGAACCATATTCGCGCATCCGCTTCTTGCCTTCCTTCTGCTTTTCCAGAAGCTTGCGTTTGCGGGTGATGTCGCCGCCATAGCATTTTGCGGTCACGTCCTTGCGCAGCGCCGCGATCGTTTCGCGCGCAATCACCTTGCCGCCGATCGCCGCCTGGATCGGGATCTTGAACAAGTGGCGCGGGATCAGGTCCTTCAGCCGCTCGCACATATGGCGGCCGCGCGCCTCGGCCTGGCTGCGGTGGACGATCATGCTCAGCGCATCGACCGGCTCGGCATTGACCAGGATGTTCATCTTGACCAGATCGCCCGCGCGCAGCCCGATCTGCTCATAATCGAAGCTGGCATAGCCGCGGCTGATCGATTTCAGCCGGTCATAGAAATCGAACACGACTTCGTTGAGCGGCAGTTCATAGGTGATCTGCGCGCGCCCGCCGACATAGGTCAGGTCCTTCTGGATGCCGCGCCGGTCCTGACACAATTTCAGGATCGACCCCAGATATTCGTCGGGGACATAGATGACCGCCTTGATCCACGGCTCCTCGATTTCCTCGATCCGGTTGGGATCGGGCATGTCGGCCGGATTGTGCAGCTCGATCACCTGCGCCTCCGCCTCGCCCGCCGCCTTGCTCAGCTGCAGGCGATAGACGACCGACGGCGCGGTCGTGATCAGGTCGAGGTCATATTCGCGCGTCAGCCGCTCCTGAATGATCTCGAGGTGCAACAGCCCCAGGAATCCGCAGCGAAAGCCAAAGCCCAGCGCCGCCGACGTTTCCATTTCGAAACTGAACGAGGCATCGTTGAGCCGAAGCTTCGAAATGCTCTCACGCAGCTTTTCAAAATCATTGGCATCGACCGGGAACAGGCCGCAAAACACCACCGGCTGGACTTCCTTGAACCCCGGCACCGGCTTGTCGGTCGGCCTTCTGGCGTCGGTGATCGTGTCGCCGACCATGGTCTGCGCGACTTCCTTGATCTGCGCGGTGACAAATCCGATCTCGCCCGGCCCCAGTTCGTCGAGCTGCGTCAGCTTGGGCCGGAAACAACCGACGCGATCGATCAGATGCATCGTCCCGGCCTGCATGAACTTGACCTGCTGGCCCTTTTTCAACACCCCGTCCATCACGCGGACCAGAATGACGACGCCCAGATAGGGGTCGTACCAGCTGTCGACCAGCATCGCCTTCAGCGGCGCATTCGCGTCGCCGCCGGGCGCCGGAATCCGCTCGATCACGGCGTCGAGAACCTCGTCGATGCCGATCCCGCTCTTGGCGCTCGCCAGCACCGCGTTCGACGCGTCCAGGCCGATGATATCCTCGATCTCGGCCTTCACCTTTTCGGGTTCGGCGGCGGGCAAATCGATCTTGTTGATGACCGGGATGATCTCATGGTCATGCTCGATCGACTGATAGACATTCGCCAGCGTCTGCGCCTCGACACCCTGCGCGGCATCGACCACCAGCAGCGCGCCTTCGCACGCCGCAAGTGACCGCGACACTTCATAGGCAAAGTCGACATGCCCCGGCGTGTCCATCAGGTTGAGCGTATAGCCCTTCCATTCCAGCCGCACCGTCTGCGACTTGATGGTGATCCCGCGCTCGCGCTCGATATCCATATTGTCGAGCACCTGCGCGCTCATTTCCCGCTCGGTAAGCCCGCCGGTACGCTGGATCAGGCGATCGGCAAGCGTCGACTTGCCATGATCGATATGGGCGATGATCGAAAAGTTACGGATCTTGGAACGTTCAGTGGACATCGCGCGCGCTTAGCAGGGGTGCAGGCGCTTGGGGAGAGGAATTGGTAGCAGGCCGATGGCGAACCGCGCCGGACGAGTCGGGCCGGACGAGTCGGGGACGCCGCGCCCCCGAATCGCGCTCAATCCGGATGCTGCATCCCTTCGCGCAGCTGCTGCACCACCGCCGGATCGGCCAGCGTGGAGATATCGCCGATCTGGTCGGCCTGCCCCTTGATGTCGTGCGGCATGCCGACAAGGGCGGCTTCGGCGAGCGACGTCAGGTCATGCCGCAACCTGCCCGTGGGAAAAGCGATGGCGCCGGGCGGCGGCCACAGGGGAGCAGGGCTTGCCACGCCCATCGGCATAGTATTGGACCATCAGCGAGGATGTTTGCGGGCTCGGAAAGGGTGCAGGATACAATGCATATGAAGACAAAGCTCTGGTCGCGATTGGGATATTCACTGCTCGCCTTCTCTTGCATAACGGCGTGCGGGGGAGAGGATAGCGCATCGCCTACGCCCACCCCGCCAGCCAACACGCCACCGGCGCCCTCCCCCCCTCCACCATCCCCGCCGCCCGTGGCGGCAGAGACCCTCATATACCCCACCGCAACCCTCGCAGAACGCAGGGCGGCGCTGGACAGCTTCTGGCAGGATTGGAAGCGCGTCTATCTTCGCGAAGGGTGCGGCGGCGCCTATGTCGACACGGCAGGCGACGGCCGCGACACCTATGGGGACAGCGCACCCAATACGCTGACCGTGTCGGAAGCCCACGGCTATGGCATGCTCGCCCTGGCACGGATGGCGGATCGCGACAATCGCTCGAAAATGCTCTTCGACGAAATGCTCGCCTTCTTCCGGCTGCATCCAGCCGCAAGCGGCCCCGGCCTTATGGCATGGAACCAGACCCGCGATTGCAACGACGCGCCCGACGGCGATTCCACCGCGAGCGACGGCGACCTCGATATCGCTTTGGCGCTTTATCTGGCCGACGAGCGATGGGGCGGATATGCGGCGGACGCGGCCGAGGTCAGGCAAGCCATTCTGGAACGGGAGATTACCGTTCACAACCTCGTCAAACTGGGCGACTGGGCAACCTATGATGTCTACGACGTCGCCTCGCGATCGTCGGACTTCATGCCTTATAATTTCACGGTTTTTGCCGAAGCAGGCGGCAGCGATGCCGGCCGATGGGACGAGATCCGCAGCGCGGGATATGCGGTCTGGAGCGATATTTCCGCCCACTACGCGCCGAATACGGGCCTCGTCCCGGACTTCATGGTCGGTATGCCGGACAACCCGCGCCCCGCCGATCCGGGCTTTCTGGAAGGCGATTATGACGGCTATTATTCCTGGAATGCGCTGCGCTACCCCTATCGGCTGGCGGCCGACTACAGGCGCAGCCGCGATCCCCGCGCCGGCGAAAGTCTCAGAAGCATCAATTTCTGGATCCGGACCCTGACCGGGGGCGATCCCGCCAGGATCGCGTCAACCTATCGGCTGGACGGCAGCATCCCGACAGACGGCCAGTGGACCGGCGAGCCGGGCTGGATATCCATGTTCGCGGCCGGGGCGATTGCCGGCAGCGGCGATGCGGAGGCCGATCAGGCGTGGATGGATGCCCTATGGGCTGCAATGGTCGCGATTCCGGTCGAGGATGGGGATTATTTCGGCAACACGCTCAAACTTCTCGCGATGATCGACCTGGCCGAAATGTAGACATGGCCTCCAGCGCGGTTTCGCGCCCGTAATCCGGCTGGATCGTGGCGCCGTCAGACCGCATCGGCCGGCGTAAACTCCGCGATGCGTTCCCGAACCGTCTCGAAGAGCAGCATGACCGCGTCCGCCGCGATGCCATAGGGCGCCGGGGCTTGCGCCAGATTGCCGAAACAGCCCCGATCCGCGCACAGGCGATCACGCGGTGGAGCGCTCGGCCCTCCAGCGTGATCGCCGTCTCGCTCGGTATGTCGCCTGGTCTTACTGCGTCATGTCGAGGACCACGCGCCCTTCGATCTGGCCCTTGTGCATCCGGTCGAACACCGAATTGATGTCCTCCAGCCGGGCGGTGGAGATGGTCGCCGCCACCTTGCCATCGGCGGCGAAGTCCAGCGATTCCTGAAGGTCCAGCCGGGTGCCGACGATGGAGCCGCGCACGGTGATGCCGTTCAGCACCATGCCGAAGATGTTGAGCGGGAAATCGCCCGGCGGCAGACCGTTGAGCGCAACAGTCCCGCCGCGCCCGATCATGCCGACCGCCTGTTCGAACGCCTTCTCGCTGACGGCGGTCACCAGCGCGCCGCGCGCGCCGCCGCCGGTCAATCGCTTCACCGTAGCGGCAGGGTCATTGTCGGTCCGGGCGTTGACCGTCTCCTTTGCACCCAGCTTGCGCGCGAGGTCAAGCTTGGCATCGTCGACGTCCACCGCCACCACGTTCAGCCCCATCGCCACCGCATATTGCACCGCCATATGGCCGAGCCCGCCAATGCCCGAGATGACCACCGCATCGCCCGGCTTGGTGTCGGTCATCTTCAGCCCCTTGTAGACCGTGACGCCTGCGCACAGCACCGGGGCGATTTCGTTGAAGCCGATATTGTCGGGCAGGTGGCCAACATAATTGGGGTCGGCCAGCACATAGTCGGCGAACCCGCCATTGACCGAATAGCCGGTGTTGAGCTGGCTTTCGCACAGCGTTTCCCACCCGCCGAGGCAATGCACGCAATGGCCGCAGGCGGTGTAGAGCCAGGGCACGCCGACCCGGTCGCCTTCCTTCACATGGGTAACGCCCTTGCCCACGGCGGACACGAAGCCGACACCCTCATGCCCCGGAATGAAGGGCGGTTCGGGCTTGACCGGCCAGTCGCCCTCCGCCGCGTGCAGATCGGTATGGCACACGCCCGAGGCCTGGATCGCGACCTGTATCGTGCCGGGGCCGACTTCGGGAACGGGCACCTCCTCGATCCGCAGCGGTTCGCCGAAGGCGCGCACGACGGCAGCTTTCATGGTCTTGCTCATGACATCTCTCCTGAATTTTTATGGTTTGGGGCCGGTGCAGCGAATGTCCGCCGCACCGCGCCGCCGCCTCAGAAGAAGCCGAGCTTCTTCGCGCTGTAGCTGACCAGCATGTTCTTGGTCTGCTGATAGTGGTCGAGCATCATGCGGTGGTTTTCGCGCCCGATGCCCGACTGCTTGTAACCGCCAAACGCCGCGTGGGCGGGATAGGCGTGGTAGCAGTTGGTCCACACGCGCCCGGCCTGGATCGCACGGCCGAAGCGATAGCAGGTGTTGGCATCCCGGCTCCACACGCCCGCGCCCAGACCATAGAGCGTGTCGTTGGCGATGCTCAGCGCCTCGTCCTGATCCTTGAAAGTCGTGACCGAGAGGACGGGCCCGAAGATCTCCTCCTGGAAGATGCGCATCCGGTTGTTGCCGCGGAACACGGTGGGTTTGACGTAGTAGCCGTCCGCGATCTCGCCCTCGAACCGCGCCGCTTCGCCGCCGGTCAGCAGCTGCGCGCCCTCCTGCTTGCCGATGTCGATATAGGAGAGGATCTTCTGCTGCTGTTCGGAGGAGGCCTGCGCGCCGATCATGGTCTCCATGTCGAGCGGATTGCCCGCCTTGATCGCTTCGACGCGCTTGATCGCCTTTTCCATGAAGCGGTCATAGATGCTCTCATGGACCAGCGCGCGGCTGGGGCAGGTGCACACCTCGCCCTGATTGAGCGCGAACATCGCAAAGCCTTCGATCGCCTTGTCGAGATAGTCGTCATCCTCGCGGCAGACGTCTTCGAAGAAGATGTTCGGGCTCTTCCCGCCCAGTTCCAGCGTCACCGGGATCAGGTTCTCGGTGGCATATTGCATGATGAGGCGGCCGGTTGTGGTCTCACCGGTAAAGGCGATCTTGGCGATCCGGCTGCTGCTGGCGAGCGGCTTGCCCGCTTCCACACCGAACCCGTTGACCACGTTGACCACTCCGGCGGGCAGCAGGTCGCCGATCAGTTCCATCAGCACCATGATCGATGCCGGGGTCTGCTCGGCGGGTTTGAGCACCACGCAATTGCCCGCCGCCAGCGCCGGGGCGAGCTTCCACACCGCCATCAGGATCGGAAAGTTCCACGGGATGATCTGGCCGACCACGCCCAGCGGCTCGTGAAAATGATAGGCGACCGTATCGTGGTCGATCTCCGAAATGCCGCCTTCCTGCGCGCGGATGCAGCCCGCGAAATAGCGGAAATGGTCGATCGCCAGCGGAATGTCGGCGGCCATCGTCTCGCGCAGCGGTTTGCCGTTGTCCCAGGTTTCGGCGACCGCCAGCTTGGCGAGATTGTCCTCCATCCGGTCGGCGATCCGGTTCAGGACCAGCGCGCGCTCGGCGACGCTGGTGCGGCCCCAGCCATCCTTCGCGGCATGGGCGGCGTCTAGCGCGGCATCGATGTCGACCGCCTGGCTGCGCGCAATCTTGCCGACCGATTTGCCGGTGATCGAGGAGATATTGTCGAAATAGCGCCCGTCCCTGGGCGCCACCCATTTGCCGCCGATGAAGTTGTCATACTTCTCTGCAAAGGGCGCGGTCATCGATGCCGCCGGATTGGTTTGCATGTCCATCAGTTCATCCTCATCAAGATCGCCGGATGCTCCGGTCTTGAGGAGGATGGTTTCGCGAAAGCGCGACGCTGAGAAGAGGCGCCCGCGCGACGCGGCGCGAAACTGTCTCGCTATCGAGACAGGTTGGAAGAACGGCTCGTCAGCCGCGCGCCAGACCGACCTTTTCCATCCGCCGATACAGCGTCGCCCGACCGATTCCGAGCGTTTTGGCAGCCTGGGTGGCATTGCCATCGGCTTGCGCCAGCGCACGTCGCAACACCGCGCGTTCCGAGTCGCGAAACGATGCCGCACTTTCGCCGCCCAGGATTTCGGCAGCGCTGCGGCACCCGGTCAGGCACGCATCGGTAAGGCTGAAGCGATGGCGCGCCGCATGCGTGGCGCCGATGACCAGATCGTCGCGATCGACCGCCAGCAATGCCGCATCGCCACCGGGAAGGTTCGCGTCGATGATGCGATGCCCTTCGTAATACCGGCGAAACACGCCGCTTTCGATCCTGCGCGCGGCATCCTGAACGATCTTCTGGACCAGCGCGCCCATCGCGGCGGTGTGATCGTCGCGGCAATTGGAGATATCCAGCGCCCCCACCAGCTGTCCCGCCGCATCCCGGACCGGCGCATCCATGCAGCTGATACCGATGTTACGGCTGGCGAAATGCTGGTCGCGGTGGATCATGACCGGCCGGCCTTCGACAAGGCAGGTCCCGATCCCGTTGGTCCCCTCGCGGCTCTCGCTCCAGACGCCGCCCGGCGTCAGCCCGACCGTGTCGAACATTGCGCGATCGCCCGCGCTGCTGCGCGCTTCGAGAATGACGCCGTCATTATCCGACAGCATTACCGCGCAACCGGTGGCCGCAACGGTCTGGAACAACTGGTCGAGCAGCGGGCGCGCCACTTCCAGCATCAATTCGTGACGCTGTCGCCGCTGCGTAAGGTCGGCGCCCGAAATCAGCTCGGGCGCCCGCGCATCGCCTGCATCGAGCCCGTGTTTGAGGCCCGATCGACACCAGCTGGCCGCGACAAACGACTTTGCGGCACTCGAGGACGAGTGCAACACCGCCTCCACGGAATCTTCGTGCTGGGCTGCCATCCCCCCAGCCTAATCCATTTCACGCCGGTTGACGAGTTTCGGGACAGCAAGGTCCGGATCTCGCAACGGTCAGCAAAAATTACACGCGCTCAGCAGGCGTACAGGCGCTAGATATGTGGCGGCGATGTGATTGCCGGGAACTGGGCCGTCAGCGGTAGGTCCGCTTTGCGGTTCTGGGCCGCAGAAAGTAGCCACTTTTATCCCAGAGTCGTTAGAGACCAAAAGAACGAAAGGCGCGTTGATAGCAGGCTGCTTTTGCTGTGAGCAGTCCGAGGCCGTTACCAGTGGATCGGTCAGAAGATTTGCAGTCTGATCAATGCGATCACATGCCTGTGCGGCGGAGGTTGAGCATGATGAACGTGACAATGATCCAGCACCCCGTCGGCCAAGGTGGGTTGATGAGCGGGCTTCTCGAAACTCAAGGGGGAAGCCTGCATTGGGCCTACGATTGCGGGTCTAACCAGACCCACGCACGCGACCGTGAGATTGCGATTGTCGCCGCGCAGGGTGACTTGCAATTGCTCTTCCTGTCTCATCTGGACAGCGATCACGTCAACGGGATCGACAGCCTGCTGGCGAAAGCCCGCGTGGAGGAGGTCGTGTTGCCTTACCTTCGCGACATCGACCGGATCGTTGCCGTAGCGCATGATGCCGCAATGGGGGCGCTGACAGGTGGATTTCTAACCTTTCTGGATGACATCGAGGGCTGGTTTCGCGAGCGTGGCGTTGAGCGGATCACGTTTATCGAGCCGAGGGACGACGACGATGAAGGCGGTGATGGCCCTTTCATTCCTGAAGTTGGCGATGGCGGAGGTGATGGACCAATAAAATCCAAATGGGTTGGCAAGCCTGTCGCTCCACCCGACGGTGACGGGACTGCCCATTATCCGGAAAATCCAACGGTGCAGCGGCTGGAGGACGGGGCAACATTGCATCTTTGGGCGGGCCAACCGTTGGACTGGATATTGTCTCCCCACGCGCACAGACCGTCGAAATCAGCGTTGGCCGCCTTCGAAGCGGAACTCATCAAGCGCTTTCGCGGGAAGCACTCCGATGCAGACTTTCTGCAAGTCATCTTGGCGGACCAGAGACTGAGAACCGAGCTCAAAGAGTGTTACGACGTGATCTGGAAGGATCATAATCTGGTTTCGATGGCCTTGTATGCTGGACCGGTTAAGAGCGGCGCCTGGTTTTCCTGGACTGACCGTCACTACCGATTTTCGCGGTTCTCGCGTCAACGCCATCGTGGCGCAGTAGGCTGGCTCTGCACGGGTGATATGCATTTGGACGTCTTTCGACGCCGAGATGCCTTCATCCAGCACTATCGCCGCCTTCTAGACAAAGTGAACGTCTTTGCTCTGCCTCACCATGGTTCACGCGCAAACTTCAGCCTTACGCTCTTCAGTGCATTGCCAAATGCCTCCCAATTCGCCGCCGCCGCCGGACCCAATAGCTACGATCATCCATCAGAGTACGTGATCCGCGCGGTACAGGCAGAAGGCAGGACTTTCGTTCATGTGAGCGAGCATTCGCACACTGCCTTGGAATGGAGGCAACACACCTAATGCCCCAACGTACCGCTCTTTGGACAGTCTCCGATCAGCCATCCTCGCTTCCCGAAGCGACGTTTCCCTCCGAGCGTCTGCTCGAGGATATGATCATTGCTGCCCCTCGCATTCTCTCCGACGAATGGATGCTTATAGGGCGTCAGGAGCGGACGGTGACGGGAAGGCTCGACCTTCTAGCAGTTGCCCCAGATGGTGCACTCGTTCTCATCGAACTCAAACGCGATCGGACACCCCGAGAGGTGGTAGCTCAGGCGCTAGACTATGCATGCTGGGTCGAAGATCTGGAAGCTGATGACATCGCCGCGATCTATGATCGCTTCGCACCAGGCCGGGACCTGGCGGCCGATTTCCGCGCTCGCTTTGGACAGGCACTCGATGAGGACGAACTCAACCAAAGCCATCAGGTTGTCATCGTCGCAACGCATCTCGACGAAAGTAGCGAGAGGATCGTGCGCTATCTCGGTGACAAGGGGATCGCCATCAATGTTCTTTGCTTCCAGGTGTTCGATCATGGCGGGCAGCAACTGCTGAGCAGAACTTGGCTGGTCGATCCGGTCCACACGCAGGTCAGCGCTTCTACGCCGACTTCGCGAGGTCCGAGGGAGCGTGAGCCTTGGAACGGGCAGTTCTATGCCTGCTTTGGCCATAGTGAGACGCGCGATTGGTCTGAAGGGCGAAAGTACGGCTTCATCAGTGGCGGCGGCGGGACGTGGTATAGCAATACCCTCAACCTACTCTCTCCGGGCGACCACGTCTGGGTGAAGGCACCTGGCTACGGCTTTGTGGGCGTGGGCGAAGTTGTAGGTCCACGTGAACCGATAACCGAGTTCAAGATTGATGTTGACGGCGTGGAGCAACCGGCGGCGGATGTTTTGCGAGGGGGCACGTACCATCGGGAGGCTATCGAGGACCCCGAACGCATGGAGTATTTCGTCCCAGTCAAATGGCTCCGCTCGGTTCCGATCGAAGCCGCGATCAATGAGATCGGCATGTTCGGGAACCAGAACACCGTTTGCAAGCCCACAACACCAAAATGGCGCACCACAGTCGAACGCCTTAGAGAACGTTGGAATCTGTACAACTGACTTGGTCCTGTTTGCGAGGTGCAGCATTTTGTTGTTAGCCGTTAAAACAAATCCGCAGTCCCTCCTGCGTGCTCAGCTAGGAGGGGCGCGCCCTTTATTGAGGTAATAGAAATTTTCCGAGCAATGTCCCGTTTTGGGTTCGTCGAAATTTGACGGGAACGTCAGAAACTAGGGCGCAAACCCGCCGCCTCCCAACCCCTGTCCTACAACAAATGTTTCTGATACGTTCCACCCCGATGTTTCCCCCGACCCCGCGCCCGATCCTCTCGCGCGCGCATGTGCGGGCGTGCGCACGCGCGTTGGGGTGCGAACCGGTGCGAACTTTGCACGTAAAATTGCGGTTTTCGGGTTAGGTCGCTCCGTCCCGCCCCCTGGCCCGGCTGCGCTGCCGCCCGGTTGCTCCGGCGCATTCCTAACCTCGCCATATACGGAGTCTTAACGCTGTTTCATCAGAATGCGTCGATGATGTTGCCGCAATCGAATTCCGAGCTTGAAACGCTTCAGCGTCGGCTCGACTGGTTCCCGCGGCTGGTGATGTTGGCGGCGGTCCTGCTGATCCTGTTCCGCCTCACCGGACTGCTCGTCTATGGCCCGCTCGACGCCACGCTGATCTGGTTCGAATTCACCACTGTCATCGCCATCGTGATATGCGTCGCCATTGCCAAACCGATGGGTCAGCGGCTGGTGAATGCACGCACCCTGGCTGCACAATACGCCGATCGCCAGCGCCGCGATGTCGAACAGCTGCTCCAGATGACCAACATGCTGCAGAGCGCGCGCGGAGCGGGCGACGCCTATACCGTGCTTCGGGCGACGGCGGAAAACCTGCTCGATGGCTTTGGCGGCGGCCTCTATGTCTTCAACAATTCGCGCGACCGGCTGGAAATGACCATTTGCTGGAGCTGGCCCGACGAATCGCCGCTTTCCCCTGCGCTATCGCCGGAAAGCTGCTGGGCGCTGAAACGCGGCAAGCACCACCTCAATCACGAAGGGCGCGGCACCATTTGTTGCGAACACCATCATTCGCACCTGCCCGTGCTCGAAATCCCGATGCTGGCCCATGGCGAAATTCAGGGCCTGCTGAAGCTGACGCCGCCGGACAGTCAGGACATTTCGGCGCTGAAAAGAATCGAAGCGACTGCCGAGGCGCTGGCCGATGCGATGTCGCTCGCCGTGTCGAGCATCCGGCTGCGCGAAACGCTGCGGCATCAGGCGCTGCGCGATCCGCTGACCGGCCTCTACAATCGCCGCTATATGCAGGATGCGCTCGAACGGCTTTCTGCCGTCGCCGATCGCACGCGCAGTTCGCTGTCGATCATCATGGTCGATCTCGATCATTTCAAGAAACTCAACGACGAACATGGCCATGCCACCGGCGATGCCGTGCTGCGCGACGCGGCCAGCGCGCTGATCGCATCGCTCCGCAGCAGCGATGTCGCCTGCCGCTATGGCGGCGAAGAGCTGGTGGTGCTGCTGCCCGATTGCAGCCTCAGCCAGGCGACCGAAAAGGCCGAGGCTATGCGCGAACGGATCGAAACCCTTTCCGCGCGCTATGACGCGTCGATCTCCGCATCCTTTGGCGTGGCGGCGATTCCGGAAACGCACCGCACGCCCGAAGACGCTCTGAAATCCGCCGACGAAGCGCTGTATCAGGCCAAGGAGGCGGGCCGGAACCGCGTCGTCGCCGCGTCGATCACCGGCCGCCCCGCATCGCTGATGGCCGCCGAATAACATTGCGCCACCGGAGCGCGGCTCGGACCCCGCTCACCGTTGCGGCAATACGGACCGGCGCCTTTCCGGCGGTATCGCTTGCCCTCTTTCGAATGGCGGCTAGGCTGCGCGCAGATTCGAGGAGAGGCGCATGCGCCATATCGCAGTAATCGGTTCGGGCCCGGCAGGCTATTACACCGCCGAAGCATGTCAGAAGGCGTTTGGCGAGGATTGCCGCATCGATGTGATCGACCGGTTGCCGGTTCCCTTCGGCCTGATCCGCACCGGCGTCGCGCCCGATCATCAATCGATCAAGAATGTCTCGCGCCGCTATGAAGCCGTCGCGCTGACCGACAATGTCCGCTTCGTCGGCAATGTCAGCGTGGGTCAGGACATCACCGTCGCCGAGCTGCAGGATCTGTATGACGCCGTGGTGCTTGCCACCGGCGCCCCGGCGGATCGCACGATCGACATCCCGGGCAGCGATCTGCCCGGCGTGGTCGGGTCGGCGGCCTTTGTCGGCTGGTATAACGGCCATCCCGATCATGCCGACCTCGCCCCCGCCCTGCACGGCCCCGGCGCGGTCGTGATCGGCAACGGCAATGTCGCACTCGATGTCGCGCGCATCCTGGCCAAGGCCGAAAGCGAATTTGACGGGTCGGACATCGTCCAGCACGCGCTGACCGCATTGCGCGCGGCGAAGATCGATACCATCACCCTTCTCGGTCGTCGCGGACCGCATCAGATCGCAATGACGCCCAAGGAACTGGGCGAGCTCGGCAATCTTTCCCGCGCCACCCCGGTGGTCGATCCCGCCGATTTTCCGCCGGTGGAAAGCGACGACGCGCTCGATCCCGGTCAGCGCAAATCGGTCAGCCATCTGCGCGGCTATGCGGCGACGGGCGCGGCTTCGGACAAGCCGATCCGCATCATCTTCGATTTCTTCGCCCGCCCGGTCGAAATTCGCGGGCAAGGCCAGGTCGACAGCGTCGTCGTCGAACGCACCCGCCTGACGGCAGACGGACGTGCCGAGGGTAGTGGTGAAACCTATGAAATTCCCGCCGGGCTGGTGGTCAGTTGCATCGGCTATCGCACGCCTGCGATTCCCGGCGTGCCCTATGACGAGAAACAGGGTCGCTTCGCCAATGACGAAGGGCGGATCGCGCCGGGCCTTTATGCGGTCGGCTGGGCGCGGCGCGGACCGACCGGCACGATCGGCACCAACAAGCCCGATGGCTATGCCATTGCCGAAAAGATCGGCGAGGACCTGACCGGCGGAAGCGGCAAGCCCGGACGACCGGGCCTCGATTCGCTGCTTGCCGCACGCGGCATCGATGTCGTCACCTTTCGCGACTGGCAAAAGATCGACACCGCCGAAATCGCCGCTGCCCGGGACGGCGCCCCGCGTGAGAAATTCACGCGAATCGACGCGATGCTGGCCGCAAGAGGCGCCGCTGCCGACTAACCAGCACGAACCGCTTGCGCACCGCCCCGCGCACCGTTATAGGCGCCGCTCCAAGCTCAAGCCGGTTCGCTCCCGAAAGCGAAAAGAGGACCGGTTCTCCGTCGGGGAGTAGCTCAGCCTGGTAGAGCACTGTCTTCGGGAGGCAGGGGCCGGAGGTTCGAATCCTCTCTTCCCGACCATTTTCC
The DNA here is from genome assembly GCF_003171655.1 of Stakelama portus. Classification (GTDB taxonomy): domain Bacteria; phylum Pseudomonadota; class Alphaproteobacteria; order Sphingomonadales; family Sphingomonadaceae; genus Sphingomonas; species Sphingomonas portus. Next base: position 457,436 of record NZ_QFZL01000001.1, on the reverse strand, counting down.
TTTTTCGCTTTCAGCGCACGTCCGCGGCGGCGGAAAACTGCGGTGCATCGGGCGGGATCGCCGCACCGCGCCAGCGCTCGACCGGCACCGCCTCGACCTTCCCCGCCTCGGTCCTGCGCCGGCGAATCAGAGTCGCTTCCTGCTGGCTGGTCCCGCCGATCGTCGCACGGGTGCGGACCCAGAAACTATCCGAAGCGAAGGATGCGCCGCGCGGCATCTCGACTTGCAACCGCTCAAGATCCGCGTCGGTAAGAAACCCCTGCCGGTCGCGGATCGCCAGCAGCTGCCCGGCGATGGCACCATCGCGAAACAATAATCCGATCAGCGCGGGATCGGCGGCATTGAGATTGATCGTCGTCTCACCCGGCAGCGCGGTCACCAGCCGTTCGAGCACCGCCGCCGCCTTCGGATCGACGCCCGCCATGCGCAGCGGGCGCAGATCGGTAACCGGTCCCGTCGCCACGATCAGTTCGATCAGCCGCTGCGCCTGTTCGGGCGTAACACCGGCATAGGCGGCGATATTGCGGAACAGGATAACCGGCGCCACCGCGCCGCTGCGCACCATATTGATATTGAACCGGCCCTGCGCGTCGGCGATGGCCAGGTCGAAACTGCCGCCTTCGATCGGCGCGCCGCTTTCGGAAAGATGTGCCCAGGCCTCTTTGCGGTGATCGGCGGCAACGTGCTGTTCCTCGGCATCGCGGCGCAGCGCGACCAGCGCCGACAATTCTCCGCCGCGGACAATCGCGAGCGCGCGCGATGCCTCCCGCATTCGCAAGCCGCGATCGAGCGCCAGTTCCTCGCGGCTGACGAGCAGCAATACCAGTGCCGCGGCGATCGCGACGAACATCAGCACGTTGACAAGGATCATACCTTCCTCGCGATCGGCCTTACGGCGCCGGTGCGTCATTCGCCGCGCCCCGCATCTTCCGCGACCCGGGCAGGCAAGGTTACGATCCGGCGCAGCGTGCCGCTGCCCGGTCCCTGCCCCGCGAGTTGCAGGTCGACCGACACGGCACGCGGCCAATCCTGGGCATGATCCGCGTCGAGCGGCCAGCTGTCGTGCCATTCGCCGTCCCAATATCGCCAGCGCACCGCAGTGACGCCCGGCAACAGCAATTGCGGCATGCCGCCGATGGTGCGCACCAGCGTATCGCCGCTGAGGCTATAGCCGAGCGTCACCGGCGCACCGCCCATCCCCGGTGCCGCCCGCGTAAAGCGGATCCCCGTCGCATCGCCGGCGATCGGGCCGCGTGCGATCTGGTCAAGATCGTCCGTAACGACATAGGTCGTACGCTGAAGCTGTGTCAGCCGGTCCAGCCGCACTTCGGTGCGCCGCTGCACGCCCAATATGCCGTCGACCATCGCAAGGCCCGCTACCGCGATCAGCGCGAACAGGCCCAGCGAGATCATCACTTCGATCAGCGTGAAGCCCGACTCGCGCCCGGCTCCGCGCGGATAGGCGTTCATGCTCCCGAACTCGCCGCCACTTTTTCAAAGCCGTCATGCGATGCCAGCAATATCGCAAAGTCGCGCGCCACGCTGCCGTCGGTGCGGAACCGCACCGCGCCGGTGACGCAGCGAAACCCCTGGCTGGCGAGCAGACCTTCGCCGCTCAACGCATCGCGCTGGCGAAGCGCGTGACAGATGCTGGCGGCGTCATAGGCAAGCGCGGTGATCGTCCCGGCACTGCCGCCGTTGCGCGCTTCATATTCGGTCGCGAAATCGCCGAACCTTTCCGGATCCGGGCCGGCGATCCAGGCGCCGTCGAGCGCTTCCAGCGCGTCGGGACGATTGTCGATCGCCTGCACCGTGCCGAGCAACTGAATTCCCGAACCGCGCAACCGCCGCGCGACCGCGAGCATCGGTTCGCCGCTGCCGGGAAGCAGCACGGCATCGGGGGCGTCTTCCGGCGCGAAGGAAAGCGCCCCGGATGAAGGCTGAACCACCGCGACGCGCATCCCCAGCTCGGATTCCATCCGCCCCGCCTCGACCGCCGAAGCGGCACTCCAGGGCGTCCCGTCATCGACGATAGCGACGGAGCGCACCCCGCGACCGCGCGCATAGCGCAGGATCGCGCTGGTCACCTGAGACGGGGTTATTCCGAAAACCCAGCTGCCCGGCGCGCGTTGAACCGCGTCGTTGGTAAAGGATATGATCGGCACGCGCCCATTCACCGTGCCGGAGACTGCGGGCACTTCGGGCCCGGTAAGCGGCCCCAGGATCGCACCGGGGTTGCGACGCAGCGCCTGTGCCGCCGCCGCCGCCGCGCCTTCGGCTGTCCCACCCGTGTCATATGCCTGTACCATGTCGGCACTTTCGGCGAGCAACGCCGCCTGCCGCATGCTAAGCCCCAGCGCCGCATGCTGGCCGGTGAGCGGAAGCAGCAATGCCAGCGGTCGTCGGTCCTCGCGACCTGCCGCGAATGAGGGGAGTGATGCCAATGCCGCAGATGCTGCGATTCCCGATCCTGTCGCGCGCAGCAGCCGGCGCCGGTTCAACGGCACATCCAGGCGAAGGTTCAGTGGCACGTCGCTCTATTATCCTGTTCGCTGTGCTCGGCATAGTCTCCTATGCCGTGGCAATGCTGGTCACCATGCCGGCAAGCGTGGTGTTCAAGAACCATGTCTGGCGCACCGGCGTGTCGGGCAGTTTGTGGTCCGGCGAAGTGGGCATTGCGGGCGGCAGCACGCTGCGCTGGCACTTCGCGCCGCTGCGCTCGCTGACCAGCCTGGGCTTCGCTGCCGACTGGACCGCCACCGGACCCGGCACCGATCTGGGCGGGCGCATGCTGATGCGACCGGGCCGTGTCGTGCTCGATCAGGTGAGCGGTTCGGCGCATGCCAGCCTGTTGCAACTGGCGGGCGCCAGCCTGCCCTTTAGCTGCGATTTCACGATGCAGGTGAAGATGGATCGCATCGCGATCGGCGGTTCGGATCAGCGGATTCAGGGAACCGCCATCACCGATCCGGGCAGTTGCCGGGGTCAGCGCAGCGCAGCACCCGCAAGCCCGGTCCCCGCGCTCTATTTCGATGCGCAGGCGATCGGAAATGAATCGCGACTTCGCCTCACCCCGGCTACGCAGCGGCGCAACGCGCTGATCTCGGCAGTGTTGCAGGACGACGGCAGCATGAAAATCACTGCCACGCCCGAGGGCGCGAGCACCCTGCCCTTTCTGGGCATCCCGCCCGGTGCGACGATCGAGACGCAATTCTGATCCGACCCGATCAGCCCGTCGGCATGCAGCCCGGGTGATCGTAGCGAGCCGGATCCTCACATCGTCACCAGATCGTTGAGGTTGATGATCGGCAACAGGATTGCCAGCACCATCATCAGCACCAGCCCGCCCATCACGAGCAGCACAAGCGGTTCGGCGAGCGCAACCAGAGTCGAGACCTGCGCGTCGAGTTCGCGCTCAAGCTCGCCCGAAGCCCGGGACAATGCAGGTGCGAGCTTGCCGCTCGCTTCGCCCGATGCGACGATCGCAGTCAGCATCGTCGGGAATACGCCCGATTCCTGCATCGCCGCGCGCAGGCTCATCCCTTCGCGCACCCGCATCGCGACGCCGAGCGTTTTTTCACGGACATGATGGTTGGGCGTGACCGCTGCCGCCGCCTGAAGCGCCTCGACCAACGGCACCGCGCTGCCGACAAGCGTCGCGAGGCTGCCGGCAAAGCGCGCGGCATTGAGCTGGCGCGAAAAGCGTCGCAGCGGCGATTTTTCGTTGAACAGCCGATGCAGCGTCAGCTTGTTCTTCGGCACGCGCGACCAGCGACCCACGACCAACGCCGCAACCGCGATACCAAGCAGCAGCCACAGCCCGAAATTCTGAAGAAACCAGCTGATCGCGATCAGCGCGCGCGTCAGGAACGGCAGGTCCGCGCCGCGGCTGACGAACACCCGCACGATATCGGGAACGACATAGACGAGCAGCAGCACCATCATGCCGAACGAAACCGTCGCGAGCAGCGCCGGATAGAGCAATGCCAGCTGAAGCTTCTGGCCATTGGCCTGTCGATTTTCGACGAATTGGGCGAGATGTTCGAGCACGCCGGGCAGCTTGCCCGACGCCTCTCCCGCCGCGACCGAAGCGCGGTAGAATTCGGGGAATGCCCGGGGATGCTGACCGAGCGCCACTGCAAAGCTGCGCCCGTCGAGGATTGCCGCGCGCACATCGAGCAGCAGGCTGCTGACGGCAGGCTGTTCGGACTGGGTGGCGACCAGCCGCAGCGCCTCTTCGACCGAAATGTCAGAACCGACCAGCGTCGCAATCTGCCGCGTCAGCGTGGCGAGGTTACGCGAACTGACACCGCGCCCGCGCAAGCTGGGCAGCACTATGCCACGGCTGCGCTGCGCGGCGGCCTCGACCGATACCGGCAACAATCCCTGTTCGCGCAGCGACGCGCGCGCGGCCGCCGGACTGACCGCCTCGATCACTCCCTTTTTCGAAGCGCCCGATTTATCGGCGGCGCGATAGGCATAGGCCGGCATCGACGCTCCCCATTGTCAGCAGGTTCGGACGTTTTCGAGCAGCAGCGGATCGCATTGATCGCCGTGCAGCACCGAAATATCGCCGGTGGTTTCCAGCACGACCGCATGCACGCGCGACAGGTCGAGTGCGTTGGCCTCGCGCAGCTTTGCGATGATGTCGCTGCGGGCCACGCGCGATTTGCGCATCGCCGTTTCGTCAAACTCGCCATGCCGCATCAGCAGCAACGGTTCGTTGCCGAGCGCCTTTTCCGCAGTTTTCGAATAGCGCCGCAATTGGGCGAGCAACGCCTGTGCGCCAAGCAGCAGCACGATTGCGACCAGCGCCTGGACAAAAGCGTTCCAGCCGCTCGCCGAAGCCGCCGTCGCGACCAGCGAACCCACCGCCAGCGTGACGACGAAATCGAACGCCGTCATCTTCGAAAAAGCCCGCAGCCCGACGCATCGAACGACCAGAACGATCCACGTCAGAGCCAGAAGCGCAAGCAAGGCGCCGCGCAATGCGGATTCGGGGAGTGGTGCAAGATCAAACATATAGCGGCTATGCACGCTTTCGCGACGGCAATGAACCGGGCAGATGGTATGCCATCTCTTACCCTTCGTCCCTGACGACGCGGGCGACTTCCTCGACCGTGGTCGTGCCATCGCGGATCTTGGCGATGCCATCGTCGAGCAGGCTGGGATTATCGGCGTGCGCATGGCGCTCGAGTTCGGCTTCGCTTGCGCCGTCATGGATCATCGACTGGAATTTCTCGTCGACGGCGATGACTTCGTAAATGCCTGCGCGACCGCGATAGCCATCGCCATGGCATTGGTCGCAACCGACTGCGCGCCACAGCTGCCTGCCCGGCTTGATCGCGCCGCCCAGAAGCACCGCATCGGCTTCGGTTGCTTCGTCCTTGCGGCGGCATTCGGGGCAGAGGCGACGGACGAGCCGCTGGGCACAGAGCCCCACCACCATCGGCGCGAGCAGGTAACGCTCGACGCCCATGTCGATCAGGCGCGTCACCGATCCGACCGCGCTGTTGGTGTGCAGCGTCGACAGGACGAAATGCCCGGTCATCGCCGATCGGACGGCAACCTGCGCGGTTTCATGGTCGCGGATTTCGCCGACCATGATCACATCGGGGTCCTGACGCAGGATCGCGCGCAGCCCCCGCGCGAATGTCATGTCGGTGCGCGGATTGACTTGCGTCTGCGCGACGCCGGCAAGTTCATATTCGATCGGATCCTCGACCGTCATCACATTGCGCTTGCGATCGTTGAGCCGGGTAAGCGCGGTATAGAGCGTGGTCGTCTTGCCCGAGCCGGTGGGGCCAGTGACCAGCAATATGCCGTGCGGGCGTTCGAGCAGGCGACCGAAGACCTCGCGGTCGCGTTCACTCATGCCCAGGCCGCCGAGTTCCAGCTTCATGCTGCCGCGTTCGAGCAGGCGCAGGACAACGCGCTCGCCATGCTGGGTCGGAATGGTCGACACGCGCGCATCGACATCATGGCCGCCGATGCGCAGCGTGACGCGCCCATCCTGCGGCACACGCTTTTCGGCAATGTCGAGCTTCGCCATCACCTTGATACGGCTGACGAGCAACGGCGCCAGCGCGCGCGGCGGCTCGATCATGTCGCGCAGCACGCCATCGACGCGGAAGCGGACGATCAGCCGCTTTTCCTGCGTTTCGATATGCACGTCCGACGCGCCTTCCTTGATCGCTTCGAGCAGCAGCGCGTTGATCAGCCGGATGACCGGCGCATCGTCGCGCGTGTCGAGCAAGTCGTCGATCGTCGCGGCGCTGTCGGCAAGCGCGGCAAGGTCCATATCGCCAAGGTCGATATCCGAAGAGCCGCCGCCAACGCCCGAATAGGCCGCGGCGAGCGCGGCGGAGAAGGCGTCTTCCGCAACCGATATGAACCGCACCCCGGGCGCAACGCGCTGTACTTCGAGCAGCGCATCGAGCGTGGCATCCGGGCGGTGGACGCATTCGGGGCCGCCGTCCGCGCCAGAGCGCAGCAACACCCCCTGCCTGCGCGCAAAGCCATAAGGGAGCGCGCGCGGTTCCGCGCCGTCGCCGGAAAGGGGCAGCGTTTCGTTCATTGCGCGAATTCCGCAGTGACACTGACCTGCCCCGGCGCGGCGCCGCGTTTCATGTCGAGGCGCGTCAGGTTCAGGCTGCTGCCGGTCGCGAGATCGGCGATCCAGGCGAGGATATCGTCATACTTCGCCTGCACGATTTCGACACGGGCGCCTTCGGGCGTTTGCGCGACTGCAGCGTCGATGCCGAAACGCTGCGCCGACGCCGTCAATATATCGGTTGTCGCCCCCGCCTGAATCGCGGGGGGCGGGGTTGCGGAAAGCGTTCCGGCGGCGCGGATGCGCGCGTTGAGGGTTTCATAGGTGCGGATTTGCTGCATCGCATCGGCGCGGGCGGCCTGAAGCGGCTTTACGATGCCATAAATGACGATGAGCGCAGCAAGGAACAGTCCCAGCCCACCGACCATCCAGCGCTCGCGATTGCTCAGGCCATCCCACCACGTCCCGATGCGGGCGAAGGTCGGTTCGATCGCAGAGATAGGCAACCGGCTCATGCGGCGCGCGCAGTGATGCGGATCGTGCCATCGGCCGCCTGTGCGACATTGGCGGAGACACCGGCGGAACGCAGCGCCGTTTCAATGCGCGCCGCCATTCCGGCCTCGGCAGGGGCGAAATCCATCGTCAGTATATCCGCCTGAAATGCCATTGCCTGCATGGTGAGCCCCCCGCCGACCGGTGCGAGCGCACCGGAAATGCGCGACAGCATCGGCAGAAAACTCTGCGGCACGGCGCGCGTACCAGTCACCGGCAGCATGTCGGCAACGGCGCCTGCCACATCGTCGCCCAGCGCAGTCCCCGGCGCCATCTGCGCCACCAGCGCCCGGGTTTCGGCCTCGCGGCGATCCGCGATCACATGGAGCATCAGCGTATCGCCCAGCGCGATCACGACATGCGCCGCCACACCGATTGCGAGGATCAGCGCCGCGCGACGCCAGAAACGGCCGCCTGCCCCGCCGCGCGCAAATGCGCCCTGCCGCAGATCGAGCGCGGGTCTGGCAAGCTGTGCAACCATCGCTTCGCGGTCGATCGTCCCCTGTCGAACGGGCTGCATCGCTTCGGGAATCGGTTCGCCGCTATGGACAATGGCCGGGCGTCGAGCCGCTTCCCAGGCGGCCCCGAGCAGCCCGACGGGACAGGCAAAGCCGCCTTCATCGGTGCGCACCACCGCGCGTCCGTCGTCGATATCGATCCACCATTCGCCCGGTGACACCGGCGGCAACGCAAGCGCGTCGGGCACCATCGCGGCATGGCCAAGGCCATGTTCGTGCGCGATCGCGACCCAGCGTTCCATCACCTCGCGGCGCACGACACCGACCAGATAGCGTTTGTCGCCGACCGATTCGCCGAGCGCGAGATGCACCTTGTCGAGCGGATCGGCGATTCGGTCTTCGATCGCGAAGGGCAATGCCTCGCGCCGTTTCGCTGGCGAGGCGAGCGGCAGATCGACCGCCAGCATTCGCACCGATTCGGCAGGCACCAGCAAGGTTGCAGGCCCCTCGGGCTCGACTATGCTGGGCACGCCGCCGGCAAGGCTCCACACGCCGTCGGCACGACCCGGCACCGCTGAAACCGCTTTGTCGGATGTCATCATATTTTCATCGACCGAACGCATGGGACAGCGATGCGCATAGTTTTCCAACAATTTTGTGACAGCCTGACAGCCGCACGCATTGTCCGCAAGGATTCGCCGTCGGGGGAAGATGGACTGACACTCGTCGAAATGCTGGTCGTGCTGGTGATCATCGCGATCGTCGGCAGCATCATCGCGATGAATGTCATGGGCCGGCCGGATCAGGCGCGCGTCACCACCACCAAAGCCAATATGACCACGGTGTCGGCGGCACTGAAGATGTACCGGATCGACAACGGCATGCTCCCGACCACGCAGCAGGGATTGCAGGCGCTTGTCGAAAAACCCGCGACGCCGCCGGTGCCGCCCGCATGGGCGGACGGCGGCTATCTTTCCTCCCCCGCGCTCGACGGATGGGAACGCCCCTTCCTCTATACCAATGAAGGATCGCGGTTCACGCTCAAGTCGCTCGGTCGCGACGGCAAGCCCGGTGGCGAAGGCGTCGATGCCGATATCGAAGGCTGAACCCGCCCGGCTTTCCAATCGACCGAGCGGCAACGTGCCCGTGCGTGAGCGCGGGCTTACGCTGATCGAAATGCTGATCGTGCTGGCGATTATCGGCGTCGCGGCGGGTGCCGTATCGCTGGGTATCGGCAGCGTCACGCGCGCGCCCAATGTCGAAACCGAGGCGCGGCGGCTGGCGACCCAGCTTCAGGCGGCGGCGGACGATGCGATGCTGGGCGATCATATGATCGCCTTCACTGTCGAGAAACATGGCTACGGCTTTGCCGATTACGGCTCCGACGGTCTGGTAGCGCGGACCGGTGGGGCATTTGGCTTTCACGAACTGCCCGGCGGGATCGTGATGACGCTGAACGTCAAACCGCCGGTGGTGCTGGGCGTCGATGGTGCGGGACAGCCGTTGCTGGCCACGATCGAAAGCGGCGATCAGCGTTGGCGCGTGACGTTCGACGGTCTGACGGCGACTGCAATACCTGCGGCGCTGTCCGGGTCATGAGCGCGGGGCCCGAACATTCCGGCTTTTCGCTGATCGAGGCGCTGGTCGCGCTGTCGGTCCTGGCAATCGCGGCGGTAGGGCTCACGCGAACCGTGGAATCGCACATCGATTCGACCCGCGCGCTGGAACGGCGCGCCACGGCGATGTGGGTTGCCGAAAACCGGCTCGCCGAACTGTCGCTCGGCGCGCGCGGCATGCCCGGGCTAGTGGAGATGCTCAACCAGCAGTGGCTGGTGACCGAAAAACGCGAACCCACCGACGATCGCGCAATCGAGCGCGTACGGATTGCCGTGCGCGCTCCGGGCGAAGAAGCGCCGCTTGCAACGCTCGATGGCTTCGTTGAAGCACAGCGTCGATGAGTCCGCGAATCGCCCTTTCCCCGCGTCAGGCGCGCACGACACTCGATCTGCTGACCGGCGCGGTCGTCATTTCGGTCGCCTTCGCACTTGCCGGACTGACCTGGCGGATCGCCGGGCATGCGGGCACCGGAGCGATCACGGTTCCCACGGGCATGGCTGCCCCGGCGACCGACATCGCACCCGCCCTGGCACTGGCTCCGTTCGGCAAGGCAAGTGTCGAAGCGCTGCAGCGCACATCGCTGCCGCTCGAACTCAAGGGCGTGGTCGCGGCTGTCCCGGCATCGCTTTCGACCGCCTTCATTTCGGTCGAAGGCGGACCGGTCGAGAGTTTCGGGGTCGGCGCACGCGTGAGCCAGGGCACGATCCGCAGCATCCTGCGCGACCGGGTGGTGATCGAAAATGCCGGACGGATCGAGGCTCTGACCTTCCCTGATCCGACGCTTTCGCCCGAGCAGCGTCAGGCACAAGGCGCACAGGAGCCGCAAGGCGGCGCGGCAGCCGCGCCCGCGCAGCCCGCCAATGCGGCCAGCCTGTTACAGCGTTTCGACGCGACGCCGGGAGCGGACGGCCTGCATATCGGCGACAGCCCGCCGCCCGGGCTGATGCCCGGCGACGTCATCGAATCGATCAACGGCGCGGCGCTCAACGATCCCGCTGCCGCAGCCGCCGCGATTCAGGCGGCACAGGCCAATGGTAACGCCAGCGTCACAGTGATCCGCCAAGGTAACCGGCTGACCGTCACCATGCCTCTCCGCTAGGGAAATTTCCGTGCATTCGATTCGCATCTCCACGCATTTCCTGGCGGCCATGGGCATGTTGCTGACGCCCCCCGCAACCGTGATGGCACAAACCGTGCCGATGCAGGACGCGGCGGACATCGTCATCAACATGCGCGGCGTGGAAATCGCGGATGTTGCGGAACAGATTTCGCGGATCACCGGGCGAACGCTGATCCTCGACCCTGCGGTCAAAGGCGTGGTGACCGTCACCTCTGCCCAGCCGCTGACGCGTGCGGGGGTATGGGAGCTGTTCCAGTCGGTGCTGCGCGCCAACGGATTCGCGGCGGTGCGTTCGGGCCGTGCATGGCGGATCGTGCCGCAGGCGAACGCCGTGCGCGACGGCGGCGCCCCGACCCGCAGCACCGCAGGGCAGGAACTGACGACGCGGATGATCCGCCTGTCCAATGTGCCCGCCGGAGAGGCTGCGCGTGTCGTCCGGCCGCTGGTCGCCAATTTCGGCAGCGTCGAACCGCTGACCAGTCCCAACGCCATCGTCGTCACCGATTATGCCGACAATGTCCGGCGGATCGAAGCCATCGTACGCCAGCTCGACGGCGATGGCGGCTCCAGCTTTGCGACGATATCCTTGCGCTATGGCAATGCCGCCCAGGTGGCTGAATCGCTGCAGAATGTGATGGGCGGCGGCAACGGCGAACAGACGGTCGGCGCCACGCGGATTGCCGCCGACACGCGCAGCAACGTCGTGATCGTGCGCGGCACGCCCGCCGCAGTGGCGGAGGCACGCCGCATCGCCGCATCGCTCGACGAACCGGGTGGCGCGACCCCGGTGACGCGCGTCTTTCGCCTTTCCTATGCCGATGCCGAAAGCGTGACAGAGGTGCTGCGCGGCACGCTGGGCATCGAATCCGAAGCGACCAATCCGGTGGCGCGCAGCCTGTCGGGCAATGGTTCGGCACGGATCAGCCCGACGCGCGCGCTTTCCAACCTTACTTCAGCCACCGGCGCCGATACCAACGGCATGGATACCGCCACGCAAGCCGGTTCGGGCCAGATTTCCGCGACGCGCACCGAAACGCCCGCCGGCTTTTCGACGCCCGACGTGACCGTGCAGCCCGCGCCGGACATCAACGCCATCGTCGTGCGCGGCACCCCCGCGATGATGGCCACTATCGAGGAGTTGCTGGCCGAGCTCGATGTGCGTCGTCCGCAGGTGCTGATCGAAGCGGCGATTGCCGAAATCACCGGCGACGATGCGGAATCGCTCGCGGTGCAGCTGGGAACCAGCGGCGCGGTGCTCGATGATATCGAAGGCGCCGGCACGTCGTTCAGCACGCCCGGCCCCTCGCTCGGCACGATCCTGTCTCTGCTGGGCGTGCCGGCCGGCCGGCTTCTGGGCGACGGCTTTAGCGGCAATGTGGCGATCGGCGACGATTTCTCGATCCTGGTACAGGCGCTGGCGACCTCGACGCGCGCCAATCTGCTTTCGACGCCGCAGATCACGGTGGTCGACAATGGCATGGGCGAATTCGTCGCGGCACAGGAAGTGCCGTTCGTAACCGGATCGATCCTGACCAGCGATTCCGGTGCGACGCCCTATACCACGATCGAACGCAAGGATGTCGGCATCACGCTGCGCGTGCTGCCGCGGATCAACGCGGGCGACACGATCCGGCTCGACGTGACGCAGGAAGCCTCGTCAATCTCTCCCGTACAACTGAGCAGCGCCTCCGACATCATCACCAACAAACGATCGGTGACGACGACGGTACTGGCCGACAATGGCAGCACGATCGTGCTCGGCGGTCTGACGTCCGACAATTATCAGCAGGTGATTTCGGCGGTCCCGATCCTGGGCCAGATCCCGATCATCGGCGAGCTTTTCCGGTCGCGACAGGAAAGCCACGACAAACGGACGCTGTTCATTTTCCTGAAGCCCACCATTTTGCGCAATGGCGAGGATGCTTCGGCAGCGGCGGCGGATCGCTATGCCCGGCTGCGCGCCGAAGAGCAGGAAAATCGCGAGCATCATTCGATGCTGCTGCGCCCACCCGCCCCGCGACTGAAAGTCGAAATCGACGGGATTTACTGAGGCGGTTCTTCGGCTCGCGACACGTCGTCGGTTGCGATCGCGACGCGGATCTGACGCCCGCCGCGCGTGAACGACGCCGCATCGATCGCGAGCGCATCGAGCCGCCAGCCATCGACGCTTTCGCCAATCCCTATCGTTCGGCTCGATCCATCGGCCAGCCGGACCAGCGCAACCGCCCCGTCGCCCAGCCGCCCGACAATGCCGATCAGATCGGGCGCGTCGGCGGGAAGCGCATCATCGCCCGCCGCCGCAAACAAGGTGCGCGAATACAGCGCGCCAAATGCACCGGGACGCTCCAGCGACAAGGGGCCTGCAATCTCCCGGTCGCCAGCCACTGGCGTGTCTTCGCCACGCGCGAGAAACAATGGCGCTGCAAGCCCGAACAGGGTCATGCCTGCAACTGCGATCCAGAGCGGGCCTGTTTTCACTGCCATGCCGTCACCGCGATGCCGGAAAAACGCAGACCGCCGCCCTCGCCCGGCGCGATCTCCCAGCTACGAAAGCGTATCATCGGTGGTTCCCGGGAAATGCCGTCGACAAAGGCGATGATGGACTTTTCCGAACCCGATAGTTGCACCGCGACCGCAGCCAGCCCCTGCGGTGCGCGGCGCAGTGCGATTTGTTCCACCAGCAAACCATTGGCCATTGCCGCGCTGCGCAGCCGCTTTGCGATGGCACGCGCCGCCGCCCCGGCGTCATTCTGCGGCGCGCGCCAGGGCGGCGCGACAAGCGACAGCGGCCGGACTTCCGGTTCAGCGAGCTGGGCAGTCAGGCGGGCATGTTCGGTTCGCGCGCGCGACAGGCGATCAAGCGCATGCAGCGCCTGAGGCACAGCCAGAGCGGCGACAATCAGCCCGCCGGCGACGCCGAACAGCAACGGCGAAGGCTTCATCGCGATGGCCCGGCCAGCGACACGATCACCATGCCATCGCTCGATCGCTGCCCGACCGCTTTCAGCTGCGCAAGCAATGGATGCCTGCGCAGCGTCGCCAGCAACATGTCCGGATCGGGCGTAGCGATATCGACTTCCAGAACACCCTCATGCGCGCGCGCGAGCCGAAGCACATTGGCATTGGCGGGAACCGCGCGAGCCAGCGCATCGATCGTCGCGGCCAGTCCGGGCGTTTGCGCAAGCAGCGCGATCTCGCGCCGGCTGACCCGATTGCGCGCCTTGCTTTCGGCACGCGGGGCAAGCTGCGCGCGCAGCGACTGATTGGAACGTTCGATCGACGCGCCGGAAATTGCGGCGCTGAGCCACAGCGCCAACGGTCCGGCTGCTATCGCCAGACCCGCCAACACAGCAAAACGCCAATCGGGCCGCTCCGCACGCAACGCTCCGTCCGGCGAACGTCGCGCCCGCAGCCCGGCGAGCAGCTGGCTCACCAGGCTTTCGCGCCGGGGCGCGGGTTCGGAATCGGGCCAGAGCTCCATGCAGCGGCGCTTAGCCCAATTCCGGTCTCAGCGGTATCGCAGCCTTAGTTGCGGCTGACGGTATAGGCCGTCCCGTCGGCGGTGAAAGACACCAGATGCTGCGTCCCGTCGGTGCAGGTCGCACGCCAGGTCGGAAGGCCATCGCGATCCGAAACGCGTTCGGATTCGGTCACGCCCTGGCATTGCAGCCCGGCGTCGATCAGCGCGCGGACCAGCACGACATTGCGCGTATTGTCGTTCATTTCGATAATGGCGGATTGCACATTGGTCGCCATGCCATTGTCGATCGCATCATTGGCCACTGCAGCGTTTTCCGACGGCAGGGTGTTGGTTTCCGGCGATTCCCCGCAGCCCCCGAGCGTCAGTGCAGCGGCGGCGGTGGCGGCGAATATCCAGCGTGTCATGTCTTCACTCCCAAATAGCCGCATGCGCATATGCACGATGCGGCGCGACTCCTAACCTGTTCAACGGCGATAGGCGTTCGGAAGTTGCCCGTCCGGCGGAGTCAGATACCGGTCGCGCAGCAATTGCTGGCGCGTTTCCAGCGGCTGGGCGACCCCGTCGATATAGACGGCAACGGCCGTGCTGCCGATTTCCAGCGGATCGCCGTCCCAGATCACCACATCGCCATGGCGCCCGGGCTGCAGCGAACCGAACCGGTCGCCCATGCCCAGCGCTTCGGCCGGGCCGGACGTGATCGCGGCAAATGCATGGCCCCAGTCGAGCCCGGTGGCGCCGGACACGCGCGACAGGCCGACCAGATTGCCCGCATATTGCTTTACCCAGCGCGCCTGATGGCTCTCGTCATTGTTGATCGTGCCGATCGCGACGGTAACGCCCGCCGCCTGCATTCGGCCGATATTCGACTGAGTCGAGGCAAGGCTTTCGAACGAGGAAGGAAGGTCGGCCAATGGCTTGGCGATTACCGGCACTCCGGCTGCCGCGATCTGCGGCGCGACGGTCCAGCCCTCGGTCGCGCCCACCAGCACGAGCTTGAGGCGCGGAAATTCCTCGCGCAGGCCCAGGATCACCAGAATGTCCGAACCGCGCTCGACATGGACCATCAGCGGCACCTTGCCCTGCACCACCGGCACCAGCGCCGCGGCGTCGAGCCGGGTCAGAAAGGCGTCGGGCCCGCGATCGGCAAAGCTTGCCGGGTTGCGGGCATAATCCTGCGCTTCCATCAACGCATTGCGCAGAAAGGCATAGGCCGCCGGGCGGCTGCCACCGGCTTCGCGCGAGCCGGCTTCGCCATATTCCATGAACTGGAATGCGCGCGGGACAGTGACGGCGTCCATATCGGCGCCAAGGTCGATGATCGCCCCCTGCCCCGCGAACATGCTGCTGCCAGTATCCGGAGCGACCACGGCGCGCGTGATCCCCTCGGCACGGTTGAGCGCGAGCGACGACGTGCGCGGATTGACCGCCGGCGCCACGTCGATCGCGGCGTGGAACGGCGAATCCCCTGCGGCAGCGTCGTTCGTCTGGCTGACGCCGGAAACTTCGACGATGCCCAGCCGCGTGAAGCCGGCGAAGATGCCCGGCGTTACCCATTTGCCGCCGGCATCGATGGTTTCCATCCCCGCCGGCACGGCAATCCCCTGTCCCGCAGCGACCACGCGACCGCCACGAACGATGACGGTACCGCCCTCGATGGGGCCGTCACCGGTGCCGATCACCAGCTTTGCGTTGACGATAGCCACATCCTGCGCGGCAGCGGGAGCGAGCGGCGCGGCGGCGATGGCCGCAGCCGCGAAAAGAAGACGCCGGATCAATTGAAATTCCCCCCGCCCGGCTGGCCGAGCTCGAAATCGGACACCGGCCTGCGGCTCGGGTCGTTCATGTCATACATCAGCGCGCCGTCGATCCAGACGCGTTCGGGCCGCGTGTACACGCTGAACGGATTGCCGTTCCACAGCACGATGTCGGCCATCTTTCCGGGCTTCAGGCTGCCGGTCTTGTCGGCGATGCCCAGCACGCGCGCCGGATTGATCGCCGCCCAGGTCCAGGCCTGTTCCTCGGAAATATCGATACCCGCACGCCTGCCGGCGGCGCGCGCCTTGGCGACTTCCTGATTGAGGCGCTGGATGCCGTTTTCGTCGTCCGAATGGATCAGCGCGCACGCGCCCTGATTTTCCAGGATCGCCAGATTGGCGTCGGTTTCGTCATAGGCTTCCATCTTGAAGCCCCACCAGTCCGCCCAGACGGCGGCGCAGGTGTCGTTTTCCTTGAGGAGATCGGCGATTTTATACGCTTCCACGGCATGATGGAACGCCGTCACATGATATCCGAATTCCTTGGCCATATCCATGACCACGGCCATTTCATCGGCGCGATAACAATGGTTCTGGACCAGGATTTCGCCGTCGAGCACGCCGCGCAGCGTATCCATCGCAATATCGCGCGACGGCGGACTGTCGCCGCCTTCCTGCTCATATTTGTCCCATTTGCGATCATATTCGACCGCGCGCGCCCAGGTTTCGCGATCGACAGCGATATTGCCCATCCGCGTCGACGGCATTCGCCCGCGGCTGCCATAGACGCGCTTGGGATTTTCGCCGCACGCCATTTTGAGGCCATAGGGCGCGCCGGGGAACTTCATCCCCTGCACCGTGCGCGCATAGACATTCTTTACCGTGACCGAACGCCCGCCCATCAAATTGGCGGAGCCCGGCAGAATCTGAAGCGTGGTGACCCCGCCATTGACCAGCGCGCGCGCAAAGCCCGGATCCTGTGGCCACACGCTATGCTCGGCCCAGACTTCGGGCGTCGTCGGGCTGGTCGCTTCATTGCCGTCGGAAAGCGCGGCGACCGATGGCGAGGGATAATCGCCCAGATGACTATGCACATCGATGATGCCGGGCGTCAGATATTTGCCCGTCCCGTCGATCACGGTCACGCCGGGTTCGGCGGCGATATCGGTGCCGACCGCCACGATCACGCCGTCACGAAACAGGATCGACCCGTTTTCGATCCGCCCACCCTCGCCATCGAAGATCGTCACATTGGTCACCAGCGTGGGCGCGCCGGGATAGCGATGATAGGTGGAGGGATAGGGATCGCGCGAATAACGCTGCACGTCCTTGGCCGATGAAGACGAAGCGGTCGTGCTGCCCGCACTCTGAGTTCCGCCACCGTCCGGCGTGCATGCCATCAGCGTGGCCGCCGCGCCGATCGCGATCGTCATTCGCAACAAGATCAGATCTCCCCACACGCCCCCGTCGGTGGGAGCCCCGGACATTGTCTCGCGCGTCACACCCGGAATGGCAAGCCATTGCGGCAACGGAATAAGGCTGCGGTACCGGGCTTCACTTTCCGTTTCCCGAGCTGCCTTTTTTTGGCTAGGCTAAGGTCGCCAGGGTCAGGGGCCAGAGGCGTGTCGACAAAAGACGTACTAACCATAGAGAATAGTGAAGGCGGCAAAGAATGGCCCGCCGGCGTGATAGCAAGCGTGCTGTGCGCGTTATTTGCAGTTTTCTGCAGCCTAATTTCGGTAATGGGTTGGATACTGCATTTTCCCTGGGCTGACGAATGGGACCGCCACTATCTCGCGATACGTCCATTAACTGCCCTCGGCTATTGCGCGCTTGGATCGGGCATCATGGCGCTCGTTTTCGGTCGGCATTGTATCGCCTGCGGCTGCTGGATCGTTACCGCGTTCATCGCGCTGCTCTCGATTGTGCAAGCCGTGATCGGCGGCGCTCCGTTATTCGGGCTGTTCGGAAGTCTCGCAGTCGATGAGGCTACCAGCCTGCCGCTGGAAAATCCGACGGCGTTGTTCGTTCTCCTTACACTCTCCGCATTCGCATCCTGTCGCGCCGCTCTGATCAGGAATGAGAACAAGGCCGTTTTCGCCAGTACGGCAATCGCCTTTGCGGTGATTTCCATACCCTTGGCGCTCCTGTCTTCGCACAAGGCCGGAGAACAAGGATTGTTCGCCAATTCGATCCCCGGATCATTGTCTGCGCTGGCGATCGCTGCCGCATTGATAATCTGGAATTTTCGCCTGACGCTGATTGCAGGTCAGGCGGAACCCGATCCGTCCTGGCGGATGGCACGCGTGCTTCTGCCGGTCATGCTGCTTTTGCCTGGACTGCCATCGCTGATCGAATTGGTGCTTGAGAACCGTTCGCTGCTCTCGCCCGCATCGCGCGAACTGACGGTAGTTATCGGGAATGTC
This sequence comes from Stakelama portus, assembly GCF_003171655.1. Classification (GTDB taxonomy): domain Bacteria; phylum Pseudomonadota; class Alphaproteobacteria; order Sphingomonadales; family Sphingomonadaceae; genus Sphingomonas; species Sphingomonas portus. The sequence continues at coordinate 439,475 of NZ_QFZL01000001.1, read as the reverse complement.
CTCATCATCGCCGCTTTCTCGATCTGGGCATTGCGCCGCGTCGGCACGGACCATGAGCGGATGGCCGATCTCAACCAGACCCTCGATTATGCGTCGATCGTCACCGTCGATCAGGAAGGCATCATCCGGCACTGGCCGAAAGGATGCGAACAATTTTACGGATGGTCCGGCGCCGAAGCGGTTGGAAAGAATAAATATGAGCTGCTCCAGTCGCGATGCCAGTCGCACTGGTCATCCGGCCTTCCCCACCGGCCGCCATCGGACACCCAGGAACTCGTCGAGGTTCGTAAAGACGGGACCGAAGTTTCGGTGGTCGAACATCTCAACCAATTTTCCGGCCGAAACGGGGATTTGCGGCGGGTTTTGACCGTGATCGACGTGTCGCCCACCGCAGAAGCGGTTCGGGCGCTCCAGGTGAGCGAGGAGCGGCTCGCTGCGGCCACTGCGGCGCATCAGCTCGGCGTTGTGGATTTCAACGTTACCACCGGAATGTTCGAATGGTCCCCCGGGGCAGAAAGCCGCCTGGGTTTGAAGCCCGGAAGCGTCCGCGACTTCGAAAGCTGGCTGACCATGGTCGATCCGGAGGACGCCGCGCGCTTTATCGAAACGTTGCGACATGTGATGGACGAGCAGGCCGAGTATTTCAATTATCGCTACCGCTTTCTTCCGCCCGATGGCTCGCCGCGCTCGATCGAAGGATCGGCGCGCGCCTATTACGATTCCGACGGGATGCTTGTCCGGATCGTCGGCGTCATACTCGACGTAACCCTGCGCGCAGAAAGCGAGGAAGCGCTGCGCGCAAGCGAGGCGCAGTTACGATCGATCTTTGACACGGTCCCGGATCCGATGGTCGTGCTCGACGCGAAGGGGAAGATCGAGCGGTTCAGCTCAGCCGCCGAGAAACTGTGGGGCTATACGACCAGAGACGTTATCGGAAAGCATGTATCGCTCCTGATCCCGTCGGCAACCTGGGACGAGGCCGAAGAAGCGAGCGGAGAACCCTATCTACTCCGCCGGGCGAACAACTTCGTCGATCGCGCGATCACCCTGACCGCGAAGGCGTCATCGGGCCGCCTCATCCCGGTTGAGGCCCGGACCAGCGCCGCAAGAGTTGGCGGGCAGACGCTTTTCACGGTCTTCTACCGCGATCTGAGCGAACAGCTGGCGAACAAGGAACGGATGAGCGACCTCAACGCCGAACTGGCACATGTGTCGCGCCAGAGCGCGATGAGCGAGCTGGCGGCCGATCTTGCCCATGAGCTCAACCAGCCGCTGAGCGCCGCCGCCAATTTTCTCGCGGCGGCGCGCATGCTGATCGACAGCGACGGCGAAACCGAGCGCGTCAGCGACCTGTTGCGCATGGGCGCCGAACAGACCCAGCGTGCCGGGCTCATCATTCGTCGACTGCGCGAATTCCTGGCCAAGGGCGAAGTCGAGATGCGTGCCGAAGCGCTCGAGCCGGCATTACGGGAAGCTGCGGAACTGGTGCTGCTCGGCACGGGCCAGTTCGATATTCAGGTAACCTATGATCTCGACCCTGTGGCGCGACTGGTATTCGCCGATCGGATTCAAATTCAGCAGGTGGTTGTCAACTTGTTGCGTAATTCGATGGAAGCGTTGCGTACCTCGCGCAACACGAGCCGACAGATAGAAATTACTTCCCGAAAGCTGGATGACGATCATGTCGAAATATCGGTATCCGACAATGGTCCCGGCATCCCCGACGCATTGTTGACGCAACTTTACGCGCGATTCACTTCTACAAAGGATGGTTCGGGAATGGGGATTGGACTTTCGATCAGTAAGCGTATCATCGAAGCACATGGTGGCACATTAAGCGCCGAGAACAAGGCGGAGGGCGGAGCGAAATTTTCCTTCACCCTACCCACCGTGGGAGAGGTGGAGGAAGTATGACTCGTACCATTTACATCGTCGATGACGACGATGCCGTTCGCGCGTCACTGCACGGCCTTTTGTCGGTCCAGCCGGATCTGGTGATCCGGGGATTCCGAACCGGAGACGCCTTTCTCGAAGAAGTGCCCGAACTCGATCCCGGCGTGGCACTGCTCGATTTTCACATGCCCGGCTCCAGCGGCCTCGATGTTCTGAAGAAGATCGGCGAGGATGTCCGCTTCGCACCCGTCATCCTGACCGGCCAGGGCAATGTCACGCTCGCCGTGGAAGCGATGAAGGAAGGCGCGCTCGATTTCATCGAAAAGCCCTATGAAGCCGAGGAGTTGCTGTCGATCGTCGATGCGGCCTTCTCGCGGCTGGATCAGGACAGTGTCGAAGCCTCTCGCGTCCAGTCCGCACAAGCCAAGATCGACAAGCTGTCGCCGCGCGAAACCGATGTGCTGAAGGGACTGATCGAAGGCCGGTCGAACAAGATCATCGCCTATGATCTGGATATCAGCCCGCGCACGGTGGAAATCTATCGTGCCAACCTGATGGAGAAGCTGGAAGTGCGCAGCCTTTCGGAGGCGTTGCGCATTGCCTTTGCCGCAGGACTGTTTCCCAAGGAGACCAGCTGAAACGCCAGCCGACCTGTCAGCTGGCGCCCAGCCAGCGCTCGACCAGTTCCACGATTTGGACCGCAGCTTCCGCGCGCGGCATATAGCGGATGCGGTCGCCATGTTTCGCATCGTCCGGGGAGCGTTGCGAAATGATGATGATGTCGCTCCAGCGGGGTTGCGCAAGGAGCCGTTCCGGATCGCCATCGGGCAGACGCGCGAGCGTATCGTCATCGAGCACGAGGATGGTGCGCTTGCGGACCATCCGCGCCAACGCCCGATCGTCCAGGTCGCGAATGCTGATCACATCGACGCCAAGAAGCGACAGCCGCGCGGCGAGAATGCTGCGCAATCCCGTCTCGGCAATGTTCAGAACGAAAAGAGCGCTTGCCGCCACAACGCGTTTCCTGAGAACCAAGCGTTTTCGATGGGCGTCGTATTCCCCCGATATCGACGAAAGTCGATATCGGGGATGTACCTAGCGGCCAGCGAACAGCGTTGAAACGACCGCTTAGAAGCTCGCCGAAAGAGCGGCGTAGCCATAATGCGTATCCCCATTGCCCGACGCATTGGGCGCGTCTTCCATGAAGCGGCCATTGGCGAACACCGCACCGCCCAGTTCGAGCCGGAGCCGCTTCTTGATCAGCCAGTAACGCGCACGGGCTTCGACCTGGGTTCCGGCATAAGTGCCGGCATTGCCGCTGGCGTCGCGCACACCGGTCTTGGCGAAGCTGTCGGTTTCGCTGTCGAGCCATGCGCCGCGTACCGCCGCGAAAAAGTCGAGGTCGGACGCCGGCTGGAACGAGAAGCGGACGCCCGGCGAAACAATGTTGTTCCAGCTGAGCGGGCCATAAATTCCCGTCGGACCGAACGGCGTGCGGCGCGCGCCGTACAGCATGTCGAAACGGCCGAACTGGCCGGCATCGCGCCCGTCGCCGGTGGCATAATCGAATTCGAGGGCGATGCGCGGTTTCATCGACCCGGCAAAGGACCAGCCCGCTTCGATATGCGCGAAGGCTGCGCCGACATCGATGTCGGTACTATTCGAAGCAGCCGAACTGCTGCGGATCGTGCCGAACTGGCCGGCGCCTTCGACATCAAAGTCCAGGCGGCCGGCTGTCGGCTTGCGATAGAGGCGCGCGCCGATCGTCGTCAGATGCCGGTTCCGGGTCGCGCTGTCGGGCCTGTCATGCTCGGCAAGGCGATAGACATAGATTTCGCCGGACGTCGCGGAAAACAGCCCGGCGCGGGCGACATGCGCACCAAAGATCGTCACACCGTCGGACACGCTATCCAGCGCGACCTTGTTGTCGCGCAGTTCAGCGGCGCTGGAAGGCCGCGTGGCGAACGGATGCGCCCAGAATCCGGTTACGTTCGTCCCGCCATTCTTCCAGTTCAGCTGCGCGCCGGCATAGCTGACGATGTTGTTGGCATAGCCCGGCGTGCCGATCAGGCGGCCCGATCCGAGCGATTGGGTAAAGCGACCTGCCTTCAGGCGCGCTTCGCCGCCCATCGGCGCGAAATCAACTGCAATCCAGGCCTGGAGCGGTTCGAGCGCATTCATGCTGCTGCTGCCCGCAACCGAATCTCTTTCGATCGAAAGCGCGCGCGAGTCGCGCAGTTCGCCACCGATCGCGACCGGACCGAAATCGGCCTCGGCATTCACCTGAAGCCGCGAAGTGAGCAGAAATTCCCCATTCGCCGATCCGGGCCGGAACTGACCGTCGATCGCTTCGGCAAGAACGCGCAGATCGGCGTCAATCGAAAGCGTCGTGCCACCGTCTTCAGCGGTCTGCGCCTGAGCCGTCGTGGCGCAAACCGAAACTGCAATCGCCAGCGCGGAGGCACGCAGCATCGGCGCCTGGTGAACGGGCTTGAAACGCATTCATATTCTCCTGTCGGATGTTCGCATTAATTATAGGAACATACCGAGCAGGCAGAACTCCACGCTTCATCCGTGAAACTACGGCTGGCCGATTAATACCTGAATAATATTCTGATTCAAATAGATAATGCGGCCCTTCCGATTTTTCGGCGATCGACATTTGCGTCCAAAGCACGCCAGTCAGCGCGCAAATATCCTATAATGCGGCTGATTCCTTCATTTCGTTGATCAATCCAAACAAGCCGGAGCCAAACATGCTCGCATTCTTTTCCAATTTGCGCATTTCGGCGAAGATCCTTCTCGGTATCTCGCTGCTGGCGCTGCTTTCCGTTTTTGTGGCCGGGCTGGGCGCGGTATCGCTGAACGCTACCGCCAAAGAGGCACTGACGCTGTCGGACCGCGACGCCGAAGCGATCCGCCTGGCGGGTGTCATCACCACCTCGCAAAATCGCGCCGAGCGGCTCTGGCTGATGTCGGTGATCGAACATGACCGGGCGGACTTCGAAACGCTGGTCGGCGACGTCAAGACCACCTTCGCCAGGATCGATGAATCGGTCGCCTCGCTCGAAAAGCTGATGGCAGAAGATCAGCGCGCAAAGTTCGTCGAACTGCGCAGCGCGCTGGAGGAATATCAGAAGCAGACGGCGAAGATCCCGCCGCTGTGGTACCAGGACCGCCTGGGCGATGCCGAAGACGTGCTGCAGCATGATTCGAAAGAGCCGTTCGAAGCGGCAGACGCCGCCGCCAACGCGATCGCAGACTCAGTGCACGAACGCGCGGTAGCGAGCTCGGTGGCGCTGGGCGAAGATGCCAATGCCACGATCTGGACGCTGATCGTCGTATCCGCGATCGGCCTGCTGTCGATCGTCGGCATGATCTATCTGTTGATCCGCAAGCAGATCACCGGACCCCTGGTGGCGATGACCGAACGCATGGGCCGTCTGGCCGAAGGCGACACCTCGATCGAAATCCAGGGCAATCAGCGCGGCGACGAAATCGGCGACATGGCGCGCGCAGTGGTCGTATTCCGCGACAATGCGCGGACGCAGGCCACTGCCGCCGCCGAGAAGGCACAGGCTGAGGCCGAGCAGAAGCGAGTCGTCGAAACGCTCGGCGAATCGCTGCACGCGCTGTCGCAGGGCGACCTGACCGTCACCATCGTGCCTGAATTCCCGCCGGCCTATGCCGAAGTGCGCGCGAACTTCAACGACGCGACCAACGCACTGCGCGACCTGATCGGCTCGGTGATGGAATCGACCACCACCATCCGCACCGGCTCGCAGGAAATCGCGGCTGCATCCGAGGATCTGGCGCGCCGTACCGAAGGCAATGCCGCCAGCCTGGAGGAAACCTCCGCTGCCGTCACGCAGATGGACGATCGCCTCAGAGCGACGGCCGCCGCTGCGCAGCGCACCGTCGAACGCGCCGATGGCGCCATCGCCACCGTCACCGGCGGTCGCAATGTCGCGGACGAAGCGGTTCAGGCAATGGGCCGCGTATCGGAAAGCGCCAAGGGCATCGACAGCGTGATCGAAGGGCTCGACAAGATCGCGTTCCAGACGCGAGTCCTCGCCATGAACGCTGCCGTCGAAGCTGGCCGCGCCGGCGAAGCCGGTCGCGGTTTTGCGGTGGTCGCCGATCTGGTTTCCGCACTCGCGATGCGCGCCGAAGAGGAATCGAAGCGCGCCCGCGATCAGCTGACCGTGACGCAGACCGATATCGTCGCCGCAGTGGACATGGTGCAGAAGGTCGATGGCGCGCTCCAGAACATCTCTGGCGACGTCAGCGAAGTCCATGCGCTGCTGGGCAATATCGCCACCGACAACCAGGCGCAGTCGACCGCCATCACTCAGGTGAGCGCCGCCATCGGAACGATGGATCAGACGACTCAGCAGAATGCGGCCATGGTCGAGGAAACCTCGGCAGCCGCCCGCAACCTGTCGAGCGAAGTGGTTGCACTCGCCGAGCGCGCCGCGAAATTCCGGGTCGGCAACACGCATGTGTCGGCATTGTCGGTTGCCGCGGCCACACGCTCGACCAAGCCGGCTCCGGCAAATGCCAGCGTCAAGGCAGTCGAAAACAAAGCGACCGCGCCGGCCAGAACCGCTGCCGCCACGGCAAAGACGTCGGGCGAATATCGCTCTCCGGTCAAGGCACTGCCCGGCCCCGCGCCGAGCGCCGATGGAGGGGAGGACTGGACGTCCTTCTGAACGGATAAACACCGCAACGATCGAGGCCCGGAGGCGATTGCTTCCGGGCCTCTTTTGATTCCGGAGCCGGCGGGCTCTGTGCTGTCCGAAAGGGAGCCCGCCAGCCCTGGCGCGCTTGTGCAGTGCGAATGCGTCAATTGCGCGTCACGCTTGTGGCGCGATGGGGATGGCACCGCTCCGGACATAAAAAAGGGAGCGTACCGGCATCGGTACGCTCCCTTTCATTTCGCAGGATGCTGGCCGATCAGGCAGCGAGCGACTGGGTTCCCCGCAAGCCATCGAGAACCGTGCGATTGATTTCGATGAGATCATCGATGCTTTCGCGGCCGGCCATCACTTCGCTGGTGAAGCGATCGACCCACAAGGAAAGCGACACGATCTGCGCACGCAGCGCATCGGGAAGGCCATTGCCCTGCGCACCGCAATCGGTGGCGAAGGCCGACCACATTTCACGATTGCGATGCAGCGGCGTCATGAGCGCCGCGCCGGTCAGTCCGGCGTCGCGCGCAATCATCATGTCGCCGATGATTTCGCCGATCAGGCGCTGTTCGGCCGCGCGGGGAGTTTCGGCCCGGCTCCGGGCCGCCTGGTAAGCATTGACGGACATCGAATACTCCTTCGGTGACCTCACCATTTTAGACGGTTCCGACGCAAAGGCTGAACTCATCCTATAAGAAATAGGCGTGCATCAGGGCGCGCGCTTTCCGTGAGGAACCATGTCCGAATTTATCCTGCCGCATGCGATGCCGCACGCGCTCGACGGGCGCGACGACATCAAGCTGCTTTCGCTCGACTGTTTCGACACGCTGTTGTGGCGCGATACGCACGCGCCGACCGATCTGTTCGAAGCCTTTGCCGATACTTCGAAGCTTCAGCGCTGCTGGGCCGAGCACCGCGCCCGCGACGCATCGAAAATCCGCCGTGGACGCAACGAAGTTGCGATTGCCGAAATCTATGCCGAGCTGCTGCCCAATGCGCGCAAGCAGGACCGCATTGCCGCCGTGCAGCAGGAACTGGATGCCGAAGCACGGCATTGTTTCGCCTTCGCGCCCACTGTCCGGCTGATTCAGGAAGCGAAGCGGCGCGGCATTCCCACCATCATCGTCAGCGACACCTATCTCGACGCCGACCAGCTTCGCGGTTTGATCGCGGCGGCTGCGGGCGAGGAGATCGCGGCGCTGATCGACCGGATCTTCTGCTCCTCGGTACTGGGCCTTTCCAAATCCGAAGGGCTGTTTCGCGACGTGCTGAAACAAGTCGACGTGAAGCCGGCGGAAATCCTGCACATCGGCGACAATGCCAAGGCCGATGTCGACGGCGTAAAGCCCTTTGGCGTGCAGACGCTGCACCTTCGACAATTCAGCGACGCGAGTGCCCAGCGCCTGCGTCTCGAAGCCGCTGCCGGCGCGATGCTCCATGCCGAAGTCGCGGGCTCTGCCGGTACGCCGCAGCCGCACCGCGCGACGATTGCCGCCATCGAACCGCAAATCGCCGACAGCGCCGAACGTTTCGGTTTCGCTACGCTGGGGCCGGTGTTTCACAGTTTTGCACGCTGGCTTGCCGATGAAGCCGCAGCGATCGAAGCCGAACGTGGCGGCCGCGTCCATTATCTTTTCTTGATGCGCGACGGGCATTTGCCGATGCGCATGCACGCGGCAGCAGGCAACCCTGCCCCCGCCCATGCGATCGAAATCAGCCGCTACACTGCCACTGCGGCCAATCTGCGCACTCCGGAAAGCATCGCCCGCTTTCTGGAGGCCGAAGGCGGCACCGACATGCCGACGATCGCAAAGCAGCTGTTGCTGACCCCGGCCGAGATCGCGACGCTGGCGCGCGAAACATCCGACATGCAGTCGGGCGCAGCATTTCTGAAGGCCGTTCGCGGCCCACGCTGGACGCGCGTCATCACGCGCAAGAGCCGCGCATTCGCGCAGCGGCTGGTACACCATGTCCGCGCCGCCGCGCAGCCGGAAAAGGGCGACACGCTGATGCTGGTCGACCTGGGCTATAATGGCAGCGCGCAGAACGAAGTCGATGCGCTGTTGCAGGAGTCGCTGGGCGTACATGTCGCGGGCCGCTACCTGCTGCTGCGCGAACAATGCCGCACCGGATTCGACAAGCGCGGCTTCATCGATGCCGCCGATTATGACGGCAACACGCTGGAAGCGATGTGTGCCAATGTCGCCGTGATCGAACAGCTGAGCACTGCCGCGCAGGGTTCGGTGGTCGATTATGGCGAAGACGGCACGCCCGTGCGTCGGGGATCGAGTATCAAGGCACGCCAGAGCGAAGTGCGCGAGCGGGTTCAGGCCGGTTGTCTGCGCTTTGCAGAGGCGCTGGATCGCGACGTGCTGCGCACCAGTCCGCACGCGACCACGGTGATGTGGCACCAGGCCGCGGCCGCCGCGCTGATGCGGTTGATGTTCCTGCCGCTGGCGCCCGAGCTCGAAGTGCTCGGCGAGTTCGAGCATGACGTCAATCTGGGCACCGACCAGACGGTTTCGCTGTTCGACCGCGCAGTCGCGTCCCACGGCCTGCGTCAGCGGGGGCTCTTCTACATGAAGGGTGCTTCGCGCATGTATCTGCCTGCCGAGCTGCAGGGCGAAGGGCTCGCGCTCAAACTCTCGCTGCTGGCGCATCGCCGCTTCGGGCTGAAGCTCAAAAATGCCGATTTCGCCGACCGCAGCATCGCCCTGCCCGTCATCGTTTCCGACGGCACGCAATCGACAACCGGCAAGGTGACCGCGACCGCCACGCATGACGGCTATTATGTCGCGCCGATCCCGGTGGGCGATTGCCGTTTCACGGTCGGTGTCCAGTTCGGCGCGCTGTTCGAATATGTCCAGATCGACAGCGCGATCTTCATGCCGGTCGAGCGTTTCATGAGCGACAAGCAACGTCCCGGATTCGACGAAGAGGAAGCGCTGCCCGGCCTGCACGGCATGGACCAGGTCGCGCCGCACCTGTTCCGCTGCGACGACGGCTTTTCGTTCATGACGGTCCCGCCGCCGCCGCGAAAGGACGCTCGTCCGATGATGCTCGCGCTGGTGTTTCGTCCGATCGCCGAGCGCGGCAGCGAACAGGCAAGCGCAAGCCCGCCCGCAGCGCAGGCAAGTTCCCGATCGCAGCTTAGCGGAGTAGCCGCATGACCAACCTTCTCATCCATTCGATGTCGGAATTCAGCGACCTGATCCTGGGCTGCCTGAATGCCGCCGAAGCACGTCATATTGCAGAGATCGGCGCCGAATTCGGCGGCATGTCGCAACTGCTCGCAAATCATGCTGCGCAGCATGAAGGGTCGCTGACCAGCATCGATCCTGCGCCCAAGCCCGGCTTTGCCGAATGGGCCGCATCGTCGGATTGTGTCACGCATCTCGCCGACACCAGCCACCGCGCAATGCCGGGGCTGCACGATATCGATGCATGGGTGATCGACGGCGATCACAATTACTATACCGTGCTGGGCGAACTGCGCATCGCCGACGAACTGGCGCGCCGCGACGGCAAACCGCTGCTCGCCTTTCTGCACGATGTCAGCTGGCCCTGCGCCCGACGCGACATGTATTATGCACCCGATACGCTGCCGCCCGAATGGGTGCATCCGCACAGCTGGGACGGCGGCGTGACGCTGGACGATCCGGGCATCCGCATCGGCCGGGGCTTTCGCGGCGCGGGCCAGTTCGCCTTTGCCAATCGCGCCGGCGGTCCGCGCAACGGCGTGCTGACCGCCGTCGAGGATTTTCTGGACGAAGCGCGCTCGGCCGATCGCTCGCTCGCCTGGGCCCATGTCCCGGCGGTGCTGGGGCTCGGCATCCTGTTCGACGCCACGGCGCCCTGGGCGGCCGACATCGCCGCGCTGGTCCATCCCTGGCACGACAACAACCTGATCGCGACGCTCGAGCTCAACCGGTTGCGCAACTATCTGGCGGTCATCGATTGCCAGGATCGCGAGGCTTCGCGGATCGGCGGCAGGGCTGCGGCCTGAACATTTCGGGGCGCGGAACATGCTTTTGTTTTCGCGTCCCGCCCCGCCCCCTCAATTCTTCCTATAATTCTATCGTATCCAGGGAAACGAAGCACCTAAGTCATGTTAAACGCAGTCGGTTTCATAATCATTCTGGGCTGTGTCTTCGGCAGCTTCATGATGGCTGGCGGGAAGATGGACATCATCACCCACGCCCTGCCGCATGAGCTGATGGCGATCGGCGGCGCCGCGATCGGCGCCTTCATCGTCGGCAATTCGATGGCCACGGTGAAAAAGGCGGTTGCCGGCCTGCTGCGTGCGTTCAAGGGCTCGCGCTGGAAGAAGACCGACTATGCCGATCTGCTGACGCTGTTGTTCCAGCTGCTTTCGACTTTCAAGAAAGGCGGCGCCACCGCGATCGAACCGCATCTGGACAACCCGCACGAAAGCAATCTGTTCAGTGCCTTTCCCCGGATCGTGAAGGATCACCATCTGGTCGAGTTCATCGCCGATTATCTGCGGATGATGACGGTCAATTTCGAAGACCCGCATCAGATCGAAGCGGCGATGGAAGCCGATATCGAAAAGCACCATCACGAAGAGCTGGGGCCCCAGCACGCGCTGCAGCTCATGGCCGACGGCCTGCCCGCGATCGGTATCGTGGCGGCGGTGCTGGGCGTCATCAAGACGATGGGTTCGATCGACCAGCCGACCGAGATCCTGGGTGCGATGATCGGCGGCGCGCTGGTCGGTACCTTCCTGGGCGTGCTGCTCAGCTACTGCGTGGTCGGCCCGCTCGCCGCCAAGCTCAACGAGACCATCGAGGAGGACAGCAAGCCCTTCTCGATCGTGAAGACCGCGATCGTCGCCTATGCACAGGATGTGCCGGTGCAGGTCGCGATCGAAATAGCCCGACGCATGACGCCCAGCGCCTATGCGCCGACTTTCCAGCAACTCGAAACTGCACTCGACGAGGCGAAAAATGGACTCTCCCCAGCAGCCGCCTGAGTTCGTACCCCAGTTGGTCGATCTCGAGGACATCCTGCCTGTCGATGGCGATCCGGTCGCTGCCGAAGGCGTGGACGCCACACCCGCACCCGAAGCGGCCGAGGCCGCCGCGACCGAAGGCGCCGAACCCGTCGCCCAGGCCGCGGACGGTATCGAAAATGCCGCCGTTTCCCCCGACGACCGCACGATGCGGTTGCCGGCGCACGCCACTACCGTCACCGCCGAAGACCTGAAGGTCCGCATGGTGCTCGCGACCGATCTCGATGGTCAGGTGGCGATCGACGCCAGCGATGTCGAAAGCGTCGGCCAGGCCGTGCTTCAGCTGCTGGTCGCCGCCCGCCAGGACGCGGAGCGGTCGGGCCATGCATTTTCCATCAACAACCCCAGCCCCGCATTCGTCGACCGCGTCACGCGCTGCCGTCTGGCCGACGCCATCGGTATTCAGTCCGGAGAAAGTCTGTGAGCAAGTTGATCCTTACTGTCGATGACTCGGCGAGCATGCGCATGCTGCTAAAGGCGTCGCTGACCGCGCAGGGTTATCGCATCGAAAGCGCAAATGACGGCGAACACGGCCTCGAGCGCATGCACGAAGTGAAGCCCGACCTGCTGATCACCGACATCAACATGCCGAAGATGGACGGTTTCGAGCTGATCGAAGCGGTCCGCGCCGAAGGCGGTTTCAAGGGCACGCCGATCCTGGTCCTCTCGACCGAATTTTCGGACGAGAAAAAGACCCGCGCGCGCAATGCCGGCGCCACCGGCTGGATCACCAAGCCTTTCGAGGCCGAGAAACTGGGGGCGGCGATCCGCCGCGTGTGCCCGTGAGCGATGAACTCGACGAAATCCAGGCGATCTTCTTCGAAGAGTGCACGGAAGGCCTGACGGTCGCCGAAGAGGGACTGTCGGCCATGCAGAATGGCGACACCTCGGCGGATACCATCGCCAGCGTGTTCCGTGCGGTCCATTCGATCAAGGGCGGCGCCGGAGCCTTCGGCCATGTCGCGCTGACGCATTTTGCGCACAGCTTCGAAAACCTGCTCGACGCGGTTCGCGGCGGCAAGATCGAACCGACCCTGCCGCTGGTAAAGGTCATGCTGATCGCGTTCGACACCCTGTCGGATCATGTCTCGGCAGCGACCGGCCAGGCCGACGTCCCCGAGGACGCCGATATGATCGCGCGCCTGGACGGCATATTGGTCGCCGGCGGCCTGAGCGACGAGGATGAGGGCCTTGCGCCTGCGCCTTCGGCGCAGGCCCCTGCCCCGGATGCTGCCAAAGCGTCCGAACCGTCCGCCGAGGACGCCGACCCGTTCGGTTTCGAACCGGTGACGGTCGATATCGCCCAGCTGGACGGCGACAAGGGCGGCCCTGCCGACTGGCTGGTCCGGTTCGTGCCGGGCAATGGCGATCTGGCAAATGCCGGCGAACCGTTGCTCGTCGTGCGCGAAGTCGAAACACTGGGCGGCGAGATCATCGCCGTGGATCTGGGCGATATGCCCGGGCTGCGCGATCTGGATACCGAATCCGCCTATTTCGGCTGGACGCTGCGCGTGCCGGGAACGGTCGAGGAATCCGCGATCCGCGATTGCTTCGATTTCGTCTCGCCCGAAGCAGTGGTCGAAATCACGCGGGAGGAAGGCGCGGTCGCAATGGCTGCGGCGCCGGAACTGCCCGACGTGCGTGCCCAGGTCGATCCGGCCGGCGATCTCGACCAGATGCTGTCGGTGGTCCAGTCGATTGCCGAAGTGACTGCGGTCGCTTCGCCGTCACCCGGCACCGATGCGCCCAGGGATGTCGGCACCAAATACCCCGACAAGCCGTCGGAAGCCGTGTCGCAGACCATCCGTGTCGATCTGGCCAAGCTCGACATGCTGCTCAACCTTGTCGGCGAACTGGTGATCCGCAACTCGATCCTGTCCGATCGCCTGTCGTCCGCCGATCAGCAGCGCGTCGAGCTGCCTGAGCTGGCGCGCCTGACACGCCAGATCCAGGACAATGTCATGTCGCTGCGCGCCCAGCCGATCCGGCAGGCGTTCAGCCGCGTCCCGCGCATGCTGCGCGATCTGGGCGCGGAAACCGGCAAGAACATCAATCTGGAAACGATCGGCGACACGACCGAAGTCGACAAGGGCGTTATCGAGAAGATCGGCGACCCGCTGACGCACATGATCCGCAACGCAGCGGACCATGGCATCGAAAGCGCCGAGGAACGTATCGCAGCGGGCAAATCGCCCGACGGCACGATCCGCCTTTCGGCCGAACAAAAGGGCGCGCGCATCTTTGTGCGGGTCAAGGATGACGGCCGCGGCATCAATCGCGAGAAGGTGTTCGCCAAGGCTGTCGAAAAGGGCATCGTCCCCGCCGACGCGCAGCTTTCGAACGAGGAAATCGATCAGCTGATCTGCGCGCCGGGCTTCTCGACTGCGGACACGATCTCCAACATCTCGGGCCGCGGCGTCGGCATGGATGTGGTCCGGTCGAATGTCGAAGCGCTGGGCGGACGCGTCGAAATCGCGTCGGTTCCGGGCGAAGGCACGACCTTCACCATGATCCTGCCGCTGACGCTGGCGATCCTCGACGGGATGATCGTGCGGCTTGCCGGTCAGCGCTTCGTGCTGCCGCTGGCCCATGTCATCGAAACGATCCAGCCCGAACCGGGTCAGGTCAAGCGGACCACGCCGAACAACGAAGTCATCGACATGCGCGGCGAATATCTGCCGATCAAGCGTGCGACGGAGATTTTCGGCCTCAACGACGACCGGCCGATCGAGGACTCGCTGGTGGTGATCGTGGAAAGCGACACCGCCGGACAGGTCGGCCTGGTGGTCGATACGATCGACGATCGCCGCGAAGTCGTGATCAAGAGCCTCGACCAGAACCTGCACCCGATCCGCGGTCTGGGCGGCGCAACCATCCTGGGTGACGGCTCGATCGCCCTCATCCTCGACATCGAAGCGCTGGTCGCTTCTCCAACGCAAACTCGTTTCTCGCCGAAAGGAATGGCAGCATGAGCAACAACGACACCGTTGCCGACCGCAAGATCGTCACCTTCACCCTGGGCAAGCGGATCTTCGGGATCGACATGACCTCGCTGATCGAAATCCGCGAATGGGAGGAACCGACCCCGCTGCCCAACGTCCCGCCGTTCATCAAGGGCGTGACCAATCTGCGCGGCAACGTGATCCCGGTGGTCGGCCTGTCCGAGCGTCTGGGCTGGGAACCGAGCGCCATTCATCCGCGCTCGTGCATCCTGGTCGTCAGCATCGCGGGCAAGCAGGCCGGTTTCCTGGTCGATGAAGTGACCGACATCGTCGCGATCAACAGCCAGGAAGTGCAGCCCGCACCCGATGTCGAAATCGGCGAACCGAGCGTGATCGCCGGGCTGGTGCGGATCACCGCACGCGGCGCCGATGGCACCAAGTCGCAGGAAGGCCAGATGGTCCTGCTCCTCGATCTCGATGCCCTGAGCCTCACCAAGCACCTGGACTTGGCGGCGTGACCCCGGCCGGCGCAAGCGCCACGGCGGCGCTCGCCGGCGGCTCAGCGGTCATGTCGGCGGCGCATAATGCGGAACTCAATCCGCGTGAATTCGCCGCCATTGCCGCCATCATGCAGTCGGACGCGCGCATCGCATTGAGCGAGGCGAAGGTGACGCTCGTCCAGTCGCGGCTGGCGCGGCGGCTTCGCCAACATGGGCTGGCCTCGTTCGCGGAATATGTCCGGCTGGTCGAAAGCGATGCCGAGGAACGCGGCAAGATGGTGGTGGCGCTGACGACCAACCACACGCATTTCTTTCGCGAACCGCATCATTTCGATCACCTGCGCGAAACGCTGATACCCTTGCTGCAGGAAAAAGCGGCGCGGCGCCAGCCGATCCGCATCTGGTCCGCCGGATGCTCGTCGGGCGAGGAAGTCTATACGATCGTCATGTGCCTGCTCGGCCCGGATCGAACGGCGGCTTCCTGGCTTCGCAATGCCGACATCCGGCTGCTGGCGACCGACATTTCGCCGCCGGTGGTCGAATCCGTCCGTCGCGCCTGGTATCCGGACAACGCCGTCCAGGCGATCCCGGAAGCGTATCGCAACGCATGGATGCAGCCGTCGGACGGCGGCTATGTGATGGCCGATGCCGCGCGGGCGATGGTCACCGCACGGGTGCTCAACCTGTTCGAACCATGGCCGCTCAAGGCGCAATATGACGCGATCTTCTGCCGCAACGTCATGATCTATTTCAACGACGACGCGAAGGA
The DNA here is from genome assembly GCF_003171655.1 of Stakelama portus. Taxonomy (GTDB): domain Bacteria; phylum Pseudomonadota; class Alphaproteobacteria; order Sphingomonadales; family Sphingomonadaceae; genus Sphingomonas; species Sphingomonas portus. Next base: position 423,648 of record NZ_QFZL01000001.1, on the reverse strand, counting down.
AGAGCTCGAGCAGCGCTTCGTCGATCAGCTGGCACCCGAAGCCTATCTCTATATCGGCCATTCGGAACGGATGATCGGCCCCGCGTCGCAACAGATGCGCAGTTGCGGACACACAATTTATCAAAAGGGAGAGTCGCGATGAGGGCGCCGGTACGGACACTGATCGTCGATGACAGCGCCTCGATGCGCGCGACATTGAAGCGCATATTGTCGGCGGACCCGGAAATCGAAGTGGTCGGCATGGCGCCCGAGCCCTTTGCGGCGCGGGAAATGATCAAGTCGCTCGATCCCGACGTCCTGACGCTCGACGTCGAAATGCCGGGAATGGACGGCCTGTCCTTTCTCGAAAAGATCATGCGGTTGCGACCGATGCCGGTGGTGATGTGCTCGACACTCACCGCGCGCGGAGCGGCAGTGACGATCGAGGCGCTGCGCCTGGGCGCAGTCGATTACGTGACCAAGCCGAGCGGGACGCCCGAAGACATTGCCCGGGACGCAGCATTGCTGTGCGCCAAGGTGAAGTCGGCGGCACGTGCCGCGGTGCGGGCGGGCCCCAATCCGCTGCCGCGCGCCGCAGCGCCTAGTCAGGGCACTTCGTCCGACGCGGTGATCGGCATCGGTTCGTCGACCGGCGGCGTCGAGGCGCTGTTCTCGCTGCTGCCGGCACTGCCGGAAAATTGTCCGCCGGTGCTGATCGTTCAGCACATGCCCGCCACCTTCACGCGCAGTTTTGCCGAACGCCTGAACGGAGATTGTGCGGTTCGTGTCGTCGAAGCGACCGATGGCACCAGCCTGGAGCGTGGAACCGTCTATATTGCTCCTGGGAGCCAACGGCACATGGAATATGCAAGAGGACGGATAAAGCTGAAGGACGGCGATCCTGTGGGCGGCCATCGCCCGGCGGTCGATATCCTGTTCCGTTCGCTCGTTCCGCTGGGTCGGGCCGCAGTCGGCGTGATCCTGACGGGCATGGGGGCGGATGGCGCCGCCGGCCTTCTGGAAATGCGCCGGGCCGGCTCCCGCACACTTGCCCAGGCACGCGACAGCTGTGTCGTCTGGGGAATGCCGCGCGCCGCGATGGAAATCGGGGCGGTGGAAAAGGAACTCAGCCTGTCGGCCATGCCCGAGGTGATCCTCGCGGCCTGCCGCACGCATACGTTGACAGGGGATGTCTGATGCCAGCTGCATCGCAGATCAAAGTGATGGTGGTGGACGACCAGACCAGCATGCGCGCCATGATCCGACGCGCCCTGCAGGATCTGGGTTTCAAGGACGTGCGCGACAAGGCGAGTGCTCCCGAAGCACTTGCATCGGTGCGCAGCGACCGGGTCCATCTGATCATCTCCGACTATAATATGCCCGAAATGGATGGCCTGCAGTTCCTGCAGAACGTCCGCGCCGATCCCGTGATCGGCAAGACGGTGTTCATCATGCTGACCGGGTCTTCGGACCGCGAAGTGGTGCAGAAGGCCGCGGCGCTGGGCGTCAACAACTATGTGGTGAAACCCTTTGCCCCGGCTGCGCTCAAGGAAAAGATCGAGCGCGTCTTTGGCGAGCTGACCTGAGGATTGCCGGATGCGCCGTATCTCCATCATCCAGGGCGATCACGCAGTGGTCTCCGAACCGGATGTGATGATCTCCACCCTGCTCGGCAGCTGTGTCGCCGTCTGTCTCTATGACCCGATCGCGAAAGTGGGCGGCATGAACCACTTCCTGCTCGGCGAACCGAGCGAAGGCCAGGCGCTGTCCGCCATCGACATGCAACGCTACGGCGTTCATGCGATGGAACTGCTCATCAACGGAATGATGGGGAAAGGCGCTTCGCGGGCACAGCTGCGCGCGCATATCTATGGCGGTGCCAACATCATTTCCGGGCTCGGATCGATCGGCTCGTCCAACGCGGCGTTCGCCCGCCGCTTCATGGAAACCGAAGCGATCACGATCGGCCATTGCGATGTCGGCGGCACGTCGGCGCGCAAGGTTGAGTTTCTGCCGCATGACGGCCGCAGCCGCTGCACCAAGGTGTCGCAGCAGGTGGCCGAGACCGCACCTGTCGCGAAACCCCAACCCGCCGCCCATCGCGGCGAACTGGAGCTGTTCTGATGTCCTGTCTGCCCGTACCCTCGCAGCCCGTTCCCGCGCAGTCGCTGCCCGGATACGATCCCTATTCCCGGGTACTGCACAGCGTCCTTGCAAAGGAGGTCATCGAGATCCGCGAAAAGCTGGAGGCGCTTGCGGAAGTGCTGGTCTGCGATGAGCATTTCGCCGCCAATTACCTGGGGCAGTTGCAAACTTTCGACTATCTGATCCAGCATGCCGACGAATGTGCCGGGCTGATGACGCGCATCGCCGATGGCGAGGATTCGCTCGAGGCGATCGGCTATGTCCGCCTCGGCGCGGTACAGGATCGCCTCCGCCGCGCACTGGGAGGCTGAAATGGCCGTTTCCAACGAGCGGCCCATCATCGTCAAGAAAGTGAAGAAGGTCGCCGGCGGACATCATGGCGGCGCCTGGAAAGTCGCCTATGCCGATTTCGTGACCGCGATGATGGCATTTTTCATGCTGCTCTGGCTGATCTCCAATCCGGACAAGGCGCGACTGAAGGGGCTGGCGGAATATTTCACGCCGACTTCACCCAGCGCATCGCCTGCGACGACGATGACCAACGTAGTGGGCAGTCAGGCCGGTCAGGGCGGCCGCAGCCGTTCCTCGCAAGCCAGCAACCGCACGAGCATAGGCGAACCGACAATGGAATCGGGCGTGGCCGGCACGTCGCGCGGCGGCACTGCCAACGTCCCCGATTCCGCACAGCGCGTGCTCGCGACCGAATTGCGCGTCGCGATCGATACGATCCCGCAAGATGCGGAAGGCAAGCGCAGCGTGGATATCCAGCCCTCGCGCGATGGGCTGCGGATCACGCTGATGGACAATGACCGACAGGCGATGTTTCGCAGCGGCACCGCCGAGCTGAACCCCTATGCCCGCGCGATTCTGACCCAGGTGGCGCAAAAACTGGCGCCTTCGGGCGGGCAGATCGCGATCGAGGGCCATACCGATGGCGGCGGCGGCGACAGCGATGCCAATTGGCGGCTGTCGGGCGAACGCGCGCTTTCCGCGCGCCGCGCGCTGATCGCCGGCGGATTGCCCGGCGATCGTTTTTCCGAAATCGTCGCGATGGGCGCGACCAGGCCGGTCTATCCCGACCAGCCCGACCGTGCCGAAAACCGGCGCATCACCATCGTCGTCATCGGAGAGGCATCCGCCCTGCCGAGCGATACCAGTTTCAAATTCTAGCGGGGATCGCGCATGAAAAAGCTGCTCTTTCCCTTGTTGCTGCTCGTGCTGGGCGCCCTCGTCGGCGGCGGAGCCGGATTTGCCGTGGTGACGTTCGTGGCGCCGACGCCGGCATCCGCGGCAGAGGGAGCCCATGACGAAAGCGGCAAGGACGCGCCGACGGCCTTTGTGCCGGCGGAAAAGATCCTGGCACCGCTGGTGTTCGAGGACGGACGGCTGAGCGGCTATGTGAGCTTCGACATCAGCCTCGAAGTGCCCGAGGACAAGGCCGCGTTGGTCACCGCGCGGCTTCCGCTGCTGTTCCACGCAATCAACATGCGCACCTATCGCACGCCGCTCGCCAGCGGCCCCGACGGCATGCTGCCCGGAATGGACGGATTTCGCGCAGTCGTCGAGCAGGCTGCGACCGAGGCCTTTGGCAAGGACGTAGTTAAACGCGTCGCAATTACGAATGCGGCCCCGGCCTGACCTGAGCGGCTCTATAATGGCATCAACAGCCCAAATCTATTCAGGAGCGGAAGTGAGCAGGATGTCGGCCACGCAAAGCGACGAGACAGTCCGTCCGCTGGCCACAGAATGGCGCCGGCGCAGCGAACGCAGCGTCAGCACGCTGCTGATCGCCCGGCTCGAACATCAGGGCAGCGCCGATCAGCCCTGCCGCATCCGCAATGTTTCGGCCACCGGCATGATGATCGAATTCAGACTGACACTGGCGCAGGGAGAGGCGGTTTCCGTCGAGTTGCGCAACGGTGACAGGCTGGACGGGTCGGTCGTATGGACCGAAGGCGGGCGCGCCGGAATCCAGCTTCACGCACCGGTGGATGTCGCAACGATTCTGGTACCGGCAAATCGTCCCGTCGCGGTGCGCGGAAAAATTCCCCGCGCTCCCCGCTTTGCCACGCGCAGCAGGGTGCGGGTCAGCAACGGGTCCCAGGGGTTCAACGCGATGCTGCTCGATGTCTCGCAAAGCGGCGGCCATCTCCAGCTCGATCCGGCGCACCCGATTGCCGATTGCTCGGTCATCACGATCCCGGGCCTGCCCCCGCGCCCGTTCACCGTGCGCTGGCAAGGCGAAGGCGAGGTCGGGATCGCCTTTGGCACGATGATTCCCTACGCCGAGCTGGCCGATTGGCTGGCCAACGACGGCAAGCGGTTTTCCTGCCACTAGGCCGTGAGGCCTATCGCGACTGGAAGCGTGCCTTGGCCGCTTCGGTGAAGGGCGTGAAGACGCTGACCGGGGAACCTTCGGGATCGCGAACCTGAAAGGTGCGGTTGCCCCATGGGAGCAGCTTGGGTTCATGCACCAGTTCGCCTTTGCCTTTCACGCGATCAAAGACGGCATCCACATCCGCAACCATGAACTCCAGAATGGCAGTCCGGTTTGCGCTCGGCTCCGCGCTGCCTTCAGCGAACGCCGCCACCGTTTCTGTGCTCCCGATCGCAAGCGTCGCGCCCGCAGTGACGATTTCGGCAAATTGCGGCGCGAGCCAATCGGCAGTCTGTCCGGTGACCAATTCATAGAAGCCGACCATAGCGTCGATGTCCGCAGCGATCAGGCGGACGGAAGCGAATTTCATGAATATGTCCTGCACATGAGAGGTTGAACGTGGCGGCCGTATAGCGCAGCACTCCTGACACCGTGGTGTCAGCAGGAGTCACCAGCCCGTGCGCCGAGCCGATCGCCTGTTTCAAATCATCCAGATCATGCGCCGATCGACGCGGCCAGTGACCGGTGCTGCCCTGGCTGCCGAGTTGGAGGTTTCGACCCGGACCGTGTACCGGGATGTCGCGGACCTCGTCGCGCAGCGCGTGCCGATCACGGGGGAAGCCGGTTTGGGATATGTGCTGGCGGCCGAATACGACATGCCTCCACTCATGCTCACCCAGGTGGAACTGGAAGCAATCGTTCTGGGTGCGCAATGGGTTGCCCAGCGCGGTGACGCCATCCTGTCGCCCGCTGCGACGGATGTTCTGGCAAAGATCGCAACAGCCATTCCTGCGCGGCTCCAGCCGTTCGTCACGGCACCGAGTACCGCCGCGCTGCCGCGCCTAGAACCGGTAATTGAGGCGGTGGACCCGGCAACGCTCAGGGATGCGATCCGCGCACGACGGAAACTGTGCCTGATCTATCGCGCCGAAAATGGTGACGAAACCAGGCGGACGATCTGGCCGGTCGTCCTCGGTTACTCCGAGGCCACGCGCATCCTGATTGGATGGTGCGAAGCGCGGCAGGGGTTTCGCCATTTCCGCACCGATCGGATGGTGGCTGCCGAAGTGCTGGATCAACCCATCCCGCAATCAAGGGCCGATCTGCATCGCAGTTGGCAGGCATGGCGAACCGCCGAGCTTGCCGAGAGGAAGTAGACAAGGTGTCCCGCGATATCATCGTTTCCGGGACGACAGCTATCGGTAGCTTGAACCCGCTGCCCGCCTGACCGCCTTCCCCCAATTGCCTACATTTGGGCCCTGCTTCAGTCGCTCCCACAGCAGACGTCGATACAGACCGGAATTTGTCGACGCGCGCCAGGGGTTTCGGCGCGTCCATCGGCACTTGCATCTTTTTTCCCGAAGCAAACCGCCCTACCCTTGCGCGGCGCAGAAGGGAGATATCGGCATGTCGGCATATCGGCGGCGCATCGCGCTGGCAGCGGTACTGCTCGCCGGATTTCGCGCGCCGCAGGACAGCGTGGGACCGCAACCCTTGCCCCCGGCGCTGGCGGATCGCGACGATATCGTGATCGAATATTATGATGTTTCCGGCGATACCGCGCAGGCGTTGCGCGCCGCGATCAATGCCGCTCGCCCCACCGATACCCATGACGGCAAGCCGGTGGACGCCAGGACGCAGGTTCGCTTGCAATGGCGCTGGCAAACGATGCCGGGCGGTTGCGATCTCGAGCGGGCGCAGGTGCGTATGCGCGCGACGATCCTGCTTCCCCGCGTCACCAATTACGCGTCGCTCCCGGATGCGCTGCGCGCGCGCTGGCTCAGCTATCTGACGATCCTGGGCGAGCATGAGGCGGGCCATGTCGATATCGCGCAGCGCGGCATTCCCGCCGTGCGCGATGCCATCGCCGCAGCCGATTGCGAGACGGCGCAGCAAGCGGCGCGCAGCGCGGCGGCCGCGATCTCTCAGGCGCAGATCGCCTATGACGCGGAAACGCGCCACGGCGCGATGCAGGGCGCGACCTTTCCCTGACCCGTTGCCGCAGCGCCGTCGATCGTTTCAGACCGTACCGAAGCTTTTGATCAGCGACCCCGCGACCAGCGCCCAACCATCGACCAGCACGAAAAAGATGATCTTCATCGGCAAGGCGATAGTCGGTGGCGGCAGCATCATCATGCCCATCGCCATCAACACCGCCGATACGCACAGGTCGATCACCAGAAAGGGGAGCAGCAACAGGAATCCGATCTCGAACGCGCGGCGCAGTTCCGAAATCATGAAGGCCGGCGCCAGCGTGGTCAGCGGCACTTCGGAGCGGGATGCATATTGCTTGCCCCCCATCCGTGCGAACAGTTCGAGATCGCTGTCGCGCACCTGGCTCAGCATGAAGATCTTGAAGGGCTCGGCGGTCTTCCTGAACGCCTCTGCTTCCTCGATCTTTCCTTCAGTATAGGGAGTAACCCCTTGATCCCATGCCTTTTCAAAGGTCGGAGCCATCACGAAGAAGGACAAGAACAGCGCGAGGCTGATGATCACCGGATTGGGCGGCACGCCCGGCGCGCCGATGCCGGTGCGCAGCAACGACAAGGCGACCACCATGCGCGTGAAGCTGGTGACGGTCATCAACAGCCCCGGCGCGAGGCTGAGCACCGTCAGCATCAGGACGAGCTGAATCGCCTTGGCCGACAGCGATCCTTCGCCCAGCGTGACGATCGTGCGCTGCCCGGCAGCCGTTGCGAACGCATCGACCGGCAGCGCCAGGCCGATGATCAGCGCAACCGCGCCGAGCACGCAGGCGCGCGAACGCATAGAAACGATCCGCATCGCCATCATCCCCTGCCGCGCGTCGCCAGCCGCCCACGCGCCTGTTCGACCAGCTGGCCGAAACTGTGGCGAAGGTCCGACAGATTGTCGTTGGTCGCCGCTTCCTGCGGCTGCGCTGCCGGAGCGACTTCGGGTTCCGCGCCCGCTTTGACGATCGCGGTTTCGACCACCAGATGCCCTTCGGGTGCGAGCAGGATCAGATGCTCCGCGCCATCGCGGCGGATCAGCGCGACCGACCGCTTGGCGTCGAGCGTCAGCCGCTCGACCAGTTCGACGCGTTTGCGCGACCCCGCCGTCACTCTTCCGGGCAGCTTGAGATCATAGCGCCGGACCGCCCAGAGCGCGCCGGCCAGACAACCAAGCAGCAATCCGAGCGCCCCGATCGTGCGCAGCAGCGAAAGCGTGTCCATCAGTTGACGGACTTCTTTACGACTTCGGCCACTTCGAGCGACATCTGGTCGCCATCGACCAGGATCTTGCCCTTCGCGACCAGCTGGCCGTTCACATAGACAAGCGTCGGATCCTCCTGTCCGCAATCGAGCGCGATCATCGCGCCACGGCTCATTTGCAGGATCTGGCGGATCGGCACTTCGGTCGAACCGAGCACGATCGACGCTTCGACCGTGATGCCGTCGAGAATGGACATGGGCGTTGGCTCCTTTGTCCAAAATTATAGGATGATTTTTCCGACCGAACCGACCGACCAGGCAATTTTTGCCTATAAAGGAGTTGAGCCGCCCAAATGCGCGGCGCGGGAGAAGTTCATGGATCTCAAGACGTCGCTTGGCATCTCTGCTTCGGGCCTGCGTGCCCAGACGTTGCGGATGCGCGTGATCGCAGAGAATATCGCCAACCAGGATTCGGTGGCGACGACGCCGGGGGGCGATCCCTATCGCCGCCGCGTCGCAAGCTTTCGCGCCGAAGTCGATCGCGCGACCGGCGGTACGCAGGTTCGCGTCGACCGCATCCAGACCGACCGGTCGGATTTCCAGCGCGTCTATGATCCGGGCAACCCGGCGGCCGACGGCGAAGGCTATGTGCTCAAGCCCAATGTCAGCAGCCTGGTCGAAATGGCGGACATGAAAGCGGCGCAGCGCAGCTACGAAGCCAATCTGAGCGCGATCGAGGCGGCCCGCAGCCTGACGATGCGGACGATTGATCTTCTGAAGTAATACAATCTCATAAACATCAGGGAAATAACGACAATGTCGATCGGAGCATTGGACGCGACGTCCGCCTATGGACGGGCGCTGGGAGTTGGTGGTGCCGGTGGCATCGGCGGCGCGAAATCGCCGCTCGCGCCCAGCAACGGCACCCAGGGCGGCGGCGATTTCGGTTCGATGGTCGAAGGACTGGTGACCGACACGGCACAGAGCCTGCGCGCGGCCGAAAACGCCTCTGCGATGCAGGTTGCGGGCAAGGGCGACCTGATCGACGTCGTGACGGCGATCGGCGCTGCCGAAACCGCGCTCGACACCATGGTCGCCGTGCGCGACCGAGTGGTCAGCGCCTATACCGACATCATGCGGATGCAGATCTGAACCATGTCCGCAAGTCAGGTTCTGGAACTCGGCCAGGCGGCATTGATGCTGGTGCTTGCGGTCGTCGGGCCGCTGCTGCTGGTGTCGCTGATCGTCGGCGTGGTGATCGGCCTGCTTCAGGCGCTGACGCAGATTCAGGAAATGACGCTCACCTTCGTTCCCAAGATCCTGGCGATGGGGTTCGTGCTGTTGCTGATGCTGCCGACGATCGGTCAGGAACTGGCCGACTTCATGGCCAAGATCAGCGACCTGATCGTCACCGGATCGGCGGCGGGCGCATGATGCCGTCGGCTTGCGCGTGTTTTGGACATCGCGTTCGCGGTGAACTTGTCGAAGATGCCGCCCGTTCCTCTCCGACCATCGGAGAAGAGCCGGGCTTCGACAGGCTCGGTCCGAACGGCGCTTTTTGACTGAACCATCGCCATGGACGCGGTTCCCGAAAACCTCCCCCTTCTGGTCAGTGCCTTCTTCATCCTGTTCGCGCGGACCGGCGCGGTGCTGATGCTGCTGCCTGTCTTTTCCGAAGATGCAGTGCCGGGACGCATCCGGTTGCTGATCGCTTTCGGGATGACGATCGGGATATGGCCGCTGCGCAGCGAAGCCGCGCTGGCGATTGCCGATCACGGCCCGCTCGCCGCCGTGCTGATCGCGGAACTGCTGACCGGGCTGGCGATGGGGATGATCGTCAAGATCCTGTTCTATGCCATATCGATGGCCGGATCGGTCATCAGCATGCAGATCGGCCTGTCCGCCGCGATGCTGTTCGATCCGGGGCAAGGCAGCCAGGTGCCGTTGCTTTCCAAATTCGTGACGATGGCGGCCGCGCTCGTCTGCATGGCGATGCAGGTCCACCATCTGTGGATCGAATCGATCGTGCAAAGCTATCAGCTGTTTCCGATCGGCGGCCTGCCGCCGGCGCAGGATTTCGCACAGATGGCGATCGCGGCAACCGGTCGTTCGATGATGCTGGCGATCGGGCTGGCCGCGCCGCTGCTGATCTATGGCATCGTGTTCAACGTCGCGCTGGGCCTCGCCGCGCGCGTGGCGCCCGCGATCCAGGTCTTCTTCATTTCCCAGCCGCTCAACATCATGCTCGGCCTCGCGCTGACCGCAGTCACGCTGGGCACAGTACTGACGATGTTCGCGACCGAAATGGGCGACGCGATGCTGGGCGGTTGGAGCTGAGCCATGTCCGAGGCACCCGACAAGGATCAGAAAACCGAAGATCCGACGCCCAAGAAGCTGGAGGACGCCCGAAAACGCGGCGAGACGGTCACCGCGCCGGAGGTCAAGCACGCCGCGGTATTCGTTGGCATGCTGATCGTGCTGGCAGGCGTCGGCAGCTGGACGGTGCATTCGCTGGGCGCGATGTTCGTCCGGCTATGGGGCAATGCCGACGATTACCGGCTGGAACCACAGGGTGCGCAGAATTTCATGATCGGCGTGCTCGGCCATGTCGGGGGCGCGCTGATGCCGGTGCTCGGCGCCTTGTTCGCCTGCGCGTTGATCGGCGGGCTGATACAGGGCGGAATGCCGACGCTTTCCTGGGCCCGGCTCAAGCCGAAATGGTCGAAATTCAATCCGGCCAAGGGCTTTGGCCGGCTGTTCGGCAAGATGGCGCTGGTCGAATTTGCCAAGACGCTGACCAAGCTGTTGCTGGTCGGCGGCGTTTCGCTGTGGATCGCCTGGCCGCATGCGGCGGGGATCGACCGGCTGGTCGGTATCGATCCGGCGGAGATCGGCAAGCACGCCTTTGCGATTGTCTATGCGATGCTGCAACCGGTCGCGATGCTCGCTGGTGCGCTCGCGCTGTTCGACATCTTCTGGCAACGCCGCGCCTTCATGCAAAAGATGCGCATGTCGCTGCAGGAAGTGAAGGACGAGCACAAGAACAGCGAAGGCGATCCGCATATCAAGGGCAAGATCCGCTCGATCCAGATGCAGCGTTCGCGCAGCCGCATGATGCAGAAAGTGCCCGAGGCGGCCGTGATCATCACCAACCCCACCCACTTCGCCGTCGCCTTGCAATATGACCATGGCGCCATGGCGGCGCCGATCGTGGTGGCCAAGGGTGTCGACGCCATCGCGCTCAAGATCCGCGCCATCGCAGGCGAGCATAATATCCCGATCGTCGAGAACCGCCCGCTCGCCCGCGCCCTCTATGCCCAGGCCGAGCTCGACCGCCCGATCCCGGTCGAACATTATGCCGCAGTGGCCGAAGTCATCAGCTATGTTCTGAAGATCGCGAAGAAACGCCGCTGAGCGCGGCTATCGATCCGCAAGACCGATCCGGTCGCGCAGCATCCAGACCGGCAACCAGGGGCGGGCTACTGCCTGTTCGATCGCATAGGGCCACCAGCCCGGCCCCCAGGGAAGATAGACGCGCACCGGCACGCCGATCCGCCGTGCGACTGCGCCGGTACGATGGCGGGGAAGCGCGCGCAGCTGTTCGAGTTCGCACGGTGTTCCAGCGTCACGGAGCAGCGAGAGCGCCGCCTGCGCCAGCGCGGGCCGGTGCGTCGCCACCGCCACCGGTGCATCGCGTCCGGCAAGCATCGCAACCAGCTCCAGATAGGATGCTTCGTCTGTGCCGCGATCGCCTTGCGGATCGGGCCATTCGCCCTTCACCACGCGGATACGCGCGCTCGTGTCGCGAAAGCGGCGCGCATCGGCGATACTGCGCTGCCAGCGAGCGGGAAGGACCATACCGGTTCCCGGAAATTCGGGCAGAAGCCGCTCCGCCAGTGCCAGCGTCGGTTCGGCATCCTTCGGTGCATGCGCATCGAACAGGATCGTCAGATTCGATGCGGCGGCCGCCTGCGCGATTGCCATGATCCGGCTTTGGTCAAAGCCGAGCGGCGGCGCCTTGACCGACAGATAGGCGTCGAGCCCCGCCGCACCGATCCGTTCGGCCATCGCGCAGCAGGCAGATTCGATCGTGTCGGGAGCGGCGGCGTCCGACTGAAAATATCCGACGGTCACGGCATCGCCCCGCGTCCGCGTCGCCATGGCCAGGCGCAGCATGGAGCCGATATCGGGCGCGGGCAGGCACTGGCCCAGACGCTGCGGCAGCGAATAGCGCATATCCCGCAGCATTCGCCACAGCGCACTCGATTTCACGTGCGGCGCCCCACCGCATTCTGGCGGAACCAGCGAAATCCATCCTGCGCCAGCGCGACGCCACCGCGCAGGTTGGCGGGATAGGTGCGGACATGCACGCAATCGCGCTGTTCGCGTGTCCAGAAACGCGCGATCCAGGGTTCGGCAACGCCGAGCAGTTCGAAGCTCTGCAGGCCGCTCTCTGCCGCGTCGCGCAGGCAATGCAGCATCAGCAACGTGCCCGGAGAGCATTTGTCGAACGCGGCGTCATGCCCGATCTTGAACAGCCAGTAGCGGCCCTGCCACACCAGCGCGAGCTGCATCGCGACAGCGGCACCGTCGATCCGCAGAAAGGAAATGCGCGCCCGGCCATCGGCGGCGGCGCTGCGCAGGAAACGGCGGAAAAACGCCTCCCGCCGCTGACAGGCAAGGATCGAGGTGCCGGCTTCCTGTTTCCAGCTGCGATGCTCGACCGCGACCGCTTCATCGAACAGCGCATCGAACGTCGCAAGATCGGGCGACAGCGTTTCCAGCTGCACCCCGCCGAACCCCGACGCCTTGCGCATCGCCCGGCGGAAATCGGAGCGGCGCCCGGAATTGAACTTCGCCTCCGGATCACGCCAGCTGTCGTCGAGCGTGATGACGGGGCACGGCATCGCGGGTCGCACCACGACCCATCCCCGCCCCCGCATCGCGGCGCGCAATGCCGGAATGAAGCTGGAATCGGCGGAGATCCTGTCGATCGCCAACGGTCTGCCCAAATGACGCAGCGCCTGTGCCAGTCCGGCGGCGTCCGCGTCGGAAGCAGCGGCGATGTCGCCAGGTTCGGAAAGTTCACGCACGCCGGCAAGCCGCCAGCGCGCGAAATAGCCCGGGTCCCGGCACAGGGGCACCAGCCCCGTCAGCCGCCGGCCGCGCCGGACATGCACGATCCGCGTCTGCTGACCGGTCAGCAATGGCGGCAGCGCGGTCAGGAAATCCTGCGTCTGGGTGGGCCAGCGGGCCTGCCGTTCCAGCGCCCGCCAGTAGAAAGGCCGCGCATCGTCGCTGGACAATGCCGCGATCGGCATGCTGCCCGGCACGATTTCGCGTTCGGATGGACCCTCCGCCCATGCGCCAGGATCGATCTTTGCCTGATACACCGCCTTCCCTTTCCAGCGCCGGGAATAGCGGGCAGGCCCTAACAAATATTTGCCGGCGAGCGCCGCGATCGGCCGCAAAATATGCGCGGCAAAGCCTAGGTCGTGAGCTAGATTTCGACGTCGTATTTGGCGAGTTCGACGCGCACGCGCAGATCGATGTCGCGCATGATTTCGGCGAGAACCGGGTCATCCGGCACGTCGATCGCCTTTGCCCATTCGGCAAGGTCGCGAAGCGAGCCCTGATCGAGCGTACCCGCAAGCAATTCACGATGGACGGTTTCGAGGACGTCGAGCCCTTCGGTGGCTTTCTTCGCCTGTTTGCGACGGCGCTCGATCGCCGGATCGGCTGCGGACAGAGTGACCAGCATCGCCACGGTGGGCATCGGCTGGGGCGTCTGGGCGGCGTGAGGCTGAGGGCGTGCGGCTGCGGCTTCCGCCTCGCTTACCGGGAAGCTGGGCAGGACCTTGGGCAGCGCGCTTACCAGCGTGCGTGCCATCAACGGGGTCAGGCCATCGACGCGCACCGAATAACGTCCTTTCTCCCACGCTCCACAGGCAGTTCATCCTATAAGTCATTGTAGAGCATTTTCACGGCCAGGGAACACACCGTGTATCGCATTCTAACCGTCATGATCGCGCTGGCGTTCGCCGCCGCCCTGCCCGCGGGCACGGCATCGGCGCAAAGCCGCGTCAAGGACATCGTCGATGTCGAGAACGTTCGCCCCAACCAGCTGGTCGGATACGGCCTTGTCGTCGGCCTTGCCGGGACGGGCGATCGCATGCGCAATTCCCCGTTCACCGAGGAATCGATGCAGGCGATGCTCGAACGGATGGGTGTCAACATTCGCGGCACCCAGATGCGGACTCAGAATGTCGCGGCGGTTTCGATCACTGCAACGCTGCCGCCCTATGCGCGCGCCGGTTCGCGGATCGATGTGCAGGTGTCTGCGCTGGGCGATGCGACCAGCCTTCAGGGCGGGATATTGATCGTGTCGCCGCTCCGCGCGCTCGACGGCGAAATCTATGCCGTCGCACAGGGGCCGGTCGCGGTTTCGGGCTTTGTCGGTCAGGGCGCGGCGGCCAGCGTCAGTCGCGGCGTAACGACGTCGGCGCGGATTTCCGGCGGCGCGATCGTCGAGCGCGAGATACCGTTCGCGCTCGCATCGGCGACCAGCCTCAAGCTCGCGCTGCGCAACCCCGATTTCACAACGGCCGATCGAGTCACGCGGGCGATCAACGCCCGTTTCCCGGGGGCGGCGCATATGCTCGATCCCGCGACAGTGGAAATCGCACCGCCGCCGGGCTTTGCCGGATCGATCGTCGATCTCGTCACTCAGGTCGAGGATCTGCCCATCCAGGTCGATCAGCCCGCGCGCATCGTCATCAATGAAGCATCGGGCACGGTCGTGATGAATGACGATGTGCGGCTCAGCCCGGTCGCGATCGCGCAGGGCGGCCTGACCATCACCGTGACCGAAACGCCGCAGGTGTCGCAGCCCGGCCCGTTGTCGAACGGACAGACGACCGTCGTACCGCGCAGCCAGGTTACGGTGGACGATGGCGGCGGCGCATCGCTGGCGATGATCGACGGCCCCTCGCTCCAGTCGCTGGTCAACGGGCTCAACACGCTCGGCGTCAGTCCGCGCGACGTGATCACAATTCTTCAGGCCGTGAAAAGCGCCGGCGCGCTTCAGGCAGAAATCGTGGTGCAATGATGGATCCTCTCAGCCTTCCCCCCTCGCAAGGGCCGCAAATGCCCAAAGTGACGGCGCATTCGCCGCAGGCGGAAACCGCGCAACAGTTCGAAGCCGTCTTCCTGGGGCAGATGTTCCAGCTGATGCTCGATAATTCGGGCGGCCCGGGCGAGTTTTCGGGCGGCCATGGCGAGGAAGTGTTTCGCGGCGTGCTCGCCGAAAAGCTGGGCAATGAAGTCGCCCGGCGCGGCGGCATCGGCCTCGCCACGACGGTGATGGACCAGATCATCCGCCTGCAACAGGGAGACCGCATGTGACGGCGACGCTTTGCGACGCGATGATATCGCTGGCGGCACTGATGGAAGAGGAAAGCGAGCTGCTGACCAGCACGCCGTTCACCCGCGACCTGCCGGAAATCGCCAATGCCAAGATCCGCCTTGCCGGGCGCATCGAAAGCGAAGTCGCACGGCTGTCGCGCGAAGCCGCCGACTGGACCGAAAAGCTGGTGGGCGAAGCGCGCGAGGCACTGACCGAAGCGAGCCTGCGCCTGCGCGACGCATCCAAGGTGAATGCCGAAATCCTGACGCGCCAGATCGAATTGTCGGTCGACATGATGGCGGCGATCAATGCCGAGGCAAAGCGGCTGACCGGCACCAAGAGCCAGACCTATGGCGCGCGCGGCGCGCTGCAGGGCATCGACGCCCCGGCTCCGATCTCGATCAACACGAAACTGTAGCACCGCACCGGCACCGGGTATCGGCGCATATCCCGCGCGTGATGCGCGGTTCGCCGGTCCGGGCCCGACGCGGCGGTTTTCCGGTGCCTTTCCGATGGGAAGCGACCGGGACGTTACGCGGCTACGAACTCCGAACGGATCGCGCGCCTGGTCACCGGGCGCATTGTATCGCGACCGCCGTGGCGGGTCAGCCGCCGCTCTTGCCCAACGCCGCCTTCAACAGGCCGAGCTGTTTGCGATAGAGGCTCGCCATCGCAGTGAAGTCGGCCTGAATCTCGCCCATCTTCATCAGCTGGTCCTCGATCGTGACGTTGTTGCCGTCAGGCTTGGTCTCGACGATGTCGGTATCGCGGATCACATTGCCCGCTCCAGCAGGGAGGACCGCGCCCAGGCTGCGCATCGCAGGCGTCAGCTGCACCTGCGGCGGCGTCACGCCGGGGGTGCCGCCATCCACCAGCGCGCCGAAATCGGGCCGGGCCAGTTCGCGCGACTTGTATCCGGGCGTCTCGCCATTGGCGATATTCTCCGCCACCACGCGCTGGCGATCGGCCAGATAATGCATGTTGGTCTTGATACCGGCGAGGATCGGGGGCGTGTTGCTCATGACCGTCAGAATCCTAGCAAGCTGGAGGAAGTGGGGTTTGAAAGGCGGTCGAGCGCCGCCTGATAATTGGAGAGCTGCGATTGTTCGCGCGCGGTGGAATATTTGCCGTAGGCGGAGTTTTTCTCGCCATCGACAATCGTCGCCTTGCCGTCATCCCAGTAAAGCGAACGGAACGCGGTCTGGCTCATCGACACTGCGTCCTTCACCTTCTTGAGCGCGATCTTGGCATCATCGAGCGTCGACAGGTTGATCGCCTCGGTCAGCATCAGGCCATAGGTGCCGCCCGGCCGCACCTTGGGTGCGTCGTCCGGCACTTTTTCGGGCGTAACGATGCGCTGCGCGGCAATACCCAGCTTTTCCAAAGCGTCGCGACCTTCCGCGCCCGCGATCAGATCGACCGAATTGCCTTCCTTGGTGGTGATCCGCAGCGAACGTTCGCCATTGCTGCGCGAGGTAGTGACGGTCGCCTTGGAACCGGTGATCTTGCTCAGCTTCTCGGTCAGCGTCTTCATCGTCTCGCCGGCATCGATCGTGATCTTGCGCGCCGCGCCGTCATTCACCCGGATCGAGAAGCTGTCGCCCGCGCGCAGCGACGTCTGCGACGTCAGCAGTTCGGACGTTTCGGGATTGATCGTGCCACGACCGAAGCCGAGCGCAGCAAGACCCGTCGTCGCGCCGCCCGGATCGGCGGCAATGCGCACCGGTTCGGTCCGCAACAGCGACTGGCCGAACTGGCTGGTCGAATTGATCGCTCCGCTCGCCATGTCGATCCGCGAGACAAAGCCGTCCGTCGGTCCGCGCCGGGTGGCGCCCAGATCGCCGCGCGTACGCCCACCCGCATACAGCTCGCCGTTCAGGAACGCGATGCTATCGACCTGATCGTCCTCGGCCGTGCCGAGATACGTGACACGCGCGCCGGTCAGATTGGCATCGATCGTCGCGACGAATCCGTCGCGCGCGCCACCGGTGCCGTTCACCTGTGTCCCGCTCATCGCCGCTTCGGTGGCGCCGCCGACCGCAATGGTGCCGTCGTCGGCGACCGCGATCACGCGCGCATCGGCGCGGCCCAGGTCGATCTGGCCGAGATCGGTCGAGAGCGAATTGCCGTCGATCTTCCAGATCTGGGCATTGCCGCTCTTGTTGATCGAGGCGAGGAGATTTCCGTCCTGGTCGATCGCCAGCGCATTGACGCTTTCGCTGCCGCCGATGTTGATCGTGCGGCGTTCGACGATGGAGCCGGTGGTTCCGATCTTGGCGATAAAGGCATCGCCGCCGCCCGACGCCGCCTTGCCGCCGACATAGATCGAACCGTCATCGGCCACGGCAAGCGCGCGAGCCGTATCGGCTCCGGTTGCGCGAATGACGGTGGCGAATTGCTCGTCGCCATTTTCGTCGAACCGCGCCACCATCATGTCGCCATCGGTGGTCATGTCGCCGAAGCCGCCATTCACGGTGCCGGCAACGGTTACGCTGCCATCGTCGGCGACATGCACCGCGGCACCCTGCGACGATCCCCCTGCCCCCAGGCTTCGCTGCCAGACGATATTGCCTTCGCCGTCCAGCTTGGTGAGGAACAGATTGTCGTCGCCATCGGATCGGTTCGATCCCAGATCGCCGGAGGTCGTCCCGACGACATAGCTGTTGCCGAAACGGTCGGTGGCGACCGCCGCGGCATCGGTGTCGGCCTGAACGTCGGGCTTCTTGATCTTCTCAAGCTTGACCTTGCCGTCGCTGCCCAGCTCGGGATTGCCGAACTGGTCATAGACGATCCGGGTTTCGGTCGTCGTCTTGCCCAACAGGCCGTTGCGTTCGGTTTCCTGGCGGTCGAGCGCCGACACGCTGGCAAGAGTCGTGCGGCTGCCGGCGCCCGCCGGATCGTCCAGGCGAAAGACCTGCGTGGCGGTGGGCGCATCGAGTGCGGTCTGGCCGGTCGCGACGATCAGCGAGTCCTTCGCGCCGACCTGATCGAGCGTGACCCGCTCTATACCGCTCGGCGTCTTGAGCGTCAGGCCCCAGCCTTCATCCCCCTTTTCGGCTTCGAACCGGGCAAGCCAGCGCGGGATCGGGTCACCATTGGCGTCGGTCTTGACGCTGCCGTCGGGATTGGTCTGCGGCACGGCCACGATCGCGGCGTTGAGCGCGTTGACGACATCGTCGAGCGAGGGCGGCTGCGGCCCGGTGGCGAGATTGACGGTGACCGTGTCGCTGCCGCCCGGTTTGGTCAGCGTGACCGAAAACTGCTCCTGACCGGTCAGCCCCGGAACCGCATCGCTGCGCCGGTCGACCAGTGCCGGCCCCTTGATGCTATATTGATCGGGCGCCGGAATGCCGATCGATTTCACATTCCGCGCGGGCTGAAAGAAGGACAGGCTGACCTTGTCCGAGGGCGCCGTGGCAAGGAATCCCTGAAGCTCGCCCATCCCCCTGGCAAAGCTGGTCTGCAACGATTTGCGCTGGGCGTCGGACGTCGTCTTGTCGGCGGCGACTTCGGCAAGAATGCGCAGCCGGTCGAGCGCCTTGTACGTGGTGAAAGTGGTCTGGATATCGTCGGGCAGAAAATCGACGCCGGTTCCCGCGCGGTCGATAAAGCTTTTGAGCAGCTTGATCGCGGATGCCTGGGAGGAAAGCGGACTGGTGTCGGCCTCTTCCTTCCACGGGGGCGTCGTCGCCTCCATGGTGAATTGCGCCTTGGCGCGGCGTACGGCGCGGCTTTCGAAGGTGATGTCGGTCAACCCGCTGGAAAACACATTGCTTCCCGTCAACAGGCTCAGCCCGACCATCGAATTCGAAAAATTTACCGCCATCTCCCGCCCGAACCTCCTGACACTTCTCCTATAATAGAAGGAAGTTCGCTCTCGCATGCGCGCGGGATCGAATCTTTTTCAGGGGACGATGACTATGAGCATGATGGCGCCGACCGCCGAAATGCCCGAGCTGAAACGCTTTAACGGCACCCAACGCGCCGCCGCGCTGATGCTGGCGCTGGGCAAGGATCATGGCGCGCCGATCTGGGAGCAGCTTTCGGTCGACGAGATCAAGGAGCTTTCGTCCGCCATCGCCTCGCTCGGCCAGGTGCCCAGCCACGTCATCGAACATCTGCTTGTCCAGTTTTCCGGCGAAGTTTCCAGCATGGCCGCGTTTCACGGCAGCTATGAATCGGCCGAGCGGCTGCTCGCCGGCATGCTCCCGCCCGACAAGGTCAGGGAGATCATGGAGGATCTTCGCGGTCCTTCCGGCCGGACGATGTGGGACAAATTGTCCAACGTCTCCGAAACGATCCTCGCCGGCGCGTTGCGCAACGAATATCCGCAGACCGTGGCGGTGATCCTCTCGAAGATCCGCCCCGACCATGCCGCGCGCGTGATGGGCGAGCTTCCGCGCGATTTCGCCACCGACGTCATCATGCGGATGCTCCGCATGGAAACCGTGCAGAAGGACGTCATCCAGCAGGTCGAACAGACGCTCAAGTCCGAATTCATGACCAACCTGTCGCGGACCAGCAAGCGCGATCCGCACGAAGCGATGGCCGAGATGTTCAACGCGCTCGACCGCGCCACCGAAGAAGCGATGCTCAAGGCGCTCGACGACAAGGCGCCGGAAAGCGCCGAGCGTATCCGCGCGCTCATGTTCACGTTCGAAGACCTCTCCAACCTGCTGCCGGCGGCGATCGCGACGATCGTCAAGAATGCCGACAAGCGCGAAATGGCGCTGGCGCTGAAGGGCGCACCGGAGGATCTGAAGAACCTGTTCTTCGGCGCGATGACCGAGCGTGCGGCAAAGATGATGCGCGAGGATATGGCCGGCATGGGCCCGGTCCGTGCGCGCGATTGCGAAGAGGCCCAGTCCTCGCTCGTCCGCCTTGCCAAGAACCTCGCCGATCGCGGCGAAATCCTGCTCGTCGATCCGAAGAGCGACGACGCGATGATCCTGTGAGGAGGGCGAGATGAACCTGCACGTCGAACGCTTCGCCTTTGATCGGGTATTCAGCTATTGCAACGAAACCAAGGGCACGTCGCAGACCGACATGTCGCTTGAGCTGTCGGCGCTGCGCGCGGAACTGGCCCTGGCGAAAAGTGATGCCGATACGCGCGAGGCCCGCGCCCGGATCGAAGGATATGAAGCGGGACTGGCGCAGGCACGCGCCGAACGGGAAACCGCGCTGCTGAGCGCGGTCGATGCGCTGCAGGCGGGAATCGAAGCAATCGACGGCCGTTTCGCCGACGCGCAGGACAGCATGGCCGGCGACGCGACCGAAGTGGCGCTTGCCGCCGCCGAATTGCTCGCCGCCCGCGCTCTGGAAACCGCGCCGGGCATCGCGATCGACGACGCCATCGGACGCACGCTGCGTCAGGTGTCGCGCGGCACCGAAATTTGCGTGCGCATCCATCCCGATCTTGCCCCCGATATCGAAACGCGGCTGGAATCGCGCCAGGCGGCCGACCGCCGCCGCCTCAATGTCCACATCATTCCCGATGACCGGGTCCCTGTGGGCGATGCGGAAATCCTGTGGGATCAGGGCGGGCTGACGCTCGACAGGTCCGAACGCCGCGCGCAGATCATGGCCGAACTGGAGGCGCTGTTGCCGGCACCCGCCCCGGACATCTCGGGTGGATCGCCGGACCGGGTGGAACATGCCGATGCGCTCGCTCACGATGCTGAACTGGACGATCCCGGCCTGAGCGACGAGGACATCGCCGCCTGAACCGCGCTGCCAGCAGCGCCGCTGCCCGTCTCTAAAGGAACTGCGACATCCCGGCGAAAGCCGGGATTTTTCTATGTTCCAAGCATGCCGGAACGCGCCGCGGGGCGCGCCCTGCCCGCTTGCGCCGACGTCATCGGAAACATCCCCGGCAAAAATTTCCTACCCCGGCAAAACCTGCCGCGTTCCTCGTCCTATAATTCTCTTGTGACGGGCAGAACGCCCTCCCCCGAACAGCCACGAGGCGGGAATTGGAAGCAGTCAGGAAATTCGTCGACCAGATCGGAGCCAAAAGGCTGATGATCATGGGTGGAGTGGCGCTGGCGCTGCTCGCGGCGCTCGCATTCGTGGCGACGCGCGGGAGCAATCCCGCCATGGGCTTTCTCTACACCGATCTCGACCCCTCCGCCGCGCAGGCGATTGCCGAAAAGCTCAAGGCCGAAGGCGTGGACTATCGCCTGTCCGCCGACGGCAGCTCGATCCTTGCACCGCAGGAAAAGCTTGCCGAGCTGCGCATGAGCCTTGCCGGCGAGAAATTGGGCGGCCCGATCGGCTATGACGTACTCGATCAGGAAGACAGTTTCGGCGTGTCGGCGAGCCGCGCCAAGATGAACGAAACCCGCGCCGTCGAAGGCGAACTCGCCCGCTCGATCCAGAGCCTTCAGGCAGTCGCCGCCGCGCGCGTCCATATCGTGATGCCCGAACGCGCGATGTTCGCCGCCGAAGCACGCAAGGCAACCGCCGCCGTCACCGTAAAGACGCGCGGCCGCCTCCCCGCCGAAACGGTGCAGGCGATCCGCTATCTCGTTTCTTCCTCGGTCCCCGAATTGTCGCCCGAAGCGGTGTCGGTGGTCGATCAGTCGGGTGCACTGCTGGCACGCGCCGGCGATAGCGAGACGATCGCGAGCAGCGACGCCGACGAACGCCAGGCCGCTGTCGAAACGCGGCTGCGCGACGAGATCGAGGCGCTTCTCTCTCCCATCGTCGGTCAGGGCAAGGTCCGCGCCGAAGTGTCGGCGGATATCAATCGCGACGCCACGCGTGAGGAAGCCAATGTCTATGACCCCGACGCGCAGGTGATCGCACGTCAGGTGACCGTCGAAAACGGCACCGAGGATCAGGAAACCGGTGCGGCCCCTCCGGGCGTGTCGGTTGGCAACGAACTTCCCGAAAATACCGGCCAGCCCGCCCAGCCCGGCGAAAGCCGCAGCTCACGGGGCAGCCAGTCGTCGGAAGACACGACCTATCAGAACAGCTCGCGCCGCACCGTCACGGTGCGCGGCCCGGGCGAAGTCAAGCGGCTGACCGTCGCGGTGATGGTCGATGGCGGCGAAAAGGGTCTGGACGATGAAATGATCCAGCGCCTGACCCGCCTCGTCGAGAATGCAATCGGCTATAACAGCGAGCGCGGCGACAGCGTGGTTGTCGAAAGCATGGCCTTCGCACCGGTCGACGATCTGGCCGAAGGTCAGGGCGGCATTTTGTCGCTGCTGTCGATGGACCGCATCTTCGGGTTGCTGCAGCTGGTCGTCATCGCCGTCGCGGGACTGATTGCGCTGCGGATGCTGAAGCCCAAGGCGACGTCGGGCGAGGCCACGCAGGACGGCGGTATGCTGGCCGCCAACGACCCCGAAATGATCGCGCTCGCGCAGCGCGCCGCCGAAGGCGACGAAGAGGCGATGCAACAGCTTGAGGCGCGCCAGACCGCCGGCAATGCCGCGCTGCTCGATCAGGAAATCGCGCTCGCGCAGGTCGATGGCCGGATCAAGCTCTCCGCCCTCAACAAGCTTGGCGACACGATCGCCGCAAGCCCGCCTGAAGCAGTGGCGGTGATCCGCCAATGGATGAACGCATGATGGAGAAAAGCGTGGACCCGCAGGACATCGTTCCCACCGATGCCGCCCAGGAACAGGCAGCGCCGGCGCTGGAGGATTTCGAACCGCAACCCCAGCCTGCGCCCAGTGCAGAACCGCCCGCCGAAGGACTGGAGGCCGTATTCGACGTGCCGGTAAAGGTTCAGGCAGTGCTCGGTCGCACGCGGATGCCGGTCGGCGACCTGCTTCAGCTGCGTTCGGGCCATGTCCTCGAACTCGATCGTCGCGTCGGCGAACCCGTCGACATCTTCGTCAATGACCGGCTGATCGCGCGCGGCGAAATCGTCCTGATCGACGGTGCGCTGGGCGTCACGCTCACTGAAGTCGTACGGCAGGAAATCTGACCATGGATATGCCCATCCGCATGCTGCTGATCGGTGCGCCGGAAAGCGAATTCCGCCGCGCCGCCCAACTGGCGCAGGAAGCCGGCGCCGCTGTCGACATGGCCGATGACTGTGACGAGGCGCTGGCGGCGCTGCGCGCCAATACCGGCGACCTGGTGATGATCGATGTCGAACTCGACGTGCGCTATTTCCTGAGTCAGCTGCGCACCGAACGTTTCACGCTGCCGGTACTGGCATGCGGGATCGATGCGCCCGCCGAGCGTGCCGTCGCGGCGATCCGTGCGGGGGCGCTGGATTATGTGCCGCTGCCGCCGCAGCGGGAACTGATCGCGGCCGCCATCGCATCGGTGATCGAACGCCGTCCGACCGAACCGCTGGCCCGGCATCCGGCGCTGGAACGCGCCAATGAGCTCGCCCGCGCCGTCGCCCCCAGCAGCGCGGCGATCCTGATCACGGGCGAGCGCGGCAGCGGCAAGGAAATGATGGCGCGAACCATCCATATCGCTTCGGGCCGGCCCAATCCGATGCTCGTCGTCGAATGCGCGGGCGTCGCGCCGGAGGTATTGCGTTCGGAATTGTTCGGGCATGAGGAAGGCGCCTTTCCCGGCGCAGTCGCACGACGCATCGGCCATCTGGAAAAGGCCGGCGGCGGCACGGTGTTGCTGCGCGAAGTCGGCGCGGTGGCACCGGAGATTCAGGCCAGGCTGCTCGCAGTGCTGCAGGAACAACGGCTGCAACGCGTCGGTAGCGAGGAATATGTCCCGTTCCAGGCGCGGCTGATCGCGACCACGGGCATGGATCTCACCGCGCGGGTCGCCGAAGGGGCGTTCCGGGCCGATCTGCTCGCCCGGCTGGGGCTGGTTCGGATCGAAGTGCCGCCGCTGCGCGAACGCGGCGACGATATTGCGATGCTCGCCACGCATTTCGCCGAACGGCTGGCTGCGTCCGACGGCTTGCCGGTCAAGCCGATCGGCGACGAGGCCATGGCGCTGCTGCGCCGCTATGACTGGCCGGGCAATATCCGCGAGCTGGAGGACGCCGTGCATCGCGCGATGCTGCTGTCGCGCGGCAACCGGATCGAGCCGGGCGATCTCGTGCTCAGCGACGGTACGCGCCTGATCGGGCGCGATACCGCAGGCGGCGAACGGCTGCATGTCGAAAGCCTGGTCGGACGGACCGTGGAGGAAGTCGAACGTGAGCTGATTCTCCAGACGCTCGAACGCTGTCACGGCAACCGCACCAGCGCGTCGAACATCCTGGGCATTTCGGTGCGCACCATGCGCAACAAGCTGAAGGCCTTTGTCGAGGCGGGCATTCCCGTCTCGCCGGCGGCGTGACGGCCATGACCAGCGCCCATCGCATTCCGGTTCAGCTGCGCTGCCACGCCGGCGGCGGTCGCTGGGCGCTTCGGGGCGGTAGCGGGCAACCGGTCGGCTGGGCTGCGACCGGCGATGGCGCAAGCTCCGCCGCTTCGCTGCGCTTTGCCAGATCGACTCTGCCGCGCGGCCCTTTGGCAGGAACACCCTGCCTGATCGTTATCGGAGTTGCCTGACGTGCCGCCTGCACTCACTCGCTTTCTCGACCGGATCGGCGCCAATCGCGACCTTGCGCTGGCGATCGGCGTTGTCGCGATCATCGCGATGCTTATCCTGCCGATGCCGGGCTGGCTGCTCGACATGGGGCTGGCGCTGTCGATCACCATTTCGGTGATGATCCTGATGACCGCCTTGTTCATCGAAAAGCCGCTCGAACTCAGCGCCTTTCCGACGATCCTGCTGATCGCGACGATGCTCCGTCTGGGCCTCAACCTTGCTTCGACGCGCCTGATCCTGGGCCATGGCCATGAAGGGCCTCAGGCCGCCGGCAATGTGATCGGCGCGTTCGGCGAGTTCCTGATGGCGGGCGAAACCGCGATCGGCCTGACCATCTTCCTGATCCTGGTGGTCATCAACTTCGTCGTCATTACCAAGGGCGCGGGCCGCATCGCCGAAGTCGCCGCCCGCTTCAGCCTCGATTCGATGCCCGGCAAGCAGATGGCGATCGACGCCGACCTGTCCGCCGGCATGATCGACGAGGAGCAAGCCAAGGCACGCCGCGCCGAAGTCGAAGCCGAAAGCGGCTTTTACGGCGCGATGGACGGTGCCTCGAAATTCGTGAAGGGCGACGCGATTGCCGGCCTGCTGATCACGGCGATCAACATCGTTGTGGGTCTGGGCATCGGCGTCATTTCGCACGGCGTACCGCTGGGCGAAGCGTTCCAGACCTATACGGTGCTGACTGCCGGCGACGGTCTGGTCAGCCAGATCCCGGCGCTGATCGTGTCGGTCGCTGCCGGCCTGCTCGTGTCGAAGGGCGGCCTCAAGACCCGCGCGGGCACTGCGCTCGGCGACCAGCTGGGCCGCTATCCCAAGGCGTTCGGCATGGTTTCGTTCCTGATGGGCGGGCTGGCGCTGATGCCTGGCCTGCCCTTCATCCCCTTCGCCAGCATCGCGGTGGCGTGCGGCTATACCGCCTGGAAAATGTCGAAAAATGCCGAGGCGCGCGCGGCGCAGGAAAAACTGATCGCAGCGCAGGCCGAGGAAAAGGAAGCGACTCGCGAACAGCCGATCAGCGAGACTCTGGCGATCGATTCGGTCCGCATCGAAATCGGCTATGCGCTGCTGCCGATCATCAACGATTCGACGCGCGAACCGCGGCTCGACGATCAGGTGCGCGCGCTGCGCCGCCAGATGGCGACCGATTACGGCTTTGTCCTGCCATCGGTGCGCATCATCGACAATATGGCGCTGCAGCCGAGCGAATATGTCCTCTACATCAAGGAAACCGAAGCCGCGCGCGGCGAAATCCGCCTCGACAAGCTGTTGCTGATCAATCCGGGCGGCGGCCCGACCGGCCTGCCCGGCGACGTCACCACCGAACCGGTATTCGGCCTGCCCGCGCTGTGGATCGATCGCGAATTGCGCGACGAAGCCGGCTTCCGCGGCCTGACCGTGGTCGATTGCGGCACGATCATCACCACGCACCTGACCGAGCTGGTGAAGGAAAATATCGCCGACATGCTGAGCTATACCGAGACGCAGAAGCTTCTGAACGAAGTGCATCGCGACGCGGAAAAGCTGGTCGCCGACATCATCCCGTCCAAGGTTTCGGTATCGACCGTTCAGCGCATCCTGCAAAATCTGCTGAGCGAAGGCATTTCGATCCGCGACATTCCGACGATCCTGGAAGGCATTGCCGAAGCCGCACCGCTGACCGGCAGCGTGACGCAAATGACCGAACATGTCCGCGCGCGGCTCGCCCGCCAGATTTCGTCGGTCAATATGCGCGGCGACGCAATCCCGATCGTTACCCTGTCGCCCGAATGGGATCAGGCATTCGCCGAAAGCATCGTGGGAGCGGGCGACGATCGTCAGCTCGCGATGGCGCCGACCGTGCTCCAGCAGTTCATCGGCGCCGTGCGCACCACCTATGACAAGCTGGCGCAGGACGGCGAAATTCCGTGCCTGCTGACCAATCCGTCGATCCGCCCGTTCGTCCGATCGATCATCGAGCGGGTGCGCCCGGCGACGGTGGTGCTGAGCCAGAACGAAATCCATGCCCGCGCGCGCATCCGCGCACTTGGGAATATCGGCTGAACCGCCACCCGGAACGGCCATCCTCTATAATGAGAGGTGGCCTCCAGGCGGCCACGCAAAGAGAGTGCTGCATGAAAGTTGCCGACAACGGCCTCGCCGTCGATGCGCTGCTCCCCGGCTTTGCCCGGATCGACAAGGCCAGCCCCGGTTTCGCGCTGATGGTGGACGGCGGCAAGACGGCCGTTTCTGCTTTGCCCGGTGGCGCAGACAAGCAGCCCGGTCTCGCCTGCGAAACATTGCCCATTCCCGCGCCGGTCGGAAACGTACGCGCAGGCGCACCCATGTTGCCCGAGAGGCAAACGCCGCTTGAGATCGCTCCATCGCTGCCTGCGCCGATGCCCGCCACGGCGGAGCCGCGTGCGCGGCGTTCGATGCTGCCCGAATTGTTGACGGGGGCTTCGCTGATTCAGACGAGCGCGACTTCGGGCAAGGCCGTCGCTACCGTGCCGCTACCTGCAGGCATCGACGCCAAGCCCGATATGGCTGACCCTGCGATCGACGGCGATGTTGCGCAGGCCGATATCATCGCAGCAACGCCGAAACTCCCGATCTCCGCGCCCGAAGCGGCCCCGGCGGTCGCCGCCGCGCGGCAATCCATTGCGGATGCGCCCGCCGCTCCGGTGGCAACGGAGAGCCCTGTCGTTTCGGCCCCCAGCGCTACGCCTGCGGCTCCCGCATCTCCCGCTCCCAGCCGGATCGCTCCGCAAGGCCAGACCAAAGCGGCGGAGGGACTTGCGCCCCCGCAGCCGGCCGTGCCCGACGCACCGACAATCGCGGCCGGCGATGCTGCCCGGCCAGGATCGCCGGAGAAAGCGCAAACGCCTGCTCCGCTGACCGGGCGCGCACCGAAGGACGATGTCGCGCGCGATACGGTGACCGTTGCGGAGATCGCGGCGACGCCGGTCGCTCCGCCGCTCGCGACCGTCGCGCCGCAGCCGGACATCGCCAACACGTCCCCGAACCCAGGCGATGCCAAAACGCCCGGCCAGATCCGCGTAGCGACCGCTGCGCCGGGCAACGGCCATCCCGTCGCCGCCGCCCAGGACGGCAAGGACGATGCGCCACTGACAGCGTTCCAGCCGGACACCGGAACCGACGCGCGGGACGGGTCGGAAGACAACGCCGCTGGCCGCAAGCCCACGCCGCCCGACCCCGCCATGACCAGCGAACGCGCGGCGACGCCCCAACCGCCATTGCCGGAGCCGCGCGCGGCGAACGCTACCCCGCAACCCGACCGCGTTCCCGCTCCGGCGGCGCCGGTCGCCGCCCACGCCGCGCCTGCCGCCGCGACGCCCAGCCCCGCACTGGCCCCCGCGCCCGCGCCGAGGCACGAAATCGAAATCGACGCGCGTTCGGGCAGCGTGGGACGCGATCTGGGCATCGCGATCGCGCACCGTGCGAAAAATGGCGAGGATATGGTGCGCGTGCGCATGACGCCGGGCGAACTCGGCCGTGTCGAAGTCACGCTGGCATTTGACGACAAGGGCAATGTTCAGGCCACGCTGAAGGCCGATAACCACCATGCGCTCGACCTTTTGCGCCGCGACGCCGTGGAGCTGACGCGCGCGCTGGATCAGGCGGGTATCCGCGCCGACACACAGAGCTTCCGCTTCGAAAGCCGCAGCGACGGCAGTCAGCAGCAGATGATGAACCAGCAGGGCAATGGCGGGAATGGCGGCCAGCCGCGTCCCGGCGCTGCTCCGATTCCCGCCGATGACGGCGATTTTGGCGACAGCGAAAGCGGATATCGCCCGGTCCGGTCCGATGGCCGGGTCGATCTGATTGCATGAGGATATCTCGATGACGACCGTCACGACGAACAACAACACCGCCGCCGCACAGGCGAGCGGCAATTCATCGCTTTCGGGGCTGAATGCCGATTTCGACATGTTCCTGAAGCTGTTGACGATCCAGATGCAGAATCAGGATCCGCTCGATCCGATGGACACGTCGGAATATACCCAGCAGCTGGTGCAATATTCGCAGGTCGAACAGTCGATCCAGCAGACCCAGACGCTGCAGCAGATTCTGACGGCGATGGGATCGAGCGACCTGGTACAGGCGTCCTCGCTGCTCGGCCGTGAGGTTGAATTCGATTCCGCCAGCTCGGCTCTGGGCGATGCCCCCGCAGCCTGGAGCTGGTCGTCGGAGCGCAACGTCGCGTCGCTGACCGCGACCGTCAAGGACGCCAATGGCCGTGTCGTCGCGACCCGCGAGCTGGATCCGGCATCGTCGGGACGGTTCGAATGGGACGGCATCAAATCGAACGGCTCCGCTGCGGCTCCCGGCAACTATACGCTCGAACTCGCCGGCGCAGACGCCAATGGCGCACGCATCGACATGACGGTGCACGGAATCGGAACGGTGAGCGACGTGCATATGACCGACGGCACGGTCACGCTGAACGTCAACGGTGCCGAAGTGCCCGCGTCGCGCCTGCTCCGCATCGGCGGCTGAGCGCCGCAGCGTATCGTTCCTGACCCGTATAAATCCTGAGGTTTTGCGCGTGCAGAAATCCGATCGGGAGCGCCATTCCACTCTATAAATTAAGTAAGAACCGCGGCGGATCCACGAACCGATCCCCTCGCGATCCGCCCGGTTCCCCCTCTCCTTCGTCCGCAAGGGCAAAAGAGTTTTGCGGCAGGCCGGTCCCCCTCCGGCCTGCCGCTTCGCATTTGGGGCTACCGCATTCTACAGACAAAAAAAGGACCGCTCCAAAGGGGGAAGGAACGGTCCAGGGAGCAATTTTGGGTTTCGGGTCAGGCGTGCGCCGAAAATGCCCCGCCGGCTTTGATACCGAAAGAAGGGACAGGCAGGCGCGACAACGCGATCGGTGCCGCGCCTGCCTCCTCGATCGACCGGATACGCGCATCTTCGAGGGAACAGCCCGGAATAGCGTTGGGAATGGCGAGCATGGCGATACAATCGGCAATCGAAGGATCTTCGCGCGGGCCCAGCGTGTCGAGCACGTCGCCCAGCGTCATCCCCGGTGACTGCAGCGCACGTTCGGCCGCCGCAGTCCACAATGCCTGCGCGTCCGCGACGCCGAGCGTCAGCGTGACGCGATATTCATTCGCATCGGCTTGGGTCTGTTCGGCAACACGCAGCGTACGCAATTCCATGTTTCGTTCCCCTGATGTCGCGACATCCATCGCGATGTTCCTCACCTACAGGGGGTTCCCCGGCCCCTGAATTTAGGAATTCGCCTATACGTAGAATTCCCGGGCAGAATCGGGGTCAATGCACCCGTGCCTCGGCCCGCCGCGCCAGCTCGCGCGCATGGGCGGAAACCAGACAGAGTTCGGCGTAGAGCCGGTCCCAGAAAGGCGAAGGGATCTCCACTTCGCCGCCGCCGCGTTCGGTGACACAGATCGCCGCGGCCGGATCGAGGTCGAGGCGGAACGCCGCGCCGAAGCTGCCATCGACATGTTCGCCGGGCAGGCTGTGCGGTACCGCGAGGCGCGATGACATCACGAAACCGGCGAGAACATCGCACCCATATCCGTCGAGCAACACCCGGTCGCCGGTGGTCGCATCGGGGCGCTCGATCACGATCAAGGCGCCCGAAGGATGTTCTTCGACGCTGACTCGCAGCCGGCCGCCAAAGGCATCGGTGATCTCTCGAATTCGCGGAAACAATGGTTTCTCCTGACCTTACTCTATTATAGACAATTTGTCCGCTTTCGGGCCGGTTCCACGCACCGCGATCACGCGCCGCGCAGATAAAAAAAGGGCCAGGACGACGGATCGTCCTGGCCCGGCAAAGAGTGCTCTCCACGCTTCCAGGGCAAAGCGCGGAGCGCGCCCTTAACGGAACAGCGAAGTGATCGTCTGCGGTGCCTGGTTGGCAATGCCAAGAGCCTGGACACCCAGCTGCTGCTTGACCTGCAGGGCCTGCAGCTTTGCCGATTCCTTCGCCAGGTCGGCGTCGACGAGGTTGCCGATACCACCCTCGATCACGTCCGAAAGCTTGCTCGTGAAGGACGACTGTGCGTCGATCTTGCGCGAAGCCGCGCCGAGCGTGCTGAGGGTCGTGTTGAGGTTGTCCTGCGTGGTTTCGAGGGTGTCGATCATCGCCTGCGCATTGGCCTGCGTGCTGATGTCGCCGCTCGAAGAAACGGTCACCACCGAACCGCCCAGATCCAGGCCCTGGTTCGCTACGCTGAGCGAATCGGGGTCCCAGGTGCCGGTGCCGTCGGAGTCCTTGAGCGACTGGAGCGCCGTAACGGTGCCGCCCGAAGCCTTCAGGAGGTTGGTGCCGTTGAATTCCGAAGAGTCGACGATCGTCGTGATCTGATCGCGCAACGCCTTGAAATCCTCGTTGATGGCATCACGGCTCGCCTGGTCGATACCATCGTCGGCCGACTGATAGGCCTTGGCCTTCATTTCGTTGACGATGTCCGAAATCTGCTCGGTGCCGGCAGTCGCCACGTCGACCACGCTCTTGGCGCGGCTCAGCGACGAGCTCACCGACTTCAGACCGCCCAGATCGCCGCGAAGCGTCTGCGCAATCGTGAACGAAGCCGAGTCATCCTTGGTCGACGAAACCGACAGGCCGGTGTTGATGCGGCTCTGGGTCTTGGCAAGGCCCTTGTTGGTTTCGGTCAGGCTCTGCAGCGCGGCCATCGCGCCGGTGTTAGTGTTGACGGAAAAACCCATCGTAATCATCCTTCTGGAGTACAGCGGTCGCGTTCTGCGGCCTTTTGGGTCGGAGGCGCCGACCCGCGACAGGCGTGTTCCAATGCCTGCACCTCTATTGTGGAGGGCATTCGCGAAGGACCCAAATCACTCTTGAAAATTTTCTCGGTTTATCAATGATTAAGCCGCGAAAATCCGGCAAGATTTGCCGCCTACCCGCCTCTGCCCGGCAAAAGATTCCGGCTAAGGCCGAATTCGGCCCGGTCGCGCCCAAAAAAGAAAAGCCGGACGCACCCCCCGATGCGCCCGGCCTTGTCCACCAATCCCGCAGGATCGGCGGAAACCGTCAGAACGGAAACAATGCGTCGTAGATCTGCTGACCCCAGCGCGCCTGCTGCGCGTCGGTAAGCTGTCCGCGACCGCCATAGATGATGCGCGCTTCGGCGATCTTGCTGTGCTGGATCGAATTGTCGCGCTCGATATCCTGCGGACGAACGATGCCGGTCAGGATCAGCTCGCGCATTTCGAAATTGACGCGCACTTCCTGGCGACCGCGGATCACCAGATTGCCGTTGGGCAGCACCTGGGTGACGATCGCCGCCATCGTCATGTCGATGGTTTCCGAACGCGCGGTCGATCCGCCGCCGGAAAATTGCGACGTGCTGCTGGTATCGACCAGCGTCGAGGGATCGGGATTGCCCGGCAGGATATTCTGCAGCGGCGTTTGCAGGCCGAGCAGTCCGGCGATGCCGCCGCTTTCGGACCCGCCCCGTGTGCGCGAGGTATTGTTGCCCAGATTGGCCTTGTCGGCGATCCGGATCCGGATCG
Source organism: Stakelama portus (assembly GCF_003171655.1). Classification (GTDB taxonomy): domain Bacteria; phylum Pseudomonadota; class Alphaproteobacteria; order Sphingomonadales; family Sphingomonadaceae; genus Sphingomonas; species Sphingomonas portus. Next base: position 391,529 of record NZ_QFZL01000001.1, on the reverse strand, counting down.
TCAGAATGTCGCCCGTCGACGATGCACGCTGATCGCGGAACAGCGCGCCCGCTCCGGTGCGGAACAAGGATGCCCCGGACGTTGCCGCCTGTGCGACGCGAACCTGCTGCCCCGCGCCATTGCCGACGCGATCGGCCGGCGCCGCAAGCGACGGTTCGATCTGAGGTGCCGCCACCGGCTGGATCGCCGTGAGCTCCGGCGCCTTGCCGACCTGGCTGAGCCGCCCGACGGCGCCGCAGCCCGAAACCATGCCGCCGATGACGGCAATCGCGATAATGCGTTTCATGTCCCTGATACTCCGATGAAATTTATCGCGGGCCGGAAGGTCCGCCTGCAATCATGGCAATGCGATCCGCACGCTGCCCGGTCCGTCGACAACGGCGTCGAGCGTGCGGCTGGTGGTGCTGGTGACGACGCGGACGAGTTCGCCGTCGGCGGCATCGCCCAATGCGCGGCCGCTGGTGGCGATGACGAGCGAACCGTTGACCAGCCGGATCGTCACCGGCTCGCCCCGACGCACCAGCCGTGGCTCCTGCACATCGGTGCGGCGCACGATGCTGCCCTCGCGCAGGTTGCGCCGCAGTTCGAGCCCGCTTGCCTCACGCGGGGTCAGCGCACTGCGCGCCTGCACCTGGGTGCCGCTGTCGGTGGTGAAATCGCTTGCCGCCAGCAATTCGCCACGCGGCACGTCGCGCACCAGCACGGCGACCTCGACCTCCTGAGCCGCCGCTTCCTGCGGAAGCAGGATCGCCGCCAGCAGCGCAGCGCAGGTGAATGCGATACGCATCAGCGCAGCTGGCTGGTGGTCGCCAGCATCTCGTCTGCGGTCTTCACCACCCGGCTGTTCATTTCATAGGCGCGCTGGGCCGAAATCAGTGCCGTGATTTCGGCAACCGGATTGACGTTCGAGGATTCGAGGAACCCCTGATTGAGGATGCCGACACCCGGCTCGCCCGGCGCGGCGACCGTCGGCTGACCCGATGCGGCGGTTTCAAGGAACAGATTGCCGCCCTGCGCCTCAAGCCCGCTTTCGTTCATGAAGGTCGCCAGTTCGAGCTGTCCCACGGTCTGCGGCTGCGGATCGCCCGCGACCATCACCTGAACCTCGCCGGTCTTCGATACGGTAACCGCGATCGCTTCCTGGGGGATGGTGATGCCCGGCTGAACCGGATAGCCGTCCTGCGTCACCAGTTCGCCCTGATCGGACACCTGAAACGATCCGTCACGGGTGTAGGCGGTATCGCCCGAAGGCAGCGTCACCTGAAAATAGCCGCGCCCCTGAATGCCCAGGTCGAGCGGATTATCGGTCTGCATCATCGAGCCCTGTTCGATGATCCGATAGACGCCACCGGTGCGCACGCCCGATCCGATCTGAATGCCCGACGGCACCATCGAATCCCCGCCCGACGCGGAACCGGGGCGCGTGATCTGCTGATAGAGAAGATCCTGAAATTCCGCCCGCTGCCGCTTGAAGGCAGTGGTGTTCATATTGGCGATGTTGTTCGAAATGACGTCGACATTGGTCTGCTGCGCGAGCATGCCGGTGCCGGCTATTGAGAGCGATCGCATTGGTTCGTTCCTTCACTCTGAAACGTTGAATGGGGTGAATCAGGCGCCCGGGCGGCCCAGCCGCTCGATCGCGCGCTTGCGCAGATCGGCCATGTTCTGGGACATGTTCTGGCTGGCCTGATAGGCGCGCAAAATCTCGATCATGTCGGTGGTTTCGGAGATCGCATTGACGTTCGATCCCTCCACCCCGCCGCTGCGGACCTTTGTTTCGGCAGCGGCAAGTTCGCGTCCGCCATTGCCGGTGAACAGCCCGTCGCCGCGCGGATCGACACTGCCTTCATTGTCGAACACCGTGACGGCGATGCGCCCCAGCGGACCATCGCGCCCCATCACCGTGCCGTCTTCGGTAATGCTCAGATTGGCGGCCTGATCGGGCGGAACCGCGATCGGCTGACCGCCCTCGCCCAGGATTTTCTGTCCGCCGGCTGTCGCCAGTTCACCCGATTCCAGCACCTTGATGAAACCCGCACGCGTATAGGCGACTTCGCCGCCTGGCGCTTCGACCGCCAGATATCCCGGCCCGTCGATCATCACGTCGAGCGGATTGCCGGTCGGTTGGAACCCGCCATTGCTGGTATCGTGCACCGTGCCGTAATCGAGCACGAACGACGTCGTCTGTGCGGACCGGACACTGCTGTCGGTCTGTTCGACATATTCATGGAACACCGGCGCTTCGCGCTTGAATCCCACGGTCGTCATGTTCGCCAGATTGTTCGACACGACGTCCATGCGACGACGCAGCGCCTGTTCGTGGCTCAGCAGCACATAGGAAGAAATGTCCATCGCGCTTTTCCGTTTTCAAAATCGACGCACTAGGCAGTTTTTGCCGGGCGTTGATCCTATAATAGGAAGAAATCGCCCGGACGGGTGTTCGTGCGTTCAATTCCAGGGAAGTCGGACATGACGGATGAAATCGTCGAAGTGGCGGAAGAGGCCGCCCCGAAGAAGAAGAGCAAGAAGAAGCTCATCATCATCGGCGCCGCCGCGGCAGTCGTCGTGCTGGGCGGCGGTGGCGGCGCGGCGATGATGCTCTCGGGTGGCGGTGGCGCCGAAACGCATGAGGAAGCCGCTGCGCAGGAAGGTGGCGACCATGCCGCACCGGCCGAGGGTGGCGGCGAACATGGCGGCGCCGAAGGTGAGGCCGCCGCCTTTGTCGATGTGCCGGCGATGATCGTGAACCTGCGTTCGCCCGACGGCGGCGCGCGCTTCCTCAAGATCCATTTCATGCTGGTGCCCGGACCCAATGGCGCGGGCCTGGAAGAGAAGCTTCCCGTGCTGCTCGACGCCTATCAGCCGTTTCTGCGCGAATTGCGCCCGGTCGATCTTGCCGGATCGGCAGCGGTCTATCGCATCAAGGAAGAGATGCTGGTGCGCGCCACCGGCGCACTCGGGCCGGGTGTCGTGGCGGACGTTCTCATTCAGGATCTGATCCAACAATGACCGGCGATTTCGACGATTTCGATCTGCCCGATCCGCCCGTCGCAGGCGCGCTGGACGGCGATGGCAAGTTCGACCAGGCGGATATCGATGCGCTGTTTGGCGATGTCGGCGATTCGCTGACTCCCAAAAAGGGGCTTCGCGCCGTCCTGGAATCGAAGGTCATCCGGCACGAACGGCTGCCGATGCTGGAAGTCGTATGCGACCGCATGGTGCGCTCCTTCGCCAGCTCGATGCGCAACCTGTCGTCCGATGCCGTCGATGTCAGCCTGGAGGAAGTGACGTCCACGCGTTTCGGCGAGTTCATGAATCGTGTGGCGCTTCCAGCGATGATCGGCGTGTTTCAGGTCAGCGAATGGCAAAGCTTCGGGCTGGTGACGGTCGAATCCGGCCTGATCTATGCCGTGGTCGATGCGCTGCTGGGCGGGCGCGGTGGCGGCGGCAACGGCGGTCTGGTGATCGACGGGCGTGCGTTCACGACGATCGAGACCAGTCTGGTTTCGCGCATGCTGACGCTGGCGCTCAACGATTTCGCCGAGGCTTTTGCGCCGATCGAACCGATCACCACGCAGCTCGACCGGATCGAAACCAACCCGCGCTTCGCCGCGGTCGCCGGTCCTTCGAACATCTGTGCGGTCGCCACCTTCCGCGTCGATATCGACGGGCGCGGCGGCAAGTTCACGATCCTGCTGCCCTATTCGACGCTCGAGCCGGTGCGCGAAAAGCTGCTCCAGCGGTTCATGGGCGACAAGACCGGCCGCGACAGCATCTGGGAAGCCCATATGGCTTCGGAAATCCGCAAGACTCAGGTCGATGTCAACGTCGTGCTGGGCGAACGGGACATGCGCGTGGCGTGGCTGCAGGCGCTCGAAGTCGGGCAGACACTGCGCTTCAACAAGGGACCGGACGATCCGCTGGAGCTGAATTGCGGCGGCATCGGGCTCGGCCATGCACAGATCGGCCAGCGGAACGGACGCGTGGCGGTACGGCTGATGTCGGGCATTGCCCGGCTGACCAAGGGATAATGGTTATGGATATCGCAGTAACGACCAACATTCTGACCATCGTATTGTGCCTGGCGGTTCTGGTTCAGAGCAGCCGCATGATGCGCAGCCTGCGCAAGGTGAAGGACGGCGCATTGAGCGATACCGTCAAGGCGCTCGACATCGCCACGGTTCAGGCGCGCGCGGTGCTTTCGGACATGAAGCGGACGCTGAGCGGCGATTGCGCCGAAAATGCCCGGCTGGTCGCAGAGGCCCGCGAACTGCGCGACGAGCTTTCGGTGATGATCGGCATTGCCGACTCCACTGCCGAACGGATCGCCGGGGCAGTGAGCAGCGCGCGGGGCGAGCAACGCGAAGACGCAGACAAGCCGGCAAAGCCCGCGTCTGCGCGCACCCGGGCAAAGGCCGAACCCAAGCGCCGTGCGCCGCGCAAGACCAAGGCGCAGGTCGGCGAAGACACGGCGCTGGTTTCCGCAATCGCCGCGGCGGTCGCCGCCGGCATGCCGGCAGAGGCAGCATGATCGCGCGCCCTTCGCTGATGCTGCTGATGGCCGGCGCCGCCGGACTTTCGGTCGTCGCGCATGGCGTGACGGCAGCGGCGCAGGATGCCTCGCAACAGGGGCAGCCCAAGACGCGGCTCGGAACCGCGATCGAACAGGACATGTCGCAGCGCGACCGGCAGGCCGCGCAACGCCGCCGCTCGCTGACCCTGCGCGAACAGGCCGCGGCAGCCGCCGAAGCCCGCTTGCAGGCGAGCATGGCAAGCCAGCGCCAGGCAACCGAAGCAGAGGCGGCAACCGGAGAACCTGCCGAAGCCGAAGGCGCGCAGTTCGATGAACTCGCGCGCATCTATCAGTCGATGCGTCCCAAAAACGCTGCGGTCGTGTTCGAACAGCTCGCGATGGAAGTACAGGTCGAGGTCGCCAGGCGGATGCGCGAGCGCAACACCGCGCTGATCATGGCGAACATGTCGCCCGAAGGGGCCGCACGGCTGACCATGGCGCTGGCGCGTGGTCGCGAGGATAGCGGAAGGCGGACTGCCGCAACGGGTGGCGCACAGGCAGAAGCGCGCTGAATATCGGCGCCCCGGATTTGCATTGCAGTTTGAAAAGGGCGGCGCTCAGCCGGGAAAGGCGCCGACCCGAACGATCAGCACGCGCGCGACGCCATGATCCGCCGCCTGAAGCGCGGCGGTAAGATCCTGATCGAGCATCGCGACATCCACTGCGCGCATGCCGCTGGCATAAAGCCGCGCAAATTCGAGCGACGCGGCCACCGCCGCCGCGCGCAATACCGGCATCATTTCCTGAATATTCTTCGCAGCGGCATCATCGGTCGCGTCGAGCACCAGCCGCACGCGAAGTTCGCCGCCAACTCGCCCGCTGTCGGTGATGGGCACGGCGATCTCGGGCATTTCGACGAAGTGCGTTCCCTCGCCGCCCGACGACCCGCCGCCTGACGCATTCGCGACCGGCACGGGGATCGCCATCGCGATCAGAGCGGAAAGAAACGCCGGAATTCGCAACGAAACAGCTCCCCTGAACGGCGCGGTTCGCGCCACTTCCTTCTATAATAGAGGATAACCCCAGCGAGAGACGCATGTCCCAAGACCAACGCCCCGGAAAAATGCGCGTCGTCAGCGAGGCTGCGACGGCTGTCGGTGCGACGGCCACGCCCGCCTTGCCTGCCGTCGATACGGCGAAGCCTGCGGCGAAGAAGGCCGGCAAACTGGTTCCGATGCTGCTCTTCCTGTTCGGTGCTGCTGCCGGCGGCGGCACAATCGCATTTGTTGCCGGCTCGGGTCTGCTCGGCTGATGCAACGCAGCGTTTCCCTGTTCGCGCTGGCGCTTGCCGCCGGCTCGCCGCTTTCCGCTTCCGAGCCGGAAAAGCCCGCGCCCGATGCGACGGCACATTCCGGGCCTCCGGTCGAAGCGCCCGCGCAAACCGCAGATGCGCCGAGCGGCGATATCGCCCTGCCCCGCTTCGCCGCCGAGCTGGCACAGCGGCCCATGTTCATGGGCACCGCCGCATGGCGACCCGAAGGCGATGCGCGCGCGCGCTGGATGTCCGCCGGTCGGGCGAAACGCCAGGCGGCACGCTGGGACTATGCCCGGGCGCTGATCGGCGCCGGGCGCGCGCCCGAGGCACTGGGCATGCTTACGCTGATGGAAGAGGATGACGCCGATCTGGCGCTCGTGCCCGTGTTCCAGCTCGCAAAAGGCATAGCGCAGCTGCAGTTGCACCGACCGGCCGAAGCCATGGCGGTGCTGTCCGGCGCGGAACTGCGCGACAATGCCGAGGCATGCGCCTGGCGGATGCGCGCGCTCGCCGCGCTGGGCCGCGACGACGAAGCACTGCAGCAAGTCAATTGCGCGCTGCCTGCGATCAACGGGCGCCGCGATGCCAGCCGGATCCCCTTCATATTGGCGGCCGCCGACGCGGCGGTACGCGCCGGGCGACCGGGCATGGCGCTGCGCTGGCTGAATCCGCTCACCGATCGCGATCCTGCGGCAAATGTGCTGCGTGGTCGCGCCTATCTGGCGATGGGCGAAGTACAGGCCGGCCGCTTGCGGCTGGAACGGGTGCTGATCGACGGAACCGAAGAGCAAAAGGCCGACGCCCGGCTGGCGCTGGTCGAAGGCGAGATCGATCATGGCGCGCTGTCCCCGGCCGAAGCGATCGGGAAGCTCGAGACCGTGCGCTATAGCTGGCGCGGCGGCCCGATAGAGGAACGCGCCCTGCGCCGCGAATTCATGCTCGCCATGGCAAGCCACGATACCACCGCGACGCTCCGGTCCGCCGCAACGCTGATCGGCTATTTCGAGCCGCGTAGCGATGCTGCCGAATTGCTCGAACAGGCGCGGACGGCGCTGTTCGCCGTGCTGGCGCCCGATAGCGGCGTGCCGCTGGCCCAGGCGGCGGGGCTCTATTGGGATTATCGCGAGCTGGCGCCGGCCGGACCCGATGGCGACCGGCTGGTCGACCGGCTGGCCGACCGGCTTCAGGAAGCGGGCCTGTATGAGCGCGCCGCCGATCTGCTCGATCATCAGTTGCGCGAACGCGCGCAGGATGTGGTTCAGGGGCCGCTGTCGATCAAGGTCGCGTCGCTGCGCATCCTGGCCGGACAGCCCGAACGCGCGATCCGCGTGCTGCAGGAGACCGAGCAGCCGGGATATTCCGACGAAATGATCTGGGATCGCAAGCGCGTGGAAGCGGTCGCGCTGCACGTGCTGGGCAAACCCGAAGCCGCGATGGCGGCACTGGACGGCATACCCGGCGGCGACCTGCTACGCGCGGAATTCGAATGGAAGGACGCGGCGTGGGAACGCTTTGCCGCGACCAACGGCGCCGCCCTTCCCGGTCGCGGCCCGCTCCAGGCGCCGCAACAGGCACAGATATTGCGCCAGGCGATCGCGCTGGCGATGCTGGGACGCGAAGACGGCCTGGTGGCGCTGCGCAACCGCTATGGCAGCGCGTTCGAAAAGCTGCCGAGCGCAGGCGTGTTCGATGTGCTGACGCGCGCGGTGGGATCGGTGGATCCGGCCACGGTAAGCGCGGCGATGGGGGAAATTCCCTCGGCGAGCCCGGCGGGTCGCTTCGCCGACCTGATCGACGCGGTCTATACCGAATAGGCGCGGGCAAATCCGGCGGGCGCATGCCCGCCGGAGCGATCAGAGATAGCGGACGAGGCTGAGGTTCGACAGCTGGGAAAAGACCGAATAGCTGGCTTCCAGCACGGCCTTTTGCTGGGCAAGGTCGATCGCGACCTGACCCAGATCGGCATCCTCATTATTCTCGATCACGCCCTGCAGCACGAGCGCGCGCTGTTCGCCGCGTGCGACGAGCGATTCGAGTTGCGCCTGTTTGCGCCCATTTGCCGCATTGACGCTGTTCACATCGTCCAGCCCATTGGCAAGCTGTTCGGCAGCCTGTTGCAGAACCAGCTTCTGATCGTCGGTCAAAGCGGCACCGATCGCGCCGCCATCGGCAAGCGTACGAAACGCATCGAACAGCTTGCCGCCCAGCTGGCTGGCACCGATGCCATAGGTAACATCGACATTGTCGTCGACACGCGCCTTTGCCAGCACCTGGTCATCGGCAAAGGCATCGGCAGGGTCCATGCCGGAGAGATCGGAAAATTTCAGCGGCTTGAACGGCAAAGTGTCGGTTTGCGATCCCGCGAACAGCGGCTTGCCGCCTTCCGATGCGTTGAGCGAATTGCGAAGCTGGTCGAACGCGGCCTCGATGTCCGATTGCAGCCCCTGGGACTGACCGGTGCCGATCGCCGTCAGGATCAACGTGCGCAGCGTTGAAGCCGATTCCTCCACGACTTCGATATGCCCCTGATAGAGGTCCAGCGTCGTCCCGACGCGCTTTGCCACAACCGACGTTGCCTGTTGCTTGGCAAGCATCGAGTGCGTCGAAAGATTGCGCACCGCTTCTGTGCCCAGATCGGCGAAATCGCTGGCCTTTTTGCCGGTCGACAGCCGTACCTGCGTAAGCGCGAGTTTTTCCTGCGACTTGCCGATCGCATCGGCCATGGTGCGCTGGAGCGGAATGGTGGCAACGCGAGTCATCTCTATCTCCCCGATCAGCCGACCATCGCGATCAGCGTATCGTACATTTCGCTGGCGGTGCTCATCACGCGCGCCGATGCGGCATAGCTGTTCTGAAGCACCACCATCTGTGCCAGCTCCTCGTCGATATTGACGCCGGAAAAGCTGTCGCGGCGGCTCGTCGCGTCGGCGCGGCGCGCCGTGGCGTCCGCCAGCGAATCTTCTGCCTTCGAAGCCTGAAGCCCCGCTTTGCCGAGCAACAGGCTGGAAAAACGCTCCAGCGTCGCGCTGCCGTCCTTGCCGAAGTCGACCGGAATATCGAGCCGCTCGACAAAGCCATTGGCGCCGCGGGTGTCGCCGGCGCCGAGCGCCTTCTCGCCCAATGCCGCGCTTGCCTGAAACCGCGCAAGCGGCAGCTTTACGGCGCTGGCCGCCACATCCGAACGAACCGCCGCGTCGGAAAGGCCGCTCGACGCGCCGGTCAGCCCCATCAGCGCCGAAAGCGTGCGCCCGGTACCCCGCCGATCGGTGGAATCGACGGGAATGGTGATGGTCGAACCCGCGACCGACGCAGTCGCATCGAACCGCAACCGGCCGCGATCATCGAGCGCAAAATTGCCGAACTGCCCCATCGGGCTGGCGTTGAGATCATTTACCAGGTCACCGAAGGTGCCGCCGCCCGACGTGGCAAGCGCGTAGCTGGCAAGCTCGCGTCCGCTGGTGTCGCGCAGCACGAATTGAGTCGTCTGGCCGGCTGCGAAGCCATGCGGATCGGTGGCAGCGAACCCCGATGGGACCAGCGAGCTCGTATCGCTGCGCACCACATCGTTGAGACCGAAAAATTGCGCGAAGCCCACGCCCCCGCGATCGCTGGGGCGGGTTTCGTCCTGCGCCACCACGACGCCGTTGCTGCTGTTGGCGGCAGTCAGATTGAGCTTGCCGTCGACAAAGCTGGCGGTTGCCGCGCCGCCCAGGCCCGCGTTGATCTGTGCGACCACCGTATCCACGGTCGCATTCGCCGGCAGCGTGGAAAAGTCGATGTCGGCCCGCGCGATCAGCGTGCCGTTGGCGGCAGTGACCGCGAATGTCGCGGCACCGGTAAACCCGGCCCTGTCGCTTCCGCCAAGGCCGGTCTGACGCCCGTTCAGGCTGGCCGGAGCGGGCACGGTCGTGTTGGCATTGGACACCGAATTCAACGCTTCGGCCATGCCGCCAAACAGCACGCCGACCTGTTCGTTGAATTCGGGAAGCGCGCGGTCGCGCAAATCGATCAGCCCGCCCAGCTTGCCGCCGACCACCGCGCTGTCGAGCTTTTCCCCCGTGGCCGCGCCCAGATTGCCCTGGCCGTCGGCGAAACGCAGTTCGATCGCGGGATAATGCGGCTGCGCGATCCCGGCGCCGCTGGAGGGATAGCTTAGCTGACGCAGTTTCTTGTCGAGGAGCGTAGCGCCATTCGCGGCTTCGATCGTCACGCGGCCATCGGGCTGATCGCGCACATTGATCGAAACCAGCTGGCTGAGTTCCTCGATCGCGTTCATCCGCTGATCGGCGGGACCGCTGGTGCTGCGGCCCAGGCCGGTCAGCTGCGAAACCGTGGTGTTGAGGTCGTAAACCCGCTGCAACAGACCGTTGATGCGATCGACCGTATAGCCGACTTCGCTTTCGACATCGCCGCGCAGATTTTCGACATCGTCGGTAAGCTGCTGCATCGACGACAGCGCGTCCTGAACATTGCCGGTGAATTCGGCTGCGGTCTGTTCGGCGCCCATCGCACCGGTCATCGCCACTGCGGACGAAGCGATCGCGTCGAGCCGCGCGGGCAGGCCCGACTCGCCGCCCGGTTCGCCCAGCAATTCCTGGAGACGATCGAGATATTCGGCCTTGACCTCGGCCCGGCCATAATCGCCCGAACGACGATAGACAGTCGCTTCGAGAAACTGGTCGGCAACCCGGCTGGGCTCGCCAACGGCGACGCCGCTGACCCGCCCCGCAACGACCCGTGTCGTCAGGTTGGTCTTTTCGCGCGCATAGCCGGTGACGTTGACGTTCGCGATATTGTTCGAGACCGAGCGCAACCCCGCCTGCGCGGCCGCAAGCCCCGATGTCGCGCTGTGGAGGATCTCGTTGATGGACATTGCGTTCCGATCCCCAACTCCCGCCGTTTCCGGACCGGATCATCTCCGGCCCGGAATCGACAGCATGATTACCGCTTGAGGTCGCTGACTTCGCGCAACATGTCGTCCACCGTCGTGATGATCTTGGACGATGCGCTATAGGCGCGCTGGAAGCGGATCATGTTGGTGAATTCGCCCGCCAGATCGACGTTCGAGGATTCGAGCGAATTGGCGGAGATGCTGCCTGCGCCGAGCGAACCCGGAGCATTGAGCGCGAATCCGCCCGATTGCTGGCTGATCCCATAGGCATTGCCCGACAGGCGGGTAAGGCCGTCCGGATTCTGGAACGTGGCGATCGGCAACTGGAATACCGAGCGCGTTGAACCATCGTCGAAGATCGCGCTGACGATGCCGTCATCGGTGATTTCGATGGTGGAAAGATTGCCGAGCAATCCGCCGTTCACCGACGAGGAGATCATCGCCGATTCGGTGCCGAACTGGGTAAGGCCGTTGATCCCGCCATCGTCGCCGATCTGCAGTTCGATCGGCACCGATCCGGCGCCGTTGGTCCAGTTGATATTGAGATCGTCGAACAGCGCGGGCGACGAGTTTGCGCGATCCAGGCTGCCGTCCGGATTGAACATCAACGTGCCGCTCGCCAGCAGTCCGCCGGCCGCGGTGACATCGCTGGCGGGATCGGCATAGATTTCCGACTGCCAGCTGTTCGGACCGGTCTTGAGATAGGACATGGTGATCCGGTGCGTGGAACCTTGCGAATCATAGACGTCGAACGAGCGCGAAAATTCGGGCGCTACAGCTCCGGACGCCATGTCGCCTGCGGCATAGGCGCCGGTATAGGCGGTTGCCGAGGAACTGAGATTGGTGCGCATCTGGATACGCGTGGACGGCTGGGCCGTACCTGTCAGATCGCTGATGCGGACCGGCTCGAGCGTCGCGAGATTGCCGGTATTGGTATAATTGCCCTCTGCATCGAGGCGCCAGCCATAGAGATAGAGACCGGCGGCGTTGCGCAGAAAGCCCTCATTGTCGGGACGGAAGGAACCGGCACGCGTGAATTCGACGTCGCCATTGGCGTTGGGTTCGTTGCGCGTGACGAAAAAGCCCGCGCCTTCGATCGCGATATCGGTGCTGCTCGACGAAGCCTGCAGCAGACCCTGTTTGGAAATCATCGCAATCGGGGCAACCGTTACGCCGCCGGCCGAATAGGAACTGGTGCTGCGTCCGTCGGTGACCATCGAACGGAACTGGGCATCGGTGCCCTTATAGCCGATGGTGTTGATATTGGTGATATTGTCGGCGACCGCGGCCATCGCATTGGCGTGGGCGCCAAGGCCGGAAACGCCGGCATAGAGTGCGGAATAGAGGCTCAACTCTGATACTCCCCGGATGATGGCTCAACCGAGCCCTTCCTGCGCATTATAGGATGGCGGAGCACGTCACGGTTCGATGTGGCGATTTATGCATAGCCCGGAGCGAAAATATTTCGCCGCGCCGGTTCGCACTCTTGCGGGTTTCTTCGTTGCTGCGCCGTGGCTAGGCAAATTTTGCCGGTGCACCGTCCCGACCCGCGCATTCATCCTATAATGAAGCCAAGAGCATCATCAAAAGGACGCCCCATGCTTCGGATCACGCTCCGGGACGGCGAAAAGGCAATTATCAACGGCGCGGTCGTTCGCGCGATCGGTCGCACGCGGCTGCTCGTGGAAAACCGCGTGTCGATCCTGCGCGGCAGCGAAGTGATGCAGCCCGAGGATGCGACCACGCCTGCGCGCAAACTCTATTTCACCTGCATGCTCGCCTATGTCGATCTCGAACAGCGCGAAGCGCATAACGACGCGATCCTGACCGAACTTCAGGCCCTGCTCGCCGCCATGCAGCAGCCTGCCGCCAAGGCGGCCTGTGTCCGCTTCGCCAACCACCTTGCCCGCAGCGATTATTATCGCGCGCTGGCATCGGCACGCGATCTGATCGCGCTCGAACAGACCGGACCGGCCGAACCCGAAGCCGGTGCGCAAGCCGAGGCGGCCTGAGGAACAGCCATGCAGACGCTCGCCAGCGCAGCCCGTGCGATCCGCGCCAAGGCGCCCGACCATCGGTTCGGGCGCGTGGTCGCGGTGCGCGGCGCGCTGATCGAAGTCGAAGGGCTGGCCGGCGCCACGCAGATCGGAAGCCGCGTGGCGATCCGTTCCAACAGCGGCATCGTCGAAACCGAAGTCACTGCCCTTGATCGCGAACTGGCGCTGTGCATGCCCTTCGCCGATCCGCAGGGCGTGGGGCTCGGCGCGCGCGCCGATCTTGCCGCCGGGCAATTGAGCTTGCGGCCGTCGACAGGCTGGCTCGGTCGCATGATAGACGGACTGGGACGGCCGGTGGACGGCAAGGGCGCATTGCCGCTTGGCGCGGACCCGCATCTGATCAAGGCCCCGCCGCCCGCTGCCGCAAATCGCGCGCGCGTTGGCGGGCGCGTGGAAACGGGTGTCCGGGCGCTCGATATGTTCGCACCGCTGTGCCAGGGCCAGCGGCTGGGCCTGTTCGCAGGTTCCGGCGTCGGCAAGTCGGTGCTGCTGTCGATGCTGGCGCGCTGGACGCAATGCGACGTCGCGGTGATCGGTCTGATCGGCGAACGCGGCCGCGAAGTGCAGGAATTCGTCGAGGACGATCTGGGCGAACAGGGCCTTGCCCGCAGCGTCGTTGTCGTCGCGACATCGGACGAACCCGCGCTGATGCGTCGCCAGGCGGCCTGGACCACGCTCGCCGTCGCGGAGCATTTCCGCGATCAGGGGCTGAACGTCCTGTGCCTGATGGATTCGGTCACGCGCTTCGCCATGGCACAGCGCGAGATCGGACTGGCAAGCGGCGAACCTCCGGCGACCAAGGGCTATCCGCCGACGGTATTTGCCGAGCTGCCGCGCCTCCTCGAACGTGCCGGTCCCGGCCTGCCGGGTCAGGGCAGCATCACCGGCCTGTTCACGGTGCTGGTCGATGGCGATGATCACAACGAACCGGTCGCAGACGCTGTGCGCGGCATTCTGGACGGACATGTGGTGATGCGCCGCGCGATCGCCGAACGCGGTCGCTATCCGGCGATCGACTTGCTCAAATCGGTGTCGCGCACGCTGCCCCATTGCCTGGACGAGGCGCAGAACACTGCCCGCGTTTCCGCGCGCAACCTGCTCTCCACTTATGCCGATATGGAAGAGATGGTGCGGCTGGGCGCGTATAAGCGCGGATCGAACCCCGACGTCGATCGCGCGGTCGCGCTGGCGCCGCGGATCGAAGCGATGCTCAATCAGGGCAAGGAAGACCGCGGCCATTCGGGCGAAGCCTTCGCCGCGCTTGCCGCCATCGTCGACGATGCGCTTGCAGAGGAGCCTGTCGCATGAAGAGTTTCGACACCGCACTTCGCGTTCAGCGTCGCGAACTCGATGCGCTGCGCGTTTCGATCAGCGTTCAGATCGAACAGGTCGATATGCTGACCGACGAACAGCGCGCGCATCTGGAGGCAGAGCGTCGCGAGCGCGCGGCAGCGTCCGAAATCTGGATACCCACCGATGCCTGGGCCGCGCGCATGCGCAGCGAGCGCGACCGGCTGGCCCGCAGCGCCCGGGATGCGAGCGAGCGGCTGACGCTGCTGCGCAGCCGCGCGGCGGAAAGCTATGGCACCATGCGTGCCATCGAAGAGGCCGCCGCGCGCCGACAGGAAGAAATCGACCGCGAACAATCCGCCGTCGAACAGGCGCAGGCCGATGATTTCGGCACTGCCCGTTTCCTGGCCGCGCGCGGTATCGAGCGGAGGCGGATGCAATGAACGGCCCCGAAACGCTTGCTTCGCTGACCCCGGCGCGGCGCGCCGAACTGATCTATCGCACCGCGCAATCGGAAATGTCGAACCGGCTGTGGCGCGCTGCGCTGGGCGATCCGGATGGCAAGGATCGCAGCGATCCTGCCGGCGGGACCGGCAGCATCGGCGGCCTTCCGGTCGAAATGCTGATGCAGATGATGGGCGGCGGCAATAGCGCCGGGGCTCAGGCGGGCGGCGCGTGCGGATGCCAGCATCATTGCTGTTGCTGCCAGCATGAGGGCGGTAGCGCGGCGATCGGCGCAGCCGCAAACGCAACGGGCCCCGACCCCGCCCTGCGCGCAGCCGCGCTGGCGCGCGGGAACGGCATTGCCGCGGTCGGGATCAGCGCCACCGGCGCCGCCGACACGCTTGCCCCCGCCCCGGCCGCCGGCCCGCTCGATCTGGGCCCCAATGATCGGTACGCCGGCACCATCGCAGCCGCGTCAGCCGCGACGGGCGTCCCCGCGCCCGCCATTGCCGCAATCGTCGACGCCGAATCGGCGCGCCATCCCGATGGCAGCTGGAATCCCCTTTCGCGCAATCCGCGTTCGAGCGCAGCCGGACTTGGCCAGTTTCTCAGCGGCACCTGGCAGGATCTGGCACAGACGCCGGGATGCTGGCTCAACGACGTCGCGAAACAGCGCGGCTGGCTGGATCAGGCGGGACGCATCGTGCCGCAGGCGCGCGCGGAACTGCTGCAGCTACGCTATGATCCCGGCGCGGCGATTCGCACCGTCGCCGATTTCGCGCGAATCAATCTCGACCGGCTCGAATCCTCGGGCTTCAACGTACGCGCGGATTCAGAGACGGTGGCCAAGGCAGCCTATCTCACTCATCATCTGGGTCTGGGCGATGCCCGCCGCTTTCTGGGCAATGAAATCGGCACCGAACGGGCACGCTCGCTGCTGACCGCGCAAATCGGCCCTGTGGCAGCGCAGGAAAGGATCACGCGCGCGGGCGGCGCAGTCCAGGCGCATCGCCAGTGGCTGCTCGGCTATATCGCGCAACGCGTCCAGCCGGACCGGTTCGCATCGTAAATTTTTCGGGAACCATGTCCGTAGCGCTACGGATGCCACCCAACCTGCAAAAATTATCCTATAATTTTTAACAGAGGCCGGAATGATTCCTGCCGCGGCTACGATGCCGATCGAGCAGATCGCCAAGAAAATCCCGAAAAACCGTCATTTTCTATGCAAAAGCCCGTTCCTAGGTGTGACTACTCATATGTAGGATTACATATAGGACTGGTTAACTCCTTTTAGGAGGATCACGCCAATCTCCTGAGTGTGAACAGCGTCCAGGGGGTCGCTGACAACAATCAGGGGGACAGAGATGTCCAAGGTCACGATCGCACTTGAAGCCGCTGTTGCTTCCGCACTTGAAAACATGCCGAAGGACGGCGAGCAGACCCGGCGCCAGCGCGCCAATGTCGACCGCGCCTATGCCGAAATCCTGAAGCTGATCGCACCGCGTATCCGTCACTTCATCCGCCAGTACGGGCTCAACGCCCATTGGGAAGATGCCGAACAATGCTGTGCCATCGCCGTGCATCGTGCGATCCAGGCCTATGACCCCGCCAAGGCCCAGTTCACCACCTTCATCAACTGGCAGATCCGCGGCGAACTGCAGAGCCTGCGCTTCCGCCTGATGACCGATCAGCGCCCGTCGGCGAAGAAGGTCGAAGCGACCACCGTGTCGCTCAGCGCCCTCGCTTCGAGCGCCGATGGCGAGGAAATGTCGCCCGAAACGCTGATCGAAGACGAATTTGCCCAGGAACGCACCGAAGCGGCCGCGTCGGATTATCTCGCCGACAATGCCATCGAAGCGCTGGTCGACGCCTATGTCGATCATCTCCGCAAGGTCGGGATCGAACAGCTGCATCGTCGCCCGCGCCCCAAGCGCCGCGAACGCCTGCCGAGCGACGCACCGCGCCTGCGCGTCGCCACCCACGGAATCGACCCCGACGAGCTCGAAAAGCTCGAAGCCAAGCTCGAACGCGATCGCGAGATCGTTCTGCGCCGCGTATTCGACGCCGCCACGCTCGACGATCTGTCGAACGACACCGGCGTGACCAAGGAACGCGTCCGCCAGATCACCAAGCGCGCCACCAAGGCGATGGCCGATCTTGCCGCCGCCGATCCGCGCTTCGCCGTGATGGCCGAATATAAGGCTGCGGCCGCCGAGCGGGCTCGCCCGCGCCGCGCCGCCGCCGCGCCCGCTCCCTCGCTGCTGCCGCGTGCCGATGACGCGCACAACCGCCTGACGCGGGTGCGTGCGATCGATCCGGCATCGCTGCATGCCGGCGACGAAGCTGCGGCGGAAAAGACGCGCAGCGGCAACGCCCAGCTGGTCGTCAATATGAGCTCGGCGTCCCGCCATTGATCCCCGGGGTACGCGGCTCTGCAACCAGCGCCGCGTATTTCTTCCTATAATGGAAATACCCCCTGAGGATTCTCTATCGTGACCGTTCGCATGATCGCTCCCGCCGCCCCGACGCTTGAATCATCCGGGGCATTTCGCCCCAACCGGCGGCTCTCCAGTCTCGCCCGGCGCGTGGCGCACAGCGCCTCGGTACTGCTGGCCCCCGACCCGCGGATGCTGCTCGGCATCCTGTGCGAAGGCGACCGGATTTCGCTCGGCTGGTGGAGCCCGCAGTTCGAAATCGTGGCGCGGCTCGATGCCTCACGCAGCGACTTTTGCCCCATCGGAACCGCGGAAGGTGCAGTCCAGCGTAGCGGCGCGGTGCTGCTCGACTGGCTGATCGGTCGCTGGCCGCCCGGCGCCGCGCCGACGCGGTTCGGCATCGTCACCGACGGTATCGGTGTCGCCTTCGCCCCGGAACGACCCGACCCCTTCCTTCCCGGCTGGTTCGCCGATATCGCCAGCGGGCGCCATGTCCTGCGCGAGATCCGCCCGCTTTCGCCCACCGGTTCCGCCGCATTGCTGAGCTATCAGGAACAGGGGATCGTCCTCCACTAGGTCATTCCGACAATCACAGCTTGTTCATTAATTCGCTCCAAGATAAAGGCCGCTTGGAAGCGAGGGGATAATAATGAGCAGTATCGCCGGTGTAGCTGGCGTGGAAAATGGCGCCGCAACTACAGTTGCGGCGACGGTTCCGGTCGATCTGTATCGGGGAATCGTGTTTCCCAACCATATGCGCGAGCTGCGCCGGGCGCATGGCTATGCCAAGCTGCTCCCGCTCGCGGCTGCGATCCCCGACATCCCCTATATCCGCCTGTCAAAAATCGAACGCGGCGAAGTCGTCGCCCGGCCCGAGGAATTGCGGCATATCGCCGCGGCGCTGGGAATCGCGCCCGAAACCTTGCTGATCGATCCCGACGCGCCGGGTTTCGACATTGCGCGATGGGCCGAACCGTTTCGCGACGGCAGCGACATCGACATCGCCGAGGAACGGTTCGCGGTCCTGCTGGGCGCTGCGGTGCGAGCGATGCGGGCAAGCGACGCGGCACTGACGATCGCCGCCATCGAACGCGATCATGGCCTGCCGCCGGTCAATCTTTCCCGGCTGGAAAACGCGCAAAAGACCTTTGCCCGCTGGAACGGCTCGGTACGCCAGTCGCTCTATTCGCTGTTCGGCGTTTCCGGCGAAGCGGCGCTGCGCGCACGAATCGAGGATCGGCATCGCAGCGGCGCGCTCGACGCCTTTCTTTCCAGCGTGTCCGATCCCGCCGAACGCCTCGCGCGCAGCCGCGATCGCATCGCCGAACTGCGCGCGGCGCTGACGGGCGGACAGCCGGGAAGCGCCAGGCCCGGCCGCGCGGCACCGGTGCACATGCCGGCCCCCGCCCCCGCCGCTATTCCGACGGCCACCATCCCGGTCTATTCGACCAGCCTGGCCGGCGGGTTGATCGCGGCGGATGCGACGTCGGAACATGTCGCCGCGCCCGAAAATGTCGGCCCGCAAGCATTTGCGGTGCGCACGTCGCGCGCCACGCTGGGCCCGGGATTGCCGGTCCAGACCGTGCTGATCGCCGATCCGGCGCGGTCGCCCAGCCCCGGCGGGCTTGTCCTGTTACGCGAAGAACAGGGATGGCGGCTGCTTGCCGTCGAATCGAATCGCAGCGGCGGCATGACCGGATTTTCGCTGCATCCGGAATATGACGTCCCGCTCGACGACTGCGACCCGGCCCGGCTTGCGCCAGTGGTTACCGCAACCTTTCCATAACGCTCCGCACATCTCCAATCTGACGCGCATGCTGCTTTCCTTCTAACAAGCAGAAAGGAGGCAGTGGGGATGGCGTATCTGCGGCGGATCGGGATTTGGGCGGCCTCGCGAGAGCACGCGCTGATCGCCGTGCTTCCGCTCCCGCTGTTCGTTCTGGTCTGGGGCGCGTTCGAAATGCTTGCAGGGATCGGCGCCTTTGGTGCCGATCGCGAGACGATCATGGCGATCGAACTGGTCGCCACGATGATTCTGACGCTGTTCTTCTATCTCGCCCTGCTGATCCGTCGCACCGAAGGGTTGCGTGTCGAATATGCCCGGCGCACGCGTGCTGAGGCAGATATCAAGCGTTTCGCACGCTTCGATTCGCTGACCGGCCTGCCCAATCGCAATTCGCTGATAAAGGCGCTTCTGGATGCGTCCGTCCGATCGCGCGCAGGGAAGCAAATTTCGCTGATCGCGCTCGATCTCGACCGGTTTCGGCCGATCAACGATATTCACGGGCATGAAGCGGGCGACCATGCGCTGCAGGTGATCGCTGATCGGATACATAAAATCTGCGGAACCCGCGCCTTTGCCGCACGGCTCAGCGGCGACGAATTCGCCTGTTTCCTGCGACACCCCACAGGATCGTCATGGCCGACAAACCTGGCCGAAACGCTGGCACGCGGCATTGCCCAACCGATTCAGCTGCGCGCCGGCGTCGTTCAGATCACGGCATCGCTGGGCATCGCCACGCTGCCGGCGGAATCGCTCGATGGCGAACGGCTGCTGCGCTCGGCAACCTTCGCCGCCCAGCAGTCGAGCCGCAACGGCCGTGGCAGATGCGCGCTTTTCGTCCCGGAAATGGCCGCGAAAATGGATGATCGCGCCGCGTTGGAAGTCGATATGCGATCGGGCATCACCCGGGGCGAGTTCATTCCCTATTTCCAGCCGATCGTGTCGCTTCAGTCGGGCAAGCTCAATGGTTTCGAATGCCTGGCGCGCTGGCAGCACCCACAGCGCGGGCTGGTGTCGCCCGATATCTTCATCCCCATTGCCGAAGAAGCGGGCCTGATTCAGGAGCTCAGCTATGCGATTCTGAGCGCAGCCTGCCGACATGCGCGCGAATGGCCCGCGGAACTGACGCTTTCGATCAACATATCGCCGATGCAGCTGATCGACAGCTGGTTGCCCGAGCGTATCCTGCGAACGCTGTGCGAAACGGGGTTTCCCGCGCAGCGGCTGATCGTCGAGATCACCGAAAACAGGCTGGTCGGCGATTTCGATGCCGCGCGCGCGATCCTGACATCTCTGCACAATGCCGGCGTCCAGATCGCACTGGACGATTTCGGCACGGGCTATTCGGGGCTCAAGCATCTGCGCGAGCTTCAGTTCAATCGGGTCAAGATCGACCGCAGCTTCATCACTCATATGGAAACCCAGGAAAACCGCGCGATCATCGCGTCGATCCTGCGGCTCAGCGAAGGGCTGAAACTCGCAGTCACTGCCGAGGGCGTCGAAACCCGCGAACAGGCCGATGCGCTGCATGCGCTCGGATGCCCGCTCGCTCAGGGCTATTTGTTCGGGCATGCCGAACCGGCGCCGCGTGCGCTTGCGCTTGCGCGGCAGATGGTGCCCCATGCTGCTCCGCATGGCGACCGCGTGGTCAGCCTCCACACGCCCGCCATCGTCATTCCGTGCGACAGCAGCCGGACCGCCAACGGCTGCAACGCGGACAGGTGACTCCCCGTGCCAGCATGCTAGAGCGGCGCGGCGGTACATCAGGGAAAGAGGCTCGGCATCGATGGGATTGCTCGTCGCGATCGAAGGCGCCGATGGCGTCGGCAAGAACACGACCGCAAACGCGTTGCGCGATACGCTGGCCGCGCGCGGACGCAGCGCGGAGCTGATCGCCTTTCCCCGCTATGGCGAAACCGTCGCCGGGGTAACCATCGGTCGGTTTCTTGCCGGCGAGCTGCCGGTGCCGATGACGGTAGAGGCCGCCGCGGTCCTCTATGCGCTCGACCGGCTGGAATGGCGCGACACGCTCAACCGCGCGCTGGCGACGAACGATGTGGTGGTGCTCGACCGCTATGTCGCATCGAACATGGCCTATCAGGGTGCGAAGGTCCCGCCCGGAGAAGCGCGCGC
This sequence comes from Stakelama portus, assembly GCF_003171655.1. Classification (GTDB taxonomy): domain Bacteria; phylum Pseudomonadota; class Alphaproteobacteria; order Sphingomonadales; family Sphingomonadaceae; genus Sphingomonas; species Sphingomonas portus. The sequence goes on along the minus strand of NZ_QFZL01000001.1, from coordinate 370,668 downwards.
GTTGATGGACTGGATCCGCGCGCTGGAAATCGACCAGTTCGCGCTGCCGCTGCCCGCGCTCAACATCTATCTCGATACGCCCTGGGAACTTGCGCGCGAAATGATCCTGAAAAAGGCGCAGCGCAGCTATACCGACCGCAGCTATGACGTGCATGAGGAGGACGTCGCGCTGCAACAGCGCGTTCGCGCCAATTACGAAGCGATCGCCGCTGCGGGCCTGCTGGGAAGCTGGCGGATCGTTCAGGCGAGCCAGGACGGCGCGATGCGCCCGACCGCCGCGATCGTGGCGGACATCATGGCGGCGATCGACGCGCTCTGACGCCTCCGGGCGTCGGCCCGGCTTTCACCGTTACGGGTCCGGTCCATAGTGGCGAATCGCCCCGCGCGCTGTATGCTCGTCTGTGGGAACGCATCGCATCGGGACGGGGCCGCCAGACGCCCGCCCGATCTCGCCGCCGGGGGCGGCCGGCCGGTTTGTGCCGGAACAGGGGGATTGCCATGCGACCGATCGTCTTCGCGCTGTTGATGCTCGCCAGCCTGAGCGGCTGTGCGCGCGGCGCGCTCAACATCGATTGTCCCAGCTTCGAAACGATGCGGCGCGATTTGCCCTATTCGCAGCTCGAACGCGAAATCCATGGCGAAACGGCAACGCCGCCTGCGGAAAATGCCGATCAGTCCGAACTGACCGAACGCGTCGAAGCGACGCTGCCGTCAGAAGCGGAAATGACCGACCCGACCGCTCCCACCCCGACTCCTATACTGTTGCTGCTGAGCGGTGGCGGCCAATGGGGGGCGTTCGGAGCGGGGTATCTCAACGAACTGCGGCTGCGCAGCGATCTGCCCGAATTCACGGTCATCACGGGAGTCAGTACCGGCGGGCTGCAATCCATGTTCATCGCCGTTGCCACAACCGAAGCCTATGACGGGCTGCTGCGTGCCTATGACCCCACGCGCGAAAGCGATGTGGTCGATCGCGATCCGACATGGCAGGCGGCGTTTCGCGGCTCCGTCGCGGGGCTTTCCCCATTGCGCCGGCGGATCGAAGCCGCGCTCTGCCCGGACGCGCTGATCGACGATCCGGAAAGCCGGTGCATGCTCGACGGGTTGCGCAGGTTGAAGGGGCGCAAGACCGTGCTGATCGGATTCGTCAATGCGGAAACCGGGCGGTTCCAATATGTCGACGCCGTCGATCTGGCACAGCTGCCCCGGCGACAGGCACGCACCTGCCTTACCGGCGCGGCGCTTGCATCGGCGGCGATGCCGGTATTTTTCCAACAGGTGAGGATCAACGGCGTCGCTTATTATGACGGTGGCGTGCGATCCTCGGTCTTCGAAGCATCGGTGGCGCATACTGCCGCGCTGGTGACCGAGCGGCGCGAGATTCTCGACGCGCTCTACAACCGTATCTGGCGCGACCGCGAGGCGCGACTGCCGATTTATGTCGTACGCAACGGCCCGACGACGGTTCAGCCGGATCCCGATGTCAATCGCCAGTCGGGCGCGCTGACCGCGGCGATGCGCGCCGAGGGAATCGTCGTCAATCAGCTCGAAATCGGGTCGATCGCCGCGCTGCGCATCGAGCATCCGCGCGGGCCGCTGCTGCTCGTCACCGCCGATGGCTGGGACACCGCCGGCTGCGTCAAACCGGGCGGCGGCGCGATGTTCGACAAGGATTTCATGAACTGCCTGACGCGTTTCGGCGCGGCCAAGGCACGCGCCCCCTCCCCATGGATATCGCTCTCACAACTTCCCTTGCATGGCGAAGCGGATGCCGAACCGCCGGACAGTTGAATTTCGCCTGAAGAAACGGATATCGGCACGGAGCCGGGCGCGCTGCGCTGCCGGCAAAAAGGGAGCGTTCAATGGCAGTGCCGCCTTCTGGCACGCAGATCCAGGTGCAGACGCCGCAGCTTGCTTTCCTTGAGGGCGGCGATGCCATCGGTCGTGTCGAAAGGCGCGTGGATACGCATGGCGCCCATATATTCCTGACGTCCGACCGCGCGTGGAAGATAAAGCGCGCGGTCCGCTATGACTATTTCGACTTTTCGACGCCCGAACGCCGGCACGAAGCGCTGGACGCCGAATTGCGCCTCAACCGCCGGACGGCGCCGGACCTGTATCACGCGCTGCATCCGATCACGCGTCAGGACGATGGCACGCTGGCGCTCGACGGCAGCGGCGATCCGGTCGACTGGGTGCTCGAAATGCGGCGCTTCCCCGACGATGCGCTGCTCGACGATATCGCAACGCATCATCGGCTGAGCACGGCGTTGCTGATCAAGCTGGCCGACCGGATCGGCACGCTCCATGCCGAGGCGAAGCGCGACACCGGGGACGGCGCGCAGCGGATGCGCGACATCCTCGACGGCAATGCGCGCAGCTTCGCCGATGTCGCGGCGGTGATTCCGCCCGATCAGGCCGCCGCGCTCGATCGCCTGCAACGCGCCGAAGTCGAACGCCTTGCCGCCCAGCTCGACAGCCGGGCAAAGGGCGGTCGGGTGCGGCACGGGCATGGCGACCTGCATCTGCGCAACATCGCACGGATCGACGGCGAACCGGTCCTGTTCGACTGTCTCGAATTCGATGTCGGGCTGGCGACGGTCGATGTCCTGTACGATCTGGCGTTCGTGCTGATGGATCTGTGGCATCGCGGATTGCGGATCGAAGCCAATATCGTCGCCAACCGCTATCTCGACGTGTCACCCCAGGGCGCGACAGGATACAGCCTGCTCCCGCTGTTCATGTCGATCCGTGCGGCGATCCGTGCCCATGTGACTGGTGCCGCGGCGCAGGCCAGCGGTGATGCTGCGCAAATTTCCGAAGCACGCGACTATTGCACCCTCGCCGTCGAATTGCTGACGCCGGTGCCGCCACGTCTGGTCGCGGTCGGCGGGCTTTCGGGCACCGGCAAGTCGACGCTTGCGCGCCAGCTGGGCGCATGGATCGGTCGGGCACCCGGCGCACGGGTGCTGCGCAGCGACGTGTTCCGCAAAAGGCTGGCGGGGGTTTCGCCGGAAACGCGGCTGCCCCCGGCCAGCTATACGGCGGCGTCTTCGGACGAGACCTATGAAGCCTTGTTCGAATCCGCCGAGGATCACCTGCGCTGCGGCACCAGCGTGATTCTCGACGCGGTGTTCACCAGCCGCAGCGAACGCGAAGTCGCGCAGATCATCGCCGAGCGCGAACGCGTTCCGTTTCACGGCATCTGGCTGGAGGCCCCCGAACAGGAACGTGTCGCGCGGGTTTCCAGCCGCACATTCGATGCGTCGGACGCCGGAGCGCAAGTCGTGCGCGAACAGTCGCGCAAATCGGTCGGCGATGTCGGTGGATGGCTGCGGCTGCGCGCCAATCGGCCGATCGATACAGTGGCACAGGCCGCGCGCGCGTTTCTCGACCGCCGCAGGCGATGACCGCTTGACCCCATGGGCACCCGCCCCCTAGCGCCCAGTCCATGCCGTTTTCCACGCCCCCTATCGTCACACTGACCATGAATCCGGCGCTCGATGTCACGACCGCCACCGAGCATGTCCGCCCGACGCACAAGCTGCGCTGTTCGGCGCCGCGTTTCGATCCGGGCGGTGGCGGGATCAACGTCGCGCGCGTCATCCATGCGCTGGGCGGCGCGGCGACGGCAGTCTTTCCGGCCGGCGGCCCGGCGGGCGAGACGCTCAAGCAATTGCTGGTCCGCGCCGAAATCCCGATTGCGCCGGTCCCGGTGGCGGGCGCGACGCGGGAAAGCTTCACTGTCGATGAAGGTGCCACCGGCGAACAATATCGGTTCGTGATGCCCGGCCCCGCGCTGTCGCAAGCCGAACAACAGGCGATCTTGCGTGTCCTGGAAGAGCAGCCGGCACCTCCCGCCTATATCGTCGCGAGCGGCAGCCTTCCCACCGGGCTGCCGGAGGATTTCTATTGCCAGGTCGGCGCGCTCTGCCGCCGGATCGGCGCGCGGCTGATCCTCGACACGTCCGGCCCGGCGCTGGCGGCGGCAAAGGGATGCGGTGCCTGGCTCATCAAGCCCAGCCAGCGCGAGATTGAGGACCTGCTGGGCCGGGAGTTGCCCGACGAAGCGGCGCAAACCGATGCCGCGCGCGCGTTGATCGAACAGGGTTTCGCCGAAATCGTGGCGCTGTCGCTGGGCGAAGCGGGCGCGCTGCTGGTCACTGCCGACACCAGCCGCCATTTTCGCGCCCCCCAGGTGAAAGCGGCAAGCGCAGTCGGTGCCGGCGATTCGATGGTCGCCGCCATCACCCTGGCGATGGCGCGCGGCCTGCCGCTCGAGGAAGCGTTTCGCCATGGCATGGCCGCAGGCGCGGCAGCGCTGCTAACCCCGGCGACCGAACTCGCGCATCGGGACGATGTCGAGCGGCTGCTCGCTCAGATAGACTGACAGCTAGGCCGCCCCGAACAGGCGGTCCATCAGGACGAGCAACGCCACCGCTTCCTGGCTGGCCAGCGAATAGAAGATCGTCTGCCCTGCCCTGCGCGCGGCAACGATACCGTCGTTGCGCAGCAGGGCGAGCTGCTGCGACACGGCGGTATCGCGAACGCCGCTCAGCTCGGCGAGTTCGCCGACAGAGCGTTCGCCGTCACGAAGCAGGTACAGAATATTGAGCCTGGTTCGGCCCGAAATCAGTTTGAGAAAAGCCGACGCACGGTCGGCCTGCACTAGCAAATCATCGGTCACAGGGGCGACAGCTATTCTGAGCGAGGCAGCGACGCAACCTGCTATCTTGCGGGAACAGAAAGAAATTTCGGCTGTCGATCAAATGCCACAACTGTTCGGCCGCCGTCACGCCTTGCCCTTCGCCGCAGTTCGCGCGATGAAAAGCAACGGGCCCGGCGAACGAAGGAAAAAACGATGGCGAACCGACGCGACAAGGGCCGGATCGGCGAATATCGCAGCCCCGTCGGCGGCTGGGGGTCGGTACGCGGCATCACCAGCATCGCGGCCAGCGAGCGGCCCTCGGTCGATGCGCTCGATACGCTCCGTCGCCAGAACAAGCCCGGCGGCTTCATGTGCACGTCCTGCGCCTGGCCCAAACCCGCACATCCGCACGGACTCGAATTTTGCGAAAATGGTGCAAAGGCGACCTTCTGGGAATTGACCAGCCGCCGCTGCACGCCCGATTTCTTCGCCAGCCACACGGTTTCCGAACTGCGCGACTGGAGCGACTATGATCTGGAACAGACCGGGCGCCTCACCCACCCGATGCGCTATGACCCGCAAAGCGACAAATATGTCCCGGTCGGCTGGGACGAAGCCTTTGCCCGAATCGGCAGCGAGCTGAAGGCGCTCGATCCCAAATCGACGATTTTCTATGCATCGGGGCGCGCCAGCCTCGAAACCAGCTATCTCTATGCGCTGTTCGCGCGGCTCTATGGGCACAACAACCTGCCCGACAGTTCCAATATGTGCCACGAAACCACATCGGTCGGGCTGCGCAAGGTCACCGGATCGCCGGTCGGCACCTGCACGCTCGAGGATTTCGATTCGTGCGACGCAATGTTCTTTTTCGGACAGAATACCGGGACGAACAGCCCACGCTTCCTCCACCCGCTGCAACAGGCCGCCAAACGCGGTTGCCGCATCGTCACCTTCAATCCGATCCGCGAGAAAGGACTGATCGCGTTCCGCAATCCGCAGAATCCGGTGGAAATGCTGACCGGCGGCAAGACGGACATTTCGGAACTCTATTTCCAGCCGCGCCCGGGCGGCGACACCGCCGTGCTGATGGGCCTGTGCAAACATGTGCTCGCCGCCGACGAAGAATGCCGGGCGAGCGGTGGCACTCCGATCCTCGACACCGAATTTCTCGACACCCATTGCCACGGCTTCGAAGCATTCCGGGCGCAGGTTGAAGCAACCAGCTGGGAAGATATCGAAACCGAATCGGGCCTTACCCGCGAAGGGCTAAAAAACGCCGCCGATGTCTATTGCGCGGCGAAGCGGGTTATCGGCGTCTATGGCATGGGCGTTACGCAGCATGTGCGCGGTTTCGAAACGATCGGCATGTTCGTCAATCTGCTCGCGCTGCGCGGCAATATCGGGCGCGAAGGCGCAGGAATCTCACCCGTGCGCGGGCACAGCAATGTGCAGGGCCAGCGCACCGTGGGCATTTCCGAAAAGCCGGAACTGGTTCCCTATGACAAGCTCCGGCAGCTTTTCGATTTCGAGCCTCCCGCCGAAGAAGGCATGGCGACGGTGGCGGCGTGCGAAGGCATCATCGCGGGCAAGGTGCATGCGTTTATCGGGCTGGGCGGCAATTTCCTGCGCGCCATTCCCGAAACCGCGATCATGGAAGCCGCCTGGCCGAACATGCAGCTGACCGTCCAGATCGCGACCAAGCTCAACCGCAGCCATCTGATCAACGGGAAGAGCGCATGGCTGCTCCCCTGCCTTGGCCGTTCGGAAGAGGATATGCAGGAAAGCGGCCCCCAGATCGTGACGGTGGAGGACAGCACCAGCTGTATCCATGGTTCGATCGGCAAGGCGAAGCCGGCGAGCAAGTTCCTGAAATCCGAACTCGCGATCGTCGCAGGCATCGCGAAAGCGACGCTGCCGCAAAAGGATAAAGTAGCCTGGGACGCCTGGACCGCCGATTACGGAAAGGTCCGCGACCTGATCGAAGCGACCTATCCGGACAAGTTCGCCAATTTCAACGATCGCCTGTTCACCCCCGGTGGATTCAACAAGGGGATTCCCGCCCGCGACCGCATCTGGAACACAGCCAGCGGCAAATTGGAATTTACCGTTGCCGAAGCGCTCAACAGCTGCGGTTTCGATGATGCTCCGGGCCGCTACCGGCTGATGACGCTGCGTTCGAACGATCAGTTCAACACGACCATCTATGGCTATTCAGACCGTCTGCGCGGGATCGAAGGCACGCGCGACGTGCTGTTGATGAGTCAGGAGGAAATCGACATGGCCGGGCTGAAGGCGGGTCAGGTCGTATCGCTCGTCAGCGACGCCGGGGATGGGATCCATCGCGAAGTCGGCGGGCTGACTGTCACGCCCTTCAACCTGCCGCGCGGATGCGTTGCGGGCTATTATCCCGAACTCAACCCGCTGATGCCGCTGTCGCACCACGACAAGCTGGCGCAAACGCCCGCCGCGAAATCGGTGCCGGTGCGGATCGTACCCTAGGCAGTCGCGGCGAGGCGCAGACCAAGCGGCTGACGGCGTGTCGCCCATTCGGCCAGCGTCGCAAAGGCGATAGGCCGGAAGAATCCGATTTCGGCCATGCCATCGCCTTCCCACACGATATGGCCCCGATGGGGTTCCAGCCCTTCGATCTGAAGGAAGACATCGTCATGGTGCGGCAACGCCGGCCAGTCGAACCGCGCGCCGGTCGTACCGACGCTATGCACCGTCACCATCGCGCTTTCGCGCGGTGCCCGTAACAATCCGTTCGTGCTGATATCGAGCACGGGAAACCGCAGCCGTTCCAGCGCCGTCGATGCGACGAACGGCAGGTGAAGTATTTCGGCCACATCGATTTCGCGCGTGAAGCGCACACCGATATGCGGGGTATCGGCCCAGACGACGGTGCCTTCGATCAACTTTCCATTGGTCAATTCGGTGGTGATCGTCGTCCCGACCGGAACCGGTTCATAGATGCGCGCCTTGAGCCCGCCCGACGACAGATTCTTTACCAGCATCAGACGCTGCACGTCTCCGATGCACATCCGCGCGGTCCGATATACGGTAAGATGGCGTGACGTCTGGCGCCGTTCGGAAACAGTATCGCGCGGGCGATCAATACTCTGATCCATACTCCCTCCCCTCGCAGCCGCCAAAATATGTGCAGCGTTAAACCAACTCCTTGGCGACCCGGGTTCATTCTTGCGACTGCATCGCATATCGCGCCTGAACCGTTAATAAATTCATAATTTGCAATAAAATGCGCGGCAATTGATGATCAGACAAAGAATATAGCCGCCTGCCGGGCCGCGATTGTATAAATTCGCCAAAAGATAAGCGGTTAGCCCTGCTGGGAACGTTCGTTTTTGTTCGCCTGGGAATTGTTATTTTATTTCAACGAGCGCTGACACAAGTGTGAATACCCGGAGTTTTCGCATGATAGCTGCGGAAGCGGTCCAAACCGAGCGACGCGTGTGGAAGATGCTAGCGTCTGGCTGGGGCGGCAGGGATCGAACCTGCGAATGACGGTACCAAAAACCGTTGCCTTACCACTTGGCTACGCCCCAGCAGGCGTCGGCCCGACATGCGGGCGGGTGTGCGCTTATAATCGTCTGGCGCGACGATGGAAGGGGCGGAATTCCCCTTTTGATATCGTTCAGTCGAGCCGTTCGAGCCAGCCGTGGGGATCGCTCGCCTCACCGCGCTGAATACCGACCAGCTTGGCGCGCAATTGCTCGGTCAGAATCCCCGGGCCGCGATTGCCGATGCCGAATTCGAACCCGTCGCCCTTCACCGTGCCGACCGGCGTAACCACCGCCGCCGTGCCACAGGCAAAGGTCTCGCGCAGCTTGCCGCTTTCGGCATCGCTGCGCCATTGATCGAGCGAATAGGCCTCTTCACGAACCGCAATTCCGGCATCCTTCGCCAGAGTCAGGATTGAATCGCGCGTGATGCCCGGAAGGATCGTCCCGCCAAGCGGCGGCGTGATCATCGACCCGTCTTCGAACACGAAGAACAGGTTCATCCCGCCCAGTTCCTCGACATATTTCCGCTCGGCAGCGTCGAGAAACACGACCTGATCGCATCCCTCGCGGATCGCTTCGGCCTGGGCGACCAGGCTGGCCGCATAATTGCCGCCGCATTTGGCCGCGCCAGTGCCGCCGGGCGCGGCCCGCGTATAATCTTCGGAAACCCAGAGCGTGACCGACGGCGCACCGCCCTTGAAATAAGCCCCCGCAGGCGATGCGATCACCATGTAGAGATATTCCGATGCGGGCTTCACCCCCAGAAACACCTCGCTCGCGAACATGAAGGGGCGAATATAGAGCGCCCCGCCCTCCATCGCGGGAATCCAGTTCTTGTCGGCGCGCACCAGCGCACGGATCGATTCGAGGAAGAGTTCCTCGGGCAGCGGCGCCATTGCCATACGCTCGGCGGATTCGCGAAAGCGACGCGCATTGGCTTCGGGCCGGAACAGCGCGGTACCGCCATCGGGAAGGCGATAGGCCTTCATCCCTTCGAAAATTTCCTGGGCATAGTGAAGGACCGCACAGGCAGGGTCCATCTGGATCGGGCCGCGCGGCATGATGCGCGCGTCGTGCCAGCCACGATCGGTCGAATAGCGGATCATCGCCATATGGTCGGTAAAGACCTTGCCGAAGCCGGGATCGGCCAGAATCGCCTCGCGCTCGCTGGCCGGTACCGGACTGCCATGCGCCTCGAACCGGAAGTCGAGAAGAGAGGCATCGGACATCGAAACGGCTCCGCAAAAACTGGGCATTCCGCGACACGGAATGGCGCGCTGAAAACTTGCGCGAAACTAGGCGCGGTGGCAGGATCGGTCAACATGGCTGCCCCAATTCCCGCATCACCGCTTTTCCTGCGTGAGCCCGAGATTCGGCGCGGCGTGGAACTGCTCTATTTCGGCTATAGCCACCTCACCCGTTCCATCGACGAACAGCTTTCGAAACAGGGACTTGGCCGCGCCCATCATCGCGCACTCTACTTCATCGCGCGCAAGCCGGGCCTGTCGGTGAGCGAACTTCTGGCGCTGCTGGCGATCACCAAACAGTCGCTTGGACGCGTGCTGGGCGATCTTTCCGACCGCGAGCTGGTCGAAACCACGACCGATCCCAAGGATCGGCGCCGCCGGATGCTGACGCTGACCGACAGCGGAGCGGCGCTCGAGGCGGACCTGTTCGAAGCGCTGCGCCGCCGGCTTTCCACAGCCTATTCCGAAGCGGGTCAGGAAGCGGTCGGAGGATTCTGGGCCGTGCTCGAGGAACTGATCCCGCTTTCGGAGCGCGGCCGTATTCAGAAATTGCGCGAAGGCGACCGGAGCTAGGTCGTAAACCTTGCGGGTTCAGGCGACCTTGAACCCTTCCTTGTTCATTGCGAAGGCGAGCTTCTTGTTCTTCTCTTCGGAAAGCTGGCCATAAAGGCGCGGGAACAGGTCGGTCTCTTCCTCGGTGACGTGCTTTTCCAGATCGGCGCGGAACTGGCGCAGCTTTTCCAGCCATTCGGGCGCCGCATAGGGCATCGTCTCGAGTTCGTAGAGATATTGCTTCACATAGCCATGCTCCCGCGTCAGCTGATCGGCCTCTTCGGCCATGCCCGCTTCGCGCAGTGCCGGGTAGATCACATTGCCTTCCTCGACATCATGCTTGGCAAGCGCATGTTTGAGCTGTGCGAGATGCAGACTGCGCCGCGTGGTCGCGCGGTCGTCGGTATTCTCGATCAGGTCGAACAGCTTGAGCACCGCCAGATGCTCCTTGTGCAGCGCCTCAACCCAGTCTTCGGACAGCGCAGAGGGCGCCTGCACCGCCGCCTTGCGGCCCAGCATCGCCAACAGGCCGAGTGCAGCGCCGCCGGCTGCGGCCGCTCCGATCAGGCCCAGATGCCGGCCGACCCCCGCCTTACCGGTAAAACGTCCCTTGCTGTCGCGTTCCATTGTCGTCGCCATGGCTTCCCTCCTGTTTGGAGCACGCCTCTATAACCGACGGCGCAAGCCGTCGTTCCGCGCGCGTCCGGATTGCCGTGCGGGTCAGTCGCGCGCGGCGGCCGCCAGTTCCTGATTGCGCCTGGTTGCGGCAGCCAGCGTCGCGGTCATCAGCTTCTGAATCGCCTGATCCGCGTCGAGCACGTTGAGCCCTTCGCGAGTCGACCCGCCGGGGCTCGCCACCTTGTCGGCCAGTTCGCCGGGGGTTTCGTCGGCATTGGCCGCGAGCGTCGCGGACCCTTCGACCGTGGCGGTGGCCATGCGCAGCGCCTGATCCCCGGGCAGGCCGAGCGCCTTCGCGCCTTCGGCAAGCGCGTCGATCACGCGATAGACGAAACCCGGCCCGCTGCCGGCCAGCGCTGTGACGACGTCGAACAATTGTTCATTGTCGATCCATTCGACCAGGCCCAGCGGGTCCATCAGCGCCGACACCTTGTCGCGCAGCGCAGTATCGGCGTTGCTGCTGTAGAGGCCAGCCACGCCCTTGCCGATCGCGACCGGCAGGTTCGGCATCAGCCGCACCACCGCATCGGCATCGAACCGCCGCGCCAGCGCCGATTCCTCGACGCCCGCCAGGATGGAGATAAGCAGCGGCAATTTTCCGCCGCGATCGACATCGGTGTAGAGCGGCGCAACCTTGTCGAGCATCTGCGGCTTGACGCCCAGCAACATCGCTTCGGGCCAGCCTGCGGGTGGTTCGGCGACATGCGTGATACCGGCCGGCAGTTTCGGCTCGCCCGGATCGATTACCGTGAAAATGGCCGGGTCCATGCCGGCATCCACCCATCGGCGCAGGATCGCGCCAGCCATGTTGCCGCAACCAATCAGCCAGATGGACTTGGGAAGTTCGGGGTTCGTTGCGTTTCCGCTCTCGGTCATGCCTCGCCTTGTGTTTCGATCAATGCAGCTGCGATTGCCTCAGCCGGGCTCTTGCCGCCCCAAAGAACGAACTGAAACACCGGATAGAAGCGCTCACACTCATCAATGGCGCTCTCGACCAGGAGTTCCGCCTGGGCGAGAGAAAGTGTCGCTTCGTCACCGTCGACCATGGCCGCGTGACGGAACAACAGGATGCCGCTCTGCGACCAGAGTTCGAAATGCCCGATCCACAGCTGTTCATTGACCAGCCCGATCGTTTCATACAGCACCGCACGGCGGTCATCCGCCACGCGAATGTCCGGAAACGCCAGGAATTGCAGCACGCCATCATCCTCGCGCCAGATTGCGCGAAGCTCATACGGCGCCCAGCTGCCCTTTACCTTGGCGACGATTTCATCATCGTCGCGCTCATGCTGCCACCCATGCGCAGAGAAATAGCTCTCCAGCATATCGATGGGCGCAGCGTCATCGCGGTCGAAATCGGCTTCTTCCAGCATTCAGTTCCTCTGCGCGGCTGCCATGCTGCACCAAGGGTGCACGGCGCCGCGATACCGCACAAGTACAGTGTTACTCATATTGTAGAAAAGCTGTGGAAAAGCCGTTCAATCCTTGGGGGCAGTTTTCTTTGCACGCGACGCGGGCTTCGCGGCTGCGGCACCGCCCAGCCGGGCTTCGAGTTCGGCGATCCGCGCCTTGAGCGCATCAGCTTCGTCGCGCGCGGCGGCGGCCATTTCCTTCACCGCGTCGAATTCCTCGCGGCTGACGAAATCGAGCCCGCCGATCCATTCGCGGGCGCGTTCGCGAGTCGCCGCCTCGCCTTCGCGCACCATGCCGGCCATGGTTCCGGCCGCTCCGTTCACGAACTTCACGAAGTCGTCGAAAATCCGGTTGTCGCTCTGCATTAATTCCTCCAGCGCCTGATTGGCGGTATCACAGCTGAATCTGGTCGCTCGCATGCGATGGTACAAGGCTTTCGGCGTTGGGATTGAGCTGGTGGATCTGCCACAGCAGCGTTCCCGCAAAACCCAGCCATGCCAGATAGGGTACCAGCAACAGCGCCGCGCCGATGCGAATCCTGGCAAATAACAGCATCGTGATCAGCACGGTGACCAGCAATGCGCCAATGACGATCAGCGCCGGCACCACCTGATGCGCGCCAAAGAAAAGCGGCGTCCAGAGCAGGTTCAGCCCCATCTGCACTGCGAACACCACCAGCGCAGGACCGCGCAGCCGCGATCCCCGCGCATTGATGATCATCGCCAGCGCAAGACCCAGCAGGATATAGATCAGCGTCCAGGCGACCGGGAACACCCAGTCTTCGGGCAGCATTTCCGGCTTCGCCAGCTGGCGATACCAGTTGTTTTCCGATCCGCTCGGCACCAGCCGCGCCGATGTGAACCCCAGCAGCAGGATGAAGGGCACGGTGACCACTGCCCACCGCAGATACGCCAAACGCAACTGACCCTTGGATGCGATTTCCATCAACCTTGCGACCCTCCCTGCGCTGCCGGCGTTTCGAGCGCTGCGTCCAGTTCGCGGCTCACAGCCTCGGGCGAACGCGTGCGCCCCGCCAGCTTACTATAGAGAATGGGGATTAGGAAAAGGGTGATCATCGTGGCAAGCGAAACACCCGATATGATAACCACGCCGATCGCCGCACGCGCGGCGCCGCCGGCGCCCCCGGCAGTGACGAGCGGCACCGCGCCCGCGACCGTTGCGATCGACGTCATCAGGATCGCGCGCAAACGCCGCGAAGCCGCCTTGCGGATGGCATCGGCGATCGCCAGCCCCTCGTCGCGCAGCTGATTGGCGAATTCGACGATCAGAATGCCGTTCTTGGCCGCCAGCCCGACCAGCATGACGATGCCGATCTGGCTGTAGAGATTGAGCGTCTGGCCGAACAAAGCGAGCCCGATCAGCCCGCCGCCCACCGCCAGCGGCACGGTGGTGACGATGACCGTGGGATGGACGAAGCTCTCGAACTGGGCGGCAAGCACCAGATAGACGATCAGGATGGTGAGCCCGAACACGATCAGGATCGAATTGCCCGTTTCCTTATAGGCCTGGCTTTCGCCGCGATACCCGACGGCAGTCACTTCAGGCGAGGCATGCGCCTGCGCCTCGAGAAAGGCGAGCGCATCGCCCAGCGCATAGCCCGGTGCCAGACTGCCCGACAGCGTGATCGCGCGCAGCTTGTTGAAACGGCCCAGCTCGCGCGGCCCGGCCGCCTGTCGCGTCGTCACCAGATTGGAAAGCGGCACCAGCCCGCCGTCGCGGGCGCGAACATAGATATTGCCCAGATCGGATACCGCCGAACGGCTGTCCGCTTCGGCCTGCATGATCACACGATATTCCTCGCCGCGATCGACATAGGTCGAGACGCGGCGCGAACCGAGCAGCGTCTGCAGCGCCTGGCTGACCGCCTGTACCGACACGCCCAGATCGCCGGCGCGCGTGGTGTTCACATCGATGCGCAGCTGCGGCTTGGTTTCCTTGTAATCGGAATCGAGATTGATGATGCCGGGATTGTCGGCAGCCGCGGCAAGGATACGGTCGCGCGCACGGGCCAGATCGTCATAGCTGCTGCCCGCCAGCACGAAGTTGATCGGCTGCCCGCGCCCGCGGCCCAATGCCGATCGCGCCTGGGCATTGCCGCGAACGGCGGGCATGGTGGCAATGATGCGGTTCACCTGGTTCGCCACATCCTGCGTCGATTGCGTGCGGTCCTCCCAGTTTTTCAGGAAGATGATGAACATCCCGCTGTTGAAATCGTCGCTCGAACCATAGCCGCCGGGCGTGCGCGTGATGACGGTACGGACCGCCCCCTGATCGAGCAGCGGCAGGAGCTTTTCCTGCACCTGCGTCATATAGCGGTCCATCTGCGCGAACCCGGTGCCTTCGGGTGCCGAGATGCTGGCGTTGAGCACGCCCTGATCCTCGGCAGGCACCAGTTCGGACTTGAGCGTCGAAAAGGCGAAGGCGGCGATCCCCAGAAACAGGATCGTCCCGAGCACGGGAAGCAGCGGACGATTGAGCGCGCGATCGAGCCAGCGACCGTAAACCCGCTCCAGCGACCGGAAGCGATCATCGACCCAGCCGGTCAGCCGCCCGCGCTTTTCCACACGCAGCAGCTTGGAACAGAGCATCGGCGTCAGGCTGAGCGCGAGGAAACCCGAAAAACCGATCGCCGCGATCATCGCAACCGCCAGTTCGCGGAACAGCAATCCCGTCTGCCCGGCAAGGAAACATACCGGCACGAACACCGCGCAGACGACCAACGTCGTCGAAATCACGGCAAAGCCCACCTGGCGCGTCCCCCGGAAGGCGGCAACCAGCGGCGGCTCGCCCTCTTCGATCCGGTGATAGACGTTTTCGAGCACCACGATCGCATCATCGACCACCAGACCGATGGCGAGCACCAGCGCGAGCAATGTCAGAAGATTGATCGAAAATCCCGCGATCCACAGCACTGCAAAGCTGCACAACAGACAGATCGGCACTGTCACTGCCGGGATCAGCGTGGCACGCCACGAACCGAGAAACAGGAAAATGACCAGCACCACCAGCACCGCCGCTTCGGCGAGCGTGTGCCAGACCTTTTCGATCGCGCGGTCGATAAACAGCGAATCGTCCGATCCCAGCCCCAGCACCATGCCCTGAGGCAGATCGGGCTGAATTTCCGCCATCTTCTGCTTGGCCGCCTCGGCCACCGCCAGCGTGTTGGCGCCCGATTGCCGGATGATGCCCAGACCCACCGTTGACTGGCCGTTGAGGCGGAACAGCGAATAGGGATCTTCGGGCCCTTCCTCGACCCGCGCGACATCCCCCAGCCGGACGAGATAGCCATCGGGTCCGCGCCCCACGACGAGCCGGGAAAAAGCCTCTGGGGTTTCATAGGGCCGCTGCACGCGCAGCGTCACATTCTGCTGCTGCGATTCGATGCGTCCTGCGGGCAATTCGACATTCTGGCTACGCAGCGCGCTTTCGACATCGCCCACCGTCAGCTGGAACGCCGCCAGTTTCTGTGGTTTCAGCCACACCCGCATCGATGGACGCGCGTCGCCGCCGATATAGACGCGCGCAACCCCATCGATGGTCGAGAACCGGTCGACCAGATTGCGGTCGACCCAGTCCGACAGCGCCAGTTGCGACCAGCCGGGGCGCGAAATGGTGATGAACATGATCGATCGCGCATCCGAATCGACCTTGCGCACTTCGGGCGCCAGCGCTTCGTCGGGCAGGTCATCGGCAACGCCGCCGATGCGATCGCGAACGTCATTGGCGGCGGCGTCGATATCGCGGCCGGGGCGGAATTCCAGCGTGATGTCCGAACGCCCGTCGCGCGATTCGGACGATATGGTCTGCAGGCCCTCGATCCCCGAAAGCCGTTCCTCCAGCACCTGCGTGATCCGCGCTTCGATCACATTGGCGGCAGCGCCGGTATAGCTGGTATCCACCGACACGATCGGCGGATCGGTATCGGGATATTCGCGCACTGACAGGCTGGAAAAAGCAACGATGCCGAATATGACCAGCAGAATCGCGACCACCGAAGCGAACACCGGACGGCGGACGGACAGGTCGGATAGCTGCATCAGTCCGGTTCGGCCGCTGTCGTCGTATTGGCGGCGGCGGAATTGCCCGGTTCGGCATTGGCCGTCCCGGCGACCCGGACGGTCATGCCATCGGCGATCTTGACCACGCCCTCGGTCACTACCCGCTGCCCGGGGGACAGCCCCGACAGAATTTCGACCATCCCGTCCTGCCGCACGCCTGTCGTCACCGGCACGCGCTTCGCCTTGCCGTCCTCGACCACGAAGACGAAGCTGCGGTCGCCCTCACCGACGATCGCCAGTTCGGGCACCGCCAGATCGTTGCGCGAAGCCGATTCGATCGTGACGGTCAGCAACATGCCGGGCTTCAGCCGATTGTCGCCATTGGCCAGGATGGCGCGCACGGTGACCGCGCGCGTTTCGGGACTGAGCACCGGATCGATGCTGGCGATGGTGCCGCGAAACGGCTGGTCGGGATAGGCTTCGGCGCGGGCCTCGATCGTCTGGCCCGGCGCGATCCGGGAGAGCAGCGTTTCAGGAACGGCGAAATCGAGCTTGATCCGCGAAATATCGCTGATCTGGGCGATTTCGGTGCCGGCGGTGACGACCGCCCCCGCCGAAATGGTGCGCAGCGACACCCATCCGGAAAAGGGCGCGCGGATCACGCGGTCGCCGATCGATGCGCGCGCCTGTTGCGCCTGCGCGCGCGCCTGCGCCGCCGCTGCCTGTTGCGCGTCCACCGAACTCGAGGTCGCGAAACCGCGATCCTGAAGCGATTCAAGCCGTGTCAGTTGTTGCTGCGCCTCATGCGCGCGCGCTTCGGCTTCGGCGAGTTGCGCGCCTTCCTGTCCCGACGCGAGCACCGCAACCACCTGGCCGCGCCGGATGAAATCGCCATCGTCGAAATTGAGCCGCTCAATCCGCTCGGTAACCGGCGCCGCCAGCGTGACCTGTTCATTGGCACGGGCAGTGCCGACCGCTTCGATCCGATCGACGAAACGCAGGGTCGAAACCGGTGCGACTCCCACCAGCGGAGGCTGGCGCGCGCCCTTGCCCGCATCGGCCCCGTTCCCGCACGCGGTCAGAGCCAGAAAGGCGACAAAAGCGAAGGATCGAATGTGCATGGCGATAGCTTCGCCGCTATGCTGCCGCAGTACGAAACGCAAGCCGATAGCAGCGAAAAACGAGCGCGAACGGCAACTCCACGGCACTGCGTCGCCGACACGGGCGTCTCAGGCGCGTTTGCGCGCCGCGATCAGGAACTCGACATTGCCTTCGGGGCCGGTGATCGGGCTGGGCACGATCCCGGCAACATCCCATCCTGCGCGCTCCAGCCAGTCGGCGACTTCGCGGCATACGCGTTCGTGAACCGCGGAATCGCGGACCACGCCGCCCTTGCCCACTTCCTCGCGCCCGGCTTCGAACTGCGGCTTGATCAGCGCGACCAATTGCCCGCCGGGTCTGACGAAACCCAGCGGCACTTCCAGCACCTTGGCAAGCGAGATGAAGCTTGCGTCGCACACCACCCAGTCGATCGGTTCGGGAATATGATCGGGGGTCAGGATCCGCGCGCTGGTCTGTTCATGGACGATGACGCGGTCGTCCTGTCGCAATTTCCACGCGAGCTGGTTGGTGCCGCTGTCGACTGCATAGACGCGGATCGCGCCCTTGCTCAGCAGGACGTCGGTGAAGCCACCGGTCGACGATCCGACATCGATCGCGACGCCCCCCGCCGGGTCGAGCGCGAAATGATCGAGCGCATGCGCCAGCTTGATCCCGCCGCGCGAAACCCAGGGATGATCGCGCCCGCGCACGTCGAGCAGCGTGTCGTCGGGCAGCGTCTGCCCCGCCTTTTCCACCTTGCGGTCGCCCGCATAGACCAGCCCCGCCATGATCAGCGCCTGCGCGCGCGTGCGGCTTTCGACGAGCCCGCGATCGACAAGCATCTGGTCTGCGCGTTGTTTTGCCATGCGCCAGCCTCTGCCCGCACCGATGGGGTCGAGGCAAGTGCGGAGCGGCGCCGGAAGCCATGTATCGAAATCGGCATTATGTCGGTCCGCGCGAACACAGCCTTGGCGGGAGATCGGGACGGGAACGGATGCGTGTCGGCAGCGCGCACTCCGGCTCCGGCTGCCGCATCCCCGCGCCGGATCGGCGCACGATGCTGGCACAGCGACCACGAACGCCTATGTTGATCCTGCGGGCGTGGCCGGGCGACGTCCCCCTAGAGCGGCGCCCGGCCTACCGTGAGTTATTTCCCCCATTGGCGCATTGCCTCAAACCATTGATCGCGCATTACCTCGGTGCTCCTCAGCTTCTTGATTGGTCGCCGTTGAGCTGCCGCGACCATTGCCTCAAATGCGAACTCAAACTCCTCCTCAGCGCGTTTCTGCAAGTCGTGAGGCATGCCATGGGAAATGAACAGCCTAGCTGCCTCACTTCCAGTCAGTGGTATTCGCTTCCTCCAGCATACCCAAGCAGCAGTTATAACGCTGGAGCAAGACCAGAAGAAACTGTCCCCTATCAATCCTTCATCGCAAAACCATACTGCCATGTGATCGAGTATAGCCGAAGTTCGAAGGTCAAACGGCACTGACCATTGGGGAATGGGGACGAGTGGAAGTGGGGTGACCAAATCATGGTCGCTCTGAAGAAGAAATTCTCCTACGCGAAAGACTTGGCCAGCTTTGGCGCCAGCTAAAAATAGGGCCTGCTCGCCATCTTCCGGAAATGGCTCACCCCTCCTTAAGCAGAAGGGGCAGCCCGAATGCTCACCGCGAAGTGAAGCCGGTGTCTTCCTGTTCCCATATCTTTCAATTAAGACAAAACAGTCCGCCAATTATATATGTCCAGCTAGGCCCGAGCGCCCTCTTCCACCACCCCGGGCGCATTGTGGCGCAGCGCCTTGAGCACCGTTTCGACAATATGCTCGGCGTTGAGGCCGGCTTCTTCATATTGTTTTTCGGGCTTGTCGTGGTCCTGAAAGATATCGGGCAGGCGCATGGTGCGGATCTTGAGGCCGCCATCGGTCAGCCCCGCGTCGCTCGCCATCGTCAGCACATGCGCGCCAAGCCCGCCGATCGCACCTTCTTCCACCGTCACCGCGACTTCGTGCGTCGTCAGCAATGTGCGGATCAGCGCCTCGTCGAGCGGCTTGGCAAAGCGCAGATCGGCGACGGTGGTCGAAAGCCCCTTGGCATCGAGCGTGTCGGCGGCCTTGAGCGCCTCGGCAAGCCGGGTGCCGAGTGACAGGATCGCGACCTTCTTGCCTTCGCGGACGATGCGCCCCTTGCCGATTTCCAGCTTTTCCGGCGTTTCGGGGAGCGCGACGCCGACACCCGACCCGCGCGGATAGCGCACCGCGATCGGCCCGGCATCATATTCGGCAGCGGTATAGGTCATATGGACCAGTTCCGCCTCGTCGGCAGCGGCCATCACCACGAAGTTGGGAAGCGTCGCGAGATAAGTGATGTCGAAGCTGCCCGCATGCGTCGCACCGTCGGCGCCGACCAGCCCGGCGCGGTCGATCGCAAAGCGCACCGGCAGGTTCTGAATGGCGACATCATGCACCACCTGATCAAAGGCACGCTGCAGGAAGGTGGAATAGATCGCACAGAAAGGCCGCATGCCCTGCGCGGCCAGACCCGCGGCAAAGGTGACGGCATGCTGCTCGGCAATACCGACATCGAATGCGCGCGCGGGATGCGCGCTGGCGAATTTGTCGACACCCGTGCCCGACGGCATGGCGGCAGTAATCGCGACGATGCGGTCGTCGGTTTCGGCGAGCTTTGCCAGTGTTTCGCCAAAGACGTTCTGGTAGCTGGGCGGCCCGGGAGGCGCCTTTGCCTGCGCGCCGGTTATGACGTCGAATTTCTGGACGCCATGATATTTGTCGGCGGCGTCCTCGGCCGGGCCATAGCCCTTGCCCTTCTGCGTCACGACATGGACCAGGATCGGCCCCTGCTCGCTGTCGCGAACATTTTCCAGCACCGGGATCAGATGGTCGAGATTATGCCCGTCGATCGGGCCGACATAATAAAAGCCCAGTTCCTCGAACAACGTCCCGCCGGTCACCATGCCGCGCGTGAATTCCTCCGCCTTGCCCAGCCCCTTATGGACGCGGCGCGAAAGCTTCTTGGTCACTTTCTTCGCCAGGCTGCGCAGCCCGATATATTCGGACGAGGAAATCAGCCGCGCGAGATAGGCGGAAAGCCCGCCGACCGGCGGTGCGATCGACATGTCATTGTCGTTGAGGATGACGACCAGTCGGTTCCCGGCGGCTTCGGCATTGTTCATCGCCTCATAGGCCATGCCCGCGCTCATCGCGCCGTCGCCGATCACTGCAACCGCCTTGCCCGGCCTGTCATTCAGCTTGTTGGCGACGGCAAAGCCCAGCGCCGCCGAAATCGACGTCGAGCTGTGCGCGGCGCCGAACGGATCATATTCGCTTTCGGTGCGCTTGGTGAAACCCGAAAGCCCCCCGCCCTGCCGCAACGTGCGGATGCGATCGCGCCGGCCGGTGAGGATCTTGTGCGGATAGCATTGATGCCCGACGTCCCAGATCAGGCGATCCTCGGGCGTGTTGAAGATATAATGGATCGCGACGGTCAGTTCGACGACGCCAAGGCCGGAACCGAGATGGCCGCCGGTCACCCCGACCGCAGAAATCGTTTCGGCGCGCAATTCGTCGGCAAGTTGCCGCAACTGGGCGGGCTTCAGCTTTCGAAGGTCTTCGGGAGTGTGCACCGTGTCGAGCAACGGCGTCTCAGGAACGTCAACCATCACGCCTGCTTACTCCACTCGATCCGACAAGTCGAACGGTTCGACCCGTCAAATTTCCGTGCAGATTTCCCTCGGGCGTGCAAATCGCCGCAACCGGCGATCAGTCGCGCTCGGTCGCATCGCCCGATGCCGGGGCGGCGGCCGGCGCCAGATAGGCGTCGAACCATCCCATCGTCTCGGCAAGGATGCTGCGGACGTTCGCCGGCGACTGGCGCAGTCCGTGGCTCTCTCCCGAATAGCGCAGCAGCCTGGCCGTCTTGCCCTGCCGGTACAGCGCGAAGAAGAACTGCTCGGCCTGGTCAGCCGTGCCGCGCGTATCGAGATCGCCGTGGATCATCAGAAGCGGCGTGGTCACTGTATCGACTTCGCGCAGCGGCGAGATCGCGTCATAGCCTTCGCGATCCCGCCACGGCGGCGCGGCACGCCCGAACTGGCCGGTCATCGTCCAGTTCGGGCTTTTTTCATGTGCGATTCCGGGATAGCCGATCGCGCCGGGATCGAGCGCGCCATAGACATGCGCCACGTCGCTGATTCCGGCAATCGCCACGGCGGCGCGAAACCGATCCGTCTGCGTCATCAGCGCATAGACGCCATAGCCACCCAGGCTCTGGCCGAACACGCCAACGCGTTCGGGATCGGCAATGCCCAGTTCGATCATCCGGTCGACTGCGGGCAGCACCATGGCGGGAAGGCTGGCGTAAAGCCCGTCTCGCGACTCGAGCGGCATGGAGGGCACCACCACGACATAGCCACGGGCCGCATAGAGCTGGAGGTTATAGAAGCCCGGCAGAAACGGGTCGGTGAACAAGTCATGATCGATGTCGACGACGCGATAGCCGGGATAAATCCAGACCAGCGTCGGATAGCGTCGCCCCTGCTGATATCCGGGCGGAAGAACCGCGATAGCGCTGCGTTGCGCGCCATCGGCCAGCGTGTAGTCGATCAGGCGCAGATCGCCCCAGTCGATTTCGGCAAGATGGCCGTCGAGGGTAAGCAGGTCGCGGGTGGCGCCGTCGCTCGGGTTGGTGAGATGGAGCACAAGCCCGGTGCGACCGCTCTCGCTCCACAACACGGTGTCCCGATCGGGGCGGTCATCGAGCAATTCGCCACGGGTCGGGGAGCTGAAACGGTGTTCGGTCGGCGTTGCCGGGGCATCTGCCGCTGGCCGGACCTCCCCATTTGCGCTGGCGACGAACCATGTTGCATCCGCCGCGAACGCGTCGGACCGCGCAGTGAATGCAATGCCGTCGCCCCGCCAGTCGCCCAGCGCGATCGGCAAGCGTGCCTCGGGCGGAGCTTCAATCCAGCGAACGCCCGCCCCGGACCGTAGCGACACGAATCCCAGCCGCCGCTCGACCAGCCAGTCGTCGTTCCAGTCATTGGGAAAATCGCGATCCGCGACCGGCGCAAGCGCGCGCAGCGTCGCCAGCACTGCCGCCGTCCGCCCGTCGGGCGCAACAGAGACGCTGAGCGCACTGCGGAACGGATAGGTCGGAACGCTGGCGACCGTTTCGACTGTTCCGCGCGCTACGTCCGCGATCCGCAGAATCACCCGGTTCGCCGATTCGTCGCCGGCAACGCGCGCATCGCCGCTGCCGAGCGCAAGCAGCGTCGGCTCGCGGCCCTCGCGCAGCCGCGCAGCGCTGCGCGCGCGCTCGGCAAAGGGGCGGCCATATTGGTCGATCAGTGCCGAGACCGCTCCCTCGGGCAGCGTCGCGACCAGCAGGCGGCGCGAATCGAGCCAGAGAAACGGCGCATTCTCTTGCCGCAAATTGCACGCATGGGCGCCGCCCGACGCTCCGGCGCCGCCGCGCAGATCGAGCCGGTCGATCGCGCTGCCATATCGCGTCTGCGTCATCACCGCCGCGTCTGCGACGCGCGTCGCACGCCCTGTCGCACGATCCCAGACATAGAGGCGCACATTGTCGCCGCCGCGCGGCTCGCCCGCTTCCGGACGCGTGGAAAGAAACGCCAGTCGCTGCCCGTCCGGCGACCAGCTGGCACACCAGCTGCCCGCCGCATCGCCGCTGCCGTCCGTGATCGCGCGCCGTGCACCGGTGCGTGTGTCGATCAGCCAGATGTCAGCGCGAGAGACATCGGTTTCATAGTCGGTGCGACCATAGACTTCGCCCGCTCGTGCCGGACGCACCACCACCACCGCAGCTTCGGAGCCGTCGGGCGACAGAGTCGCGCGATCGATCCGCTGAATATCGAGCACATCGTCCAGCGTGAGCGAGTGGCGCGGCGATATCTGCGCCTGTGTCGGCGAAATCAGAACCGCCGCAAGCGCGCCTAAAAAGATGCAAAGTGAACGCCGCATGCCGATACTCCCTCACCGGCAGCATTCGGCAGGCTTCATGGCGAAAGTCGGGCCTTGCCGCGGCGAGTCAGCCCTCTTCGCAATCCGAGCATTTGCCGCGCACTTCGATCACCGGTCGCACCGGTGAAAATCCTGCGCTTTCGGCGGCCGAACGGACATTGCTGGTGATTGCGTCATTGTCGATATGCGTCGTCTGGCCGCATGCGTCGCAGACCAGGAAGATGCAATCGTGCAGACAATCGGGATGCGCGTTGGCGACATAGGCATTGGCGCTTTCCACTCGCCGCGCCAGGTTGGATGCGACGAACAGATCGAGGATGCGATAGACGCTGTTGGCGGCCACGCGACGGCCCTCGGCCTTCGATACGGCGTCCGCCACGTCATAGGCGGATGCCGGCTTGTCCGACGCGGCCAGCGCCTCGAATACGCGTTGCCGCATGGTGGTCCATTGCTCGCCGGCTTTTTCCAGCGTCACCTTGGCAGCGCGCGTCAGTGCTGCGCCATGGTGCTCATGATGTTCGTGCGCGTGCATGAAGGGGATGTAGGCGCGCCGCACCGCACCGGCAAGCTCGATACGACCGACGATATGCTCAATAGGTCGCGCGGCGATTGAGATCGTGGCCCAGCGCGACCAGCGCGACGCCGACCAGAGTCCACAGCGTCTCATAAGTGCCATGGTCAAGCCGCAGCGCACCGGCCATCATGCCGAGACCAAAGGCACCCACGACCGCCGGCATCATATAGCCGTGCGAAACGATGCCGCGCCCCAGCGCGACGATGCCGAACAGAATCGCCAGCACCAGACCGACTTCGTGGATTACAGGATTGAGGAGCCCGCCCGCCGACGAAAGCAGCGCCAGAAACACCGTCGTTGCCAGGCAATGTACCACGCACAGGCCGCTGATCGCCATCGCATAGCGATCGAATCGCGAATCGATGCCTTCCCACAGCCGGGAAAAGGTAAGCGCCTGAACCATGGCAGCGATATAGACCGGCCCGGATTAAGTTACAACATATCATCGCCAAAGAATCGCGGCGCTCGCGCACGCTTGGAAACCGCGGCCAAAAGATTCGCTTTTCGCGAGAGCGGAATTTAAACGGCGGCCATGCTTCAGCCCACTCCCATCCCCGCCACCGCCCGGCCACGCGCGCTGGCGATCTGGCTCTATGCCGTGGCAGCTCTGATCGTGACGATGGTCGTCGTCGGCGGCATTACCCGGCTGACCGAGTCGGGGCTTTCGATCACCGAATGGAAGCCGGTGACCGGCATCGTGCCACCGCTCAGCGAAGCGCAATGGCAGGCCGAATTCGCCAAATATCAGCAGATCCCGGAATATAGGCTGGTCCACAACAGCATGACGCTGACGCAGTTCAAGGGGATATTCTTCTGGGAATATCTGCATCGGCTGATCGGGCGGCTGATCGGATTCGCGTTCTTCGTGCCGCTGGTGGTCTTCGCGATCCGCAAGGCCATCCCGCATGGCCATGGCTGGCGGCTGGTCGGCCTGCTGGCGCTCGGCGGGCTTCAGGGCGTGGTCGGCTGGTGGATGGTCACTTCGGGGCTCACCGTGCGGACCGATGTCAGCCATTTCCGACTCGCGGTGCATCTGTTGCTGGCACTGACGATCCTGTCGGCGATCCTGTGGGAAGCGCAGGACCTGATGGCACTCCATCGCAACCCGGCATCGCGCCCGGCAAAGCTGACGCGCCCGGCGGTTATCGTCGGCATCGTCCTGTTCATCCAGCTGCTCTATGGCGCATTCGTCGCCGGTCTGAACGCCGGGCTGATCGCGAATGACTGGCCGCTGATGAACGGGCGGCTCGTCCCCTATGAAGGCGTTGCGACCTATGGCCTTTCCGCGATCGTCAACGATCCCGCGACGGTGCATTTCATCCATCGCTGGTGGGCCTGGGTCACTGTCGCCGCGCTGATCCTCTTCGCACGACAGGTTCGCGCGGCGGGCAGCCGCCAGGCCTCGATCGCGATCCATGTCGCGTTCGGGACTCAGATAATCCTCGGCATCGCGACGGTGATGACGGGCATGCCGATCGCCCTTGCCGCGCTGCATCAATTCACTGGCGTGATGCTGGTCGTCGCTACCGTCTGGGGCGCGCATGTCCTGGGCCGCGCGCGGTGAGCGACGTCGCCATCGTCTATGCGACTTTCCCCGATCGGCAGGTGGCGCAGCAGGTGGCGGAAACGATCGTCGCCGAACGGCTGGCGGCCTGCGCCAATGTGATGGGCGACTGTATGTCGGTCTATCGCTGGCAGGGCGACATCGCGCGCGACAGCGAAACCCCGGTGTTGTTCAAGACCGCAATTGCGCTGGCGACGCCGCTGCGCGAGCGGATCGAAGCGCTGCACCCCTATGATCTCGCCGTTGCCGAAGCCTGGCCGGCGGGCGTGGGCGATGCAGTGTTCGACTGGGTCGCCAGGGAAACCGGAGACTGAGCGCGCTTATGCTTGCCGCTCTTGTGCTGTTGCAGGCGGTCCCCGCGGCCGCGCCGGTCTTTGCGCCGCCCACCGATGCCGCGCTGCACGTCACCATTCGCCGCGTCGAAACCGATGGCGAGGATCGGAGGATATATACTGCCGAACGCCGGATCCGCTTCGCCCGGGAAGAGTCGGGCTATCGCGCCGATGTGACGGTGCTTGCGGCAACCGGCGAATCCACCGGCATGGAAGGCGCGCTCTATGAAGCCGGTTATCGCTTTCTGATCGGTCGTACGATCGTCATCCACCTCAATGCCGGGGGAGAGGCGGTCGCAGTCGACGATCTCGACAGCCTGTGGGACGCGTTCTGCCGTGGCATCGCCGAACGCTATGCGACGACCAGGGGGGTCGTCGAAAGCGAGGCGCGCGACCGTTTCATCGCGCAGGTCGCAGCGACTCTGATGGGCTGGCCCGAGGAGCGGCGAATCCACACATTCGGATCGATGGTCACCGCCATCGCCGCGCCCGGCCCTTTCGCGGTGCCGGGAACGACCGAGCCCGTCACCATTCCCGGCCGCGGCCCTTCTGGCGAAAGCGTCACTCTGTCCGGCACGGTGGAAACGCGCGAGCAAGGGCCGCTGCTCTATGTGGTCACCAGCGCGAGCGGCAGCGTTCCCGCCACGCAGGCGACGCGAGTCAGCCAGCGCGAGGCGCGTGTGATCGATCCGGCGACCGGACTGATCCGGCGCAGCGAAGCCTGGTCGCAGACCGAAACCGGCGCCGGTGCGGAACGCCACATCGTGACCGCGGAAACGGCACTCACGGTCGCCCCCGAAAGCTGAAGGTATTATAATACCCGTCAGCAAAGCCGCATGATTGCTTGACTTCCGGCACATACTGGGACAAATGGCCCGCGAAACACGCCGCTCCTGATCGGGCGGCGTGCTGCATTTCAAACCCAAGAGGTCCAGAGCCATGAAAGCGCTCATGAAGACCACCAAGTCGGTAAAGCCGGCCGAGGTGGAAAAGAAGTGGCATCTGATTGATGCCGAAGGCCTGGTTGTCGGCCGCGCCGCCGTCATCATCGCCAACCTGCTGCGCGGCAAGCACAAGACGAGCTTCACGCCGCACGTCGATTGCGGCGACAATGTCATCGTGATCAACGCCGACAAGGTGCGGTTCACCGGCAAGAAGCTGACCGACAAGGTCTATTACAAGCACACCGGCTATGCCGGCGGCATCAAGAGCATCACGCCCGCCAAGGTGCTGGAAGGCCGTTTCCCCGAGCGCGTGCTCGAAAAGGCCGTCGAGCGCATGATCCCGCGCGGCCCGCTCGGCCGTCAGCAGATGCGCAACCTGCGCATCTATGCCGGTTCGGAACATCCGCATGATGGCCAGAACCCCGAGGTTCTCGATGTCGCGGCGCTGAGCCGCAAGAACAAGGTGGGCGCATAATGACCGACAATCGCCAGTCCCTTTCCGATCTGGGCGACGTCGTCCAGACCGAAGGCGCCGAAGCAGGCGTCGAAACCACTCCGGTTGAAACCGCGCCGCTGCGCGAGCAGGAACTCGACGCCTATGGCCGCGCTTATGCGACCGGTCGTCGCAAGGACGCGGTTGCACGCGTCTGGCTCAAGCCGGGCACGGGCAAGATCACGATCAACGGTCGCGATCAGGAAATCTATTTCGCACGTCCGACGCTGCGCCTGGTGATCAACCAGCCGTTCGCGATTGCGGCACGCGAAGGTCAGTATGACATCGTCTGCACCGTCAAGGGCGGCGGCCTTTCGGGCCAGGCAGGCGCAGTCAAGCATGGCATCGCTCAGGCACTGACGCGGTACGAACCGGCGCTGCGCACCACGGTGAAGCGCGCCGGCTTCCTGACCCGCGACAGCCGCGCGGTCGAGCGTAAGAAGTACGGCAAGGCCAAGGCCCGCCGCAGCTTCCAGTTCTCGAAGCGCTGATCGCTTCGCTGCCCCGGCAGCGAGCCGACTGCAAGGATCGGCCAAGGATCGGCCAAGGATCGGCCAAGGATCGGCCAAGGATCGGCCAAGGATCGGGGCGCCCCTTCGGGGGCGCCCTTTTTCTTTTTGGGCAAGCGTGAGATCGCCACGCAACGCGCGATTGTAAGAATTCGCCAGCCAAGGACTGTTAGCCGGCCTTCAGCGTTGCCAACATGCCGCAGTCGGTAACAATGCGCCTTGATTCTGTCACATAACCTCTTGTTTCCAATGACCCTCCGGCTTAGCCCTAGGGCATTCTGTGGCGGCACCACGATTGCACGCCCGGTAAAAACGGGGGATCATCACATGGCATTTGCTTCGAACTCCATTGCCCAGGCTCGCTCGCGCAAGAAATTGCTGCTGGGATCGGCAGCCGGACTTGCGGTGCTCGTAGGCGCAACTGCAGCGCAGGCGCAGGATATCGCCGATCCGCGTCTGCCGGGCGTCTCGTCCGGGACGATCGGCGCTTCTGTTCGCAACCCGATTGCAATTACGGCGCCCGAAGCAACGACGGGGTCGTCCATTCTCAAGACGATCGCCGCAACCGCACCCGAAGCTTTAGGCGCCACGGTCTCCAACCCGTTGGCATTGAGCGATCCGACTGCACAGACGAGCAACTATACCGGGCCCCGCGTGACCCCATTGCCGAACATCGTTGTCGCCAATCCCGGCACGCCGGCCACGGCCGTCGACCCGAACAATATTACCGGCGTTGGCCAGATGATCATCGACGAGGGCGAGGGATATGTCGGCCTTTGCACCGGTACGCTGATCAACCCGCGCACCATGATTTTCGCCGCCCATTGCGTCAATGAAGAGGCTGCCACGGATTATGGTTCGAACCAGGGCGGGAAGCCGATCGCATTCGGTTTCAACGCCAATAATCATATCGTCACGCTAGATGGCGAAGGAGAACCCGATTATAGCCAGAGCGCACTATATCAGTGGCTCGTCGCTGGACACCAGACGAACAAAGATCTCGCGATCTACAATGTCGAATATGTTTCCTATCACCCCGGCTCGCTGGAACCCGAATCGGCAGGCTTTCTCTATTCCGACGTTGCAGTCGCATCGTTCGACACGCCGGCTGAAGACATCCCGACCTGGGCGCTGCTTTTTTCGGCGCTTACCGCCCCCGACGAAGTAACCGCCGACGGCACCGGCTATCACGTCGTCATTCAGGGTTACGGCAATAATGGCACGGGGGAACAAGGCACGACTGGCGGCGATTTTCGTCGTCGTATCGCCGAGAACATGCTGGGCGCGCTCGCGTCGCTCGACGATTTCGAGACGTGGCTCGGCGGCCGGCCGAACGGCCTCTACCAGAATCTCTATTTCATGGATTTCGACGATCCCCGTCGCGGCACCGGCGACGAAACACCGTATGATTTCAATGCTTTCCGCGACAATGCGACGGCCCATGAAGGCATCACCGCTCCTGGCGATTCCGGCGGCCCCCTCGTACTGGACGATACGTTCGACATTCCGGTCGTGATTGGCGTTTTGTCTGGCGGTTATTCGAGCTTCTTCAGCAATCGTCCCAGTTACAGCTATGGTGCGGTCAGCTTCTATCAGCCGCTCTATCTCTATTGGGACTGGGTGGCAGCTAACAATCCCTATCACTATGTTTCGGCCAAGGCAGGCGACGGTGACTGGGAAGATGGCAGCCATTGGGTCAGCAAAGTCGACCCTGCCTATATGATTATCGGTCCGGACGGCACGCTGGTGAACGGCGTTCCCACCACTCCGGGCGAGGGAGTCAACGGCACCGATGGCAAATTCGGGCAAATGTGCTTAGAAGGCCCGGTGAACGGCGGCTATGCCGAATGCTATGACTTGGCGACCGACGAATATACCGGCGAATTTCGCCCGATCGGCACCGATGGTGACGGAGCAACGAATGACAAGGGCTATGCCCAGGTCGGCGCGCTCGCCGGCGGAACCGGATCGGCCGATGCTACCGCTTCTGCTGGAACCGCGGCGGACGAGGAAGTGGCGACACTGCCCGATCCGACGATCGACAATGGCCTGCCCGGCGCGACCGATTTCGTTCCGAACAACAGCGGCCCCGTTTTCGATCCCACCGGGGTTTATTACAAGCCGCGCTATTTCGACGTCACGCTTTCGGCAGCCGGCACGACCACGCTGTCGAGCAGCGTCGAAATCGATCGCCTGACCATCGACGGCGGCAGCACCGCTCTCGACATCACCGAAGATGGCCAACTCGTCAGCCTGATGAGCGTCACGCAATATTCGGGCATGGTCCGCGTCGATGGCCTGCTCGCCACCGACGGCGATTATTTCCTGATGTCGGGCGGCCTGCAGGGTTCGGGCACTATCTACACCCCGAACTTCACCAGCATGGCCGGCGTGATCGCTCCGGGCGGCGTCGGCACGATCGGCACGCTCGACTTCTACGGCGATGTCGGACTGGCTTCGGGCACCGTTTATATGGCCGATCTGGGCGCCGCGGGTGCTTCGGATCTGATCGCGGTCCACGCCATCAGCTATGATGAGGAGGAGGCACCGACCAGCGGCACCGCCATTCTGGGTGGCACGCTGTATTTCAGCGCCGTTCAAGGTGTGACGGTCCGTGACGGCGACACCTATACGGTGCTGACTGCCGAAGGCGGCATCAGCGGAACATTCGACGAAACGACTGCCATCAGCGCGATCCTGACGCCGGTGGTCAGCTATTCGAACAATGCCGTTACTGTCGAAGTCGAAGCCGGCGATTACAGCGATGTCATCGACGGCAGCTCGCCGGTGCAGTCGGCCTACGCTAAGCTGCTCGATCAGAATCGGGGCAATTACGACATGCTTGCCGATCTCTACGGTCCGCTCGACATGTACGATGGTCCTTCGATCCAGGCTGCTCTGGAAAGCTGGGCCCCGCGTTCGCAGGCGCTGACCGGATCGATGTCGATGGTGGCGCTCGATACGCTGGCCGGCACGATCACGCAGCGTACGTCGGCCTTCGCTTCGGGCGCGGCCACGCCGGGTGACGACACGACGGCGTTCCTGCCCTTCGCCGGCAACCCGCTGGGCACCGTCATGACGATGACCTCGGGCTATGCCACGAACGTCGCCGACAACGGCATGCAGATGGAAGACCATGCCGTGTCGGGCAAGGCTTCGGTCTATCTGGCGGGCGGCTATATCGACGGCGACAGCACTGCCGGCATTCCGAGCACGGCGGCTGGCGTCACCGACGATTTCGACGGCTGGTATGCAACCGCCGGCGTCGAGGCGGCGGTGGGCCCGGGCAGCATGATCGGCTTTGCGGTCAGCTATGCCCAGCTCGATGGTTCGACCACGGTCGGTGGCCAGTCGAGCAAGGCGACGCTCTATCAGGGCACGCTCTATGGCGTCAGCAACCTGGGCGGCGTCACGTTCGACGCTCTGTTCAGCGCAGGTCTGCTCGATACCGAAGCAAGCCGCACGGCCGCACTCGGCGGGACGACCTATACGCTGCATGCCAGCGACAATCCGCTGACCATCACCGGCCAGCTGGGTCTGAGTGCGCCGATGGACATGGGTTCGGTCACGCTCACGCCGCGTGCCTCGATCCGCTACATGACCGTCGGTTACTCTCCGACGGCGGAAACCGGCGGCCCGATGGCGCTCCAGTATGACATGGGCAAGTTCAAGAGCTTCCAGGGTCGCGTCGGCGCGACGCTGTCGGGCAACGGGACGTTCCGTCCGTTCATCTCGGCCAATTATGTCCATGATTTCGACGAGCGTCCGATGGCGTTCTCGGCGAACTTCGTGGGCGGCGTGGGCGCGCCGGTCGGCTTCGCGCTCAACGGCACCGATCAGGATTGGGCCGAAGTCTCCGGCGGTATCGCCTATGACACGCCGAAGGTCCGGGTTGCGCTCTCGGCCAACACCACGATCGAGCGGAACGACATCGAAAACCGCTCCTATCAGGGTTCGGTAACGTTCCGCTTCTGATAGAAACACCAAACTGAAAACGGGCGGCCCGGCAACGGGTCGCCCTTTTTCTTGGGAACCGCATTCGAGGGTCTTGCGTCGAAGCCGCAGCGCCTGCACCCAGCAATCCATGCCAGGCGAACGGACGCCGGAACGGAGGAATGGCCTGAATGACATCGCGTGAAGCCACGCAATATCTGCCGCGCAGCGATGCCGAGAGCTGGCCGGAAGATGTCCGCCGCTCGCCCGCCGATATCGCGCATCTGATCGCGTTCGGCGCGATCGGCTGGCCCTGGCTGCTGCGCAGTCTGAGCGGAGGATCGAAACAGGCCAAGGCACGGTTGCTGGAACGGCTCGACCTGCCCGCCGGTGCGCTCCCCAATCTTGGAAGCTGGAAGGCGGATACCGGCTTTCTTCACCTGATCGTCGATCACATCTTCGAACACCGGCCCGAAAATGTCGTGGAACTGGGAGCGGGCGCATCGAGCCTGATCATCGCCCGCGCGCTGCAAAAAGCCGGAAACGGCCTGCTGACCAGTTGCGATCAGCATGCCGATTTCGTCGATGCCACGCGCGAATGGTTGCTGGAAAACGGTGTCGAGGCCGATCTGAAGGCAACGCCGCTGCGCCGCCCTCCCGGGGACTGGCCGGGCATATGGTATGATCACGGCCCCCTGCCCGCCCAGATCGACCTGCTGGTGATCGACGGGCCGCCCTGGACCATCCACCCCTATGTCCGCGGCGCCGCCGAAAGCCTGTTCGACCGGATACCGGTCGGCGGAACGATCCTGCTCGACGACGGTGCGCGTCCGGGCGAGCGCGTGGTGGCGCGGCGGTGGCGCAAGCGATGGCCGAATTTCCAGTTCCGGCTGGTCCATGCCGGTACCAAGGGCACGTTGATCGGCACGCGGCTGCGTTAGGTCGTGAACCCATAAACGACACCGTCGAGGTTTGAGGCAAAATGGCTCAGCGCAAGGAGGCAGGGCGCAGGAATATGGCGATATTTCAAGGTCTGCCGACGCAGCGCTGGGCCATTTTGGTCAAATCCCTTCGGGACGCCGGAATGGCTTCCATCTCGGTCCAAAGCGGCCTTGGAAGGGCGCCCAGCCCTCCCGGCGGCCACTTTGGCCCGATATGTTCGCCATTTCGGCGCCTCGACGGTGTCGTTTATGGGTTCACGACCTAGGGCAATTCGGCGCCGACTTGTTCCGGCACGGGTTCGATGCGCCCGGGCGCCTGTGGCCGTGCCTCGTCCATCACGCGAGCCAGCGTTTCGAATCCCGTGTCGACGATGCGGATTTCGTTGAACGACGGCGGCGATTCGCGCAGCCGCTCCGACAGCGTGCCTGCGCCGATCAGGCGTACCGGCTGTTCGGCGACCTGATGTTCGATATCGAACGGATCGTGGACGTGACCGGTCAGCACGGCATCGGCACCGGCTGCGGCCAATGCCCGCAACGCCCTGCGCCCGCCGCGCGTCTGCGACGTCATGCGCGTGCCGCCTTCGATCAACGGATGGTGACAGGCGACGAACAGCAGATCGTCCTTCGGCACCTCCTCGACCATGGCGAGCGTTTCCCGAAGCGCGCGCGATCCGACGCGCCCCTTCGCCCAGTTCAACCGGAACTGAAAGCGCGCAGTGGTCTTGAGCGGCACGATGCTGACGCCGCGAATATCGAGCGGCCGCTCGATCATCCGCTCCAGCGCGCGATAGCGTTTATAGGGCGTGACGAACCGGGCCCATAGATTGAAATAGGGCAGATCGTGATTCCCGACCTCCACCGTGATCGGGCGATCCAGGCTTTCGAGCCACGCCGCCGCCGCTGCGAATTCGCGATGCCGTGCGCGCATCGTCAGATCGCCTGTCACCACCACGGCGTCGGGCATTTCCTCGCGCACCAGCCGCGCGAACCAGTCGAGCGCCTCGCGGTCCTCGGCGCCGAAATGAATATCGCTGACATGGAACAGACGGATCACGAGCCTTCCTTTTCGCGGGTGGCGATAAAGGCCGGCAGGCTCGTTCCACTCGTGATCGAGGCATCGGCGTCGAGCCGCACCGGCTCTCCATCGAACAATGCGAGCACCGTCCCGGTTCCGCGAATGCCGATCTGCTGCGCGCGCGCTTCGGTGACGGCACGCGCCGCCAACCAGTCGCCGGTCATCCAGTCCCAGCCCAGTTCGACGATCGCGCGCCAGTCGCGTGCATCCACGCCCTGGACGCCCAGACCGTCGGCCATCGGCTGAACGAACACCGCCTGATAGCCGCGCGGCGCATCGGGAATGCCCGAGATGCGCAGTCCGCGCCCGCCGAACGTCTTGCGCCAGGCAAAGCCGACCGCACGCCAGATCTTCGCGAAACGATGTTTGCGCGCTTCCTCACGCGCGCGGAACCAATGCGCCGCCGGCCCCAGGATCAGCCCGACAAAGGCGCGGTGCGGCCCTGCCTCGACATAGGGCAGCGCCACGCGCCGGTCGGATCCATGCGCGGCATGGATGATCCGGTGCGGGTCGGTTTCGCTGTGCAGCGTCTTGGCGAGCAGGTTCATCGTCCCGCCGGGCAGGATCAGGAACGCCCCTTTCCACGAAGCGAGCTTGCACAGCGCGGCGTTGATCGTTCCATCCCCGGCGAACAGCACCAGCGTATCGACATGTTCGCGATCGAGCGTTTCGGCATCCGGAATCGGATCGTCCGGAAAGCCGCTGCGCCCCGCAAGCGTCAGGCCATGTTCCGCGAACACGGCTTCGATCGCTTCGCATTTCTCGCGCGTTGCGGACCCGGAATTCGGATTGGTTACAAACCAGAGGCGTTTCATCGCATCAGCAACGCGCGAAATGCGGAAAAGACGCCAGAGGCGTTACGATACCTATAATCCCGCCCGCGCGCCGCTCCCCGCTCAGCTTTCGATCAGGATGAACGGCGCCCAGACAGCGGGATGCGCGGCATCGGGCACGTCCGGGTCGGCCATCAGCTCAAGCTGAGCCTGACGCAGCGCCTCTGCCTTGTCGAGTCCCTGTGCAGCCCCCCGAACCGTGCCGACCGAAAGTCGCGCCGCAGCATCGTCGCGCACGCGCCAGTGCGACAGCAACAGCGAGCGGGCACCGGCGAACACGAACGCCTGCGCCAACCCCGAATAGGTGGGCGTTCCCACATTGGATCCGGCGGCGGTGTTGCAGGCAGATAGAATCACCCAGTCGGCATTGAGCCGCAGTCGCGCGATTTCCGATGCCGTGAGCAGCCCGTCATCCTCCTCCATCACGCTGTTCGGTGGCGTCATCACCAGCGCGGGTTCATCGAGCCCGCCCAATTGTCCGCCCACCAGACCGTGCGTGGCAAAGGCAATGACAGTGAACGGCGTAAGATCGGTCGAACGCACTGCCGTTTCCGTCGCCTGCATCCCGGTGAGCAACATGTTGTCGGGATTGTCGAGCGTCTGGGCCATCGCCGCCAGTTCCTCACCCGCGCCGGGCAGCGAAGGCAACTCGCGCAGTTCCTCCAGCGTCACGTCGCTGCCGCGCACCAGCGTTACCAGCTCCGCTTCGGCGGGCTTTGCCGGTGCCAGCGCCGGATCGCCGAACCCGGCGAACCGCACGGGCCGTGTCGTATTCGCAGATGTTTCGCCGATCCCCGCAAGATCGACCGGCGTCGAAATTGCGAGCCTGCGGATCAGCCATGCCGTGTCCGACAGCGCGGCCCCGGGCTCGGGCGCCTGTTCGACCAGCAGCGAAAAGGGAATGACCGACAGATAGCCGCCGGACAGCACATCGAGATGCGTCTTTCCTTGCAGCAGTGGGGCGATGTCGCCCCCGAAAACGGCGGAATAGAGCAAATGCGCCTGATCCACCGGGAAGGGACGTGAGCTGTCCTCCACGCCCGCGCGGATCGCCGTCACTGCATCCATGAACTCATTGCGCAGTTTCGGCGCGAAATGCCATGCGATCGCGTCGCGAGTGATCGCCACCGTCAAGATACCTTCAAGACCCGGCTGTGTGATGACCACCACGGTATCGTCGTCGAGCCGTGCCTGAACCATCTCGATCGTTGCCGTCGAAGGACGATTGAGTTCAGCATATGCCGGGAAGGCGGCAGTCACTTGCGCGCGCAGGATTTCGATCCGCTGTTCCAGCGCCGCTATCCTTGCCTCGGCTTCATGGCGCGCCGCCACGTCGGAACTGCCGACGGCCGCAGTCAGCTTGGTCTGCCATTGCCCGACTTCGGCAATCAGTTCCTGAAGCTCGCGCACCACTCCTGCTGTCGTCTCGCTGGTCGCCGCCTGCCTTGCCGCTACCTGGCGGCCGGAACGCTCGAGATCGCCTAAGCGCGCCATCTGCATCGCTTCAAACGCGGTTTCGCGGTCTCCCGCCTCCAGCGCGAGTTGCGCGAACAGGAGCAGCGTATCGCTGTAATTTTCCTCGATCCGGATGCGGGCAAAATCGGCCACCGTCTGATCGCGCATATGCGCCGTGATCCTGCGATAGGCGTCCATGCCTTTTTCGAGGCCGCCAGCAGTATCGCCGCCCCGCAGCTGCGCCAGTCCGGCCAGCACCTCGGCGCGCACCAGATTGGCCTCATAGGGCTCAAGCTCATCCCGGATGGCCGCGACCGCCTGATCGAGCACCGTCTGTGCGCCGGCATAATCACCGGCGTGGATACGGGCGGATGCCAAGAGCGTCGATGTGCGCAGGAACAGGCGATTGTCGGTGCCCACGCGCGTTTCCACCAGCGCCAGCGCACGCGCGCCCAGCGTATCGACCGCTTCCCAGTCGCCGGAGCTAAGCGCGATATTCGCAGCGTTCATCACCATCATGCCCGCGCTCTGTGGCGCACTGGCATCCGGATTTGCTTCGAAAATATCCGCGGCGGCAAGATATAGCCGGCGCGCGTTCTCACCATCGCCCAGATGCTCTTCGGTAAATGCCAGATTGTTCAGCGTCAGGGCGATATCGGGGTGGTCAGCACCGACCAGCCGCTCGCGGATGGCCAGCGTACGCCGCAGGATCGGGCCTGCTTCGGCATAGCGACCGACATTGTTGAGTGCGGAACCGTAACTGTGCAGCGCCGCCGCCGTCACCAGATGGTCGGCCCCCAGATGATCCTCGGCCCAGCTTGCCGCTTCGCGCCCGCGATCCAGACCTTCGGTGAGCCGTCCGACCTGCAACAGGATCGCGGATTCGCTCATCAGGTAGATGGCAATGTTGGGATCGGCGCTGTCCCCGCGCTGTTCGCGCATGATGTCGGCGGCGCGGTGGATGCGATCGAGCGCTTCTTCCACGCGCCCCATGCGATAATAAACGAAGCCCGTGCCGTACAGAACGTCGGCATATTCCGGGCTGTTGGTACCGTGCATTGCCTCGACCCGCGCCAGTAGCGCGTTCTTAGCAGCAAGCGCCCGGTCAAGCTCGCCCCGTGCCGCATAGGTTGAGGCGAGGAAATTGGTTATGTCCATCGCCATCTGGCTATCGCCCTGCCCGGCAGCGACCAGAATCTCCTGCGCGGAAGCGAAATCGGCCTGCGCCTCGTCGAGCCGTTCCAGATAGAAATAGCCCGTCCCGCGAACGGCCGGCCCTGCGGCCTTCGCTTCGGCACAGGCGGTTTCGGGGATCGCGTCGAGCAAGGCCTGCGCCGCCGCGATTGATGCTGCCGGATCGGCCGTCGCGTCCTTGTCATAGAGAGCAAGCAGCCGGGCCTCGACCGATGCGCCGTCTTCCTCCGAAGGCGCGTCGCAATCGGCGTAACGCGTCGCATCCTGCAACGGCACTGCGCGCGCCACCGTTCCCGACAGCAAAGCGGCGATCAAAAACGCGCCCGACGCGCCCCTTACAAGAAAACCCTGCATCCCCACTCCCTCATGCAATGGCTCGCCCCAAACGCGCATCTTTCTTCAACCCGATGCAGGGATCACTACCATATTTCTAATAGAAAATTCCTACGACGCGTGAAAAACAGATCGAACCCAGCAAAGGAACCGATTCCGATGTTCGATATATTCGCGTTGATCTTCGGCCTTGAACTCTCCACAAACCGTTCGATTGAAGTTATTTCAGCCTAAAGGGGCAGCTAATTCGTCACCAGGTAATAATTCACCGCATATGTGCGGGGATTGTGTACCCGTATCGTCACGCGTCGCGTGAATAGCGGCAACCAGCGACACATTGCTCGCGGCGCGGCGGCGACACGTTCGCACAGTATATTGTCATCCTGGTCGGTCACGACGATGCGCAGTTGCCGTTCAGCCTGCGGCACGATGGCGACCTCTGCGGGCTGCCCGGCAAGAAACACCTGTTCGGTAACGAATACGCCACGCGGATCAATTGCACCGCGGCTATAGGCCGGGCCCAGCGCACGGCCACGAAACGGGGGTGGCAGCGTCGCTCCGGCAGCCAGCGCCGCCGCGCGCCATCGCGTCGCCAGGTCGGGACCGTCTGCTTCGGCACGCGCACCCAGTCTTTCGAGCGCGAGCGCCGCCGCCGCGAAACCCTCCGGCGAGCGCGACTGCTCGGCGGCTTCGCCCCGCGCGATCGCATCCGCGACCTCCGCGACGGGACTGTTTGCCACGGAAATTGCAGCCGCGGGTGGCGCGGTTGCGCTGCTTTGACACGCGGCGAGCGCGAACGCCGCGATTGATCCGATCCTCTCCGGCTTCATTGTTCTGTCTCCGGCTCCAGCACGAATGCTGCGCCGGGCGCCGCATCCCTGCAAGAGATGGCAAGACCGTGCCGCTCCGCGATCGCGCGCGCAAGTGCCAAACCGAGCCCCACACCGGCGATTTCGCTGCTGCCGCGCTGAAACCGGTTGAAGATCCGTTCGCGCAATTCCTCGGGCACGCCCGGGCCGTTGTCGCGCACTTCGATTCGCGGACCCGCCGCGACACGCAGCGTCACCGCGCCACCCCGCGGCACATATTTGAACGCATTGTCGAGCAGATTGGTCATCAGCCGGGTCAGTTGCATCGCATCGCCCGACAGCGTGACGCCGGGTTCGATATCGGCGTGCAACGCAAGCCCCGCTTCCTCGGCACTGTCGGCGTAGAGATCGACCAGCGAGACCGCCAGTTCGGACAGGTCGACGGTTGCGAACCCGCGCCGGTCGCCGCGCCGCGCCCGGCTGGCCGCGATATCGAGCAGCGAATCGAGCAAGTCGCTGACCCGGCGCGATTCGATGCGAACCTGTCCCAGACCGGCGACGAGTTCGGGGTCGATGCTGCGATCGATCAGTTTCAGGACCCGGTTTTCCAGATGCGTCAGCGGCGTGCGAATCTCATGCGCGATCTGATCGGTGATGTCGCGCTGCGCCTGGAGCAAACTGCCCAGCCGCGCGATCAGCCGCTCGGCATGCCCCGCCAGTTCACCCAGTTCGTCCTGGCGATCGTCGGCAAGTGGCGACGGCCGAGCGCCGCCGGTATCGACCGAGCGAAACGCCGCATTGATCCGCCGCACCCGTCCCCGCAGTCGCAGCGCCGCGATCCAGCCCAGCCCGGTCGCCCCGACCACCACGAACAGGCCCGCGATCAGGAATGCGATCCGCAGGCGCGCGATCAGGGCATCGCCGGACCGATGCTCGCGCGCGGCCACCAGCTTGAGATCGGGCCCCAGCTGCGTTGCGCGCGCGAATACATCGCTGCCGTCGTTCAGCGTGACGAATCCGGCTTCGCTATTCTCCGCCGACAATAGCGGCCAGTGCGCGATATCGCCCGTCACACGCACACCATCGGCAGTGGCC
This sequence comes from Stakelama portus, assembly GCF_003171655.1. GTDB lineage: Bacteria > Pseudomonadota > Alphaproteobacteria > Sphingomonadales > Sphingomonadaceae > Sphingomonas > Sphingomonas portus. Next base: position 331,404 of record NZ_QFZL01000001.1, on the reverse strand, counting down.
ACCATATATCGGGCGGGATCGGGTTCGGTCGGCTGGAGTTTCAGGCGATCGCCGATGCGGGCGATCAGCTCGTCCCGGCCACCGGTAGCATAGACGTCCGCCAGCGCCGCGATTTCCGTATCGACGCTGCGCCGCAATTCGGCATTGGTGCCGCTGCGCACCACCCCCGCAGTGATCAGATACATTGCCAGCATCGTCAGTGCCGCAAGCGCCGCGATCGGCGCGACGATGCCGGGAACCAGCGATGATCTGAACCGCGCAGCGAAGATCGGTTTGCGCACGTCGGTCAACCTGCCACGAGCCGATATCCCGTGCCCCAGATCGTTTCGAGCACGGGCGTATCGAACCCTTCCTCCAGCTTCTTGCGCAACCGGCCAACGCTTACGTCGATGACATTGGTCTGGGGGTCGAACGACAGGTTCCAGACGTGCCGCAACAACATTTCGCGCGTCACCACCTCGCCTGCATTCTCGATCAGATATTTGAAGAGCTTGAATTCCTTGGGGCTCAGCGGGATGTGCTTGCCCCGCCGATGCGCGGTGCGCGCCTTTACCTGACATTCCAGATCGCCGAACAGGATCACGGCGCTATGCGCCTGCCCCGCGGCGCGGCGATGCAGCGCACGGATGCGGGCGACCAGCTCGGCCGGTTCGAACGGCTTGGCCATATAATCGTCGACGCCCGCTTCCAGCCCGTCGACTCGATTTTCCACACGGCCCAGCGCCGACAGCATCAGCACCGGTGCCGCGACACCGGCATCGCGCAACCGCGAAACCAGTTCGATGCCATTGAGATCGGGCAGCATGCGGTCGAGGATCACGACATCGAACGGCTCGCCCGCCGCGCGCGCCAGCCCCTCGCCGCCGGTCCCGACCCATTCGACGCTGTCCCCCTGCGCCCTCAGCGTTTCGCAAACCTCGCCCGCCAGCCGCGCATCATCCTCGACATAGAGCAGCTTCAATCCCGTCATCGTTCCCGACACCTGTTCTTGCGGCGACCGGTCTAGGACATTCGAAGCCGTATCAGGAATGAAAAAGCCGGTTAGTCGGATCGACGCCATTTGCCCGCGGGATTGACGTTCCGGCGGCCGCTCGCGAAACTATGTCATGGCGACAACAGTCAGGACGCGCACCGATCCCCGTTCCGAAGCGACGCGTGTCGCGCTGATCGAAGCCGCGGAATCGCTCTTTGCGCGACATGGGTTCGATGCGGTTTCGCTGCGCCAGATCGGCGCCGCGATCGGATCGGGCAACACCCGTGTCGTCGCCTATCATTTCGGTACCAAGGACGATTTCATCGACGCGATCTATCGCCATCGGGTCCCGGCGATGGAGGAGCGCCGCCGCGAATTGCTGGCAGAGGCCGATGCGGCGGGACGCGGGCAGGATCTGGCAACATTGTCGCGGATCATCAGCCAGCCCCTGTTCGAACAGACCGATGCCGATGGACAGCATAGCTATGGCCGTTTTCTCTGCACCATGATGCTGCGCGATCGCGGTCCCACGCCGATGGTGCTCACCACGCCAACGCCCGCAACGCTGACGATATGGAGCCGCATTCAGGAGCAATTGCCGGTCAATGGGCCCATGCTGCTGATGCGATTACACATCGTGATCGCGATGCTGCTCGATGCCTTTCGCCTGATGGACAATGTTCGCGGGCAGCAATTTTCCGGTTTTTCCGCCGAACGAATCTTCGAAGACACCATCGCGATGACGCTTGCCGCGTTTCAGGCTCCCACTGCCTGAGACGGGCAAAGCCGCACCATTCCGCCACCTTCGCAGCATTTCGGGACCGCCAGCGCGGCATTTCGTATCGCGATTGACTTTTCATACACCTGAGTTAAAAATGCTCTCGAACAATGTTGGAGGAGAGGCATGTTCAGTTTCGTTCCGGTTTTCGCCGCGGCTCTGGCGCTGAGCGCGCCGATGGCCGCCCCCGTCGATCAGCAATCGACTCCTGCCCCGGCCAAAACCCAGGCCGCCTATTCGGTGCAGGAAACGACACTCGGCACGTTGCTTGACGATCCGGTTTCGCGGGAAATCGTCCGGCGCTACGCCCCGACGATCATCGATCATCCCCAAGTGTCGATGGCACGTCCGCTCACGCTCAGTCAGCTGCAGCGCTTTGCGGGCGACATCCTCAACGACGATGTCCTGGGCAAGATCGATGCGGCACTGAAAGCCGCATCGCCCGCCTGATCGGTATCGACCCGAAGCCTTACGCCCTGCCACGCAAGTGGTGGGGCGTTTCTTTATGATGCGCACGGCACGAGCCTGTTTTGCCGAAAATCGGCGCCTGATTAACGCAAATATGCTGACTCATCTCAATACATTTGATGATAGCGCATATTGACGGTAAAGTTTCTACGCATTACGAAAAACCCATAGCAAGATCGGCCCACGCAGGCCGACGCAATAATAAGACGAATTGAGGGGAATGAGGGTGCAGCTGAATGACAAGGTCATTGTCGTCACCGGCGGTCGCGGCGGTATCGGTCTTGCCACCACCCGCAAGCTGACCGAGGAAGGCGCGCAGGTCATCTGGACCGACCTTAACGATGAAGTGATCGGCGACCCCGTCGAAGGCGCCATATTCTTCAAACAGGATGTCGGCGAACCGGCCGACTGGCAGGCACTCGAAACATTCGTGAATGATACGTTCGGGCGGCTCGACGGGCTGGTGAACAATGCCGGCATCTACATGCACGATTCGATCTTCGACACGACGATCGAATCCTATCGCAAGCTGATGCGCGTCAATGCCGAAGGGCCGCTGCTGGGTTGCCAGATGGCGCTGCGGACGATGAAATCGGGCGGCGCGATCGTCAATGTCGCCTCTGCCGCCGGCATCAAGCCCGGCCCGCTCGCCATCGCCTATGGCATGTCCAAGGCGGCGGTGCTCAACCTTACCGAAGCGGTCGCGACCCAGGGCATTTACACAAAGAACCGCATCCGCTGCAACGCGGTGTGTCCCGGCGCGGTCGACACGCCGATGACGCATATCCCCGGCATGGATCGCGAGAATAACCCGCTGCTCGACATGATCCGGTCGCGTTCGATCACCGGCGATATCGCCAAGGCATCGGACATCGCGAATGTCGCCGCGTTCCTGCTTTCCGACCAGTCGGCCTATGTCACGGGCCGGTCGATCGCAGCCGATGGTGGCTTCCTGATCTGCTGAAGCGGACATGCGCGCGCCAGCGACGGCGCCCGCACATCGAATTCCCATGACAAGAAAGGAACTGGCAATGGCCCGACGGACTCTTACCGCCTGTATCGCAGCCAGCATGGTTTTCACGCCACAACTCGGCGCTACCGCTGCATCTGCGACGCCCCAGACTGACCCGTGCCCGATGTTCCGCTGGACTACGCTGGGCACCGCCGGCGGGCCCATCCCCACCCCCGAGCGCACCGAACCCGCCAATCTGATCGAAGCGGGTGATCAGGTGATCCTGGTCGATGCGGGCGATGCCGCCGCCAGCCAACTTGCCAAGGCAGGTCGCGCGGTCGGTGATGTCCACACGGTCTTTCTCAGCCATCTGCATCTCGATCACACCGGCGGCCTTGCCGCCGTTGTCGGGCTGCGCTGGATGAACGAATATCCCGGTGTGATCACCGTCTATGGTCCTCCGGGAACCCAGGCGCTGGTCGACGGGATTATCGCTTCGATGGCAATGCCGGCCCAGATGGGATTCGGGCTGGGCCTGCCATCCAAACCCTCCGATCGGATCAAGGCAGTCGAGCTGACCGATGGCCAGGTGGTCGAAATGGGCGACCTGCGCGTGAAGGTTGTTGCGAACAATCACCTCGATGGCCCCGGCGATTTCGCCAAAAAGGCCGGTGCGCTGGCATTCAGCTATCGGTTCGAGCTTGGCGATCGTTCGATCACCTATACCGGCGACACCGGTCCGGACGACCGCGTTACCGAGCTCGCCACCGGCAGCGATATGCTGGTCAGCGAAGTGATCGAAGTCGATCAGATGATCGCGATGATCGCCAAGCAACGGCCCGAACTTGCCGATTTCATGCTCAACGCCGCGCGCGAACATTTCACGACGCATCACGTCACGCCCGAGCAGGTGGGCAAGATGGCAGCGGCAGCGGGTGTCGGTCGCGTCGTCCTCACCCATTATGTGATCCCCGGCCCGCTCGGGGAATCGGCGCCGTCGCTCTATTCGCAGGTACGCCAGAATTTCAGCGGCGAAGTCGATCTGTCGCGCGACCTGTCGAGCTATGACGTGGGCTGCAGTCGATAAGAACGGGATTGCCCGCGAACGCGCCCTGGGTGCGGGTTCGCGGGCTCCCCTAACGGCGTTAATCAGATGCACCAGCCGCTCGATCCCGAAAGCTTCCGACAAGGCATGGCGCGCCTCGGCGCGGCGGTCAGCATCGTCACTACCGACGGCCCGGCAGGGCGATCGGGGCTGACGGTCACTGCCGTATGCAGCGTGACCGCCGACCCGCCGATGCTGCTCGTCTGCGTCAACCGCACCTCGCGCTCGTTCGACGTGATGCAGCGCAACGGCAATCTGGCGGTCAACGTACTGCGTTCCTGCCACGAAACGCTCGCGGGACGGTTCAGCAGCTCCAGCCTGTCGCAGGACGAACGTTTTGCACTGGCCGAGTGGGAAACCCACGCCACCGGTGCGCCGGTCCTTTCCGACGCGCTGGTCAGCTTCGATTGCCGTATCGTGCGCAGCGTCGCCGTCGGCAGCCACAGCGTCCTTTATTGCGCGATCCAGCGCGTCGTCATCCATGACGAAGAGGACGGCCTTTATTATTTCAGCCGCAATTTCCGCCGGCTGACTCCCGAGGATCCGGCCCTGCCCGCCTGAACGCCTCGATCAGCCGAGAATCGCGACACTGCGCAGGATCAGGCGGATCAGCTCTGCCTGTCGGCTGACGCCCATCTTGGCGAAAATCCGCTTCGAATAGCTGCGCACCGTGCTTTCGGTGAGCCCCGCTTCGGCAGCGGCTTCGGACAGGCTGAATCCTTGCGTCAGCAGCGCCGCCAGCCCTGCTTCGGACGGGGTCAGGTCGAACAGCGTGGCAATCAGCTGTTCGAACGACGTCGCCGGTGCCGGATCGGTGGCATAGACCACCACTGCCGGACTGGCATCGACCGACACATGCCGCTCGCGGCGGATCGAACGGATCAGCACGCCGCGCCCTTCATTGGCCGGCTCGGCGCAGCGAAAGGCGCGCACGAACGTCTCGCCCGGTTCGTCGAGCCGCGCGGCGATCGCCTGATCGATCACTTCGGCAAAGCGCCGCGCATCGACGCGTCCGTCGATCTTGAGTCGGTCCTGGGCCAGTCGGAACGTCTCGTTCCGGTCGATCATCGTGGTCGCGGCGTTGTTGGCGCGCAACAGCTTGCCGCGCCCGTCGAGGATGAAGGTGGCGATGGTCAGCCGGTCGAGCGTGTCGGTCAGTATCTCGATCTCGCTTTCGTCGCGCTGGATGCGTGAGAAAAGCTGCAGCGCCTGTGCCACATGCGGGCGCAGCCGCGTCATGAACACCTTGTGCTCGGCCGTGAACTGAAACCCCTCGCCGCGCTGAGTGAGGCCCAGATTGCATTCGAGCCCGCCCGGTTCGCTGACATACATGCCCAGCGCCTGATGAATGCCATAGGGCTTCATCACCGCGAGGAAGAATTCATCCTGTTCCAGTCCCTCGGGCGTTGCGACTTCCTCGAGCAACATGACTTCGCCGGTACGTTTCAGCGCGTTGCTCATCGGGTCCATATCGCCCATTTCGGCGTGGATGGTGCCGATATCGCGCGCCATTTCACGCGCGACCGGCGGCGTTTCGCCCCAGATGGTGACCGATGCCAGCCCCTTGCGGCTAAGCTGCAGCGAGATCGCGGCATTGTCGCAACCGATTTCGGCGATCAGCGCCTGGAGAAAGCCGCGCCAGGGCACTTCCTCCAGCGGGCCGCGATACAGCTTCATCAACAGGTCCTCGGAAAGCTGTGGCACAATCTGTGCCGCATCCGTTTCCCTGCCTGCCGCCATCGTCATGCCTCGCTTCGGGAAAGTGCCAGAAAGGCGGGCACCTCGCCCCCGCCATGTACTTCGATCGCCGCGCCGGTGATATAGGCCGCCTGTGGCGAGGCCAGCCAAGCGACCGCGCCTGCGACATCGCTGCCGCGCGCCATGCGCTGCATCGGCACCATCGCGCTGATCCGGGCGATCCCCGCCGCGCCGCCATAATGTTCGGCCTGCTCCGGATTTTCGACCAGCCCGACGACGACGACGTTGACGCGCACATCGGGCGCCCATTCCATCGCCAGCCCCTGCGTCGCATTGAGCAGCCCGGCCTTGGCCGCGCCATAGGCAACCGTCCCCGGCGCGGCGCGGCGACCGGAGATGCTGGCGATATTGACCACGCTGCCCCCGGCAGAAACCAGCGCGGCATGCGCAGCGCGGCAGAGATAGAGCGGCGCGAGCAGATTGAGCGCGATCACCTTTTCGATCAGCGAAGCCGAACTTGTCGCAAGATCGGCTTCGGGCGACCCGCCGGCATTGTTGACGAGCAGCGACAGCCCGCCGAAACGATCGACCACCTGAGCGATCAGCGCCTGCGCAGCGGCGGCGTCCCGCACATCGGCAGCGAATGCCACGGCCTCGCGCCCACCCACCGACACCGGCGTTTCGGGCAAGCGACGGCCGCATACCGCGACGTCATAGCCGTCTTCCAGCAATCGCTCGGCGATTGCCCGGCCCAGCCCCCGGGTTCCGCCGGTCACAAGTGCTACCTGCCGTTCCACCACGTCTCTCCTTTGTCGATCCTTCCCGGTATCGCGCACCGCGCGGTTCGACTGTCCCCATATGGTGATTGCCGCCCTTGATGCCCCGCCGCACCCTGAACGCCAAGAACAGAAGTTCAGGAGCGGTGAGCCAAAGTGATCGATAAACGCATGTCCGCGGCAGCAATCGTCGGACAGCTTCAAAACGGCATGACGCTGGGAATCGGCGGCTGGGGTCCCCGGCGCAAGCCGATGGCGCTGGTCCGCGAAATATTGCGCTCCGATCTCAGCGATCTGACGATCGTCGCTTATGGCGGCGCCGATGTCGGCATGTTGTGCGCGGCGGGCAAGGTGAAGAAGCTGGTCTTCGCCTTTGTCTCGCTCGACGCGATTCCGCTCGAACCCTGGTTCCGCAAGGCGCGCGAGGCAGGCGAGATCGAAGTGCTCGAACTCGATGAAGGGATGTTCCAATGGGGACTGAAGGCCGCAGCATTCGGCGTCCCCTTCCTGCCGACGCGGGTCGGGCTCGGCACCGATCTCGCCGAGCTTGGCGGGTTGCGCTATGTCACATCGCCCTATGACGATGGCGAGGAACTGATCGCGGTTCCCGCGCTCAAACTCGATGCGGCACTGCTCCACGTCAATCGCAGCGACTGGCGCGGCAATGTCCAGCTGCTCGGCCCCGATCCCTATTATGACGAATGGTTCGCCCGCGCCGCCGATCGCTGCTTCGTATCGTGCGAGCAGCTGGTCGACCGGATGGAGGATCATTTCCCGGACGATGCGCAGCGCAGCATCCTCCAGCGCGCATTCGTAACCGGCGTCACCGAACTGCCCGGCGGCGCGCATCCCAGCTCGATGCCGCCCGCCTATGGCTGGGACATGAAGGCGCTGGGCGAATATGCCGCCGCGGCCAAGGATCCGGGCGACTGGTCCGCCGTCGCGTCGCGCTTCGTCGGCAAGGACGAAGCCACTTATCTCGCCGGATTCGGCGGCACAGAGGCAGTCACCGCGCTGCCGCAGACGGTGTTCTGATGACTCAGCCCAGCCTTGCAGAACTCTGCATCCTCGCCTGTTCCGAAGCATTCCGCACCGATCGCGAGATCGTCGCGACCGGCATCGGCCCGGTGCCGCGCATCGCCGCGGGGCTTGCCAAGCTCACCCATTCGCCGGGTTTGATGATGACCGACGGCGAAGCCTTTCTGGTCGAACAGCCGGTGCCGATCGGTGCGACGGGCGCGGATCGGCCGCAACCGGCCGGCTATCTGCCCTTCTCGCAATTTTTCGATGCCGCGGTCTGGTCGGGGCGCAGGCACGCCATGGTGACGCCGACACAGATCGACCGGTTCGGCCAGACCAATTTGTCCGCGCTGGGCGGCACGCATCGCCAGCCCAAGATCCAGATGCTGGGCGTGCGCGGATTTCCGGGCAATTCGATCTACCACCCCAATTCGATGTTCGTACCGGTCCATTCGACCCGCGTCTTTGTCGAAGGCGAAGTCGATATGGTGTCGAGCGCGGGGTATAATCCCGCGCGCCGCCGTCCGAACGGCAATTATTCGGGCGTCGATCTGCGCCAGATCATCACCAATTTATGCGTGATGGATTTCGGCGGCACCGATCATGCGATCCGCGTCGTCTCGCTCCATCCCGGCGTAACGTTCGACGCAGTGCAGGCCGCGACCGGCTTCGAGCTTCAGAAGGGTGACCTTACCGAAACGCCGCTGCCCGACGCGGAAACGCTGGCAATCATCGACCGGCTCGATCCCAAGGGCGCGCGCGCCCGGGTGCTGAAGGACAATCCGCCTGCCGGCAGGAGCGCTGCATGAGCGATGGCATCGTCGATCCGGTCGATCAGCCGCCGGAATATGAAACCGACACGCCGGTCCTTTATTCGGTGACCGACCGGATCGCATGGGTGACGCTCAACCGGCCCAAATTCCACAATGTCCAGAACAGCCAGATGACCTATGCGCTCGACGACGCGTTCCGGCGCGCCGTCGATGATGATGATGTCGGCTGCATCGTGCTGAAATCCGACGCAAAGCATTTCAGCGCCGGTCACGATATCGGCACGCCGGGCCGCGACTTTCATTCCAGCGTCGATCGCCGCCTGATGTGGTACGACCATGCCAACAAAGCGGGCGCGGAAAAGGCCTATATCCGCGAGCAGGAACAATATCTGGGCATGTGCAAACGGTGGCGGGACATTCCCAAGCCGACCATCGCCCAGGTTCATGGCGGATGTATCGCGGGCGGACTGATGCTCGCCTGGGTGTGCGACCTGATCGTGGCTTCGGACGATGCCTTCTTTCAGGACCCGGTGCTGCAAATGGGCTTTCCGGGCCTAGAATATTTCGCGCATTGCCATGAGCTCAACGTCCGCATCGCCAAGGAATTCCTGTTCCTGGGCGAACGGATGCCGGCTGCGCGCGCCTATGAGATGGGCATGGTCAACCGCGTGGTGCCGCGCGCGCAACTTGCCGACGAAGTTCTGAAGATCGCGACGCGGATTTCGCAACAGCCCCGGCTCGCGCTGCAGCTCGCCAAACAGGCGTGCAATCACATGGAAACGCTGGCGGGCAAGAATGCCGGGATCGATGCGGCGTTCGGCTATCACCATTTCGCGCACGCCAACAACACGCTGGTGAAGGGCGATTACATCGCCGGGTTCGACGGCAAGAAAATGGCCGAAGCGAACAAGAAACAATCGGGCGAGGACTGAGCCCGTGTCCGATCCGCTTTCGACCAGACTGACCGAGCGGCTTGGCTGTCGCCTGCCCATCATCCAGACGGCGATGGGCTGGATCGCCACGCCCGAACTCGTCGCTGCGACCAGCAATGCCGGCGCATTCGGTTTTCTGGCCGGTGCAGTGATGCAGCCCGGCGAGCTGCGCGAAGCAATTGCGCGGCTGCGCGACCTCACCCCCTATCGGTTCGGCGTCAATTTCCACAGTTTTCAGCCGGGCGCGGCACAGATTGTCGAGATCATCCTCGAACATGCCGACCGCGTCGGGGCGGTCAGTTTCGGGCGCGGTCCCGACGCCGGAATGATTGGACGTTTCAACGATGCGGGCATCCTGTGCATCCCCACGGTCGGCGCCGTGAAGCATGCGCAAAAGATGGTCCAGCTCGGCTGCGAAATGGTGACGGTTCAGGGCGGCGAAGGCGGCGGCCATACCGGCAGCGTCGCGACCACCATACTCCTGCCGCAGGTGCTCGACGCCGTCGATGTGCCGGTGGTGGCTGCGGGCGGTTTCGCCGATGGTCGCGGGCTGGCGGCGGCGCTTGCCTATGGTGCAGTCGGTATCGCGATGGGCACGCGTTTCCTGATGACGGCGGAGAGCCCCGTCCCCGCCGCGCCCAAGGCCGCCTATGCCAGGGCAGGTACCGGCGACATCATCGTTTCGACCAAGGTCGATGGCCTGCCGCAACGCATGATCCGCAACCCGCTGCTCGGTCGGATCGAGAAATCGGGCAAGCTCGCCATGTGGCGCCGCGCCATCGAAGCGGGGCTGGAAATGAAGCGCCAGACCGGCATGAGCTGGGGCGAAACGCTTGCCGCCGCGCGCAACATGACCGCGCATGGCGACATGCCGCTTGCACAGGCGATGCTGGCGGCCGCCGCTCCGATGATGATCCAGCGTGCGGTTGTTTCGGGCGACGCGGAAAATGGGCTGATGGCGACGGGCCTTGTCGCCGGGCGGCTCGATGACCTGCCGGGTTGTGCCGCGCTGATCGCCTCGATCGAAACCGAAGCGCGCGCGCGGATCGCCGCACTGACGCGAGGGAACTGACCCATGCCGATCACTTGCACCATCGCCGATCGCATCGCCGAAATCGTGTTCGACGTGCCACCGGTCAATGCATTCGACAGCAAGACATGGCTGTCGCTGCCCGCGATCATCACCGACGCGGCACGCAATCCCGACGTCCATTGCGTGCTGATCCGGGCGGAGGGACGCGGCTTTTGCGGCGGCGTCGATATCAAGGAGATGCAGGCGCATCCCGAGCGGATCACAATGCTCAATCGCGGCAACTATCTGACGTTCAAGGCAGTCCGCGATGCCGAAGTGCCGGTGGTCACCGCCGTGCACAAATTCGTGATCGGCGGCGGCATCGGCATTTGCGGCGCCAGCGACACGATCATCGCCGCAGACGACGCCTATTTCTCGCTGCCCGAGGTCGATCGCGGCGCAATGGGCGGCGCCAGCCACCTGTCGCGCATGCTGCCGCTGCATAAGGTGCGCGCGGCCTTTTTCACTGGCGGCAACATCCCTGCCGAGGAAGCCTGGCGGCTGGGCGCGATCGAGAAAGTCGTTCCGCGCGCCGATCTGGAAAGCGAAGCCCGCGCCTTTTGCGGCGTGATCGCATCGAAGAGCCGCAAGGCGCTGACCATCGCCAAGGAGGCGCTGAACGGCCTCGAACCGCGCGATGTCGATCGCGGCTATCGCTGGGAACAAGGCTTCACGCTCGAAATGTACATGCACGAGGATTCGCAAAAGAGCCGCGATGCCTTCGTCGAAAGCGGCAAGGCGGCCAAATTCTGATGCAGCTCGAATATACCGAACGGCAACAGGCCTTCCGCGCGGAAGTTCGCGAATGGCTCGCGGCGCATGTCCCCGCCGATCCGCTGATCACGCTCGAATGCCGCGAAGGCTATGACCAGCATGTCGGCTGGGAGCGCACGCTGGCGAGCGGCAATTGGGGCATGGTGACCTGGCCCGAACGGTTCGGCGGACGCGGGCTCGATCTGATCGAATGGCTGATTTTCGAAGAGGAATATTGGGGTGCGGGCGCGCCGCTTCGCGCCAATCAGAACGGGATCTTCCTGCTCGGCCCCACCATCATGGAATATGGCACCGAGGAGCAGAAGGCGCGTTTTCTGACGCCGATGGCGCAGGGCGAAGTCATCTGGGCACAGGCATGGTCGGAGCCCAATGCCGGCAGCGACCTTGCCGCGATCGCCAGCAAGGCCCGGCGCGAAGGCGATCATTATGTGCTCGAGGGGCAGAAAACCTGGTCGAGCCGCGCGGCCTTTGCCGATTGGGGCTTCGGCATTTTCCGCACCGACCCCGAATCCTCGCGCCACAACGGCCTGACCTTCATCCTGTTCGATCTCAACAGTCCGGGCATTACGCGGCGGCCGATCCGCCAGCTGCACGGCCATCCGGGCTTTGCCGAGCTGTTCTTCGACGAAGTGCGCGTGCCGGTCGAAAACCGGCTGGGCGGCGAAGGCGAAGGGTGGAAGATCGCAATGGCCACCGCCGGATTCGAACGCGGGCTGATGCTGCGTTCGCCGGGCCGGTTTCAGGCGACGGCGCGCCGGCTGGTCGAACTCTATCGCCAGCTCGGCGATCGCGCCTCCCCCGCCGCACGCGAAGCGGTGGTGCAGGCATGGGGCGCGGCTCAGGCCTATGCCTATAATACCTATTCGGTAGCGGCGAAGATCATGGCGGGCGGGCGCATCGGCGCCGAAGCGAGCCTCAACAAGATTTTCTGGTCGCAGCTCGACCGGTCGATGCACCGCACCGCGATGCAATTGCTGGGCGCGCAGGCCGAGTTGCGGACCTTGCTGAACGGCCAGCCGAACGACTGGCTCGAAGGCTATATCTTCTCTCTGTCCGGACCGATCTATGCCGGATCGAACGAGATTCAGCGCAACATCACTGCCGAACGCCTGCTCGGCCTGCCGCGACAGGGAGCCGGCTGATGGACTGCAATCTTTCCGTCGATCAACAGCTGCTGGCCGAAAGCGTGCGCGACTTCCTCGTCGATACGCACGGGCCCGAAATGCTGCGCAAGCTGGACGCCGGCGATGCCCGCGATCCCGCCATCTGGGACGGGCTTGTCGGCATGGGCCTGACCGGGCTTCTGGTGCCCGAAGAACAGGGCGGGCTCGGCATGGGGCTGGTCGAAGCGGCTGCGATCGCACGCGAATGCGGCCGCATATGCCTTGCCGAACCCTTGGTCGACACCGCCTTTGTCGCGGTGCCGTGGCTCGCCGCAAAGGGCGAGACCGACGAACTGGCCCGGATCGCCGCCGGGGAACGGCGCGTTTCGCTGCCGCACAGCATCAATCCATGGGTCGCCGACGGCGATGGCGAAGCGCTGGAAAGCGTCGATCCGTTGCGGCGACTGGTCACCGCGCCTGCGGATGCGACCGACGACCCGTTGCTGCTCGACCTCGCCGCATTGATGAGCGCGGCGCAGATGATCGGTCTGGCCGAAGCGATGCTCGATCAGGCGACCGAATATGCCAAGGTCCGCCGCCAGTTCGGCCAGCCGATCGGCGGGTTTCAGGCGGTAAAGCACCAGCTTGCCGATTGCGCCGTCGCAATCGAATTCGCCATGCCGGTGGTCTGGCGCGCTGCCGAAGCGCTGCACAACCGGCGCGCAAGCGCATCGGTGCATGTCAGCCATGCCAAGCTAGCCGCGACCGACGCCGCCATCGCCACTGCCGAAACCGCGATCCAGGTCCATGGCGCGATGGGCTATACCTATGAAGTCGATCTCCATTTCTGGATGAAGCGCGTCTGGGCGCTCTCCGGCGCATGGGGCGATCGCGCATTCCATTATCGCCGGATCGAGGACGCCGTTGTCGGCGGCACGCTCCCGATCGGGCCCGAACATAGTTTCGCTTGAGGGGGCAATATGCCGGAAGCCTATATCGTTGACGCACTACGGTCGCCCATCGGCCGCAAAAAGGGGTCGCTGGCGGGCGTGCATCCCGCCGATCTCGCCGCGCACCCGATCCGCGCGCTGATCGAACGCACCGGCATCGACAGCGGCGCCGTGGACGACGTCGTCTGGGGTTGCTGCGATACCATCGGGCCGCAAGCGGGCGACATCGGCCGCACCGCATGGCTGGTCGCCGGACTTGCCGAACATGTCCCCGGCACCACCATCGATCGCCAATGCGGTTCTTCGCAACAGGCGCTGCATTTCGCGGCGCAGGGCGTGATGAGCGGCACGCAGGACATTGTTGTCGCCGGCGGCAGCCAGGCGATGAACGCGATTCCGATCATGGCGGCGATGATGGCGGGTCAGCCTTATGGCTTTGCCGATCCGTTCACCGGTTCGACCGGCTGGATCGATCGCTATGGCAACGGCGCGGTCAATCAGATCCGGTCGGCGGAAATGATCGCCGAAAAATGGGGCATTTCGCGCGAGGCGATGGAAGCCTTTTCGCTGGAAAGCCACCGGCGCGCACAGACGGCATGGGATAATGGCTGGTTCGATCGCGAAGTCGCTCCCCTTGCCGGACTGGAGCGCGACGAAACCATCCGTCCGGGCACGACGCTGGAAGCGCTTGCCACGCTGAAACCGGTCGAGGAAGGCGGACGCATCACCGCCGGCGTCGCCAGCCAGAATTGCGACGGTGCCGCCGCGATGCTCGTCGTTTCCGAACGCGCGCTCAAGGAACATGGCCTGACGCCGCGCGCACGGGTCCACCATCTTTCGGTTCGCGCCGACGATCCGGTCTGGATGCTGACCGCGCCGATCCCCGCGACGCGCCACGCGCTCGAAAAGGCGGGGATGACGATCGACGATATCGACCTGTTCGAATGCAACGAAGCCTTTGCGTCGGTCCCGCTCGCCTGGATGCAGGAACTCGGCATCCCACATGAAAAGGTCAATGTTCAGGGTGGCGCGATCGCGCTCGGTCATCCGCTGGGCGGCACCGGGGCGCGGTTGATGACCACCTTGCTCGGTGCGCTCGAACGCACCGGTGGACGCTATGGCCTGCAGACGATGTGCGAAGGCGGCGGTCAGGCCAACGTCACCATCATCGAGAGGCTGTAATGGGTATCTGCGACAATCGCACCGTCATCATCACCGGCGCGGCGCGCGGTCTTGGCCGGGCCTATGCGCTCGCCTTCGCCGCCGAAGGTGCCAATGTGGTGGTCAATGATATCGGCACGTCGCTGGGCGGCGAAGGGCGCGATACCAGCGCGGCCGACGGCGTGGTCGAGGAAATCCGCGCGGCGGGCGGACAGGCGATCGCCAATTATGAGGACATCACCGACTGGGACGCGGCAAAGCGCATCGTCGATGCAGCCATCGCGGCGTTCGGCGATCTGCATGTCGTGGTCAACAATGCCGGGATCGTGCGCGACCGGATGTTCGTATCGGCGACGCTCGACGAATGGGACGCGACGATGCATGTCCATTTGCGCGGCCATTTCTGCGTGTCGCGCCACGCAGTCGACTATTGGCGTTCCCAGCAAAAGGCTGGAAAACCGGTCGATGCGCGGATCATCAATACCACATCGGGCGCCGGGCTGCAGGGATCGATCGCGCAGGCCGCCTATTCGACGGCAAAGGGCGGTATCGCCGCGCTCACGCTGGTGCAGGCGGCGGAGCTTGGCCGCTATGGCATCACCGCCAATGCGCTCGCCCCGTCGGCCCGCACGCGAATGACCGAACAGGCATTTGCCGACAAAATGGCGACGTCCGATCAGGCGTTCGACGCGATGGACCCGGCGAATATCGCGCCTGCAGTCGTCTGGCTGGGCAGCGCCCAAAGCGCGCATGTCACTGGCTGCGTCTTCGAACTGGAAGGCGGCAAGATCATGATCGAGGATGGCTGGCGCGAAGGCCCGACGGTCGACAAGGGCGCGCGCTGGGACCCCGCCGATGTCGGCGATGCCGTCGCGAAGCTGCTCGCCGAACGCGTGCCGCCGCGTAAGGTGTGGGGCACCGCCTGATGGACTTCGCGCTTTCCGACGAACAGCGGATGATCGCCGATACCGCGCAGGCATTTTTCGCGGAACAGGCGACGAGTGCGCGCACGCGCGCTGCGATGGCGGATGCGGGAATCGATCGCGCGCTCTGGACCGCCTTCTGCCAGGAGCTTGGTTTCGCGGGCGTTTTCGTACCGGAAGAGCGCGGTGGCGTGGGCCTGGGCATGATCGAGTTCGCCTGCGTTGCCGAAGCCGCGGGCAGCCAGGTCGCGGCACTGCCGCTGCTCGGTGGGGCAATGACCATCGCCGCGCTTGTGGAAAGCGATACAGCCTACGGCGACGAACGATTGGCCGCGCTGATTTCGGGCGAAGCAATCGCCGCTGCCGCAGCGGACGAGACCATCACGATCAGCGGCGACGGGCGGCTGTCGGGCGATGCTATCCTGGTGGCGCATGGCGCGATTGCGGACTCCCTGCTGCTCCTGTGTCGCGGCGAAGCGTGGCTGGTGCCCGCCGATGCGCCGGGCGTGCGCGTGACGCGCCGCACCACGATGGACCAGACCCGTCCGCTGGCGGAAGTCGGCTTCGACAATGCGCAGGCAGTTCCGCTCGGGGCGCAGGCCGCGCGCGCCGCCATGGCGACGGGCCTGCTCTGTCTCGCCGCCGAGGCGCTGGGCGGCGCCCAGGCGGCACGCGACCGCACAGTCGATTTCGCACTCGAGCGTAAGCAGTTCGGGCGCCCGATCGGTTCGTTTCAGGCCTATAAGCATCGGCTGGCCGACCGGACGGTAGAAATCGAGCAGGCGCGATCGGCAGTCTATTGGGCCGCATGCGCGATCGATTCCGGCAGCGCCGAGGCGGAGATCGCCCTCCCCGCCGCCAAGAGCTTTTGCGCCGACGCGTTCTTCCGCACCGCCGCCGACATGATCCAGCTGCATGGCGGGATCGGCTTCACCTGGGAGCATGACGCGCATCTCTTCTTCAAGCGGGCGCGATCGATCCAGACCCTGCTCGGCACTGGCGATTTCCACCGCGAAGCGATCGCCACGCGGATATTGGACCGGGCGGCATGAAGCTGGGTTTTTCGCCCGAGGAAGAGGCGTTTCGCGCCGAATGTGCCGACTGGCTGAACGGCCAGATGCAAGGCGCGTTCGCCGATATCCGCGGCCTGACCGGCCTGACCGAAAAGCCCGAACGCCGCCGCGATTGGGAGCGCCAGCTCGCCGCACATCGCTGGTCGTGCATCGGCTGGCCGGAGCGTTGGGGTGGCCGCGATGCCAGCATCGTCCAGCAAGTGATCTTTGCCGAGGAATATGCCCGTGCCGGGGCACCCAATCGCCTCAACCATGTCGGAGTGGAACTGGCCGGGCCGACCATCCTCGCCTTTGGCAGCGACGAACAAAAGGCGCGCTATCTGCCGGGCATCGCTTCGGGCGATGCGATCTGGTGCCAGGGCTTTTCCGAGCCCGGTGCCGGATCCGATCTCGCCGCGGTCCAGATGCGCGCCGAACTGCGCGACGATCAATGGGTGATGAACGGCCAGAAGATCTGGACCAGCCTGGCGCAATTTTCCGACTGGATCTTCGTCATCGCGCGCACCGAGCCGGGATCGGTGGGGCGTAACGGCCTAAGCTTCCTGATGGTCCCGATCGATCAGCCGGGCGTTTCGATCCGCCCGATCGAACAGATCAATGGCGAGGCCGAGTTCAACGAGACCTTTTTCGACGATGCGGTCTGCGACGCGAGCGATATCCTGGGTGCGCCCGGCGACGGGTGGCGCGTGGCGATGGCGTTGCTGTCGTTCGAACGCGGCGTTTCGACGCTCGCGCAACAGATGCAGTTTCGCAACGAACTCGACGCCGTGATCGCTGCGGCGCGGGCGAACGGAGCGTCGCGCGACCCCATACTGCGTCAGCGCATTGCCCGCGCCGAAATCGGGTTGCGGCTGATGCGCTATGGCGCGCTGCGGATGCTGTCCAATGCCGACCGGTCGGCGATCGACGGCGCGGCGCTCACCTACAAGATCCAGTGGGCGACCTGGCGCCGGGACCTTGGCGAACTGGCGATGGACGTACTTGGTCAGGCCGGCGAAGTGAGTGATGCCGAGGGCTATCATTTCCCGATGCTCGCCAATCTGTTTCTCTATTCCCGCGCCGACACGATCTACGGCGGCACCAACCAGATTCAGCGCAACATCATCGCCGAGCGCGGCCTTGGGCTGCCCCGCGAACCGAGAGGAGCCGCATGAGCCCGCCCGTCTATCCCGAACCGCGCAATCTTTTGAAGGATCGCACCGTCGTCGTGACGGCGGCAGCCGGAACCGGCATCGGCTTCGCCGTCGCCAAACGCGCCGCCGAGGAAGGCGCACGCGTGCTGATCAGCGATTTCCACGAACGCCGCCTTGGCGAAGCCGCCGACCGGATCGCCACCGAAACCGGAACCCGCCCGGAAACCTGTATCTGCGATGTCACGCAGCAGGATCAGGTCGATGCGCTCCACGCTGCGGCAATCGAAAAGCTCGGCCATGTCGATGTGCTGATCAACAATGCCGGCCTTGGCGGCGAGGTGCCGGTGGTCGACATGACCGACGATCAGTGGAGCCGCGTGCTCGACGTCACGCTGAACAGCGTGTTCCGCATGACCCGCGCTTTCCTGCCCGCCATGTATGCGCGCAAATCGGGTGCGATCGTCAACAATGCCTCGGTGCTCGGCTGGCGCGCACAAAAGGGGCAGGCGCATTATGCTGCGGCGAAGGCGGGCGTCATGGCCTTTACCCGATGCAGCGCAGTCGAGGCCGCCGAACATGGCGTGCGGATCAACGCCGTCGCGCCGTCGATCGCGATGCATGCCTTTCTCGCCAAGGTGACGACCGACGAACTGCTCGCCGAATTGTCGCAACGCGAAGCGTTCGGCCGCCCTGCCGAGGTATGGGAAGTCGCCAATGTGATGCTCTTCCTCGCCTCCGATCTGTCCAGTTACATGACCGGCGAAGTCCTGTCGGTTTCGAGCCAGCGAGCCTGAATATGGAACCGCGCCTCTTCGAAACGCCTGCCGCGCTGATCGGCAGCGAAGGCACCAGCCTGGGACCGTCGGACTGGATGCTGGTCGATCAGAACCGGGTGAACGGCTTTGCCGATGTCACCGGCGATCACCAGTGGATCCATGTCGATGTCGCACGCGCCAAGGACAGTCCGTTCGGCGGCACCATCGTCCATGGCTATCTGACCCTCAGCCTGGTCAATCACTTCCTGCCGCAGCTGATCGAGGTTCGCGGCTTTGCCCATGCCGTGAATGTCGGCGCGGACCGGCTGCGCTTCCTTGCCCCGGTCCCGGTCGGGTCGCGCATTCGCGCCACGGGCGAAATCGTCGCGGTCGAGGATATTCGCGGCGCGATCCAGTCGACCGTCCGCGTCACCATCGAAATCGAGGGCGGCGAAAAGCCCGCCTGCATCGTCGACACCATCAGTCGCTATTTTCCGGAGCAATAAGATGCGCGAAGCAGCCATCGTCGCCACTGCCCGCACCGCCATCGGCAAGGCCTATCGCGGGGCGTTCAACGATACCGAGGCCCCCGCCCTGTCGGCGCATGTCGTCGATGCCGTGCTCGATCGCAGCGGGATCGATCCCGCGCGCGTCGACGATGTGTATCTCGGCTGCGGCAATCACTGGAACACGCAAAGCTATAATCTCGGCCGGTTGACGGTGCATGCGTCGAAGCTGCCCAACAGCGTCGCCGGCTTCACGCTCGATCGCAAATGCTCCTCGGGCCTCAACGCCATCGCGCTGGCGGCGCGATCGATCATGGTCGACGAGGTCGATGTCGCGGTGGCGGGCGGCGTCGAATCGATCTCGCTTACGATCGGCAAGCACCAGCCGACCTATCGCAACCGGTCGCAGGCAGTGATCGCGAACGATCCCTATGCCTATATGGCGATGATCGAGACCGCCGAAATCGTCGCCGATCGCTATGACATTTCGCGCGAGGATCAGGACGCGTTTTCGGCATTGAGCCAGCAGCGCGCCGCCGATGCGCTTGCCGCAGGACGTTTCGAGCAAGAGATTGCGCCGATCACGGTCGACAAGAAATTGTTCGACAAGGAAGGCAATGATCTCGGCTCCGAAACAGTGACGCTGACCGCCGACGAAGGCATCCGCGCAGGCACGACTGCCGAAAAACTGGGCGCGCTCAAGCCGGTGTTTCGCGACGGGATGGTGGTGAAGGAAGGCAGGCACATCACCGCCGGCAACGCCTCGCAATTGTCCGATGGCGCCTCTGCGCAGATCGTGATGGATGCCGCGACCGCCCGCGCCGAAGGGCTGCCGATCCTGGGCATTTATCGCGGGTTTCAGGTTGCGGGTTGCGAACCCGACGAAATGGGCATCGGCCCGGTCTTCGCCATCCCCAAGCTGCTTGCCCGAGCGGGGCTGACGATCGGCGATATCGGCCTGTTCGAAATCAACGAAGCCTTTGCCAGCCAGGCACTCTATTGCCAGCGCAAGCTCGGCATCGATCCCGAAAAGCTCAACGTCAATGGCGGCGCCATCGCGCTCGGCCACCCCTTCGGCATGACGGGCAGCCGTCTCGTCGGCCATGCGCTGATCGAAGGAAAGCGGCGCGGTGTGCGCCATGTCGTGGTATCGATGTGCATCGCCGGCGGCATGGGTGCGGCCGGCCTGTTCGAAATCGTCTGATATGCTCGATCCGCTCCCGCTGACCATTCCGCATCTGGTGGAGGCCGCCGCTGCCGCGCGGGGCGATGCTCCCGCAGTGATCGAGGGCGGCGAGCAGTGGAGCTTTGCGCAGCTGCGCGACGCATGCCGCGCGGCGGCCTCGGCAATGCTGCGCGCGGGAATCGGTGCGGGCGATCGGGTGGCGATCTGGGCGCCCAACCGGCGCGAATGGATTGCCGGAGCCGTCGGCGCCATGACCTGCGGCGCGGCTATCGTCCCGCTGAATACGCGGCTCAAGGGGCGTGAGACAGGCGAGCTTCTGCGCCGCACGGGCGCGGCAATGCTGCTGACCGTCGGCGATTTTCTGGGCACCGATTACCCCGCGATGCTTGCCGAGGAAGACCTGCCTGATCTGCGTCGCATCGTGACGTTCGATCGCGACTGGGACGGATTTCTCGCCGAAGGCAATGGCAGCAACGACCCGGCGATCGACGCCGCGATGGCTCTGGTCACGCCCGACACCGTCAGCGACATCCTGTTCACCAGCGGCACGACCGGCGCGCCCAAGGGCGTCGTTTCCACGCATGACCGCGTGGTTCGACTGTTCGCCGCATGGTCGGAAACCATGGGGCTGGAGGAAGGCGAGCGCTATCTGATCGTCAATCCCTTCTTCCACAGCTTCGGGTACAAGGCGGGTTGGGTCGCGGCGCTGATCGCCGGAGCGACGATCCTGCCGGTCGCGACGTTCGACGTCCCCCGCATCGCTGAGATGATCGAGCGCGACCGCATCAACTTCCTGCCCGGTCCGCCGACCATCTATCATGCATTGCTCGAAGCAAAGGCGCAGCGGGATTTCGACACAAGTTCGCTGCGCGGCGCAGCGACCGGTGCCGCGACCGTTCCGCCCGATCTGATCCGCCGCATGCGCAGCGAGCTCGGGCTGGTCGATACCGTCACTGCCTATGGCATGACCGAATGCGGGACGATCACGTCCTGTCGCCGCGGCGACGATGCCGAACTGATCGCCGAAAGCTGCGGCAAGGCATTGCCGGGCCTCGAAGTGCGCGTCGTCGACGATAGCGGCAGCATGCTGCCCACCGGCGAAGCGGGCGAAATCCTGGTTCGCGGCTATGGCGTCATGCGCGAATATCTCGACGATCCCGAAGCCACCGCCGAAGCGATCGACGCCGATGGCTGGCTGCACACCGGCGATGTCGGCACGCTCGATTCCGCAGGCTATCTGCGCATCACCGATCGCAAGAAGGACATGTTCATCTCTGGCGGATTCAATGTCTATCCCGCCGAAGTCGAGCGGTTGCTTTCGCCCTGCCCGGCCATCGCGCAGGCCGCGGTGATCGGCGTGCCCGACGCGCGCATGGGCGAAGTCGGCAAGGCCTTTGTCGTTCGTCGTGCCGGAAGCGATGCGAACGATGGCGACATCCTTGCCTGGGCGCGCGACAACATGGCGAATTACAAGGTTCCGCGTTTCGTCGAATTCGTCGAATCCCTGCCCGTCAACGCATCGGGCAAGGTGATGAAGAACCTGCTGACCAAAGCCTGAGCGGGCCGATGCGCGAGCCCCAGCGCGGCATGTTGCCGCCCTATTTCCCATATTCGGTCCAGCTGGCGCCCTGCGCGGGTCGCGAAACGGCGGTTTTGCGCCATTTTCGGCCCAGCGCGCCTATTCGCCACACCAGCGAACAGTGTGGCCACCGCCGCAGGCTTAATCGCAAGGGTCTGGCCGCTATCGTGGCACGAACGAGCGAACCGACAAGAGTTCGCCGCAGGCAAAAATGCCCATAAATTGAGGAGGGGAATATGAAGGACTTTTCAAAGTCTCTCGTGGTCGCGGCCCTGTTGGGTTCCGCGCTGTGCCCGATCGGCGCAATGGCTCAGACTGCCTCGGAAAACGAGGAATCTCAGGATCATGCGATCGAAAACGGCAACGAAATCGTCGTCACCGCGCAGCGCCGCGAACAGAGGCTGGTCGATGTGCCGGTGTCGGTTTCCGCCGTCGGCGAAGCTGCGCTCGAGCGCGCGGGTGTCGGCAATGTTTCGGACATCGCGACGGTCGTGCCGAACCTCCAGATCAATCAGACGATCGGCAACACCTATGCCCCGCTGATTACCATTCGCGGCCTTTCGCCGTCCGCCGATACCAGCCTCGCGCGCGACCAGCCGGTGGGCCTGTATGTCGATGGCGTTCCGATCGGAAAATCGACCGGCGCGGCGTTCGATCTGGTCGATCTGGAACGAGTCGAAGTGCTGCGCGGGCCGCAGGGCACGCTGTACGGCAAGAACACGATCGGCGGCGCGGTCAATCTCATCACGCGCGAGCCGAGCGGCACGTTCCGCGGCAAGATGATGCTGAGCGGCGGCAGCTTCGATCAGTTTACCGGCCGACTGGCAGTCGATCTGCCCGAAGTCGCCGGGTTCAGCACCAGCTTCGGCGTCGTCACCAAACAGAATGGCGGCTATTATCACAACAGCGCGACCGGCGAGAATTTCGGCCAGCAGGACATGTGGGCCGCTCGCGCCGATATCCTGTGGCGTCCCTCGAACAGCTTCAGCGCGCGCTATGCCTATGACATTACCGACAGCAAGGGCACGCCGTCGATGCTGGTGGCGTCCTCGACCGGTTCGCTGGCGTTCGTCAACGGGCTGATCGGGCCCTATATCGTCACCGAACGGCCGCGCGGCATCGGTGCGCAAAGCGCGCTGCGCAGCAATTTCCGCACCACGGGACATTCGCTCACCCTCGAATGGGAGCCGGGTCTGGGCGATCTGGTGCTCAAATCGATCACCGCACGCCGCACCGCGTTCACGGATTCAGCGAGCGACTTCGACGGCACGCCGCTCGATCTGCTGCGGTTCATGCTGCGCAACGATTATGAGCAGTTCACGCAGGAATTGCAGGCGATCGGCACGGTCGGCGATTTCAAATTCACCGTCGGCGCCTTTTATCTGGACGATAATTACGACGTCTATAATCCGCGCTGGAACTTTCAGTTCGGCGGCAACGCCAGTTACGACGTCAGCAACCGTTCCGGCGATTCCAACAGCTATGCCGGATATGGCCAGCTTTCCTGGACACCGTCCGCACTCGACGAACGTCTGACGGTGTCGGTCGGCGGCCGCTACACCCGCGAGGAAAAGCATGCGGTCGAATTGCTGCTCGCCAACTCGGCCTATGCCACCGATCCGGCTTCGGATACTTCCGGCGTCTTCGTCCGCGAGGCGGACGGCACGCCCGTCACCCGCAGCGGCCAGCCGCCGGCCGGCGCACGTCCGGGCGCGGGCGGGATCGGTCCGTCCGACCTTATCCCGCTGGGCAATTCGGGCGTCTGGACGAGCTTCAATCCCGAATTCAACATCCTCTATAAATTCGACCGCGATTTTTCGGTCTATGGACGCGTCGCAACCGGCTTCAAGAGCGGCGGCATCAACGATACCGCATCGACCAATGCCGCGTTCCTGACGCCCTATGATCCCGAAAAGCTGACCTCGTTCGAACTCGGCATGAAATTCGCCGGTTTCGATCAGGCAGTCCGTATCAACGCCGCAGTCTATCATTCGATCTACAAGGATTTTCAGGCAGGCGTCTTCGTGCCTTCGCTGGTGACGACCAACATCATCAACGCAGGCGAAGCGCAGTTCACCGGCTTTGAAATCGAAGGCGCGGTCCGCCCGGTCGACAATTTCACGATCAATTTCGGCGGCGGCTATGTCGATGCGCGCTACACCGATTTCTTCCTGCCCGACGGCACCGACGTGACCGACAGCTATGTCGTTCCGCTGGTTCCCAAGTGGAATTTCCAGGTCGGAGCAGTGCATCGGCTGGATATCGGCTTCGCGATGCTCAACACCAGCGTCAACTATAGCTGGCGCGACAGCCAGTTCACGCGGATCACCGCCGACCCGGCTTCGAAGCTCAAAGCCTATGGTCTGCTCGATGCGCGGATCGCGCTGACCGACATCGCGCTCGGCAACGGCACGTCGCTGGAAGTGGCGGTGTGGGGCAAGAACCTTACCGACGAATCCTATCTCGCCAACGCCATCAACCTGACCGTGCTGACGCTGAGCCAATATGGCGATCCGCGCAGCATGGGCGGCGAAGTACGTATTCGTTTCTGATCGAAATAGGGCAGAACGCATGACACAGGACGGCCCGGCGCGGCACGATCGGTTGTCGCAATGGGTCGTCCCCTTTCTGGGAGCGGTTACGTTCCTGACTGCGATCGGCAATGTCGGGCTCGTCTCGATCATGCCGGCGATCGGGCGGACGCTGCACATTCCCGACTATCTGGTCGCGAGCATCTTTTCGCTTTCGGCACTCACCTGGGCGGTCAGTTCCCCCTTCTGGGTCGCGCATGTCCATCGGCACGGTGCCAATCGATTCGTCCGCGCCGGGCTGATCGGTTTCATCCTGTCGATGGGCGGCTGCGCGCTTTCGGTCGAACTGGGGCTGATCGGCTGGCTCGCGCCTTTCGCGACCTTCCTTCTCTTTTTCGTACTGCGCTCGGTCTATGGCCTGCTCGGATCTGCTGCGGCGACGGCGACGCAGGCGCTCATCGCGCTGCGGACCGAAGGCGCAGAGCGTACCCGCACGCTGACGACGCTTGCCGGCGCGCTCAGCCTGGGGACGATCATCGGCCCGGCAATCGCGCCGCTGCTGATCTTCGACCCGGTCGGCCCCATCGGGCCGATGCTCGGCTTTGCGCTGATCGGACTCGTGACCTTTGCCGCCAGCTTCGTCTTCCTGCCGCGTGAAGCGAAGGAGGGCGGATTTGCAGCATCGACAGATCCGAACCGGCGCAGCTATTCGATGATCGAGGTCTGGCGCGAAGCGGCGATCGGGCGGCACCTTACCTTCGGGCTGCTGCTCTGTTCGGCCCAGGCAATCAATCTCTATACGATCGGCTTCGTCGTGATCGATCGCACGCCCGGCGACCCGATGGCGGCGCAGGCGATGGTCGGCGTTACGATGACCGGCGGCGCGGTGGCGGCGCTGATCGCGCAATGGGGACTGGTGCGCTGGCTGGCGCTGACGCCCGCGACGATGATGACCGCCGGCGTGGCATGCGCGCTGATCGGCAATCTGACACCGATCGCCAGCGATGCGCAGATCGCCGCCGTCATCGGCTTCGTCATCGCCAGCTTCGGCTATGGCCTTTCGCGTCCCGGCTTCAGCGCCGCGGCGTCGCTGGGCGGCGAAAGCGAGCATCAGGTCGCGATCGCATCCGCCGTCACGCTGATCGCCGGAGCATCGATCACCCTGCCGCCGATCATCGCCGCCGCGGCATATCAGCTCTGGGCCCCTGCCCCCTTCGCGATCGCCGCACTTCTCGGCGCATATCTGCTGCTGCGCGAAGCGATGCGCGCCGGTTCGCGCACCCGCATTGTTCACATGAAGCGATAGAGCGTTGCCGGAAGGCTGCTTTTTCGCATGGCGCAGGAGTCGCATTCCGGTCGGCGAAATACCGGCAGCCGCGCACCCCGGTGCAGGCAATGCCGGAACAAGCGTTCAAGCTACGGAGAAGGATCATGGACCGCTATCTCGTCATCTCTTCGGACGGGCATGTCGGACTGCCGCCCGAACGATATCGCAGCTATCTCGAATCCCGCTATCACGCGCGTTTCGACGAAGTGGTGCATCTGGAGATCAAGGCGCGCGAGGAACATGAGAAGCGTTTCCTGATCGACGATTTCAATACCAAATGGCGCGCCAAGGTCGGCGACGGCCTGGAAGGCGCATGGGACGGCACGATCCGCAACCGCGTGCTCGATGGCGACGGCGTCGCTGCCGAAGTGCTGTTTCCCGACGGCATCACCGAACGCAACGCGCCGCCCTTTGGCGCAGACATCGGCCTCAAGCCGTCGCCGGAGCGCGCCGAGCTGCAATGGGCGGGTGCGCGCGCGCATAATCGCTGGCTCGCCGAATTCTGTCAGGATGATCCGCATCGCCGCATCGGCCTGGCCGTCATTCCCGCCCTCTATGATCTCGACGAGACCGAGAAGGAAATTCTCTGGGCAGCCGAGAACGGGCTGAAGGGCGTATTTTTCCCGGCCTTTTCGGGGGATTACGACCTCTATAACCACACCAAATATCACCGCATCTGGGCGATGCTTCAGGAAATGCGGCTTCCGCTGCATTTCCATTCGGGCGCATCGCCAGGATATGACACGACCCAGCCGGGCTGGATCGGCACCTATC
Organism: Stakelama portus; assembly: GCF_003171655.1. Classification (GTDB taxonomy): domain Bacteria; phylum Pseudomonadota; class Alphaproteobacteria; order Sphingomonadales; family Sphingomonadaceae; genus Sphingomonas; species Sphingomonas portus. Next base: position 305,082 of record NZ_QFZL01000001.1, on the reverse strand, counting down.
TGTGCGAATTCGCCTTCTGGATGACGCGCCCGCTATGGGGCATGACCTTTGGCGGTGTGTTCGAGGAATATCCCGAGCTCAAGGTCTGCTTCACCGAAGCGGGCGGCGAATTCTGGTTCCCCTGGATCCTTCAGCTGATGGATATCCGCGCATCGGCCAAGCACACCAGCGGCAAGCTCGGCGATTATTATGCCAATATGAGCATGAAGCCGTCGGAATATTTCGCACGCAATGTCTGGGTCGGATGCTCGGCGCTGCCCGATGAGGAAACCACCCAGTCCTATTATGAAATCGGGATCGACCGCATCCTGTGGGGGACCGATTATCCGCATCCGGAGGGCACCTGGCCGAGCACGCTCGAGAAAATGACCGTCAGCCTGGGCGGGCTGCCCGACGACGATATCCAGAAGATGCTCGGCACCAATGCGCTCGACGTCTATGACGTCGATCAGGACGCGCTGTGGAAGATCGCGAACAAGATCGGCCCCAAGCGCGACCTGTTTCTGAAACAGGCAGCCGAATAACACGCGTCGAACCTTTTTGCATTCGCGCGGACCGTTGCTAGCATCGCCGCCGGAGAGGTGGTCTGAATGTCAAGCTGGCGCGGAATCGAAGAATTCCTCGCGGTCGTGGAGCATGGAAGCTTTACGGCCGCGGGCGAGGAACTGAGTGTTTCCAAATCCTATGTGAGCAAAACCGTTCAGGAGCTGGAAGAGCGGCTCGGCGTGCAATTGCTCACCCGCACCACGCGGCGGCTTTCGCTGACCAGCGCAGGGCAGAGTTTTCACAAGGAATGCGCCGAGTTGCACAAGCGGCTGGGCGATCTCGAAAAACGGATCGGGCGCTATCGTACCGATCCGGTCGGCCGGTTGCGGATCGGCCTCAGCGACACGTTCGGTTCGGATTTCATGTCGCGGCTTCTCGCCGAATTCAGCGACGAACACCCCGCGATCGTCGTCGAGCCCATCGCCTATCTCGATGAAAGCGATGTCGCTCAGGAACAGTTCGACATCGTCATCCGCTATGGCACGCTCACCGATTCCAATCTGCGCGCGCGCATGTTCGGCTATCTGTCCTACTGCCTGTGCGCCTCGCCTGCTTATGTCGCCAAACATGGCTGGCCGGCGGACAGTGCCGCGCTGACGGGACGCGAGTGCCTTACCGATCGCAGCGGAACGATGACGTTCAACGAAAACGTTACGGTAAAAGTGACGCCGCGCTGGATCAGCAACAGCGGGATCGCGTTGCGCAGTGCGGTGCGCAAGGGGCTGGGTATCGCCAGCCTGCCGGTCAGCGTCATCCGCCAGGATCTGGTCGATGGAACCATCCTCGCGCTTGAGGAGGAATGGTCCTTTTACGACAAGCCGTGCTGGGTCGTATATTCGCCCGGCATCATGTCGGCGGCGACGCGTGCCTTTATCGACTATCTGATCCGCAGGACCACCCGGACCAAGATCAGGCCCGCGATGGCGCCCCAGTTGCTCAAGCGTTTCTGATCGCGGCGCATTGTTCGCGCCTGCGCACAAAGCGTGCACGATTCGGCACTTACGCGGGGGGATCGCGGCGATACACTCCTCCCACAACGCGGCGGAAGTTCGCGAAATATAATCGAGGAGAGAGACAGTGCCCCAGGTCGAGCGCTTTCCAATGTCGATTCCCTTCGGGTGGTTCGGGGTAGGCTACAGCGCCGAACTCGCAGTCGGCGATGTTCGCCCCGTCCATTATTTCGGACGCGAACTGGTGCTGTTCCGCAACGAAAATGGCGAGGCGGGGCTGCTCGATGCCTATTGCCCGCATCTGGGCGCGCATCTGGGCCATGGCGGCAAGGTCGAGGGCGACAGCATCCGCTGCCCCTTCCACGCCTGGTCCTATCGCCCCGATGGTTTCTGCAGCGCCATTCCCTATGCCAAGGCATTCCCGCCGCGCGCCAAGCGCGAGCCGCTGACCCATGCCTATCCGGTCGAGGAAAAATCGGGCGTGATCTGGGCCTGGTATCATCCCGACAATATCGCGCCGATGTTCGACGTGATCGAGTATCCCGAATTCACCGATCCCGAATGGGCCGAGCCGACCAAGCATGAATGGCGTTTCGCCAGCAACCCGCAGGAAATCGCCGAAAACGGCGTTGACGTCGCTCATTTCGCCTATGTCCATATGATGGACGCCGTGCCCGAAGGCGAAACCAGCTATGACGGCGTCCAGCGGCACAGCGCGGCGCGCGGGCACCGGACGATCAAACTGCCGTCGGGCGAGGAAAAGCAATTCCCCTATTCGGTCCAGACGGTGCAGAATGGCGCGGGACAGAAATTCACGCGCCTGAAGGGCGTGGTCGAATTGTCGCTGCTCGTCATCGCCACGCCGGTCGAGGCCGATGACGTAGAGCTTCGCTTCTGCTTCACCCATCCCAAAGTCGAACCCGGCTCGCCGCAGGAGCGCGCCATCCAGGAAGCGATCGCCAATACCTGCGGCCAGAAGGGCGTCGAAGGCGATATTCCGATCTGGCAAAACAAGATCCACCTCGCCCGCCCCTATCTGTGCGACGGCGACGGTCCGATCCTGCGCTTCCGCAAATATTTCGAGCAATTCTATGCCGACGGGCCGGACGGCACGCGTCTGGTGGAAGCCGCCGAATAATTACCGCGCCGCACGCGGCGCAGCGCATCAATCAGAACAGAATGAAGCGCAGCATTTGCGCTTGAGGGAGAGTCACGATGTCGAAACTTCGCTATGTCCAGGGTCCGGTCGAAACGCGTGCACCGGGCATGTTGCGCAACTCGGTCTATGGCATTCGCGCGACCTATGAGACCGACCGCGAAGTGATCGACGCGCTGCTGCCCAGGCCGCTCGTCGCGGTCGAACGGCCGGAAATCTGGCTGCAGATGGTGCATGTTGCGATGCACGTCACCGAAACCGATACAGTAGAGATCGGTGCGCTGACGGCGGGCGTGAACTGCACCTATGAAGGCGCACCGGGCGCCTATTGCTTCCATATGGCGATGGAAGGCGAAACAGTGGTAACCTCGGGTCGCGAACGCTTCGGGGAACCCAAGAAGATCGCAGAGACGCATTTCGAACGGAACGGCGATCATTTGCGTGCAACCTGCACGCGGCACGGCATCACCTATTTCGAAATCGAAGGCACGATCGGCGACAAAGTCGACGCGCCGCTGACATTCGAAGAACATCTGTTCTGCTACAAGGGGATGCCCGCGATCGACCGGCCGGGCGAATTCGATGGCGACGTGTTCCTCACCCGCCTCAACTGGCAGCGCAAATATAGCGAGCGCCGCGCAATGACCGGCGGCAAGATCACGCTGGCGGATTCGCCCTATGACCCGCTGGCCGACATTCCCGTCCGCCGGATCACCGATATGCAATATGTCGAAGGCGGCACCGCCACCGGCGGCACCATCCTGCAGAAAGTGCCCGGCGAATGGATCGCACCGCATTGGGTCGGCCGGCACGATGAACCGCGCAACGTCGGCGTCGACATCGGCGAGCGGGTGGCCGCCTGATGCAGGATTTTGCGGGCAAGGTCGCAGTCGTCACCGGCGGCGCGAGCGGCGTGGGGAAATGTCTCTGCGCCGATCTCGCCGCTGCGGGTGCGCATGTCGCGATCGTCGACATCAACCCCGAGCGGCTTGAATCGGTACGCCGCGAAGTCGACGCGATCGGCACCGGCCGGGTAATCGCAGTGACCTGCGACGTCACCAAGGAAGCGTCGGTAACCGCGTGCGCCGATACCGTCTTCGCCGAATTCGGTGCGGTGCACCTGTTGTTCAACAATGCCGGCGTCGGTCTGGGCGAAGCGCAGCGCAAGATATGGGACCTGCCGGCAAGCGACTGGCGCTGGGGAATAGACGTCAACATCCTCGGCGTCGTCCACGGTATCAAGGCATTCGTGCCGCGCATGATCGCGGGCGGCGAGCAAGGCGTGGTGATCAACACTTCCTCGACCAATGGCGGTCTGCGTTCGTTGCCCAACACGCCGATCTATGCCGCGACCAAGGCTGCCGTGACGAGCATCACCGAAGTGTTGCAGCAGCAATTGCTGCGCGAAGGCGACATGCTGCGCGCGGCGATACTCTTTCCCGGGCCGCACACCGTAAACACCGGCATTCTTGCCTCGGGCGAAGTGCGCCCGACCGACTATGTCGAGCATGAGGGCCAGACCAAGGTCGCCTATCGCACCATGGAGGATCTGCTGAAGACCACCGGCCTCAAGATGAAGCTCACCGAACCCGAGGAAGTATCCGCTTTCGCGCTCGCGGGTATCCGCGCCGGCAAATTCTGGCTGCTTCCCGAAAGTGCGGACAATGATGCGCTGATCGCCGCGCGTACCGAGCAGATCCTGGCCCGCCAGAACCCGCCATCGGCATGGTGACGCCTTCGGTGGACGCCGCCCCGACGATGGGCGGCAAATGGACCGGCTATCGCTGGCTGGTCGTCATCATCCTGTTCGTCGGCTATTCGTTCAGCGCCATCGACGCACGCGTATTGACGCTGATGGTCGAGCCGATCCAGCGCGACCTGGGCCTTTCCGATTTCGAAATGAGCCTGCTTCAGGGCTTTGCCTTCTCGATCTTCTACAGCATCGCCGCGATTCCGATCGGTCGCTTCGTCGATCGGACCAAAAGGCGCTCGGTGCTGATCGTCTGGGGCATCCTGTTCTGGTCGGTGATGACCGCAGCCTGCGGCTTCACCAGCAGCTTCATCGGCCTGTTCCTGGCGCGCGTCGGCGTGGGCGTGGGTGAAGCGACGCTCAGTCCGACCGCCTATTCGCTGATCAGCGATTATTTCGAACGGCGGCGGCGCGCGCTAGCGATCAGCCTCTATGCCATCGGCTATCCGATCGGCGGCGGGCTGGCGCTGCTGATCGGCGGCGGCCTGCTCACTTATTTCGGCGCGATCGGCGGCGTCACACTGCCGGGGCTCGGACATTTCCAGCCATGGCAAATGGTGTTCCTGTGCGTCGCCGCGCCGGGCGTGCTGATCGCGGCGCTGATGCTGGCGATCCGCGAACCCGAACGTCGCGAAGTCGCCGCGAACATGGCCCGGCAGGTCAGCCTGCGCGAAGCCTTTGCCTATATCGCCGAACGCTGGGTATTGTTCGGTTCGCTGATCGGATCGCTCGGGCTGCTCGCGCTGCTCGCGATCGGTACGGCATTGTGGTTTCCCACCTTCCTGATCCGCACCTATGGCATGACGCCGGGTCAGGTGGGGCTGAGCTATGGCATGGTGATGCTGGTCTGCGGCACCGTCGGCACGCTCACCGGCGGCTGGCTGTCGGGCAAGCTGATGCAGGCGGGCAGCGCGGACGCCAATATGCGGATCGTGCTGTTTGCAACGCTGCTCAAGGGCATACCGCTGGTCGCCGCGCCGCTGATGCCCAATGCGACGCTGGCACTGACGCTGATGGCGATCGGCACGCTGATCGGCCAGGCTTCGCAGGGCGTGATGCTCGCCGCAATTCAGGATGTGACGCCCAATCAGTTGCGCGGGCAGGTGACTGCCGTCGCGCTGCTGATCGTCAATCTGGTCGGCACCGGTCTTGGCGCCAGCGTGATTGCCGCGATCACCGATTTCGGCTTCGGCGATCAATCGGCGCTGCGCTATTCAATTGCGATCACCGGCGCGGCGACGCTGCCGATCATCGCGCTGATGATCCTTGCCGCGCTTCCCCATTATCGACGGGCAGTGGCCCAGTTGGCCGACTGAACCCGCTCGGTTCATCAGGGCTCAGGAGAAGGACATGACATATCCCGATGCAACCCGCTTCTACATCGACGGGCGCTGGAGCGAGCCACATGGCAGCGACCAGGCGGACATCGTCAATCCCGCGACCGGCAAGGCGATCGGGAAAATTGCGCTGGGATCGGCGTCCGATGCTGAACGGGCCATCGCTGCGGCAAGGAAGGCGTTCCCGGCATGGTCGGCCACGCCGGTCGAAGAGCGGATTGCGGTGCTGGAGCGCATCCTTGCCGGCCTGATGCAGCGTCAGGCCGATATCGGCGACGCGATCATGACCGAAATGGGCGCGCCCAAATCGCTCGCGCATCAATTGCAGGCCGCGATGGGGCCGGCGCATTTCGGCGAAACGATCCGCGTCGCGCGCGATTTCGCGTTCGAAAAACAGGTCGGCACGACACTCGTCCAGCGGGAGGGGATCGGCGTATGCGTGCTGATCACGCCGTGGAACTGGCCGATGAACCAGGTTGCGGCCAAGGTCGCCCCTGCCCTCGCCGCCGGATGTACGATGGTGCTCAAGCCCAGCGAGTTGGCGCCGCTCAGCGCCGTGATCCTGGCCGAAATCCTCGACGAAGCAGGGGTTCCGCCGGGCGTGTTCAACATGGTTCACGGTCGCGGGCCGGATATTGGCGACGCGCTGACCGCGCATCCCGATGTCGACATGGTGTCCTTTACCGGATCGACGCGTGCGGGCATTGCGATCGGGCATAACGGCGCCGACCGGGTCAAGCGCGTCTCGCTCGAACTGGGCGGCAAATCGGCCAACATCATCGCGCCGGACGCCGATCTGGCCACTGCGATACCGCAAAGCGTCGCGGCATGCATGCGCAACAGCGGGCAAAGCTGCAACGCGCCGACCCGCTTGCTGGTACCGCGCGACCGGCTGGACGAAGTCAGTGCGCTGGCACGCAGCGCAGCCGCCGCGCTGCGCGTCGGCGCGCCCGAAAGCGATCCCGACCTTGGCCCGATCGCCAACGAAACCCAGTATCGGCGCGTGCTTTCGATGATCGAAAAGGGACAGGCGGAAGGCGCCACGCTGATCACGGATGCGCAACAGCCCGCAGCGGGCGACGGCTATTTCGTCGCGCCGACAATCTTTTGCGACGTTACTCCCGACATGACCATCGCGCGCGAGGAAGTGTTCGGCCCGGTACTGGCGATCATCGCCTATGACGATATCGACGAAGCGATCGCGATCGCCAATGACAGCGACTATGGCCTGTCGGGCTATGTCTGGGCGGGGAGTCAGGGCAGCGCCACCGACATCGCGCGGCGGCTGCGCACCGGGATGGTGCACGTCAACAATGCCGGCCCCGATGTCGCCGCCCCCTTTGGCGGGTACAAGATGTCGGGCAATGGCCGCGAATGGGGCGTTTATGGCCTGGAGGAATTTCTCGAGGTCAAATCGATTTTCGGCGGAGGCTGAGCGCGGCGAGCGATACGCCGATACGAAAAGGCCGCCGGGTATCGCTACCCGGCGGCCTTTGCTTTTGGCGTGTCAGGCGTTTCAGCCCTGACGCTGGCCCGAGAACGGCATCGTGCCGAAGCCGCCCGCCTTCACATGACCATCGAGCTTGTCGCCTTCGATCGTCGCAACGCAATCGAGCGTCATCGGCATCGGCAGCGTGATCTTGTTCTTCCAGCTGATCGTGTTGCCGTCGATCTTGCCGTCCTCGACATCGGTGCTGCCCATCGAGCTGATCATCGTCCCGGTGAAGCTGGTGCCGTCATCGCTGGGATTGACGGTCAATGTGCCCTTCTGGTCGCCCATCGGGGTCTTGGTGATGCAATCATAAACTCCGCCAACAGACATTCTCTGCTCCTTCCTCAAAATTTGCGTTTCCGGCAGCGTCCGGCGGGGAGTGCCGGGCATCTGCCAAAGCTGTTATTGTAGCTGTTCAGCGACAAAATCCGCGAAAATGGAACTGTCGCTACCGCTTCCCCAAATCGGCAGGCGCGAACGCGGTGGTGCCGCGAACGACCCTGATGTCTTCAAACAAATGCGTAGCTACAGGCCGCATGTTTATCAAGCCTGTCGTATTAATTCGCTATTTCACCGATATTTTCGTATTTTTTACGCGAAACACCCATCTCTCCATCTCACCAAAACCACGCATCTCTGCGGAAAACCGGCGCGGCCCCTATTGGCAGCGGCGCGCCCAGCGGCATGCGATTGTTCACATGAGGCTCCAAACCGTTCTCAGGCTGCGGCTTTATCGGAATGGGTCGCAAGCTAAGGTGCACGAGCTTCGCCGGCCCAGCACGGACGCACGCGATACGCCGCGCATCCGGGGGGCCGACAAACGAATCATATCTTCGGAGAAGGATCATGGACCGCTATCTCGTAATCTCGTCGGACGGCCACGCCGGCCTCCCCCCCGAACGCTATCGCGACTATCTCGAATCGAAATATCACAAGATTTTCGACGAGACCGTGCCGCTGGAGATCAAGGCGCGCGAGGAACATGAGAAGCAGTTCCTGATCGACGATTTCAATACCAAATGGCGCGCCAAGGTCGGCGACGGCCTGGCCGGCGCATGGGACGGCGCAACGCGCAACCGCGTGCTCGACGGCGACGGCGTCGCCGCCGAAGTCCTGTTTCCCGACGGCATCACCGAACGCAACGCGCCGCCCTTTGGCGCGGATATCGGCCTCAAGCCGTCGCCGGAGCGCGCCGAGCTGCAATGGGCGGGGGCGCGCGCGCACAATCGCTGGCTCGCCGAATTCTGCCAGGATGATCCGCATCGCCGCATCGGCCTGGCCGTCATTCCCGCGCTCTACGATCTCGACGAGACGGCGAAGGAGATCGAATGGGCTGCCCAGAACGGCCTCAAGGGCGTCTTCTTCCCGTCCTTCTCGGGGGATTACGACCTCTATAACCACACCAAATATCACCGCATCTGGGCGATGCTTCAGGAAATGCGGCTTCCGCTCCATTTCCACTCCGGCGCCGCGCCCAATTACGACATCAGCCAGCCCGGCTGGATCGGCACCTATCTGTGCGAATATGCCTTCTGGATGACGCGTCCTCTGTGGGGCATGACCTTCGGCGGCGTGTTCGAGGAATATCCCGAGCTCAAGGTCTGCTTCACCGAAGCGGGCGGCGAATTCTGGTTCCCCTGGATCCTCCAGCTGATGGATATCCGCGCATCGGCCAAACACACCAGCGGCAAGCTCGGCGATTATTATGCCAATATGAGCATGAAGCCGTCGGAATATTTCGCGCGGCAGGTGTGGGTCGGCTGTTCGGCGCTGCCCGACGAGGAAACCACGCAGTCCTATTATGATATCGGCATCGACCGGATCCTGTGGGGCACCGATTATCCGCATCCCGAAGGGACCTGGCCGCACACGCTCGACAAGATGGTCGAAAGCCTGGGCGGGCTGCCGGAGGATGATATTCAGGCAATGCTCGGCACCAACGCACTCGAAGTCTATGACCTGGACGAAGATGCGCTCTGGAAAATCGCGAAGGAAATCGGTCCCAAGCGGGATGGCTTCATCAAGCAAGCGGCCGAATAACCATTTCCGGTCAGGTTTCGCATTCCCCCGTCCGGCGCTATCCGTCGGGCGGGGGTAATCCTATGTCCGAGTGGCGTGGTATCGAAGAGTTTCTGGCAGTCGTGCGATATGGCAGCTTCACTGCGGCCGGACGCAAACTGGGCGTGTCCAAATCCTTTATCAGCAAGACCGTTCAGGAACTTGAGGACCGGCTGGGCGCACAGTTGCTGATCCGCACGACGCGGCGCTTCTCGCTCACCGATGCCGGCAAGATGTTTCACGCCGAATGCGCGGCGCTGCAGGAACGGCTGCGCAACGCCGAATATGCCGTCAGCCGCTATAGCACCGATCCGGTGGGCAGGCTGCGGATCGGGCTCAGCGACATTTTCGGCTCCGACTATATGTCGACATTGCTCGCCGATTTCAGCCGTGCCAATCCCGGTATCAAGATCGAACCGATCGCCTATCTCGACGAAGGCGATGTCGCGCAGGAACGGTTCGATCTGGTGATCCGCTATGGCATCCTGCCCGATTCCAATCGCAAGGCGCGGATGTTCGGCTATCTCTCGCACTGCCTGTGCGCCGCGCCCGATTATGTCGATCGCCATGGCTGGCCCGACACGCCCCATGCGCTCAAGAAATTCGATTGCCTGACCGATCTTTCCTCCGCCTTCGTCTTCAACGACGGAGTCGAAGTGAAAGTCGATCCGCGCTGGCGCAGCAACAGCGGCATCGCTTTGCGCAGCGCCGCACGGCGCGGGCTGGGCATCGCCAGCCTGCCGGTCAGCATATTGATCGATTCGCTGAACGACGGGTCGCTGGTCGCGCTCGATGCCGAATGGTCCTATTACGACCGCGAATGCTGGGTGGTCTATTCGCCGGGCATCATGCCCGCCGCCACGCGCGCGTTCATCGACTATCTGGTCGAAAGCATCCCCCGCGTGAAGGTGCGCCCGTCGATGGCAGGAACGATTGCGCGTCGCTTGTGACTCATTGTTCACGCTGAAACACAAAGCGTGCACCGGAATTATCTTACGTTTGCGTAGAATTTAGATAGTATGGCTCCGATAAATATCGATAGGAGAGCCACGCTTGCCACAGGTCGAACGTTTCCCGATGCCCATTCCCTTCGGGTGGTTCGGGGTAGGCTACAGCGCCGAACTCGCAGTCGGCGATGTTCGCCCCGTCCATTATTTCGGACGCGAACTGGTGCTGTTCCGCAACGAAAATGGCGAGGCGGGGCTGCTCGATGCCTATTGCCCGCATCTGGGCGCGCATCTGGGCCATGGCGGCAAGGTCGAGGGCGACAGCATCCGCTGCCCCTTCCACGCCTGGTCCTATCGCCCCGATGGTTTCTGCAGCGCCATTCCCTATGCCAAGGCATTCCCGCCGCGCGCCAAGCGCGAGCCGCTGACCCATGCCTATCCGGTCGAGGAAAAATCGGGCGTGATCTGGGCCTGGTATCATCCCGACAATATCGCGCCGATGTTCGACGTGATCGAGTATCCCGAATTCACCGATCCCGAATGGGCCGAGCCGACCAAGCGCGAATGGCGTTTCGCCAGCAACCCGCAGGAAATCGCCGAAAACGGCGTTGACGTCGCCCATTTCGCCTATGTCCATTCGATGGACGCCGTGCCCGAAGGCGAAACCAGCTATAGCGGCGTCCAGCGCCAGAGCATTGCGCGCGGGCACCGCACCGTCACGGTCGATGGCGAGGAAAAACAGGTGCCGAGCAACGTCGTCACCGTACAGAATGGCGCCGGCCAGAAATATACGCGCATCAGCGGAATCGTCGATCTCAGCCTGCTCGTCATCGCTACGCCGATCGAAGCCGATGATGTCGAGCTGCGCTTCTATTTCACGCATCCCAAGGTCGAACCCGGCACGATGCAGGAATTCGCGACGATGTCCGCCATCGCGCATGTCTGCGGCCAGACCGGTGTCGAAGGCGATATTCCGATCTGGCAAAACAAGATCCATCTCGACCGCCCCTATCTGTGCGACGGCGACGGGCCGATCCTGCGCTTCCGCAAATATTTCGAGCAATTCTACGCCGACGGGCCGCACGGCCAGCGGCTGGTGGAAGCTGCCGAATAGCAACGCCGCTACGCGCGCCCGCTGCGGCGGCCAGCACCAATCATAACGACGTCAGGAGAATGCCATGTCACGCCTTCGCTATCGCCAGGGCCCGACCCCCTCGGGCGGCCCGGAAATGCTGCGCAATTCCGTATATGGAATCCGCGCCACCTATAACACCGATCGCGAAGTGATCGCCGCGCTGCTGCCCAAGCCGCTCGAGCCGGTCGAAGACCCCGAAATCTGGCTGCAGATGATGCACGTCACCATGCATGTCAGCGAGACCCAGGCGATCGAGATCGGCGCGCTGACCATGGCCGCGACCTGCACCTATGAAGGCGCTCCGGGCGGCTATTGCTTCCATATGGCGATGGAGGGCGAAAGCATCGTCACGTCCGGCCGCGAGCGTTTCGGCGAGCCCAAGAAGATCGCGCAGACCCATTTCGAACGGAACGGCGATACGCTCCGCGCCAGCTGCACCCGGCATGGCATCCCCTATTTCGAAATCGAAGGCACGATCGGCGACAAGGTCGATGCGCCGCTCAAATTCGACGAGCATCTGTTCTGCTACAAGGCGCTGATGGCGATCGAAACGCCCGGCGAGTTTGACGGCGATGTCTATCTCACGCGGCTCAACTGGGAACGCAATTACAGCGATCGGCGCGACATGACCGGCGGCAAGATCACGCTGCGCGAATCGCCGTTCGATCCGCTGGCCGATATTCCGGTCCGCGCGATCACTTCGATGAACTATGTCGAAGGCGGCACGCGCACCGGCGGTCAGATATTGCGCACCGTACCGGGCGAATGGATTGCCGAACATTGGATCGGCCGGTTCGACAATCCGACCAATGTCGGGCTCGAACTCAAGCAGCTGCAGGACGCCTGATGCAGGATTTTTCCGGAAAAATTGCCGTCGTCACCGGCGGCGCGAGCGGCGTGGGCAAGTGTCTGTGTTCGGACCTTGCCCGTGCCGGAGCGCATGTGGTGATCGCCGATATCGATCCCGCCAGGCTTGAGGCAGTACGCAGCGAAATCGATGCGCTCGGCAGCGGTCGCGTGCTGGCCCTGACCTGCGACGTGACCAAGGAATCCTCGGTCCAGGCATTGGCGGAAACGGTGTTTGCCGAATTTCCGACGGTCCATCTGCTGTTCAACAATGCCGGGGTGGGCCTGGGCGAATCGCAGCGCAAGATCTGGGATCTGCCGCTCAGCGACTGGCGCTGGGGACTGGACGTAAATGTCCTGGGCGTCGTGCACGGCATCAAGGCGTTCGTGCCGAAGATGCTGGAAGCCGGCGAGGAAGGGATGGTGATCAACACCTCCTCGGCCAATGGCGGGCTGCATTCGCTGCCCAACACGCCGATCTATGCGGCGACCAAGGCGGCCGTGACCAGCATCACCGAAGTGCTCCACCAGCAATTGCTGCGCGAAGGCGGCACGCTCAAGGCCGGGCTGCTCTTCCCCGGACCGCATACCGTCAACACCGGCATTCTCGCTTCGGGCGAAGTCCGGCCCGACGATTATGTCGAGAATGAAGCGCAAAAGAAGGTCGCCTATCGATCGATGGACGATCTGCTCGAAGCGACGGGCCTGAAAATGAAGCTAACCCAGCCGGAGGAAGTGTCGGAATTCGCACTTGCCTGCGTTGCCGAGGGGCGCTTCTGGATGGTGCCGGAAAGCGAGGACACCGATCGCGCCGTCGGCGCACGGACCGAACAGATACTCGCGCGCGAAAACCCACCCTCGGCCTGGTGAGGAAACGACAAGGAAGGGCGGCGGAAACGTCGCCCTTTTCTTTGCGCTAAAGAAAACCGATCGTCCGCTCGATCACCCAGAAGCCGCTCAATCCGCCAATCAGCAGCAGCAGGACCTGCTCTCCGCGCGCGAGAAGACTGGCGGGATGCGGCAAGTGAAACCGCTCGGCCAGTATCGGCCACAGCCGCCGCCCGGCAGCGATCGCCGCGAAGATCAGCAGCACCACCGCCACCTGCCCGATCTCCACGCCGATATTGAACGCCGCCAGCCCGGTGAGCAGATGTAGTTGCGGCATGCCCGTTTCGCGCAGCGCAGCGGCGAAACCCAGCCCGTGCAGCAGCCCGAACAGGCTCGAAACCAGCATCGGGTGCCGCCAGGTCAGCGATTCCCGGCGCCCCACGGCGATTTCCCGCGCCAGGAACATGATCGACAGCGCGATCGCCGCCTCGACCGGCGGCACCGGCACGCGCACTAGTCCCAGCGCCGACAGGATCAGCGTCACCGAATGGGCAAGCGTGAAGCCGGTCACGGCCTTCAGCACCCGCTTCGGCGACCCGGCGATCCAGATCAGGCAGAAGACGAAGAGCAGATGGTCATATCCCGACAGGAGATGATGGACGCCCATCGTCAGATATTGCCACGCAACCGCCGACCAGCTTTCGCGATCGGGCACCAATATCTGCGTTTCGCCGGGCCCGGCGAGGATCGTCCGCTCCTCGCCGGTCAGTCGTTTGACGCGCACCAGCGTGGGAATGGCGGGCGTCTTGCCCGGAAAGGCCCAGCGGACCTGTTCGCCGCTCAGCCCGTCTGCGCACCGATAGAGGCCGGTGCCCGCGCCGCGATCGGAACCGCGCATCAAGGTGCAGCTTTCGGGCAGCGTGAAGTGCGGCCCCTGCCCTCGCTCGATCGCAGGCGGCAATTGCAGGCGCAGCGCGAAAATGTCGGGCGCCTGTTCCTCGATCACGACGACCAGCGGCAGGCTTTCATGTGCAGCGGCAGGCCATGCGCATAGCAGCATCAACAGCGCCAGCATCGCGCGCAACATGACTATTGCGCAGCCTTGTCGGTCATCATCCCGCGAATTTCCGGGGAAACGCCGATATCATATCGCTCGCGCAGCCGCGCATAGCCCGCATCGGCCCGCGCCTGTTTCTGCGCCTCCACCCAATCGCGCTGCACTTGTACGACGACGGCTTCGAACGGCATCTGCCCGGCGCTGTCGCGCTCCTCGATACGCACCAGATGCCAGCCGCTGGTCGACCGGAACGGGCCCTGCCATTCGCCGATATGCGGCGCGATCGAAAACAGCCTATCGGCCATCGGCACCCCGAAATGGCTGGCGATCAGCGACTTGTCGCGCTCGGCATAGTTGAGCTGATAAACGAAGCGGTCGCCCGGCCAGCGTTGCGCCAGGACGGCATCCTCTCCTCGCGTCTGAATCGCGCGCAGCGTCTGGCGCGCGAGCCGCTCCGCGCCGTCCCAGCCGTGCAGGTCGCCGCTGAAATAGATATGCGAGAAAGTGATGGCGGGCGCCGCCGCATAGCGACCGATATGCGCCGCATAATAATCGCGCAGCTGCTGTTCGGTCGGCTTGGGCACGCCCTCCATATTGCGATAGAGAAAGTCGAGCGACTGCGCTAGCCGGCGACGGATCAGATAATCCTCATCCGCCAGCCCCAGCCGCTCGGCCTCGCGGTACATCGCCTGTTCGCGGACATATTCGTCGACCAGCGCGCGAACCTCGGCCGGGGTCAGCTTTTCCAGCCGCTTGCCCGCACTATCGTCGACCGTCGCCTGTCGCGACTGGACGAAATCGAGCAATCGCTGCCGATCGACCGCGATATGCTCGCCGGCATCGGCCCCGACCGGATTGGCGAGCGCATAGAGGAGGAACAGCACCAATCCGACGGCCAGAAAATGGACCAGCGGTTCCCGCTGCATCCCGCGCAAAATCCGATGGATACGACCGCCCTTTTCCGAACTGGTCATGCCGCCCCCGATCGCCCTTCTTCCCCTGTCCGCCGGCGTTCCGCCACGCGGATCAGGGGGTGTACCAGATCGGCGAGGTATAGGCGCGTTCCTGGATCACCATCGGCACTTCGTCCGGCAGGGTGATATGGAAATAGGCTGCTTCGTATGCGGTCCAGCGCGGCGTCGGGATTTCGAGCACGCGGACATAATAAAATGCCCGGCAATCGGGATCGAAATCGGGGTCGGTCCAGGTGGTTGCGAACTCGGCCGAACCGATCGTGTTGCGATAGGTCGCATTGGCGACGTCGACGGTATTGCCGACGGCGGGCAGCTTGCCGGTCTCTGCATCCGGCTTGCGATCGCCCGACCAGGCGACGTCATAGACACGCTCGTGCAACTGGCCGTCCTTGCCCAGCCAGCCCTTCACGACCTGAACCCGATCGAGATTTGCGCCGATCGGGTCCTTCGATGCCGCAACCATGAAACGCGGCGCCCCGCCCTGTCGCTGACGCAGCAGATCGCCGCCCATCGGTACGCCCTTGGCATAGCCGATCTGCGCATAATCCGGGCGCACGGCATCGTCGGAGGTAAAGTCCCACCCGCCGAAGAAGCGCACCTGCATGCGCGGGCCGGTGGTGGCATAAACTTCGCGACGTTCGAACGCGTCGAAAATCGCCTCGCGCGTATTTTCCGGCGCCCAGACGGCGGTGATGCCCGATGCGACCAACCCCCAGTTGATCGGCCCCATCCCGGCCATATGCTCCATCGCCCGCGTCGGCGACGGCTCGCCGTTCGAGAATTTGCCGACGAAATTATCTTCCTCGATCGCCGACAGCGATGTGTGCGAATCGGTGCCGCCGACAAGACCGAATTTGAACGGGTTTACCCCCAATTGGCTATCGTGCTGCAGCCCGAGCTTGAGCGCCGAGCGGACATATTCATATTGCAGCATCTCGGGCTTTTTGGGCACCGTGCCCATCAGGTTGCTGTCGTCCCAGGTTTCGAAATCGGCGAATTCGTCCTCGGGCGACAGATAGGGATGCGCTTCGCCATCTCCCTTGATCTGTGTCGCTTCGACCAGCGGCTCCCAGCGCGCACGGCGGCGCGCATAATCGGCGGTAAAGGGATTTCCGTCCGACATGGTCGGTGCGAACATCCGCCCGTTGCTCAGATTGCCGTTATGCGGGATCGCCAGAACCTTGGTTCCGCTGACATTCTCATAACGTTGCAGCGCGTTCCACAGATCCTCGGGCTGACGACTGTCCTGCCCCGTAAAGGGCCGGGTGCCCGCAAGATCGGCGGCATTGCCGCGAAAGATGACGTTGCGGTGCAGATTGTCGCCCGAAATCGTCGCGCTCCATTCATAGCCGATCAGCGCAGTGAAATGTCCCGGATCGTTATAGCGTTCGGCGGACGCCATCGCATCGTGCCACACGCTTTCGCGCACGCCATCGGGCAAGGCGTCTTCGGGACGATTGTCCTGCAACGTCTTGAGCATGTCGAGCAGGTAGAGAACGCGATTGCCCTGCGCGAGCAGCTCCGCCCAGCGTTTGCCCACCGGCCAGTCGGCGAGTGCGGAATCATGTTCCGCCAGCCGGACATGGATGCCCATATATTCGGAGTGATCGGTAACCGCGAGGAAATCCAGCGGTCGCCCCAGCTTGACCTTCAGCCCCGACCCGGTCTGCACTTCCTCGCCACGCGCGAAGCGATATGCCTCGTCCGGCGACATCACCGTATTGCCGTTGATATAGGCGTCCGGCGAATAGTTGGTGTGCAGGTGCGTGTCGCCCCAATAGAGATTGGTCCTGGTCTGATCGGCGCGATGGGGCGGATAGATGCGCGGCGAAGGCGTGGGCGCAGGCGCCGGAGCTTCCTGAACCTGCGCCCGGGCCGGCTTTTCCGGCTCCGTGCCCTGCAATTGGGATGTCAGCAGCAGGGGGGTGAGACAAACCGGAGCCACAAGGAGCCATTTACGCTTCTGTTGCACCGGTTGCTCTCCCGTACGGGCCGAACGGCCCGCTTATTGTCTTCCTCACCCCCCTGCCGGGGTCCTTGTCCGAACTCAGCGGGCTTCGTTGCCGAAGCGATAGCCGAGACGGAAACCATACATGCGCGGCGCCCCATAGGTCAGCGTCGAAACGCCGAGCGTATTGCTGAGCGGCAGGCCGCCAAGCACATAGTCCTTGTTGGTGGCGTTGGTCATGAAGAAGGACAGGTCGAACGGCTCGCCGCCGACATTGCGCCAGCTGGCGCCCAGCGTCAGCAGCCCATATGCGTCCTTCAGCGAGAAGGGGTCATCATAGGGCACGACCCGCGTCTTGTCCTGCCAGTCGAAATTGGCCGAGATCGAAATATCGCCGATGCTGCTGGGCAGCGGCAGGCGATATTGCGCCCCCACGCCGAACTTGTACGGCGGGACCGTCGGATAGACCGGAAGGATCACGCCCGGCGAGAATTTGGTATAATCGAAATCGGTATAGGCGAACTGGCCGTTCAGCGTCAGGTCGCCGATATAGGCGGTCCCTTCGATTTCGATACCGTCAATCTGTGCCTCGCCGGCATTGGTGACGACGGTGACCGGCCCCATCGTGACCGGCGAAATCGTCGTTTCCTGAAGCTGGATATCGCGATACCATTGACGATAGGCGGCGATATTGGTGGTGAAGCGGAAATCGCCCGAACCGAAACTCAGCTTCGCGCCCAGTTCGATGTCGGTGACCGTTTCCTTGCCGAACACCTGATCGGCGACCGGCACGTCACCGGCAAGGTTGAACCCGCCCGAACGAAAGCCCCGGCGCGACACGACATAGAGCAGCGTATCGCGGTTCGGCGCGAAATTGAGTCCGATCGTCCAGGTCGGCGCCTTGAAGTCGCCCGAATTTGCCAGCGTGCAATCAGCGCCCGCAAAAGGTGAGAAGCACGCGCCGTTCAGCAGGGTTTCCCTGTTTTTGCGACCGATCGTTTCCCATGTGTAGCGGGCGCCGGCAGTCAGGCTGAGCGTGTTGGTGATGTCGAAATCACCCTGGGCAAAGACAGCCCGGGACGATTCGAACTGTTTGAACCCCACGTCGCGCGGACGCCCCAACGTGACGTTGCGGTGAAGCGTGAAATTATCCTCTTCGGGCTGGTTCAGGTAGAAGAAGCCGGCAACCCAGTCGAGATTGCCACCGAAGCTGTTCCCCTGGAGCTGGATCTCGTTGCTGATCTGGCGCGTGACATAGGGGATCGACTGCGACTGGATCGGGTCGAACACGGGATAGATGGTGCCGTCGCCGTCGATCGTCTGCGCATATTTCGAGCGGCTATAGGCAAAGATGTTGCGCAGCGTGATCGTATCGCTGAGGTCGATACTCGTCGTATTGGTGACCGACCAGCGACGCATAAAGCCCCCCATGTCGGCGCTCAGCGGCACCTGACGCCGGATGCCGAGGGCATCCTGGGCCGCCAACTGCGCAGCCATTCCCGGGAAGAACAGGTTGACCGGATGCGCCGGCGAAGGGTTGACCGATTTCAGGATCGACGAAACCCCGTTGTGATCGACCTTCACATAATCGGCGACCAGCAGATTCTCGACGCCGCCAAACTGCGCGAGCAGCGAGCCACGAACCGAAAAATGATTGCTGTCGTCAAGGTCGAGGCCGTTGGGATGCGACGGCGTGCTCTGGGCAATGGTGAAGCCGTCACGCTTTTGCGCATTGGTCGCGACGCGGAGCGCAAGGCGGTCGGCAACAAGCGGAATGTTGATCGCCGCATCGATTTCGCGATCGCCATAATTGCCTGCGGTCGCAGTGACATGCCCGCCAAAGTCCATCGTCGGACGACGGCTCTGAATCAGAATCGCGCCGCCGGTCGTGTTGCGGCCGAACAAGGTGCCCTGCGGCCCCTTTACCACCTGCACATTTTCCAGGTCGAAGAACAGCCCGTTGGCGCCCAGCGCGCCGCCCGGCGACCCCGCCTGCGCGCTGGTCGGCAGCGGCACTTCGTTCATGTACATGATCACCGCCGGGATGCCGCCGGGGGTGAAACCGCCCTGACCGCGAATGCTGATGATCGGCGTGTTGCGATACGGACCAGTCGCACTGAGCGACGGTGTCGACGCCTGAAGATCGGTGACCGATTCCAGGTTGCGGCGCGTCAGCTCTTCCTGCGACACGACGGAAATCGCGATCGGCACGTCCTGCAGCGTCTCTTCGCGACGGCGCGCAGTGACGACGATTTCGTCGGAGGGACGCACCCCCGCCGGAGTTTCCTGCCCACTGCTCGCACGATCCTGCGGTGCCGTGCTGTCCTGAGCAAAGGCAATTCCCGGCTCGAGCAGCATTGCACCGAGCGGAATCGCCATGAATCGAATCATTCGTGAATTTGCCATTCCATCCCTCCCATTGGCCGGGGTCCGACTTGCAATGTCGTGACCTCTCAAGGCTCTTCGCTACGCTTATATGATCATGTCTTTATGCATCGCTGCACGATTCGTAGCGTGGGCACTCTATTTTTACGTTTGCTTCAGGTCAATCGCCCGCGTTCGCTACCTTTGCGTTTTTCGTAATTTATTTGACGATTCACGACGCATGCGCGGTCAGATCGGGACGCATTTGCCGCAACAAGCGTGCAGTCCCCTCGATCCGATGCGCAAAAAAATCCCGCGCAGCCGCCACCATTCGACCGGGCAAGATACAGGGCCCGGCCGCGTCGCTTCTGTTCAGCGCGCGAATTTAGAGGATGCGGGCGACGCGAAGGTCGTATTTTATAGTGGAAATGGCGATCACAGTTTCGACGTGATGCACCCCGGGCAGCGACAGGATCCTGTCCGACGCCATCGCGTGCAATGCGTCGAGATCGTTGAAGATCGTAGCCGCCAGCAGATTGAAGCGCCCCATCGTGATGATCAGTGCCCCGATCTTGGGATCGCGTTCCAGTACCTTGCAGATATCCGGAATCTTTTCGAGTTCGGCCTGCACGCGAATGAATGCGAGACGAAACCGTTCGCCGGGGGCAAGCGTGGTGATCGCCGTGAAACGGATCAGATTATCGCGCTCCAGCCGCTTGATACGGCTGCGCACCGTGCCTTCGGTGACGTCCAGATCGGCCGCGATCTTGCGGTTCGAAATGCGCGCATCTTCGGCAAGCAGTTCGATCAGTTTCTTGTCGAGCGCGTCGAGATTCGGATTGGTCATAGCGGCTAGTCGGAAATCGCGTGGTCGAAGCTGTACTTGACGATGTCCACCGCGATGGACGGCGTCATCGAACGAATGCCGCGCACGCCCGAAAGGCGTTCGAGCATGAAGCGCTTCAGCGCGTCGAAATCCTCGACCGCGATCAGCAGGTCGATATCGTAATTGCCGTTGACGATATGCGCCGCGAAAACCTCGGGAAACCCGGCCAGTTCGACCGCGGCTTCGGCCGCCGGTCGATTATCGAGCTGAATCGCCAGCTGGATCAGCACATTATGGCCGTGCGCCGCGAAATCCGACACCGCGATCACGCGCAATTGCCCTGCCGATTCCATCTGGCGAATGCGCGAGGATACGGTGTTGGCGGTCAGCCCCAATTCCTCGGCAATTTCGCGATTGGTGGCGCGGCCGTTCCCCCTGAGCTTCTCGATAATCGCGCGATCGGTTGCGTCGAGTTTATTGTCGTACCTGTCCGACAAGTGTCAGGCTGCCTCACTTGATTTGAAGCGTCCTCTCTCGACCCTTTCGGGCTGAGAGGTCAATGAATTTTCGAAAAAACCTGGAATCGCACCACTGCTGGCGCGGATCGCGTAGCGTGACGGCGCGAAACGTTAGGGGGCGACATGGCGCCGCCCCCAAGCGATCGCGTCAGGCGCCGGCGCCGACCATCATCTTCATCCACGCCCATTCATGCCCCCATTCGCTGGGCGTGTCATGGCTGGTCGTTTCCCAATTGGCCGGATCGATCACCAGCCCGTCATGGCCGACCTCCATATCGAACCCCGACGGCGTCTTCATATAGAAGCTCGTGACCTTGTCGTTGGTGTGCTTGCCGATCGATGCCGATTCCGCGACGCCGAATTCCGACATGCGCGCATAACAGGCCTTCACATCCTCAAGCGTCGTCATTTCCAGCATCAGATGGACGCAACCGCCCGGCATCGGCGGCAATTGCCCGAACGCGATCGAATGATGCCGCCCGTTATCGGCATGCATGAACGCGAACGGAATACCCGGATCGTCCGGCGTGCCCAGAAAGTGGAAGCGCGGCAGGTCGGTCGGATGGAAGCCGACAATTTCGTTGAAGAATTTGTACGATTTGTCGAATTCGGGCGCCGCGAACACGGCATGGCCCATACCCAGTTCGCCGGTCACGAATCCCGCCACGCCGATCGGTGAGACAAAGGGTTCGTCGCTCACCGAATCGCCGGCATAGAATTCCAGCCCGTTGCCGGCCGGGTCCGCGACCGAGAAAAAGGCATCGACGCCGCGAATCTTCGCTTCTTCCGCGCCGCCCCAGCGCACCGCATGACCCGCCGCCTCAAGCCGGCCCGCGAGCGCGTCGAGCGAGTCGCGCGAATCGATTCGGTATGCCGCCGCAATCAGCAGCTCCCCGTCGCCGCCCGCATCGACGATGCGAAAGCGGAACGGGCGTTGATCGATGCGATAATGATCCGCCCCTGCATCCGGAGCATCGCCCTTCATCGCGCCCACTACCTTGCAGAGATAGGTTTCCCATTCTTCGCGCTTGTCGGTTTGCACGATCACATAGCCCAGACATTCAATTGCCATTTTCTCGATCCTCACGTCGGCGCGCTCCGCAGTGCCGGAGCCGCTTCCGGTTTCTCTCCATTGCCGGGCCCGAGCGGCGCCGTCGCAGCAACATGGTCTGCGCCCGAGCTCCTTGCGGCCGCCCCTCACCCGTCCAGACCGCGATATGCACAAGAATCGCGTCCGCAATAACGTATATGTTCAGCGATATGCATTTTCAATTGACGATTTGCGTAGTTTATATCTATTCAAACTTCGCGTATGGATAATATCGACGCGGCACAGCCGTGAATTGAGGAGGTCTGAATGGTAACCCTGGCAGAGGCGTCTGCGCCTGCCGAGGCGCCTTCCGCGGAAACGCTGATTGCGCGCTCGAAAGCGATGATTCCCACGCTCAAGGCACGGGCGAGAAAATGCGTCACCGAACGCAACGTCCCCCGCGAATCGATTGCGGAAATGGTCGATGCGGGCTTTTTCCGGGTGCTCCAGCCGAAACGCTATGGCGGCTATGAAATGCACCCCAATGTGTTTTTCGAGATTCAAAAGAATCTCGCCGAGGGCTGCATGTCTACCGGCTGGGTCTATGGCGTCGTCGGATGCCACCCCTTCCAGCTCGCGCTGTTCGACGACAAGGCGCAGCAGGAAGTGTGGGGTGACGATCCCGACATGCTCGTCTCATCGACATATCAGCCGGTCGGCAAGGTCGAACGGACCGAAGGCGGCTTCTATCTTTCCGGCACCTGGGGCTTTTCGAGCGGTTCCGTGCATTGCGGCTGGGTGCTGCTCGGCGCGTTCGTCCCGCCCGAGGAAGAAGGCGGCACGGTCGACATGCGCACCTTCCTGCTTCCGCGCAAAGACTATGTGATCGACGAGGACCAATGGCATACTTTCGGGCTTCAGGGCACCGGCAGCCACCACATCATCGTCGATCGCGTCTTCGTTCCCGAACATCGCACGCACAGCGCGGCAGCGTCCTTCTTCGGCAACAACCCAGGCTATGCGGTCAATGACGGCGCGCTCTATCAGATGCCCTGGGCACAGTTGTTCGTCCGCTCGGTAAGCTCGTCGGCATTCGGCGGCGCGCGCGCGGCGATCGATGCCGCCATCGACATCATGCAGAGCCGCGTATCGACCAACACCAAAAAGGCGTCGAAGGACGATCAGGTGCTGCAGGGTGCGATCGCCGCCGCGCAGGCGCAGACGATCGAAATGGAAATCGCGCTGGAACGCCAGTTCGATGAAATCATGGACATGATGAATCGCGGCGAACGGATGACGCTCGAACAGCGGGCCTTGTACGTCTATCAGTCCTCGACCGTCGCCAAGCGCCTTGCGCAGCTGGTGGACGCCATGGTCGAGCGGCTTGGCGGGCGCGCCATCTATTTGTCGAGCGAGATCATTCAGCCCTGGCTCGATCTCCAGGCGGCGCGCGCGCATGTCGCGAACGATCCGTACAATCGTTCCCCCGATCTGGTCGGCGTTCTTGTCGGCCAGCCGCCCGCGTTCGCGTTTCTGTAAGGGGAGAGATAAAGATGACCGATCTGGTACGTCGCAGCCATACCGGCTCAAGCGGCTATGAAATCAGCTTCGCAGTAGCGGGACCGGAAACCGGCCCTGTCTGCGTTTTCCTCCATGGCAGCGGGCCGGGTGCATCCGGTTTGTCGAACTTCCGCGGAAACTATGCCGCGTTCGTGGCCGCGGGCTATCGCGTCTTCCTGCCCGACCTGGTCGGATATGGCGAATCCGAAAAGCCCGAGGGGATCGACTATACGCTCCAGCTTTTCACCGATACGATCTACGAAATGCTGGCTGCCCAGGGTGTCGACAACATCGTGCTGGTGGGCAATTCGCTGGGCGGCGCCATCGCAATACAGTTGACGCTCGATCACCCCGAATTCGTCCGGGGCCTTATTCTGATGGCACCGGGCTCTATCGAAGAACTGCCGGTATATTTCCAGATGCCGGGTATCGCGCTGATGGGTCAGGCCTTCATATCGGAGGAATTCACGATCGAAAGCCAGCGTGCGGTGGTGACGGCGCTGGTCCATCCCGATTTCCGCGATCAGATCAGCGACGAACTGATCGCCGAGCGGTTCGCAGTCGCCAGGAAACAGCCCAAGGATGTGCTGATGCGCATGCGGACGCTGAACCTCGGGCCGCGTCTTGGCGAAATCGAGCAGCCCATTTTCGTGATGTGGGGCGAAGAGGACAAATTCTGTCCGTCGAGCGGCGTCGAGCATTTCTTCACCGCCGGCTGCAATGTCCGCGCAATACGCTTTGCCAAGGTCGGCCATTGGTGCCAGGTCGAGCGTCGCGATGAGTTCAACGCCTATGCGGTCGCGTTCCTTAATGGGCTCGGCTGATTCGCATGCGTCGGCCCTGTACGCGGCGCTGCGCGAAGGTCGGACACTGCCGCCGCTGAGCGAGACCGACGACTCCCTGACCATTGATGACGCCTATGGGGTGAGCCTGGGTGTCTTGGAGCGCCGTGTTGTCGATGGCGAGCATGTGGTGGGGAAGAAGATCGGAGTTACCTCGGCGGCGGTTCAGGAGATGCTGGGGGTGCATCAGCCCGATTTCGGGTTTCTGACCGATGCGATGTGGGTGGAAGGCGCGATCGATGTGGGGGCACACCGGCTGATCCAGCCGCGTGCCGAAGCGGAGATCGCGTTTATCCTTCGCGACGGGCTGAAGGGTCCGGGGGTGACCCCTGCCGATGTCGTTGCCGCGACCCAGGCAGTCGCCCCGTGTTTCGAGATCGTCGACAGCCGCATCGCCGACTGGAAGATCGGGATCGTAGACACGGTGGCCGACAATGCATCGTGCGGAGTGTTCGTGCTGGGTGCCGAGCGGATCGATCCGGCGGGGCTCGACCTGCCCAACCTGCATGTCGCGGTCCGCAAGAACGGCGAGCCGCTGTCCGAAGGCTATGGCCATGCGGTGCAGGGCGATCCGGCGATGGCGGTGGCATGGCTGGCGAACACGCTGGGCGAATATGGCGTCAGCCTTGATGCGGGCGACGTGATCCTGTCGGGATCGCTGGTCCCGCTTGCTCCGGCAGTGGCGGGCGACCGGTTCGACATGGTGCTTTCCGATGCACAGGGCGCAGTGATCGGATCGTGCACCGCGCAATTTATCTGAAGGAACAGGGCATGGAACGGGTGAAGGCCGCGATCATCGGCTCGGGCAATATCGGCACCGATCTGATGATGAAAATGATCCGCTATCCGCAGAATATGGAACTGGTCGCGGTGGTCGGCATCGATCCGGCTTCCGAAGGGCTGGCAATGGCGCGCGAACATGGCATCGCCACCACCCATGAGGGGATAGAGGGGCTCAAGCAGTTGCCTTGCTACAAGGAGATCGGCATCGCGTTCGATGCGACCAGTGCCTATGCGCACAAGCTGCATGACGAAGCGCTGCGCGCCGACGGGATCCAGGTGGTCGACCTGACCCCCGCCGCGATCGGGCCGTTCACGGTGCCGCCGGTCAACATGCACGCCAATCTCGATCAGCCCAATGTCAACATGGTCACCTGTGGCGGACAGGCGACCATCCCGATGGTCGCGGCGGTCAGTCAGGTCGCGACGGTCCATTATGCCGAGATCGTGGCGTCGGTATCGTCGCGTTCGGCCGGACCCGGCACGCGCGCCAATATCGATGAGTTCACCCGTACCACCGCCAATGCGATCGAAAAGGTCGGCGGCGCGGCAAAGGGCAAGGCGATCATCATCCTCAACCCCGCCGAACCGCCGATGATCATGCGCGACACGGTGTTCACCTTGTCCGAAGGCGCCGATGAGGACGCGATCCGTGCCTCGGTCGAAGCGATGGTCAGGAAGGTGCAGGAATATGTCCCCGGCTATCGCCTGAAACAGGCAGTGCAGTTCGAACGCTATGGCGACAATAACAAGCTGCACATCCCCGGACGCGGCGACTTTACCGGAGTGAAGACATCGATCTTCCTCGAGGTCGAAGGCGCGGGCGATTATCTGCCCAGCTATTCGGGCAATCTCGACATCATGACCGCGGCGGCCAAGGCAACCGGCGAACTGCTCGCGCAGCGGCGCATGGCAGCGACAGCAGCGTAAGGAACGAGAACATGGCCAGGTTCGACGTCGCTTCGGGCGACAAGCTCTATATCCAGGACGTGACGCTGCGCGACGGGATGCATGCGATCCGCCACAATTACGGGATCGATCATGTCCGCGCCATTGCGGCCGCGCTCGACAAGGCCGGAGTCGATGCGATCGAGGTCGCGCATGGCGACGGGCTGAACGGCATGAGCTTCAACTATGGGTTCGGGGCGCATACCGACTGGGAATGGCTCGAGGCGGTTGCAGATGTGCTCGAAAACGCCGTGCTCACCACGCTGATCCTGCCCGGGGTGGGCACTGCCGAGGAACTGCGGCGCGCCTATGACATCGGCGTGCGATCGGTGCGCGTTGCGACCCATTGCACCGAAGCCGATGTCAGCAAACAGCATATCGGCATCGCGCGCGATCTGGGCATGGACGTGTCGGGGTTCCTGATGATGAGCCACATGATCGACGCCGATACGCTGGCGAGCCAGGCGTTGCTGATGGAAAGCTATGGCGCGCAATGCGTCTACGTCACTGACTCAGGCGGCGCGCTCGACATGGACGGCGTGCGCGACCGGCTCGCCGCCTATGACCGGGTGCTGAAGCCCGAAACGCAGCGCGGCATCCACGCGCATCACAATCTCTCGCTCGGCGTCGCCAACTCGATCGTCGCGGCGCAAATGGGCGCGGTACGGATCGACGCCAGCCTTGCCGGCATGGGCGCGGGTGCAGGCAATGCGCCGCTCGAAGTGTTCATCGCCGCGGCGGACCGCAAGGGCTGGAACCATGGCTGCGACGTCATGGCGCTGATGGACGCGGCCGAAGACCTGGTCCGCCCGCTCCAGGACCGGCCGGTCCGCGTCGACCGCGAAACGCTCAGCCTCGGCTATGCAGGCGTCTACTCGTCGTTCCTGCGCCACGCCGAAAAAGCCTCCGAAACCTATGGCATCGACACCCGCGACATCCTTGTCGAACTCGGCAAACGCAAAATGGTCGGCGGCCAGGAAGACATGATCACCGATGTCGCTCTCGATATGCTCGCGGCGCAAAAAGCCTGAGGCTATGCCCGTATCATTTCCGGCGATTTGAGAGATGGTACGGGCGGTCGGACTCGAACCGACAAGTTGTTGCCAACGGCGGATTTTGAATCCGCTGCGTCTACCAATTCCGCCACGCCCGCGCGGGGAGGCAAGCCTATAGCGGCTCCCGCACGGCTCGCAACCGGAAACGCCCCATTCAGGCGGTTTCCGCTACAATATCCCACCAGCCGCGCCCATGGCTTTCAAGGCCCGTAAGCTGACGCGTAAGGGCATTGGCCACGACAGGATCACCGGCCATTTCAGGCGGGAATATCTCTGTGATCGCCAGCAACCGCCGAACCCGCGCCGCAGCGTCGCTTGCGCCCGCCAGCGCCGCAGCGGTGCGCTGCGCCAGCGGATCGTCCACCACAAATGCCGCGCCGCTTTCATCCACGCCCGATTGCCAGCGCATCCACGCCGCCACGGCAAGCGCGAGCCGGTCGAAACCCTGCCCCGCCGCGCGCCGTGCGGCGATGGTGGCGAGCAGCCGCTGCGGCAATTTCTGCGATCCGTCGATCGCGATCTGCCGCGTGCGATGGGCAAGCGCGGCATTGGCGAAACGCGCCATCAGCTCTTCGCGATAGGCGGCGATGTCGAGCCCGGGTGGCACAATAAGTGTCGTTTCGGCTTCATCCCATAAGGCTTTAACGAACCGGCGGCCGGCGGGAAGCGCAACAAAGCGATCGACGGTCTCGATCCCTGCCAGCCCGCCCAGATAGGCGATTCCCGAATGCGCTCCGTTGAGCATGCGCAGCTTCGCCGTCTCCCAGGGTTCGACACGCGGCGTAAGCTGCACGCCCAGCGCCGTGAAGTCGGGGCGCGGTCCCGCGAAATGATCCTCGATCACCCATTGCAGGAACGGTTCGGTCTTCACCATGCCGCGATCCTCGACACCCAGCAGCGTCGCCAGCCGCGCGACATCGTCGGGCGTCGTCGCCGGCACGATCCGATCGACCATCGTCTGCGGAAACGCCCCCTGCGTAGCGATCCATCGGGCAAGGTCGCGATCATGCGCTTCGGCAATGGCGAGCACCGCAGCGCGCAGTCGCTCGCCATTGTGCGGCACATTGTCGCAGGAGATCGCAGTGAAGGGCGCAAGCCCCGCCGCGCGACGCCGCGCCAGCCCCGCGACCAGAAAACCCGGCGCGGTGCGCGGCGCCGAGAGGCATGACATATCCGCCGCGACATCGACATCCCCGGTGCGCAACGCGCCGGTGGCGGGATCGAGATGATAGCCTTTTTCGGTCACGGTCAGCGTCACGATATGCGTGTCGGGCAATGCCAGCGCGGCAACCACGGCGGCAGGGTCCTCCGGCGCGACTATGAGCGTGCCGACTGCGCCGATGATGCAGGCCTGCTCGCTGTCGCCTTCGCGCGTCACCAGGGTATAGAACCCGTCCTGCGGCGCCAGCTGGTCGCGCACGCCCGCCGAACGCAGCGAGACGCCGGTAATGCCCCATCGCGGGTCGCCCGATTCGAGCGCGGCTTCGAACACCGCCGCCTGATGCGCGCGATGAAACGCGCCGATGCCCAGGTGCACGACACCGCTGCGCACGGCGCAACGGTCATAGCCGGGGCGCAATATCGCGTCGGGCAAATCGCCCAGCGTCGCTTGCGAAAGCCTCAAATCCGGTACGCCTTCTTCACCAGGTCATAGGTCAGCGCATGCGCGACTTCATGCGCCTCATCCTCGGGCAGGCGATGTTCGGCGACCAGCCGCGCCAGAAAGCCGCAATCCATCCGCCGCGCGACATCGTGCCGCGCCGGGATCGACAGGAAAGCGCGAGTGTCGTCGTTAAACCCGACCGTGTTGTAGAAACCGGCGGTTTCGGTGGTCGCCTCGCGGAAGCGGCGCATCCCCTCCGGACTGTCATGGAACCACCAGGGAGGCCCGATGCGCAGCGCGGGATAATGACCCGCCAGCGGCGCGAGTTCGCGCGAATAGCTGTCTTCGTCGAGTGTGAAGAGAATGATCGTCAGCGCCGCTTCATTGCCATAGCGATTGAGCAGCGGGCGCAGCGCGCGGACATATTCGGTGCCGCTCGGCACATCGGCACCCTTGTCGCGCCCGAACCGCGCCATCACCGCATCATTATGGTTGCGGAATGCGCCGGGATGGATCTGCATCGTCATCCCGTCCTTCAGGCTCATCCCCGCCATTTCGGTGAGCATCTGCGCGCGGAACAGCTCGGCCTCTTGCGGCGTGAAGCTGCCCGAGCGGATGCGGGCATAGAGCGCCGCGGCATCGTCCGCCGACAGGTCCGCCGTAGCGGCGCTGGGATGGCCGTGATCGGTCGCGGTCGCGCCACCAATATCGCGAAAATAGGCGCGGCGATTTTCATGCGCGGCGAGATAGCCCTGCCAGCTAGACACATCCTCACCGGTGATCGCGCCGAATTGCGCCAGCTTGTCGGCGAACCCCTCGAACTCCGGGTCCACCACCGGGTCGGGGCGATAAGTGGTGATGACGCGCCCGCCCCATCCGCTCGCCGCAATCGCGCGGTGATGGTCGAGCGAGTCGAGTGGCCCTTCGGTGGTCGCGAGCAGCTCGATATTGAACCGTTCGAACAACGCACGCGGACGGAAATCATCGGTGCGCAGCGCCGCGTCGATCGTGTCGAA
Source organism: Stakelama portus (assembly GCF_003171655.1). Lineage (GTDB taxonomy): Bacteria > Pseudomonadota > Alphaproteobacteria > Sphingomonadales > Sphingomonadaceae > Sphingomonas > Sphingomonas portus. Next base: position 275,516 of record NZ_QFZL01000001.1, on the reverse strand, counting down.
ATAGTGATCCGCATTGGCGGCGCTCAGCACTTCGTCCAGCCCGAACACTTCAGCGAACACCCAGTCGAGCCACATGCGCGACGGCGTCCCGCGAAACAGCGGATAATGCGCGGCAAAGCGCCGCCAGATCGCGCGCGAGTCCGTTTCGATCCGCCCGCCATCGCGGCGCGGCACGCCCAGATCCTCAAGGCGGACACCCTGGCTATAGAGCATCCGGAACACATAATGGTCGGGCACGATCAACAATTGCGCCGGATCGCCGAACGCAGCGTTTTCCGAAAACCAGGACGGATCGGTATGCCCATGCGGGCTGACGATCGGCAGGTCCTTCACCTGCGCATAGAGGCGGCGCGCAATCGCACGGACATTTTCCCCGGCGGGAAACAGCCGGTCGGGATGGAGCATGAGCTGGGTCATCGATCGGGTCCTGTCGACACTGGGCACGCTAGTTCAGGCAAGCGTTTCGAAACGGAAATCGCCGAATATCGCTTCATCATGTCCGGCGGCATAAGGCCCGGTCTGCGCGACTGCCAGATCAGCAGGCCGGAACCGGCGTCGAGGGTGGAGCCCGCCCCTTCCCTCTCCGCCGCAACGACCAGCGCGAACGGCAAGCTCCCTAGCCCCGAAAATTGCCTGTCTGCACGCGATCATGTTCAGCCCAGTCCGGTATTGCGTGCCCAGGCGCGCCACAGATCGGTCCATGCCTCGACCGGCTTGCCGATCGCCTTGCGCAGGCCAAAGCCGTGGCCGCCATGTTCGAACAGATGCGCTTCGACGCGGATACCCTTCGCCTTCAGCGCCGCGTGGAGCAGCAGCGTATTGGCAACCGGCACGACATCATCATCCTCGGCATGGAGCAGGAAATGCGGCGGCGCATCCGCCGGCACGTTGCGGTCCGGCGAATGCGCGGCTTCGAGTGCGGGGCCAGGGTTGGGTCCCAGCAACAGCGCGCGCGATCCGGCATGCGCAACGGCGGCGTCCATCGACACGACCGGATAGATGGGCGCCGCGCAGATCGGTTTGGCCGAAAGCGTGTCGGCGTCATCGACCGGCTGATAGGTCGCCGTGGCGAAACGCGTGCTCAGATCGGCGCACAGATGCCCGCCGGCGGAAAAACCCATGATCGCAACGCGCTCGGGATCGATGGCATAGGTCCGGCACCGATGGCGGATCAGGCGGATCGCGCGCTGCGCGTCCGACAGCGCGACATCGGGGCCCGCCGCCCATCCATCGCCCGGCAAGCGATAGAAAAGCACAAAGGCCGTGAAACCGCGCGCGGCCAGCCAGCGCGCCATTTCATAGCCTTCCTTGTCCACGACGACATGGCGATAGCCGCCGCCGGGAAACAGCAGCACCGCGGCGCCATTGGGGCGATCGGGACGGAATACCGCCATGCGCGGATTGGTGATGCCCAGTACCGCCCGATCGGTGACGAGTTCGTCGGTCGATCGTTCGGTCGTCACTTCCCGGGGCGGGTTGGCGGGCATTCCCGGCGCGCCGCCCGGCCACAGGTCGATCGTCTCGGTCGGTTGGGGAAGCCCCGGCGGATCCCCGCCATCGGCATGCGGCGGCACCGTCTGGGCAAGGACGCCGCCGCCGCCAGTCATGGCGACAAGAAAGCCCGCACCGAGCAACGATCTGCGATCCCGGTTCACGTGCGGGCTTCCCCCATTTTTCCTGTCGACCAGACTATATCTGCACCCGGACGCCGGCCATGAACACGCGCCCGAAATGGTTATATTCGTAATTGCGCTTCGACGGCTCGTTCACCCAGCGCTTGCGATAGGTGTCGAGCAAATTGGTCCCGTCGATCGACAATTCGATCTGCTCGGTCAGCTTGTAGCGGATCGAGGCATCGACATTGGTCGTGTCGCCATAGCCTTCGAAGATATTGAAATTGCCGCTGGTGCCGTCGGCATATTCGCCGCGATAGGCGACCGAAGCGCGGATCGAGAGGCGGCCATTGTCGTAATAGATGGTCCCGTTCGCAGCGGTTTTCGCAAGATCGAGCAGCGGCCGCGAATAGATCGCCGTTCCGCCGGAGCTGATCGAACCCGACGGGTTCACGCTCGTCCCGGGCAGCGACATGGTATAATCGACATTGCTGTCGACCAGCGTGACGTTGCCGAGCACGCCGAAATCGCCGAGCGATTCGCTGAAGACCGAGAAGGGCAGCTGGAAGGCGAATTCGACGCCCTTAAGATCGGCACCCGGTCCGTTGACGCTCGTCTTGAATGTGAACGGAATATTCGGGTTATAGCTGCCGCTCGTCGTATCGACGACTGCGTTATAGGCCGGGGTACCCACTGTCAGCAGCGACGTCGGCAGACCGCTCGACGCATAGGTTCCGGTGAAGGTGCTGGAGATGGGGAAGCTTTCGATCTGCTTGGCGAACAGCGCCACCGACACGATCGCGCCAGGTGCGAAATACCATTCGAGCGCGGCATCGAACGTCGTCGCCCGATAGGGATCGAGATACGGATTGCCCGAGCTGATCGAATAGTTGAACTGGTCGACCGAGCCGCCCGGCGTCAGGCTGCCCAACGACGGACGCGTGATCACCTTGGCAATCGCTCCGCGCAGGATCAGGTCGTCGCGCAGATGCAGGTTGAGGTTGAACGAGGGCAGCACATCGTCATAGCTGCGCTCGACCGTGACATAGCTGCCGCTGTTGAAACCGCTCGACAGCTGCTCGGTGTGCACATAGCGCACGCCCGCATTGCCGGTGATCCGCATGCCCAGCAGCCAGGTTTCGAAATCGACCTGGCCATAGCCGCCCGTCACCTTTTCGCTGACGTAGCGCTGCTCGCCCTGTTGCAGGCCGGGCGTGCGCGCATACAGGCCCACTGCATCGGCGGCGGCATCCAGATCCGGCTCGACCCAGCTGGTGGTCGTTCCCGACGGCTGCCCTGCATCGCCCAGGTTGAAGATATTGGCGATGCTGCCGGTCACCGGCATGCCATATTGTCCCGGGGCACAAGCGAACGCCGCGCAATAGGTGCTGTCGCGGCGATAGCCGACCGTATCGAACGTATATTTGCGATAGATGCCGCCCGCCTTGAACGTGAAGCCTTCGACCACGTCATAGGCAAGGTCCAGTCCGAAGGTCTGGAACTTGTTGGTCAGCGACGAAGGACGGTCACGAAATTCGGCCAGCTGGAACGCGGTGGGATCGTCGATCCCTGCGCCGAACGAAAGCACCGGCTTGTACATGTCCGAATAATCGAAACTGTAATCGGTCGCGTCGCGATCATCGAAGATCAGCGTGGTTTCGACCGGGATATCGGCGTCCGACCGCGAAAAGCCGCCGCGCAGCGTGGCGCGGAAGGAATCGCTGAACTCCTGATCGATCTTGCCCGAAATCTGATAGAATTCGGTTTCGCTTTCGCGATGATAGCGCTCGGTGCGAACCCATGCATTGTCGACCGTGCCCGCGACCATGTTGCCCGCCGAATCGAGCGTATAGCTGGTCAGCGAAATCGACTTCTCGTTCGACCGGAACAGCACTTCGGCCCAATGTTCGTCTCGGTCTTCCTTGAAGTCCGAATAGAGGCCGTCGATCGAAATATGCGTCCGATCGCTCGGCGCCCACTGAATCGACGCAGTCGCGCCAAGGCGTTCGCGATCGTGGCTCACCTCGCCATAGCGCGGAATGCGCGGGTGAAAGGCAAGCGCCGCTGCATCGCAATCGGCGCTGGAGACATAGGCGCCGCCCGCATAGCAGGGGGTGCCGTTGACCGATCCGAACGACGCCTGTTGCCAGCGGACCGTGTTGTTGCCCAGCTCCAGCGTCGTATATTTGCTCCACGCCACCGATGCCGAAACGCCGAATGTCTGGTCCGCATTGGTCCAGCCGATCAGCCCGGCAAGCCGCGGCGCAATGTCGTTGCCCAGATCATTATACCGCGCCTGCGCCGAAGCGACGAACGTGAAGCCGGGATCATAGGCAAGCGGATTGCCGGTGTTGAGATCGACAACCGCGCCCAGCGAACCTTCATCCAGCGACGCTTCGGCGGTCTTGTGCACGACGATCGAATTGAACAGTTCGGAAGCGAACACATTGAAATCGAATGCGCGGTCGCGGTTGGCCGATGCACCATCGGTCGATGTGGCGATCGTTTCCATGCCGTTGACGCGGACGCGCGTGAACTGCGCGCCCAGGCCGCGAACGGTAATCGCGCGGCCTTCGCCCGCATCGCGCTGAATCGAAATGCCGGGGATACGCTGCAGCGATTCGGCCAGATTCTGATCGGGGAATTTGGCGATATCCTCGGCCAGGATCACATCGACCTGCGACGTCGCGTCGCGCTTGGCCGCGACTGCGGCATTGAGCGATTCGCGATAGCCGGTGACGATGATCTCGGCGCCTTCGACCACGTCCTGCCCGGACGTGCCGGGCTGCGGCGCGCTGTCCTGCGCCCAAGCGATTTGCGGCACCATCAGCGCGCTGCCTACCAGCAGCGCCGATTTGAGCGATATTTGGGAAAATCTGCGTTTCATGGAACCTCCCCGTTCTGCCTCTTGATAGAGTGACACCGGTGTCCACGAACATTGCAGGCGACGCGATCTTTGCCTGTCGCTTGCGCTCTCCAGGATCACCTCAACCCTAATCCGGTCTTATTGGTAACCGGTGTCATTAGTTATTGCCCAGCCGGGCACCTTCTGTCAAGAAACGCGCGAGAGAGGAGCAAAACCATGCGAAAATCAGCCATTCGCGCCATGATCGGCGCCTTGTCCCTGCTCGCCTTTGGCCTTGCGACGCCAGCCATGGCCGCGCAACGCGATCCGACTCAGGGCGGCCAGGGCGGACGCATTATCCGCGTCACCACACTGGCCAAGGACGGTCCCGGCAGCCTCGCCGCGGCGCTTGCCGAACAGGGCCCCCGGATCATCGTTTTCGAAGTCGCCGGCACGATCGACATGGCGCGTTCGACGTTCGACATCGAAAACCCCTATGTCACCATCGCCGGCCAGACCGCGCCCTCTCCCGGCATCACCATCATTCGCGGCGGCATCGATGTGCGCACGCATGATGTGAAGATCAGCAATATCCGCGTCTTCACCGGCGCCGATGGCGCACCGCATCTCAGCGACTGGGAAGCCGACGCCTTTTCCACCGTCGCGGCGCATAATGTCGTCGTCGAAAACTGCACCTTTCTGTGGGCGGTGGACGAGAATATGTCAGCGTCCGGCCCGCGCTTCGGCGGCGGCAACACGGTCGAGGACTGGCGCGCCAATACCAGCCACGACATTCTGTTCCGCCGCAACCTTGCTGCCGAAGGTCTCGCCAATGCCAGCCACCCCAAGGGCGAGCACAGCAAGGGATCTCTGGTCCATGACAACACCACCAACATCGTCTTCGACCGCAATATCTGGGCGCATAATGTCGAGCGTTCGCCGCTGGTAAAGGGCGGGGCGCAGGTGCTGATGATCAACAACCTGATCTTTGACCCCGGCCATCGCGCGGTGCATTACAATCTGATGGACCTCGAATGGGCGGGCCATGAACCCGTGACCGGCGAGATCACCGCAGTCGGCAATGTCATGCGCGCGGGATATGATACCGATGAAGGCCTCCCCTTCCTCACCATCGGCGGGGTCGGCGACCTGAAATATTATGGCCGCGACAATATCGCGGTCGATCGCTGGGGCAATCCGGGGCCGATGTTCGGTCGCTATGGCGTGACCAAGGCGAAGATCCTCGAATCCGATGCGCCGCTCGCCAGCCTCGATGGCTATGACATCCTGCCCGCTGCCGAAGTCGAAACCACGTTGCTCGCGACGGCGGGTGCGCGGCCCTGGGATCGCGGCCCTGAGGAACTGCGCGTGCTCTATTTCATCGCGGAGGGTCGCGGCGAGATCCTCGACGATGAAAAGGAAGTCGGCGGCTATCCGCAGATCGCGGAGACGCACGCACCCTTTGTCGAGGCGGATTGGAATCTCGACACGATGACTCCCAAATCGGGCCTCTATCCGGGGCAGAAGCCGGGCGCGCAGGAGCATCTCTCGCCGCGCGATCGCGAAATGCGTAGCGGCCAGCAATAATGCTGGTCCCGCTGTTCCTCGGAATGGCACTGGCGGGGCCGGAGCAGGACGCTTCGGCCCCGCAACCCGTACCGGCACAAGGGTGGCGATCGATCAGGCAGACACAGTCCGCCGCGAACCGCCGCCGCATTGGCAGAGCGGCGCTGAACCGCTGTCGCCGATCATCGCCTGTCCGGTGCCGCATGCTGCCGAATAGGTGCGCTCAACTCCCCGGCTGGATATAGGGCGCCGTCGCCCACAGCTCGCGCTGCCAGCGGCGCGGATCGTTCACCATCGCCAGCCGATCGTCGATCACCAACGTCGCGCGTTCGGGCAGGCGATAGGGCGTCCAGCGATCGAACCCCGGCCGGCCGTTGCGCGCCATTCCGGCAAATGCGGGCATCATCGCGTCGCGGATCGCACGCGATTCGGCGCCCGTCCCCGAATAGCTGCCCGGCGCGTCGAGCGTCCCGAAGATATAGGGAATATCGTCGGTATGCGCCGCGCCGCGCAGCGGATCGACCGGCGACTGGCGATCGAACTGATAGACCCAGGTCCGTTCCGCGCCCGCCGCGGCACGCGCATCGGCTTCGATCACCTGCCCCGGCCAGCTGCGCCCCGCCGTCGTCACGGCATAAAAGACGCGCTCGACGCTCCAGTCGGGATATTGCGCGCGATATTGCGCGATCACCCATGCCGGATCGAGGTCGATCTTGATTTCGCGGCTGATCCGCTCGGCAAGGTTGCTCCAGTCGATCCCCGCCAGCTTCGGCCCGCGCGGATCGATGAAAGCGCGCGTTTCATCGCGCATATTGCCCAGGATCATCGGAATGCCGAGCGATTGCGACGCGGCGTCCGGCCAGAAGGGATGGCGCGGCAAATTGGTCATGTCGAGCACGGGGCCGAAATAGACGCGCCCGCCCAATATCGGATCGGTGGCATCCAGCGCGTCGGCTATCCGCTGCCACGGCATCGCGAGCAACGGATCGGCGGACCTGCCGTCCAGGCCCAGACTCGCCATTATTGCCTGCGTCCGCGCCCAGGCATTGCCCGGGCCGCTGGCAGTTACCTGCTGCCCGCTCATCGTCGCCGCGCTGTGGAACAGGCCATCGGCGGCGGGCATCGCCATCAGCGTCGCGATCTTCGCGCCCCCGCCCGACTGGCCGAACACCATCACCCTTTCGGGGTCGCCGCCGAACGCCGCGACATGATCGCGCACCCATTGCAGCGCCACGATCAGATCGAGTTGCCCCAGATTGCCGCTGTCGGCGAACCGCGAGCCAAAGGGTTTCAGCCAGCCATAGCCGAACAAATTGAGCCGCTGGTTGACCGTGACGACTACGACATCGCCGTCCGTGGCGAGATGCGGACCGCGCGTCAGCGGATCGGTGACGCTGCCCGCCAGATATCCGCCACCATGGAAATAGACCATCACCGGACGTTTCGCGCGCGGGTCGGCATCCGGCGTCCAGATGTTGAGGAACAGGCAATCCTCGTCCATCGGCTGATCGCGCAGCCCCAGCTGCGGCGCGAGCGGCCCGAACGCCGTCGCATGCACGGGCTGGCCGGGCCAGGGTTCGCGCACCGGGCGGGCGAAACGTTCCGCCCGGGCATAGCGAATGCCCAGAAACGCCAGCGCATCGCCATCGCGGATGCCGCGATACGGCCCGGCCACAGGCTCGCGTGCAAATGCCCGAACGGGCGATGCCGTCAATGCAGCGGCGCCACTCGCTGCCGAAGCTGCCAGAAAGGCGCGACGTCCCAGTTTCTCATCGCCGGACATCGCCCCCTCCCGGATGAAATTCCGTCAGATCCCGTTCGCTCGCCAGGATCATGTCACCGGGCACTCCGTGCATCAAGGTCGCCAGCGCCAGGCCCGCTTCCGCCATTTCGCGGACGCCTGCCCCACCCAGATAGCGGTGCAGCACCCCGGCGGCAAAGGCATCGCCGGTGCCGATCCGGTCGACGATCCCGGTGATGTCGATCTCATCGGTCTGCCAGCCGCCATCGCGAACATCGATCCGCGCCGCCAGCTTGTGATGCTGGGCATCGATTACGTTGCGCGCAGTCGATGCCATCAGCTGCAGCCGGGGAAACAGCTCGAATGCAGCCTCCGCAGCCTCGCGTCGGCGATCCTCGCCGTCGCCGCTGAATTCCGATCCCAGCAACAGCCCGACATCGCGGTGATTGCCGAACAGGATCGTCGCCTCGCCGATCAGTTCGGTCAGCACGCCGCGCGGATCGCTGTCCCATGCCGACCAGAGATTGCCGCGATAATTGCCGTCGAACGCGATCGGCACGCCGGACTCGCGCGCCGCCGCAACCGCCGCACGCGCCAGATCGCATCCGCGCGGCCCCAGCGCGGGCGTGATGCCCGACATGTGCAGCAGCCGAGCACCCTTCAGCGCGTCGGCAAAACCCAGATCCGCCGCATCGGCTTCGGCAAAGGCGCTGCCGGCACGGTCATAGGTGACACGGCCGGGTCGCGGTCCCGCTGCAGGCTCATAGAAGTACAGCCCCATCCGTCCGGCGCGGGTTACCAGCGCGCCGGCATCGACGCCCGCAGCAGCCATCGCCCGGCGCGCCGTGACACCCAGATCATTGTCGGGCAGCACGCTCAGCATGCGCGACGGCGTGCCCAGGCTTGCCAGTGCGGCGGCGACATTGGCCTCGGCACCGCCGACATTGACGTCGAGCGTCCGGGTCTGTGCCAACGGTATGGCTGCCGGCGGCGAGAGGCGCAGCAGCATCTCGCCGAAACAGACGACCGGGCCGCTGCCCGGGCGCGCAGCGCTGCTCATCGCGCCAGCCAGCCGCCATCGACTGCCAGGATATGCCCCTGCACATAATCGGCAGCACGGCTCGACAGGAATACCGCCGCCCCGCCGATATCCTCGGGGGCGCCCCAGCGGCCTTCGGGAATGCGCTCCATGATCTGGCGATTGCGCGTTTCGTCCGCCTGCAATGCGGCGGTGTTGTTGGTGGCGATATATCCCGGCGCGATCGCATTCACGTTGATGTGTTTGGGCGCCCATTCGTTGGCGAGCAGCTTGGTCAGCCCCGCCACACCGCTTTTCGACGCGGTATAGCTCGGTACGCGGATACCGCCCTGAAAGCTGAGCATCGAAGCGATATTGACGATCTTGCCGCGCCCGCGCCCGGCTTCGACGCCCTGCACCATCCGCTTCGCCGCCGCCTGACAGAGGAAGAACACCGATTTGAGGTTGGTGTCCATCACCGCGTCCCAATCTTCCTCGCTGAATTCCAGCGCATCGGCACGCCGGATAATGCCGGCATTGTTGATCAGGATATCGAGCCCGCCCAGCTTCTCGACCGTTTCGGCGACCACATCATTGACCGGTTCGATCGACGACAGGTCGGCGCGGATGATCTCGCATTTGCGGCCAAGACCGCGGATCAGCTCCGCCGTTTCGTCAGCAGGGGAACGGCCCACGGCAGCGACATCGGCGCCGGCCTTTGCCAGCGCCACGGCAATACCCTGACCGATGCCGGTATTGGCACCGGTCACCACCGCGACGCGGCCGGTGAGGTCAAACAACTTCATTTCAGACACTTCCTCCGCCAATTGCCGCCCTGCTCGATCGGCGGGGCTGTGCAATCGGGATAGCGTTATTCAGAGTTTCCGGCTCAGGAAAGCGCAGCTTGCGCACCCGCAACTTCGCGCAGACAGGCCTTGATGCCTTCATCCTTGGCATTGGCCTCGAACAATTCGGCGAATTTGGGACCCGCAATCGCGCTCTTGAGCAGCGCGGGATCGACGCGCTTGAGCACATCGAGCATGTCGCGGCAGCTGGCAGCCTTGAGATCCTTCAGGATGCCGCGATTGGTGCGCATGATTTCCGCCCGTTCGCGCGGATAGCCCGCACCGGGTTCACCGCTAAACAGCTTGGTATAGCAATCCTGCAAATTGAGTTCGGCGGCCCAGCCAAAACCCTTGGCATAGGGCATCGAAATCGCATTGCCGTCATTGATCTGGCTGAACAGGAACGCGTCGGTCGGATCGATCACCAGACCGCAGAACACGCCCGGCATCGAATTGCAGGCGAGCATCGATCCCATGCCGGTGCCGCAGCCCGTCACCACGAAATCGGCTGCGCCCGAATTGAGCAATATGCCGGCAAGCAGGCCGTTCATCACATAAGTGAGCGAGCTTTCATCGTCCGCGCCATACATGCCGTAATGATGGACTTCATGGCCCAGCGGCTCGGCGACCGATGTCAGCGCTTCATGGACGACGCTGCTCTTTGCAGCCTGGCTGTTCTCGATGATCAGGGCGATTTTCATGGGTGCCTCTCTCCGCCCGTAACGGGCGTCTTTGCGTCATATTGCTATCCGGCATGGTAACCGGTGTCAGCCGTGGTATAACGTTTCCCGCCTGCTTCTGGCAACCCCGTTAGGGTGGCGGTGCGACCGAGGCGCGGCGGACGAGATCCGACAGGAAATGCGCCGGCTGTTTATCGGCATCGAGCGGGTGGATCAGCTTGAGCGCCGCCGCGCGCGCCATCGACACGATCGGCCAGCGAACCGTCGTCATCGGCGGCCAGATATGCGCAGCGATCGGCGTGTCGTCGAATCCGATCAGCGACAATTCCTCCGGCACCGATATTTCGCGCTGGCGGGCCGCCTGCAACACGCCGGCGGCCATTTCGTCGTTGCTCGCGAAAATCGCCGTGGGGCGCGGATTGGCTTCGAACAGCCGCTCGGCCGCCGCCCGCCCGGTTTCGAACGTATAGCTGCCGCGCGCGATCAGTTCCGGCCCGCATGCCAGGCCGTGTTTCGCCATCGCTTCCAGAAACCCTTCCTGGCGTTCGCGGGCGGACCGGAATCCGTCCGGCCCCGCGACCAGCCCGATCCGGCGATGGCCGAGTTCGATCAGATATTCGGTGGCAGCGCGCACGGCGTCGCGATCGTTCGATGCGACGATATGCGAATCATCGTCGAGCTGCGCCGACCCCATCCGCACATAGCCACAGCCCAGTTCGCGGCAGAGTTCGGCGAGCGCGTCATTTTCCGAAATCGGCGGCAGCAGCAGCACCCCGAACAGCCGCTGCTGCTCCAGGAATTTGCGCACATCCTCCAGCATGTCGGGCGAATGGCGATCGACCGGGCGGACGACCAGCGCGAATTCGGTATCGCGAATCGCCTCGAGCACGCCTTCCTGAAAATTGAGCACCATCTGCGCGTTCGGGTTGTCGTGCAGCAGTCCGATCAGGAAATTGCGGCGCAACGCCAGCGCGCGCGCCTGCGGATTGGGGACATAGCCCAGTTCCGCGATGACCGACTCGACCTTCTTGCGCGTTTCTTCGTTGAGCAGCGGCGAGCGGTTGATGACCCGGCTGACCGTCTTTTTCGAAACGCCTGCCACGCGTGCGACATCGTTGATCGTCGGCTGCGGATCGCGCTTCCGGCCACTTTCGCGACCGCCGGATAATGCCATCGATATGATCCTCCTGCATTGTCGATTGCAGACCGGCGCGCACCACGGCAAGACAAAAAGATGACACCGGTTGCCGAAAGCGGGCTGGACGAAGCGCTGATCCGCATCGATCCGGCGGACAGCGTTGCCGTTGCGCTACGCGCAGTCGCCTGCGGAGAATCGCTTGGGACCGGGCTGGTGGCGACCGCCGATGTGCCTGCCGGGCACAAGATCGCACTGGTCGCGCATGCACCCGGCGATAGCGTGTGCAAATATGGCCAGGCGATCGGTCGGGCGACTGCTCCGATCGCGCCCGGCGATCCGGTGCACAGCCATAATCTGGCGACCGCGCTTTCGGGCGAACTTGCCTATGACGAAGCGGGCGCGGCCCACGCCCCCTTCCCCGCCTCGCCCGCCAAAAGCCGCTGGACAGGCTATCTGCGCGAAGACGGTCGCGCCGCGACACGCAACGAAATCTGGGTCATCCCCACAGTCGGCTGTGTCGCGATGCTCGCCGAAAGCGTCGCGCGCGATGCCGATATACGGCATAAGGGGCGCATCGACGCCGTGGTTGGTTTTGCCCATCCGCACGGCTGCTCGCAGCTTGGCGACGATCTGGCGGGCACCCGCGCGATCCTTGCCGGCCTGTGCGACAATCCCAATGCCGCGGGCGTGCTGCTGCTGGGACTTGGCTGCGAATCGAACCAGCTCGACGCGCTGCTCGCCGCTGTGCCCGAACGCAGCCGCGCCAAGATCCGCACGCTGCGCGCGCAGGACGCGGAGGATGAAATCGACGCCGCCGCACGCATGATCGACGCGATGGTCGCAGAATATGGCGACAGGTGTCGCGTCGCCCTGCCCGCTTCCGCGCTGGCGGTGGGGCTTAAATGCGGCGGTTCCGACGCCTTTTCCGGGCTGACCGCCAATCCCTTGCTCGGCCGGTTGAGCGACTGGCTGTCGGCGGCGGGCGGGCGGCTGATCCTGACCGAAATTCCCGAGATTTTCGGGGCGGAAACCGCACTTTTGAACCGCAGCGTTTCGCGCAATGTGTTCGATCGCGCGACCGGCCTGCTCAACCGGTTCAAACGCTATTTCCTCGATCTCGGCCTGCCGGTTTCGGAAAACCCCTCCCCCGGCAACATCGCCGGCGGGATTACCACGCTTGAGGAAAAATCGCTCGGCGCCGTGCAAAAGGCCGGGCATGCGCCGCTGGTCGATGTCATCGACTATGGCATGCAGGCGTCCCAGCCCGGCCTCACCCTGCTCGAAGCGCCGGGCAATGACGCAGTCTCTTCCACGGCGCTGGCGGCGGCGGGCGCGACGATGATCCTGTTCACCACGGGTCGCGGCACGCCGCTCGGCTTCCCGGTTCCGACCATAAAGGTCGCGTCCAATACCGATCTCGCGACACGCAAAAATCACTGGATCGATTTCGACGCGAGCCGGGTATTGCGCGAGCCAGCAGACGCGGTCGACGCCGATTTTCACACGGAATTGCTGCGAATCGCCAGTGGTCAGGCGACTGCCGCAGAACGCAGTGGCCAGCGCGCCATCGCCATCTGGAAACGCGGCGCGACTCTTTGAACCGACTCTCGAACGCTGGAAAAAGACATGCCGATTCGTGCGCACACTTGCCAATGACACCGGTTTCCAATAACAGCGATTCCATAAGAGTTGGGTGGGATGGGATGGATCTGAACAAGGTCGATAATGATGTGGCGCAGGCATTTGTTGATGCGCGCCGAACCGCAAGCGCGCTTCCCGACTATCCGGGGACCCGGCCGCTGACCCTGTCCGCAGCCTATGCGATTCAGGATCGCGCCATCGCGCTCGCCGGGCGGACGATCGCCGGCTGGAAGGTCGGGCGGATCAACGCGCCCGATGATGGCCGGCTCGGTTCGGATCGCCTTGCCGGACCGATCTATGCCGACAGCGTGGTCGATCTGCAGCGCATGGACGCGGGCCACACGCCTGCAATGCCGGTATTCGCCGACGGGTTCGCGGCAGCGGAAGCGGAGTTCATGCTGCGGCTGAAAATCCCCGCAACCGCGCCGCTTCCGGGCAATGATGCGGAAACGCTCGACTGGATCGACGATGTGCGGATCGGCATTGAAATCGCCAGTTCACCCTATCCGGGGATCAATGACGACGGACCGTGCGTGACCGTTTCCGATCATGGCAATAATGCCGGCCTCGTTCTGGGCGCAGGCATCGCCGATTGGCGGACGCGCGACCTGAATTCGATCCAGGTCGAAACCGAAATCGACGGCCAGGTCGTCGGCAGCGCCAATACCGCGACGATGCTCGACGGGCCGCTGGGCGCGGTACGCTTCCTCCTGCGCAACCTCATCGAACGGGGCATTTCGCCGCAATCGGGCTGGTGGGTTTCAAGCGGCGCGGTAACCGGTGTCCATCCTGCGACGCCGGGTCAGCGGGTTGTCGCGCGCTTCGCCGGTTGCGGCGAGCTGACCTGCACCATCGCGGTCGCCGGTTCGGACGACTAGAGCTTTGTCCCGGCCGCGCGCCGGGACCGCAACAGATACCCGCGATCCGTAACGACGGACGCATTGGAAACAGGAGGGCGAGTTTATGGCCGAAGCCGCGAGTGCCACGGATCCGATCGGAGGCGCGACTGCACGCGTAGGGCGCTATCGCTGGGTCATCATCGGCCTGCTCTTTGCCGCGACCGCGATCAACTATGTCGATCGCCAGATGATCGGCGTGCTCAAGCCGACGCTGCAGGCCGAATTCGCCTGGACCGAAAGCGACTTTGCGCACATCGTCTTCTGGTTCCAGCTCGCCTATGCCATCGGCTATGTCAGCTTCGGCGGGATCGTCGACCGGCTCGGCGCGCGTCTGGGCTATACGATCGCCATCGTCATCTGGACGATCAGCCACATGGCGCATGGTCTTGCCAGCGGCGTCACCAGCTTCGCCGCCGCCCGCTTTGGCCTGGGCATCGGTGAATCGGGCAATTTCCCCGCCGGAATCCGCGCGGTCACCGACTGGATGCCCCAGCGCGAACGCGCGCTCGGCATCGGCATCTTCAACGCGGGCGCCAATGTCGGCGCGATCATCACGCCGTTGCTGGTTCCGTTCCTGGTCCTCTGGCTGGGCTGGCGCGCCGCTTTTTTCCTCACCGGCATTTTCGGCATCATATGGCTGATCGCATGGTGGCTGATCTATCGTCACCCGCGCGAACACCGCCGCGTCGGCAAGGCGGAACTCGCCTGGATCGAACAGGATCCCGCCGATCCGCAGACCAAGATCGCCTGGACGCGCCTGCTCGGCATGCGCGAAACCTGGGCCTATGCGCTCGGCAAGTTCCTGATCGACCCGATCTGGTGGTTCTTCCTCTTCTGGCTGCCGGGCTATCTGTTCGAACGCTATGACATGGACCTCAAGACGTTCGGCCTGCCGCTCGCCGCAATCTATCTGATTTCGGATTTCGGCAGCGTCGCCGGCGGATGGATGTCGTCGCGGATGATCAAGTCGGGCCGGTCGCCCAACTTCGCGCGCAAGGCGACGATGGCATTCTGGGCCGCCTGCGTCCTGCCGATCTGGTTCGCACAAAGCATCGACAGCGTCTGGGTCGCCGTGCTCGTCATCGGTCTTGCCACGGCCGCGCATCAGGCATTTTCGGCCAATCTCTACACATTGCCGTCGGATCTGTTCCCGCGCGGCGCGGTGGGTTCGGTGATCGGCATCGGCGGCACCGTCGGCGCGCTGGGCGGCATGGGAATGGCGCTGTTCACCGGATATCTGCTCGATACCACGGGCAGTTACGAACTGCTCTTCGCGATCTGTGCCAGCGCCTATGTCCTCGCGCTGCTGGTCGTCCACCTGCTTACGCCGAAGCTCAAGCCAGTCGAAATCCCCGCCTGAGCTCTCCCTGCCTGGGCGTTCTGGCGGGTCCGGAACGCTCAGGCCCCCTTCGGCCCGCTGGCGGGAACCGGTTCTCTGCGGCTATGATGCGCGCGCGACGGCATGCCCGTCGCGCAACGCCATGGACCGCCGCCGACCCGCCGATGCGCCCGCTTTCCTTCATCCCCGCCGATCGCATCGATCCCTCGCGCGAAATGCCGATCTATATGCAGATCGCACGCGCGATCATTCATGAGGTCGAGCGCGGGCGGCTGACGCCGGGCAGCTATTTGCCCAGCACACGCGATGCCGCGCAATCGCTCGGCGTCAATCGCAAGACCGTGGTGCTCGCCTATGAAGAGCTGGTCGCCCAGGGCTGGCTTGTCTCGCACGGCACGCGCGGAACCGCGGTGTCCCCGTCCCTGCCCGGTCCCGCTGCGCAGGCAGGCGCCACCATGCCGCGCGCGGGCGACACGACGGCGCGCGCCGAATATCCCTTCCTCCCGCCATCGGGTCCGCCGATCGCGATTCCGACCGGGGACTGGATCAAGCTGGACGAAGGGTCCCCCGATGGACGGCAATTTCCCCCCGATCTGCTGATCCGCGCCTATCGCCTGGCGATCCGCAACGCTTCTGAGGAAAATCGCCTGCAATATCGCGATCCGCGCGGGTCGCCGCTGCTGCGCGAAAGCATCGCGGCGATGCTGAAAAGCCAGCGCGGCCTGATGGTCACCGCCGACAATATCTGCGTGACACGCGGCAGCCAGATGGGAATTTCGCTCGCCGCGCGGGTACTGGTCCGCCCGGGCGACACCGTGCTGGTCGAAGCGCTGACCTATGAACCCGCAGTTGCGGCATTCCGGGCGTGCGGCGCCCATATCGTCACCATCGGGCTCGATCGATCCGGCGCGGATATCGACGCGATCGAGCGCGCCTGCCGCCGGCACAAGGTGCGCGCCATATTCCTCACGCCGCACCATCAGTTTCCGACGACCGTGTCGCTCCCGCCCGAAAGCCGGCTGCGCACCCTCGATCTCGCGCGCCAGTTCGGATTCGCCGTGGTCGAGGACGATTATGACCATGAATTCCAGTTCGGCGCGCGACCGTTGCTGCCGATGGCAAGCTATGCTCCCGGTCAGGTCATCTATGTCGGATCGCTGTCGAAGCTGCTGCTGCCGGCACTGCGCGTCGGCTATGTCGTCGCGCCGCCCGAAGTGATCGATTCGATCGCCTATCAGGTGTCGTTGACCGACGGCATGGGCAATACGCTGACCGAGGATGCGGCGGCGGACCTGATCCTGTCGGGCGATGTGCGCCGGCACACGCGCAAGGTGACGCGCGTCTATGGCGCCCGGCGCGACGCTTTCGCACAGGCATTGGCGACGACGATGGGTGACATTGTCGACTATGCGATCCCCGACGGCGGGCTCGCCTTCTGGTTGCGTTTCCGCGACGCCAGCGATCTCGACCGGCTTGAGCAGAATGGCGAAGCGCATGGCCTGCGATTTGCCTCGTCGCGTTCCTTCATGGCCGATCCGGCGGCGCCCCGCGGGCTGCGCATCGGCTTTGCGAGCCTGACCGAAGGCGAAGCGGTGGAAAGCCTTCGCCGGATGCGCAACGCCATCGGCCGCTGACGCCACCGCGCCACGATCACGTCACAAAACCGTCACTGGACCCGTCCGAAGGGTCGTTATTGGATGTTTTGGGAAGCCAAAGCCTGCGGGAAGCTCCGGCAATGACCGAAGCGACTCGCGCGTCGGCCAGGGCGGCCCTCCGTGCCACCGCCAAATCGACGGCGAAGCGGCAGGTCGCAGGACCAGATTGAAGGATCAGAGGCCGAAAACGGCCCGATGCGGCTCCGGGGAGGGGCTAAAAAGCAATAGCGCGGCGGTTCGAAAGGCACCGCGCGAGAGCATAAAGGGAAGCACATGACCAGTATCCGCACCACCCTGATGCAGGGCAGCGCCCTCGCCGCCGCCCTTCTCCTTCCGGCCACCATGGCCCATGCGCAGGACGCGACGAGCGAAACCAGCGCGCAGCAGGCCAGCGAAATCGTCGTTACCGCCACCAAGCGCAATGAAACGCTGAGCGATGTTCCGCTCGCGGTCAGCGTCGTGACCGGCGAGGATCTGCAGGCGATGAACGCCCAGAGCCTGTCCGACTATATCGTCCGCCTGCCCGGCGTCGTCTTCAATGATTATCAGCCGGGCATTTCCGAAGTCGTAATCCGCGGCGTCTCCGCGACGACCTATCACGAACAGGGTCAGACCACGACCGGCTATTATCTCAACGAAACGCCGATGTCCGAACCGGGCTTTCCGATCGGCATTCCCGACGTCGACACGTTCGACCTTGCCCGCGTCGAAGTATTGCGCGGTCCGCAGGGCACGCTTTTCGGCTCCTCCTCGCTCGGCGGTGCGGTCAATTATGTCGTCAACACCGCCGATCCGACCAGATTCGATGCCGCAGCGTCGGGCCTGATCGGCGAGACCCGCAATACGCATGGCGACCTCAACTATGCCGGCAAGGTGATGCTCAACGTGCCGATCATCGCCGACACGCTGGCGATCCGCGGAGTCGCCAGCCAGCGCTATGATGCAGGCTATCTCGACAATTTCCAGTCGGGCGTCGAAGGATCGAACGATCTGCGCACGCGCGCGCTGCGCGGCTCGGTGGTCTTCACGCCGTCTGCGTCCACGACCGTCACCTATCTGTCCGCCTATCAGGACACGATGCTCGACGATCAGACCTATCTCGACGTCACCAATCCCTATGTCCGCAACCTGCCGCGCACCGAGCCGCAATCCACCGGCTTCTGGCTCAATTCACTGAAGTTCGAACAGGATCTGGGCTTTGCTTCGCTGACCGCATTCGGATCGATCGTCGACAAAGACAATACAACTGTATTTTCCTATCCCTATGCCTATGTCACCGGCGTGACGACCGGGGACGATGCGGCCTATTCGCTGGGTCAGGCCGAAGCCAATATCAAATATGGCGAAGCGCGGCTGGCATCGAACGGCGATGGCCCGGTCAGCTGGCTGATCGGCACCAGCTATATGTATTCGACCAAATATAGCTACGACCAGATTTTCCAGAACGGCGCCGAAGCCTATATCGACGCAAATCCGGGCAGCTATGGCGGCGTCGCGGGTTCCGTCCTGGCACCGGGCGACCGCATCTATGGCTATATCTCGGATTCGGAGACCAAGGATTTCGGCGTGTTCGGCGAAATCGGTGTCGAACTGATGGACGGGCTGACGCTCACCGTCGGCGGCCGCTATTATGCGAACAGCTATGAAACCACGATCGTCAATCAGGCAGGCGCCGTCAGCGGCAACACCACCGATACCGGTGCGACCGTAAGCGAAAGCGAAGACGGCTTCACGCCCAAGGTGACATTGTCGATGCGCCCGAACGACAATTTCATGGCCTATATGACCTATTCGCGCGGCTATCGTATCGGCGGCATCAATCCCAATGCGGGGCTGCTGGCAACGATCCCGGCTTCCTATGACAGCGACACCGTCGACAATTACGAAGCCGGCGTGAAAATGTCGCTGTTCGACAACAAGCTGTTCGTCGACGCGACGGTCTATTCGCTCGACTGGACGGGCATTCAGGCACGTCTGTTCGGCCCGGCGCCGACCTATTATTCCTATGTCACCAATGCCGGCAGCGCGAATGTGGCGGGCGTCGAATTCGCCGCGACGTTCCAGCCGATCCACTACGTGTCGCTGTCGACCAGCATCTCCTACACCGATGCGAAGCTGACCGACTTCCTGCCGGATACCTTCGCCGCGGGTGGCGGCTATCCTTCGGGCACGCGCCTGCCGGGATCGTCGGAATGGTCGATTTCGAACACGGTGCATTTCAATCTGGGCGACAGCGAAACCGCGCCGTCGCTCGAATTTTCGCACCGTTATCTTTCCGAAGCACCGACTGCGTTCAACATGGCCTATGGCCGCGGCGATTTTAACATCGTCGACGTACGCGCGACCTTTGCCGTGTTCGACAAGCTGAGCATCATGGCATTCGCGAACAATCTGTTCGACGAATATGGCATCCTGAACGCGCCGTTCGCGGACTCGTTCACGCCATCGGGTTCGATCGTGCGTCCGCGCACGGTGGGTCTGCGCTTCGACTGGTCGCTCTGAGCGGCGCGATTGCCTGACCGAACCGCCGGCTCCCGCGTAAACGGGGCCGGCGGACGCCCGCTAGTTGACGGAGGCCGCTGCCGTGTCGAAGCCCCTGTTCCCTCTCCTGCTCGCGCTGGTCTTTCACAGTGCCGGCGCAGCTGCGCAGGATCTCGGCGGTTCGGACGGCCTGCCGCTCGAACCGACGCGGACGATTCGCTTCACGACCGACGAAGCGACATGGATGGCGCCCGACATGGCGCCGAACGGCGAGGTCATTCTCTTCGACCTGCTCGGCGATATCTACGCACTTGCCCCCGGAGGCGGGTCGGCGCGGCCGGTGCTCACCGGCATGGCGTTCGAATTTCAGCCGGTGTTTTCGCCCGACGGGACACGCTTCGCCTTCATCAGCGATCGTTCGGGCAGCAACAATCTCTGGGTCGCCAATGCCGATGGCAGCGACCTCAGACAGCTGTCGCACGACGATGGCGCGACGATATTCAGTTCGCCATCATGGTCGACCGATGGCCGCCATGTCTTTGCCTCGCGCATGGTTCATCCTGTGCTGGCGTTCGAGCTGTATCGCTATGATGCGTCGGGCACCGGCGAACCCGAGCGCGTTACCCAGGCCCAACCGAACGGCGAAAGCTGGGACGATCGCCATAATGCGCTGGGTGCCGTCGCGTCGCCGGACGGACATTATGTCTATTATTCCAGCAAGGCCGGAACGACCTGGAGCGACAAGCCGCTGCCGCATTGGCAGATCGTTCGCCGCAACCTCGACACCGGCGTCGAAGAGCCGGTCGTCACGGCGCCGGGCGGCGCGATGCACCCCGCGCTCAGCCATGACGGGCGCCTGCTCGCCTATGCCAGCCGCCGTGGTGCCGAAACCGGTCTGAGGCTGCGCAATCTGGAAACCGGCGAGGACAAATGGATCGCCTTCCCGATCGATCCCGACGGTCAGCATGGCGGCTATTATGCCGATCTGACGCCGCGATTCAGTTTTCTACCCGATGATCGGGCGCTGCTGGTGCCGGTGGGCGGGCATCTCAAGCGGCTCGAACTGACCGACGAGACCGTCACCGACATTCCCTTTTCGGTCGATGTCGAACTCGGGCTTGGTCCCCAGACCCGTGTCGATCAGCGTGTCGAAACCGGGCCGGTGCGCGTGCGGGTGATTCAGACCCCGCGCCAGTCGCCCGACGGCAGCAGCATCGTGTTTTCCGCGCTCGGCAGCCTATATCGCATGGCGCTGACGCCCGGCGCGACGCCCGAGCGAATCGAGACCGGCGACCTTCCGGTCTATCAACCGAGCTGGTCCCCAGACGGCACGTCGATCGCCTATGTCAGCTGGACCGCGATCGATGGCGGGCAGCTGTGGGAAATTCCCGTCTCGGGCGGCACGCCCCGTCAAGTGACGCAGCTCCCGGCCTATTATTCCAACCCCGTCTATTCCCCTGACGGAAGCCATATCGCCGTCATGCGCGCCAGCCAGACCGACCGCCTGAACGCACAGAACGAAATCTGGGGAACGCTTCCCACCGATCTGCTGCTGATTTCGGTCGATACCGGGGAGGCCCGGCACATTTTCTCGCAGTCGGGCATCCGCGATCCGCAATTCGATCCCGATGGCGCGCACATACGCTTTCGCGCCGCGGACGGCATCAAATCGGTCGCTATAACCGGTGACGCAGCACCCGAACCGCTGATCAACATCGTCGCGGTGTCGCCCAATCGCTATATCGGCGTGCATACGCCCGTCGACGGCATCCGGATCAGCCCCGACGGGCGCTGGGCGCTGGCAAGCGATGCGTCGCAGCTTTACCTCGTACCGGTGCCGCCCGCTTCGCAAGCGGCAAAGCCGATCGATCTCGACGAACCGGGAACCGATTTCGTGCTGCTGACCGATATCGGCGCGGACGATTTTGGCTGGGCCGACAATGGCGCGACCATCACATGGTCGCTGGGCGCGACCTTTCGCCGGATCGCGCTCGATCGTGTCGACCGCAGCGGCACGCGCCGTGCCGAAGGCGATGCCGAGCGCTTCGCCGCACAAGTCGAACTGCCGCGCGACATTCCCGAAGGCAGCGTTGTGCTGCGCGGCGGCACCGCAATCACGATGCACGGGGATCAGGTGATCGCCGACGCTGATGTCGTGATTACCGGCAACCGTATCGTCGCGGTCGGGCGGCGCGGACGCGTCGCCATTCCCGAAGGCGCTGCGATACGCGATGTGCGCGGCAAATATCTGCTGCCCGGCTTCATCGACGTGCACGACCACTGGTTCGATATCCGGCGCGGCATATTGGAGCGTAACGACTGGGATTTCCTCGCCACGCTCGCCTATGGCGTGACATCCGGGCTCGACCCCCAGACCTTCACCACCGATATCTTCGCCTATCAGGACATGATCGATGCCGGGCTGATGGTCGGGCCCCGCGCCTTTTCGACCGGGCCGGGCATCTTCATCAACAGCGACATTACCAGCGTGGCGCATGCCCGCGACGTGATGACGCGCAACCGCGATTATTATCGCACCCGCAACATCAAATCCTATCTGGTCGGCGGTCGTGCGCAGCGACAGATGATGGTCGCCGCATCGGCGGAACTGGGCATGATGCCGACCACCGAAGGCGCCAGCGACCTGACGCTCAACCTCACCCATGCGATCGACGGCTTTGCCGGCAACGAACATGCCCTTCCCGTCGCGCCGATCCATGACGATGTGATCCAGCTGTTCGCGCGCAGCGGCACCGCCTATAATCCGACGCTGATCGTGCTCTATGGCGGCCCCGAAATGGAGCATGAGCAGATGGGTCGCCACGACATGCTCGGCGACGCAAAGCTGCGTCGCTTCATCCCGCAATCGGTGCTGGAGGCAAAGGCGCGCGGCCATCGCGCCACGCCCGATTTCGACCGTGCCTATCCGCGCTTTGCGCGGGCGGCGCTGGAGATTCAACGCGCGGGCGGGCTGGTCGGCATCGGCGCGCATGGCGAATTGCCGGGCCTTGGCTATCATTGGGAGATGCTGGCGCTCGCATCGGGCGGAGCCGCACCGCGCGAAGTGCTTCAGGCCGCGACGATCGACGGCGCGCGGATCATTGGCCGCGCCAGCGACATCGGCAGCATCGAACCGGGCAAGCTCGCCGACATCCTGATCCTCGACGCTGATCCGCTGACCGATATTTCGAATCTCGATTCGCTCGTTCAGGTGATGAAGAACGGCCGCGTCTACGATGCCGATACGCTGAACGAAATCTATCCGCGCCAACGCCCGCTACCGCCCTTGTGGTTCACGCAGGACATGCCGGTCGTTCCGGCGCTCAGCGCGTCGGAAGGCGCACAATGACAGCACAGCCGGACCGCTTCGCGCCGCGTCGCCAGAGCGACATCGTCGATCTGATCGCCGCCTATCCGCTGGCATGGATCGTGTCTGACGGCGACGCAGGCCATGAATCGACTCCCCTGCCCCTGCTCGCGGAAACCGATGCCGACGGTCGCATCGTCTCTCTGTTCGGGCATTTCGCGCTGCGCAATCCGCAGGTCCGGGCCCTCGAACGCCGCCCGCGCGCGACATTCCTGTTTCAGGGGCCGCAAGCCTATGTCTCGTCACGATTGGTGTCGCAGCCCCAATGGGGGCCGACCTGGAACTATGCCGTCGTCAAATTCGAAGGCGATGTAACCTTCGTTCCCGATGAAACCGAGGCATCGGTACGGCAGCTGACTGCGGCGATGGAGGCAGGCGCCGATACCCCATGGCGGGTCGAACAACTCGGCGAGCGCTATGACCAGCTTATCCGTCACATCGTCGCGTTCCGCGCGACGGTGGGCGAGCCCAAAGCGCGATTCAAACTGGGCCAGGACGAGCGCCAATCGGTGTTCGATGACATTCTGGCCAATCACCCCGATGCGACGCTGACCGACTGGATGCGAAAGACGAAATGACCGACACGGTATCGATGGCAACGAACATGGCTGCGGATCAGGCGTGGGAAATCGCACAGCATGACGGCTGCGGTCAGGCAGAACTGGTGCGGTCGGGCGAAATCGCGCCGCAAGCGCCGGTCGAGGCGGCGATCGCGCGGATCGCGGCGCTGGACGGCCCCGTCAACGCCGTCAGCCACCGCGCCTTCGCCCATGCCCGCGCCGCATTGACCGGCATTCCCGCCGACGCACCGCGCGCGCGCGTCCCCTATCTGCTCAAGGCTTCGCTCGAATATCCCGGCTTTCCCACCGTTTCGGGTTCGCGTGCCAAGCGCGACGTCGTCGCGACGCGCGGCTGGCCGATTGCCGACCGTTTCGATGCAGCGGGACTGGTGCCGGTGGGTATGTCGACCATGCCCGAATTCGGCCTGCTCGCGACCGGTGAAGCGCTGCTGTACGGCCCCACCCGCAACCCATGGGATGCCGACCGTTCGGCAGGCGGGTCGAGCAGCGGCGCAGCGGTTGCCGTGGCGATGGGCATGGTCCCCTTCGCGCATGCCAGCGATGCGGCGGGATCGATCCGCATGCCCGCCTCCAATTGCGGAATCATCGGGTTCAAGGCGAGCCGTGGCTTCAATGTTCGCGCCCGGGCGCAGCACTGGATCGACGACACGCTTTGTTCGGACGGGCTGTTCGCGCGGTCGATGCGCGACACGGCCTGGGCCGCGCGTTTCCTGCGCCCCGCGGACGCACGCGCGCTTCCCGCGCCCGACCGGCGGCTGCGCATCGCGGTCGACCTTGATGCGATGCATGGCGGAGAGGCCGAAGCTGCGGTCGCCGACGTGATCCGTTCGGTTGCAGCCAAGTGCGCGCAACTGGGCCATGAAGTCGAAATGCGCCCGGTTCGCTATGATCGCGGCGCGGCGTTCGACGCATTGGGCCTGCTCTGGCCCTATCTGGGCGGTGATCTTTGCGATCATTATGCAGCGGCCAATCCCGACACGCCGCTTTCCGATCTGCTCGAACCATGGACCATCGGACTTGGCGAGCGCCGCGCGACGATCTCGCCGGACGAGCTTGCCGCAGCGCTGGGTGTGATCGGCAGCGTCCGGCAGGAGCTGACCGAATTTCACGCCGAATTCGATGTCGTGCTCTCGCCGGTCAATCGCACCGTCCCGCCAAAGCTGGGGGTGCTCGCACCGGATCGCGCGTTCGACGACCTATGGCACGCGCTGTTCGATTATATGAGCTACACGCCGCTTCATAATATGGCCGGCACGCCCAGCATCACATTGCCGATCGCCACCGCACCGGGGCAATTGCCTGTGGGCGCGCTCTTCTCCGGCGGTCCCGGCAGCGACGAGATGCTGCTCGCGCTGGGCAAGGAGCTGGAGGCCGCATTCCCCTGGGCGAATCGCTGGCCGCCCGCCGCACATCCGCAACAGGCCGGATCGCAGTGAAGCGGGAAACGATCCGCGTCTGGTTTCTTGTCCACAAATGGACGAGCCTGATCTGCACGCTGTTCCTGCTGATGCTTTGCCTGACGGGCCTGCCGCTGATCTTTCATGACGAAATCGACCTGGCGACCGGCGATCACATACCGCTTTCGGGCCCGGCCTCGTCGAGCGACGACCCGGCCCTTTTGCCGCTCGATACCATGGTCGAAAAAGCGCTCGCGCTAAGGCCGGGCGAAGTGCCGCTGTTCATGGGGTTCGCCAATGACAGCCCCTTGCTGACCGTCACCACGGGACCAACGCCCGACGCTGCAGAGCGGGACATGACGCTGTTGCTGTTCGATCGCGCGACCGGCGCGACGATCGGCGATCCGGACCGCAAGGGGATCACTGACTTCCTGCTTCAGCTCCATACCGACATGTTTCTTGGCCTGCCGGGCATGTTGTTCCTCGGCACCATGGGCCTGCTCTTCGTGCTGTCATTGATATCCGGCACCATTCTCTACGCGCCGTTCATGCGAAAGCTCGATTTCGGAACGCTGCGGCTGGGGCGCAGCCGTCGCCTGATCTGGCTCGACTGGCACAATCTGCTCGGTATCGTCGCGCTGGCATGGATGTGCGTGGTCGGCATCACCGGCATTCTGAACGCCTTCGCGACACCCATCGCCGACAATTGGCGCACCACCGCGCTTGCCGACATGACCGGCGCGCATCGTGGCGAAGGCGCGCTCCCGCCCGAACGCTATGGCTCGCTCGATCGCGCAATGGCGTCTGCGCGCAAGGCGCTGCCCGGCAGCAACCCGCAATTTATCGGCTTTCCGGGCGGCAGTTTCAGCACCGACCGCCATTATGCCGTGTTCTTTCAGGGCAAGTCGGCGCTGACCAAGGAATTGCTGACCCCCGCGTTGATCGACGCGGAGACCGGCGCGCTGGTCGATGTCCGCCCGATGCCGGTATCGATGAAGGCATTGCAGCTCAGTCGCCCGCTGCATTTCGGCGACTATGGCGGACTGCCGCTCAAACTGCTCTGGGCGACGCTCGATATCTTCCTGATCATAGTGCTCGGATCCGGCGTGTATCTCTGGCTCGGGCACGGCAAGCGACGCAGCCCGCCAGCCGCAGCGGGCGATACGAGGACGGCTGTTGTCCCAGCCGAGCCGGCACCATGATGCGCAGCGTCTTCGCCATACCCGCGATCCTTGCCGTGACATCGCTGTTCGGTCTGATCGTCGCGCTGACCGGAGAAGGCTGGCGCGACGTTCTGGGCATCTTCGCACTCAGCCTGCCGTTGCTTGCCGTCGCGCACGCCTGGACGAAGGCCTCTCAAACCCGCAGTTCGGCGCGCACCCGCGAAAAGCAGCGCCGATAGACGTGCCGAGCCTGTCCGCCGCCTCGCTCCAGCCACTAGCTCCGTCCACCATGGCCTGGCGCCGCTCGTAGCAGAAGCGGCGGGCGTGCTTGATGAACGTGGTGCGCTGGTGCCCGGCGATCTGGCGGAGCCGATCGGATTGGACAGGGCCCTGTGCGCGCATTTCCAGCACCGGCGGCGCACTCTGCGTGCCTCATGAAGATCGAAGAGACCGGGTAGCCGTCAAAGCCGGCTCGCTGGATCAGGGCTTTAAAACCGCCCTAAGCCCCTGCCATTCGCGATTCTATCGCGTCCGAAGGACGGCATAGGGGAAATGGTGGAGCCGAGGGGGATCGAACCCCTGACCTTCGCAATGCCATTGCGACGCTCTCCCAGCTGAGCTACGGCCCCACACCCCGGGAAGGCGACGGCCTTTAGTCAGCCGCCGCGGAGATTGCAAGCACCCGATTTGATGCTGCCGCGCCGCTCCGGAAACAGGGCCGGAGCGCGCGAGAGCGGGTGCTTAGTTTTCGTCGTCTTCTTCGGAAGCCTTGACGCCCAGATCGTCGTCGCCGCCCAGATCGACTTCGTCATCGGGCGAATCATCGTCTTCACCGATGTCCAGATCCTCGTCACCGAGATCCGAATCGCTGCTTTCCTTCTTTTCCGCTTCCTTCTTGTTCGATTCGAACGGAAGCGGCTGCTTCGACTTGAGCACAGGCTCGGGTTCCCAGGCATACCCGCATTCGATGCAGGTTACCGGTTCGTCTTTCTCAAGATCGTAAAATCGCGTCGCGCATTTCGGGCACGTACGCTTCGTGCCCCATTCCGGCTTCACCATGTGAGCGCCTCTTGCCTTTCGAAACTGGGATTTTGGGGATCGAGCCCGCCACTGACAAAGCCCGTACCCCGCAAAGTGGGGCGCGCCTTGCCATAGCGCAAGCGCGCTGTCAAAAGCCCGCGCGCCTTATGACATCATCAGCCCCCCGCCCGCTTTCGCTTTCCGCCGCCGGACCGTTGCGCGGCACCGTCCGCGTGCCCGGCGACAAATCGATCAGCCACCGCGCGCTGATGTTCGCCGGTCTGGCCGTCGGCGAAAGCCGTATCACGGGGTTGCTGGAGGGTGAGGACGTGCTCGCCACCGCCGCCGCGATGCGCGCAATGGGTGCGGATATCGAACGCGGCGGCGATGGCGTGTGGCGCGTTCATGGCGTCGGCGTGGGCGGGCTGCTCCAGCCGCGCACGGCACTGGAAATGGGCAATTCGGGCACGTCCACCCGGCTGTTGATGGGCCTGATCGCCAGCCATCCGATCACTGCGACATTCACCGGCGATGCGTCGCTGTCGAGTCGGCCGATGGGGCGCGTGATCGATCCGTTGTCGCAAATGGGGGCGGAATTCACGGCTTCGCCCGGCGCCAAGGGAAGCAAATGCCTGCCGCTCACCATGCGCGGCATTTGCCCGGCGGTGCCGATCGAATATCGCCTGCCCGTCGCATCGGCACAGGTGAAATCGGCGGTCCTGCTGGCGGGGCTCAACACGCCCGGTATCACGCGCGTGATCGAACCGGTGCCGACGCGCGATCACAGCGAACGGATGCTGCGCGGATTCGGTGCGGACGTGTCGGTCGAGCAAACGCCCGAGGGACGAATCATCGCGATCGCCGGAGAGGCCGAGTTGCGCCCGCAGCAGATCGAAGTGCCCGGCGATCCTTCCAGCGCCGCTTTCTGGATGGTCGCCGCGTCGATCGTACCGGGTTCGGAACTGACGATTGCCAATGTCGGCCTCAATCCGACGCGCGCGGGCCTGATCCAGGCGCTGCGGATGATGGGCGCCGACATTACCGAAGCACAGCCGCGCACCGTGGGCGGCGAGCCGGTCGCCGACCTGATCGTCCGCCACGCGCCGCTGACCGGAATCGAAGTCCCGCCAGAGATCGCGCCGAGCATGATCGATGAATATCCCATCCTGTTCGTCGCCGCCGCGTTGGCGCGGGGCCGCACGATCGCACGCGGTGCCGAGGAGCTGCGCGTCAAGGAATCAGACCGGATCGCGACGATGGCGGCGGCGCTGACCGCGGCGGGCGCGCATGTGGAGGAAGTTCCCGACGGCCTGATCATCGACGGCACCGATGGCGATCCCCTGCCCGGCGACGCGCAGATCGCCTCGAAACTCGACCATCGCATCGCAATGAGCATGACGGTCGCCGCGCTTGCCTGCACCCGGCCATTGACGATCGACGACGTCGCGCCGGTGGGAACGAGCTACCCCGATTTCTACCAAACCCTTGACGCGGTGCGTCGCTAAGCTGAAGTCTAGGTAATGATTATTGCAGTCGACGGACCCGCCGCCTCGGGCAAGGGCACGATCGCCCGCGCACTCGCGCGGCATTATGGGCTGCCGCATCTCGATACCGGGCTCCTCTATCGCGCCGTCGCCGCCGAAGTGCTGCGCGAAGAACGCGATCCGGCGAATGAAGCCGATGCGCTGGCCGGATGCAGCTTCGACGATTTTCAGCTCGAGGATCCCCGGCTGAAAAGCGAGGAAGTCGGCAAGGTCGCATCGGTCGTTTCGGCGCATCCGCTGGTACGCAAGGCGCTGTTGCTGCGGCAGAAGAGATTTGCCGGTCAGCCGGGCGGCGCCGTGCTCGACGGGCGCGACATCGGCACGGTCATCGCGCCGGAGGCGGATGTGAAGATCTTCGTCAAGGCGACGCCGATGATCCGCGCCCAGCGCCGCCAGCTCGAACAGCGCAAGAGCGGTATCTTCGAAAGCCTGGACAAGGTGCTTTCCGACATTCGCGCACGCGACGAACGCGACGCCAAACGCGCCGAGGCGCCGATGCGTCAGGCGGCGGACGCGGTGTTGCTCGACACCAGTTTCCTGTCGATCGAAGCAGCAGTGCAGAAGGCGGTGGCGATCGTGGAAGCAGCGCGGTCCAGGGCGAAGGCCGCTTCTGAAAGCGAATAGCGCGCGCTTCCCGCCGCATCCTGCCGGCGGTTTTTTTCGTGGCAAAATGCAACGTACCTGGGGTCCGACACGTTTGGATTATGAATCCAAAAAGGTCGCAAAAGGAGCGCAACCATGAAAGCCGTCCGCTTTATCGAGGGAGGCAAACCTCCGGAAATTGTCGATATCGCCAAGCCCGAACCCGGCCCTGGCGAAATATTGCTCAAGATCGGCGGCGCGGGTGTTTGCCATTCCGATCTGCACGTCCTGGATGGCGAAGTGCCGTTCAAGGGCCCGTTCACGCTCGGCCATGAAAATGCCGGCTGGGTCGCCGCACTGGGTCAGGGCGTCGACGGCTGGCAGGAAGGCGATGCCGTTGCCGTTTATGGCCCATGGGGCTGTGGCCAATGCCATCATTGCCAGATCTCGGCCGAAAACTACTGCGAACGCCATGCCAGCATTCCGAGCTATGGCGGCGGACTGGGCAGCGATGGCGGCATGGCCGATTACATGATCGTTCCCGATTCCCGGCTATTGGTCCCGTTGAAGGGGCTCGATCCGGCCGATGTCGCGCCGCTCAGCGATGCCGCACTGACTCCCTATCACGCGATCAAGGCGGCGATTCCGCAGCTGACGCCCGACGCCACTGTACTGGTGATCGGCGTGGGTGGACTGGGCCATATGGCGGTACAGATATTGCGCGCGATCACCGGCGCACGGATCATCGCCGCCGATATCGATGCGGGCAAGCTCGATCATGCCAGGAAACTGGGCGCCGACATCACGATCAATAGCGGCCACACGACAGCCGCAGAGGAAATCCGCGATCTGGTCGGCGGACGCGGTGTCGCCGTCGCGCTCGATTTCGTCGGCGCGCAGACGACGATCGACCTTGCGGCGAGTGTTGTCGGTCGCGACAGTCGGCTGACGGTGGTCGGCCTTGCCGGCGGCGTAGTGAAATATTCGGCTGACAGCCCGCCCTATGGCACGCAAGTGACCATTCCCTATTGGGGCACGCGTGCCGAACTGATGGAAGTCATCGCGCTGGCCGAAAATGGCCGTATCCGTGCAGAGGTGGAGAAGCACCCTCTGGAAGATGCAGCGAAAGTCTATGACCGGTTGCGCGAAGGCAAGGTGAACGGACGCGCCGTCCTGGTACCCTGAACCCCGATCGCGCCCCCCCTCTTCCCCCGCGACAGCTTGCCTTCGCGGGGGTTTTCGGCTAACGCGCGCCCGTCCGGCGAGTTGAGACTCGCGGAGGGTCGGCGCGGAGGAAGATTCCTCACGCGCCATTTCGCATTTTGGCGATTGCCATTTTGTCGACTGTAACAACCCTTTGCGGGGGCGATGCCCGCCCGGATGCCGCGTCCGGGATTCGCCCGGCACGGCAGTTCGGCCACAAGACCGCCGGAAACAACCGGCTGGCCGGAAAAACGTTAGTTCAGGAACCACTTTTACATGGCCACTACGGCAAATCCGAGCCGCGACGATTTCGCGGCAATGCTCGAGCAGACGCTCGGCGGCGCAGACAGCTTTGAAGGCCGCGTCGTCATCGGCACCGTCACCGGCATCGAAAACGACCTCGCCGTCATCGACGTGGGTCTGAAGAGCGAAGGCCGCGTGCCGCTGCGCGAATTCGCCGCTCCGGGCCAGAAGGCCGAGCTGAAGGTCGGCGACGAAGTCGAAGTCTATATCGACCGCGTCGAGAATGCGAACGGCGAAGCGATGCTGAGCCGCGACCGCGCCCGCCGCGAAGCCGCCTGGGATAAGCTCGAATCCGAATTCGCCGAAAACAGCCGCGTCGAAGGCGTGATCTTCGGCCGCGTGAAGGGTGGCTTCACCGTCGACCTGAACGGCGCCGTGGCGTTCCTGCCGGGCAGCCAGGTCGATATCCGTCCGGTGCGTGACGTCACGCCGCTGATGGACATCCCCCAGCCCTTCCAGATCCTCAAGATGGACCGCAAGCGCGGCAACATCGTCGTGTCGCGTCGCGCGGTGCTTGAGGAAACTCGCGCCGAACAGCGTTCGGGCCTGATCCAGAGCCTGACCGAAGGCCAGGTGATCGACGGCGTCGTCAAGAACATCACCGATTATGGTGCGTTCGTTGACCTGGGCGGCATCGACGGCCTGCTGCACGTCACCGACCTCAGCTACAAGCGCGTCAATCATCCGAGCGAAATGCTCAACATCGGCGACACGGTGAAGGTGCAGATCATCCGCATCAACCGCGACACGCAGCGCATCAGCCTGGGCATGAAGCAGCTCGAAAGCGATCCGTGGGAAGGCGCATCGGCCAAATATCCGGTCGGCGCGAAGATCACCGGCCGCGTCACGAACATCACCGAATATGGTGCGTTCGTCGAACTGGAGCCGGGTATCGAAGGCCTGGTCCATGTCAGCGAAATGAGCTGGACCAAGAAGAACGTCCATCCGGGCAAGATCGTGTCGACTTCGCAGGAAGTCGAAGTGATGGTGCTCGAGGTCGACGAAGACAAGCGCCGTATCTCGCTGGGCCTGAAGCAGGCGCAGCAGAATCCGTGGGAAGCCTTCGCCGAAGCGCATCCGGTCGGTTCGACTGTCGAGGGCGAAGTCAAGAACGCCACTGAATTCGGCCTGTTCGTCGGCCTGGACAACGATGTCGACGGCATGGTCCATATGTCGGACATCGCCTGGGGCATTTCGGGTGAAGACGCGCTCAACCTGCACCGCAAGGGTGAGACGGTTCAGGCCGTCGTTCTGGCCGTCGAGCCGGACAAGGAGCGCATCAGCCTGGGCATGAAGCAGCTCGAGCGTGGGGCCCCGGCCGCCGGCGCGGTTGCCGCTTCGGGCGACCGCCTGAACAAGGGCGCGATCGTCACCGTCACCGTTCTCGAAGTCCGCGACGCGGGCCTTGAGGTTCAGGCGGGCGAAGATGGCCAGACCGGCTTCATCAAGCGCACCGATCTGGGCCGCGACCGCGACGAACAGCGTCCGGAACGTTTCCAGGTCGGCCAGAAGTTCGACGCAATGGTCACCGGCACCGACCGGTCGAAGAAGCCGACCTTCTCGGTCAAGGCGATGCAGATCGCCGAAGAGAAGCAGGCTGTCGCACAATATGGTTCGTCCGATTCGGGTGCGTCGCTCGGCGACATCCTCGGTGAAGCGCTCAAGGCGCGCAGCACCGGCGGCGACCAGGAGTAAATATGGTGTGCCGGGGCGGACCGTCCGTCCCGGCACGCATATCTTTGGGAATCTGCAAATTTCGTTCATCTTCGGGTTGATGCAGATAGCCCATCGGCGCTACCATGCGGCCGTGGTCGCGGCGTAGTCTTACCGAAAAAACGGAAGGCCGCCCGCTTGGAGGGCTTGGATGATCCGTTCCGAACTTGTTCAGAAGCTGGCACATGATAACCCCGATCTTTCCGCAAGGGAGGTCGAGAGGATCGTCGCGGTATTTTTCGACGAGATCGTTCAGCGGCTGAGCGAAGGTGGCCGTGTCGAACTGCGCGGCTTCGGGGCCTTTTCTACCCGCGCCCGCGACGCACGCGTCGGACGCAATCCGCGCACGGGCGAATCGGTCGAAGTGGATGCCAAGCGCGTCCCCTATTTCAAACCCGGCAAGGAAATGCGCGAGCGCCTGAACGTTTAACCGTTCCAACGGCAAACTCGGTCTTTTCCGGATACCCTCTCAGCAAATTGATATGCTGCGGCGCTTGACGCGCGGATCGCCATCGGCTTCTCGTCCCCGGGTGCGGACGTGGCGGAACCGGTAGACGCTGGAGACTTAAAATCTTTTGCCCGTAAGGGCGTGCGGGTTCGAGTCCCGCCGTCCGCACCAGCAGGCCTTATTCCTGCTCGTCAGTCCGCTTTTCGTCGCGGATGACCCATCGACGAAGCCATTTCGGCGGCTCGCTCAGTTCCGGATACCGTGCCGTAGCAAAGGCGCCGCAAGTAAGGATCGTCGGCCAGAGCAGCGTATAGAACACGTCGCTGGCAGTATCGTCCCAGTTCCATGCGCCCAGATAGATGCGATCCAGCACTTCATTCCCCGCTTCGGCAGCGATCACCACGAACAGGGGCAGAAAGCTGCGCAACGGAACGCGGAGCAACAGCCGCGCGATCACCAGGATCGCGAGCCCTGCCTGGACGTGCCAGAACTTGTCCGACAGCTGGCTGGTATTGAGGATCCAGTCGATCCACCCGTTATAGGTGTTGGCCATGGTCTGCATCGGCCACGCCTTAGCCGCTTTTGCTGCACCGCACTATACCAGACGCGCGTTCCGAAACAGCAGCCCTCCATCCAGCCGGAGCGATCAAGCGCCTTCCCGCCAAAGCTTGATGCGTGCGACGCTTCGTGGACTGACGCCATCGGGCAGTGCATCAGGCGAAAAGGCACCGATCGCTTCGATCTCGATCGACAGTCTCGCCGAACAGACGACATCCTCGACAACGAAAAAGGCCATTGTGTCGCGCTTGTGGTGGGGCCGATGTTCGAATTCGCCGATCGCGTGGACGCGGCCATGCGACGTCATGCCGATCTCCTCGCGCAATTCGCGAAGTGCCGCCTCGCGCGGATCCTCATCGGCCCTGCGGCCGCCGCCGGGAATATACCAGCCCGAAACATAGCTGTGGCGGACGAGGATCACCTTGCCCTCGGGCGTGACGGGCAGCGCACTGACGCCCTGGGTCCTGGGCCGCGTCACCCACCAGCGCAGCCGCAACAGATGATGCGCGCCGGTGGCCGCCGCGCGAAACAGCAATGCCGACAATCCCCGTCGCTCCACCAGCATTGCCGACTCGCCTCTGAATTTCGTCCACCCTATGGCAGGTGCAGCAGCCGCGCCAAGGCTTGCCCGCCTTGCCGCAAAGGCGCAGTCTGGTACCCGCATGTTTTCCCGCCGCGACATTCATCTGGGCACGCTGTCGCTGCTGGCGCTGAGCGCCTGTTCCCGCGGGCCTTCCCGGCAACCGCGCGATGGCGTCATTGTGCGCCTTTCCGACGATGAAGTGAAAGGCCTTGATCCGCAGAAGATCTCGGATCTCACATCGCTGCGCGTCGCCGCCGACCAGTTCGAAGGGCTGATGCGCTATACCGGAGCCGGAGAAGCCGAGCCGGGACTGGCGGAAATTACGCATCGCGCCGCGCTGGCGTGGCGATTCCAGCTGCGACCGGCGCTGCGCTTTTCGGACGGCGCACCGATCAGGGCCGAGCATTTCGTACGCGGCTGGCAAAGGCTTTGCGCGCCCGAAACCGCTTCGCCCACGGCCTCGCTGTTCGAAGCCATTGCCGGAATCGAACCCGACGGGCCGGACGCAGTCACGGTCCGGCTGAAGCGTCCGATCGCCTATCTCCCCTATCTGCTCGCCCATCCGGCGATGGCGGCGCTGCCGCTGCACCGGATCGATTCCGCTGGCGACGGCTGGACGTCGGAGCGGCCGCTGGTCACGTCCGGTCCCTATCGCCTCACCGACTGGCGGCTGGGCGACCGGATCGCGCTGGAAGCCAATCCGGCATGGCAGGGCGGCGCGCCCGCCACTTCGCGGATCGACTGGCGCCCGGCGGAGGACAAGCTGGCGGCATTGCGCCGGTTTCGCGGTGACATGGCCGACACGGTTTCCGATGTGCCGCCGACGCGGCTCGACTGGGCGCGCGCACATTTGCCCGGCGCGGTGCATGTCCATCCCTATGCCGGAACCTATTATTTCGCGTTCAACACACGCCGCCCGCCGTGCAGCGACGCGCGCGTCCGTCAGGCGCTGTCGATGGCGGTCGACCGTCGCTGGATCGCCGATACGCTGCTCGGCACCGGGGAATTGCCGGCAACGGGACTGGTCCCGCCTGCGCTGGGCGGCGCCAATGCCGATCCGCTGGGCAGCGACCCGGAGCATATCCGCTGGCTGCTCGCCCAGGCCGGCTTCGGGCCCGGCCGGCCGCTGCGCTTCACCATCCGCTTCAATTCGGGCGGCGACCATCGCCGGATCGCCGTGGCGCTGGCGGCGATGTGGCGCCCTTATGGCGTCGAGGCACAGCTGCTCAACAGCGAGGCACAGCTCCATTTCGCTGCCCTGCGCAGCGGCGATTTCGAACTGGCGCGTTCGGGCTGGATCGCCGATCTGCCCGCTGCGGAGAATTTCCTTGCGGTCCATCGCAGCGATGCCGGGGCGATCAACTATTCGGGCTATGCCGACCCCGAATATGACCAGTTGCTCGACGCAGGGATGACAGGCGATCCCGACGCGTTACAGGCCGCCGAGTTGCGGTTGCAACGCGCCGCGCCCATCCTGCTCCTCCATTTCTATGTCAGCCGCTCGCTGGTCGCGCCCGAAATCGGGGGTTGGCAGGACAATGGCATGAACATACACCCCAGCCGTCTCCTGCACCGGGAACTGCAATGAACCGCTCGCCTCTGCTGCTGGTGTTTGCGCTCGCGCTCGCTGCGGCGGGGTGCGGCAAGCCGCGACCGGACGATATACCGGTCGAAGTAAGTGCGATCGGCGGCCCTGCCGAAGCGGCCGATCCGAGCCGCGGGCCGATCGATACGCCACAGGCGGTGCGCATGTACGCGACCGCGCAGGGGCTGGTGCGGTTCGATGCCAATGGCCAGATCGTCCCCGGCCTTGCCCAGAGATGGATCGTCATCGACGACGGGCGCAGCTATATCTTCCGGCTGCGTGACGCCACCTGGCCCGACGGCACGCCGGTAACCGCGGCGCAGGTGGTGACATCGTTGCGCCGCGCCATCGCACCGCGCAGCCGCAACGCGCTGGCTCCGTTCCTCGCCGTGATCGACGAAATCGTCGCGATGACTCCGGAAGTGATCGAAGTGCGGCTGCGCCAGCCGCGCCCCGACATGCTCAACCTGTTCGCGCAGCCCGAGCTGACGATATTCCGCCCGCGCCAGCTGGACGGCAGCGGGCCGTTCCGCGTGGCGGGCGAAACCGACGATGTGCTGCTGCTCTCGCCCGCGTTCGATTCTTCCGACACCGAAGCGGAAGAAGCGAGCGAGCCCGAACCCGCCAAACAGGTGCGGCTGCGCGGCGAACGCGCGTCGCTGGCGCTGGCACGTTTCGTTTCAGGCCGGTCGGATCTGGTGCTGGGCGGCAGCTTCGTCGATTGGCCGCTCGTCGGCATCGCCGGCGTTGCCCCCGCCAATATCCGCACGGACCCGGCGGAGGGCCTGTTCGGGCTGGCCATCGTCGATCGAGCCGGCTTTCTGGAATCGGCGGAAAATCGCGCAGCATTGGCAATGGCGATCGATCGCTCCGCGCTGACCGACGCAGTAATGGCCGGCTGGTCGACGCAGGAAACCCTGCTTCCCGCCCGGTTCGATTCGGCGGCCGATCCGACGGTTCCGGAATGGCGCGAAACTTCGCTTGAGCAACGCCGCGCGCTTGCCCGATCGCGCGTGCGCCAATGGCGTGGCGCGCATGACGGCGCGCCGGTGCGCCTGCGCGTGGCGATGCCCTATGGCCCCGGTGCCACGCTGATATGGGGGCATATCGGCGTCGCGCTGATCGATATCGGTATCGACCCGGTTCGCGTGCCGCCCTGGGAAGACGCCGATTTACGGCTGATCGACGATGTCGCACCCTATGACAGCGCGCGCTGGTATCTGGCAGAGGCCTGTCAGCCCTGTTCGGAAGAAGCGCAGGCCGCACTCGACGCCGCGCGCGATACGACGGACCTTACCGAACGGTCGCATCGCATCGCCGAGGCCGACGCGCTGTTGACGCGCGACGTTTCGTTCATTCCACTGGCGAAACCACTCAGATGGTCTATCGTCGCGACGCGGCTGAATGCGTGGCAGGGGAACCCGCGCGCATGGCATGTGTTGGATCAGGTACGCAACGACAACAAATGAGGCGCTCATGGCACGGCTGGGACGTATGGCATCGAGCACATTTCGCGAAGCAGGCAAGAATCTGCCGCTGGGCACGCATGCCGCTGATGTGCGCAAGCGTGTCGTTGCGATGGAACAACTGCTCGAGGGCAGCTTCAAAATTCCCGGCACCAATCAGCGATTCGGGCTGGATGCGATCCTGGGCCTGATCCCGATCGCGGGCGATTTCATCACCTCGGCAATGGGCCTTTATATGGTGTGGGAAGCGCGCAATATCGGCATGTCAAAGACCAAGATGGCGCGGATGGTCGGCAATGTCGCATTCGACTGGCTGATCGGGCTGGTGCCGTTCATCGGCGACGCGGCCGATTTCATGTTCCGGTCGAACACGCGCAACCTGAAGATGATCCTGCGCCATCTGGACAAGCATCATCCCGGCACCGCCACGATCAACCATTAAGGTTGCGGCGGAACGCTATTCCGCCTGAAAGTCGAGCCCGATATCGGCGGCGGGCGCCGACTGAGTCAGCCGTCCGACGCTGACAAAGGTCACGCCGGTTTCGGCGATGGCACGAATTGTGTCGAGCCGCACGCCGCCCGATGCCTCTGTCGGCACGCGCCCGTTCACCAGCGCCACCGCCTCCCGCAGCAGCGCGACCGACATATTGTCGAGCAGCAGGTGCGTGGCCCCCGCCGCCAGCGCGGGTTCGATCTGATCGATCCGGTCGACTTCGACGATGATGTTCTCGATATGCGCCGAAACCGCGCGACGCACCGCCTCGCCGATCGACCCGGCAACGGCGACGTGATTGTCCTTGATCATCGCCGCATCCCACAGGCCCATGCGGTGATTGCGGGCGCCGCCCATGCGCGTTGCGTATTTCTCCAGAACGCGCAGGCCCGGAATCGTCTTGCGCGTGTCGAGCAGAGTCGCGCCCGTCCCGGCGATGCGCTCGACATAGCCCCGCGTCATCGTGGCAATGCCCGACAGATGCTGCACGGTGTTGAGCGCAGACCGTTCCGCCGTCAGCAACGCGCGTGCCTTTCCCGACAGCCGCATCAGATCGGTCCCGGCGGCGACCCTGTCCCCATCCGTTACCAGGCATTCGATTTCGACATCGGGATCGAGCGCGCGGAAAAAGGCTTCGGCGATCGGCAGCCCCGCGACGATGATCGCGTCGCGGCTGTCCATCACGCCGGTGAAGCGCGCTTCGGCCGGAATGACCGCGGCCGAAGTGATATCGCCCGCCACGCCCAGATCCTCCGCCAGCGTTTCGCGCACGAAGCGGTCGAGATCGAAACCCGGCAAGGCGAATGCGCCCGGATCGATTCCTGCCTGTACCTGCTGGGTCACGCTGTCGCCTCTCAATAGCTGAACTCTCGCCGCGCCTTCCTTGGCAGATCGCTGCGGCAAGCGACAGACGTCAATCGTCGCCGACGAACAGCGTCACGCGTTCGCGCAGTTCATCGAGCGCCGGACCGGCAAGCAATGTCTCCGCCTGCGCCAGCAGCTGACGCGCTTCGTGCCGCAGCATTTCGGTGCGCGCGTCCGATGGTC
The DNA here is from genome assembly GCF_003171655.1 of Stakelama portus. GTDB lineage: Bacteria > Pseudomonadota > Alphaproteobacteria > Sphingomonadales > Sphingomonadaceae > Sphingomonas > Sphingomonas portus. The sequence goes on along the minus strand of NZ_QFZL01000001.1, from coordinate 237,002 downwards.
GCCCCGTCGCGGCGCTTTCCAGCCCCTGAACGAAATTGAGCGCCGCCAGCAGATTGCCCGCCGCCGAGGTGCGGACCGCTCCGAAGCCCCGGCGCAGGAAATGCGCGAAATCGTCGGGCAATGCGTCGACACCATGATCGCTACTGCAATCCCCATCCGCATCGCGGCGCAGATCGCGCATCGCAATCCTGGCGGTTCCCGCCGACAACCAGTGCATACAGGTGATCGCGGTGAAGGGATCGTTGATGCCCGGAGAAAGCGCGCGCAACGCAATTTCGACCAGTTCGTCGATCGAATATTCCAGATCCTGATCGGCAGTACGGCTGGTCCCGACCGCAAAGGCGTTGCGAAGACGATCGGGGACATCCTCGCCGCACGTCCCCTCGACATGCAGCAGCGGGACATCGGGATGCACGAAATCGCCCGGCCGTACCGCAAGCTGGATTTTCAGGCCCTGTTCCTCGCAGACGCGGCCAAGCGTCGCGAAATCGACGACTTCGACATAGCCCACGCGATGCGCGCGAACCGGCGTGCCCGCGCGCGAACGATGTATCGGCTCCTTGCCCTGATCGGGGTCGGGAAAGCGATGCTCGATATCGTGCAATACGCGTCGGCCGATCGATGCGACGACGCGATTGATTCGGATACTGTCGGGCACATGGTGCAGAAAATAAACGAGCACCGCGACCGAAAGCAGCGCGAGCATGAAGGCGACGAGCAACGACAGTTCGGGAACGAATCCGCCGCCGCCACCCATGCCGAACGGCCCGGTTTCATCGGGCTGGCGGATCGTACGCAATATCAGCAGGCAATAGACGAAGGTCGCGATGAACACGCCGAGCGAAAGCTGATTGCCGCGGTCGGTCATGAAGTTGGTGAGCAGGCGCGGCCCGTAATTGCCCGAGGCATAGACGACTGCCGCGATCGTGATCGCGAACACCGTGCCGGCGACCGAGATCATCGATCCGGCGATGGTCGACAACAGCGCGCGGGCGCCGTCGGGCTTCGACGCGTGAAGCCAGCCCATGTCCGCGATCCAGTGCTGACCCAGCGTGCGATCAAGCCAATAAGTGACCAGCGACAATAGTATCGCGGCGATCGTCAGCAGCGTGGGAAGGAACCAGTAGCTCGCGTTGAGGCGGGAGGTGATTTGGCGCAACCAGGCATTCATGCGCCCTAGAACGTGCCGCGGGCGAAACGGTTGCCCCGCCCGCGACGCATCGTCCCGATCAGTCGCCCTTCATCACCGGGCCCATATCGTTTTCCGGCACCGGGCCCAGATCGCCCTGCCCGACCGTCGCGCTCGCCATTTCGAGCATCTTGTCGAGGCTCTTCTTGGCCTTGAGCCGCAACTCCTCCTCGATCTCGATCCGGGGTTCCAGATCGCGCAGCGCGAGATAGAGCTTCTCCATCGTGTTGAGCGCCATATACGGACAGATGTTGCAGTTGCAGTTGCCGTCCGCGCCCGGCGCACCGATGAAATTCTTCTCCGGAACCGCCTTTTCCATCTGGTGAATGATATGCGGTTCGGTGGCGACGATCAGCGTGTCACCGGTCATATCCTTGGCATATTGCAGGATGCCGCTGGTCGATCCGACATAATCGGCATGATCGATGATATAGGCGGGGCATTCGGGATGCGCGGCGACGGGCGCGTCGGGATGCTGTGCCTTGAGCTTGAGCAGCTCGGTCTCGCTGAACGCCTCATGGACGATGCACACGCCCGGCCACAACAGCATGTCGCGTCCGGTCTTGCGCGCCAGATAGCCGCCCAGATGCTTGTCGGGGCCAAAGATGATCTTCTGGCTTTCCGGGATCTGCGTCAGGATCTTTTCCGCCGACGAACTGGTGACGATCACGTCGGACAGCGCTTTCACTTCGACCGAACAGTTGATGTAGGTCAGCGCGATATGATCGGGATGCTGGCGGCGGAATTCGGCGAATTGTTCGGGCGGACAGCTGTCCTCCAGCGAACAGCCGGCATCCATGTCGGGCAGCACGACGATCTTTTCCGGGCTCAGCACCTTGGCGGTCTCCGCCATGAAGCGCACGCCACAGAACGCAATCACATCGGCATCGGTCGCCGCCGCCTTGCGGCTGAGGTCGAGGCTGTCGCCGACGAAATCGGCAATGTCCTGAATCTCCGGCTTCTGGTAATAATGCGCCAGAATGACGGCATTGCGCTCCTTGCGCAGTCGCTCAATCTCGGCCCGCAGATCCAGCCCGCGCAAATCTTCGCCATTACCCGTTGGTGCATTCATTCGAGAGGTCCTCCGTTGGCGCCCAGATGGGGCCAATCCGTGAAACGATCAACCGAGGAAAGCGGCCCCGCCTGTCGGGGCCAATCACTGACGATTGGCGAGCACTTCCTCGATCGACGGCGAAACATCCCATACTTCGTTGTTCCCGCGCTTCACTTCGTCGGGAAACAGCACCTGGACATTCGCCTGCAGCCCCGCTGCGCGCAGCGGCATGGCAAAGCTGCGCTCGACGGCGCGGCGGGTCGCTTCGCGGGCAAGCCGCATCGGCACATCGGCACGCGCCTGTTTCAGCAGGTCCTCCTGCGCCGCCTTGCGATTGGCTTCGTCGAGCTGATCCTCGGCATCGGTCAGCGACATCAAAATGCCGCCGCCGCTATATTCGCGGATCGCGTTCATATCGACGGTGGGGCCGACGACTTCGATCGGCGGCAGGACGATGCTGAGCGTGTTGGTGTTCGCGTCCCAGCGCATGTCCTTTTGCTGAAGCTTGGACAGGTCGACTTCATAGCGGACGTCTCCGGGCATGATCAGCGTCTTGTGCGCCGACAGCCACATGCGCTGCTGAGTCGCAGTGACGACCGTCACATAACGCGCAGCGAAGGTGGAAAGCCGGGCCTGTTCGCGCATGCCCTGCAGGCTCGTCGCCGCGACGGTCACCGGATCGGGGCCGGCGATCTTCTTTTCGATATAGTCGCGACCCACCACGAAGATGGCGCCGACGATGATCGCCAGCGCGGCAAGAAACCCGAATACCGAAAAACAGCCCCGCTTCATGCCGCCATTCTCCAATCCTCGCCTTCACCGGCGACGATACCACGGCCCATCAGGTCGATCAGATGCGCAAGCACCGATCGTTCCGCCGCGCCCTCCAGCCGGGGATCGAGCCCGACATACATGCGCGCGCGCAGATCGGGGATGCGATGCACTCCTTCGCGCAACAGCCGCAATATCTGGCCCTCGCGCTGGCGGCGATGGCCGATCATGCCGCGCACCAGCCGTTGCGGCCGATCGATCTGCGGTCCATGGGCGGGATAATAGACCTTGTCCTCGCGATGCATCAGCAATTCCAGGCTCGCCAGATATGCCGTCATGTCGCCGTCGGGCGGCGCGACGACGCTGGTCGACCATCCCATCACATGATCGCCGGTGAACAGCGCGCCATTTTCGCGCAGCGCAAAACAGAGATGGTTCGACGTATGGCCCGGCGTTGCCACTGCTTCGATCGTCCAGCCTTCGCCCGCAATGGTTTCGCCATGCGTCAACACCCGGTCGGGCCGATATTCGGCATCGAATGCCGCGTCGGCACGCGGACCGGCATCGTCCATCGTCAGCGGCGCGCAACCGATGACCGGCGCGCCGGTGGCGGCCTTCAGCGGCGCGGCCGCCGGGCTGTGATCGCGATGGGTATGGGTGCACAGGATCGCGCGCACCGGGCGCCCGGCAATCGCTTCGGTCAGGGCGGCGAGATGCGCGGGGTCCGCCGGACCCGGATCGATCACTGCCAGATCGCTGGTGCCGATCAGATAGGTCTGGGTTCCGCTATAGGTATAGGGCGACGGATTGGGCGCCAGCACGCGCACCACGAGCGTGTCGAGCCGTTCGGCGACGCCGGTGGGAGTTTCCGTCATACCTACGAGATGGCGGTTTCGCCCCTGCAACACAAGTGGGCGATGCCGCGCCGGTGTCCCGCACAGGTTGCGGGGCCGGCCGCACGAAGGAAAGCGACCGGCCCCGATTTTGAGGTCAGCATTCACCAAGGGGCATGGTGAATGCCGCCCTCCCCCTGTGCTCAGTCGTCGTTCGCCGCAGAAGCGGCTTCGGCTTCGAGTTCAGCGCGAGCACTTTCGATGTCGCGCAGCGCCTCGGCACGATCCTCTTCGGGAATATTGTCCAGGGCGGCGATGCTGGCGCGGGCCGCATCCAGCCCTTCACGGGCACTGACAATCGCGATCCGGCGATATTCGCGCGCCTCAACCCGGGCGGTCGCGGCCTGAGCCCGCGCCTGTGCTGCCTGACGCTCGGCATTGGCGGTGATCGCTTCGATGCGATCGGTGCAGATGATGATGATCTGACGATCGCCGCGCGTCTGGTGCACCGTGACCTTATCGGAGTCAGGACCAGTGGTACCGCAGCTGCGCTCCCGCACCTCGACCTTGTCGGGGTCCGCGCTCTGCACATCGACGACAAAGGGGCCATTCTGATGCTGGCTGCGCATTGCGACGCGCGTACTGCCGCCAGTGTCGCTGCGGATCATGTACGTGCCTTCGATTGTCCGGGTGATCGTCGGTGCTTCCGGCGCTTCCGGAGCAACGGGTGCTTCGGGTGCCGCAGGTGCCGCAGGTGCCGTCGGCGCGACGGGCGCTTCCGGAGCGCTTGGCGCCGCCGGCGGAACATCCTGCATATCGAGCTTGACGCCGACAGTGCGTTCGACCTGCGCCTTGATGGTTTCGGCTGCCTGCGTGCCCGATGCGGTCAGGCCGAGCGCGGCGAGCGCGATCGCGCTGACTCCGGCGATACCGGACGCGATGCGGGTGGGGGATTTGCGATCATTCTTCGAGAGCATACGGAGCCTCCCTTTGATTTCGTTGATGGTGTGCAAGTGACAAGCCGCCGAGACCGCACCCCCATGCGCGGACTTGACGATCGCACGGCCATAAGCATGGCGCAGTGCCTGGGCGCGGCCTGAGAGCACGAGGGCGTCGCAGGCCATTTCCTGATCGGCGCGAAAGGCACGGAACGCCCGCCACGCGACCGGATTGAACCAGTGAATTGCAAGAACGATCAGCGCCACCCAATTGGCGATCAGATCGCCGCGGACATGGTGGCCCAGTTCGTGGGCAAGCGCGAGATCCTGCTCGACATCGTCATAGCGTTCGGAAAAATCGCGCGGAAAGGCGACATATTTGCGCCAGATGCCAAAGGCGAGCGGCCCATGCGTCGCATCGGTTTCGATGACGCGCACCTTGCCATGGGCAACCGCGCGGTTCGCCTTTGCACGCGCCAGCAGGCGGCGGCAGAACAGCGAATGGGCGATGAGGTGATAGCCAAGGAAGCACAAGGTGCCGACCAGCCAGAACGCCCCCAGCAGGACGAGCAGCGAGGGTCCGCTCGATACGACCGTCGGCGGCACCACCAGCATCTGGGCGTCGGCGACATGCACCGCCATGGTCGCGTTCTGCACGGCCTCCACCGGCGCGGTGTCGGCATTGAGCAGTCCGACCGTGAACCCCGGCGAGCTTTCGGCCCCCTTTACGAAGGGTTGGAGCAACGCACTCAATTGCCAGTTGCCGGGCAAGGGCGGCATCAGCATGCGCACGGCCGGCAACAGCCACAGCGCATAGGCGACACCGGGTCCGAACGCGCGTCGGACCGGCGCACGGATCGCCAGGACCAGCAGCATCAGCAACGTGGAGGCGATCAGCGTTTCGAGCGCCCAGCCGATCATTGCTTGAGATCCTTCAGCAGCGCTTCGATCTCGGCAATGTCCTGATCGGTGAGTTGTTCGCGTTCGGCAAGATGTGCGACCAGAGGGGTTAGTTTTCCGCCGAACAGGCGATCGATCATCCGGCGCGATTCGCCGGTGACATAATCGTTGCGCGCCACCAGCGGGCGATAGCGATAGCGCCGCCCGTCTTCTTCATGGGCAATGACACTCTTGGCGAGCAGGCGGCCGAGCAGCGTCTTGACCGTGTTCGCGCTCCAGGCACGTTCGGCCGGCACGCGTTCGGCGACTTCCTGTGCCGTTAGCGGTGATTCTTCCCAGAGCACTTCCATCACGGTGTGCTCGGCATCGCTGATACGCTCGGTCATGCCTGTCCTCTTTCGATTACGTTTGTAAACGACGATTACGTCTGTAGTCAATAGCCCTGAACGCCACATGAACAATGCCCGTCCGAAACCCCGCAAGACGCTTCGCAAGATCGCATGCAAAGGTCACGCTTGAAACGCTCCGTGATTCTTGTGAGAACGTTCACAAAAATGGAGCTGGGGATGTCGGAAAACGCAGTTGGCGGCCATCTGGACCGCCGCAGGATGATCGGCGCAATGGCCGGCGCCGGAATGCTCGCCGTCGCTGCGCCCCGAATGGCGCACGCGGCAACGCGCCTTCCCCGGTCGGACGCCGACCCCGATCTGGGGGCCAATGTTATCATCATCGATTCCGCTATGCCCGCTGCGGCGGTGCAGGCGCGACTCGACGCTATCTTTGCCGAACAGGAGCGCGCGCATTTCACCGATCGCCGCTATGCGGTGCTGCTGAAACCCGGCGCGCATGCACTCGACATCAAGGTCGGCTATTTCACCCAGATTGCGGGTTTGGGCCTGCTGCCCGACGATGTGACGATCACCGGTCACGTCCATGCCGAAGCGGACTGGAATGACGGCAATGCGCTGATCAATTTCTGGCGCGGCGTCGAAAATCTGCACGTTGCGCCCGCCGATCGCGCCGATCGCTGGGCCGTGTCGCAGGCCGCGCCCTATCGCCGCATGCATCTCGACGGCGATCTGACCCTCGACGATGGCGGCTGGGCGAGCGGCGGCTTCTTCGCCGATTGCCGCATTTCGGGGACGGTCCGGTCGGGCACGCAACAACAATGGTTCACGCGCAACAGCGCGATCGGCGGCTGGGACGGTTCGAACTGGAACATGACCTTTGTCGGCACGACAGGCGCCCCGCCGACCAGCTTTCCCGAACCGCCCTATACCAATATCGCCACCACGCCGGTGGTTCGCGACAAGCCGTTCCTGCATGTCGATGACGATGGCGGCTGGGGCGTGTTCGTCCCCGCCCTGCGCCGCGATTCGACCGGGCCCGGCTGGGCGAGCGGTGCTGCGCCCGCGGGAAGGACGCTGCCGCTGTCCGATTTCCTGATCGCCACGCCCGCAACGCCGGTCGCGACGATCAACGCAGCACTCGCATCGGGCAGGCATTTGCTGGTGACGCCGGGCATCTATCGTCTGTCCGAACCGATCCGGGTCACGCGCCCCGACACGGTGGTCCTCGGCCTTGGCCTGGCGACATTGCTCGCCGAAGACGGAGCCATGGCGCTCAGCGTCGCGGACGTACCGGGCGTCGCCATCGCAGGGCTGCTGTTCGATGCCGGACCGACCATGTCGCCGGTGCTGATGCAGGTCGGCGAGCCGGGTGCGCGCGGCGATCATCGCGACGATCCGATCCTGCTCGCCGACCTGTTCTTCCGCGTCGGCGGCGCGGCGGTGGGCAATGCCGACACCTGCCTCGTCATCAACAGCCATCATGTGATCGGCGATCACCTCTGGATCTGGCGCGCCGATCATGGTGACCGGGCGAGCGGTCGCGTCCATGTCGGCTGGAGCGAAAGCGTCGGCAATCAGGGGATCATCGTCAATGGCGACGATGTCACTCTCTATGGCCTGTTCGTCGAGCATTTCGAAAAATACCAGACGATCTGGAATGGCGAGCGTGGCCGCACCTATTTCTATCAGAACGAACTGCCCTATGATCCGCCGACGCAAGCATCGTGGATGGCGGGCGAAACCCGCGGCTGGGCGGCGTACAAGGTCGCGGACGATGTGCGGCATCATTATGCGGTCGGCATGGGCATCTATGCCTATTTCAATGTCGGCCCCGCCATTGTTCTGGAAAGCGCAATCGAAGCACCCGACGCGCCCGATGTCCGCTTCCAATCGGTGACGACGATCTCGCTCGGCAACAACCGTGGCGCCATCGCGCATATCGTCAACCGAGCCGGCAAGACCGCCCGCCCCGGCGACATTCGCCAGACGCTGACTCATTACCCCGTGCAGGAGGATTGATCCGATGCTGATCGCCGCGACCATGCTGCTCCAGACGACAAGCTCGCTGGGCGCCACCAACTATAGCGTCGACGTGCCGATGGAGACGCCGACCACCGCGCCGGGCTTTGCCGACGAATTCAACGATCCCGAAATCGATACCGGCAAATGGCGCTACGACACGTCGCGCAATGCCCAGGGCTGGTACAACAACGAAAGGCAATATTACGCCGCCGACCGGGCCAAAAATGCGCGGATCGAGGATGGCGCGCTGGTGATCGAAGCACATCGCGAAACGCTCAAGCGCAGCGAGTTCGCCGATTGGGGCGGACAGGAATATACGTCCGCCAAGCTGGTGACCCGCGACCTGCTCGGCTATGGCTTTTACGAAATCCGCGCAAAGCTGCCCTGCGGTCGCGGCACCTGGCCGGCGATCTGGATGCTTCCCGAAACCGGCGAGTGGCCGGATCAGGGCGAAATCGACATCATGGAAATGGTCGGATGGGACGCCAATGTCGTCCATGGTACGCTCCATTCGGGCGCGTTCAACCATCGCCTCGGCACGCAGCGCGGCGCGCAGGTGACGATCCCCAGCGCCTGCACCGCCTATCACCGCTATCAGCTGAGCTGGACCAAGGACCGGATCCTGATCGGCTATGATGATCGCGGCTATATGGAGGTGCGCGACGATCAGCCCGGCGGCCATGCGGCATGGCCGTTCGACCGGCCCTATGCGCTGATCCTAAACCTTGCGATCGGCGGCGACTGGGGCGGCAAGGAAGGTATCGACGATACTGCCCTGCCCCAGCGCATGTCGGTCGATTATGTCCGCTTCTGGCCCGCGCCGGACACCGATTAGCGCCGCCCGCGCACCAGCAGCACGATCAGCCCGCCGATCAGCGTCAGCACCGCGAGCACCCATAAGGCGGGATCGAAATCCTCCGGCGTCGCCAGCAGCCAGGTGAGCGCTGGCCCCGCCAGGATCGGCAGCGTGTTGGTAAGGTTGAGCAGCCCCAGATCGCGCCCGCGATGGCGCGGATTGGGCAGCAACTGCATCGAAAAGGTTGCATGCAGCGCCAGAAAGATCGCGATGCCGGCGGTGTAGATGCACACGCCAACTGCCCCCGCCTGCCAGCTATCGGCCAGTGCCATGACGACGATTCCCGCCGATGCCAGCGCGGCAGTCGCGAACAGAAACGGCTTGCGCCGGTCGATCCGGTCGGAAATCCGGCCGAGCAGGATCGCCAGCGGCACCGGCGCCAAATAGGCGATCGTCAGCAAATTGCCGACCCGCGCCTTCATAGCCTCGCGCAATTCGGGCGCGATGCTCTCAAAATAATAGATGAGGTAGCTCGACAGCGCAGCGCCCGCCATCTGAACGAAAATGCGCGCGGTCCATGCGATCGCCATGTCGCCGCGCAGCATCTGTTTTTCCTGCTCGGGCATCACGGCATCGGCCACAATGCGCGGGCGAATCAGCAACAGCGGAAGGACGCACAGCGCCACTACCAGCGCAACGATCGCCAGATGCGCTGCCTCTGCGCCCGGCACCGCCACGAACATCCAGGCCGACAGCATCGTCGCCGCCGGCGATGCCAGCGACAACAGGCCACCGACCGTCCCCTTCTGGCCGTCGGGTATCTCCTCGGCCATCAGCGCGAACAGCGGCGCGAGGATGATGTTCACGGCGATCTGGAAAAAGACGATGGCGACCAGCACCGCCATCGGCGTGTCCGCCGCCGCCACGCCCGCGAAACTGAGCGCCAGCGCCGCCACGCCCAGCACCATCCATCCGCGCCGCCCCTTGCCCGCCGCAAAGCTGCGGTCGCTGAGCCAGCCGAAGACGATGTTGGAAATGCTCGCGGCCACCCCGCCGGCGATCACACAGGCGGTGAACACATCGAGCCGCGCGTCGCCCGCGATCCGCTCGACCTTTTCGGGCAGCATCAGCGCGAGCAGCGGCAGATAGGAAATCACCCCGCCGGCATAGGCAAGCCCGCACAGCAGCAGGAACCCCGTCGATCGGCGCTCGGGCGCAGCGGATGTAAGCGGTTCCATCGGCGCCACACTGCCCGTGCGCGCGGCGGCGGGCAAGCGCCTGCCGCCGCCGCGTGCGACGAATTACGGCGCGATGGTCGCGGGGTTCACATCGACCGTGAAACTCTGGCTGCGATCGGTGGCATCGCGTGCCAGCGCGACGGTGTAGCTGCCCCCCGCGATGCGCCATCCCGGCAGGCTGGTATCGTAATCGGCGAGGATGCGCGGTTCGGCGGTCAGCGTGACATGGCGCGTCTCACCGGGCAGCAGCGTGATGCGATCGAATGCCGCAAGCCGCATCGGATCGCCGCCATCGGTGCGCGTGATGTACATTTGCGGCACGTCCGCCCCTGCCCGATCGCCGGTATTCACGACATCGAACGACAGCGTGATCGTGTCGCCGCCGGTCACCGTGGCGTTGCGATAGGCAAAGCTGGTGTAGCTGAGGCCATGGCCAAAGGCGAAGAGCGGGGTCAGCCCCTGTTTTTCATACCAGCGATAGCCGACATCGGCGCCTTCGACATAATCGACCGGGAAGGTCCTGAGCTGATAGGCGCCGGCATTGGCGGGGTTGGCCGCCGCCTGTGCTTCGAGGCTGGTCAACGTTTCGAGGCCGACAGGAGCGGGACGCGGCGGCTGATCGGCGGATGCCGGGAAGGTGATCGGCAGGCGACCCGACGGGTTGACTCGCCCGGTCAGCAGATTGGCGATCGCCTCACCCCCGCGCTGGCCGGGATACCAGGCCTGCAACACCGCCGGCACCTGATCGATCCACGGCATCAGCACCGGTCCGCCGGTTTCCATCACCGCGACGGTTTTGGGCTGCGCCGCCGCGACCGCCGCGATCAGCGCGTCCTGCCCGTCGGGCAGGCGGATGTCGTCCACATCCTGTGCCTCGGTGGTCCATTGCGTCGCGAATATGATGGCCATGTCGGCATCGGCAGCCGCCTGTGCCGCAGCCGCCGGGTCCGACCCGTCGACAAAGCTGATCTGTGCATTGGGCAGCGCCGCCTGCAGCGCCCGCATCGGCGAGCTGTTGTGATAGGTCAGCCGCGCGAACGACATCGCCGCGCCTTCGGTCAGCGGCACTTCGATCGGCACCCCGCCGACCGAACGCACCTGGCTCGACCCGCCGCCCGAAAGCACGCCGACATCGGCATGGCCACCGATCAGCACGATCTTCTGCGCGGTGGTGGCGAGCGGCAGGATATCGCCTTGATTCTTGAGCAGCACGATGCCCGCTTCGGCGGCGCGCTGTGCAACATCGGCATGGACGTCATAGGGGATGGGCTGCGGATGCTCCGGCACCGGATTGTCGAGCACGCCGGCTTCGATCAGCCCGGTCAGGAAGCGCGCAACCATGTCGTCGATCCGCGCTTCGGATACTGCACCCGACTCCACGGCCGCCTTGAGCGGTTCACCGAAGAAAATCTGCGAATCGAGTTCCTGACCCGATTCCTGATCGAGCCCGGCAAGCGCGGCCTTGGCAGTCGAATGCACCCCGCCCCAGTCGCTCATCACCCAGCCTTGATAGCCCCAGTCGCGCTTGAGCACCTGATTCATCAGGAAGTCGTTCTCGCACGCCCAGTCGCCATTGACCTTGTTGTACGCGCACATCACCGAAGCCGGATTGCCGATCTCGATCGCGAGCTGAAACGCCAGCAGATCGGATTCGCGGAACGCCGCCTCATCGATTCGCGCGTCGAGCACCATCCGCCCGGTTTCCTGCGCATTGAGCGCGAAATGCTTCACCGTCGAAACGATCTTGTTCGACTGAACCCCTGCGATATGCGCGCCCGCCATCGTACCGGCGAGCAGCGGATCCTCGCCCAGATATTCGAAATTGCGCCCGTTCCACGGATCGCGGGTCAGGTTGACGCCGCCTGCGAGCATCACGTTGAACCCCTTGGCGCGCGCTTCGGCGCCGATCATCTCCCCGCCCTCGCGCGCAATGCCGGGATCGAAAGTCGCCGCGGTGGCAAGGCTGGAGGGAAGCGCGGTGGCGGTGTCGCCCTTGCGCTGCTCGACCTGGTTGGCGACGCCCAGCGAGGCATCGGTTTCGCGAATCGTCGGAATGCCCAGGCGCGGCAGCGCATCGAAATGCCCGGCCGACGGGACCAGCGTCTCTTCGGTCTTGCCGTCTGCCATCGGCGGGAACAGCCCGTGGAGCAATTTGATCTTCTCATCCAGCGTCATCTGCGCGACCAGCGAATCGGCCCGCGCCCGTGCGTCCTGAGCCGCCGCAGCCACCGCCGGCGCATCCTGCGCAACGGCAAAGGGAACCTGCAGCGTTCCGGCAAAAACACTTGCAAGAATCAACGATCTAAAGCGCTTGGTCATGCTCTTCCTCACCTGATTGCGGCGCCGCGTCGCTGCGCGCGACGAACGCTCTTCCTTGTCTTGGGCCGAACGGCCAGGCTGTCTGCAATTACTTGACAGCAGGATTGAAACTGCGCAAGTGAACGTTCTCATAACGATCGCATGGGACAGCCATGCAAGTAAAACTAGGGAGGGAGATCATGCGAAAATACGACGCTCGCGCTGTGTCCCGGTGGGCTCTGGGAGCCTCCGTGCTGGCGCTCACTGTTCCCGCGACTGCGTTCGCCCAGGACGCATCCGGCCAGTCCGAACAAACCCAGCCGCAGGAAACCCAGGGCGAGGAAATCGTCGTCACCGGCATCCGTGCCAGCTTGCGCGACTCGATGCTGATCAAGCGCGACGGTCAGGGCATCGTCGATGCGATCTCCGCCGAAGATATCGGCAAGTTCCCCGACACCAACCTCGCCGAATCGCTGCAGCGCATCACCGGCGTGTCGATCGACCGTTCGAACGGCGAAGGCTCGACCGTCACGGTTCGCGGTTTCGGTCCCGAATTCAATCTGGTGCTGCTCAACGGCCGCCAGATGCCGACCTCGACGCTCGGCGACGGCGCCAGCCCGCCCGCATCGCGCTCGTTCGATTTCGCCAACCTCGCGTCGGAAGGCATTTCGGCGGTCGAAGTGTATAAGAGCGGCCGCGCCTCGATCCCCAGTGGCGGCATCGGCTCGACGATCAACATCCTGACCCCGCGTCCGCTCGACCGGCCTGGCCTGCGCGGCAGCATCGCCGCCAAGGGCGTGCTCGATTCGTCGATGAACGGCGACCAGGAAATCACGCCCGAAGTTTCCGGAATCTTCAGCGACACCTTCGCCAATGACAGCATCGGCATCCTGATCGCCGGTTCGTACCAGCGCCGCAAGGCAAGCACGAACAGCGCCAATATCGACTGGCGCGACGGCTATCTGGGCAGCGACACGACCTCCTGGGGCGCGCTTCCCGCCGCGCCCGATGGCCGTGCGGCGAACATCACCAACCGTCCCGAAGGCAATGATGTCTATGCGGTGCCGCAGAACGGGTCGTACAACCTCAACGATATCGACCGCGAACGCCTCAACGGCCAGGCCGTGCTGCAGGTTCGCCCGATCGATTCGCTGACTGCCACCGTCGATTTCACCTATTCGCGCAACAAGGTGGAAGTGCGGAACAGCAATGTCGGCATCTGGTATAATTTCAACGACGTATCGAGCGAATGGACCGACGGCCCGGTCGCCGGACCGGTCTTTTATTCCGAAGCGTTCGGTGCGGGCGAGCGCAAGGATCTGTCCTATAGCGGCGCGCTGACCGCGAACGAGAGCGAGAACAAGTCGCTCGGCTTCAATCTGACCTGGGATGCGCCCGGCGGCGTGACGATGCAGCTCGACGCGCATCATTCGACTGCGGAATCAAAGCCGACCAATAAATATGGCTCGAGCGTTTCGGTGGGTAACGCCGTGTTCGGCGTTCAGAATCAGACCGAACGCTATGACAGCTATCTGCCGGTCATTTCGGTCAACATGTATCCGGGCATCGATCAGTATGACCCGGCGAACATCACGCCGACCGGCAATGCGTTCCGCAACGCCTATTTCCGGGACGAGATCAACCAGATCCAGCTGACGGGCCATTACGACCATCAGGGCAGCTTCCTCGACAGCATCGACTGGGGCATGTCCTACACCGAAAACAAGGTGCGGTCGGCCTATGGCTATATCCAGAACGAAACCTGGAGCGGCGCCGGTCCCGCGTCGGACATTCCCGACGACATCTTCACCTATGTCTCGCTGCCCGACAAATTTTCCGGGCTCGACGGCGCCGACGATCCGAACATGATCCAGGGCCTCTACAGCTTCGATTTCGAACGGATGGTCGATCTGATCGAAAGCCTGTACGGCACGTGCAGTTCGCCGCAGGCCGGCACGGCTCCGGCGGGCACCTGCCTTGCCGACTTCACCGTCGATCGCCGCATCACCGAAAAGACGGTGTCGCCCTATCTGCAGATCAACAACGAATTCATGCTGTTCAGCAATCCGGCGCATCTGCGCGCGGGGGTACGCTATGAATTCACCAGCATTTCCTCCGGAGCGCTGGTGCCGATTCCCGACGGGACGTCGTGGAACGCCGCGAACGAATTCTATATCTCCTATTCGGGCGATCAGGACTTCACGCGGTTCAAGGGCGAATATGAAAACTGGCTGCCCGCGATCGATTTCGACATGGAGCCGGTCCGCGATGTGAAGCTGCGCGCATCGTACAGCCACACCATCACCCGCGCCGATTATGGCAGCCTTCAGGGCGGTCTGACGCTCGACACCCAGTTCCGTGTCGGCGGCGGCACCGGCAGCAACGGCAATCCGGGGCTGCTGCCGTATAAATCGAAGAATATCGATCTGTCGGCGGAATGGTATTACGGCCCGTCGAGCTACATTTCGGTCGGCTATTTCCACAAGGACGTGTCGAACTTCATTTCGCAGGACCGCACCGACATGTCGGCGTTCGGCCTGCGGACGGTGTTCGGCGGCCCGCGCTATCAGGCCGCGCTTGCCGCCCTGGGGTCCGGCGCTTCGGCGCAGGATATCCGCCAGTATATCTTCGACAACTATCCCGGTTCGACCAATCCGACGGGCACCGATCCGGCGGGCTATACGACCGGCGAAATCTATTCGCTCGACGAAGATCCGCTGGTCAATTTCCAGGTCAATCAGCCGGTCAACAATTCGCAGACCGCACAGCTGTACGGTTGGGAATTCGCGATCCAGCACAGCTTCTGGGAAACCGGCTTCGGCGTCATCCTGAACTATACGATCGTCAACGGCGACGCGACCTACGACAACACCCAGCCCTACAACGTCACGCAATTCGCGCTGACCGGGCTGAGCGACAGCGCCAATGCCGTGATCTTCTATGACAAGGGGCCGATCCAGGCGCGTGTCGCGTATAACTGGCGCGACGAGTTCCTGCAGGGCACCGGCGCCAACCCCTTCTATGTCGAGGCCTATGGCCAGGTGGACGCGAGCGCGAGCTATGAGTTCATCCCCGGCTTCACGGCCTTTGTCGAAGGGATCAATCTCACCGGGGAAAGCCGGCGCGGCCATCGCCGCTCGGACAATACGGTGACCTTCGTCTCGCCCGGATATGCCCGATATTCGGCGGGTCTCCGCTTCACCTATTGAGTGAAGCCAATAATTGCCTCCCCGAACTAAAAGGAGAAGTCACGCTCGATCGGGCGTGACTTCTCCCCTATTTCCGGGCGAGGATACTCCTTTTTCCGAGGCATGCGGTGGACAGGCCGATCGCACAGATTGTCATCGTCGGCGGGGGAACCGCCGGATGGCTGGCGGCGTGCCTGATCGCGGCCCGCGCCGATCGCGATGCGCCCTCCCCGCTTCAGGTCACGCTGATCGAATCGCCTGACATTCCCACTATCGGCGTCGGCGAAGGCACCTGGCCGACAATGCGCCACACGCTGCAGCGCATCGGCATTTCCGAAACCGAATTTCTGATCGCATGCGACGCGAGTTTCAAACAGGGTTCGCGCTTCGACGGCTGGCGCACCGGCGCGCCGGACGATCGCTATTACCATCCCTTCACGCCGCCGGTCGAAGGCGATCCGCGCGATATCGTCGCGGCGTGGCGCGACACCGGTCCGGCAAGCGATTTTGCCGCCACCTTGTGTGCGCAGCCGGCAATATGCGACCGCATGCTCGCGCCGCGCCAGCGCAACATGGCCGAATATGGCGGCGCGCTGAACTATGCCTATCATCTCGACGCCGGAAAGCTCGCCATGCTGCTCGCCCGGCACGGCGCCGAACGGCTGGGCGTGCGGCACATCCGCGACCATGTCGACGCCGTCGAAGCCACAGCGGATGGCGACATCGCCGCCGTGACCACGCGCGGCTCCGGCCGGATAACCGGCGATCTCTTCCTCGATTGCACCGGCCATGCCGCATTGCTGCTCGGCGGCCATTATGACGTGCCGGTGATCGATCGCAGCGACACATTGTTCAACGATCGCGCGCTGGCCGTGCAGGTACCGGTGGCACCCGACAGCCCGATCGCGTCGCAGACCACCGGTACTGCGCATGCCGCGGGCTGGATCTGGGACATCGGCCTGCCGACGCGGCGCGGCATCGGCTGTGTCTATGCCTCGCGTTATTTGAACGACGACGCGGCGGAGGCAACGCTCCGCGATTATATCGCGCGCGTGGTGCCCGGCGCCGATATCGATGCGCTCGCCCCGCGCCGCCTTTCCTTCCGATCGGGCCATCGCGAACGTTTCTGGGAGCGCAACTGCCTCGCCATCGGTCTGTCGGCGGGATTTGTCGAACCGCTCGAAGCGTCGGCGATCGTGATGATCGAATTGTCGCTCGATGCGCTGCTCGATAATTTTCCTGCGACGCGTTCGGCGATGGATCTGCACGCCCGTCGGTTCAACGCGCTGTTCCGCACCCGCTGGGACCGGATCGTCGAATTCCTCAAGCTTCATTATGTGCTGAGCGAACGCGACGAGCCCTATTGGCGCGCGCATCGCGACTCCGCGACGATCCCGCCGCGCCTTGGCGAACTGCTTGAAATCTGGCGCTATCATCCGCCTTCGACCACCGATCTCGATCGCGTCGACGAGATTTTCCCGGCCGCCAGCTATCAATATGTCCTCTACGGCATGGGCTTTCCTCCGCCGCCCGACGGTGCCATCCGTACCGGCCCGCGCGAACCGCTGAATCGCGCGTTCGAACAGACGCATCAGCGCGCCCGTGCGCTTGCCGCAGCGCTGCCCGACAACCGCGCCTATCTTGACGCGGTCCGGGCGGCAGGCCTTATTCCCTCTCAAGAGCACGCCATCCAGTCATGACCAGCCACACCGTCCTCACTGCGCAAGCGCATGCCGATCTGCGCATCTCCACCGATCGCAGCGCCGATCTGGGCGATGCGGTGATGTGCTGCATCACCGTGCCCAACGAGTTTCGGCGGGTTCAGAACGAATATCCGATCCTGTTCCGGCTGAATGTCGAGCGTGACGCCTTTACTGCGCTCGCCATGTTCGGTTTCGAAACCGGCGAAAACCTGTTCCTGGAAAACGGGGGCTGGGACGCGCGCTATCGCCCGCTGGCGATGGACATTCAGCCATTCCTGATCGGGCGCGCCGCACCTGATTCCGAGGAGCGACAGGTCCATATCGACATGGCGAGCCCGCGCATCGCCGCCGATGGCGTCCGCGTGTTCGATGAAGTGGGGCGCCCCACTCCCTTCCTCGACCACATTACCGAAAAGCTGGGCGAGCTCGACGCCGGCTATGTCGCCTCTCCCGATTTCTTCGCGGCGATCCAGCGTTATGATCTGCTTGAGCCGCTGACACTCGAAGTGACGCTGGAGGATGGTTCGACCAATCGGCTGGTCGGGTTCCACATCGTCGATGAGGCGAAGCTGCGCGATCTCGATGCCGCTGCGCTCGCCGATCTCCATGCCGCCGGGCATCTGATGCCGCTGTTCATGGCAGTGGCCTCGCTCGGCAATCTCGACGCGCTGGTCGCGCGCAAGAACCGCCGGATGCGCCATGGCTGAACGCGATCCCGGACCGTTTCAGGCGGCGGCGAGCATTCGCGAAGTCGAAGCCGCCGATGCGGCTGCGCTCGATATGCTGCTGCGCGACGCAACGACGCCGTTCGTCATTCGCGGGCTGGTGGCGCACTGGCCGCTGGTCGAGGCTGCGCGCCAGTCGCCGCGTGCCGCGCGCGACTATCTGCTCGGCCTCAGCCGCGACATGGACTTCACGGTGTCGGTCGGACAGCCACAGGATGACGGGCGGCTGTTCTATAACGCCGACGCCACGGCGATGAATTTCAACACGTTCAAGGGCAAGCTGCCCGGCATCTTCGCGCAGTTCGACAAGGGCGAGGAACTGGGCGACGCGCGCGCCATCTATATCGCGTCGACCGACGTGCATCAGTATTTCGATGGCCTGGACGCGGCGAACCATGTCGATCTGGGGGAACGCGACCTGCTCGCCAGCATCTGGATCGGCACGCATACGCGGATTGCGGCGCATAACGACTTTCCCGACAATCTCGCCTGTGTCGCCGCCGGACGGCGCCGTTTCACGCTGTTCCCGCCCGATCAGTTCCGCAACCTCTATCTCGGCCCGGTGGACAATACCCCTGCCGGCCGCGCAGTGAGCATGGTCGATTTCCACGCACCCGATTTCGATCGTTTTCCGCGCTTTCGCGACGCGCTCGAACATGCGCAGATCGCCGATCTGGAGCCGGGCGACGCGCTGCACATCCCCAGCATGTGGTGGCACCATGTCGAAGGGCTCGATCGCTTCAACATCCTGGTCAATTACTGGTGGCGCGAAACCCCGCGCTGGCTGGGCCAGCCGCAGGACGCGCTCAACCACGCGATGCTGTCGATCCGCGATTTGCCGGCGGACGAGAAAGCGCATTGGCGCGATCTGTTCGATTATTATGTGTTCGGCGATCAGGCCGATGTCGTGGCGCATATTCCCGAGCCCGGCCGCAGCGTTCTTTCGCCGCTGACTCCCGAAAAGGCGGCGCGCATGCGCGGCTTCATCCTGCGGCAGCTCAGCCGGTGAGCGCGATGGAAGGAAGATTGCGCCGCGTGGTGATCGCGGGCGGCGGCACCGCCGGCTGGATGGCGGCGGCGGCGATCGCGCGCGTGCTGGGATCGGCAGTCGATGTGACGCTGGTCGAATCCGATGCGATCGGCACGGTGGGCGTGGGTGAATCGACCATTCCGCCGCTGGTCGCCTACAACCGGTTGCTCGGCATCAACGAAGCCGATTTCATGCGCGCGACCAACGCGACCTTCAAACTCGGCATCAATTTCGAAGGGTGGCGCAACGGCACCGACAGCTATTTCCACAGCTTCGGCATCACCGGCAAGGATCACTGGTCCGCCGGATTCCAGCATTTCTGGCGCTATGGCCGCGAACGCGGGCATGACCAGCCCTATGCCGATTACTGTCTGGAGCTGGGCGCGGCGATGGCGGGCAAGTTCGCGCATCTGCCCGACAATGGGCTCAACTATGCCTATCAGCTCGACGCCACCGCCTATGCCCGGTTCCTGCGCAACATGGCCGAAGGCGACGGCACCACACGCATCGAAGGCCGGATCGCTCAGGTCGAACTCGATGGCGAGAGCGGCGATATCGCCGCGCTTACGCTCGATTCCGGGCAACGGATCGAAGGCGATCTGTTCCTCGATTGCACCGGCTTTCGCGCGCTGCTGATCGAAGGGGCACTCCACGCCGGTTTCGACGACTGGACTCACTGGCTGCCCTGCGACGCGGCGATCGCGGTCCAGACCGAAAATGTCCGCCCGCCCATCCCCTATACCCGCGCGATGGCGCATGATGCCGGCTGGCAATGGCGCATCCCGCTGCAGCACCGCACCGGCAATGGCCTGGTCTATTGCAGCCGCTATCTGTCGCAGGACGCTGCGCTCGAACGGCTGCTCGGCAATATCGAGGGCAAGCCGCTGACCGAGCCCAACAAGCTGCGCTTCACCACCGGCGCGCGGCGGCGGCAATGGCATCGCAACTGCGTTGCGATCGGCCTGTCGGGCGGGTTCATGGAGCCGCTCGAATCGACCAGCATCCACTTGATCCAGCGTGCCGTGCTGCGCCTTATCCGGATGATGCCGCTCGATCGCATCAGCCCGCGCGATATTGCCGAATTCAACGACCAGCAGCATGTCGACATGGTGCAGATCCGCGACTTCCTGATCCTCCACTATAAAGTGACCGAACGCGACGACAGCGCCTTCTGGCGCCAGTGCCGCGACATGGAAATTCCCGACACGCTGACTCAAAAGATCGAACTGTTCCGCGAAACCGGTCGCGTCTTCCGCCGCAACGAGGAATTGTTCGCCGAAAACAGCTGGGTCCAGGTGATGCTGGGTCAGGGTATCGTCCCGCAAAGCCACCACCCGATTGCCGAAAAACTGAACGACGAGGAGCTCGCTTCGCTGCTTTCCAACCTGCGTGACCTGGTCACGCGCACCGTATCGGGCCTGCCCGACCATGCCGCCTATGTCGCCCGCTATTGCGGCGCACGACAGCCCGAAGCGGTCTGAACGCAAGACCATGGCGCGAAGACGGCAATCCGTAACCATCAAACATGTCGCCGCCGATGCAGGGGTCTCCCTGCAGACGGTGAGCCGCGTGATCAACAAGGAGCCCAATGTCCGGCCCGAGATGCTCGAGCGGGTTCAGGCTTCGATCGACAAGCTCGGCTATGTCCCCTCCATCGCCGCGCAGCGGATGAGCGGATCGCGATCCTATCTGATCATGGCACTGAACGATCGCGAGCGGACGATCGCCGACTGGCGCAAACGCGAAGGCACCGACTGGGTCGACCAGATGCTGCTGGGCGGCATGCTCAAATGCGCCGAACATGGCTATCGCCTGATCGTCGAACTGATCGACACGCATAGCGACCATATCGAGCGCGAATTGCGCGCGGCCATCGCCGCGCTGCAACCCGATGGCGTGATCCTGACGCCGCCGCATTCGCAGAACCCGGCGATCCTCGAACTGCTCGACGAACATAAGATCAGCGTCGCGCGGATCGGGTCGCTGTGCGAAGGCCCTGGTTTCCGGCTGACGATGGACGACGATCACGCCGCGCGACTGGCGACCGAGCATCTCGTCGCGCTCGGCCATCGCCGCATCGGCTTTATCGGCGGCGATCCCGAATATGAACTCAGCGCGTGGCGCGTCGAAGGGTGGAAGGCCGCGATGGCCGATGCCGGGCTCGACATCGACGGCCTGCTGACCGAAGGCGATTTCGGCTATGAATCGGGCCGCGCCGCCGCCGAACGCCTATTGTCTGCGGATGTCGGCGCGACTGCCATTATCGGCAGCGCCGATCAGTTGCAGGCGGTGATGGAATACGCCCGCAACCGCGGTCTCACCATCCCGCGCGACCTGTCGCTGGTCAGTTTCGACGACACGCCGATCGTCCGCTTCGCGCATCCGCCGCTGACTGCGGTGCACCAGCCGATCGCAGAGGTTGCCGAAGCCGCCGTCGAACTGATCATCGAACAGCAACGGCGCAAGAAACCCGCGACCGAACCGCGCATCGTCGCGGCCAGCCTGATCATTCGCGAATCCACCGGCCCGGCCCCCGGCACCGCCTGAGCGCCGCCGGGTCGGGACTGGTTCAGGCCGCCGCCTGGCGCAGCGCGATATAGCGCGACAGATGCTCGTCCTCGTCGCCGAGCAGATGGCCGATCATCGTCAGCCGCTTGGCATAATGCGACAGCGGCAATTCCCAGGTCATGCCGATCCCGCCATGCAGCTGAATCGCTTCTTCGGCGGTCAGTTTGCCGACCGTGCCGATAGTATATTTGGCCGCTGACGCCGCCGCGTCGCGGACATTCGGCGCCTTGTCGAGCGCCGCCGCCGCATTGATCGCCGCCGAACGCGCCTGCTCGATTTCGAGCGCGACCGTCGCCATGCGATGCTGCAGCGCCTGAAACTTGCCGATCGGAATGCCGAACTGCTTGCGCGTGCGCAGATATTCGATCGTCTGCGCGCGCAGCACGTCCATGATCGCGACCGCTTCCCAGCTGAGCGCAGTAAGCCCCGCCGCCGTCGCATCGTCGATCAGGGCCTGCCCCTCGCCGTCGCTGCCCAGCAATTCGGCGGGCGTATCGGCGAGCGTCAGCTCGCCAGCCGCGCCGCCATCGACCAGCGGATAATCGCGGATCGACACACCGGCCGCGTCGCCGCGCACCAGAAACAGCGAGGTGCCCGTGTCGGTCTGCGCGC
Organism: Stakelama portus; assembly: GCF_003171655.1. Taxonomy (GTDB): domain Bacteria; phylum Pseudomonadota; class Alphaproteobacteria; order Sphingomonadales; family Sphingomonadaceae; genus Sphingomonas; species Sphingomonas portus. The sequence goes on along the minus strand of NZ_QFZL01000001.1, from coordinate 214,787 downwards.
TCACCACGATCAGCTCCGCCCCGGCGACATAGCCGACCACGCCCTTGCCGCCCGACAATTTCCAGCCATCGCCATTCGATGCCGCGTGCATCGGTGCAACCGGGCTGCCGTTCGCACCCATCATCGGCGTATCGGCAAAGGTGATGCGGGTTTCGCCGCTGATCACGCCGGCCAGTTCTTCGCTGCGCCCCGTTGCCGCCAGCACTCTGCCGGCCATCAGCGTTTCGAGGAACGGCCCGACTGCGATCGCGCGCCCGACTTCGCCGAACACCGCGCCGATATCGAAGGGCGATCCGCCATAGCCGCCCGCATCCTCGCGGAAAAACGCGCCGATCACGCCGAGTTCGGCAAGCCCGTTCCACATTGCACGCGACCAGCCTTCGGACGAGGCAATCGCTTTTTCGCGCGCGCTGAAGTCAAAGGTGTCGGCCAGATAGCGCCCCACCGAATCGACCAGCATCTGCCGGTCTTCACCAAGCGAGAAATCCATCGGTCAGAGCTCCAGAATCGATTTGGTGATGATTTCGCGCTGCACTTCGTTCGATCCGCCGAAGATCGAGAGTTTGCGCATGTTGAAATAGTCCGATGCCACCGGCGCCGCCCAATCGGGTCCGACCGGTTCGCCGTTAAACCCTTCCTCGAACGCGGCATGGATCCAGGGCTGGGCATAGCTGCCCGCCGCGCGGCGCATCAGATCGGTAAGTGCCTGACGGATTTCGGTGCCGCGGATTTTCAGCATCGAACTTTCGGCGGTCGGCGCATGACCCGCGCCCGCCGCCGCCAGCACGCGCAGGTTCGTCGTCTTCATATTCTCCAGATCGATCTCGACCTTTGCCATGCGCGCCGCGAACAACGGGTCTTCGGCCAGCGGCCCGCCGTTGCGCATCGTCGTCTTGGCAACCTGCTGCAACTGCTCGAACGCAGCGATCGATGCGCCGACCCCGGCGATATTGGTCCGTTCATAGGTCAGCAGATATTTGGCGTAGGTCCAGCCCTTATTCTCTTCGCCGACCAAGTTTGCGACCGGCACGCGAACATCGGTGAAGAACACTTCATTCACTTCATGATCGCCGTCGAGCAGCTTGATCGGACGAACCTCGATCCCCGGCGTCTTCATGTCGATCAACAGGAAGGAAATGCCCTCCTGCTTCTTGCCTTCGTTCGACGTGCGGACGAGGCAGAAGATCCAGTCGGCATATTGGCCGAGCGTCGTCCAGGTCTTTTGCCCGTTGACGATATAATCATCGCCGTCGCGCACCGCCTGGGTCTTCAGGCTGGCAAGATCGGACCCCGCGCCCGGTTCCGAATAGCCCTGACACCACCAGTCGGTCCCATCCAGGATGCGCGGCAGATAGTGTTTCTTCTGTTCCTCGCTGCCATATTTGATCAGCACCGGCGCCAGCATCGACAGGCCGAAAGGAACGATGCGCGGGGCATGTGCCTTCGACACTTCCTCTTCGAAAATCGCGCGCTGCATCACCGTCCAACCGGTGCCGCCCCATTCGACCGGCCAGTGATTGGCGAGCCAGCCGCGCGCATTGAGGATGGCGTGCCATTCCTCCATGTCTTCCTTCCTGAGGTTCTGGCCGTTGCGCACCTTGTCCGACAGCCGCGCCGGCAGTTTTTCCTTCAGGAATGCGCGCACTTCCTCGCGAAATGCCTTTTCCTCTTCGGTGAATTCGAGATCCATGGTCGTTTTCCCGGGTTCAGACGATTTCAAACAGGCCGGCCGCGCCCATGCCGCCCGCGACGCACATCGACACGACGACATAGCGGACGCCGCGACGGCGGCCTTCGATCAGGGCGTGGCCGACCAGCCGGCTGCCGGTCATGCCGAACGGGTGACCGATCGCGATCGCGCCGCCATCGACATTGAGCTTTTCAGGATCGATGCCCAGCTTGTCGCGGCAATAAAGCGCCTGGCTGGCAAAGGCTTCGTTGATTTCCCACAGGCCGATATCGCCAACCGAAAGCCCGGCGCGGTCGAGCAATTTGGGAATTGCGAATACCGGGCCGATGCCCATTTCATCGGGCGCGCATCCCGCCGCCTGAAAGCCGCGAAACACGCCCAGGATGGTCTTGCCCTCTGCCTGCGCCGTTGCGCGGTCCATCAGCAGTTGCGCCGACGCGCCGTCGGACAACTGGCTGGCATTGCCGGCAGTGACGTTGCGCCCTTCCTTCACTTTCGCGCCGTCCTTCCAGACCGGCTTGAGGCCGGACAGCGCTTCGTAACTGGTGTCGGCGCGAATGCCTTCATCGCTGGTCAGCGTCACGGTCTCGCGCCCGGTTTCACTGTCGTCCTTGGCGCGCATCAGCTTTTCGGCGGTCAGCGGCACGATTTCCTCGGCAAGCCGCCCCTGCGCAGTCGCCGCGGCGGCGCGCTGCTGGCTTTCGACGGCGAAGCGGTCCTGCGCCTCGCGGCTGACGCCATAGCGTTCGGCAACGATCTCGGCGGTTTCGATCATCGCCATATAAGCATCGCTTTCCGCCGCGATCACGCTCGGCGATCGCCAGCCGGGCTGGACCATGCCCGGCACGCTGGTCAGCGAAATCGATTCCCCGCCGCCCGCCAGAATGACATCGGCGTCATTGGCGATGATCGACCGTGCGGCGAGCGCGACCGTCGTCAGCCCCGACGCGCATTTGCGATCGAGCGTGAACGCCGGCAGCGATTGCGGCAGCCCGGCGGTAAACACGCTCATCCGCCCGATATTGTAGAATTGCGGGCCATATTGATTGCCCGTGCCATAGAAAATGTCGTCGATCCGATCGGGCGACACCCCTGCCCGATCGATCACCGCGTTCATGACATGCGCGGCAAGCACATCGGGCGTCGTATTGTTGAACGCCCCGCGATGCGCCCGCCCGATCGGCGTGCGTGCCGTTGCGACGATAGCGGCTTCGCGCGTCATTTTCTCTCCACCGGTTTCCGGCCGGCGCCCGCCCGCTTGCACGGGGCGAGTCGCCGGGCCTCTCCTGACCAAATTCGCGGAAAGCCATACGCAATATTCGATACCTTGCCAAATATCGCGATTTCATGCGGTTTACAGGCGTAACCTATCTTTCAAACCACCGCGTCAACCGGGTTGACGTGCAGCAACCGGCACAAACAAAAAGGCCGGAGCCGCATTGCGCGGCCCCGGCCATCCTCTCAAACTGTCGACGTTGTCAGGCGGGTTCCTGCACCGGGGCCAGCTGCCGCGCCTTCGCTTTTGCCCGCCAGGCGTGCAACAGCGGCTCGGTATAACCATTGGGCTGCTCGCGCCCTTCGAACACCAATGCACGCGCCGCCTGAAATGCCAGGCTGGCATCCGGGTCCGGCGCCATCGGACGATAGGCGGGATCGCCTGCATTCTGACGATCGACCACCTCGGCCATGCGCAGCAGCGCGGCATCGACCTCCGTAGCTGAACAGACGCCATGGAACAGCCAGTTGGCCATATGCTGCGAGGAAATGCGCAAGGTCGCGCGATCTTCCATCAGCCCGACATCGTGAATGTCGGGCACTTTCGAACAACCGACGCCCTGATCGATCCAGCGCGACACATAGCCCAATATGCCCTGCGCATTATTGTCGAGCTCGTCGCGGATTTCCTGTTGCGACCAGTTGACGCCATCGGCGAACGGCACCGTCAGCAGCTTCTCCAGCGGCGCGACATTCTCTGCCTTGCGTTCGTCCTGTCGCGCGAACACATCGACCTTGTGATAATGGGTGGCGTGCAGCGTGGCCGCAGTAGGCGACGGCACCCAGGCCGTCGTGGCGCCCGATCGGGGGTGGCCGATCTTCGCCTCGAGCATGTCCGCCATGCGATCGGGCGCGGCCCACATGCCCTTGCCGATCTGCGCCTTGCCCGAAAGGCCGCAGGCAAGCCCGATCTGGACGTTGCGGTCCTCATAGGCCGTGATCCAGTCGCTGGTCTTCATCTCGCCCTTGCGGATCATCGCCCCGCCCAGCATCGCGGTGTGCATCTCATCGCCCGTGCGATCGAGGAAGCCGGTGTTGATGAACATGATGCGATGCTTCACCGCATGGATGCACGCGGCGAGATTGGCCGATGTCCGCCGCTCCTCGTCCATCACGCCGATCTTGATCGTGTGCCGGTCGAGCCCGAGCATGTCCTCGACTGCGTCGAACAAATCATTGCTGAACGCGGCTTCGTCGGGCCCGTGCATCTTGGGCTTGACGATATAGATCGATCCTTCGGGACTGTTGCGATATTGCCCGTTGGCGAGCACGTCATGCTTGCCGATCAAACTGGTGAACACGGCGTCGAGCAGCCCTTCAAACGCTTCGCTGCCATCGGGCAGGCGCACCGCCGGATTGGTCATCAGATGGCCGACATTGCGCACGAAGAGCAGGCTGCGCCCCGGCATCATCAGTTCGCCGCCATCGGCAGCTTCATAGCGACGATCCGGGTTGAGCCGCCGCGTCATCGTCCGCCCGCCCTTGTCGAACGTCTCTTCCAGATCGCCCTTCATCAGGCCCAGCCAGTTGCGATAGGCGGCGATCTTGTCTTCGGCATCGACCGCAGCGACCGAATCCTCAAGGTCGCAGATCGTGGTCAGCGCCGATTCGAGGATGACGTCGGCGATATGCGCCGGATCAGTCTTGCCGATGGGGTGCGTGGCATCGACCATCACTTCGATATGCAGGCCATTATGGCGGAACAGCGCGCCGGTCTCGCTTTTACCGACATATTGCGACGGATCGGCGAGCGGCAGGTTGTCCGTGTCGGTCAGATCGGCCCATTTCATGGCCTTGAGCGGCACGGCCTCATCGAGAAACGCCTTGGCCCAGGCAATCACCTTCGCCCCGCGCTCGGGATCATAGCCGCCCGGCTTTGCTTCGCCTGGAATCGCATCGGTGCCGTACAGCGCATCATAGAGGCTCCCCCAGCGCGCATTGGCGGCATTGAGCAGGAAACGCGCATTGAGGATCGGGACCACCAGCTGCGGACCGGCAGTCGTCGCGACTTCGGCATCGACGTCCTGCGGATCGACAGTGAAGGGCGCCGGCGCGTCGACCAGATAGCCGATCTGACGCAGATGCGCCTCATGCTCGGCCGGGTCGAAAGCCTGCCCCTGACGCGCGCGATACCAGTCGTCGATCTGACCCTGCATGCGGTCGCGGATCGCCAGCAATTCGCGGTTGCGCGGCGTAAAGTCGGCAAGGATGTTCGCCAGCCCCCGCCAGAGCGCCTCGGCCGATACGCCCGTCCCGGGAAGCACCTCATCCTCGATGAATGCGGCGAGGCCGGCGTCGATGGTCAGGTCTGCGCGGGTAAGCGTGGTCATGGAATTTCCTTGGGTGGGTTTTCGAGCAGCAGATGCGCTGTAAGTCGCATACGTCATGCGCAACCCTTGGGCGCGCTCTGGCAACCATTTGCGCTCAGCTGTAAACTGGCCTGACCGACGCCCGGCTCTCGTATCGGGCGTCGGTCAAGCGCGTCGCTCAGCCTTCGATGCGGCCGAGACGGTGATAGAGCGCGGCGTATTTCACCGATTCCGGCTTGTCCTGCACTTCCTTCAGATAGTGCAGCACGGCAGTGCGGATCAGGCTGAAATCCTCGGTCGAAAATGCGGCCCGGGGACGCATGGTCATCTGGTTCATCGGACGATCCTCTTCGTCAGTCATGGTGGCACTCCTTCCCCCGATTTGGTTACGCGGCGGCGAACTGGTTCATGGTGTTGTGCTCGCCACCGGCTTTCAGCGCGGCTTCCCTGGCGAAATATTCCTTATGGTCATCACCCATATCGGATCCGGCCATATTCTGATGCTTCACACAGGCGATGCCTTCGCGGATTTCCTTGCGCTGGACGCCCTGGACATATCCCAGCATCCCCTGTGCTCCGAAATATTCCTTCGCCAGATTGTCGGTCGACAGCGCGGCGGTGTGATAGGTCGGCAGCGTGATCAGGTGATGGAAGATGCCGGCACGTTCGGCAGCATCCTTCTGGAAGCTCTGAATGCGCTTGTCGGCTTCGATCCCCAATGCAGTGCCGTCATAATCGACACTCATCAGGCGATCGCGGTCATAGGCCGACACGTCGATCCCTTCCGCCGTCCAGGCGTCGAACACCTGCTGGCGGAAATTGAGCGTCCAGTTGAACGACGGCGAGTTGTTATAGACCAGCTTGGCGTTCGGCACCGCTTCGCGGATGCGATCGACCATGCCGGCGATCTGCTGGACATGCGGCTTTTCGGTTTCGATCCACAGCAGGTCGGCGCCGTTCTGAAGCGAGGTGATGCAATCGAGCACCACGCGATCCTCGCCCGAACCCTTGCGGAACTGGAACAGGTTCGACGGCAGCCGCTTGGGCTTCATCAGCTTGCCGTCGCGGGCGATGACGACATCGCTCGACTTCAGGTCGGCGATCGCCACTTCGTCGCAATCGAGGAAGGCGTTATACTGATCGCCCAGATCGCCCGGCTCGCGGCTGAACGCGATCTGCTTGGTCAGGCCCGCACCGAGCGAGTCGGTGCGCGCGACGATGATGCCGTCCTCGATGCCGAGTTCCATGAACGCATAGCGGCAGGCGCGGATCTTCGCGAGAAAATCCTCATGCGGCACAGTGACCTTGCCGTCCTGGTGGCCGCATTGCTTTTCATCGGACACCTGGTTTTCGATCTGCAGCGCGCAGGCGCCGGCTTCGATCATCTTCTTGGCGAGCAGATAGGTCGCTTCGGCATTGCCGAAACCGGCGTCGATATCGGCGATGATCGGCACGACATGGGTTTCGTGATTGTCGATCGCGGCTTCGATCCGCTTCACTTCCATTTCGTCGCCATTCTTGCGCGCGGTATCGAGGCTGCGGAACAGCATCCCCAGTTCGCGGGCATCGGCCTGACGCAGGAAGGTGTAGAGTTCTTCGATCAGCGCCGGGACGCTGGTCTTTTCATGCATCGACTGGTCGGGCAGCGGCCCGAATTCGCTGCGCAGCGCGGCAACCATCCAGCCGGACAGATAGAGATACCGGCCCTTGGTCGATCCGAAATGCTTCTTGATCGAAATCATCTTCTGCTGGCCGATGAAACCGTGCCAGCAACCGAGCGATTGCGTGTAATTCGACGGATCGGCGTCATAAGCCGCCATATCCTCACGCATGATCCTGGCGGTGTAGCGCGCAATGTCGAGCCCGGTGCGGAACCGGTTCTGCAGGCGCATGCGCGCAACCGCTTCGGCCTCGATCCCGTCCCAGTTGGCGTTGGTGCCGATCGTCTTGTCGGCTTCGGCGGTGATCGTGCGGTAGCTCATGATGATCCTCGTGTTGAGCGCTGGAAGTCAGGACGCTCAGCTACGGTGTCGGTTGCACCGCAGCGAGAGGCTATGAGGTCATCTTGTCAAACTTTACAGAATTTGCTTGTAAAGTTGTACAGCACTCACAAAGGCGCACCAAATGGCGGTTGGAAAGTCGATTTACATGGGCCCGCGGCTCAAGCGGTTCCGCCGCGAACTGGGCCTGACTCAGGGGCAGATGGCGACCGACCTGGATATCTCGCCCAGCTATGTCGCGCTGCTCGAACGCAATCAGCGCCCCTTTACCGCCGATATGCTGTTGCGGCTCGCGCGTACCTATAAGGTCGATATCGGCACCTTTGCCGATGATGGCGGCGCGGAAACCGCCTCGCGGCTGCAAGGGCTGCTCAAGGACCCGTTGTTCGCCGATATCGATTTGCCGCCGCTCGAAGTCAGCGATTGCGCGACCAGCTTTCCCGGCATTTCCGAAGCGCTGTTGCGACTCTATACGACCTATCGCGAGGAACAGCTCGCGCTCGCCGATCGCTCGGCGGAAGGCGGCGGCGGGGATGCGCCCGATCCGGTCAACGAAGCGCGCAATTTCCTCGCCGCGCGGCGCAATTGTTTCCCCGCGCTCGACGACGCTGCCGGGCGGCTCGCCGAAGCGGCGCGCGGCTATGATGGCGCGGTCGCCTATCTCAAGGAAAAGCACCGGCTGCGTGTCCGCGCCTTCGGGCCCGATCTGATGATGGGGCTGGTCCGCCGCTATGACCGCCACCGCGAAGAGATCTGGCTTGCCGACACGCTCGACCGCGCATCGGCGACCTTTCAGCTGGGGCTGCAGCTCGTCTATCTCGAACTGCGCGACGCGATCGAGGCGCTGATCGCCGAAGCCAGCTTCGACACCGACAATGGCCGCCGCCTGCTGCGCAAGGCACTGGCGCGCTATGCCGCTGGCGCGTGGATGATGCCCTATGCCGAATTCGCCCGCGAGGCCGAAGCGCGCGGCTATGACATCGAATCGCTCGCGCGCCATTTCGGCGCGTCGTACGAACAGACCGCGCATCGGCTGACCACGCTGCATCGCCCCGGTCAGGAACGCGTGCCGTTCTTTTTCATCAAGGTCGATCCGGCCGGCAATGTGCTGAAACGGCTCGACGGCGCGGGCTTTCCCTTCGCACGCCATGGCGGCGGCTGCCCGCTCTGGTCGCTCCACCGCGTCTTTGCGACGCCGCGGCGGATCGTCACCCAATGGGTCGAGCTGCCCGACGGCCAGCGTTTCTTTTCGATCGCGCGCACCGTCGATGCCGGCGGCGGCAGTTTCGGCGCACCGCGTATCGAACGCGCCGTCGCGCTCGCCTGTGCCGAGGAACATGCCGACAAGCTGATCTACACGCGCAGCGATCCGTCGCTGTCACCCGAGCGCGCCACGCCGATCGGCGTCGGTTGTCGGCTGTGCCAGCGCGCGCGCTGCCTTGCCCGCGCCGCGCCGCCGATCGGCCGCGAAATCAACCGCGACGATTATCTCGACGCCAACGAGCCCTTTGCGGTGTCGACCGAATGAAGCGTCAGAGCCGCTTGCGGATCTTGAGGTAGATCCACGGATCGAACTGCGTCTCGCGCCGCTCGCGATAGAGCAGCGGCGACGTGTTGCGCGGGCCCGAATAAATGTCGCGGACATATCGCTGAGTGACGTCGGTGACGTTCCCGCCCTCGACCCGGATCGTCCAGTCGGCATTGGGTTTCCACTGGGCATAGACCGTCACCAGCGGCGGCAGGCGATAATCGCGCAATTCGCGCACGCGATAGGTGTAGTCCTGATCGAGATTGCAGCCATGTTCGACGCCCCATGACCAGCGGCCATCGTCGATGTCGTGCCTGAAATTGACCGTGCAGCCGAAATGGCCCGCACCCGAAATGCGGCGGATCTCGCCGGTCACCGGATCGGTGGCGCGGGTCCAGTACCAGGCGGTGCGCACATATAACTGCACACCCTTCAACCCGACCTTGTCGAACGGCAGGGTTGCTGTGGTTTCCAGCAGGTCGCCCGAACCCGACCCGATATTGCCGACCGCGTCATAGCCGCCGACCAGTGGGATATAGTCGACAATGTCCTGATATTGATAATGCTGGTACAGCGCGGTGATCGCGCCCTTGCCCCAGAAGCGGAATTCATATCCCGCTTCATAGACGGTGGTCTGCTGCGGCTTCAGATCGGCATTGCCGCCCGCAACGGTGCCAAGCTCGACTTCGCTCGACGCGACGAAATCGTCGAAATCAAGCTGCCCGACGACATGTTCATAGCGCAGGCGGAACTGATGCCCCTTGCCCGGAATCCAGGTCAGCTGGACGCGCGGCTTGGGATAGAAAAAGCTCTTGCTCTGATCGGTGTCGCCATTCTGCGCGATACGCGACACTTCGGCGCGGATCGTCGCCTCCAGCGTCAGCGACTTGCTGGGATGCCAGGTCGCCTGGGCAAAAGCTTCGCCGCGCAATTCGTTGACGAAGACATTTTCGTTGGGCAGCGCAATGCGGGCGCCATTGCTGGCATAGCCGGTGCTGCTGTCCAGCCAGTTATAGGCGAATTCGCCGCCGCCCTCGAACGCCCAGGCGTCTTCGGGTTTGTAGCGCAGGATTACCCGCCCGACGCTTTCGCCCGAGGTCGACTGGAGCGAGAAATCGCTGTTCCCGCCACCGCTTTGCGACAACTGGTCATAGGTATAATGGCCAAGCCGCTGAAGCGCGGTGAGTTCGATCTCGGTGTCGCCGCCGATCGGTTTCGACCATGTCGCACTGAATTCGCCGCCAAGGTTGCGATCGCTGGCTTCCGCATGTTCGTCGGCGCCGCTGCCCGAACGGATGGTGAAATCCTGCCATATGTCGCTGGTGTCATATCCCAGCAGCCCGTTGAGGTGCAGCTTGCCCCCGCCCCCGGTCGGGCGATCGATCGACCCGCGCGCGCTGAACGAATAGATGCGGTCGCGCGTGTCGAGGTCCGCGCTCTGAATCACCGCGCCGCCCGGATCGGTGCGCACGCGCGTTCCGTGTGAGGTCGTGCCGGTGCGATCGCGCGTGCCATAGAGCGAAAACTGCGTCTGTCGCTCGCCATCGCGTGCAGTGTAGGTCAACCGCCCCTGCGGACCCAGGCCGCCATCGGGATAGATATAGCTGTTGAGTTCGCCCACCCATTCGCGGGTACGAACCCGCTTCATCACGACGTTCGCGACGACGGAATAGCCGTGCATGTCGATCCCCGGCGCACCCCCGCGCACCAGCTCGATCCGTTCGACATTCGCGGCCGGGATCCGCTCGAGAAGCTCACGGACACTATCGCTTTTGGATGTCGGGACATCGGCGTCGATCAGGACATTGCCCGCAGTGCCGGCAAGGCCACGTGTCGAAGAATTGCCGGTATTCAGCGAAAAGCCGGGAATGCGGTTGATCATGTCCAGCGCAGTGCTGGGACTATAGCTGGCGAAGAAATCGGGCGTGTAGACGAGCACGCCGCTATTCTGTGCCTCCGCCGGCGCGGGCACAGCCTCACCCGCCGGGACATCCTGTGCCCGGGCGGGAACAACCATGATGGTAACCAGCGTCGCCGCTGCGATCAGTTCGACCGAATTCTTCCCCCCCAAGACGCACGATCCCCCAAATTGCTGCAATAGGCAGCGAACCCGCAACGCCCCTGTGTCGCGCGGGTAAGCGGCCCGTGTCGAGCCGCAATATTATTACGCATGTCCTGGATTGTCCCGCGCGAACTTGCCCTGGCCGCGCGAGAATAAATCAGTCTGGTTTCTTTGCCACACCCACCAGTGCGGGACGCAGCAGCCGGTCCTTGATCATATAGCCGCTCTGAATTTCCTGAACGACGGTCCCGGGTTCGGCATCGCTACTCGGCACTTCCATCATCGCCTGATGGCGATTGGGATCGAGCTGCTGACCCATCGAATCGACTTTCGAAATGCCATGGCGACCGAACACGGTATCCAGTTCGCGGCCCGTGGCTTCCAGGCCCGCAACCAGACCCTTCATCTTGTCGTCGGCGCGCAGCTCGTCGGGGATCGCCGCCAGCGCGCGCGAAAGATTGTCGGCAACCGACAGGATGTCGCGGGCGAATTGCGTGACGGCATAGGTGCGCGCGTCGTCGGTTTCCTTTTGAGCGCGGCGAACCATGTTCTGCGCGTCGGCGCGCGCATAGAGCACTGCGGCTTTGGCCTCGGCAAGCTCGGCCTCAAGCTTGGCCAGCTTGTCATGCTCGGCGACTTCCGGCGCGCTGTCGGCGGTTTCCTCGCGCAGCGTTTCTTCGCCTTCCTTCACATCCGAACCGGCGGACTTTTCTTCGCTCATCGTATTCCTGTTCTCGTTCGTCAGCCCAAAATACGGGCCAGGGTCGAAGCTGTGAAGTCCACCATGGGGACGACACGGGCATAGTTCAACCGAGTGGGACCGATCACGCCGACGACTCCGACCACCCGGCCGTCCATCGCGCGAACCGGCTGTGCGATAACCGAAGACCCGGAAAGCGCGAACAATTTATTCTCCGATCCGATGAAAATTCGTGCCGCATCCGCCTCGCGCGCGCTGTCGAGCAGGCGCGCGATTTCCTCCTTGCCCTCCAGTTCGTCGAGCAACTGGCGCACGCGCTCCAGATCGGCAGCGGCACCATCCTCCAACAGCCGCGCCTGCCCGCGCACGATCAGCACCGGGCGATTGCCGCCATCCTCGCTCCACACCGCCAGGCCGCGTTCGATCAGATCGCGCGCCGCGCTGTCCAGCTGTGCCCGTTCATGGGTGATTTCGCGGCCGATCCGGGCAAGCGCATCGCCCAGCGTCAGCCCGCCAAAGGTGGTCGAAATATAATTGGTCGCCTGTTCCAGCGCACCCGGCGCGACGCCACCGGGCAGGTCGACGACTCGGTTCTCCACCGATCCGTCCGCCCCGACCAGCACCGCGAGCGCGCGATCCCCGCCGAGCGGCACGAAACTGAACTGGCGCAGCACCGGTTCGCGCTTGGGAACGAGCACCATCCCCGCACAGGCCGACAGGCCGGAAAGCGCCGCGGTGGTATTCGCCAGCGCTTCCTCCACCGGCCCGCCTTCGCGGGCGCGGCCTTCGATCGCGGCCCGTTCCTCGGGCGAGGGCTCGCTCGCCTGCATCATGCCGTCGACGAACAGCCGCAGGCCGCTCTGGGTCGGCAGTCGCCCCGCACTGGTATGCGGCGCCGCGAGCAGCCCATGCTCCTCCAGATCCTGCATCACGTTCCGGATCGACGCAGGCGACAGGTTGAGTGTCGAAATCCGCGATATCGTACGCGATCCGACCGGCAGGCCCGAATCGAGATAGCTTTCCACCACGATCCGGAACACGTCGCGCGCGCGATCGGTCAGTTCGGGGATGGTCGGCGTGCTCATGCCCCTGATCTAGGGATGGAGGCGCGCCGTGAAAACTCCCGATGCGCGCCGGGCGCGCTCAAGGCTGTTCGCCGATCAGCGCTTCGATAGGCAGCAGATCGACTGCATCGCCCAGCGCCTGCGCCATCGTCGCATTTTTCTCCATGTCGCAGCCATAATAGAAATAAAGGCTCTGGCTGTCGCCGATCGGTCGCGTCCATTGAATCGCCACGCTCGGCAGGTCGGTCGCCGCCAGCTTGCATTCCGCCGTCCCCGGCGCGATTCGCCGTTCGCCGGTTTCGGGGCGATAGGGCGCGAGTTTCGCCTTGAACGCTTCATATTGCTGCGACGTCAGCGTGAAGGTCCGCTCGCCATCGACCTGCGTGAAGCGCTCGCCGACAAAAACGCCGGTGCCGTCGGGACGCACCGTGACGCGATAGACCGGGCAGCGACCGAAACAGGGGCTGGTTTCATAGCTGATCGATTCGCTTTCGGTCGCGATCGGCCCCGGGGGCAACGGCAACCCTGGATCGTTCGTCGCGCATCCCGCCAGCATCAGTGCCAGTCCGCTAGCAACCATCCACCGCATTGCATTCCTCCCTTTGCCGGATCGACGCGCGGGCTAGCGCGTTCGTTCCCTGGCCGCTACGTCGCGCAGCATAGCTTACAGGAGTTTGAATGATGCGCCCATCCGGCCGCGCCCCCGACGAAATGCGCGCGATCACGATCGAGCCCAACTATACCCGCCATGCCGAAGGATCGGTCCTGATCGGTTTCGGCGATACCAAGGTGCTGGTAACGGCATCGGTCGAGGAACGCATCCCGCCATGGCTGCGCGGCAAGGGCGAAGGCTGGGTGACCGCGGAATATGGCATGCTGCCCCGCGCCACCCATACCCGCGGCGGCCGCGAAGCCGCCAAGGGCAAGCAATCGGGCCGGACGCAGGAAATCCAGCGGCTGATCGGCCGCTCGCTCCGCGCCGTCACCGACCTCAAAAAGCTCGGCGAGCGCCAGATCACGCTCGATTGCGACGTGATTCAGGCCGATGGCGGCACGCGCACGGCCTCGATCTCGGGCGCATGGGTCGCGCTCCGCATCGCGGTCGACAAGCTGATGGCATCGGGCGCGATCACCGAAGACCCGATCGAACAACAGGTCGCGGCGATCAGTTGCGGCATCTATCAGGGCAATCCGGTGCTCGACCTCGATTATGACGAGGATTCGAACGCCGATGCCGACGCCAATTTCGTGCTGCTGTCGAACGGCAACATCGCCGAGGCACAGGCGACCGCCGAAGGCGCGACCTATGACGAGGAAGGGCTGCTCCGCCTGCTCCGCCTCGCCCGGATCGGTTGCAACGACATTTTCGCCGCGCAACGCAAGGCAGTCGGCAAATGAGCGGCGAGGGCGACACGCCACAGGCGATCCGCAAGCTTGCCCCCGGCAAGCTGGTCATCGCCAGCCATAACAAGGGCAAGATCCGCGAGATTGCGGAATTGCTGGCACCCTATGGCGTGACGCCCGTTTCGGCAGGCGATCTCGACCTGCCCGAGCCGGAGGAGACCGGCACCACCTTCGTCGCCAATGCCGAATTGAAGGCGATGCAGGCGGCGGATCTTTCCGGCCTCCCTGCCCTTGCCGACGATAGCGGCCTGTGTGTCGAGGCACTGAACAACGAACCGGGCATCTTCTCGGCACGCTGGGCCGGGCCGGACAAGGATTTCCGCTTCGCCATGGAGCGGGTCGAGCGCGAACTCGGCGAAAAAGGCCCCGAAGCCAGCCGCGGCGCGCATTTTGTCTGCGCGCTCGCGCTCGCCTGGCCCGATGGGCATGTCGAATGGTTCGAAGGACGCGTCGACGGCACGCTGGTCTGGCCGCCGCGCGGCGACAAGGGCTTTGGCTATGATCCGGTGTTCCAGCCGATCGGCGAGGACATCACATTCGGCGAGATGGACCCGGACCGCAAACACGCCATGAGCCACCGCGCCGATGCCTTCCGGCAGATGGTGGCGGCGATATTCTGATCCCCTATGATCGGGGGCAGAAAATCAGTCTGGCTGGACGAGACGCCCCCACGCGCCAATAAGGGCGCTGATTTTCGTGGGGGATTTATGGATCGGACAACAGGCAGCATTCTTCGTTTTACTGCGGCATTGCTGTTTCTGCTGATCGTGGCAGTGGGCGGAGGACTGGGGTCGTGCGCGGCCTATAATTCGGTTCGCGTCTGGAACGCGCGCACGGCTGGCGAGGCGCAATATGCCGAGGCCGAACAGAATCGTCGCGTCGCGGTGCTGGAGGCGCAGGCAGCGCTGGATTCGGCGAAACTCAAAGCACAGGCAGAAGTTGAGCGCGCGAAGGGCGTGGCCGAATCGAACCGCATCGTCGCCGATGGCCTGGGCGGCCCCGAAGGCTATCTGCGCTATCTCTACATCCAAAATCTGGAACAATCGCAGGGGCAGATCATCTATGTCCCGACCGAAGGCGGCTTGCCGATATTGGAGGCGGGCAGGCTTACCCGTTCGCAACCGGCGCCGCAGGGCGGAAACTGAACCAAAGGGAAATGTGATGCGCAATTGGCTTATCATCGCGGGCGCAACGATGCTGCTTGCCGGATGCGGCGGCGGCGGTTCGGAACAGGCTGCTTCGCCCGTAAACATGACCGAGCCGGGCAACCTGATCGCGCCGCCCGAAAACACTGCCGAAGCGCCGCTCGACGAATTTGGCGCGGTGACGCCCAATCCGAAGCCGACGGGCCGGATGGTCCATTGCCGCATCACCAATGACTATGGCGCGAAGTTCGACGGGCGATGCCTGTTCCAGGCCGATAGCGACGGAAGCTTCGCGCTGTCGCTGCCCGACGAAAAGCCTCTGACCGACGAAATCACGCTGATCGGCGTCGGGATTACCGCGCCGGGCAAGGCGGAAGTACGCGGCCTGACCACCGCCGGCATCAATTCGCGCTGGGGCTCGGCAACGCGCTCGACCGAAGATCCGGCCTGCTGGACCGGCGAAGATTTCGAAATCTGCGCCTGGTAGCGGCCTCTATCGCTTTATCGGCGGTCGCAGGCTGTGCCCTGCCACCGCCGCCCTGCCCACAGACGCTGCGGCTGTCGGAGCTTGATTTCCGGCCCGCGCAATATGACGACTGGCTCAGCCGTCGACGATTGCCGCCCCAGGATATGGAGGGCGATTATCGATGCGTCGTTGGTTCGAATCACCGGCTGATCGATTGTCGAGTCACCGACGGCGAAGCTGATGTGCCGAAACTGGCCGCATTTCTCGAAGATAGCCGTGTGAGCGCCACTGGCTCGCGCGGCTGTCCGGTTCTCGGGAAAACCGTCACTGGCCACATCGCGATGCGCTTTGCGCGATAGCAGCCGAAATTCGGCTGCCAGCCGCCTTGGCCCAAATCTGCTTGTCGGGAAAATGGTGGACAGGGCTGGATTCGAACCAGCGTACGGAAAACCGGGCAGATTTACAGTCTGCTGCCTTTAACCACTCGGCCACCTGTCCACGGGGCCGCTTTTTCAGCGAGCGCGAGCCAATGCCGAACCATCCGGGCGCTGTCAACGCCTTGACCGCCTCTTGCGTGTCACGAACGGCACGAATAGCGTCCGGCATCCTTTCACAAGCCCTTCGGAGGCCCATGCGCGCCATAACCTATGCCGTCGCTACCGCGATGCTGTTGACTCCGCCCGTTTCCGTCCATGCTCAGCAGGTCGATCGCAGCCAGGTCGCGCGAATCGTCGATGAAGGCACGCGCGATTCGGAAGTGATGCGAATCGCCCAATATCTGACCGATGTCATCGGCCCGCGGCTGACCAATTCGCCGGGCATGCGCCACGCCGAAGACTGGACGGCGGCAAAGTTCCGCGAATGGGGCCTGACCAATGTGCACAAGGAAGGGTTCGAATTCGGTCGCGGCTGGTGGGCCGACAGCTGGAGCGGGCGGATGGTTACGCCGCGCTATGACCAGCTCAACGTCGTTCCGATCACCTGGACCCCGGGCACCGATGGCGTGGTGCGCGGCCAGGTGATCCTTGCCCAGATCGACAGTGACGCCGATCTGGCGCGGTGGAAGGGCAAGCTGGCGGGCAAGATCGTGCTGCTGAGCGAAGCCAAGCCCGCCGAAGACCCGACCAGCGTGCCGCTGCGCCGCTGGACCGACGAGGATCTGGCCGGCTTCAACGACTATTCGCTCCCCACCTATCAGGATCGCGGCGGGAACCGTTCGGCGCGCATGACCTTCGGCGAACGGCGCGACGCGTTTCTGAAGGAAGAAGGCGCGCTGGCCACCGTCACCATGTCGGGCCGCGACGGCGATATCGTGCATGGCAGCGGCTATAGCTTCCGCCTGGAAAATGCGCCGCAGGTGCCGGGCTTTGAAATGTCGGCAGAGGATTATCGCCGCCTCGCCCGCCTGCTCAGCATGGGCGCAGCGCCCGAGATCGAGCTGGAAAGCACCGTCCATTTCGACGACAGCAACACCCAGGCCTATAACATCATCGCCGATATTCCCGGCACCGACCGCAATGCCGGTTATGTGATGGCGGGCGCGCATCTCGACAGCTGGGCCGCCGGCGACGGCGCAGCGGACAATGCCGCAGGATCGGCGATGGTGATGGAGGCCGCTCGGATCATCCGGGCGCTCGGCATTCCCACCAAACGCACGATTCGCTTCGCGCTGTGGAGCGGCGAGGAACAGGGGCTGCTCGGCTCGATGGCCTATGTCGAACAACATGTCGCCAGCCGCCCGGTCGATCCTTCGGCCAGCGGAATCGCCCGCTATATGGGCTGGACGCGCGCATGGCCGATCACGCCGGGCGCCGATCACGGCAAGCTTGCCGCCTATTTCAACATCGACAATGGCTCGGGCAAAATCCGCGGCATCTATACGCAGGGCAATGCGGGCGTCGTTCCGATCTTCCAACAATGGCTCGAACCCTTCGCACCGATGGGCGCGACGACCGTGTCGATGCGCAGCACCGGCGGCACCGATCACGTCTTTTTCGACGCGGTCGGAATCCCGGCGTTCCAGTTCATTCAGGACCCGCTGGATTATGGCAGCCGCCTGCACCACACCAATCTGGATACGTTCGACCATTTGCAGGCCGCCGACATGCGGCAGGGCGCGATCATTCTGGCCGCGTTCCTGATTCAGGCCGCCAATGCCGATAAGCCGCTGCCGCGCGTCCCCTTCCCGACCGAACCCAAGTCCAGCGACGGCTTCTATGCCTTCCCGGGCGAGGCAGCGGGGGAATAATGGCAAGACGCGGCCACAGGCCAAGCCAGGCGCCGGCTTCGCGGCCCCGTTTCTACGGGCGTCACGCGGTGCTGGCGGCGCTGGCCAACCCCAATCGCACCGTGCGCAAGATCTGGGGCACGCGCGAGGCGCTTTCCGCGCTCGACCTGCCCCCGGTCCTGCCGATCGTCTATGCCGATGTCGCTGATCTGGGCCGTATGGTGCCCAATGATGCGCCGCATCAGGGGCTGGTGGCGGAAGTCGAACCGCTGGAGGATGTCTGGCTGGGCGACCTGCTGGAAAGCGGCGCAGACAATCGCCGTCCGCTGATGGTGCTCGATCAGGTCACCGATCCGCACAATGTCGGCGCGATTCTGCGTTCGGCAGCGGCATTCGACGCGCTGGGCATCGTAACGCAGGACCGGCACGCGCCCCCCGAATCGGGCGCGCTCGCTCGTGCGGCGTCGGGGACGCTGGAAACCGTTCCCTGGGTGCGCGTGGTCAATCTGGCCCGCGCGCTCGAGGAAATCGCCGAGGCCGGTTTCTGGCGCGTCGGCCTGACCGGCCATGTCGAAACGACGCTGGCACAGGCGATCGGCGCGCCCAAAGTCGCGCTGGTCATGGGCGCCGAAGGCGAAGGCATGCGCGCCAATACCGAGGCGCATTGCGACGAACTGGCGAAACTGCCGATCAGCCCCAAGGTGGAGAGCCTGAACGTCTCCAACGCTGCGGCGATCGCGCTCTATGCCATAGCGACACGGCCGGACGCATAGCGCCCGGCCGAATCGTTCAATCCTCTTCGGCGATCGTGACTTTCAGCCCGTCGAGATCGTCGGTGAAGGGAATCTGGCACGACAACCGCGAGCGTTCGTCGCGATAGGAACTGCTGTCGAGCAGGTCATTCTCGTCCTCGCTCATCGCCGGCAGTTTGGAAGCAAATTCCGGATCGACATGCACATGGCAGGTCGCGCACGAGCAGCAACCGCCGCACAGCGCCAGCAGTTCGTCGAATCCGTTCTCGCGAATGACTTCCATCACCGAAAGACCCGCGTCCCCGATGACTTGCTTTTCTTCCCCATCACGCGTCACGACGATAAGCTTCGGCATTCTGTTCTCCTCTTTCGAAGTTCGCCATGCCGTCCCGCGCGGCACGATTCAAGGATTTGCAGCATGGGGCTGACCGCCGAACAGTTGCGAACATCGCTCGATGCCTTGGCCGGGATCGAACCCGCTTTCGCCTCGGGACTGGCACGCGTCGGCTATCCCGAGCCGCGAATCCGCGACCGGGGCTATGCCACCTTGCTGCGCACGATCGTCGGGCAGCAGGTCAGCGTGCAGGCGGCGGCATCGATCTGGAACAAGGTGGCGACTGCGGTCGGCGATCTGGAAAACCCGGCGAGCATCGCCGCCGCGACCGACGAAACGCTGCGCGGCGCCGGGCTTTCGCGGCAGAAGATCGGCTATGCGCGCAGCCTTGCCGACGAAGTGCTCAGCGGTCGGCTCGATCTCGACAGCCTGGCTCAAGACGATGAGGAAGCTATCGCGCAACTCATCCGGATCAAGGGGATCGGGCGCTGGTCGGCCGAAATCTATCTGTTGTTTGCAGAGGGTCGCCCCGATGTCTGGCCGGCAGGCGATCTTGCCGTGCAGATCGAGATCGGCCGATTGCTCGGCATGGCGGAGCGACCGGACGAAAAGCGGATCCGCGACCTTGCCGAATCCTGGCGCCCGCATCGGGGCGCTGCAGCCATTTTCGCCTGGCATCATTATAAGACCGACATGGAAGTGATCTGACGCCACCAGCGGGAGACATTATGGCCGACAGGATATTGGTGCTCTACGGCTCCTATCGCCGCGACCGGCTGGGCATCCGGCTGGCGAACTATCTGGTCCGCAATCTGGCCGATCGCGGCGCGGCACCCGAACTGATCGACGCGATGGCGGTCGGGCTGCCGATGCTCGACCGGATGTACAAGGAATATCCCGAAGGCGAAGCGCCGGAGGCGATGGCGCAGCTGGCCGGCAAGATCCGCGATGCCGACGGATTCATCTTCGTCACCGGCGAATATAATTGGGGCATGCAGCCGGGCCTCAAGAATCTGACCGATCATTTCCTCGAAGAATGGTTCTGGCGCCCCGCCGCGATCGCCAGCTATTCCGCCGGGCGTCTGGGCGGCGCACGTGCCAATTCGGCATGGCATGCCACGCTTTCGGAAATGGGCATGGTCGTGGTTTCGAGCACGCTGACCGTGGGACAGATCGGCAAATCGATCGACGCGGATGCCCAGCCGATCGGCGAGGGCGGCGACGCGCTGGAAAATGCCTTCGGGCGCTTCGCCGACGATCTTGGCTGGTGGATCGAAGCGGCGCGCGAGCAACGTGAGCGCCCAAAACCGCCCTATTGATCGCGCGGTCGTTCAGGCGGCTTCGTTCAGTGCGTCATGCCCGACCGCTATCGCGCCGAGCGGCCCCGCCATGGCGCCCAGCCCCGGCGCGATCAGCCGCCGGTCGAGCCCCGCCGCCCAGGCCGACAGCGAACCATATCCCCCCAGGCTTTCCGACAAACGCTTGCGCAGCATCGGAAACAGGAACGGGCGGTCCTGCACCACGCCGCCGCCGATCGCGATCTGCTGCGGCACCAGCGTAACGACCAGATTGTGCAGCAGCGCCGCCAGATCATGGACGAACAGGCACCAGCGATCGTCGGTATCGGGCACATCGGCGGGCGAACATCCGAACCGCTCGGCCAGTGCCGGCCCGGATACCAATCCTTCCACGCAATCGCGGTGAAAGCGGCAACAGCCGGCGAAAGTGTCGCCCGGCACGCGCGAAACACGCATATGCCCCGATTCGCCATGCGCGACGCCCATCAGCGGCCTGCCGCCCGACATCACCCCGACCCCGACGCCGGTACCGATGGTGATGTAGCAATGGTCGCGCAGTCCCCGCGCCGCGCCCCATCGCGCTTCGGCGATCGCCGCGCCGTTGACGTCGGTCTGAAACCCCGTCGGCTTGCCGAAACGCCGTTCGATACGGCGTAACAGGTCGGTGCCTTCCCAGCCCTTTTTGGTCGTGGCAGTGATCCGGCCATAATCATGCTGCGTCGGATCGAGCTCGAGCGGCCCGAAGGAAGCGATCCCGACCGCATCGAAATCCCACCCTTCGAGCAGCGATTCGAGCGCGTTCAGCGTTTCTTCGGGCGAGGTGGTCGGCACGGCCTGCCGCGCCACGACCCGGTCCGGGCCGCTGGCAAGAATGGCGACACATTTCGTGCCGCCGAGCTCGAGCCCCGCAATCAGCGACGCATCATTGGCCGAAGCGTTCATGGTACAAGCGCTAGCCGGTTCCGCGCCGGCTGCAAAGCGTCTGCCATTGCAATCGCGCCCGGCGATCACATCTGAATGGTCTTCCCCCAAAGCTTCGCGCGCCCTTCCCCGATATCGCGCGCCTCAGACATCGGAGCGACTCATGCGCTACAATAATCTCGGCAAAAGCGGCCTTATCGTTTCGGAACTCTGCCTCGGCACGATGACCTTTGGCGGCGAAGGCGAAATGTGGGGCCAGATCGGCCGGCTGCAGCAGGACGAAGCCGACACGCTGGTCAAAACCGCGCTCGATGGCGGCATCAATTTCTTCGATACCGCCAATATCTATGCCGATGGCAAGTCGGAGCAGATACTGGGCCAGTCGTTCCGCAATCTGGGCATCAAACGCGAGGAAGCGGTGATCGCGACCAAGGTGGTCGGTCGCATGCACCCCGGCCCCAACGGCGTCGGCGCATCGCGCGGACATATTCTCGATCAGGTCAAGGCCAGCCTCGACCGCCTTCAGACCGATCATATCGACCTGTATCAGATTCATGGCTGGGACCCGACGACGCCGATCGAGGAAACGCTCGCGGCGCTCGACATCCTCGTCCGACAGGGAATGGTGCGCTATATCGGCCTTTCCAACTGGCCGGCCTGGGCAATCGCCAAGGCGTCGGCGCATAATGCCCATCACGGGCTGGCGCCGATCACCTCGCTTCAGGCCTATTACACGATCGCCAGCCGCGACATCGAACGCGAAATCGCGCCGCTGCTGCACCATGACGGGATCGGCATGATGGTATGGAGCCCGCTCGCCGGAGGCTTCCTGTCGGGCAAATATACGCGTCAGAGCGAAGGCGAGGGTCGCCGTACCACGTTCGATTTCCCGCCGATCGACAAGGAACGCGGATATGACATCATCGAAATCCTGCACGAACTGGCGGCCGCAAAGGGCCGCAGCGTCGCGCAGCTGGCGCTGGCCTGGCTGCTCCATCGCCCGGTGGTGACCAGCGTGATCGTCGGCGCCAAGCGCAAGGAACAGCTCGACGACAATCTGGGCGCGGTCGATGTCGAATTCACTGCCGACGAACTCGCCCGGCTGGACGAAGCGAGCCGGCTGACGCCCGAATATCCGGGCTGGATGCTCGAGCGTCAGAATCCGCGTCGGGAAATACCCAGCCCCCGCCGCGCCGCAATATAGACCGCCCGTGCCGGCGCGGCGATTGCCGCCGCGTCGGCGGGTATCCTCAACGATTTCAATTTAACGCACTATGTAATCGTGTAATCCAGTTGTATTGGATATCGAACCTGTGCAATCGTCCGCCCAACGCGATTCAGGAAGTTCATGTGCAGGACGCTCCCCCCACCACTGTCACGGCCGCACCGCGCATCGGCATGCCGCTGCCCAATTTCCGGGCGCGCACGACGATGGGCATGAAGTCGCTTGCCGATTATCGCGGCAACTGGCTGGTCCTTTTTTCGCATCCGTCCGATTTCACGCCGGTCTGCACCAGCGAGTTCGTGGCGATCGCGCGCGCGGCGGATCGTTTCGCACGGCTCGGCTGCGCGCTGATGGCGCTATCGGTCGACAGCCTCTATTCGCATTTCGCCTGGATCCGGATGATCCATGACCGGTTCGGCGTGAAGATCGAATTTCCGATCATCGAGGATCCGACACTCGAAATCGCCCGCGCCTATGGCATGGTCGCTCCCGACGCGCGCGACGCGGCAACCGTGCGCTACAGCTATTTCGTCGACCCCCAGGGCATATTGCGGGCATCGACTTGCTACCCGGTCGAAATCGGGCGTTCGGTGGAGGAAATGCTGCGCATGGTCGCCGCGCTTCAGCATGCCGACCGGCACAGCCTGCTTGCCCCGGCGGAATGGACGCCCGGCCAGCCGATGCTTCGCCCGCCGACACAGGAAATCGATACGGTGTTCGACGCCGGGCAGGCAACGGACTGGTTCTATCAACTGGCCGGGGACGATTCATGACACAGCCCCCCGACCCGCTCGACATCGAAACCGCCGCCGAACTGCTCCGCACGCTGGGGCATGTGACTCGGCTGGAGCTGATCCGCGCCTTGCAGGGCGAAGAGCGCAGCGTCAGCGATATCGAAGCGGCGACCGGCGTCGGCCAGCCGGCGCTTTCGCAACAATTGGCAGTGTTGCGAAAGGCCGATCTGGTATTGACGCGCCGCGCCGCCAAACAGGTTTTCTATCGGCTCAACCGCGACCGGTTCGCGATGCTGACCAGCATGCTGAACGTGCTGGGCAATGCGGCTCCGCCATCCGATGCGCAGTCCGGCGACATTCCCGCCACGTCGGGCGCCGCCGTCTTCGCGCGCGTCGGTTAATCGCCGGACCGCGCGGGATCGCGCAGCGCGATCGCCGCCACATCGACTCGCTGCCGCGTCAGTGCAAGCGGTGCAGGGCGGTGCGATACCAGCACCAACCCGGTCCCGGTGGCATCAAGCCAGTCGCCCAGCCGCCGCACCAGTTCCGCCTCGGTGGCGCCGTCCAGCCCCTCGGTCGGCTCGTCGAGCAGCAGCCAGGGCCGCCCCGCGAGCAGCGCCCGCGCAAGCGACAGCCGCTTGCGCTCGCCCCCGGACAGGATGCCGCCCGCTTCGGAAAGCGGCGTATCCAGCCCGGCAGGCATCGCCGCGATACGGCGGTCGAGGCACGCGACCTCCAGCGCCGCGCGCATATCGGCTTCGTTCAGTCCCGAGCGGGCAAGCCGCAGATTGTCGGCGATGCTTCCCGCGATCAGCACCGCATCCTGAGGCGCCAGCGCGAACTGGCCGCGCAACCTGTCCGCCGTGCAGTTTTCGAGCGGCATGCCATCGACCGCCAGGCGATGATGCGCGGGTCGCATCCCGGCAAGCGCCTCCAATATGCGTGTCTTTCCCGAACCCGAACGCCCGGTGACGGCGATGCGCGCGCCCGGCGCGATCGCCACGTCCCCGAGCGCGATCGAAGCGGCATCCGCCGCCGCAGCGATGCGCTTTTGCGGCTCGCCTTCCAGCGTGCGCAACGTGGCGAGGCGCGCGATGCCCTGTTCAACGCTCGCCTGACGCATGGCGGTGCGCGCGAAGGCCGCCATCGATTCGACCGACGCCGTCGCCGCGAGCAGGCCGAGCGCGACCTGTGCCGCCGGCCCCGTCGCCAGGGCGAGCACCAACGCCGCCGCCACACAGCCATAAGCGAGCAGCAATCCGGCAAGGACGCCTTCGCCGCGAAACAGCGCGGCACGGGCGCGATCCATCGGCGCGGCGATGTCGAGCAGCTGCGCGCTCACCCGGTCGCCCAGGCCATAGGCGATCACTTCGGGTCGCGCGGCGGCATAATCGATGAACGCCGTACGCAGGTCGCCCAGCGCCGCGGCCGCCACCGCTGCCGGCTCGCGCGTCAGCCGCCGTGCCGCAAACGCAAGCAGCCCGGGAAGCGCAGCGAGCAGGATCGCCAGCGCCAGTGCCGCCTGCCATCCCGCAAAGCAGGTAAGACCGACCGCAAAGACCGCCGCGATCAGGCTGGCCGGGCGTGTCGGGCGACGCACCACCAGATCCTCCAGCGCTTCGATATCGCCGATCAGCCGGGCGCTGGCATCGCCGCCGGAAAGGTCCGGCGCGGTGCGGCTGTCCTGCGCGGCGAGCTTGCCGAACAGCTTCCCGCGCAGCGTCGCCATCGCACCCAGCGCGGCGCGATGCGACACCAGCCGCTCGCCATAGCGCGCCGCCGTGCGGCTGATCGCCAGCCCCCGGATCGCGGCGCTGGGGATCAGATAATTGAATCCCATCGCCGCCGCCGGTCCGGCAGCGCCCGCAATCGCCGCGGCGGTCAGGAACCAGCCCGACAGCGCAAGCAACAGGATCGACGAAATCGCCGCAACCAACGCACAGACAAATGCCCATCGCAGCAGCTTGCGATCGGTTGCTTGCAGCAAGGCCGTTTCATCCCGTCGGGTCATAACGCGACCTCCATATCGGCTGCGGCAATCAGCCGCGCGTCGTGCGTCGCGACGATCACGGCATGGGTGCGCGCCAGTTCGGCCAGCAGCGCGACGACGGCTTCGGCCGAATCGGCGTCTAGATCGGCAGTCGGCTCGTCACACAGCAGCAGCGGCCTGCCCGACAGGATCGCACGCGCCAGTCCCACGCGCCGCCGTTCGCCGCCCGACAGCCCCGATCCGCGATGATCGAGCGGCAGATCGAGGCCGCGCTCGCCGACCAGCGATTCGAGCCCCACCGCCCGCACCGCATCGGCAACGCTTTCCTGCGACGCTTGCGGGCTGGCGAGTTTCAGATTGTCGCGCAGCGTTCCGGGAAGGATCAGCGGCTGCTGTGCCGCCCAGGCGATGTCGCCCGGATCGACCGGCGTGACGTCGCCCGATACGATTGCAACCTGTCCGGCAATCGCCGCGAGCACGCTGGTCTTGCCGCTTCCCGTCGGGCCGGTCAGCGCGATCATCCCCGTCCGGCCGATCGCGAAATCGAGCGGGCCGATAGCATGGCCGGGCCATGCGATCGCCAGCGCCTGCGCACGCAGACCGTTCCACGGCACCGACGGGCGCATCGCCATTGGTTCGGGCAGCGCCGCGATTTCCGCGCGCGCCGCCTCCCCCAGTTGCTTTTCGTGATAGGCCGCGGCCAGCCGCCGCATCGGCAAATAGAATTCGGGGGCCATGGCGAGCGCGAAAAACGCCTCGCGCAACGTCAGATTTTCCGGATCGGGAAAGGGCAGCATGTCGAGCAGGCTGAACCCGCAATAGACCGCGACCAGCGCGACCGCGAGCGCCGAGAAGAATTCGAGCACCGCGCTCGACAGGAACGCCGCGCGCAGCACCGCAACCGTGCGGTCGGCAACTTCGCGCGTCGCGCCCTGCACCTGGCGTGCGATCCGATCCTCGGCCCCGAAATGGCGGATGATCGGCAGCGTGCGGACGCGATCGACGAACAGGCCGGAAAGGTCGCCGAGCGCCGCCAGCTGCCGCTCCGATGCGCGCCGCGCCGCCGTACCCGCCAGGATCATGCCCAGAATGAACGGGATCAGGGTCACCATCAGGATGCCCGCCGCGACCAGGCTGGCACAGGCAACCACTGCGATCACCACCAGCGGCGCGAGCGTTGCCCCGAACCGGGCGGGCATGAAACGGGCTTCATAGTCTTCGATCGTGCGGACATGGTCGATCGCAACAACCGCCGATCCGCCCATCGAAATCGGCGTGGCGATCGGCCGGCCGAGCAGCCGGTCGAACAGGCCGGCGCGAAGTGCCACGCCCGATTGCTGCGCCGACGCGATTGCAAAGTGCTGAACCGCGAATACCGAAACCGCACGCATCAATCCGCCGCCGATAATCGCGGCATAAGCGTAATAATGTTCGGAAAGCCCCGCAGCGGCGCGACTCACCGCTTCGGCGATGCCCCATGCGAACCAGGAGGCTCCGACCAGATCGAGCAGCCAGAACCACCCTGCATTCCAATGCTTTATCATAATATGATTTTCACTAATTGACCTTGGTCAAGGTGAGTCCTATTCCGCCGCCGCAGATAGCGCGGGCATATCGTTCGAGTCACGGCTTTGCCCGGCTCAATATGAGGAATCTGCCATGGATATGGCCGTCGTCGAGCTTTCGCGGCTGCAGTTTGCGCTGACAGCAATGTACCATTTTCTTTTCGTCCCGCTCACGCTGGGCCTCTCGTTCATTCTGGTGATCATGGAGAGCGTCTATGTCATGACGGGGCGCGAAGTGTGGCGCGATATCACCCGTTTCTGGGCAAAGCTGTTCGGAATCAACTTCGTTCTCGGTGTGGCGACCGGGCTGACGATGGAATTCGAATTCGGCACCAACTGGTCCTATTACTCCCATTATGTCGGCGACATTTTCGGCGCGCCGCTGGCGATCGAGGGGCTGATGGCCTTTTTCCTCGAAGCCACGTTCGTCGGACTGATGTTCTTCGGCTGGGGGCGGATGACCAAGCGCCAGCATCTTTTCACCACCTTCATGGTGGCGCTGGGCTCGAATCTGTCCGCGCTGTGGATCCTGATCGCGAACGGCTGGATGCAGTTCCCCGCCGGATCGACGTTCAATCCCGATACGATGCGGATGGAAGTGACCAATTTCGCCGAGGTGCTGTTCAACCCCGTCGCACAGGCCAAGTTCGTCCATACGGTCAGCGCCGGCTATGTCACCGCATCGGTGTTCGTGCTGGGGGTATCGGCCTTCTATCTGCTCCGCGGGCGTCATATGGAGCTTGCCAAGCGCAGCTTCGCGGTTGCCGCCGCCTTCGGCCTGGCGTCCTCGCTCTCGGTCGTCGTGCTGGGCGATGAAAGCGGCTATGCGCTCACCGACAACCAGAAGATGAAGCTCGCCGCGATCGAAGGCGCATGGGAAACCGAACCGGCGCCGGCGGGTCTGGCGATCTTCGGCCTGCCGTCGAACAGCGGGCGCGAAACCACCTATGAGGTCAAGATCCCCTATGTGCTCGGCCTGATCGCCACGCGCAGCCTGGACGGCGAAGTAAGCGGCATCAAACCGCTGGTCCAACAGGCCAAGGGTCGGATCGTCAACGGCATCGACGCCTATGACGCGGTTCAGACGCTGCGTGCCGATCCCGAAAATCCCGCCGCGCGCGAGAAATTCGAGCGGAACAAGGCCGATCTTGGCTATGCGCTGCTGCTCAAACGCTATGTCGAAGATCCGCGTCAGGCCGATGCCGCCGCGATCGACAAGGCCGCATGGTCGACCGTGCCCAACGTGCCTGCGCTGTTCTGGCTGTTCCGTGGCATGGCCGGGCTCGGTTTCTTCTTCATCGCCTTTTTCGGTCTGGCGCTGATCTTCGCCAATACGCGCCGGTTCGACCGTAAATGGTTCCTGCGCGCGGCGGTGTTGATCATTCCGCTGCCCTGGATCGCGGCGGAGTTCGGCTGGCTTGTCGCCGAAATCGGGCGCCAGCCCTGGGCAGTGGACGGCGTGCTGCCGACCTTCCTCGGCGCATCGAGCCTGACCGTGGCCCAGATCTGGACGACGATCATCGGCTTTACGTTGCTCTATGGCGTGCTGGCGGTGATCGAGGTGCGGCTGATGCTCGCGGCGATCAAGAAGGGGCCGGAACGCTATCTTCCGGCGCCCGAGCCGGTGCCGTCCGCCCCCTATCACGCCGTTCCGGCCGAATAAGCCCGCGGGAACGAGGAGACTATCATGTCCATCCCACTCGATTACGAAACCCTCCGGATCATCTGGTGGCTGCTGCTGGGCGTGCTGCTGATCGGCTTTGCGCTGACCGACGGCTTCGATCTGGGCGTTGCCGCGCTGCTCCCCTTCGTCGCGCGCGACGATGTCGAGCGCCGCATGGTGATCAACACGATCGGCGCCACATGGGAAGGCAACCAGGTCTGGTTCATCCTGGGCGGCGGTGCGATCTTCGCGGCCTGGCCGTTCGTCTATGCGGTCAGCTTCTCGGGCTTCTATCTGGCGATGTTCCTGGTGCTCGCGGCGCTGATATTGCGACCGGTGGGCTTCAAATATCGCTCGAAGCATGACGACAAGGGCTGGCGCAGCCGCTGGGACTGGGCGTTGTTCGTCGGCGGTTTCGTCCCGGCGCTCGTCTTCGGAGTCGCGGTTGGCAACGTGCTGGTCGGCGCGCCCTTCCGCCTCGATGGCGATCTGCGCAGCTTTTACGAAGGAACGCTGCTCGGCCTGTTCACGCCGTTCACGCTGCTCACCGGCCTGCTTTCGGTCGCGATGCTCGTCCTGCACGGTTCGGGCTGGCTCAGCCTCAAGGTGGAAAACGGTGCGGTGCATGATCGCGCACGCCGCTGGGGCCAGATCGCCGCCATTGCCGCGATCGCGCTGTTCGCGCTGGGCGGTGCGTTCGTGGCCTTTGGCGACATGGGCTATCGCGTTGCCGACATCGTCGATCCCAACGGCCCGTCCAATCCGCTGCGCGCCGCATCGGTCGCCGCGCCGGGCGCGTGGCTCGACAATTATGGCCGCTATCCCTGGATGCTGATCGCGCCGGTGCTGGGCTTTGCCGGGCCGGTGCTGGCGTTCTTCGGCATTCGCGGCAGAAAGGACGCACTGGTGTTCACCGGCTCCTCGCTCGCCAATGTCGGGATCATCTCGACCGTCGGTCTTTCGATGTTCCCCTTCATCCTGCCGAGCTCGATCGATCCGGCGTCCAGCCTTACCGCGTGGAACGCGTCTTCCAGCCACGGAACGCTGTTCACGATGCTGGTCGTGACGATCGTGTTCCTGCCGATCGTCCTTGTCTACACCGCCTGGGCGTACAAGGTCATGTTCGGGCGTGTCACGCGCGAGCAGGTCGACACCAACCCCGACTTTTATTGAGGAGCCCGCACATGTGGTATTTCACCTGGGTCCTGGGTCTCGGCCTCGCCGTCGGCGTCGCGATCCTCAACGGCATCTGGCTCGAATTCCAGACCGATTATGAGGAGGACAAGACCGTCCTCGACTGATCCGACACCAATATCCCAATCCCCCCGGTGCGCCGCGCCTGCCTCCTCCCAAGGGAAAGCAGGGCGGCGCATCGGCGTTTCGGCAACGCGCAATCGCCACACATCCGCCAGGTCGATGCGGCAAAGGCAGCGCGAAGAAAATACCACCGGCAGCGGCGATAGAATCGCGAGCGATCCGTGGTTTATTGCTGTCGGGTCGAAGCAATATCGCCCCGGCGTTGCAATGACGCCACCGCGCGGTTAGGCTGGTCTCGTTACGTACATGCCATATTGCGCGCAGGGATATCGCGGCGACATCGCCGCATATTCCTTTGCCATCGGCTGCTATTCGACTTTCGGAGGATCGCCCTATTATCCGCGTTGCACTTGATACGGACATTACCCGATCGTGAATTCGGATTCCGCTGGCCTCGCTTCCGAACCTGGTTTCAATCCGATCGTATTTTACGGCGCGGTCACGCTGATCGGTGCGCTGATCCTGTTCGCGGTGCTGAATGTCGATCAGGCGTCGGTGATATTCGACGCGATCCAGAGCGGCGCGACCGATAATTTCGGCTGGCTGCTGGTGCTGACGGTCAATATCCTGCTGGTGCTGTGCGCGATACTGGCCTTTGGCAGGTTCGGGAATATCCGGCTGGGCGGCCAGAGCGCCAGACCCGAATTCGGCATGCTGGCATGGTTCGCGATGCTGTTTTCGGCAGGTATGGGGATTGGCCTGCTCTTCTATGGCGTCGCCGAACCGGTGACGCATTTCGCCAATCCTCCCGCCACGGCCTTTTCCAATCCCGATGCGCATCTGCCGCGCGGGCTGGCCGGAAACGCGCAGCATGCGATGGGCGTCACCTTCCTTCACTGGGGGCTGCACGCCTGGGGCATCTATGCGATCATCGCACTCGGGCTTGCCTATGCTGCGTACAACCGCGGCATGCCGCTCAGCATCGGCGGTTTCCTGAATGCGGCCTTCCCCCGGCTCCCCCGACTGCTGGTCGATGCGATCGACGTGCTCGCGATCACCGCCACCGTTTGCGGCGTGGCGGCGTCGCTCGGCTTTGGCGCATCGCAGATCAATGCCGGGCTCAGCATCCTGGTCGGCGCGCCCGACAACGCGCTTACCAAATTCATCCTGATCGTCGTTATCACCGCCATGGCGACGACATCGGTGGCATTCGGCCTGAACGCCGGGATCAAGCGGCTGTCGGAAATCAACATGGTGCTGGCGCTGCTGCTGATGCTCTTCGTGTTCATCGTTGGGCCGACCGTGTTCCTGCTCAACGGCTTCATCCAGAATGTCGGCTATTATGTGCAGCGGTTCGTCTATCTTTCGACCTGGACCGAAACCTACAGCCCCGGCCATTGGCAGGGCAGCTGGACGATCTTCTATTACGCCTGGTGGATCAGCTGGTCGCCGTTCGTCGGCATCTTCATCGCGCGCATATCCTATGGCCGCACGGTCCGCGAATTCATCACCGGCGTGTTGTTCGTGCCGACCCTGTTCACCTTCGTCTGGATGACGATCTTCGGCGACAGCGCATTGCATATCGAAATGTTCGGCGCGGGCGGGCTGGCCGAGGCGGTGGCACAGAGCATGCCCGATGCCTTGTTCGCGTTCCTCGCCCATTTCCCGCTGACCACGGTCGCTTCGTGGCTGGCGGTGGTGATCGTCGCCACCTTCTTCGTCACATCGGCCGATTCGGGTGCGCTGGTGACGGCGATGATCGCATCGGGCGGGCATCATCATGCCAGCTTCGTTTCGCGCGTGACCTGGGCAGTCGCGATCGGGCTGCTCGCGGCGGCGCTGCTCTGGGCGGGCGGACTCGCCGCGTTGCAGACGGCGGCGATCGTCACCGGCCTGCCCTTTGCGCTGGTGCTGCTGATGATGGCGGCGGGGCTCTATCGCATGCTCGATCAGGAACATCGGCGCCTGTCGTTCGGCACCTGACGCTTTCGGTCCAACGAACCCACCCCAGCACGACATTCCCGCCCCCGCGCGACCAAATTCGGACGCGCGGGGCGGACTTGTACCTGGCACCTCCTGGAGTCAGCGCCTGAAGACGTAACGTAAATCCTCCCTCCAATGTTATTCACACGCACGATAGTGAATATTGACTCACGTGAGAAAAACAGTATCGATCGCCCTACGACAGCGAAAAATCGCTGCGCGGGAGAGGGAGTTATCGAATGAAGGGTAGGATATTTGCGTCCGCTTCGGTCGCCGCGATCGCGCTGGTCGCCACCCCTGCTTATGCGCAGGACCAGTCCGCCAGCCAGGACAACAACACGCAGTCCGAAGCGCAGAGCGCATCGGAAATCGTCGTTACGGCAACGCGCCGCGCCGAACGGCTTCAGGACGTGCCGCTCAGCGTCACTGCCTTTCAGCAGGAAGAACTGACCGAAAAGGGCATTGTCGGCTATGAAGGGCTGGCGCGCGAAACGCCGGGCGTCGTCGTCAACAAACCCACCGCCAATTTCAACAACTTCACTGCGCGCGGCATCGCGACCAACGGCTATGGCGCGAACCTTCAGGGCACGGTCGCCATCTATATCGACGAACTGCCGATCTCGGCGAACGGCAACTCCACCATTCTCGACCCGACATTGTTCGATGTCGAGCGCGTGGAGTTCCTGCGCGGTCCCCAGGGGACGCTGTTCGGGTCCAGCTCGCTTGCAGGCGCGGTCCGCATCCTCACCAAATCGCCCGATCTGGACGAAGTGCAGGCATCAGCGCTGGTGGATATCGGCCTGACCGGCAGCGATTCGCTGCGCCAGCGCTATAACGGCATGGTCAATGTGCCGATCATCACCGATCGGCTCGGCCTGCGTGTCGTCGGCTTCTACCGGCACGAGGATGGCTGGGTCGACAATATCGGCACGGGCGTGAAGAATTCGAACGTGCTCAAGGCCTATGGCGGCCGTGCCGAACTCGAATGGCAGCCCAATGACCGGTTCCGTGCCCGCGCGACCTTCATCTATGAGAACAGCAAGCCGGAAGATTCGGCGCTGACCAACCCCAACCTGGGCAAATTCGTCCGCCGTTCGGACCGCCCCGACCTGTTCGAAGGCGAGCTGCACAGCTACAATCTCTCGCTCGACTGGGATCTCGGCTTCGCCAATTTCACCAGTTCGACCACCTATGCGACCTTCGATCAGTCGTTCGTCGTCGACCTGGCGGGCACTTTTGCCCAGACCATTCCCTTCGCGCTCGATGCCTATGCCTATGACGATGTCTGGGTTCAGGAAATGCGGCTGGCATCGCAGACATCGGGCCCGCTCGAATGGATCGTCGGCAGCTTTTTCTACGGCAAGGAACGGCAGGTCGATTATAATTACCGCAGCAACGAACAATTCATCGACGAATATAATATCACCGGACTGCCCGACGAATATTATTCGCGGTTCACTGGCATCGGCCGCTCGACCGAACTGGCCGCATTCGGCGAGCTTACTTATCGTTTCGGCGAGAAATTCTGGCTGACCGGCGGGCTTCGCTATACCTCTACCGAAGTGCGGGCGAACACGCGTGCCGGCGGATATACGTCCAACTATCTCGCAGTGGCCCCTGCCCTTGTCGCCGCCAATTACAAGCTTGGGTGGAATTTCGTGCCCACGGCGGTTCCGGCCGCGCTCGGACGACGGGTTACCGACGGGTCGCTGTCCTACAAGGTCAGCGCGTCGTTCAAGCCCAGCCCGTCGCTGACCACCTATGCCACCATATCGACCGGCTTCCGCGCGCCGGTGGCCAATGCGCGCGCGGGCCTCGTCAGCGTGGTCGATCCCACCGACATCGTCATTCCCGACGGCGCGGATTCGGATTCGCTCACCAATTATGAAGTCGGGCTCAAGGGCTATTGGCTGAACGGCGCGCTGTCGGCCAATCTGGCTTTCTATTATATCGACTGGCGCGACATTCAGGTGCAGGCCAATCGCCTGTCCGATCAGATCCAGTTCGCGACCAATATCGGCGCCGCGACCAGCAAGGGCGTCGAACTCGAACTGGCGGTGCGCCCCACGCGCGGACTGCTCTTCACCTTCAACGGCTCGTACAACGATGCCAAGGTGACCGAACTTACCGATCAGGAAGCGGCGATGTCCGGCGCGGAAAAGGGGATTCAGCTTGCCTCGCCGCATTTCCAGGGCTCGGCTACGGTCCGCTATGATTTCGCGGTCGGCGACAATGCCGATGTGTTCATGGCCGCCAATGCCGCGCATGTCGGCAAATATCCGGGCCTGTTCCCCAATGTTCCGGGGCGCCCGACGCTGATCAACCCGACCTATGACTATACCGACGCCTATACGACGGTGAATCTCTATGCCGGGGTGACCACGGGCGGCGCCAAGATCACGGCCTATGTCGAAAATCTGCTCGACAATGACGCGATCACCTATGTCCATCCCGAAGCGTTTCTGGATGGGCGCTATGCGCGGCTGCGTCCGCGCACGATCGGCATTCGCGTGGGGTATGACTTTTGATGTTCGACAGATACGCAAGCAGCAATGAACGGGGCCGGTCGCGCACAATGGTGCGCGGCCTGCTCGCGCGGATGGGTCGGCTGGTGCTGCTGACCGGCCTGGTCGTCATCCCGGTCGGGGCCGGCGCGCAACGCTCGGGCCCGGTGGTGACGGCGCCTGTCGGAACGATGGTCGGCAGCGAGCGGCGTGGCATCCTGTCGTTCAAGGGCATTCCCTATGCCGTGGCGCCGGAGGGCGATCTGCGCTGGAAACC
This sequence comes from Stakelama portus, assembly GCF_003171655.1. Lineage (GTDB taxonomy): Bacteria > Pseudomonadota > Alphaproteobacteria > Sphingomonadales > Sphingomonadaceae > Sphingomonas > Sphingomonas portus. The sequence continues at coordinate 180,414 of NZ_QFZL01000001.1, read as the reverse complement.
GCCCGTGCCCCAGCCCGACTGGCAGGACACGCGGCGCGCCACCGATTTCGGCCCCGCCTGCTATCAACCCGGTGCGCGCTCGGCGAGCGTCTATTCCGAAGATATCGGCCCGATGAGCGAGGATTGCCTGTCGCTCAATGTCTGGGCGCCCGAACATGCCGAAAATGCGCCGGTGCTGGTGTGGATTCATGGCGGCGCACTGACCAACGGGGCGAGCAGCCAGAAGACATATGACGGGTCGAAAATGGCGCGTCAGGGCATCGTCGTCGTTTCGATCAATTATCGCCTGGGCATATTGGGCTATCTCGCGCATCCCGAACTCAGCGCCGAATCGGCCGACGATGTCTCGGGCAATTACGGCCTGCTCGACCAGATCGAGGCGCTGAAATGGGTTCAGCGCAACATCGCCGCGTTCGGCGGAGACCCGGCCAACGTCACCATCGCCGGCGAAAGCGCAGGCGCGCTCAGCGTCATGTATCTGATGGCATCGCCCCGTGCGCGCGGCCTGTTCGCCAAGGCGATCGCCGAAAGCGCCTATATGCTCAGCACCCCTGCCCTGCGCGAAGCTTCGCATGGCATGCCCCCGGCGGAAACCACGGGCAGCGCGTTGCAGCAGAAGCTTGGTGCGGCCGATCTGGCCGCGATGCGCGCGATGTCGCCGGCCGATCTGGTGCGCGGCGCCGCCGAAGCGGCGTTCGTCCCCTGGGGCACGATCGACGGACAGGTGCTTCCCGATCAGCTGGTCGATATCTTCGACCGCGGCGAACAGGCCCCCGTGCCGATCATCGCCGGGTTCAACAGCGGCGAAATCCGCACGCTGCGCATCCTGTTGCCGCCCAAGCCGGACAGTGCCGCGGCCTATGAAGCGCGCATCCGTGCCGCCTATGGCGAACTGGCCGATCGCTTCCTCGCAATCTATCCGTCCGACGATATCGAAGAGAGCATGCTCGCGACCACGCGCGACGCGATGTACGGATGGACGTCGGAACGGCTGGCAGCGAAACAGGCGGCGCTGGGCGTCCCGTCCTATCTCTATCTGTTCGATCACGGTTATCCGGCGACCGAAACCTGGAACGTCCATGGCTTTCACGGATCGGAACTGCCCTATGTGTTCGGCACGATGGACGATCTGCCGCCCTATTGGCCCAAGATCCCCGACACCGCGCGCGAACGTGCGATGTCGGCGGCGATCATGGGCTATTGGGTATCCTTTGCCCGCACCGGTCAGCCGACTGCGCCCAATGCTCCGGCATGGCCGCCCTATGCCGACGATCGTTCCGGGATGGTATTCGCCAACAAGCCCGTGCCGGTGCTGCGGCTGAGCGGCGGACGCTATGCCCTGCACGAGGAAGTCGTCTGCCGGCGCCGTGCGGCGGGGGACATTCCCTGGACCTGGAACACCGGCGTGATTTCGCCGCCCCTTCCCCCGCAGGATACGCGATGCCGATGATCAGTGGTGCGATGCAGGATTACGCGCTTACGCTCGACAAATTTATCGACCACGCGGCCAAATGGCATCCGACGGGCAAGATCGTCACCGCACGCGAAGGCGGTTCGACCGTGCGGGCGACCTTCGCCGAAGTACGGGAACGGGCACGGCGCTTTTCGGCGCTGCTTGCCGGGCTGGGCATCGGGGTCGGCGATCATGTCGCCACCCTGGCCTGGAACTGTCAGGTCCATGTCGAGGCATGGTACGGCATCATGGGGATGGGGGCGGTTTGCCACACCCTCAACCCCCGCATCACTGCGGCCCAGCTCGGCGCGATGGTGCAGCAATCGCAGGCGAAACTGATCATCGCCAGCGCCGATCTGTTGCCGCTCGCGCGTGACGTCGCCGCGCTGGCGCCCAATATCCAGGCGATCCTGATCGACGGCGACGTGCCCGCCAACGGCAATGGCGCGGTACGGATCCTGTCGGTCGATGCCGCGCTCGCCGCGACGACGCAGACGGTTCCGTGGGGCGATTTCGACGAACGCACCCCTGCCGGCCTTTGCTTCACGTCCGGAACGACGGGGGCGCCCAAGGGCGTAACCTATACCCACCGTTCGAACTTCCTCCATGCCAACCGGTTGCTGCAGGCGGATGTGTTCGGCATCACGCGCCGCGACGTCGTGCTGCCCGCAGTGCCGATGTTCCATGCCAATGCCTGGGGCATTCCGTTCGCGGCGCCTTCGGTCGGCGCGGGGCTGGTGCTGCCGGGGCGGCATACCGATGGCGAAAGCCTTGCCCGACTGATCCGCGACGAAGGCGTCACCGTCGCCGTCGGCGTGCCCACGGTCTGGGTCGGGCTGGTGGATTATATCGAGCGCGCGGCCGTCGCGCTGCCGTCGCTGAAACGGATCATGGTCGGCGGCGCGCCGATGCCCCCCGCGCTGATGCAGCGCATCGAAACCATACTCGGCGTAACCGTTCAGACGAGCTGGGGGATGACCGAACTCTCGCCGCTCGGCACCATTTCCATGGCGGGCGATCCCGAGCGCGCGGCCGGCAATTCCGGTCGCCCGGCGCTGGGCATCGACCTGATGCTGTTCGATGCGTCCGGCACGCCGCTCGCCGAGCAGCGCGGCACCGAAGGCCATCTTCACGTCCGTGGCCCGGCCGTGGTCGAACGCTATTTCGGGCAGGAGCAAAGCGCGACCAACGCCGATGGCTGGTTCGACACCGGCGACCTGGCGATCATCGACGCGCACGGCAATCTGACGATCACCGGACGTTCGAAGGATCTGATCAAATCCGGCGGCGAATGGATCAACCCGGCCGAAATCGAAGCGCTGGTAACGACGCTTCCCCAGGTTTCGTTCGCCGCGGTGATCGGTCGCAACGATCCCAAATGGGGTGAACGCCCGCTGTTGCTGGTCGAATTGCGCGGCGATGCGAGCATCGAGGATGAAGCGCTGCTGGCGCCGCTCAATGGGCGGATCGCGCCATGGTGGGTGCCCGATGCAGTTATCCGTCTCGACAATATGCCACTGGCATCAACCGGAAAGATCGACAAGATACGCCTTAGAGCAGAGTATAGCGGGTCGTGATGATGGCGAGTACGGCCAGCCTGACCCGCGATGTAACGAGGAAAGGCGTCAATTTGTCAGCAGAACGCAAGCCGCGTCGGAAACCGCAGAGCAAGGCGGAACGACGGGCCGAAACGACCGAACAGATTCTCGACGCGGCGGAATATCTGTTTTCCCGCCACGGGCTTTACGGCGTGACGCTGAAGGATGTCGCAAAGCGCGTGGGCGTGCACCACACGCTGCTCAACTATTATTTCGACGACAAGCAGAAGCTGTTCGACGCGGTGTTCGCACGCCGTGCGCAGGTAACCAACGAGCGGCGGATGAAGGCGCTCGACGATTATGAGCGCTCGACCGACGGCAAGCCGACCGTCGAAGGCGCGCTCCACTCCTATCTCGATACCGATCTCGACCTTTATATCGAAGGCGGCGAAGGCTGGCGCAATTATGCCGCGCTGGGCGCACAGGTCGCCAATACCCCCGAATGGGGCGCGGAGATGATGGACCAGCATTTCGATCCGGTCGTGCTGCGGCTGATCGATCTGCTCCGCAAGGCGCTGCCCGATTGCGAGGAAGAGGACATCTTCTGGGGCTATCACTTCGTCACCGGGGGGCTGATGCTCACGCTGGCGCGGACCGGGCGTATCGACAAATTGTCGGGCGGACTTTGCCGTTCGGAGGATTTCGTGGCGGTCAAGAAACGCATGGCGACGTTCATGGCGGCCGGCTTCAAGTCGATCTGCGCCGAACGCGCGGCGGAACGACGGGCGGCACAGTAAGCCAGGGATAGCGGGCAGGAAGGCCATGGCCGCCTTGTCTCGTTTAGGTTATTAACTCGCTTGATAGTGAACTACTTTTTGGGAGGCCCTAAGTGACGGGAACACCGATTTTGCAGGACAAGGTGGCGATCGTGACGGGAGCCGGGGGTGGGCTCGGCCGGTGTCATGCACTCGAACTGGCGCGCCATGGCGCAAAGCTGCTGGTCAACGACCTGAACGGCGAAGCCGCGCAGCGGGTTGCCGACGAAATCACCGCTGCCGGCGGGCAAGCCATTGCGATGGCGGGTTCGGTCACCGACGAAGCCGCCGTCGACGCCATTGTCGCGCGGCTGATGGACTGCTGGGGCCGGATCGACATTCTGGTCAACAATGCGGGCATCCTGCGCGACAAGAGCTTCGCGAAGATGTCGATCGAGGACTTCCGGACCGTCGTCGAAGTGCATCTGATGGGTGCCGCGATCTTCTCAAAGGCCGTGTGGCCGGTGATGCGCGAGCAGCAATATGGCCGCATCGTCATGACGACGTCCTCGTCGGGCCTCTATGGCAATTTCGGCCAGGCCAATTACGGCGCGGCCAAAATGGCGCTTGTCGGGCTGATGCAGACGCTCGCGATCGAAGGCGAGAAATATAATATCCGCGTCAACAGCCTGGCTCCGACCGCCGCGACGCAGATGACCGACGGCGTGCTTGCCGCCGACGCGCTGACGCAGCTCGACCCTGCGCTTGTCAGCCCCGGCCTGGTGGCGCTGGTTGCCGAAGACGCGCCCAGCCGCGCGATCCTGTGCGCCGGCGCGGGCAATTTCGCGTCCGCCAACATCACGCTCACCCACGGCCTCTATGTCGGCCGAACCGACGATGCCGCCGCGCGCGTCATCGACGGCTGGGATGCAGTCACCGATCGCGAAGGCGAAGCGGTCCCCGCTTATGGCTTTTTCCAGGCCGAACGCGAGCTCGCGGCGTCCGGCGCCGAAGTCCCGGCAATGGCAGTGGCACGATAACGCACGATCCGCGGCGTGGCGAAGATCGCCGCGCCGCGCGACGGCCAGACCCGCAACGGGCGGCCGGATGTTCAGGAGAGGAACCCGGAAATGACCAGCGCGACCGAAGATCTGCCCAAGCATCACCCACCCACCGGTACCGAGAAGCGAGTCATTCTCGCCTCGGCGCTGGGCACGATGTTCGAATGGTTCGACTTCTATCTCTATGGGCTGCTCGCGACTTATATTTCCGCGCAATTCTTTTCCGGCGTCAACGACACCACTGCCTTCATCCTTGCACTCGGCGCCTTTGCCGCCGGGTTCGCGGTCCGGCCGTTCGGATCGATCCTGTTCGGGCGGATCGGCGATCTGGTGGGACGCAAGCGCACCTTCCTGATCACCATGGCGCTGATGGGGCTTTCCACCTTCGCAGTCGGTTTCCTGCCCAGCTATGCGACGATCGGCACTGCCGCGCCGGTGATCCTGGTGTTGCTGCGGCTGGTCCAGGGGCTTGCCGTCGGCGGCGAATATGGCGGCGCGGCCACCTATGTCGCCGAACATGCACCTGATGGAAAGCGCGGCTTTTTCACCAGCTTCATTCAGACGACGGCGACGATCGGCCTGTTCACGGCGCTGCTGCTGGTGATCGGCCTGCGTTCGATCATCGGCGAGGAAGCCTTTGCCGGCTGGGGCTGGCGCGTCCCCTTCCTGCTCTCGATCTTCCTGCTCGGCGTCTCGCTCTGGATCCGCCTCAAGCTCGACGAAAGCCCGGTCTTTCAGAAAATGAAGGATGAGGGGACGATTTCAAAGGCACCGGTGACCGAAGCCTTTGGCCGCTGGAGCAATCTCAAGATCGTGCTGATCGCGCTGTTCGGCGCCGTCGCCGGTCAGGGCGTGATCGGCTATACCGCGCAATTCTATACGCTGTTCTTTCTCGAGCGGATCGCCGATGTCGACGGCGCGACCGCCAATATCCTGCTGGTCACCGGGCTGGTGATCGCAACGCCGACCTTTGTCTTCTTCGGGTGGTTGAGCGACAAGATCGGGCGAAAGCCGATCATCATGACGTCGCTGCTGCTTTCCACGCTGACGATGTTCCCGCTGTTCAACATGCTCACCTATGCCGCCAACCCGGCCCTTGCCGAAGCGGTGAAGCGCGCGCCGGTCGTGGTCGTCGCCAACAATGACGAATGTTCGTTCCAGTTCGATCCGATCGGCAAGAACACATTCGATCGCACCAGCTGCGACATCGCCAAGGCATATCTCGCCAAAACCGGTGTCGATTATCGCAATCAGGCCGCACCGGCCGGCACGATCGCTCAGGTCAGCGTCGGCGACACGACCGTCACTGCCCCCGATCCGTCCGGGCTGGACGCAACCCAGCGCGCCACCGCCGCGGCACGGTTCAGCGGCCAGGTGGAAGCTGCGCTTCACGCCGCCGGCTATCCCGACAAGGCCGATCCCGCGCAGATCAACCGGCCGATGGTGGTGCTGACGATCCTCGCGATCATGCTGCTGACGACATCAGCCTATGCCCCGCTGGCGGCGATGCTGGTCGAACTGTTCCCGGCGCGGGTGCGCTATACGTCGATGTCGCTGCCCTATCATATCGGCAATGGCTGGTTCGGCGGCTTCCTGCCGACCACGGCCTTTGCGATGGTCGCGGCCACGGGCGATATCTATTACGGCCTCTGGTATCCGGTGGTGGTGACGGGGCTGGGCTTCGTCATCGGGATGCTGTTCCTCCCCGAAACCTACAAGCGCAACATCGACTGAGCGATCAGGCGAGCGCGTCGCGCACCAGCGCGACAAAGGCGGCGGTCGTTTCTGCGACCGCCGAGGGCGAGACGCAGCGCGCATCGTCAAGCGCGACATGGTGGAACCGGTGCACGCCGAAAATACCCGCTGTCGGCGAATAGCCCGCTTCGAGGATCGCGGTCAGCTCGCCTGCCGAAATCCGGTCGCTGGCATAGGGGTCTTCGAGCCCCGAAAGCCCGGCAAAGCGCAGGCGGGCGGCATCGAGCAAACCGCCCGTGACGACCAGATAGCGTTGCGCGTCGGTGGCGCTCAGCGGACGGCGCTCGCCCACGGCATCATGCCATTCGCGCGCGGCCAGATTGGCGCCCAGATGCAGCCAGAACGCAGTCTCCTGCGGTGGTGGGGCGATATGCCGCATCGATTCCGCAGCGCCCAGATACTGATATTCGTGACCGCTGTTGCAGAGGAATGCGAGGTCGTGATCGTGCAGCTCGCGTGCCGCCCAGCGCGCGATGTGGAGCCAGGCGGCGACGCCGCCGCCGCGTTCCCCCGCGCAATCGAACCAACCCGATCGCGGCGTCGATACGACCAGCCATTTGCCGCGCCCGCGATCGATCCGGCCGACGAAATTAAAGGCCGGGCGCCGACCGCCCTGCCCCGTCACCACCAGCCGCGCGTCGCGATGTTCGCGCGCGGCGGCCAGAAACGGCTCCGCCTCGCGCGGTGCCAGCAACGCGACCGGACCGGGAAACATCGGTTCGCGCCCGTCGGCGTTGAGCGCGATGATTTCGTTCGAAGGGCCATTGGTGATCATCACCGCCGCGCGTGCGCCCTGATCGAATGCGGCCTGAAGCGGCGTGCGCACTTGCGGCCAATATAACGAGGACCAGCGGCCCGAGGGCAGGTCGACCAGCGCGATCGCCCCGGCCAACGGCGCGTCCGCGCCACCATCGGGTCCGACCCGCACCAATGGCGCGGCAATTCCCGCATCCGGGGTCGGCACGACGATCGGTTGCGGCCACAACGTCACGCTCTGGCCGTCGCAATCGAGCTGGCAGCGATCCGGTTCGAACCAGGGCGCGTCGAAATCGATTCGCTCGATCGCATAGCCGGCGGCTTCCAGCTCCGCCGCCATCCACGCGCCGCAGCGCGCATCGCCGCTACCGCCCGATTGCTTGTTGCCGAATTCGATATAGGTCGCGAGATCCTGTGCGATCGATGTCGGCGCTTCCCCCGCCGATGCCGAAGCTCCGATGACAGGGACTGCCGGAAGCATCATCGATCCAGCCAGCATCCGGCGTCGCGTGGTACGCATCGTGTATCTCTCCAGCGATGGTTGCGGCAATCGAATGTTGCCGTTCACTCACTTGAGAGTGTATAGATGCAATCATGCCGCGCAACCTCCACCTCCGGGCGATCCCGCGCTGGATCGCTCTTTTTTTCGCCGCTTTGCTGGCAAGCGGATGTGCTCATGATCGGATCGCGCAGCCGGTCGGGGCAGCAGCTGTCGTATCGACGCAGACCGGCCGGATATCGGGATCGGTCGAAGGCGAACTCCACGTCTTTCGCGGCATTCCCTATGCCGCTCCGCCCATCGGCGATTTGCGCTGGCGCGCGCCCCGCCCGGCGGCACATTGGGATGGCGTGCGCGCGGCCACGGCATTCGGACCCGCGTGCAAACAACCCCCGGTCCCGACCTCCAGCTTCTATTACAGCCAGCTTCCGGCGACGAGCGAGGATTGCCTGACGCTCAATGTCTGGGCGCCCGACGATGCCGCCGATGCGCCAGTGATCGTCTATATCCATGGCGGGTCGCTTCAGATCGGCAGCGGCGCCGACCCGCTCTATTCGGGCGAGAATTTCGCGAAGCGCGGCGTCGTCTTCGTATCGATCAACTATCGGCTGGGCGTGCTCGGCTGGCTGGCGCATCCCGCGCTCAGCGCGCGTTCGCCCGACGGCGTTTCGGGCAATTACGGCCTGCTCGACCAGATCGCGGCGCTGCAATGGGTGCGCGACAATATCGCGTCCTTCGGCGGCGATTCGCGCAACGTCACCGTGATGGGCGAATCCGCCGGTGCGCTGAGCATCAGCTATCTGCTGACCAGCCCGCGCGCACGCGGCCTGTTCGACAAGGCGATCGTCGAAAGCGCCAATACCCGCGCCGTTCCGGCTTTGCGCACGCCGATGTTCGGCCTGCCCTCTGCCGAGGATATCGGGACGAAGCTGATGTCCTCGCTTGGCGCCGCGACGCTCGACGACATGCTCGCGATGGATGCCGATACGCTCACCGTCGCGGCGGCGCGCGCGCGCTTCACGCCGCAGGGTACGATCGACGGCGCGGTACTGCCCGGACAGGTCGTCGAAACCTTCGACGCGGGCGAACAGGCGAAAGTGCCGATGATCGCCGGGTTCAACAGCGGCGAAGTACGCACGCAGCGCGCGTTCCTGCCCGAAGCACCCGCCAGCGCCGAAGCCTATGAAGCGGCGATCCGCGCGGGCTATGGCGATCTCGCTCCCGCCTTTCTGGCCGTCTATCCGTCGAGCGATATCGAAACGAGCATGATCGGCGCGCTGCGCGACACCATCTATGGCTGGGCGACCGAGCGTATGGTTCGGCTCCAGTCGGCGGCGGGCGTTCCGGCCTATCTCTATCTTTTCGACCATTGCCAGCCAGAGGCCCGCGCGCGCGACATCTGCGCCTTCCACGCGTCGGAACTGCCCTTCGTCTTCGGCCATCTCGACGCCGCGCATATGCCGCCCAACTGGCCCGGCATGGCGGGCGATGCCGATGCGCCCGCGCTTTCCGACGCGATGCTCGATTACTGGACCAGCTTTGCCGCCACCGGCACGCCGCATAGCGAGGGCAATGCCGCCTGGGCGCCCTATGGCGACACCGAAGCCTTCATGACCTTCGCCGAGCGACCGCTTGCGGGGCACAATCCGATCCCCGGCATGTTCGAAGTCCAGGAGGAATGGGTTCGCCGCCACCGCGCAGCCGGCCAGCAATGGTTTCTGGAATCGGGAGTCCGTGCGGCGCCCAGAGCCGACGGATCGCAATAACCGCCTGTCCTATGCGGCTTCGGGTTCGGGAACCGGCACTTCCCCGCCATAGGCACGCCCGCGCGCCATCGCGATCGCTTCATGCAGGATCGCGCGCGTGAACAGCGTCAGCCAGCCGATATAGACCGTGGCACCAACCGCGACGAGGATGACGAGCCGCACCGGATCCGTCATCGGCGGCAGCGCGCGATCGACCAGCACCACCACCACGCCCATGACCATCGCAGCCACCACCGGCGGCAGAATCGCGCGCGCCAGCGTCGCCGCCGAAAGGCCGATGACGGGCAAGGTCCGCACGCCGGTATAGAGGAGATAGGCGACATAGGCGAAGAACCATGAGGCGGCGAGCCCCTGAACGCCCCAGTTCAGACCCACGGCGAATGCGGCTGGCAACAGGATCGCGCCGACGGCACCGATCTTTGCCGTCAGTCCCGGTCGGCCCATCGCGCTGCACGCCGGCCCGGCCAGTACCTGCAGCGTCATCATCGGCATCGCCAGCGCCAGCAGCCGGACGATCGGCCCGGCCTCGACCCATTTCGCGCCCAGAACCGTCGCAACCAAAGGTTCGGCGGTAACCGCAAGGCCGATGTAGAAGGGCATCGCGACCAGCATCACCATTCGCGCCGAACGTGCGAAACCGACCGCTACCGCGTCGCGATTGTCCTGCATCCGCGCATAGACCGAAAAGGCGACATCGTTGATCGCGGGGACGAATTTGGAAACCAGTATCTGGGTCAGGAACAGCCCGGTCGTATACAGGCCCAGCGTCGCCGGAGACAGCACCCGGCCCGCGATGAACACGTCCGCCTGGCTCTGGATCACCCAGAAGAACTGGCCCGCCGCCATCAGCCCGCCGAACTTGGCAAGCGCCCCCGCGCCGCGAAAATCGAACAAGGGGCGATAGTGATGACCCGATACGCGCGTCATGCCGATCGCGCGCGTCGTGAACAATACCGCCGGGGCCAAAATCAGCGTCCACACGCCCAGCCCCGCCAGCGCCCCGGCCAGCGCGGCGATTGCGCCGGTTATCGAAGACAGGAAATAGACCTTGGCCTGCGGCTTGAAATCGATTTCGCGCGCGAGCAGCGCATAGGGAAAGGCAACGAACGGCGTGGTGATATATAAAAACGCCTGAACGCGAAGCAGATCGGCGACGATAGGCTGCTGGAAATAAGCCGCCGCCAGCGGCGCCAGCGCGAACTGGACGATCCCAAGCCCGAAATTGAGGACGATCAGCATTCCGTACACCTGACGGATCGATCGTTCGTCGGCGTCGGGCTTCTGGATAAGGCCGCTCGCCAGCCCGGCGCCGTTGAGCATGTTGAGCACGGTCAACATCACCTGAGTCATCGCAAAAAGCCCGTAATCGTGCGGGCTGAGGATGCGGATCACCAGAAATGTGGCGCTCCAGGTAATGAGTTGTCCGGCAATCTGAGCACCGGCGCGCCAGATCACCGCCTGCCGTGCCAGCGCGAACATGCCGGTCGGGCGCTCTTGGGTGCTGTTCAGGCGCTGGTGCAACATTGGGCGGCGATAGCCGAAACGCTCTTAATCGCGCGTAAAGGGCAAGCACCGCGCGCCCGCAGGTTCAGAATAATTGCGCCGCCGCGCATCCGGGCGAAAAATCGGCCGAACCCGGCCCCGCCCGCCCCCGGATCGTCCGGGAGCGGGCAGCACCGTGGCACCGCGCGAACGCCGGTTCAGAAGCGGAAGCGCGCGCCGATCGTATAGGTCCGCCCGATCCGGTCATAGAAGACCGAAGAGGCATAGCTGGGCGCCGTGATCGCATTGGGCGTCAGCGGCGGCGCAGTGTTGAGCAGATTGTCGATCGTTCCATAGATTTCGATAGCGCCGGTCAGCCGCACGCGACCATTGAGATCGACATAGGTGCGCGACGGCACGCTGTTGTCGGCGATATCGACGCCTTCGACATAGGATACGTTGAGCTTGCCGCCGTCGACATAGCGGACCAGCGCACCCACCCCGAATGCCTCGCTGCCATAATCGACCGAAAGCGTACCGCGCCATTTGGGAATGCCGCCGGCCGGACCCATCGTGCCGGTGCTGCCCACGGTCCCGGCGAAATCGGTCGTCACGCCGTCGCTCGTCACGGTCAGTTCGGAAACATGCGTGGCGAGCCCGCGAATCGATACGCGACCGGCGCCCAGATCGAATCCGTAGACCGCTTCGATATCGAATCCCTTCGCCGTGGACTGGGCCGCGTTGATCAGCGTCGCCTGCACCTGGGTGATGGTGTTGCCGTTGAAGGTGATGGCGTTACACAACGCAGTCTGTCCCTGCGCCAGGCAGCCATCGACGATCTGCTGCCCGGTCAGCGACGTGATCGCCTCGTCGATCTTGAACGAGAAATAATCGAACGACACCCGGAAACCGGGAAGCCAGCCCGGTTCGAACACGATACCGGCAGTGAAGGCGCGGCTTTCTTCCGGATGCAGGTCCGGATTGCCACCGGTCAGCTGCAGCGTCGACAGCGCGACATTGGTGACCGGGTTGGTGATGGTGTTGATGAACTGATTCTGGCCCGAATAAAGCTCGTTGATATTGGCCGCACGGATATCCTTGGACAGCGTCGCGCGCAGCCGGATCGAATCGATCGGCTGATAATTGACGCCCGCCTTCCAGGTGGTGACGGTGCCGCTGGTCGAATAATCGGTTACGCGCCCGGCGAGATTGAGGTCGAGCAACCTGCCCAAACCCGAATCGCGCAACAGCGGCACCACGATTTCGGCATAGGCTTCCTTGACGTTCAGCGAACCGTCCAGCGCCTGCGGATTGACGGTCTTCCAGCCCGAACGCTGCGAGACTGCGTCGTTGGTGGCGCGTACCGATTCACGGCGATATTCCGCGCCGACCGCGATCGACACGTCCCCTGCCCAGGTGGAAAAGGGCGATCCTTCGAGATTGACGGCATAGATATCCTGTTCCTGCCGCGAATCGAGGAAGGCAGTGCCCCCGATATAATCGAGCGCCGCCTGCGACATCGATCCCGGGCCGAACACGTCGATCGGCACGCAGTCGCGAATGTCGCGATAGGGGTCCTGCGCATCCGTCGGATTGGGATTGTTGAGCAGCGCCCGGCAAATCGGCCGGTTGGTGGCGGGGTTGATGACCGAATCGACGCCCAGGCTGTAACGGGCATTGTTCCGGTTGTTGCCGTCCTCGCGATAATAGCGCACGCGGCTGAACTGCGCCGATACGTCCCAGTGCCAGCCATTGCCGAACTCGCCATTGGCGCCCAGGCCATAGCGCTGAACCGTGTTGTCGACGGTGTTGGTGAACGCCCCCTCTTCCGCGCCAATACGGCCGATCGAAAAGCTGGTCCGGTTGTTCGCGATCAGGATGTCGCGAATCGGCTCCGGCAGGAACGCATTGTCCCGCTGGATCACCAGATTCCGGTCGGTCGCCGTCGTACCGTCGGAAAAAATGTCGGCGCGCGAATAAAGCGCGTCGGCATAGAGCGTGACGCTGTCGCTCACATCATAGCTCAGCCGGCCAAAGCCGGTCGCACGCTCGATAACCGGAGAGATATTCGACGTGGCCGACAGCGTCCCGCCATCGCCACCCGACATATAGGTGCTGCCGACCAGCGTGCCGCGATTGAAGGGCAGCACGGTGCCATTGGGGCCGAACTGGATATTCTGCAGCGCGGGAATCGAATTGAGCAGCGTCACGCCGCCCGTCGTCATCTGGGAAAAACGGGCATTGGGCGCGATCACCAGTCGCGGCGCACCAGGCGTGCCGGGATAGGCGGGGTTGGTCAGAACCGCATAATCGCCGCGTGCCCAGGGGCGGCTTTCCTGCGCCAGCTGTCCCGAATCGCGGAAATAATCGCCCGACGCGACGAAATGGAAATTGCCGAACGCCTTGCCCACCGCCAGCGACACCGCAGGCTTGTAATGATCGTCATAGGTCGACTGGCCATATTGCACCGACCCGCGAACCCCCTCCATCCGATCGTCGAGCAGGATGTTGACGACACCGGAGACCGCGTCGGAACCATAAGCAGCCGAAGCGCCGCCGGTGACGATTTCAATCCGCTTGACCAGCGCCGCAGGAATTACGTTCACGTCGACGCCGCCCGTCGGATCGGTGGCGGGAAAGCGCCGCCCATCGACCAGCACCAGCGTGCGGTTGGGGCCAAGCCCGCGCAGATCGAAATTGCTCGCGCCGATCGGCTGGCTCGACTGACCGGTATTCTGAGTCGGTTTCAGCGTCGGCGTATCGAACATGATGTCCGCAAGATTGCGAACCGCGCGGGTTTGCAGCTCTTCCTCACCGATGGTCGTCAACGGCGTCGGTGAGGTAAAGCCGCTCACGCGCGAGCCGGTCACGATGATCTCGGCTCCCTGATTCTCCTGCAGCGGCGCGTCCTGATTCTCGTCGACAGGTGCCGGGTCGCCGGCGGTCTGGGCATGGGCACCCGATCCGATCAGCGAGGCTGCGGCAATCGCGCCCATCGCCGCCGTCAGACGAAATTGCCTCTGCGCGGAATCAAAACTGCTCGAACGCTTATTGGTGTGGCGCATCGCCCCTCTCCCCCTGGTTATCGGCGAATTATTTTCGCCCTTGACGCCATTGGGACCGGAAGGGGGAGCAACGGTCCAATCGTTTGTCGTTGTCCAACCGATACCATTGCGGTATCATGACGAATAGCATTATACATTGGCAAAGGGAATTCGGAAAACGGGGACGGATGTTGAAAAGGATCGCCGCAGCTGCATTTGGGCTCGTCGCCGCCATGCTGGCCGGGTGCACGACGATTGCGGAACCCACGGTCTCCGGGGCTCCAATCAAGGTTGCCGGGCGACATGATGTCATGGAAATCGGCCCGGTCCTGCTCGCGGTTCAGCGCGCGGGGCCGCGCCGGGCGATCTTCTTCAGCGGCGGCGTCGACAATCTGTTCAAGGCGGAGGGCGAAGCAGCAGCCGGCGGATTCGATCACGCACCGGGCAATGCGGATATTGCCGCCCAGGCGGCAACGCAGGCGCTGCGCGCGTCGGTCGACAATCCCGACCTTCGCATCATCCTTACCGTTACCGAGGGGCTGTACCGGATCGTTGCCCGGCGGTCGGCGGGAATCGCGACGATCGCCGATCTTCGCGGCAAGCGGATCGGCATATTCGAACGCACCTCCGCTGCCCTGTTTCTCGACCGGATGCTCGCCGATGCGGGGATCGCAAACGATGAAGTCGTTCGCGTTCCGCTACGCCCCCGCGAAATGGAGCCCGCGCTGCGCGAAGGCGAGGTCGATGCAATCGCGATCTGGGAGCCCGAAGCCGAGCGCGCGCATGCCGCGCTGGGTACGGACGCCATCGAATTCGCCAATCCCCGCGTCTATCGCGAACTCTACAACCTCAACACGACCGAGCGCGCGCTGAACGATCCCGCCCGCCGGGCTCGGATCGTGGCATTCGTACGCGAAGTTGTTTCCGCCGCACGCGCGGCAAGAGACGACCCCGAAGCGATCTGGCAACTCGTCGCGCAAAGCAGCGGCTATCCCGTCCCGCTGGTCGCGGCATCGTGGCGCCACCATCGGTTTCCCGCCGATCTTCCGGAAGATCTGCTCGACAGGCTGGTCGAGGAAGAGGCCTGGCTGGCAACCCAGTCGAACCGCCCGCCGCGCACCCGCGACCAGCTATCCCGCCTGATCGACACATCCGTGCTCGAAGAAGCGCTGAGCCGGTAAATTCGCGCCAACAAGCGCCCCGCGCGCCCTGCCCCGAAGCAGGCGATTCAAGCATTCACGGCAATGGTGCCGCCTGCGGAACGCGCATTTGCGGCGTTTGATTTCGCGGTTCGTTCGTCGGAGCGCCGAAATAGAATTTGATACCTTGTATTTTTCTGGTATTGCATTGGTCATGTTCTAAATCAGCTCGTGGTCTATGCGATGGAAACAGGAACTGTCAGCCGGGAATCGTTGCCGCTGCCTCGCTCGAGGCCGGCTGAAGGCGGCAGCTTCGACCCGGCTGTCCGAAATGCCTAAGCTCGGGCGCGGGATTTCGCCGCTGGCGCTATTGGCGCTGCCGGGCGCCGTCGCGCTGCTGGCAATTTTCTGTTTCACTCGATCGAACGACCGGAACCCGCTCGCGCCGGGGCAGGTCATTGTAGCCGGCACGCCTGACTCTCAAGCAACCGGCCTGCTCGACTCACCGCCGTCAGGCCAGCGCAAGCTGACCCTGCTCGCAACCTTGTCGGGACCGCAGGACGGACGCCAAAATGCCCTGGTCGCGGTCGGCGACGGCAAGCCTCAATTCTATCGCATCGGTGACCGGATCGCACCGGGCATCACGCTGAAGTCGGTCGCGACCGATCACGCGGACATTCTCGAAAATGGAGTCGAGCGTCGGCTGGCGCTCCGTTCCGCCGCCACGTCCCCATCCCCACAAGAGCAGCAGAGCGATCCCAGGA
The DNA here is from genome assembly GCF_003171655.1 of Stakelama portus. Classification (GTDB taxonomy): domain Bacteria; phylum Pseudomonadota; class Alphaproteobacteria; order Sphingomonadales; family Sphingomonadaceae; genus Sphingomonas; species Sphingomonas portus. Next base: position 164,402 of record NZ_QFZL01000001.1, on the reverse strand, counting down.
TGCACGCGCTGTTCGCCAACCTGCGCCACCACGGCCGACTACGCGCCGGATCCCGCAAAACCTTCCGCTCAAACGACCCGTCAACAGCACAGGATCATTAACAGGGAGGAACTCCAGTGAAATACACGCTTTTGTCAGCTGCTGCAGCGGCACTGTTCCTATCGACATCCGGGCATACCCAGGTCCAGGACCCGATTCAGATATTGGGCTATTACACTTTCAGCACATCCAATGCGAAACTGCAGGCGGACGCGCCGCGCCTCGACGTCATGGGGACCGACCTGTACGCAATCGATTCGTCCGGCAACATAACCGGCTCGATGCCGTCAGCCGTCCAGCAGGCGGCGTCTGCCAACAGCGTCGATCTCTATCCGATCATCTCCAATTTCGACACCAGCGACTTCAGCCCCACCATCGCCCATGCGGTGCTGGTGCCGGGTGCGGCGCGAACCCATGCGATCGACACGATGGTGTCGCTCTCGCAACAGACGGGGATCACCGGCATCAACCTCGATTTCGAAGCGGTGGACAAGACCGACCGGTCGTTGCTGAGCAGCTTCGTGAGCGACCTGGCGATTGCGCTCCACCAGCATTCGCGCCTGCTGATCGTCTCGGTGCCGGCGACCGATCAGAACGATCCCAACGATTTCTGGACCGGCGCCTATGATTATGGGGCGATCGGGCAATCCGCGGACATCGTCCAGGTGATGACCTATGACGAAAATGGCCCGTGGGGCCCGGACGGTCCCGTCGCCGGGCTCGACTGGGTAAAGGCCTCGATCGCCTATGCCGCGACCGAAATGCCGTTGTGGAAGATCAACATGGGCATCCCGGCTTATGGCTATGACTGGAACCTGACCGACGGCACCGGGGAACAGGTCGATTACAAGGCGATCCCGGGCATGATCTCGTCGCTGGGCGCCACGCCCGAATGGGACAGCGCCTCTTCCAGTCCGAAATTCTATTACCAGACCGGCGGCAAGGAACATGTCGTCTGGTACGAAAACGCGCACAGCATCAAATTGAAGGCGCAATATGCCGTGTCCAAAGGCGTGGGTGGCGTTTCGGTCTGGTCGCTGGGTCAGGAGAATAACGGCTTCTGGACCGCGCTCGCCAATGGCGGGCTTTGAAAATATGGGGCCGCGCAATCGAGCGCGGCCCCTTTTTTGTTGAGGCCATCACAGGAGGGGCAACCACCATGTCAATAATTCGCACGAGCGGCATCGTCGCCGCACTGATCGCAGTCGTAACTGCGGTCAGCGCGCCCGCGCAGGACGCTCAAAACGGCCAGCTCATCAATACGCCCAATGTGCAGGACTGGTCGGTCTATGGCGACGGCCAGACGCATAGAGTGACGCGCGATGGTGACGTGCAGGGCGGCGGCGCGATGATCGTCACGATTCCCGCCAAACCGGCGCACAGCTGGGATATCGGTGCCTCGACGCCGATCCAGGGTGCGATCAGGAAGGGCGATGCGCTGGTGTTCGCATTCTGGGCGAAACTCGAAAGCGGCGGAGACGGCGGAACCACTACAATCCAGGCAGTGGTTCAGCAAAGCGCGGCGCCCTACGCGGCTGCTTTTTCGGGCGACATAACCGTCAGCGGCGAGTGGAAGCTGGTCCACATCACGGGTGTGTCGCCGCAGGATTTCGGCCCCGGTGAGGCCAATGGCGCGCTGTCGATCGGTACCGCCCGACAGACGCTGGCGCTCGGCCCTGCATTCGTCCTCGACCTCGGCCCGGCCAGCGCAGATTGACGACGCACCGGGCCGGGCGTGTTGCCCGGCCCGGACGAGCGCCATTATCGAATCGAGACGGTCCGGCCGGGCCGGCCATCCGGTGCGACGGTGCGCAGCGAGACAGGGCCCGAGACCGGAGTCGGCCCAGTATAGACCTGCCAGGCCCCGTCGCCCTGGCGATACGCGATCGCCAGCCCCGGAAATTCCGAAACAGCATACAACTGCCCGTCGATCACCCGCGCGCCCGGCGGCGCAAGGCGGTAGCGAATGCCCGCTTTATCGAGCAGCGGGAATTGCGCGCTCATCCGCCCGGCAAAATTCCGCCAAGCGCTATCGATCGCGGCGCGATCGACACGCGGGTCCTGATAGCTGTAACTCGCGCCGGGCTGATATGCCGGCTCCCATTCCGGCTTTCGCCATGCGCGCTCGGCAAAGGCGAGCAAACGCGGAAACAGCATGTAATCGACCGCCGCGTCGCCGCGCACCGTCTCGCTCCACAATTGCGCCTGGATGCCCTCGATAAGCCGGCCGGGCTCAAGCGGCGTCGCATCGTCAAGCGTTTGCGGATGCGCGGTAATGTCCTTCATGATCGCGGCATTGGCGGCAAGATTGCCGGGCATGAACGCAAATACCTGACGCGTATCGATGCCGCGCGTCGCCCAGTCATAGCCGCGCTCATTGGGGTCGGGCGCATAGGGCATGTCGAAATAATCGAAATCGGGTATCGACAGCACCGTATCCCAGCCGCGATTGCTCTGTTCGTGCGTTTCGGCAACGGCGCCCGTGAACAGTCCGCCCCAGATCCCCGACTGCACATGTTCCGGCATCTTCGCCGGATCGGTATGGCTCAATCCGTCGCTCCACCCCGCAACCTTGATCCCGCGATCGGCGATCATCTTCGCCACGCGCTCGATGAAATAGGCGCCGAGTTGATCGGCCTTCATGCCGGTGCGCGCCATCAGCGCCTTGCATGCCGGTGACTCGGTCCAGGCGCCCGCCGTCTCGTCGGCGCCGATATGGAAGATGTTCAGCGGCACGCCCGCCGCCTTGTGCAGCGCGATCACCGCGTCGAGTGTCGTGCCGAAGAAGCGATAGGTTTGCGGCAGGCAGACGTTGAGCGTGTTGTCGTCGTAATTCTGGATGCTGCGATAGCGCGTCGTGTCGCCGGGCTCCACCAGACGATATGCCGCCGCCTGTTCAGGCTCGCCCGCATCCATCAGCTGCTTGTAGCGCACCTCCATCGACCGGATGGCCGCGCGCGAATGGCCCGGCATGTCGAGCGAGGGAATTACCTCGATATGGCGCGCGGCAGCGGCTCTTACGATCTCGATATAGTCGGCATCGGAGAGATAGCCATTTTGCGGCCCCGTGCCGGTGGGTCCGGCACCCAGCTGTGGCGCGAGACAGGTCATCTCGCTCGGATCGCCGCACCGCCTGGATCCGATTTCGGTCAGTTCGGGCAGCCCCTTGATCGCCAGCCGCCACCCTTCGTCGTCGGCGAGGTGGAGGTGCAGCTTGTTGAGCTTGTACGCCGCCATCGCGTCGATCAGCTTGAGCAGTTCGGCCTTGCTGTGGAAGTTGCGCGCCAGATCGATGTGCAGCCCGCGATAGGGATAGGCAGGGGCGTCATCGATCGCCATCGGCCGCAGCGAACCCTTTTCATAGGCGGTTTCCTGACCCAGCGATCGCAGCGCATAGGCAGCGCCGGCGGGGCTGCTGGCGGTGATATCGATCGCGCCGTCTTCCACCTGCAAATGATAGCCCTCGGCGGCGATGTCCGACCCCGGCCGGACCGTCACCGACAGCATCGGACCGCTGGTGAAATTCCCGACACCAGCAGCCTTCAGATAGTCCAGCGCCGGACCGACATCATTCGCCGTCACGCCGTATAGCTTGAGGGTCAGACCGCCCGTCACGTCGATCGGGTCACCGTCGAGCCGGGTTTCCCGCACGGGTTTCGGAATGATCGCGAAATCGGGCTGGCCCTGCGCCTGCCCCCAGGCGGCATACAGGTCATAGGCGCGCTCGGGCGTCAGCCACTGCGTCGCATCATTATCATCGGCGGCGGCCAGCTTCGATTCGTCGGTCATCGGCGCGACGAAAGGAAGATATTCGATACCCGTTTCCGGATCGACTGCCGCTTTTGCCGCTTCGATCGTGCGCGGCTCCAGCCCGTCCGCACTCAGAAAGGCATTGGGCATCGGATAATAGGCCGAGAAGAAATGCCCTTCACCCCATAAGGTGATGACATAGCGCTTCCCCGGTTCCAGCCGCGCGCCCGGCTTGACCGTCAGGCGATGGAGATCGCCATTGACCAATTTGTCGGCGAACATTTCCGACTGTGCCTCGATCAGCGGCGCGACGAAATTATAGGTCAGCGTGAAGCCGCCTGACGCGAGGTCGGGCGGCAGGACTTCCGGCATCGTCAATGTGATCGTGGCGCGGAAGCATGCGGTCCCGCCGGACGGGCAATGATCCGGGTGATTGTCGAGAATGGCGAAACCATACCCCATTTCCCGGGCGAGCGTATCGAGCGCGGCCTGGGAAGGGCCCGGCCGGGATTGCGGCGTTGCGGCGGAAACCAATGCGACCGGCAGCGCCACCGTCGCCAACAGACCCGTCTTCCACATATTCCGCTCCCGATCTTCGCTTATGTTATATAGTTGTCATGACCTTGTTAGGTCGTCAAGATAGCCAAGCCTGCCTCGCCAGTGAAAGGAATGCGACCTTGTTCCCCCGCCCAGCCCTGCCGCTTCATCCGCTGATCGGCCTCGCCCTGCTGATCGCCGCTGCTTGTGGTATTTCGCGCGTCCACGCTGCTCCCGCCACACCGCAGCCGCCGGTGATGATCGGCTATCTTCCAGTCGACGCCGGACTGGAAGCCGCGCTCGCGACCGTCGACCTGTCGCTTTACACGCATATCGACCTTGCCTTCGCCAATCCGATCCCCGGCGGCGCGCTGACCGAAGACGGGGCATTTACCTGCGCGAGTACCGCAGACGGAACGATGCTCACGGTTCCGCAATTGCGCGACGCAGTGCAACGCATTCACGCTGCGGGGCCCAAAGTGCTGCTGTCGATCGGCGGCGGCGTGCTTCCCGCGTGCTCGGGGGACTGGAACGCTCTGCTTGGACCGGCCCATGCCGCCGCTCTGGTCGAGCAACTCGTCGATATCGTCGATCGGACCGGGCTGGACGGCATCGACGTCGATCTCGAAAACGATATTCTCTACGGGCTTGTTCGCGCAGGCACCTATGCACCGTTCATCGCGCAATTATCGGCGGCGCTGAAGGCGCGCGGCAAATTGCTGACCTGCGCCACGGGGGCCGACGACCATAGCCGCATCCCGGACAGCAGTTTTGACGATTTCGATTATATCGGGGTCATGTCCTATGATGATGTGGGGCCGAGCTGGGGCGACGCGGGCGGCGAACACGCGTCCTTGCGCAAGGCGGTGCTCGATCTCGATTACTGGCTCCGCCTTGGCGTGCCGCGCGACCGGCTGGTGCTGGGCATACCCTTTTACGGCTATGGGTTCGGCAGCTACGCACCGGATTACACCTTCCGTGCGATCGCTGCCGCTTTTGGCGATGCGGTCCGGGACCATGACACGATCGGGTCGGCCTGTGCCAGGTGCAGTTACATCACCTATAACAGCCTGCAAACGCTGCGCGCCAAGGCCGCGCTCGCGCGGCGGCTGGCCGGCGGCATCATGGTATGGAATATCGCACAGGATACGGACGACGCCCGCGCCGGCAAGGCGACCAGGGCGGTGCTGGACGGCAAGCCCGCCGAGGGAGTCGGCGATTGACTGACGGAGACCAAATGCTACATTGGTCTCTATCGGAAAGGTCATATCAGAATGACCATTTAGGAAAGAGCGATGTCATTGATCGACGGTGTCGGCATGCTGGCCAAGGACGATCCCACGCCGCTCTATCTCCAGCTTCAAAAGGTGCTGCGCGACGCGATCAGTGAGCGGAAGGTCGCGCCCGACGAAGCGATCCCGACCGAGCGCGATCTTTCGGAAGATTTCAAGGTTTCGCGCATCACCGTCCGCAAGGCGATCGACGGGCTGGTGAGCGAGGGGCTGCTGACGCGTCGACGTGGCGCGGGTACGTTCGTCGTCGCACCGCGCGTGGAGAAAAGCTTCTCCAAACTGAGTTCGTTTTCCGAGGATATGATCTCGCGCGGGCGCACGCCCCGCAGCGAATGGATCAGCCGATCCAGCGGCGCCGTGACGCCGGAGGAAGCACTGTCCCTGGGGCTGTCGCCGGGCACGCTGGTCCACCGTTTCCAGCGCGTCCGTTTCTCGGACGAGATTTCGATGGCGCTCGAATATTCGACCATCCCGGCATATTGCCTGCCCGATCCCGACATCGTCGACGCCTCGCTGTACGAAGCACTCGACAAAACCGGCACGCGGCCGGTGCGCGCGCTGCAGCGGCTTCGCGCAGTGGCCTTCACGGCCAAACAGGCGAAATTGCTGGGCGTCAGCGCGGGCGATCCCGGCCTGTTCATCGAACGCCGCGGCTTTTTGAGCGACGGCCGCGCTGCCGAACACACCCAATCCTATTATCGCGGCGATTCCTATGACTGGGTTGCCGAACTCAACAGCCTCTGACGTCAGCCGCCAGCGGCGCGACCAGCGATAAAGTCCGCATGCGGCGGCAGGTCCGCAACGCCCTCTTCGACCCGGCGGCGGATCAGCGCCATGCGTTCGGCAAGCAGCGCGGGCGGCAGCGAATCCGCGATCGGGTGCCAGTCGTCGGGGGTAACCCCCTGCCCCATCAGCACCGCGAACCAGTTGGTCGCGCCGAACAGATCGGTCGGGTGGTATAAAATGGCACCCGTCCGGCGAAAGGCGCCCAGCCGTGCGACCAGGCTGTCGGGCGGCGTTATCGCCCGCACATCGTTCCAGAACGGGGTATCGATTGCGCCCGCCAGCATATAATGCGCCACCAGGAAATCGCGAATATGCTCATATTCGCGCTGGGTTTCCTCATTGAAGCGGGAAACCACCGCCGGATCGATCACCGAGCGCGGATAGAGCCCCAGCAGGCGGATGAGCGACGTCTGGACGAGATGGATCGATGTCGATTCGAGCGGCTCGAGAAATCCGGCCGCCAGCCCGAGCGCGACGCAATTGCCCCGCCAGAATGCGCGACGATGGCCGGCCTGAAACCGCAATCGCGTGGGCGATGTGATCGCCGCCGCATCCAGCCGCGCGAGCAACCGCCGCTCAGCCTCGTCATCGTCCAGATGCGCGGCCGAATAGACATAGCCGTTGCCGGTACGATGCTGGAGGGGAATACGCCATTGCCACCCCGCCTCGCGCGCAGTAGCGCGAGTGAAGGGCGTCGGCGGTTCAATGCGCTCCGCCTGCACGGCGATGGCGCGATCACAGGGCAACCAGTGTCGCCAGTCGACCTGGTCGACACCCAGCGCGCCACCGATCAGCAAGCCGCGAAATCCGGTGCAATCGATGAAGAAATCGCCTTCGACCGTCTCGCCCGATGCCAGTTGCACCGCGCGGATCATGCCGTTCGCGCTATCCTGAACGACTTGGACGACATCGCCCTCGCGCCGAATGACACCGCGCTGTTCGGCAAAGGCGCGCAAGAAGCGGGCATAGGCGGTGGCGTCGAACTGGAAGGCGTGATTGACCGCGCCGTGGCGCATCTCACGGGCAAAACGCCCCTGTCGCGCGGCTACTGCTTCGAGATTATAGGCTAGAAAATCGCGCTCCCCCGTCTCGGCCGCATAGCGTTGCCAGAAGTGATGGAAGCCGATCCCCGCCATGTCGGCGCCAAGATAGCCGAACGGATGGAAGTATCGGCTCCCCTCTCCGTTCCAGCCAACGAACTCGATGCCGAGCTTGAACGTCGCCTGCGTCGCGCGGACCAGTGCATCCTCGTCGAGTTGCAGGAAACGGTGGAATTCGCGCAACGAGGGCACCGTCGCCTCGCCGACACCGATCGTGCCGATCCGATCGGATTCGACCAGCGTAATCTGGTGCTGCCCGCCAAGCGCGCGGGCCAGCGCGGCCGCCGCCATCCAGCCGGAGGTGCCGCCGCCGACGATCACCGTGCGCGCGATGCCGGGCGCGCCCGTCATGCGCGCGCCGCCATCGCCGCGGCAAGCGCCTGCTCATGCGCGGGCATCGCCTCTACCGTGCGGCGGATCGCGCCGAGCAGCGATTGCATCTGCCCGATGGCATCGTCGTCGCGCACCCGGTCGATTTGCGGATCATAGCTTTCGGGCATGACGCCCATGCCGATCAGCAGCGACTGCCAATCCTCCTCGCCAAAGCTTTCGTCCTGATACAGCGGCGCCAGCCCGCGCCGCGCGAAGATCGACAGACGGTGCGCCAACGGGTCACAGATCGGCGCGGCGCGCGCGGCATCCCAGAACGGCTCGCCGGTGCGGCCATTGCGCCGGCGACGCGCGCCCATGACATCCTCGATCCGGTCGAAATGCAGCGGCACCCGCTCGTTATAGATCGCCGCTTCGACCGCCATTTCGGTGTCGATCGGGAACAGCGAGACAAGGTGCGCGATCGAAACCTGCAACCGTTGCAGATCGGCACCATCGAGATCGCTGCCCGTACAAGCGGCCTCCCCGATCGCCACGCAGTTTCCCGTCCACGGCGTCAGCCGCCGATGCTTTGCGTGCGGTACAATCCCGTGCGGGTGCAACGGCACGCCTACACATTCCGTGGCGGCGCGTGCCGCCGCGTCGTCGGACAGCAGCGCGCCCGCGAACCGCATGCACACCGCAGTACGATCACGCAGCGCGATCACGCTCAGCCAGCCATGCGGGAGTGCGATGACCGTCACCAGCGGATGCGGTGATTGCATTCGCGGCGCCGAAGCCAACAGCAGCCGATCGGTATCGTCCGTCAGGCGCTCCGCCGAACCCAAAGCCGGGCTCAGCCTCGCTTCGCCCCCGGTCGCGTCGATGAAAATGTCGCCATCGACCGTGCGCCCGTCGTCCAGCCGGAGCGACGCGAGCCGGCCGGTCGTGCCATCGTGGTTCGGCGTGACGTCGTTTGCCGCGATGGCGACCACACCGCGATGCCGGCCAGCAGCGGCCAGCAAGGCGACGGCACCTGCCAGATCGAACTGATAGCCATAGTCCAGCGACGCTCCCGCGCCGGGCGCCCGCCCATTACCGGCGGCAATCGCCCCGACAGAGAAAGCCGACAGATCGACGTCCATGCCATGCTGTCGCGCCTTCAACCAGAAGGGCAGGAAGGGCAGTCCGGCGATCGGCGCGCCTATGTGGCCATATCCGCGCGCGAAGGAACGCCCCTCCCCCCGCCAGCCGATATTGCGCTGGGCGAGGCAGAAACTCGCCTGTCCGGCGCGTAGCAGGTCGCGCTCGGCGATCCCGGCCAGCGACAGGAAGTTGCGGAATTGCGGTGTCGAGGCGCACGCCATCCCCGCCGGAACCGACATCGGCGTTTCGACGACCTCAATCGCAAGCCCGGTGCTCCCGAACGCCGCCCATAATGCGTTTGCCGCCATCCAGGCGTCGATCCCGCCGCCAACGATCACGGCCTTGCGGATCGCGGTCACGCCCCGCCTCCGCAAAAGGCAGCGACTGCTGCGCCGTGATCGCCCATTCCAGCCGCCGCCCCGTCGATTTCGCGCGCGATGCCCTCAAGCTGCGCGCGCAGTTCATCCGCGCCCAGACGATCGGCGAGGCGGTCGTGACCGGCCGGCTCGATCCCTTGCCCGACGAACACCGCCTGCCAGCTCGGCGGCGCGAACAGGCCGTCGCGATAATCATGGACATAGCCGCGCCGCCGAAAGCGGTCGATTTTCTCCGACAGGCTGTCCGGCACCGCCATGCGCCGACAATCGCGCCACAATGGCGTGTCGTCGCGCCGGGCGGCGTGATAATGCAGGATCAGAAAATCGCGCACCCGTTCATATTCGACGTCGATCAGGCGGTTGAACTCCGCCGCCAGCGTCGGATCGACCGATCGGGAGTCCGGCAGCAATCGCAACAAAAATACGATCGCCATCTGCGCAAGGTGAATGCTGGTGGATTCGAGCGGTTCGAGAAAGCCGCTCGCCAGCCCGACCGCGACGCAATTGCCGACCCAGGATCGCGCGCGCCGACCCGCACGAAAGCGCAGCAGTTTCGGCTCGGCTTGCGCAGGCGCATCCAGCCCGGCCAGCAATTCCGCAACGGCCGCGTCATCATCGATATAGGCACTGGAATAGACATAGCCGTTGCCGGTCCGGCGCTGCAGCGGGATGCGCCATTGCCAGCCCGCGCTTCGCGTCGTCGAGCGCGTATAGGGCGGCAGCGGATCGATCCGGTCGCTGGGAACCGCCACCGCGCGATCGCATGGCAGCCAGTGGCTCCAGTCCTCCCAACCGGCCTGCATGGCATCGCCCAGCAACAAGCTGCGAAAGCCCGAACAGTCGATGAAAAAGTCGCCGTCGATCGTCCTGTCGCCCTCAAGCACGACCGAACGCACGGCACCGCCCTCGGCATCCCGTACGACATCGACAATCCGGCCCTCGATCCGTCGCACGCCGCGCGATTCCGCCAGCCCACGCAGATAGCGCGCATAAAGATGGGCATCGAAATGATAGGCGTAATCATATGATGCGCGCACATCGCCACCGTCCGCGGCGGGAAAGGCAAACCGGTTCTGACGCGCGGCCTGGATCGCCAGGCAATATTCCTCCAGCGGCCGCGCCCAGCCGGCATCGCGCGCGCGTGCCCAGGAATGGATGAATTCGGTGCCGCCGATCGTCTGCCCGAACCGACCGAACGGGTGCATATAGCGGCTGTCCCCATCGCCCCAGCCGACAAATTCGATGCCAAGCTTGAACGTGGCATGACAGGCACGGATGAAATCGGCTTCGTCCACGCCGATCAGCGCGTTGAACTCGCGAATTTGCGGCAGCGTCGCCTCGCCGACACCGACCGTGCCGATCGCATCCGATTCGATCAGGACGATATCATAGCCTGACGGCGCCAGCCGGGCGGACAGCGCGGCGGCGGTCATCCAGCCCGCCGTACCACCGCCGATCACCACCAGTTGCATCGCCCGCCCCATCATACAGCCAAGTCTAACGCCCTGAGCGGTGGCGGCCAGAGGGCATCGCTCCCTCCGATCACCACCGCCATGTCTCACCCGGCCCGGGGTCAGAAGGTCATCTGAATCCCGGCTTGAATGGTCCGGTCGTTCTTGAACCAGGCGTTGGGCTTGAGCAGGCCATCATTGTCGACCTGTTGCAGCAACACGGTATCCGTGCCCAGCAGATTGCTGCCTTCGATGTTCAGCGTGAGCCATTTGCTGATCTGAAATCTGACCGATCCGTCAAGGAAGCCAGCCGCCTTTTGCCAAATTGGCAGGCCCACGCAGCAATCGATCGCGGTGACGACATATTCGGACCGCCAGTTATACGCCAGCCGCACCGACACCCGTCCGCTTTCGTACATCCCGACCAGATTGTATGAATATTCGGACACGCCTTCCAGCGCATTGGGCTTCACCGCTGTCTCGTCGTAGCTGAGGCCGCCGCCCGATGTGCCGGACCCGGTTTCGTTGGTCAGCGCGCTTACCTTGATGCCGTTATTGTCGACATAGGTGAAGTTCGCCTGAACTCCGAAACCGTTCAGCGGTTCGGGCAGGAAATCGAAGAAGGTCTGGAAATTGACTTCGGCACCGCGGATTTTCGCACCCGAGCCGTTCATCGGACCCGTTACCAGCACCGTGCGCGTCACGCCGTTATTCGTCACGCTCTGGTTGTAGGTGCCCGACTGGATGTAATTATGGAAATTCTTCTGGAACACCACAAAGGTCAGCGAGCGCGCGGGCGCCATATAATATTCGAAGCTCAGATCGAACTGATCGGCGGTAATCGGCTTCAGGAAGGGATTGCCCGCCTGGCCGGTGTAACGCCAGTTATAGCCGACGATCTCGCCATTCTCATCCCGAATGATGTTCGGATTCGAAGAGTCCGTCAGGATCGGGCTGATCCGGTTGACGGTGGTATAGTTGCGCAACAGCCCGATGTCCGGTCGCGACATTGCGCGCGACATCGCCATGCGAACCACGAACTTGTCGGTGACGTCGAATTTGACATTGACGCTCGGCAGGAAGTTGAAGTGCGGCGCGCGCGCGGTGTTTGACACATAGCTGCCGTCGCTGAACGCGATCTCGTCGGCGCTCGTAACGCAGCCGGCGGTAAGCGTCTCCTGCCCATCCGGGCCGGTGCCGTGACTGCAATTCAGATCGGCCGCCGTGAATGGGTTCGGGAAGGTATACGCACCTTGCGTATTATCCTTCGTCCACACGAAGCGCGCACCGATATTCCCGGAAATCCCGACGCCGCCTATGCGCAGATCCGGGCCTCCGAAGTTCGCCATGACGTACGCCGCCTTGGTGATTTCGTCGACATGCAGGACCTCGCTCGGCAGATAGCAGCCGAACTTGCCCGACACCGTTTCGCCGTCGCGATAGCCCTGGTTCGAGCAGACCGGATAATATTCGCCGACGCCGGTGGAGGGATAGCCCAGCGCCGCCCCGAGCTGATCCAGATTCTCCAGCTTGTCCATATTGAAGAAAACAAATGAGTTCTGGCTCATCTGATTTCCGTTGAAGAAATCCTTGGAGAATGTGTAATTTTCATAATTTCCGGACGGATAGGTCGGGGAATCCACATTGTAATAGGATGCGTTGTTGCTCCAGGTATTGGCAATGTTCGCCCAGTTATACGCACCCCAGCGCACCGTCTGGCTACGATCGGCGTAGCGAATACCCGCACGGACCGATTCAAGCCAGGTGGCGCCGACATCATATTCCACATCGGCGCGGAACGCCCATTCGTGGCCATTGCTGTCTTCGGTGTGGTCGCTGACCGAATAATAGGAATAATTGTTCGGATTGGTGATGCCGCCGGGCGACAGGTTGATGTTCGTCGCCGAGTCCGGGGAAATCGTCAGCGTAGGATATTTGCCCGTCGCATCGACATAGGTATCCGCGAAGGTCCGCATGTCGACCGACGCGTTGTAATTATGGACCTCGGAGTTGACGTGCTGTGCATCGAACCGGAAATGGAGCCGGTCGGTCGGATCCCATTTCAGGTTGAGCGATGCGTCCTGCGTATATTCCTTGTTACGCAGCGCATTGGCTTGCGTATCGAGCTGGGGAGCCAGCCGGGTGTCGCAGCCTTCCCACGAATAGCATTTGTTGAAGAACGCCTCACCGGCCGCATTGGTGGCGATTGCCGCAGAAGAGCCCGGCGTCTCTCCCAGATACAGCGTCGGCGACGACCAGTTGCCGCCCATGAAATTGCCATGGTCGTCAAATGCGAACGGGTCCGATCCCGTTTGCGGAGCGACCACGCTCGGATCGGAACTGACATAGTCGGACGCAAGCCCGTAGACGCTGAACGCCGAATCCCAAATGGCATGCTCGCGCCAGCTGTTATTATATTGCGAGCGCAGATACTGGCCCGTCAATTCGAGCTTGCCGTCATTGGAACGCCACTGGACCGCAGCTGCGGCTCCGTACCGGACGCGATCATAGACATTTTCACGCATGAAAATGCCGCTCGGGATATATTGCTTGCCCGGTCCGAACACGTCCTGGAACACACCCATTCGATCATATTGGATGCCTTGGCTACCGGTCTTGACGTGCGAATAGGCGAAGTCGACCAGCGCGCCGATCTCACCGATTCCGGTTTGCCACCGGTTGCTCACAATTGCCGAAAACTCGGGCGTCACGCTCTTGGCGCGGTCGCCATAATTGAGGTCGGCAGAGAGCGAAATAACCCGGCCCTCGCTATCGAACGGCAGGCGCGTCCGCAGGTTGACCGTGCCGGCAATGCCGCCCTCGATCATATCGGCAGTTTCGTTCTTGTAGGTGTCGACACCGGCCAGCAGTTCCGGCGAGATATCCTGCCAGCTCAGCCCGCGATTCGAATTGGCGGAGAAGGTGTCGCGGCCGTTGAATTCGGAGCGGACCTGCGGCAACCCGCGAATGATGACGCCCGAAGGCTCGGCGGAAAAGTGCGAGGTGTCGTCACTACCTGAAAAACGCGACACAGTGATGCCGGGGACGCGCGCGAGTGCGCCGGCAACCGATTTGTCGGGGAACGAGCCGATCTCGTCCGCGGTGATCGAGTCCATCACCGTTCCGGCGTTGCGTTTGCGCTCCTGCGCCGATTCCAGGTTCGCACGCTGGCCGATGACGACAATCTCGTCCCCCTGATCGGTGGCGTCTGACGACTGCGTACTGTTCGTATCGGTCGACGAGGCAGGTGCATCCTGCCCGGTATCCTGCGCCATTGCGGGAGTCGCCGCCATCAGCGCGATGAGACCGGCACCAAGCAGGAATTGGGATTTCCGGGTGATTTCAATGTTCCGCATGGGCGAACCCTCCCTTTATATAGCCCCCACACACCCACCTACAAACAAACAGCTGAGATTGGTGCTTTCCAATAGACTACAAATATCATAACCTATGTCCATAAGAAATTGCAGACCATGCCAAGAAGCGCGCGAATCTGCGGGATCTCGCGAGTTTGCCGCACTTGGAAGGTTGGCGGGTGGCGCACGACACAAGTGACGCCGCATCGATCAGGAAAGGGATAATATGGCAGAACAACCTGCAATATCGGCAAGGTCGCGGCGGCTGGAGTCGCTGGACGTGCTGCGAGGCCTGACGATCATTGGAATGGTCATCGCGAATGCCAGCGCCGGACTATATTATGATCAGCAAATCCAGGTCTTCCCGCTGGTACTACATTCGCACTGGGACGGCCTTACCTTTGCCGACATCGTATTTCCCGGCTTTCTGACGATGATGGGCATTTCGATCCCGCTCGCGCTGGGCATCGACCGGTCCGGCCGCGGCATGGCGCCGGGTGACCTGGGCAAGATCGGCGGGCGCGTCGCGCGGCTGTTGCTGCTGGGGTTCATCCTTTCCAACATCTACTGGTTTGCCGATTTCTCGTCGGGCTCGTGGCGCCTGTTCGGCGTGCTGCAGCGGATCGGGCTGTGCTACGGCGCCGCGGCGATCCTGTTCCTGCAATGCAGTCCGCGCACCCGGCTGATCCTCGCGGCCGCGCTGCTCGTCCTGTACTGGCCGGTCACGATGATCCCGACGCTCGACGGTATCCCTACGAATCTGTGGCTGCGGGGGGAAAATTTCGTCGGATCGGTCGATCGCCTGCTGCTCGGCGCCGGCAACCATATCTATGTGCCGGGGCCTGAGGGCTATGATCCCGAGGGGCTGCTCGGCACGCTGCCGGCAATTGCGCAGGCGCTGATCGGCGTCGCGATCGGCGAATATCTGGCACGGCACCGCGAGCGCGAATCCTGGCTGCCGCTGGCGTTGGCGGGTATCGCGATGATCGCTGTCGGCGCCGTGTGGAGCTTCGGCTTTCCGGTCATCAAGGATATCTGGTCGAGCAGTTTCGTGCTGGTCACCACCGGCATCACTGCCTTGGCGCTGGGGCTGCTGCATCTATGGCTCGACAATCGCGACGCGCGCGCGATCGACGGCGCAGCGCGCGTTCTCAAGCGTTTTGCAGTGGTGTTCGGCGCGAACGCGATCGCCGCCTATACGCTGCATGAAGTGACGTCGGGCATGATCAGCTGGCAACTGATCACATTGCCCTATCACTGGACCGTCGGCGCGCTTGGTCCCGGACTCGCCGCGCTGCTGCCGGTGGCTGTGTATATTGGGTTCCTCTGGATATGCATGGACTATTTCCTGCGGCGCGGGTGGATCTTCAAAGTCTGAAGTGACGCCGTTTCATATTTGACATAACCAATCTATGATGTTTTGATGCTTCGGCCCGGTCGAGTGCGTGACAGGTCGTGATGGAGAGCGTGGGAGATGCGTGTGGGGACCCTTGACGAGGCGGTCAGTGATGCGGTGCGCGGTAACAGCACCCTGATGTTCGCGGAGGCCCATGAATCGGGCGACGCCGTCGGACGCCTCCTGGATGCCAACGGAGCGGCGATCGCGCGGATCGCCGGGCGGTTGCAGTCGCTTCGTCCCGTTCTCGCCGTTACCTGTGGCCGCGGCTCGTCCGGCCATGCCGGGACCTTCGCCAAATATCTGTTCGAATCGCTGGCCGGCGTGCCGACCGCATCGGCGGCATTGTCGATGGCCTCGCTCTATCGGACCACGCCGGTCTCTTCGGCGTCGCTGTGCCTGGCGATTTCGCAATCGGGCCGCAGTCCCGATCTGTTGGCGACTGTCGAGGCGCAGCGCAGCGCTGGCGCCTATGTCGTTGCCCTGGTCAATCAGCCCGGATCGCCGCTGGCCGACATTGCCGACGAAACGCTTACGCTCGAAGCCGGCATCGAGCAGTCGGTCGCCGCGACCAAATCCTTCATCACCTCGCTGGCCGCCGTTGCCGCCATCGTCGCGGCATGGACCGAAGATGCCGATCTTGCGGATGGTGTACGCCAGTTGCCGACACTGCTGCATCGGGCATTCGAACTCGATTGGTCGCCCGCCCTGCCGTTGCTGGCCGATGCGTCCAATCTGTTCGTCATCGGTCGCGGCTATGGCCTCGGCATCGCGCGCGAAATGGCGCTGAAGCTTCAGGAAACCGCCGCTATCCATGCCGAAGCATTCAGTTCGGCCGAAGTCAAACACGGCCCGATGGCACTGGTCCAGGACGGGTTTCCGGTATTCGCCTTTGCCGGCAGCGGCCTCAGCGGCGACGATGTGCGCGAAACCGCAGCGCTGTTCGCCGCGCGCGGTGCGGCAGTGCAGCTCGCCGATGTCGATGGCAACGGCACGCTCCCGGCAATCCGCGCGCATCCCGCGATCGAACCCATCCTGGCCATCCAGGCCTTTTATCGGCTGGCCAACCAGGCTGCCCTTGCGCGCGGCCTGGATCCCGATAACCCACCCTTTCTCGCCAAGGTGACCAAGACCCGATGATCGAACGTTTCGCCAACGGCCATGTCGTCACGCCAACGGGCGTGCTGAACGGTGGCGCCATCGATGTCGGCGACGACGGGTTGATCCGTTCGATCGCGCCGCTTGGCGATGACGCCGCCGGCGCGGTCGATCTTGATGGCGGCTGGCTGCTGCCGGGCTTTATCGACACACAGGTCAATGGCGGCGGGGGCGTGCTGTTCAACGACGCCATGTCGGTGGAGGCGATCGCGACGATCGGCAGGGCGCACCGCCGGTTCGGCACCACGGCATTCATGCCCACGCTTATCAGCGACGAGCCGGATCGGATCGCCGCCGCGCTCGACGCGGTCGACGCCGCGATCGCTGCGGGCGTGCCGGGGCTTGTCGGCATCCATGTCGAGGGGCCTTTCATCAACGTCGAGCGGCGCGGCATTCACGAGGCGCGTCGTATCCGCAAGATCGACCAGGAAGCGATCGACCTTCTGACGCGCCCGCGCGCGGGCAAGGTGATCGTCACCCTGGCGCCCGAAAAATGCGATCTCGACGCAGTGCGCGCGCTGGTGGCGCATGGCGTGATCGTCAGTATCGGCCATAGCGACGCGGCCTATGAGCAGGCGCAGGCTGCGATGGACGCGGGCGCGATAGGCGTCACCCATCTGTACAATGCGATGTCGCCGCTGGCCCATCGCGCACCCGGCGTCGTTGGTGCGGCACTCGACGACCATCGCGTCTGGGCGGGGCTGATTGTCGATCGGGTCCATGTCCACCCCGCCGCGGTACGCATCGCGATCGCCGCAAAGGGCGCCGACCGGATCATGCTCGTCACCGATGCGATGTCGAGCATCGGCACGTCGAACCGATCGTTCGACCTGCAAGGCAAGGCGATCCATATCCGCGACGGTTCCTGCTTCTACGCCGATGGCACGCTCGCCGGCTCCAATCTCGATATGGCGACGGCATTCCGCAACACGGTGGCGATCACCGGCATGCGCCCGGATGCGGTCGCGCCGATGAGCGCAGGCAACGCCGCCCGCTTCCTCGGACTGTCGGAGCGATACGGCACGATCGCCGAAGGTCAACGCGCCGACTGGACCTGGCTGAGCGCCGACATGCAGCCGCGCGGTACGTGGATCGCCGGGACGTCCGCCGAATTCACCGACATCGACAGGCCCGGCATCGCAGCCGAATAAGAGATATCAAGAGGGCGCCGGCATGACGATCAAGGTTTGTTCTCCGTTGCGGGGCTGGGCCGCGCCGCTGTCAGAAGTCCCCGATCCGGTTTTTTCGGAGTGCATGCTGGGCGACGGGGTCGCAATCCACCCCGTTGCCGGAACGCTCCACGCGCCTTTCGATGGCGTGATTGTGACGCTGCACAGCGCCGGTCATGCCCTGACGATACGCAGCGACGACGGCGCGGAGATCCTCGTTCATATCGGCCTGGAGACCGTGAAACTGGCCGGCAACGGCTTCACCCCGCACGTCGCGGTGGGCGACCGCGTGTCGCATGGCGACCCGCTGATCGATTTCGACCTCGACCAGGTTGCACAGCGTGCCACGAGCCTCATCACCCCCGTAATCGTCACCAACGGCGATGCTTTCCGCATCGTCCAGCGGACGCTCAACCAGCCCGTCGGCGCGGGTGAGGCGCTTATGACGCTCGAACCGATCGAGGTTGATCGGCAGGTGTGGACGAGTGAGGACGGCACCCGGCTGTCGCGTATGGTTTCGATCCCGATGGTCCACGGCATCCACGCCCGTCCGGCGGCGCGCATCGGTGCATGCGTTCGCGCTTTCCGTGCGGAGGTGACACTGGTCCTCGGCGACAGGCGTGCCAACGCGCGCAGCGCCGTCGCCCTGCTCTCGCTGGATGCGAAGAAAGATGCCGAGGTCACCATCGAAGCGACCGGTGACGATGCGGCGCAGGCGATCGAAGCACTTGCCGCGTTGATCACCGGCGGCATGGGCGAAACCGTCGAGGACGCCCCTCCCGCTGCGGCGCCTCCCGCGCCCGACCCACAGGCGCGGCAACAGAATCTGCCGACCGGCCAGCTCGCCGGCGTGACCGCCTCGCCCGGCATTGCCATCGGGCATGCCGCGCGAATGACCGTCGCCGAGATCGAAGTGCCGCGCGATGGCGAGAACCCCGCGCGCGAGGCGGCCGCCCTGGACGATGCGATTGCGAGCGTAGGTGGGCAAATCGGTCGGATCTCCGACGATCACGACACCGTGCGCAGTGCGATCATGGCCGCGCATCTCGCATTTCTTGACGATGAGGATTTGCGTGCGGCCGCGCAGCGCGACATCGATGCCGGCCGAAGCGCCGGCTTCGCCTGGCGGGCAGCGATCCGCGCCCAGGCGGACGTTCTGAAAGCCACCGGCGATCGGCGCCTCGCCGAACGCATCGACGACCTGCTCGATATCGAGCGCCAGGTGCTCGCGGAAATCACCGGCGAAGCCGCGGCGACCCCGACGCTGCCCGCTGGAACGATTCTGATCGCGCGCGACCTCCTGCCCTCGCAACTGATCGGGCTCGATGTCGACAGCGTCGCCGGCATCTGCCTCGAACAGGGCGGACCGACCTCGCACCTTGCCATCCTAGCTGCCAGCATGGGAATGCCCGCGCTGGTCGCGATGGGAGAGGCGCTGGCCGGCATTGCCGACGATACGCCGCTGATCCTCGACGCGGATGCCGGGCGTCTGGTGGTCGATCCCGATACCGTGACCCGCAATGACTATGCCGTTCGGGTCGCCCGGCGTGACCGTGACCGCGCAGAAGCGCTGGCCGCCGCGCAGCAGCCATGCCACAGCGCCGATGGAGCGCGGATCGAGATTTTCGCCAATCTGGCGTCGGTAGCCGACGCGAAGCTGGCAGCCGATTGCGGCGCCGAAGGTTCGGGGCTGCTACGCACCGAATTCCTGTTCCTCGATCGCGATCATGCGCCGGACGAGAACGAACAGGCCGCGCAATATCAGGCGATCGCACAGGCGCTGTCGGATCGGCCGATCATCATCCGGCTGCTCGACATCGGCGGCGACAAGCCCGCACGCTATGTGCCGATCGCGCCCGAGGAAAACCCGGCGCTGGGGCTGCGCGGCATTCGCGTCGGGCTCGATCGCCCCGACCTGCTGGAAACGCAGATTCGCGCGATCCTGCGCACCCAGCCTGCCGGTCAATGCCGGATCATGGTGCCGATGGTCGCTTCGGTCGCCGAATTGCGCGCGGTGCGCGAAATCGTTCGCCGCATTGCCGGCGAACTCGGGCTGGCACAACCACCGGCGGTCGGCGTGATGATCGAAACCCCGGCTGCCGCCGCAACTGCCGATCTGCTGGCTGTCGAGGCCGATTTCCTGTCGATCGGCACCAATGACCTGACCCAATATGTGCTGGCGATGGACCGGGGGAATCAGGCGGTGGCCGATCAGGTCGATGCGCTTCACCCGGCGGTGCTGCGGATGATCGCGGCGACGTGCGAAGGCGCCGCGACCCGTCCCGAACGGCAGGTGGGCGTGTGCGGCGGTGCGGCATCGGACGCCGCCGCCATCCCCATCCTGCTGGGGCTCGGCGTTACCGAATTGTCAGTGACGCCACGTTTCGTGCCTGAGGCGAAGGCGATCGTCCGTCGCCTCTCGATCGACGCATGCCGCGCCCATGCGACGCATGCCCTGTCGCTCGCCAGTGCCGCAGAGGTGCGTGCGCTCGCCCGAACCTTCCTGTCGGAGATGGCCCCATGAAACGCATGATCGAAAAGCTGCAGCCGCTCGGCCGCGCGCTGATGCTGCCGATCGCGGTGCTGCCGGTTGCCGGGCTGCTGCTGCGCCTCGGCCAGCCCGATCTGCTGAATATCGCGTTCCTCAGCGCGGCGGGCGATGCGGTCTTCTCGCATCTCGGGCTGCTGTTCGCGGTCGGCGTCGCGACGGGCTTTGCCAGGGATGGCAACGGCGCCGCCTGCCTTGCCGGGGTCGTGTGCTTCCTGATCATCGACAATGTCGCGGCGGGTTTCGTGAAGGTGCCGCCGGACGCGCTGGTCGGTTTCAGCGGCGACGCCATCGCCACCGCGACCGATGCCTTTCGCCGCACCGCGCTGGCCAAGATCGACGTACCGATCGGCATTGTCTCCGGCCTGACGGGCGGATTGTTCTACAACCGCTTTTCCACGGTTAACCTGCCCGATTATCTGGCGTTTTTCGGGGGACGGCGGCTGGTGCCCATCATCAGCGGATTTGCCGGGCTGGTGTTCGGCGTTGTGCTGGGCGTAAGCTATGGCGCGATCGATAGCGGCATCAATGTTCTGAGTACGATGATCGTTGAGGCGGGCGGAGTCGGCCTGTTCATCTACGGCGTGCTCAACCGGCTTCTGCTCGTCACCGGGCTCCACCACATCCTCAACAATGTGGCCTGGTTCGTGGTCGGCGATTATCACGGGACCACCGGCGATCTGCGGCGCTTCTTCGCCGGTGATCCGACCGCGGGCAACTTCATGTCGGGCTATTTCCCGATCATGATGTTCGGCCTGCCCGGCGCGTGCCTTGCCATGTATCAGGAGGCACGTACCGATCGGCGAAAGGCTGTAGCGGGCCTGTTGCTCAGCCTTGCCGTTACATCGTTCCTCACGGGTGTGACCGAACCGATCGAATTCACCTTCATTTTCCTGGCGCCCGCCTTGTACGCAATCCACGCAGTGCTGACCGGTATCTCGATGGCGCTGATGCCCGCACTCGGCGTGCATCTGGGGTTCGGCTTTTCGGCCGGCCTGTTCGACTATCTGCTCAACTTCGGGAAATCGACGCGCCCGTTGCTGCTGATCCCGGTCGGGCTGGCCTATTTCGCCATTTACTACGGTCTGTTCCGTGTAACGATCCGACGGTTCGGCCTCGCCACACCGGGGCGCGAGGAGGAGGCCGACATGGTGGCCGACGATGCGCCTTCGGAAGGGCGCGGCGCCGATTTTCTGAAGGCGCTGGGCGGCTCGGAAAATGTCGACAGTGTCGATGCGTGCACCACCAGACTGCGATTGATGATCGCCGACCAGAGCAAGATGGACGAGCCGCGATTGAGAGCGCTTGGCGCGCGCGGCATTCTCAAACCTTCGGCGCATGCAACGCAGGTCATCCTCGGCCCGATCGCCGACGCTGTCGCGATGGAAATTCGCGCCGCGCTACGCAACGACGGCCCGACGGTCGTTGCAACGTCGGAACGGCCGACATCTTCGCCGGTGGATGTTGACCGGCTGCCGCCCGAACTGGTCGCCGCAATAGGCGGCAGGGACGCGGTGCGCAGCGTACAGGCGATGCACGGGCGCCTTCGCCTCGACCTGACCACCACCGGCGGTATCGCGCGCAATGCGCTGGAATCGGCAGGCGCACGCGGACTTGCCATCGTCGATGACCATATCGCACATATTCTGGTTCCAGAGGCGGTCCTTAAAAGCGTGGAAAGCGCCTCCTGAAACGAGTCGCGCTGGCGGATTCCCAAACGGGATGATGTCGATCCATGCCGGCGCTGACCGGAATCGCTTGCGCTTGGCACTCAGATTCACTGACTGCGGCCCAAATCTTGGGCCGTTTTGAGCCGGAAACTTCCAAGTATGAAGGAGGGTCACGTCAATCGCGACCGCGCTGCTCAAATCGAGAATTTGGCAGATCGGAACGCGTTCAAGCCCGTGGCGGCTGGCGGCGATAGCTGAGCGCTTCGGCGACGTGGATGCGCGCGCCGTCGTTGCCGCCCAGATCGGCGATCGTCCGGGCGGCGCGCACACGCGGGTATAGCCGCGCGCCGACATCCGCATCGCGTCGACCGCCTGTGCCAGCAACTGGCGACCGGCTTCATCGGCGTCGCGAAGTGTTCGAGTGGGGCGCCCTCCAGCTCGGCATTGGGCCGCGCATTGTCCCCGGCCAGCCGCTCGCCCTGCACTGCTCGCGCCGCCGCGACCCGCGCCGCGACTTCCACCGACCCTTCGGCGGGCGGCGGCAGCACCAGATCGGCCGCCGTCACCGGCGCTTCTTCTCCAAATTGAAGCACTTCTGCCACGCTTCGGGAACAGTTGCGCGCAGAGCGAATCGCCGCGACCTTTCAATCAAGCATGCCGCTTCTCTTCTCGGTGCGGATGGGAACCTCTTTGGAAGCTGGGAGCGTGGATCACGCACCCCAACACCAGCTTCTAAGTGTAGGTGCGAGAGGTTTCTGCTAGGGAAGAGTTGGGAAGCAAAATTATCAGGCGAATGCCCGCAAAACTGAGCCGATCCATCCGATGCCGGTCTATCGCGTTCCGACTTGGTTTCGTGTCCCAGACTGCCGAGAATCGCATAGCGAGCGATGCACCAACCGCATCTCTGTCGATCGACGCCACGCCACCGATCAAGGCCTCAGGGGCGAACCAGGCGCCGGACGGGTGCAACCAGCTTCAGCTTTAGCTCATGGTTGGCGGATGACGCGGTCAACGATCCGCTGCGCCGCCAGCATTACCGGGCGGTCGATCATCCTGCCGTCCAGTCGGATGACTCCCGCACCCTGCGCTTCGGCCCAGGCATCAAGTACTCGCCGGGCATTGTCCACTTCGGCGGCGGTGGGCGCGAAGCCTTTATTCGCGACTCCTGCCTGCCGGGGGTGGATGCACAATGCCCCGGTCATTCCGATTGCCCGCGCCTGCCCCACCGCCGCTCCCCATGCGGCTTCATCGTCGATCGTGGCGATCGAGACCGGCAGGCCCAGCGCCATGCGCCCGTGGCGCGCGGCGGCCAGCGCCAGTTCGCGGCATGGCAGCTCCAGCGCGGCGGGAGTGGGCGGCACCCCCAGCGCCAGCGAAAAATCCTCGGTCCCCAGCGCCAGCCCGATCACGCCGGGAACGGCAGCGATGGTATCGGCTTCGGCAATGCCTGCCGGGCTCTCCACCAGCGCGATCAGTCCCGCCGGCGCGACCAGCCCGGCCTTCTCCGACAGCTCGGTGACGATCTCTGACACGGCGCGCAGCCGCATGCTGTCCTCGACCTTGGGAATCATGATCGCCGCCACGCCCGAACATGTCGCGACGGCCAGGTCGGCGATCATCTCCAGCCAGGACCCGTTGACGCGCACCACCAGCGGACACTGACCGGCAAGCGCCTCGACCACCTCGGGCAGTCCTTCCCGCGCCGCGTCCTTGCGGTCGGGCGGTACGGCATCCTCGAGGTCGAGGATCACGGCGTCCGCGCCCCGGCCGGCGATCTTCGCCAGCCTTGCCCGGTCGTCCGCAGCAACGAACAGCAGCGAGCGCCAGCTCGGATTCACGACGCCAGCTCGGCGGTTCCGGTCATCGCCACGCCCGCCGGATTGAGGACACGCAGCTCCGCCCGCTCACCGTCGCGGCGAAAGCCAAGGCGAACCTCCTCGCCGTCGAATGTTGGCGCCGATGCCCGATAATCGAACGACCGGACGGAGCCACCCAGTTCGCGCAGCAGATGGTCGAGCATCAGCGTGGCGAGCAGCGGGCCGTGCACCACCAGTCCGGGATAGCCTTCCTGCATCCGTGCATATTCGCGGTCGTAGTGAATGCGATGCCCGTTGAAGGTAAGCGCGGAATAGCGAAACAACAGCACCGGGTCGGGCATGATGGTGCGGATACAGGGATCGTCCTGCCCCGGATCGGCGGCACGACGCTCGACGACAATGCCGGCGGGTTGCGCTTCCCGATAGACGATGTCCTGATCCTCGATGATCGCGGTATCGCCGCCGGCGACTGCGATTTCATGGCGAACCGTGACGAACAGCATCTTCCCCGACCGCCCCTCCTTGGGGGTCGCCGCAGTAACCGTCGAGGTACGCACGATGTCCGAATCGAGCGGCACATCGGCCAGAAAGCGCACACGGCTTCCCGCCCACATCCGGCGCGGCAGATCGACATTGGGGAGCAGCCCCGTGCCGGTCCGGACAGGATGGCCGTCCTCGCCGATCGCCGATTGCAACGCATCGGGAAGGAAGCAGAGCCAGTGTCCGAGCGGCGGCATCACGCCCGGTCGCCACGGCGGCGAAACATGGTCCAGCGTCGCGGCGAGCCGCGCGAAGCGGTCGCTCTCCGCTCGGTCCTTCTGAACTTCGCTGCGCCCGATGAAAGACTGGGGATCGGTCATCCGAATTCCTTGCAATGTGCTTTCCGCACGCCCCGTTCAGAAGCTCTTGGGCAGGTCGAGGACATGCGTGGCGACGTGGCTGAGGATCAGGTTGGTGCTGATCGGCGCCACCTGGTAGAGCCGCGTCTCGCGGAATTTGCGCTCGATGTCATATTCCTCGGCAAAACCGAACCCGCCATGCGTCTGCACGCACATGTCGGCGGCATACCAGCTCGCTTCGGATGCCAGCATCTTCGCCATATTGGCTTCGGTGCCCCCCAAATGTCCTTCGTCGAACATCCGCGCCGATTTATAGACCATTTCCGCTGCTGCCGAGAGCTGGACATAGGCACGCGCGATCGGGAACTGGACGCCTTGATTCTCGCCGATCGGCCGACCGAACACCGAACGGTCGCGCGCATAGGCGGCTGCCCGATCGATGAAGAACCGTCCGTCGCCGATACATTCCGATGCGATCAGGATGCGTTCGGCGTTCATCCCCGACAGGATGTAACGGAAGCCCTTGCCTTCCTCACCGATCAGGTTCTCGGCGGGCACTTCCAGATCGTCGAAGAACAGTTCCGTCGTCGCGTGGTTCAGCATCGTGCGGATCGGCCGGATCGTCAGCCCGTTGCCCACTGCCTCACGCATGTCGACCAGCAGGACGCTCATCCCGTCCGATGATTTGGCGCACGCCTCGCGCGGCGTCGTCCGGCACAGCAGCACCATCAGGTCGCTATGCTCGGCGCGGCTGATCCAGATCTTCTGGCCGTTGACGACATATTTGTCGCCCTGCCGCCTGGCGAAGGTGCGGATGCGCGTCGTGTCGGTACCCGCCGTCGGCTCGGTCACGCCGAATGCCTGCAGCCGCAATTCGCCCGACGCCACCTTGGGAAGATAGGCCTGTTTCTGCGCTTCCGACCCATATTTGAGCACAGTGCCCATCGTGTACATCTGCGCATGGCACGCACCGCCGTTGCAGCCCGAACGATGCACTTCCTCAAGCACCGCGACCGCTGCCTCGAGCCCCAGTCCCGATCCGCCATATTCTTCCGGGATCAGGACCGACAGGAACCCGCCTTCGGTCAGCGCCTTGACGAACTCGGTCGGATAGGCCCGCTCGCGATCCAGCTTCTGCCAATATTCGCCCGGGAAATCGGCGCACAACCGCCGTACCGCCTCGCGGATTTCCGGAAAGGATTCTTCGGCGCCGTTCAACAACAATCTCCTGCTCTGGTGCGACTGCCTCTACCATCATTCCTTGCTGTCGCGATCACGCGCCGCCCGCACCAACGCTGGCTTTCATCGCCTATCCGAACATTGCGCGCCGCTCCGTCGCAACCGCTTTCGGGGCTGCCGCGACTTCCGCAATCGCAGCGATGTGAAGCCACCGCGGACCGACACTGCAACCAGCAACGCGACCGAAAGCACGGACGAAGATTCGCTGCGACCGCTGGGCATCGTCCAGTATCGCCGTTTCTGGCTCGCCAATATGGGCTCCAATTTCGGAGCGATGATTCAGACGGTCGCCGCGACCTGGACGATGGCGACGCTTACCAACGATCCGCAGATGATCGGCCTTGTCCAGACATGCGCCTCGCTGCCGATGATGCTGGTGCTGCTTCCCGCCGGTGCGCTGGCGGACATTCGCGACCGCCGCCACATCATGCTCGGCGCACAGCTGCTCATGCTGGTGGTCGCGGCGGCGCTGGCATGGCTTTCGGCAACGTCGGGCGCAACGCCCGTCGTGCTGCTCGCGGCGACATTCCTGATCGGCTGCGGCACGGCGCTCAACAACCCTTCCTGGCAGGCGTCGCTGCAGGATCTGGTGCCGCGCCGACTGATCGAGCCCGCCGCCAATCTCAACGCCGTCGGCTTCAACGTCGCGCGCAGCCTCGGGCCCGCCGCCGGGGGCATCCTCATCTCGTTCGCCGGCGCCGCCAGTGCGTTTGCGGTCAACGCCGTTTCGTATCTCGCCGTCACCCTGACCCTGCTCACGTGGCGAAAACGCGCGCCGGTTCAGGAACTGCCGCCCGAAAGCATGCTGCGCGCCATATCGGCCGGGCTGCGCTATGCCTGCTGGTCGCCAGCGCTGCTCGCAATCTATGTCCGCGCCAGCGCCTTCGGCCTGTGCGGAAGCGCCGCCTGGGCGCTACCGGCGGTACACGCCCGCGCCGCGCTTGGCGGCGGCCCGACGACCTATGGCATCCTGCTCGGCGGCTTCGGCGCCGGCGCGATCCTGGGCGCACTCTCGCGCTCGCACCTGCCCTTTTCGCGCGAAGCGATGGTCCGGCTCTGCAGCATCGCCTTCGCCGCCGCGCTGATCGGCCTTGGCTTTTCGACCAACCTCTTCCTCTCGATCCTGATGATGGCGTTCTCAGGCGCCGCCTGGGTAGTCTCGCTCACCGGCCTGGGCGTCAGCGTGCAGTTCATCACGCCGCGCTGGGTGGTCGGTCGCGCGCTCTCGCTTAATCAGGTGTCGGTCTTTGCCGGCATGGCGCTGGGCAGCTGGGTGTGGGGCTTCACCTCGGACCGGTTGGGAATCGCCACTGCCTTTTTCCTCGCCGGCGGCGCGATGCTGTCGAGTTTGTTGCTCGCCTTGGTGGCGCCGCTCGAACAGCAGGAGGAACAGGATCTGACGCCCGCCCGTGCCCGTCCCGGCGATGATCTCAACGCCCCGATCGGCCCGAACGAAGGCCCGATCGTGGTGCTGATCGAATATCGCGTGCAGCCGGAGAATTTTCACGCCTTTGTCGACGCGATGAACGCGCTCGGCCGCATCCGGCGCCGCGATGGCGCCTATCACTGGAGCCTCAGTCAGGACGTCGACGATCCCACGTGCTGGCTCGAACGCTTCCAGACGCTGACCTGGCTCGAGCATCTGCGCCGACAGACCCGGCACACGCTCGCAGACCGCGAAGTCAGCGCGCGCGTCACTGCGCTCCACGACGGGAATGTGATCGCCAGAAGGATGCTGCAGCGGCGGAACACGACGCCACCGATCGCCGCCGAACTCGGCGGACCGTCGATTTAGGGTTTGAGCCACTGAGGTGGAAGCGGCACCGGCCCGCTCCCCGCCCCGCCTCCAATTCAGGATAATGTCCTGGGAGGTGGGCGGGGGAGCGAGCCCGCGCCGTACCGATTCAGCGAAACTCAATCGAGGCCTAGGCGTCGAGCCTGCAGCTGGGGTCTTGCGGCGCCGGCATGCCGACATGCCTGCCCGGCGCAATCGCTTCGGTCACTTCGTCGACCCGGCTCCATTCGTCGACCAGCATCCGGCTCGTCAGCTTCCACGCGCCTGCTTCGCGCGTAAAGCCGTCGAGGTAGCGTCCGGCCCGGAACCGGGTCTTTCGCACGCCATCGACCAGAACGTCCTGACACGAAAGGATATAGCTTTCGCTCCGCGCGCCATCGCCGTCGACATCGATCCGTTCGTTGCCGACGATGTGCATCCGGCCGGGCCGCGGCGCAGCCGGGGGCTTGAGCGCCTGCGCGAAGTCGGCACCGGTCATCGTCTTTGCGCCACCCATGTCCAGCGTCGCATCGGCACGGATGCAGCGCGCGAGCAATTCGCCGTCGAAGCGATCGGTGCCCCGCGCGATATCGTGCAGCAGCCGCCGGATCGCCTCGATATCTTCCAGCCGGCGCAGCCGCGCCGCGACGTCGCCGGGCTCGCTTTCGCGGCTCATGTCGCTGCGGCCTCTTTCTTCTCGACTTCGCCCCAGGCGAGCGACTGCGATTTCTCGCCCGACGGCATGCCCAGCACCTTCACTTCGAGATAGGCCTCGAAGCCCTGCCGGCCATATTGCCGTCCGATACCGCTCTGTTTGAAGCCGCCGAACGGCACGTCCATATGCATCCACGTGCCGTTGTTGATGCTGACGGTGCCGGTGCGCAGGCGGCTGGCAAACGCATAGGCTTCCTCATTGGTCGCCGCCGCGACTTGCGCGGAAAGCCCGTAGATCGAGTTGTTGGCGATCTCGAGCGCCTCTTCCTCGGTGTCATAGGGAATGACGGCGAGAACTGGCCCGAAAATCTCTTCCTGTGCGATTGTGTCGTTTGGCTTCACATCGGCGAACAGCGTGGGTTCGATATAGCAGCCGGTTTCCAGGCCCTCGGGCACCTTGCCCCCGCGCACCAGCCGGTTGCCGTCGTCCAGCGCCTTGCGGACATAGCCCAGCACCCGCTCGCGATGGTGCTTGGAATTGAGCGGGCCCATGAAATTTTCGGGGATAAGCGGATCGCCGACAGTGATCGCATCCATCGACGCCTTGGCGGCAGCGATCCCCTCTTCATAACGGTCTCGCGGCAGCAACAGGCGGCTGCGCGCGACACAGCCCTGTCCGGCATTGGCGCAGATCGTCTTCGCCGCCAGTGCGGCCTGTTCGGCGACGTCCGCGCTGGGCAGCACCACCCAGGCCGATTTCCCACCAAGTTCCAGCATCATCCGCTTGAGCGACGCGGCGGCGGATTCCGCCACCTTGCGACCGTTTGGCGCCGACCCGGTAAAGGCGATCATGTCGACGCGCGGATCGGTAGTCAGCACGACGCCGGCATAATTGTCCCTGGCCGTCACGACATTGAGCACGCCGGGCGGCAGATCGGTTTCCTCCGCCGCGATCTTGCCCAATATGGTGGCCATCCACGGTGCATCGGGCGACGGCTTCAGGATGATCGTGCTGCCCGATGCCAGCGCAGGGCCGACCTTGCTCAGACCCGAACCCCAGGGTCCGTTCCACGGGATGATCCCGGCTACCACGCCGACCGGCTCGTACCGAATGCGGCGCGTGCTCACCACGCCGCGAAAATCGACGCCGGGCAGTTCATCGTCGAAATCATAGTTTTCCGCGAGATCGGCATAATGGGCGAGCTTCTCGACCGGCAAGTCGAACAGCGTGTCGCGCGTCAGCCAGATCGGCGTGCCGACTTCGGAAACCAGCAACGGCCGGATTTCCTCGGCATGGCGCAACAGCCCTTCGCGCAACTGGCGCAGGCATCGTGCGCGCAGGGCGCGATCGCGCGACCAGTCGGTTTCGTCGAACGCCCGGCGGGCAGCGGCGATCGCGCGCTCGAAATCTTCGCGCGTACCGTCGGCGGTAACGCCGATCACTTCCTCGGTGGCCGGATTCACATTCTCGAAAACGGCTCCCGAGGAGGACGGCACCAGTTCGCCGTCGATCAGCATGCGCCATTCGGCAACGGGTGGGTTGGGATAGTTCATCAGGCTTCTCCGATCGATCGGTTCGGGGATCGTCTAACACTGCGATCCCTCTGTATTTGTCGGCACGAATCGGTGACTCGCGCTTTTATCGCGTTCGCGATCAACTGGCCCTTGGGACAATCATCACAGGGTCTATCGCCGTGATATCGGCGGCGCCGCACAGCGCCATGGTGCGTTCGAGATCCCCCGCGAAAAAGCGCAACAGATCGCGCACAGCATGACTGCCGCCGCTCGCGAGCGCATAGGCGGTCGGGCGCCCGACCAGCACGCCGCGCGCGCCGAGCGCCAGGGCCTTGAACACCGACGCGCCATCGCGAATGCCGCCATCGACATAGACCTCGCGCCCCGCGGCCGCGGCAACGATGTCGGATAGCGCATCGGCAGTGGAAAGCACGGTATCGATCTGGTTGCCGCCATGGTTCGAAACGATCAGCGCCGAAGCGCCGGCAGCGATGCATTCGGCTGCGTCGCCGGGATGCAGCACGCCCTTCACCGCGACCGGCATCCCCGCTTCCGCGCACAACCAGGCGAGATCGTCCAGCGTTGCCGCTACGAACATCGACGGACCGGCGGGCGCCGCAGCGACTTCCCATTCCGCGGGCGCGAGCGGCGGCAACGTCGCCCCCCCTTCGGGCAGCAGGTCGACGGTCAGCACCACCGCCGAACAGCCGGCTTGCCGAAGTCCGGCAAGCAAGTCGCGGGCACGGGCGCGATCCGCGATCGGATAAAGCTGTTGCCACAGGATCGCATCGGGTTCGCGCGCGCGCAACGCGGCGAAGCTCGGCGCCATCGAACTGGGCAGGATAGCCGCGCTTCCTGTCGCGCGGACCGCTTGCGCGACGGCCAGTTCGCCTTCGGGGCAAAAACGAGTCGCGCGGCCGGTCGGCGCGGTCAGCACCGGCATCGAAATCGCGCGGCCCAGCGCATGGGTCCGCGTATGGACGCTCGCCACGCCGCGCAGGATTCTCGGGCGCAATGCGATTCGTTGCCACGCCGCCGAAGCCGCCGATCGCGTGTGGCCTTCGCCCGCGCCGCGCTCCAGATAGTTCCAGATGGCGGGGTCCATCGCCTGTCGCGCCTGTTCCCGAATGTCGGAAACATAGGTCATCCGCGTTTTGGCGCCCTCCAATAGGCATGGTCGACCTGCCAGTCGGGATTGGGCCGGATCAGCCGCGCGCCGCCATCGACCGACAGCGTCTGGCCGGTGATCCAGCGCGCTTCGGGACTGGCAAGAAAAGCGACGGCATGCGCGATGTCCCATGCATCGCCGTCATAGGGCAGAACCACCCGTTGCGCGCGCGCCGCGCGGCGCTTTTCCGCATCCGCTTCGGTCGCGCAATGGCGATCGACCATCGCGGTCCATACTTCACCAGGACGGATCGTGTTGCACCGGATTCCGTCGGGCCCGTGCTGAAAGGCGATATGCTGCGTCAGAGCTTCGACCGCCGCCTTGGTGGCGCTGTAGGACAGGCTGCGCGTGGGATATTCGACGGCGGTCGTGGAAAGATTGACGATCGCGCCGCCGCCGCTGCGCACGATCTGCGGAATCGCCGCTTTCGCCATGAACGTCGCGGTCTTGAGGTTCAGCGCGACTGCCTTGTCGAAATCGGTCTCGTCGATCTCGCAAACCGCGCCGCCCGAACCAAGCCCGACATTGTTGACCAGAATATCGACCCGGCCCAGACGCTCCGTCGTTTCGGCGACGGCGGCCGAGCAACCGGCTTCGTCGCGAAGATCGGCCCGGATTGCCAGCGCGCGACCGCCTTCCGCCGCGATACTCTCCACGGTCCCGCCAGCCGCTGCCGCGTCGATATCGACGACCGCGACCTGCACCCCGCGCTGCGCCAGCACGCGGCACACCGCCTCGCCGATGCTCGCCACCCTGCCTTCGCTGCGGCCACCACCGGTGACGATCGCAACCTTGTCCGACAGGCTGGTGCCCGAATTGCTTGCGATCGGATCCGCCATGTTCAGTCCTGCCAGCCGTCGAAAATATCGCCGGCTTCGTTCTGCACCATCGTCGCGGCTTCCACCTGGCCATAGACCAGTGCGTTGCCGACGACGTCCAGCGTATCCGACTTGGAAACGCCCCATGCCTTGCACAACAGGACGTTTTCGCGAATGCCTTCGGCGGTGCGGCTCATCACATGATAATAGAGCATCGCCGTCGGCCATACCTGCTTGGGCAGGACATAGAGCATGTTTTCGATGCGCGAGCGATGCGTCTTGAGCAGGCGCGGACGATGCTCCGCCATGAAACGGACATAGGGCGGGATTTCGCCGATGGTCCGCAGATACCAGTCGTACAGGCTGGCCTTTTCCTCCGCGGTCAGGTCGACCGTCGAATAATCGATGCCCGATCGGAAGGCGTCGATATCGGGCGCCCAGCCTTTGGGAAAGCGCGCTGCCGGTTCCGGCACTTCGGGGAATTCCAGATCCTGCATCGCCTCGGCAATCGTTTCCATGCCGCGCGGCCCGGCATGGACGAAGGCGATGGCGATCATTTCCATCGCCTGCGCCTTGCTCAGCCCGTCATTCAGGAAGGAATGCATCACATAGCGCGTGCCCTTCACATATCCCATGAGCATGTAGAAGGCGAGCGTGCCGCCGCCCATCACCGCCGGCTCGACGCGCAGAGTGAGGCTGCAATAAAGCCGGTAGCGTTTGAGCACTTCGGGACTCTGGTCGAGCCACCAGTCGAGGCCGCTCATCGGCACGCCGAACTGGCTGCCATAATGCCCCTTGAAAGCAGCGATCTCTTCCGGTGTGATCTCGGTGGGGCGCGACAGGTCGAGCCCGCGATGAAACCAGTTGCCCTTGTCGGGATTGAACCCGCCGCTGATCTTGCGAAGCTCGGCCTCGGCGATTTCCGACATTATTTTCCTTCCAATTGGCTTGCTTGGGGCCCGCTCAGCGCGGCGGCCGCAGCGAAATGGCGCGGTCTTCGGACACCGAAGCGAGAACACGGTCCCCGACCTTCAGCATCGTGCGCAGCTCGTTGACCGACAGGCGCTTGCCGGCGGTCCAGCGGCAATAGGTATCGGCATCGATCGTCAGCTGGCGCGACTGCCCGTTCTGGTCACGCACGACGATACGGTCCTCGTCGAACGTCTCGATGACGCCGATCACGGGCAGGTCGCCGCCGATCGGCGCGACGCGGATGTCCATCGAAAGCCGGAACAGGTTCGACGTATTGGGCAGGCCGCTATGCGGCGTCATCTTGTCGAACATCACCATATCGCCGGGATGATAGACGCTGCGATGCCAGTTGTCGGGCAGCGCGCCGGGCGGAATCCGATATTGCGGCGGATCGTTGCGGTCGTGGAAAAAATCGCCCTTGTGCAGCCCCGGCAGCACCGCCAGCCCGCCTGCGCGCTCGTCGATCTCGATCAGCGGAATCCAGCAGGTGAAGCACTCCATGCCCATGTTGTAGAATGCGTCCTGATGCCGCCCGATAAACGGATCCTCGGGCATCGCCTTGGCCGGCGGCGTGATCCTGTATTCGGTGATTTCCAGCCAGAAGGGCGGCTCGCCGAGCAACCGGGTGAAGAACGCATCGACCGCGGGGTCGCCCACGAACTCCTCCCACACCCGGTCATCGTGCAGCGGCTCGATCTTGACCGGAAAGCCTTCCAGATCCTTGCCGTTCCAGACCGGAAGCTCGCTGCCCTTGTCGACATAACCCCAATCGACCAGCACATCGAGAAAATGCTGCCGCAGCCGCGCCACCGCGCCCTGATCCAGCACGTCGCGAAAGAACAGATAGCCGTCCGCTTCCATCCGGCGCAGCATCGCCTCCGGCTCGCCGACCGTATCATTGGCCACGGCAAGCGGCTTCATCTCGAGCAGATCCCGTGATGCATCCAATGTCATCTTCGCTTCACTCCTCGCCGCGCAGCTGTGTTCACGCTCGCTTCTACACCCCCGCGCCACCGCGTGTGACAGGATATGGCCAACCGGTCCGGAAAATCGCGATATCGAACAATCCGCCCCGGCGGCTGTCTCAGTCGCTCGCGACGATCGTCAGAACCGACTGTCCGCCATCGACCAGCACCCGGAATTCCAGCCCGACGATATCGTCCGGCGCAGCCGCTTCAGGATCGCTCAGATGCGCGCAGAGCCGCACGTCTCCGGCCAGTTCGACCAGCCCGATCGCATAGGGCAGCAAGTCGCCGAACGCCTGCTGAAACCCGCGCCGCGTCACGATTCGCGAAACCAGCCGCCCGCGCCGCGCCACTTCCCGCCATTCGACTTCACAGCCCCCCGCATAGGGGCTGATCGGGCTCGGCGGCCAGAAGGCGCGGTCGCCGACACAGCAAAAGGGCAGCACCAGCCGCCGCTCCTCCGCCGCCTGCCAGAACGGCCGCCACAGGTCGTTGTCGATCGCCGCCACCGATTCGGTCATCGGTCAGTTCGCCTCCAGGATCAGCGCGTCGCCGCCGGCGGTTGCCCACAGCGCCCGTTTCGCACCGCGAACCTGCCGCGCGCCGCATTGCCCGCGCAGCTGCTGTACCAGCTCGCGGATCTGGCCCCAGCCGTTCATCTGTGCCTGCGACAGCTGCCCGCCGCTGGTATTCATCGGTATCGCCCCGTTCAGCCCGATGCGCCCGTCCTGCACGAAATCGAGCGCCTCGCCGGCCCCGCAAAATCCGAAATCCTCGAGCACATAGAGCGGCAGCGGCGCAAAGGAATCATACGCGCCGAGCACGTCGATCGCTTCGGGCGCCACGCCCGCGCTCGCATAGACATGCTGCCCGCGCACCTGCTCGGGCGTGAGCCGCGTCGTCGATTGCTGGCCAAAGCCCAGCCCGACCGGCGCGAAGATGAACGTGTCGCGCCCCGCCCGCAGCCCCTGCGCGCCGGTTATCGCCACTTCCCCCGCCCGGTCGTT
Organism: Stakelama portus; assembly: GCF_003171655.1. GTDB lineage: Bacteria > Pseudomonadota > Alphaproteobacteria > Sphingomonadales > Sphingomonadaceae > Sphingomonas > Sphingomonas portus. The sequence goes on along the minus strand of NZ_QFZL01000001.1, from coordinate 129,550 downwards.
GCGCGCCGTCACGATCGCGCACACCGCGCCGTCCCCCACCGGGGAACAATCGAACAGGCGGAGCGGCTCGATCATGTAGGGCGCGGCGAAATAATCCTCACGCGACATCGGCTTGTGCATCACTGCGTCGTCGGTCAGCCGCGCATGCGCGCGCAGCGTCAGCGGGATCGCCGCCAGCAGGTCAGGATCCTTGGCATAGCGCCGGCAATATAAGTCGAACGCCATCGCCGCGCCTGCGATCGGCGACGCCATGCCGATATGCCCCTGCTCGCCATGCGGCCCGCCATTTTCGCGGAATTGCTCGTGAAAGAAGGGATTGTTCGCTTCGCCGATCCGGCCGATGTCGGAATTCTTCATCGCCATGATGCACGCGACCCGCGTCGCCAGCCCGGCATGGATCGCCATCGCCGCTTCGATCAGCACGGTCGCGGCAAAGCGCCCATGCGCCCAGGTCTGGCTGCAGTAACGCGGCGTCAGACCCAGCGTCTCGGCGATCGTATCGTAATCGAGCCCGCGCGGCGAACCGACTTGCGAAATCAGCCCGTCGACCTGCCCGCGTTCCAGACCGGCATCGGCCAGCGCGGTGTCGAGCGCGGTCGCCGCGAATTGCAGCACCGATGCCTGTGGCCGCCGCTCGAATCTGCTGGCGCCGACTCCCGCTATCGCTGTCCTGCCGTCCAGAAACGCCATTGCCTGCCCTAAAGCCCCAGTTCCGCCTGCGCTTCTTCGCGCAGTTTGTGCTTGGCGACCTTGCCGCTGGCAAGGCGCGGCAGTTCCTCCTCGCTGCGGAACAACACATGATGCGGCACTTTGAACGAGGCCGCCCGCTCCTTGACGAAGCCGCGGATATCGTCCGCCGCCAGCTTGCCGACACTGTCGACAAAGGCGACGACCAGCTCGCCGCGCACCGGATCGCCGACGCCGACGACATAGGCGTCGCGTACGTCGGGGTGCCCGGCGATCAGCTGTTCGACCTCGACCGGCGACACGTTGATCCCGCCGGACTTGATCACTTCCTTCAGCCGCGAATGAAAGATGAAGCGGCCGTCGGCATCGAACCGACCCAGATCACCGGTATCGAAGAATCCGTCGGGGCGCAGCGCTTTGGCCGTCTCTTCCGGATTGCCCAGATAGCCCTGCGTCGTATGGCCGCGAATCAGCACCAGACCGACTTCGCCCTGCGGCAGATCGCTGCCCGATTGCGGATCGACGATGCGCATTTCCATGCCGGGCAGCGGCGTGCCGCTGGTTTCGATCTTCGCTTCGATCGGGTCGTCGGGCCAGCCGACCGTGGCGTTGCCATAGCTTTCGGTAAGGCCATAGGCAGGCACGGCCCCCGTGATCCCCATCTCGACGAGCGTCAGCCGCTTATATTCGGCGACGGTCCCGGCATTGCCCTTTTGCAACGATCCGATGCGCGCGCGGGTGAAGTCGGGATGATCCAGCATGGCCCGGGTCATGTTGCCGGTGCCGTAATACACCGTCGCGCCGGTCCTCTCGATCACGTCGATCGATCGCCCCGCCTCGAAATAATCCTGCAGCACCAGCGCGGCGCCATGAGTCATCGTCGCGGGCAGCGCGTTGGTGGCGCCCAGGCCATAGAATAAGGGCGTGCCGCACCACACCCGGTCGTCGGCGCCAATCCCCCGGCGCACGCCCAGTTCATATCCGTTCGCGACCACGCCCGAATTCCGCAGCATCACGCCCTTGGGCTCGGCGGTGCTCCCCGAGGTATAGAGCACGAACATCGTATCATCGCCCTGCGCCTGTGCCGCTGCAGCCGCAAATGCCGCGCCGTCGACTTCCACTGCCCGGCGCAGAAATGCGGACCAGCCGGGCACGCCCGCCGGCACGTCACCGACGAAATAGATGTTTCGCAGCGCCGGGAATGCTTCCGAACGAACCTCGCCGCCCTTCGTCGCGCCGGGTACGATCTTTTCGATCAGCGCCAGATAATCGGCCTTCAGAAAACGGACCGCGCTGATCAGCAACCGGATGTCGCAATGGCGCAGCGTCCAGCGAAGCTCGGTTTCCTTGTACCAGGTATTGAGCGGCACCAGCGTCGCGCCGAGATACGAAGCCGCCAGCGCCATCACCACCCATTCGGGCTGATTGCCCAGCAACACCCCCACGCGGTCGCCCCGGCCGATGCCATGCGCCATCATCGCTTTCGCGGCGGCGATGCTCCGTTCCTGCAATTCGCCGTAACTGATGACGTCGGAGCCATGGAAGATCGCGGGCCGGGATCCCGCCCGGGCCGCGAAATCGTCGAGCACCGTCGCCAGACGGTTGGCGTCAGATTTGTGCATTGCTGTCCTCGATTTCCCAGGCGCGTTCCAGCCCCGACAACGGAGCAATCGCCGCACGCCCGCGCGCGAGCACATCGGCTTCCTGACCGGTCCACCCGGTTTGCGCCAGTTCGCTCCACAGGTCGGTCAGCGCGACGGTCAGCGCCGCGATGCCGTTGAACGGGTAACAGGCCATGGCGAATCCCGCCTCGGCCAGTTCCTGTCGAGTCGGGACCGGCGGATGGACGCCGCCGATCCACAGCAGCGGCACGTCGCCGATCGCAGCGCGCACCGCCGCCGCGTCTTGCGGGCCGAGATCGAGGACCATGACCGCGTCCGCGCCCGCCGCGACATAGGTCCGGCAGCGTTCGGCGGTTTCCGCAATCGAGCCGGTCACGCGCAGCGCGTCGGTACGCGCCACGATCACGGTGTCGGGGTCTCGCCGCGCCGCCGCCGCGGTGCGCAGGCGTGCAGCCATCGCGCCGGCTTCGACCACGCGCCCGCGTCCGCGATGATAACCGGCCGGCTTGGGATAGGGCTGATCGTCGATATGCAGCCCGTCCGCTCCCGCCTGTTCGATTTCGCGCACCGCGATGTCGAGATGCGGCAGCTCGCCGAACCCGGCTCCGGCATCGACCAGCAGCGGCAGATCCGATACCGCCCTGACCCGGCGGACCAGTTCCGCAGTTTCCGTGAGCGTCACGAACGGCTGACCCTTGCCCAGCCCGAGCGCCATGGCATTGCCGCCAAGGTACAACGCCCTGTGCCCGGCCTGTTCGGCGATACGCGCGGTCAGCGCATCATGGATGCCCGGCGCCGAAATCGCCCCGGCTTCGTTCAGAACGCGCTTCAGTCGGTTCACGCCGTCTGCACCGCGAAATCGAAACTGGCCTCCAGCTCGTTTTCGCTGCCCGCCACGGGCTGCGGACTGATCGTCAGGTCCGGGCTCACCGCCCCTTCGACATAATCGCTGTCCAGATACGGATTGTCGGCAATGAAAAGCTGCGTCGTCAGCAGGCAGCGCTCGCCGAGCCAGACCTTGGCGTGGATGTGCGCACAGCGGCGGTTGTGCCGCCCCATCGCGCGGAACAGTTCGCCGATCGGATCATGATCGTGATCCGAATAATCCTTGGGAAGCGTCGTCCGCAGTCGATAGCGCCCGTCGCTGTCGACCGGGACGCGCCCATACAGCGCATGCTCGACCCGGTCATAATGGCCGTCATGGTCGGCCTGCCAGAAATCCAGCACGGCGTCCGGAATCGGCGCGCCCGTCGCCGCGTCGGTGACCCGACCCGAAAGATTGAGCACCGGCACGTCGGCGGGAGGCGTCTGTCCTTCGAACAGGTCGCCGTCGGGATAGGTCTTCGACCCCGAGAAATGGAACGGCCCCTCAAGATTGGGGCGCGTACCGTTGGCGACCCGTGCGGTCGCATCGACGCTGGTCATCGCCAGCGCGACATCCACCAGGCTGCGGCAAAAGCCTGCCTGCCCCAGCCGGTTCAGGAAATCGCCTGCCACGTGCAGCTCGTCCTGCGTGACCTCGAATTCGCGAACGACTTCCTTCATCCGGCTGACGATAGCCGCATAGATCGCCTTCAGGCGCGGATCGCCTTCGACGCCGGGAATCTCTGCCCCAATTCTGGTGGCGGTAATCTGCTGATCGGTCATGGTTTGAGCACAACGCGGCCGGCGGCCGCGCCTCCTTCGACGATTTCATGGGCACGGGCGACTTCCTCCAGCGGGAGGATGGTATCGACCCGCGGCGTGACGATGCCGCGTGCGACAAGGTCGATCGCATCGGCCAGTTGGGCGCGGCTTACGCTGCCGACGCCCAGAATGGCGGCGCGCTTGAAGAAGATGCGCGCCGGGTTGATGGAAACTTCCTCGCCGAAAAGCTGGCCGACGATCGCATAGCGGCCATGCACGGCAAGGCTGTCGAAACAGGCGTTGAAAACGCGACTGCCGACATTGTCGATCACGACATCGACGCCCGCTCCGTCGGTGATGGCCTTCACCTGCCCCGCGAAATTTTCGCCGTCTCCGGCGATAATCACGTCATCCGCGCCGATCTCGCGCAGGAAATCCGCCTTCGCTTCGCTCCGGCTGACGGCGATCACGCGCGCGCCGGCCGCGCGCGCGATCTGGACGCTCGGCACGCCGACGCCCCCGGTCGCGCCCGTCACCAGCACCGTGTCGCCGATCGTGACCCGTGCGGTGTCGCGGACCGCGTTCAGCGCGACGCCCGCACCCGGCCCGACCGAGCACATGGTTTCGAAGGCAAGTCCCTTTGGAAAGGCAACGCAGGCATCCTGCGCCAGCGCGACATATTGAGCATAACCGCCCTTGACCGGACGGCGGCGGCGGCACGTCGTTTCGCGTCCCGACCGGCAGAGCCGGCACCGGCCGCAGCTGATGAATGCCTTGGTACAGATCGTGTCGCCGATCTTCAGATCGACGACATCGGCGCCTGCCTCCACTACCGTACCGCTGATCTCCAGCCCCAGTATCGCGGGGAATTCGGTATCGCGGCGATAGGTGCCGTTGCGTTCGACCACGTCGCGATAGGATACGCCGCACGCGCCGACTTCGATCAGCACCTCGTCGGGACCGGGAACCGGGACCGGGACCGCTTCGATGGTGAAGCTGTCCGGCGGCCCCGGCGCGTGAAGCACGGCCGCCCGCATCGTCCCGTTCATTCGGCCGCCTGCACCTGCTCGAAATAGGGGTTGGGCACATGGCCGAGGCCCAGGCTGTCACGCAGCGTCGTGCCTTCATATTCCGTGCGGAACAGGCCCCGGCGCTGCAATTCGGGAATGACGAGATCGACGACGCGTTCCAGCCCGGCGGGCAGATAGGGCGCGACGAGGTTGAACCCGTCGCACGCCTTGTCGCGATACCATTCCTCCATCACGTCGACGACCTGCGCCGCGCTGCCCTTGATCAGGACATGGCCGCGGGCAGGCAGGATTTTCTGGTAGAGCTCGCGCAGATTGGCGCCGTCGCGCTGCGCGATGTCTGCTACCAGGTTCCGGAAGCTGCGAATCCCGAGGGTTTCCGGAAGTTCAGGGAGAGAGTCTTCTGGCGAGTAGCCGGTCAGGTCGACGCCGCACATCTTGCCGAGCATCTTCATGCCGACATCGTCGGGAATCAGTTCCTGCAACTCGCGATAGCTGGCTTCGGCCTCTTCGGCAGTTTCCCCGACGAAGATGCTCGCGCCCGGGAAGACTTTCAGCGTGTCCGGGTCGCGCCCCTTGGCGCGCGCCGCCGCCTTGACCTTGGCATAGAATTCCTGCGCCGCTTCCTTGGTCTCGGTAACGGTGAAGATCACGTCGGCATGGTTGGCTGCCAGGTCGATCGCGGCGGGCGATGCACCGGCAACGACGATAACCGGATGTCCTTGCGGCGGTCGCGCGCTGTTCAGCGGCCCGCGCACCTTGAAGTTGGCACCCTCATGTTCGATCAGCCGGATTTTCTCGGCATCCAGGAACACGCCTTCCGCCTTGTCGAACGTGAACGTATCGTCTGCCCAGCTGTCCCAAAGGTCTTTAACGACGGACACGAATTCGTCGGCACGCGCATAGCGGTCCGCATGCTCGACATGCTCGTCGCGGCTGAAATTCTGGGAATCATTGGCATTGGACGTCGTGACGACATTCCAGCCCGCACGGCCCTTGCTGACCCAGTCGAGCCCGGCATAGCGGCGCGCAACACTATATGGCTGATCATAGGTAGTCGTTGCGGTAGCAACCAGACCAACGCGCGAGGTATGCGTCGCAAGCGCGGAGAGAAGGCAGATCGGCTCGATCACCGCCGGCCGTACGACAGGATTGCGGCTGAGAAGATCGCGATCCTCGATCCCGTTGACGCCATTGCCATCGGCGAGAAACATCATGTCGAGCTTGCCGCGTTCTACGATTCTGGCGAATTCGACCCAGCGATCGAAATTATAGCCGGCATCCATAACAGCATCGGGATGCCGCCAGCCGCCCGAATGACCGCCCGTCGGTGACATGAACACCGAAAGCTTGAGCATCATATTCTCCCGCATGACCAATTCATCTGCCGGAGACTCGCCCCGGTTCGATCTCTTCTTCAGACGTGGCGGGGGAAACAATCAATGCACCCGAACGCGTCAGCCGGTCATATTCGCTCACCCGATAATCGGGCGACGGCGCCCCGGCGGTCGCGAACGTCGCTGCCGGTTCAGTTCTCGCGGGGAAGGTGGCGCCGGATCGTCGCGAGCCCGGCCAGCGTCATCGACTGCATCAACGCTTCGGCAAGTTTCGCATCGCGCTCGTGACAGGCAAGAACAAGCCGGGCGTGATCCGACAGCGATCTTGCGACATCTTCCGTCGAGATATGCGCGAGTCGGCCCACGCTCATGCGCATCTTATAAGTGCTGAGCAGGGTCCGCAGGCTCGCATTACCGCAATTATCCAGCCAGAAATTATGCAGGCTGCGCCGATCCTTCTGGAACAGCTCGGTATCCTGAAATGCTCTGTCCTCAAGGGTCCGGTGCAGCCGGTCCATTCCCGCGAGCAGCTCCGCGTCGGCATTTCCCACGAAGAGCGCAATCATATAGCCGTTCAGCACGCTGCGGATATGATAGAGTTCCTCGACCTCGCTCATGCTGATCCGGGCGACGCGCGGGCGCCTGCGGGGCGGAATTTCGACCAACCCCTCTTTTTCGAGAAGCATCAGCGCTTCGCGCACCGGCGTACGACTGGTACCGAAACGCGCGGCGAGTTCTACCGAATTGAGGTCAGCACCAGGCTTGAGCGTTCCGTCAGTAATGACACTGGCGATTTCGCCGGCGATCTTGCCGACCAGCGAATCCTGGCGCTCCTTCAGATCGATGCCTCCAACAAGCCCGGTGGCGATATCGTCATTGGTCATGGAGGCGTTCATCCGGTGGTCCCTGCTGTTTCGGGCGCGAACCCGAACTGCCTCCATACCGTCTAGCATGTCACAGCCTCAAGCTCCCGCCGTCCACGATCAGAGACTGGCCGTTCACATAGGCTGCGGAGTCGGAAGCGAGGAATGAAACGGTGCCCGCGACATCCTCCGGCGTACCTGCGCGTCCGGCCGGAACGCCGGGCACGGTCTTGGACAGCTTGGCGGGATCGATCGGCGCCCCTGCTTTCTTGCTCATGCCGCTGATCGTCCGGCTCGTGTGGATGAGGCCCGGCAGGACTGCATTGGCGGTAACGCCATCCGCGCCGAGATCGAGTGCCCAGGTCTGCGCCAGCGCGATCACACCGGCCTTCGATGCCGAATAAGCGGAATTCATTTTCGAGCCGACGCGCCCGGCCACCGATGCCACATTGACGATACGCCCCCAGCGCTGCTCGCGCATCCGGGCGGCAACAGCCTGCCCCATCAGGAAAGTGCCGGTGACGTTGATCGCCATCACCCGTTCGAATTCCACAGGATCGACATCGACGATATCGCCATGGCCCATGCTGAACGGCGCGCCGGCATTGTTGATGAGAATGTCGACGCCACCGAACGCCTGCGCGGCATCTGCCATGATCCGAGCCACGTCTTCGCGGTTACTGATATCCCCCAGCGCCGATGTCGCAGTACCCCCGGCGGTGCGGATTTCCTCGACCAGCGATTCGACGCCGCGCCATTCGGCCTTGGCCAGCCCGTCCGGCTCATGCGTATCGCGCGCGCCGCCTGCCTCGATATCGACGACGACCACGGCATGTCCGTCCCCGGCCAGCCGGCGGGCGATCGCCGCGCCGATTCCGTCCTGCTTCCCGCAACCCGTGACGAGTGCGACTCTGTTTTGTGTGTCCATGTCCCTGCCTGACTTTACCGCTGATCGAAAACCGGTCCTTCTTCGCGCGCATTGCGGCCGGCCGCGACCGCGCGCCAGCCGATCGACCGCCTTTTCGAGTATCCGATTTCATAGGGATATTTGGGTGCCGCGCGTGCCCCGGCGGTGCGGCGCGCCTACCACCCATGCAAATAGTGATGAGGGAATGCGGATGAGCACCAATTTGCAGGATCGCCGGGCGATCAATCACGGGTTCGATCCCGACAATGGCAGCTGGGTCCACCGCGGCCTCGACCTTTCCCAACCCACCTCGATCACGGACGAGGAAATCGCTGCGTTCAAGGCGCATTACGCCAGCCAGTTCGGCCATTCGCTGGACGGCCTCAACTGGTGGATCGACCAGAGTCCGGAAGTGCTCAAACGATACCGGCTCTATTGCAGCCTGACGCTGCGTGTCGAACCCGCGCAGACAGGGAACGGCACGCTGACCTTCTACGCGCTGATGGGGCACGTAACGGGGGTGCGCTATATCCTGCACAGCTGGAAGACGCGCGGCGTCAGCAAGGCGCAGGCGCTGGAGATGCTGGCGATCGCCTTTGTCCATGCCGGACCGCGCGGCATGGAAACGGTCGCCGAGGCCGCCAGGGGAATCGAATTCGACGCGACGCCGGCCGAGCCCTGCAGGTTCCCGGAAGGCTGGTCGCCCGATATCGACGCCTTCCGTTCGGGCATCGATTATTCGACGGTCGACCTGACGGCGGCGGAAAAGGCCAGCCTGTACGACTGGTATCTGCGGACCATCGGCGAGATCCCGCCCTATGTCCGTTTCATGGCCGAGCATCGCCCGCGCCTGCTCAAGACGCATCGCTCGCGCATCGAGAACATGCTCTATGTCCTGCCCAAGCAGTTCTGGCCGACGACCATGCTCTATTATCATGTGATGAGCCGCACCGCCGAAGGCATTCGCGAGAATGTGTTGCTGTGCAAGGCATGGGGCGTGACCAAAGCGGACACGCTCGACACGATCGGCAACGCACTGGTCTATGGCCAGATGGAAGCCGCGACGATGGTGCAGAACGAAGCCGGCGACGTCTTCGATGGCTGGCAGGATCAGTAGGACCCAGGGCTGAAATCGGGACCGCGCGGCGCCAGCCGCAGCGCGGTCCTCCCCCCAATTATTCGCGGATCGGCAACCGGCAGTCGAACACCCCTTCGGCGATGCGGTTGAGCAGGATTTCGATCGTTCCGCCGGCGATCATCCAGCCGCGCGTGCGCCGGAAGCAATATTCGACCAGCGATTCCTCGCTATACCCGGTGCCACCCATGATCTGCATCGCCTCGTTCGCCATGTCGAACCCGGCGCGGTTGCACGCGACTTTGGCGATCGCGGTATCCTGTGGCGAGGGGAAGCCCTTGTCCGCCGCAATCGCCGCCCGATAGAGCAGAAGCTGCGCCGCCTCCGCCTTGATCTTCATTTCGGCGAACTTCCACTGGAGCCCCTGAAAATTGACCAGCGGCTGTCCGAACTGGCGCCGGTTCAGCGCATGTTCGCGCGCCTGTTCGAACGCATAGCGCCCCAATGCGAGCGCGCGCGAGCTGTTGCCGAGCCGTTCGACATTGAAGCCCGATATCTGTTTCTTGAAGCCGCCGGGACCAAGGACAACGTCCTCGGGAGCGACATAGACATTGTCGAAATAGATCGAATTCCAGTCTTCACCCGACAGGAAACGCGAAGGCTTTCCGAAGGTAAGGCCTTCCGAACCGCGACGGATCAGCACCGAACCGATGCCGCCGACACCGGGGCCAAAGCGCACATAGACGAGAAACACCGTCGCATGCAGGCCGTGCGTGGTGAAAATCTTCTCACCGCTGATCCGCCAGCCGTCGCCATCGGGCGTCGCCGTCGTGGTCAGCGCCGTAACGGCGGACCCCGCCCCCGGTTCCGTCATCGCGACCGCGATCAGTTCCTCGGCGCGCAACAACGGCCGCAGCACACGTTCCTTCTGCTCGTCGCTGCCGAATTGCGACAGCACGCGGATCGCGCCGAAATTACCGGCCTGAACCACGTCGGCGCTGCGCGGGCACGCCATCGCCACTTCCTGGATCGCGATCACCGCATCCATCAGCGTGCCACCGACACCGCCATCCTGTTCAGACGCAGTGATGCCGATCAGCCCCGCATCGACCATCTTGCGCGCGACATCCCAGGGATAATCGTCGCTGTGCGCGCGATCGAGCGCCTTGTCCTTTAGCTCGCGATCGGCGAATGCGGCGACGGCATCGCGGAATATCGACTGTTCTTCGGTGAGATTGAAATCCATTTGATCAGCTCTTTGTCCGTTCGAGAATCATTGCGATTCCCTGACCCAGTCCAATGCACATCGTGACCAGCGCATAGCGCTCGCCGCTGCGGGCAAGTTGCCGCGCGGCGGTCAGCGCGATGCGCGTACCCGACATGCCGAGCGGATGACCGATGGCGATCGCGCCGCCATTGGGATTCACCCGGGAATCGTCGAAAGCGATGCCCATCAATTTCATGCAGCCCAGCGCCTGGCTGGCGAAGGCTTCGTTGAGTTCGATGACGCCCATGTCCGACAGATCGAGGCCGGCGCGTTCGAGCGCCTTGCGACTGGCGGATACCGGCCCCAGCCCCATCAGGCGCGGTTCGACCCCCGCCACGGCGCTCGACACGATACGCGCTGACGGCGCGGCTCCCGCCGCTTCGCCTGCCTCGCGCGTGCCGACGATCACCGCTGCGGCGCCATCGTTGACGCCTGAGGCATTGCCTGCCGTCACGACACCGCCCTCGAACAGCGGCCTCAGCCTGGCGAGCCCTTCCAGATTGGATTCCGGGCGCGGATGTTCGTCGCTGTCGATAATGGTTTCGGCGCCCTTGCGCCCCTTGATGATAACCGGCGTGATCTCCCCGGAGAAATAGTCATTGGCCAGCGCGCGCGCATATTTTTCCTGAGACGCCTGTGCGAAGCGATCGGCGTCTTCGCGCGAAATGCCGATCTCTGCCGCGACATTGTCGCCGGTCTGCGGCATGCTGTCGCGACCGAAATGCTTGTGCACCAGCGGGTTGGGGAAGCGCTCGCCAAGCGCTTCATACACGCGCGGCACGCGCGCAAAGGCGGTTTCCGACTTGGCCATGACGAACGGTGCGCGCGACATGCTTTCGACACCGCCAGCGAGGAAAAGGTCGCCCTGCCCCACCGCCGCCGCCCGCGCGACATCGGCGATGGCCGCCAGCCCGCTGCCGCAAAGCCGGTTGATGGTCTGCGCCGCCACTTCGACCGGCAACCCGGCGACCAGCGATGCGTGGCGCGCGACGTTGCGTGCATCCTCGCCCGCCTGGCTGGTGCAGCCCATCACCACGTCCTCGATGCGGTCGGGCGCGAACGGCGTCTTTTCGATCAGCGCCGCGATGCAACCGGCGAGCAGATCGTCGGCACGCACGCGCGAAAGCGCGCCCGCGTAGCGACCGACCGGCGTGCGCAGCCCGTCATAGAGAAATGCCTCGCGCATCAACCCGCAGCCCGCACGAATACGGCGCCATCCTCGACGCGCACGTCGTACGCTGCGACATCTTCATAGGCCGGGCCGCCCTCGATCACCTTGCCGGTGCGGATTTCGAAGCATGACTGGTGCAGCGGGCATTCGATGCGATCACCCTCAAGCCAGCCTTCCGACAGGCGCACATCCTCATGCGGACAAATATCGCCGATCGCGAAGATCGTGCCTTCATAGCGATAGAGGGCGATCGCGTTTTCTCCATATTCCGAAGCGAAAGGCTCGCCCTCGACCACGTCGCTCTCCGCGGCGACACGGACCCATTCCACACTCATCATATTCTCCGGCAATTGCAGGCGCGGCCCGTTCAGAGCCCCATTTCCCTGCGATAGAAATCGTAGAAGGCGCGAATGAGGGTCTCGGTCATCATCGTCGACTGCGCCTCGGTTCCGTGACCGCCCATCTCGAGCACCTGAAGCGCATGCGGCGATCCTTCGACCACCGGCTGCATCAGCGACAGGACTTCACTGTCCTCAAGGCTGACAAAGCCGGCGGGACCGACGAGATTGCTTTGCTTGAGGCGAAGTTCGCTGACCTGCTCGTCGTCATCGGCATAGCCGAAATAGGTCCAGACCAGCTCGTGCTTGCCGACACCCTTGGGAATGATGTGACGGACGACGAGGCAGTTGAAATATTGCTGGACGAGGATCGTCGGAAAGACCTGAAACGCGCCCATCATGCCGTCGTTGAATTCGTCGACGACCGAATTGACGACGTCGGTGTCCTGAATCTGCAGCGTCGTCTTGATGCTCTTGATCTGCGCCGAGGCTTCGGAGGTGCGGTTGCGCAGTTCGGGATCATATTGCGAATAGGTATATTCGTGCCGCCCTTCCTGCAGCGGCACGCTGTGATAGTCGCCGTCGGTGCGCAGGATGCCGAATGTCGACAGAAACGGGTGCATCAGCGTCGCGTGATAGGGGTCGCGGCTGTTTTCCCAATAGAGCTTCCAGTTGCTGTCCACGACCTGACGGCTGTAACCGACCAGGCGCAAGGGACGCCGCGATACCAGCCGGTCGAGCCGGGTGAGGATTTCCTCGCCCAGATAGTCTTCGAGCGGGGGTGTTTCGTCACTATAGGTCGCCCAGATCGAGCCGCCGCGGACGGCGACGCGCAGCTTGGTAAGGCTGTTCTTCGTCTTGTCGAAATCGCGCGGCATGCCGCCCTTTCCCTGCACGCCGCGCAGGAAAGGCAGCCCCATCAGATCGCCTTTCAGCGAATAGGACCAGTGATGATAGGGGCAGGTCAGGTCCTTGGCCTTGCCGCTATTCTGCCAGCAAAGCAGCGAGCCGCGATGCGCGCAGCGATTTTCGACGACATGGATTTCGCCGTCGGCATCGCGCGTGATGATGACCGGGCGTTCGCCGATCCAGCTGCGGCGGAAGGTGTTCGGCTCGGGAACCTCGCAGTCTAGCCCGACATAGTTCCAGACCTTGCCATAGTGGAAAACCTCAAGCTCGCGCGCGTAGATTTCGGGATCGGAATAGATCCAGGCGGGCACGCGGCTGACGCCCTCGGCCGGCCATTTTCTTTCCTGCGGTTGCGCTTCGATAGTGTCGTTCATGCTCTGCTCCGCCATCAGACCGGGATCACCAGCGTCGTGCGAATCCGGTAATTGTCGTAGACGCAGCTGCGTTCAGCGAAGCGCAGCCCCTCCGTCGTGCGAACGATACGGTCGAGGTAGCGGCCGACCATCAGCACCTGCGGGTCCTGTTCGAGAAGCGATTCGACGATCAGGAAATTCGCCTGCGCGTGAAGTTCCGCGCCCTCCTCGCCGGTAATGCGGACGCCGCTGATGAAATGACGCAGCGAGCGCGGCTGGTAGAGCGCGGCCTCCTTGAGCGCCATCAGCCGGTCGACGATCATCGCACGGCTGGAACAATAGATCGGCGCATGCCGCAGGCCAGCATCGTGGTTTTCGCGCGAAATGACCTGATACAGCGTGTCGTCGGTGAAGAAGTCGGGGAATGCCGCGAAATCCTCCGCATCGAGGCAGGCCGCATAGTCTTCGTAAAAGTCTCGCAACGCGGCCCGGTCAGCGATGGCGGGCGTGGCAGTGGACGCTAGGGTGCCCATCTCGCGCCAATCTCCTTCTCTCAAGTGTCGACAGTTTAGGCGCCGATTATGTCTGCCCGATCAAAAAGCGCGGCGCGGCGGCCGGATTTCGAAAGAGCGATCTTTGCGCGATGCGGACGTCTTTCCATTGTCGGGTCTCGGGCGCGCAGCCCAATCGCAGCCCATGGTGTTCGAAACCAATATCGTGCGCGTCGCACCGGCCGACATGGCCGCGTTCGAAACGGCATTCGCCGCGGCCGCAAAGCTCATTCGCGAGGCCCCCGGGTGCCGCAACGTCCGCCTGATTGCACAGGTCGAGGCCGAGGGCAGCTACTGGGTCATCATCGGCTGGCGCGATCTGGAGGACCATCTCGTCGCCTATGCGCAGAGCGATCGGGCCGCGCGCGTCCGGGATCTGATCGCCCCCTTCATCGTCGCAATCGAGCGCGGGCACGGAAAAGAGGTCGCGCTGACCTGACGGTCGGTTGCGACTTCAGTCCATTCCCGCATGCCGGCGCGGCATGACTTCACCGGGCGGAAGGGCGGCCGGAACGCTCATCAGACCGAGCGAACGCGAGACCACCTGACGGATGATCTGGATCACGCTGCTTTCGTTGATGCCGGCTGGCGCCCGGACGCTCAGCGACAATTGCTCGCCACGGTCGCGCGTCGGCAGCAGGATCGAGAAATGGTCCTCTCCACCCTCGCTATAGCGCACATATCCGCGAGCGCTCGACGCATCGAGTTCGGCCGCCAGCACTTCGAACCGCACCCGGTCCTGATCCTCGTCGGCGTTGAGGCGATGGACATATTTGCGCACCAGCCCGCGATCGGTGGTCAGCAGCAGCGCCAGACCCTCGGCCGATTTCAGCAACGGCAGATCCGCGCCCTGATGGGGTGCATTGTCATCACGAGCCACGACATGCAGGCATCGCACATGCACGCGTGAGTTGGTGGCAACCACCACGGTACAGCCGGTGCGGTCGGCGATTTCGTCCATCATGCCGAGCAGCTTGCCGTTGCGGACCAGTTCGGGCTCGACCCAGGCGCCCAGCATCGCAACCCGCATCGAAAGACGGAAATTCCGGCCTCGCGTTCCCCGCCGCAGATAGCCGAGATGGACCATATAGCTCAGAAGCTCGGATGCGCTCGACTGAGGGTATCCGTAGCGCCGGCAGATGTCCGTGACGCTCGCCTCCTGATGATCGGCGTCGAAATACTCCAGCACCTCGAAAACCCGCTGTGCGGACTTGATCGATTTCGCCTCTGCGACTCTCGCCATTCGACCTCTCCTATTGCCCGACCGCGTTTTCGGCCGTGTCTTTGATTCTGATCAAACGGTATAAAGTGTCGACACTTTGTGCGCAAGAGGGATGCGCCGTCGGTGTTTTTTGCACGTATGCCGTACCGACTTGCGCCCTCAATCGCCTATTCGATTTTCCTGCGCGACTGAGTGTCGACAGTGTCGCCGCCGCGTCGCCGCGATAGGAGTCGGCCCGGATTTCACGAATATTGGGTTTCCCGAATGATCGATTCGGCCATGGCTACGGCCGCCGACGCAAAGACCGCCAATGCCGAAAACGCGCTGGACCGTTTCTTCAACCCGCGATCGATCGCGGTAATCGGAGCTTCCGACGATCCCTCGCGCATCGGCGGGCGCACGCTCGACAACATTCTGCGCGGCGGCTTCGAAGGTCCGGTCTTTCCGATCAATCCGGGGCGTTCGACCGTCCAGGGCCTCAAGTCCTATCCCGACATCGAAAGCGTTCCCGACTCCGTCGCCTGCGCGGTCATCGCGCTGCCGGGCGAACTGGTCGTGCCTGCCGCGCTGGCGTGCGAGCGCAAGGGTGTCCGCGCACTCGTCATATTTTCCGCGGGCTTCAACGAAGCGGGGGAAGCCGGACGCGAACGGCAGGATCGTCTTCGCGAAATCGTCGACCGCAGCGACATGCGCATCATCGGCCCGAACTGTCTGGGCGCGTTCAACGCCGCCAACGGAACCTGGCTGAGCTTCACGACTCAGTTTCAGGAAAGGCCGAACGGTCCTGCCATCGGGATCGTCAGTCAGAGCGGCGGATCCGCCGCGCACATGCTCAAACTCGCACAAAATCGCGGCCTCGCCATCGGCAAGTTCGTGACGACGGGGAACGAGGCCGATGTCGAATTTGCGGACGGGATGTCGGCGCTGGCCGACGATCCCGAGATCGCCGTCATCGTCGCTTATATCGAAGGCGTACGGTCGGGCCCGAGCCTGATCGCGGCGCTGGAAAAGGCACGTGACGCGCGCAAGCCCGTTCTGGTGATCAAAGTGGGGCGCACGTCAGCCGGAGCACAGGCGGCTGCGTCGCACACGGCCTCCATGGCGGGCGAAGACAGCCTGTACGACGCGATATTTCGCGAATTCGGCGTGTACCGCGCGCGCACCATGGAAGATTTGCTGGACGTGGCCGGATCGCTCCTTGCCGCAGAAAGGATTCCGCAGGGAAACCGGCTGGGCATTGTGACGATTTCCGGCGGCATCGGCGCTCAAATTGCCGATGCTGCTTCGGATGACGGACTGATCCTTCCGACGGTTCCCGAAGATTGCCAGAGCCGCCTGCGCGAACGCTGCCCTCCCGGCACTTTCCTGAATCCCGTAGATGTGACTGCACAGCTTTCGACGGATCCCGGCCTGCTCGCAACGAGCATGCGGCTGATGCTGGAAACGGGCGAGTATGACGCGCTGCTCGCCTTTTTCGGCATCTATGCGGGCATTCCACGGCTTTCCGACGTATTTCTGGAAGATCTCACGCACCTTCGCTCGGATCATCCCGATGCGATCATTGCGCTTTGCATGGTCGCGCCGCCGGAAGAAACGGCGCGCTATGAAAAGGCCGGCTTTCTGGTTTTCGAAGAGCCTGCCCGCGCCATCCATGCAATCAGCGCGCTGCGCCGACTGGGCATGATGCCGTCGGAAACGGCGCCGAGCGATACCGCCGCATCCGACGGTCCCGCAATTGCCGCGGGCGGGCGCTTCGACGAAGCCGAAGCGAAGGCATTGCTCACGTCGGTGGGCATCGATGCGCCGCGCGAGAAGCTGATCGCATCGCCGGACGAAATCGAATCTGCCATGGCCGGCATGCGGTTTCCGCTGGCGATCAAGATCGTCTCGCCCGACATCGCGCACAAGACCGAAGTAGGCGGGGTTCGGCTGGGTTGTCCCGACGCGGCAGCCGCGCGCGACGCCGCCCGCGACATTCTGGACAATGTCCGCCGTGCCGCACCGCAAGCGCGGATCAGCGGCCTGTTGCTGTCGGAAATGATCGGTGAAGGCCATGAACTGATCATCGGCACCCGGCGTGACTCGATATTCGGCCAGTTCGTCATGGTGGGTTTCGGCGGCACGACCGCCGAGCTGATCCACGACGTCGCCGTCCGGCGCGCGCCGGTCGATGCGGCACAGGCCAATGAAATGCTTCGATCGCTGCGGACATTCCCGTTGCTCGACGGCTGGCGTGGCACGCCGCGCGCCGATGTCGACGCGGCCGTCGCGGCGATCTGCGCCGTTTCGCGCATTGCCGCCGCCAATGCCGAAACGCTTGAAAGCATCGAGATCAATCCGCTGCGCCTGCAGAAACAGGGTGCCGGTGCCTACGCTCTCGACGCACTCATACAGACCTGCCCCGGAGACGATGCATGACCGAACCCGTAACCTGGACGCTGGACAACGGTATCGGCCGGATCGAAATCGACAATCCTCCGGTCAACGCGCTCAGCAATGCCGTTCGCAAGGGCATTTCGGACGCGCTGAAGGCGCTTGGCGACGAACGCTCGCTCACGGCAGTCGTGATCGCTTGTGCGGGCCGCACCTTCATCGCCGGCGCGGACATCCGCGAATTCGGCAAGCCGCGCCAGCCCCCGACGCTGGCCGAACTGTGCGACCAGATCGAGCGCTTTCCGCATCCGGTTGTCGCCGCGCTGCACGGAACGGCGCTGGGGGGTGGCTTTGAGATCGCGCTCGCCTGCCATGCGCGCGTCGCGGCCATCGGAACGCGCATCGGCCTGCCCGAGGTCAAGCTGGGGCTGATCCCCGGTGCCGGAGGGACCAATCGGCTCGCACGGATCGTCGGCGCGGTCGAGGCACTGCAGATCGCGCTTTCGGGCGATCCGATCGACAGCGACCGCGCCCATGCGCTGGGTCTGGTCGACAAAGTCACCGATGGCGAACCGGTTTCGCAAGCGGTCGCGCTTGCGCGCGCGCTTAAGCAGCCGCCCGTTCCCACGCGATCGCTGCCGATCGAAGGCGCGGAGTCGGCCGCACTGGAAGAGCGCATCGCCAAGGCGCTTTCGAAGACCGCAGGGCAGCACGCGCCGGCGGCCATCGTGGAATCGCTGCGCCGCGCCATCGCCTTGCCCTTTGATGAGGCAGTCGCAGCGGATCGCGAGACATTCGCGGATCTCAGCGCCGGTGCCCAGTCAAAGGCGCTGCGCCATGCCTTTTTCGCCGAGCGGCAGGCCGCCAAGTTCGACTCGCCTGTAGGCTCGGGCAAGCGGATTGAAAAAGTCGCGATCCTCGGCGCGGGGACGATGGGCGGCGGAATCGCGATGAGCTTTGCCGCAGCCGGAATCGCGGTTTTGCTGATCGACACCGGCACCGAAGCGCTGGAGCGTGGTCTCGCGCGCATACAATCCAACTACGACCGCTCGGTTTCGCGCAAATCCATTTCGGCGGACGAAGCCGAGCGGCGGCTCGCGCGGATCGCCACTGCCACGGATCGTGCGTCGGCGGCGGACGCCGATCTGGTGATCGAGGCCGTGTTCGAGGACATGGACCTCAAGAAACAGATTTTCAGCGATCTCGAGGCGATTTGCGCGCCCGACTGCATCCTGGCGTCGAACACCTCCGCGCTCGACATCGATGCGATCGCACATGTTCTGAAGCATCGCGACCGGTTCGTGGGGATGCATTTCTTCAGCCCCGCCAATGTGATGAAGCTGTGCGAGATCGTGCGTGGGGCCGACACGTCAGCCGCGACCATCGCCAGCGCGATTACGGTCGCCAGACGAATCGCCAAAATTCCGGTGGTGTCGGGAAATTGCGACGGCTTCATCGGCAACCGCATGGTGGCGAAGCGCAGCGCGCAGGTCGATCGCCTGTTGCAGCAGGGCGCGCTGCCGCAACAGGTGGACGCGGCGCTCAAGGCGTTCGGCTTTCCCATGGGGCCGCTGGCAATCAACGACATGTCGGGTCTCGATATCGGCTACAGCATCCGCAAGCGGCGCGGGACAAGCTTCCCGATTGCCGATGCCGTTGTCGAGAGCGGCCGGCTGGGCCAGAAAACGGGCGGCGGCTATTATCGGTACGAAGCCGGTTCGCGTACGCCAATCGCCGATCCCGAGGTCGCCGCGCTGATCGAACAGGTTCGCGCGAGGCTCGGCGTCGTGCCGCGCGAATTCGACGAGGGCCAGATGATCGAGCGGATGATCTATCCGCTCATCAACGAAGGCGCGAAGATCCTTGAGGAAGGAATCGCCCAGCGCGCGTCGGACATCGATGTCGTCTGGCTCAACGGATACGGATTTCCGCGCTGGCGGGGCGGGCCGATGTTCCATGCCGGAACCGTCGGCCTGTCCGAAATCGCGCAGAAGCTCACCCTATTCGCGGAGGAAACCGGCGATGCTTCGCTCATGCCCTCCGCACTGCTCGTTCGGCTCGCCGGGGCGGGCGCCACTTTCGATGACTGGGACAAGGGCACGCTGCGCGACGCGGCGTGATCAGGGAGGATGTGATGTCAGATTACAGCAGCTACGAATTCATCACGGTCGAAAAGCGCGCCGACGGCGTCGCGATCGTGACGATGAGCCAGCCGGAAAAGCTCAATTCGATCGGTCCGGAACAGCATAAGGAAATGGAATATATCTGGGTCGATCTGGCCCGCGACGAGGATATCAAGGTCATCATCCTGACCGGCGCCGGTCGCGCCTTCTCCGCTGGCGGCGACGTCAAGAAAATGGCTGCGCGCGCCGGCACCGAATTCGGACTGAAATACGCGCTGCGCGTGCCGCAGAACACGCTGCGCCTGTTCGAACATATGCTGCTTGTCCCGCAACCGATCATCGCTGCCGTCAATGGCGACGCGATCGGGCTGGGGCTCACCGTCGCGCTGATGGCGGATATGAGCATCGTTGCCGATGACGCGCGGCTCGGCGACACGCATATCAAGGTCGGTCTGGTGGCGGGCGATGGCGGCGCGGTGATCTGGCCGATGATCGTCGGGCCGCAGCGCGCCAAGGAATTCCTGATGCGCGGCAAACTGCTCAAGGGCAGCGAAGCGGCGCAGATGAACCTGGTCAACTATGCGGTTCCCAAGGCGGACGTGCTCGCCGAGGCGGAAAAGATCGCAGTGGAAATCGCATCGCAACCGGTCTGGGCCGTGCGGTTCTCAAAGGCGGCAGTGAACAAGCAGGTGAAGGCGCAGCTCAATCAGGTGCTCGAACTGTCGATCGCCTATGAATCGGTCACCATGCTGACCGAGGATTACAAGGAAGCGGCGAATGCGTTCGCCGAACGGCGGACGCCCGAATTCAAGGGATATTGAATCGAGGATGCGGGCACCGGCCTGACGCCGGGAAAAGCGTCAGGCCGCCAGCCCGTCCGCATCGGCGATGAGATCGATATGGTGATCGGCATCGCCGAGCAGCGCGTCGATCGCAGTCAGTCGCTTGAAGGCGTGGCCGACCTTATATTCCGACGTGATTCCGATTGCGCCGTGCATCTGAACGGCTTCCTGGCCGATCATGCGGCCCGAGCGACCAACCTGCACCTTCGCCGCCGAAATATTCTTCCGCCGCTGATCGCCGGGAAGGTCGAGCGAAAGCGCGGCGAGGATCGCCATGCTGTGCGAAAGTTCAAGCTCGATCAGCATGTCGACGGCGCGGTGGCGTAGCGCCTGAAACGAACCGATCGGCACGTCGAACTGCGTGCGGGTCTTCAGATATTCGGTGGTGAGATCGAAGGTTTCGCGCATCGCACCAACCGCTTCGGCCACCAGCGCCGCATTGGTTTCCTCGAACACGCGCGCGAGAATCGCTTCGCCCTGCCCCGGCTCGCCGAGAAGTGCGTCGCCGGGGAGCGCGACATCGGCAAGTGTCATGGTCGCCAGCGGCGTGCCATCATAACCCGTAGCGCGCACGACATCGACGCCGGACAGTTTCGTGGGGACGAGGAACAGCGCCATTCCCGCTTCGGTCTGCGCGCTCACGATCAGTTCGTCGGCACCCGCACCATGCGGCACCGAAATCTTGCAGCCATCGAGGCGCCATCCCTCGCCGGCACGACGTGCCGTTGTCGCGACGTCAAAGGAATGGCGCGGCATTGCCGGCTCCTGATGCGCCAGCGACATGATGTGCGATCCGGCGATGATCGCCGGGATCCGCGCTGCCCTCTGTTCTTGCGATGCGGCATTGCGCAACGCAGCGCCGGCCATGACGACCGTGCTCAGATAGGGTTCGATCACCAGCCCCCGACCCAGCGCGGTCATGATGATCATCGTCTCGACGCCACCGCCGCCGAAGCCGCCATCTTCCTCGGCAAAGGGAAGGCCCAGCAGGCCCAGCTCCGCCAGCGCGCTCCAGTTCTCGCGGCTCCAGCCCCCATCCCCGGCCATGATCTTCTGGCGCGTTTCAAACGCGTATCGGTCCGCCACGAACCGGTCGACCATGTCCGCGAGCATCTGTTGCTCTTCGGAAAATTCGAAATTCATCTTGCCGCCTCAAAATCCCAGGATCGATTTCGCGACGATGTTGCGCTGAATCTCGTTCGCGCCGCCGAAGATCGATACTTTGCGCATCGTGAAATAGAACGGCGCCGCCGCCTCGACCCAGCCTTCGCCGGCTGTATTCGCCTGCGCCTGCGCATCGGTTGCAAGCCCCGCGGGCCCGGCCAGTTCGAGCACAAGTTCGGTCATCCGCTGCTGGATTTCGGTACCCTTGATCTTGAGGATCGAGGCCGCATGTCCGGCATGCGCGCCATGGGCATCGGCCGCGACGACTCGCAACTGCGTCAGTTCCAGCGCGCGAAGCTCCACTTCCACCTCGGCAAGCTTGCGCCGCAGCCGATCGCGCTCGCGCCCGGTCAGCATCCCGCGTTCCGCCAGATCTCGCTCCAGCGCCCGCAGCTGAATGAGCCGCTCCTTGGAAAGGCCGATCCGCGCGATACCGCTCCGCTCGCCGCCGAGCAGCGCCTTGGCATAATCCCAGCCCCGGCCTTCCTCGCCGATCCGGTTTTCGACCGGAACGCGGACATCGTCGAAAAAGACTTCATTGGCGTCGTGTCCGCCGTCGATCGTCTCGATCGGCCGCACGGTGATGCCCGGCGTCTTCATGTCGAGCAGCAGGAAGGTGATCCCCTGTTGCTTGCGGCCCGAGCTGTCGGTGCGCACCAGCG
Source organism: Stakelama portus (assembly GCF_003171655.1). GTDB lineage: Bacteria > Pseudomonadota > Alphaproteobacteria > Sphingomonadales > Sphingomonadaceae > Sphingomonas > Sphingomonas portus. The sequence goes on along the minus strand of NZ_QFZL01000001.1, from coordinate 107,430 downwards.
CGAACATCCAGTCGGCATGTTGCGCTTGGGTGGTCCAGATCTTCTGGCCGTTGATGACATAGTCATCGCCGTCGCGCGTCGCGCGCGTTTTCAGCGCGGCAAGGTCGGAACCGGCGCCCGGCTCTGAAAAGCCCTGGCACCACCAGTCGTCGAGATTGGCGATCCGCGCGAGAAAGCGGTCCTTTTGCGCGTCCGTGCCAAAGCGCGCGATGATCGGGCCGATCATATTGATGTTGAACGGCGATCCTTCGGGCGCATGCGCCAGCGCCATTTCCTCCTGATAGATATAGCGCTGGGCCGGCGACCATGCCTGTCCGCCATATTCGACGGGCCAGTTGGGCACTGCCCAGCCCCTGGCATTCAGGATACGCTGCCAGCGGACGATATCGTCCTTTTCCAGATGCCGCCGCTCGATCATCTTTGCGCGCAGATCGTCGGGCAATGCTTCGCGAAAGAAGGAACGCACTTCGTCGCGGAACGCCAGTTCCTCGGCCGTGAAATCGAGATCCATGCGCTCAGGCCATTTCCGCAGTGGCGACGTCGGTCGTCTCGGCAAGATCGCGCATCAGACGCCGCACATCGGCAATTGTTTCGAGCGTTTCGAGATCGCTCGCGACGCGAGCCTGTACTTCGGGCGCAAGCAGCCCTTCGACGCAGCGATCGAACTTTTCGAGCGTTTCCGCACGCGACAGCGGATTGGACGCATCGCCCCGAGCCACGGTCGCAACAGCTTCGATCCTGCTGCCGTCGCGCAATTCGATCGTGATGCGGTCGTGCGCACCGAGCTGATCATAACCCCATTCGTCATGGACGATCATCCGCACCTTGCCGCGCTGGGCGAGAATTGCGGGGTCGTGGAGCTTTGCTTCGGAAAAACTGCTGACGCCCATCGGCTCGCCGACCAGCGTGGCGCCAACCACGTGCGGCAGGCTGAAGCGCGCTTCCTCGACATCATGCGGTTCGGGATATTTCATGATCGCCGGGAAGGCCGCATTCACTTCGACACGCACCTCGGCAACCGCGTCGGCCACGATGCCGTTGCTTTCGATCATGTCCTTCAGGCAATCGATGATCCGCTGGAGCATGTAGCAGCAGGGATATTTCTTCTGGCCGACCGCCATGACCCGCAGGTCCGATCCGGTGCCGGGCGACAGTGCCAGATCGGGCAAGCCGCCAAGCGCATCGAAATAGCCCGCCTTGCCCTCCAGAATCGAAGGATTGCCGCCGAGACCGAGCGCCGCGAGCTCCGCCGCCATGATCCCGTCGCGCGCCGTGAACCCTGCCTCGATCACATGCGCCGACGAGCCGGTCTGGCGCACCAGCCCGCCCCCCACCGACGCTGCCAGCGTGATCGCGGCGCAGGTGGTCTGTTCGTCGAGCTTCATCAGTTTCGACGCCGCTGCCGCAACGCCCAGCGTTCCCACATTGGCGCAGGACAGAATGCCACGCGCCGCAGCGCCACCGTTGGAAAGCGCCATTCCCGGCCGGGCTGCGACTTCGAAACCGACGATCACCGCTTCGATCACGTCGCGCCCGGACGAACCGAGCTTTTCGCCGAGGGTGAAGACCGCCGGGATCAGGCAACAGGTATATTGCGCCTCCGGCCAGGCGACATCTTCCAGTTCGGTGCAGTGCGAGGAATCGCAATTGAGCATCGCCGCAAGCTGCGCCGAAGCACCAAATCCAAAACCGATCACGCTGGCTTCGGCGGTACTGCCCTGAGCCCGGACATAGCGCGCCATGGTGCCGGAAACCTTCATCCGCGCGCCGAGTACTGCCGACCCCAGCGAACTGATGCAAAGATCCTTGGCGCGATCGACCACTTCCGGATCGATTTGGGTGAGGTCAGTCGTCACCACATAATGCGCAAGCTGCTGCGCGATCGTCATGTGCTTCCTCCGTGTCTGGCGAAAGTCATCGGAAGCACGCGGTTCGCGGTCAACGCGCGCCCGAGAGCACGCGCGCCAATTCGGGTAAGCGATGTTTGGCGTCAGTCGCGCAGTGCAAGCAGAACCCGGCCGTTGCGACCGCGGCGGCGCGCCGCATCTAAGGCCATATCCACGGCACCGAGGTCATGAATCGAATCGACCGGCTCGGGATGCGCCTCCAGCAGCTTTGCAAGCCGATCGTAAAAGGCGCGCAAATCGTCCATGTCGCGATCGACCTCGGTCCGCCGGAGGCTGAAGCCCCGGATCGTGAGATCGCGCCCCGTCAGCAAGGTTGACGCTATGGTACAGGGCTGACCGGAAATATGGCCATAGACGATAAGCCGCCCGCCGGGGCGCAGCTTTGCGGCAAGTTCCCCCGTCGCCGTCCCCGCCAGCGCATCGAGCGCGCCGTCGGCAGTGCCCTCCGCTGCAGCGGCGACATCCTCCGCCCGGATTCCGGCAGCACCGGCCAGAATGTCGATCCAGCGCACCACCGAGGAGCGCGAAGCGTTGTGGACGAGGCAATCGCCCCGGCGAAGCGCCAGCGCTTCGATCAGACGCGCGGCGGTGGCGGGGTTGATCCGAAGGAACGCCGCCTGGCTGTCCTGCAGGGTGGCGGGGACACGAAGGAACTCACCTGCGCGGAGCAGCCGGTGCGTGGCCCAGTTTCCGCGCGACATCGGGATAACCCGGCTGCCGACAAGGTCCGGCGAAAGATCCTGCCCCACTTCCTCGACCATGCCGACGCCTTCGGCGCCCGGAACCAGGGAAGCCTCGCCAAAGCCGGCATAGCGCCCGTCGATCGACAGAAGGTCGGCCGGATTGACTGCTGCGAACAGCATCCGGACACGGATTTCGCCTTTCGCGGGACGTCCGGGATCGGGTACCGCCCGGACTCGGGCCGTGCCGCCCGGCTCTTCCGGCGGAAATACCGCAAGACATTTCAACGGCTCACGCCTTCAGATAACCCAGCACCTGCTCCGTGGTCCGCAACCGCGAAAGGCGCGGCGCGATGTTTTCGAGCACGAAGTCGTGCTGAGCGAGCGTCATTGCCGCCACCGCGTCGGTCACCAGTATCTGGCCATAGCCATGGGCATAGGCTTCGCGCATCGTCGTATCGACGCCGATATGCGTCACCAGCCCGGTCATCAGCAGCGTATCGATGCCGCGCCGACGCAGATGCGCATCGAGATTGGTCCCGTGGAATGCGCCCCAATTATATTTGTCGACGATGACGTCGCCATCCTCGGGACCGAGTTCCGGCGCGATTTCGCGCATTTCGTCGGTGAGGACAAAGCCGCCGGCGAAGCTGGTTTCCGAGGGCACATCCAGCTGCGGCATCGCATTGTCCGCGTGCCCGACGCGCACCAGCACGACCAGCACGCCAGCTTCGCGACAGGCGCGCGCGAGTCTGGCGCAATGATCGAGCACCTGCGGCGCCGGAGTCGGCGCGGTCTCCATCGCCACAGTGAAATTCTGCATGTCGATGACGATGAGAGCCGTCCTGGACGGCTCGATCGCTATGGCTTCCGGTTCCATCCTTGCTCCTTCGTTTGCCGTTGGATTAGCCGGAAAGCGCGCCGGCGGCAGCCGCGCCATAGGGCATCGGCCAAGTCTTCGCATAAGCGAAATTCGACCCCGGACCGGCTTCGCGATTGGACGGTCCTGCTGCACAATTGCTCAATGCCGGCGAGTCAGTGAGGAAACCCGAATGAGTGTGAAAGTCGACATCGCGGACGGTATTGCCACCGTTACGCTCGACCGGCCCGAGGCGCGAAATGCCATCAATATCGCGATGCGCGAGCAGCTATGGGTCGCGTTCGAAGCCTTGTCCGAGGACGATGCGGTCAAAGTCGTCATCCTGACCGGCGCCGGAGATCATTTCTGCGCGGGGATGGACGTCAAGGAAATGGGCGGCGGCGGCATCGACTGGTCGCTGACCAAGATCCGGCGCCTTCACCGCATATCCCGAGCGATCATGGGATTGCGCAAGCCGGTGATCGCCGCAGTCGACGGTTCGTGCGTCGGCGTCGGCTGGAGCTACGCGCTGTCGTGCGACTTCGTGATCGCTTCGGATCGCGCCCGATTTGCCCAGATCTTCAACAAGATCGGGCTTGCGCCGGATGGGGGCGCGGTCTGGTTGCTGCGGCGATATGTCGGCGCGATGCGCGCCCGGCAGATCGTCTATTCGGCGCGGATGGTTCCCGCCGAAGAGGCATTGCAGCTGGGGCTGGTGCTGGAAACCACGTCGGCAGACGCGCTGATGGCGCGCGCGCAAGCCTTTGCCCGGCAACTCGCCGACGCACCATCGCTCGCGATCGGCATGGCCAAGCGACAATTCGCGCTGGCGGAAACCCTGAGTTTCGACGAATTCCTCGAAGCGGAGACCGCGATGCAGCCGCTGATGAGCCGCACCGACGATCATCACGAAGGCATTCAGGCCTTCCGCGAAAAGCGGGCGCCCAAATTTTCGGGCGCCTGATGCCTCAGGCGGCGTAGTCGCGCATCACCTTGCCCGGCAGGCGCTGCTGCGCAGAAATCGGGCCGTTACTGTCCGCCAGCTGTTGGCCATTGACCCAGACGCCATGGACGCCGAGCGCGTCGGTGCGCAGGCGGTTGGCGCCACCGGGCAGGTCGTGCAGCCGCTGTTTGGGCCCGATGCCGACCGTTTCAGGATCGAACAGCAGCAAATCCGCCGCCTTGCCGACGGTCAGCGTGCCGCGGTCGCGGATGCCGAACAGATTTGCCTGCTGCCCGGCGAGGCGCCGTGCGGCTTCTTCCAGCGACAATACGCCAAGCTCGCGCACCCAGCGGCCGAGCAGATGCAGGCCATAGCCCGCCTCGCACAGGAAGCTGAGATGCGCGCCCGCGTCGCCCAGGGAAATCTGATTGTCGGGGTCCTGGAGGATGCGGCTCACCGCCGGCACGTCGAAATTGGAGAATTCGGTCGCGTAAAGCGTCTTCAGATCCTCTTCGAGCGCCAGATCGAGGAACTGGTCGAACGGATGCTTCCCGTTTTCGGCGGCGAGCTCGGCGACCGACCGTTCCTCGGCGGCACGATTCTTTTCCAGCGCCGCTTCGGCGACGGTCAGCGTGTCCCAGTTTCCGCGGAAGATGCGCATGCCCGGATTGGTGGCGATTTCTTCCTTCATCGCCGCGCGCCACGCCGGATCGCGGAGCACTGCCTTATAGGCTTCGCCGCTGCCCGCCTCGATCGCCGGCTTCCAGGCGTCATAGGCTTCGAACGGGTATGGATTTTCGAGCGTGAAATCCATCGCCATCGGCATGCAGGAGCACTGGCCGTAGAGGCGACGGCCACGCTCGCGCGCGTTACGCAGCGCCGCCAGATCCTCGAACACCTTGTTCGGTGCCGCCGGATGGTGGCGCATCGCCGACACCAGCACCGGACGACCCGAGCATTCGGCAAGCCGCTCGACCCAGTCGATGTCGGTCTTGGAACCCTTGACCACCATCAGCGTGCCCTTGCGCTTGCTGCCGACAGTCGCCGCGATCGCCTGAAACTCTTTGTCCTGGGCAAGGCGCGACGGCATCGGCACCCCGCCCCAGCCGACATGCTGTTCATGGACCGAGCTGGAAAAGCCGATCGCGCCGGCATCCATCGCGTCCGCCACGATCGCGCACATCGCCTGAATCTCGTCGTCATTGGCCGCGCGTTCGGTCGCGTCCTTGCCCATGACGAAGGTGCGCAGCGCCGAATGGCCGATATAGACGCCGATATTGGGGCCCACGCCCTGCCGCTCGATCATTTCGAGATATTCGGGAAAGCTCTCGAAATTCCAGCGGATACCTTCCTCCAGCGCCTCCAGCGCCATGCCTTCGACTCGGGTGAGATGGCCCATCATCAGTTGCCGGTCGTCGGGACGGCAGGGCGCGATCGTGAAGCCGCAATTGCCCATGATCACCGTCGTCACGCCGAGCGCCGGAGACGGATCGCATAGCGCGTCCCAGGTGACCTGCGCATCATAATGGGTGTGCGAATCGATGATGCCCGGCATCAGCGCCAGACCGTCGGCATCGATCGTCTCGGCCGCGTCGCCGAGATCGCTTCCGATCGCGACGATCTTGCCGTTGGCAACCGCCAGATCCTGCCGTTCGGGCACCGATCCGAGGCCGTCGAGGAGAAGGGCATTGCGTATCACGAGGTCGTGCATGGTCATCCGGTCCTTGCTGGGTCGCGGTCCGCACTATCCTACTCGGCCCGCCTGCGCGTGACCCGGCGGCACATCCCGCCAACTTATCGAATGAGCGAAGCCGGTCAGGACAGATAGACGACCTTCTGCTCCTGGAACGAGCGCAGACCCTCAAGCCCGCCTTCGCGACCAAGTCCCGATTGCTTGTAGCCGCCATAAGGAAGCGTGCGATCGACGAGCACGGCGTTGCGCGCCACGTTTCCGCTCCGCAGCTTGCGGGCAAGCCGCCAGACCGCGTCGTCGTCATGCGTGAACACGCTCGCATACAGGCCATATTCGCTGTCGTTGGCGATCGCCACGGCCTGTTCCTCATTGTCATAGGGAATGACGCAGACGACCGGGCCGAAAATCTCTTCGCGCGCGATCCGCATACTGTTGTCGACATGATCGAACAGCGTCGGTTCGACATAGAAGCCGCGATCGAGATGCGCCGGACGACCGCCGCCGGTGACGACACGCGCCCCTTCCCGACGACCGATCGCGATATATTCCTCGACACGGTCGCGCTGTCGCTCGATTGCGAGCGGCCCCATCTGCGTTTCCGGGTCAAACGGATCGCCCAGACGGATTGCCCGCATCCGCGCGGCGAGTGCCTCGACCAGTGCATCGTGGCGCGACCTGTGGACCAGCACGCGCGTCAGTGCCGAACAGGCCTGCCCCGCCTGCATCGTCGCGCTGGGGACCAGCCGTTCGACGGTTTCTTCAATCGACATATCGTCGAGCAGGATCGCGGCGGACTTTCCGCCCAGCTCCAGCGCGACGCGCGCGATCCGGTCGGCGCAGGCATGGGCGATCCTGCATCCCGTCGCGGTGCTGCCGGTGAACGTCACCTTGTCGACGCGCGGATCGGTGATCAGCGCTTCGCCGGCCTCGTTCCCGCCCGGCAGGATGCTGACGACTCCTTCCGGCAATCCCGCCGCGTCGACGCATTCGGCAAGCAGATGCGCGTCGAGCGGCGTCGAAGGCGCAGGCTTGAGCACGACGCTGCATCCCGCCGCGAGCGCGGGCGCCAGTTTGAGCACACTCAGGTTGAGCGGCGCATTCCACGGCACGATCGCCGCCACCACGCCGACCGGATCGAGCGTGGTCCAGGCCTCGCCATTGGCGCGTTCGCGCTTTTCGACCGTCACATCGGCTTCGAGCAGATCGGCGTACCAGTCGAACACGCGCGGCGGCCCGGCGGTGCTGTTGAACGAGACCGACCAGGGCGAGCCCATTTCGAGCGTCAGCGCGGCTGCAAGCTGTTCGTGACGGGCGCGGAGTTCGTTTGCGATCACGCGCAGTTTCCGTGCACGTTCGGGGACCGGCGTGTCCTGCCATATCCGGCTGTCGAAACTGTCCTTCGCGCTCGCCACGGCCTGCGCAACATCCTGCGCCGATGCCGATCCGACGCTGGCAACTTCCTGTTCTGTGGCCGGGTCGATCACCGACAAACGGCCGGAACCGGTCGGGCTGGTCCAGCGCCCGGCCAGATAGATCGCGTCGGGGTTGGCGAGCTCCAATGTCCGCTTCACATCGCATTCCTTGCATCTTCGAGGATCATGTCGGACGCCTTCTCGGCGATCATCACCACCGGCGCGGCGGTATTGCCCGATGGCACCGACGGCATGATTGCCGCGTCCGCCACGCGCAGATTGGCGAGCCCGTTCACCCGCAGTCGCGGATCGACGACGGCATCGCGCCCGACGCCCATCCGGCACGTGCTGGTGAAGTGATGTCCGGGCGACGCGATCGCGCGGACATGCGCGAGCAGTTCCGCATCCGAACTGTCGAGCGGCGGGTCCGATGATTTGATGAAATCGCTCATCGGCTGGTGCGCCATCGCACGAAGCAGCCGACGCAACGCCGCGACGGTCGCGCGCTGGTCGACGATGCTGTCGAGATAGCGGGGGTCGATTAGCGGCATCTCGCCAGGATCGGCAGTGGCAAGCCGCAGCGATCCACGGCTTTCGGGCCGCAACTGATAGGCCGATGCCATGAACCCGGATTGCGCGCGCAGTTTCCTGCCGTCGGGCGTCGTGCTGAAGGCAAGCAGATAGGCCTGGCTGTCCGGCCTGCCGCGCGAGCCGTCAGCACGATAGAAGGACCCGGCATAGCCCGCCGCCACCGTCAACGGCCCGCGCCCGAGCAGCAGATATTCCAGCCCCGACATCGCTTGCCCGACCGGCCCGCGCAGCCGATCGTTGATTGTCACCGGCCGCGTCGCTTCGAAGGTACAGCGAACGTTGAGATGATCCTGCAGCCCTTCTCCGACCGGAGCGTCGCGCAGGAGGTCGATACCATGCTCGCGCAGATGCGCCGCCGGACCCACACCCGAAAGCATGAGCAATTGCGGGGAAGCAAGCGCGCCGGCGGTCAGGATCACTTCGCGTTCCGCGGCGATACGCATCGCCTGCCCGCTGTCGCGCTCTACCGCGACACTGTCGGCGCGACGCCCGTCGAAGCCGATCCGCTTGACGCGCATCCGCGTCAGCACCTGCAGATTGGGCCGCTTGCGTGCCTCGCGAAGGAAACCCTGCGCCGTGGAGCAACGCCGCGTGCCGCGAACGGTCATCTGATAATAGCCGACGCCTTCCTGTTCGGCGCCGTTGAAATCGCGGCTATGCGGCAGGCCATCGGCTTCCCAACCACGGATAAAGGCTTCGCACAACGGATGACTCGAGACCGGGTCGCGAACCGCGAGCGGTCCGCCGACGCCATGCCACGCATCGGCTCCGTTCCGCTGATCCTCCGAGCGCCGGAAATAGGGCAGGACATCGTCATACCCCCAGCCGGTGCAACCCTGCGCCGCCCAGCCGTCGAAATCCTCGCGCTGCCCGCGCACATAGAGCAGGCCGTTGGTGGCACTGCTGCCACCCAGCACCTTGCCGCGCGGCACGCCGATCCTGCGGCCATCGAGCTGCGGCTGGGGAACGGTGCTGAAACGCCAGTCGAACCGCGGATCGCCCGTCACCTTGCCATAACCGATGGGGATATGAAGCCAGGGATGATGGTCCGCACCTCCGGCTTCGATCAGGATAACCGAATATCGACCGCAGGCGCTCAATCGGTTGGCAAGGACGCACCCGGCCGTCCCGCCACCGACAATGACAAAGTCGGCGCGCATCGCCGGTGCGGTCTTCTGGTCCATATGAGGCTTGGCTAACGACAGACCGGCTATGCGACGATGGCGCCGCGCGCCTGGCCTGTCGTTTATCGCAGATGTGATGGGGCGGATCGCGCTGCGCGGTTCGCCATAGCGTCGCTATGCCCGGGAAACCCGGATCGTCAGTAGTCCAGTCCGGGATAGCCGCCGCCGTTTACGAAAAGCAGATCGCCATTAATCCCCTTCGACCGGTCGGAGCACAGGAAGACATAGGTGTCGGCGACTTCGCTCATCGTCATATAGCGGCCGATCGCAGTCATCTCCGCAAGTCGCGTGACGGCATCCGCCGGGGGCGCGTTCTCGCGCCGCGGCATCGGCTCCGCCGGCCGGACGGCACCGGCTTTCTGCGTGCGGACGATGCCCGGGGAGACCGCGTTGACGCGCACGCCGCGCGGCGCCGCTTCCAGCGCCAGCGTGCGAGTCATATTGACCAGACCGCCCTTGCCCGCCGCCTGCAGCGCGAAACCGTAAATGGGAAAATGCGCGGCGTCGGCCGAGGTGTTGACGATCGACCCGCTGCCTTGCGGATACATGATCCGCAGCGCTTCCTGACAGCAGAAGAAAGTGCCGCGCAGATTGACGTTGAGCACCTGATCCCATTGCTCGACCGTGACGTCGAGCGTTTCGCCGCGCCACGAATAGCCGCCGATATGGCAGGACGCATCGAGCCGCCCCCAGCTTTCTGCGACCCTCCCGAACGCACTCCGGATCTGATCGACGTCACCGACATCGACTTCGAGCGCCAGCACCTCCACGCCCATGCCGCGCAGCTCTTCCGAAGTGGCCTCGTTCGCGTCGCGGGACACGTCCAGACACGCGATTCTGACCGCGCCCTCGCGCGCGCAGACAAGCGCCGTTTCGCGACCGATCCCGCTCGCCGTTCCGGTAACGAGGACGGTTTTGTCCTTCATCAGCATAGCCATCTCCCGCTTCTTTTGTGTCGCCCGTGTTAGGCCGCCGGGCACGGACGAGAAAGCCGCGCGCGAGAAATCGGATAGGCGAAAGCGAAGCGGGTCATATCGACTTGGCGCTGTCACATCCGCAAACCCGTCTCCCGGATTGAGAGGAGTCAGGAAATTGGCAACCGATTACAGCAAACTGAGCCCCGCCTATCGCGGATATGCGCTCGGCCTGATGACGGTCATGTTCACACTGGCGAACATCGACCGCTCGATTCTGTCGATCCTGATCGAGCCTATCCGGATCGAATATGGCCTTTCCGACACCCAGGTCGGGATGCTCACCGGGCTGGCCTTTGCCGTACCCTATGCGATCTTCGTCATTCCGCTCGGCGCGATGGCCGATCGCGCCAATCGGGTGCGTCTGATCGTCCTGCTCATGCTCGGTTGGAGTACGCTGACCGCAGCGACCGGCCTCGCCCAGTCATTCCTTATTCTGGTGCTGGCGCGGATGGCGCTGGGCGCGGCGGAATCCGGATGCGCGCCGACGCTCACCTCGCTGACCAGCGATATCTTCCCCGCGAAGCGCCGGGGATCGGCGATGTCGTGGCTCTATTTCTCATCGCCGCTCGGCGTGACGCTGGGCCTTGCCATCGGCGGGCTGGTCGCCGCGCATTTCAGCTGGCGAACGGCGTTCTTCGTCGTGGGACTACCCGGGCTGGCGCTTGCCCTACTGGCCGCATTCACGCTGCGCGAGCCGGTTCGCGAAACCACCGACGGGCCGAACGAGGGGACGAAGGAACCGTCTTCCATCGCGAAGGCGCTCGGGGTCGTCATGCGCGACCGCCGTCTGCTGTTCCTGATGCTCGGAGGTGCGTTCTGCATCGGTGGCCAGGCGGCCACCAGCATCTTCATGGGGCCCTTCCTCATCCGCCTGCACAATATGGATGTGGGCCAGGCGGGCACGCTGCTCGCGCTTACCTATGGGATCGGCGGGATGATCGGGATGCCGCTGGGCGGATATATCACCGACTATATCACCTCGCGCTTTCCGGGGCGTGAGCTGACCTTTTTCGGCTTCGTCAATATTGTCGTGTTCGTGATCGCCGCGGCGGCGTTTCTGGTACCCAGCTGGCCAGTGGCGATCGCTTTGCTCGCAATCTACTCTGCGGGCTGCGTCCTCTATTACGGCGTGACCTTCGCCAGTTTCGCGCAATGGTCGCCACCGCATCTGCGCGCCGGGGCCAGCGCGGTGCTGCTGCTCGCGATGAACCTGTTCGGCTATGGCGTCGCGCCGCAGTTCGCCGGTGTCATGAGCGACGTCGCCGGAGCGATGGGCGTGGCCCAGCCGCTGCGGATCGCGATGGTCGGATCGAGCACCCTGTTCGCGATCGGCGGTATCTTCCTGCTGTTTGCGGGGCGCGCGGCGATGCGACGGGGGACTGACTGAACGCAGGTCGATCGGGCAGGCCACGCGCCTGCCCGTCGGGCCCGCGCCGATTTCAGTTTTGGGAGAGAGCGGTCTCGGCGGCGATGGCGCCGAATGCGAATGCTTCGCCCAGATTGGCACCCGGCGAAGGATAGAGGATCCCGATCGCGCCGCCGAGTTCCCCGGCCCCGAACAGGCCGGGGATGGGCTCGCCATGGGGCGTCAGTATCCGCGCCTTCGCGTCGCGACGCGGTCCGCCATTGGTCGTGGCGCCGCCCGGATAGACAGGGACGCAATAAAAGGGCCCCTCTTCGAGCGGAACCAGCGACGATTCCGGCCGGCCATGCGCGTCGACGCCTTCGGCGCAGCCCTGATTATATTGGGCGACCGTCCGCGCTGCCGCTTCGGGGTCGGGGCATCCGGCGAGCCGGGCCGCCTCTTCGACCGTGTCGGCTTCCGCGATCCAGCCCAGGTCGATCTCCGCGCGATTGTCGGGGCTCCACGCATAATGGCCGTATGACCCGCCGGACACAGGGCGCGCTTCGATCCGGCGCTTGTCGAATATCCAGTAGGACGGGATGCGCGGATGCTCGAGCAGGTCGGCATCATAGTGCAGCATCTCATAATAGAAATTCGGCTTGGAAACCGCCTGCAGATATTCGTTCGCGAAGCGACGGCCATATTTGTCGACGATCACATAGCCGGGCGGGTTGAGCGAGACATTGAAGGTCATCTCGCGCCCGTCGGGATGTTTGAAATGCCCGACCGCGCGACCGATCATCTGGTTCATGTGCCACAGGTCCGCCCCGACCGCCTGCGCCATCTTGATGCCGTCGCCGGTGTTGGACGTCGCCCCGTAGAAATAGATCGGATAGGCCTTGAGATAGTTCAGGATCATCTCCTGATTCTGCTCGAATCCGCCGCTCGCCAGCACCACGCCACGGCTGGCGCGCACTTCGAACTCATCGCCGTTGCGCTTGCAAAGCACGCCTGAGACGCGCCCGCCATCCTGGATCAGGCGCTGCGCCTCGCATTCGAAGATGCAGGTGATATCGGCCTCGGCCTCGACTGCTTCGACGAGAAGATCGTGGAGCGTCTGACCGTTGCCGAACGGCACCGGCCATTTGAAAGCCAGCTCGCCGGGGGCAGGCAGCTCATATTCGATAGCCGACGGATCCGCGCCCTTGGGCAGCGGCGCATAGACCTTGATCGATTCAAAACCGGGTAATTTGGGATACCAGCCGCCCGCGGCGTGCATCGAGGATATGCCCATCTCCTGCGCCCATCGCTCGACGCTTACTGCGCGCTCGGCCCAGGCCCTGCTCACATCGATGGGGATCATGCCCCCGGAGCAGGCGTCGAGATAGCGTGTCGCTTCCTCGACATCGTCGGCGCCCATGAACAGCCCGCCGGACATTCGCGTGCTGGAATAATGCGCGTCGGCCGGCTGTTTCTCGATCAGGAGGACTTTGGCTCCCCGACGTGCGGCAGTGAGTGCCGCCGCCGCGCCCGCTGCGCCGAAACCGACAATGGCAAGATCATATTCATGGGTCATGCTTCCGTGGCTATGTGCTCCGGAGCGGCCTGTAAACGGCGCCTCACGCTTATTCGGATGAGCGAAATTCTCGGCTCGTGCGCAGGATTTTACGGCCGATTCTGGGGCACGCAAAAGGCAAAGCGCCCCCGCCACGCAAGGTGACGGGGGCGGCAATTAGCCGGATATTCGGTCGTGACCTGGTCCCGAGGGTCAGTTGCCGAAATCGTAGCGCAACTGAAGGCCAAACTGGCGCGGGGCGCCCGGCACCACTGCGGCAAATCCCAGCGAGGAATATACCGAAGCAAGCGGCTGAAACTCGATGTTGTTGGTGACGTTGCGCACGAACAATGTGGCGTCGACTCCGGTACCGCCGATGCTCGCCGCCTTCAGATATAGATCGAGCTGGTCGTGCGCCGGGATCAGGTCATAGGGGATCGTCGCATTGTCGATACCCAGATAGCTGTCCCTGCCCGAATAGGCTGCGGTGAAGCTGACCGTTCCGATGTTGTCGCTCCTGATCAGATCGACCGTCCCCGAAATCCGCCAGTTGTTCTTGGGAACGCGTGCGAAGGGCTGCGACGAAAGATCAGCACCCGAGAACGGGTCGATGAACTTGTCGAAGCTGGCATCGGTATAGCCCCAGAAGCCGCTGATCCGCACCCGGTCGGTCGGGACGAAGGTGGCTTCCAGCTCGACACCCTGAATGGTCGCTTCGGCCGCGTTGACCACGACGGTGAAGGGGCTGCCGGAAGTCGTGTCGACTGCCTGGCGCTGCACGTTGGTGTATTTCGAATGGAACAGCGCGATGTTGGTCTGAAGGAACGCGCCGCCCAGATGCCAGTCGCGTTTCAGACCCAGTTCCAGGCTGCGGACATATTCCGGCTCGAACGCGCGGCGCAGCCCTGCCTCGGAAGTGGCGCGGGCCGAGAAACCGCCGGCGCGATAGCCACGACGATAGCTGGCATAGAGCAACGTATCGCCATCGGGCTTGTAATTGACCGCGATATTATAGGTGAATGCATCGAAATTGGCCGACGCGTCGACGCGACAGGCCGGAGTGTCCCCCGGATTCACTTCCGGCGTTGCGGGATTATTGTCGTCGTCGATCGTGAAAGCGCATCGGGTGTCAATGACGTGATTCAGGATCGTGGCACCACGTTCATCCCAGGTGTAGCGACCACCGAGCGTCAGCGAGAGCCCGTCAACCAGCTCGTACGTGCCTTCGGCATAAAGCGCGTAGCTGCTATTATCGAACTTCTGCCGGTTGTCGGTCGCGCCGGGAACAAAGGTGGTCGAAGATTCCGCTCCGCCCGTCTCGGTTCCCAGGATCACGCTCGACGCATTGTTTTCGCCGGTTTCGTGGAAATAATAGGCCCCGACGATCCAATCCAGCGCACCCGAGGTTCCGGCCAGCTGCAGCTCGTCGCTAACCTGCTTCGACGAGTCATAAATCTCCGTCTGGAGAACCGGGTGTTCGGTCCCGTCCAGGTCGACGAGAATGTGGCTGTCGACATTGCGATAGCCGAAGATGTTCTTGAGCGTGATATCGCTGGTGAGATCGAACGTCGTCGTGTTCTGGACGTCAAACGTCTCGACCCGGTTGAATTCCGGCGTGCCGTTGTTGATGCGCAAGTCGCCGCGCGCCTTCTGCTCTGCCGAGAGCTCGGCGACCGGCCGATAGTTCTTGGCAGCGCCGAGCAGCGCAATATAGCCCGTGGGATTGAGGTAGTTCGCAAAGCCGCCGGTCCCGCCGTCATCCTCGTTGAAATAGTTGAGCATCGTGACGTTCTCGACCGAACCGTGCCGCAGCAGCAAAGAGCCGCGCAGCGAATAATTCTGTGTGTTGTTGACGTTACGCTTGAGCGTTTCGTCATAGATGTAGCCGTCATCATTCGATGTCGAACCACCGAGGCGAACCGCCGCGAAGTCGGACAGCGGCAGATTGATATACGCGTCCGCGTTGAAGGTACCGAACTCGGCAACGGTCGCACCGGCACTTCCCTCGACTCGATCGGTGTTGGGCAGATTGGGCCGGATGATGATCGCACCGCCCGTCGCGTTCTTGCCGAACAGCGTACCTACCGGTCCGCGTATGACCTGAACGCTGTTGACGTCGAACAGCGTCTGGTTGAGCCCCTGGGTTCGCGCCATCACGACATCGCCGAAATAGACGCTTACCGAAGGGTCGGACAGACCGCCGCGTTCCGATTGCGACTGGCCACGAATCGAAAACTGCGGCGCGGACTTGGCGCCGCCGGCGGTGCCCGCCACGGAAATCATATTCGGCGTCATGGAGCCGACATCGGCGACCGAATTGACCTGATTGAGGCGCAGGGCGTCCTGATCGACCGCAGTTACCGCGAGCGGCACGTCCTGCAGCGCTTCTTCGCGGCGCGTCGCGACGACGATGATCTCATTGCTCTGGACCGCACTCGTATCATCGGCGGGCCGATCCTGCGCATAGGCAGGAGCACACCACGCCACCAATCCGGTAGTGACCATCAAAGCGCTGCAAATATGACGTGATTTCATAGCTGTCTCTCCCCACATATTTTATAGTTGTCGGGCCGAAGTTTCCGGCGCACGCGCACGCTCTATAGTCCTTAGGGTTCGATCCCGGCTTCGAGCGGCCAGGTGCTGATCGGACTATTCTGTCGACATGATCGAGAAATTCTCCCTCATCCCAACCGGCTTCAGACGAGCGGAATGCCGCGTACACCATATGAATGTTCGCCTTTTTTCGGGCGAACAATCGGGTTTCGCGAACCCGAGCCCCTCTTTCGCTTATGCGATTTTGTGTCGACACTATCGCGAGCCTGCGCCTCCCCGGGAAACGGATTGCGCTGGAGCATGTCCGCAGCGGCGTGTTGTCCTTTTCGTTACCTGGCATTCCAGCTCGAATTGCCGGAATGCGGCCCGATCTGACGCGCATATTGGGCTCCAGCCTCGACGCGCATCTCCGCCGCCCCTGCTTTGCGCTCGGCCTCTATGCCAAGGACGCAGCCTGCCAGATCGGCGCGTCCGAGGAAGCGCTATACGAATGGGAAAAGGGTTCAGAGGCAACGACAGCCTGCAGAAATCGACGGTGCACTGCGAATCCGCAGCCTTATTGGCGGAATTCGATCGGGTTCCGCGTTTCCCTATGGGAATCGATCATTTCCCAGGGAACCGCAAATGCCAAAATATGCGATATTTTTCGGACTCGCAGCTGCATCCTTGTTGCCGGGCTGCGGTTCCCCTTCGGAAGATGCTGCCAGCACATCGCAATCGCAGGCAGAGGCCAAGGCGGTTGAACTCCCCGCCGATTTCCCGTCGGACATCGCGTTGCCGGACGATACGCGGCTGGTGCTCGTCAGCAGACCATTGCCCGGTGACGTATTCATTGAAGGACGCAGCCGGCAGGAGGCAAAGGCCATCGTCGAAGGCTTTGCCACCCGTCTGGCGGATGCCGGCTATGTGCTGACCGACCGCAGCAAGACCGTGGATCCGCTGGAGCTCTATTTCGAGGGCAAGGGCGTCGAAAGCGGAAATATCCGGGTGCGGGACGACGGCACGGAGCGCGACTTCATGCTGACCTATACCGAAGCAGCACGATGACCCTGCCGTTTCGCGTGGCCGGGCCCGCGCTGGCGCTCGCCCTTTCGCTGTCGCTTGCCGGATGTGGAGGCGGGACTGCCGAGCGAACGGACAGGTCCGACGATGATGCCAAGGTGGGCGCGGCAGGCGACTTCTTCGAGATCGAAGATGGCGACAAGAGGCTGCTGGGCAGTGTCAATCTTCCCAGGCCGGACTGGCTGCCCGCGGGGATGCCGTTCCCGGCCGACGCGCACATCGTTCTGGTAACGCATATAAAGCGCGATGCCCAACCGGACCTGTTCATGATCCAGGCGAATTCGTTCGTGAAGCCAGCCCCCTATGCCCAGGCTTTCCTCCTATGGGCAGAGAGCAAGGGGCTCGATCCGGAACGGGATGCAAGATATGGCGACGACCGGCCGGTGGTCGGTTTCAAGGGTGCCGATGGTTCTCCTGCATCGTTGCAGATCACCCCGCAGGAGGGTGGCGTCAGCCGGATCATGATCGCATTCGCCGGACCGCTGTGAAGCGGAGGGTCAGGGTGCTTCAACGATCCTGATATACGTATCCCGGCCATCGTCGGGAAATGGCTCCTCATAAGCGCGTAAGCGTATTTTGCCCCGTGCGCCGCCTGCTCCCGAACAGGAGAGGCCTTGCTCTTCGTCGGCGAGCGCGGCCACATGCCGTTACCGATGTACGGCAACGCGCATTTGTAGAAGGCCACGATCTCGTCCGGCGTGCCCAGCGTCTTGAGAGTCACGTCGACCGCGCCGGACGCGTCCGCGCCTCCGGCGGTCACGATCGCCCCAGAGGGCACGGCAAGACGCAGCGGATAGTCCGGCAATTCCCACAGGGCGATGCCGGCGCAATAGAGCGTGCCCGACGATAGATCGGGCGACGGCACGGGCGCCGTCGTCGCGCAACTAGTAGCGATCAACAGCGCGGTGCAGGAGAGGAAGCCTGGGTCAAAAATCCGCCGACAGGCGAAGCCCCCCGCCCAATTGCCAGCCGTCGCCATAGACCGGGCTCTTCGCGCTTGCCCCGATCCCGACCCGCAACGGTCCGAGTCCCATATCATATCCCATGGTGAATCCCGCGCGAACATCCTTGCGCTCAAGGCTCGATGTCAGGGTGAAAGTCTCCATGCCGGGAATATCGGAGGTGCCGGCGATCGCGACCGGATCACTGTTCAGGTCAGTCTCCAGCGAAACGCCCAGAATCAACCGATTACCCCCGGCGGGCACATCCACGTCGATTCCGCCGCGTCCGATAGTCCGGATCGCTTCGATCCCCGCGAAGTGGGCCGGAAAGTCGCCTGTCGTATTGGCGGTCGCGGTATCCGTGAAGGCGTCGCGATCGCTATTGCGGCGGTCGACGGTCACCCATGGCCGCAGACCGATATTGCCCGGCAGCGTGAAGCCATATCCGGCGCGCAAGCCAAAGCTTTCGCTGGTGAGCCGGGTCCTCCCACGCATTGCCTGCACGTCCGCATACCCCTCTCCACGCACGAGCGAGAGGTCTTCGCGCGCGCGGGAATACCAGATGCGCCCGAACGGTCCCGAACCCGCGGCGCCGTAATCGAGCGACGCCGACCATGCCCGAGCGTCTGACTCGTCGCTCCGATCGCCATTGATCGAGGGATCGGCCCAGACGAAGCTACCGCCGATGCGCAACATTTCGGTGACCGTGAAGCGCGCGGAAAGCCGGATCCCGGCAGCCTGGCGACGACCGATCGATGCTGTGCCCGCGCGCGTCCAGCCAAACCCCTCAAGCCCCAGGCAGAAGCGGCGCGCGGAAGGATCGCAGCCCGGCATGGAGGCGACTTCGGCAAGATGCTGTTGCTCCGCGATCGCCAGTTCGCTTTCCTCTGCAAGACCGCCAAAGGAGGCGAGCAGATTGGCGAAATCCTGCATGGCGGAGCGCCAGATGAAGGCGCGGCTCTGGCCCTGCGCATTGTCGGAAAAACCCACGACGGTCGTGCCATCTTCGCTGACATCGGTTGCTTTTGAGCTATCGCCGCCGAGCGTGCCGAGCGAGACGATCCCGGTCTCTTCGGTCCAGCGGAAAGCCACGGAGTTGTTGCCCGTCTCGCCACGCGCGGAACCCACGATCACGCCGCCATCGCCGCTGACTGCCTCAGCCAGCGTAAAGGCGCCCAGCGGATTGTCTGTCGGCAGATAGCCGACTTCGCGCATGACGCCGTCACGCCAGTAATAGGCCTGGCTCGTGTCCGCGACATCGGGATTATTGGGGTTGGTTTGCCCGATGATCGTGGACCCGTCGCTGCTCATCGCCGTGGCATAGACAGGCCCGCCGCCCAGATCGCCAATGTCCGACATGACGCCGTCCTGCCAGACGAAGACGCGTCTGGCCCCGCCGGACACATATGCGTAGCCGGCTATGACGCTGCCATCATCGCTGATGAGGTTGGCGCTGCCTTGCGACTGGCCGGGCAGCGAGCCCAGGCTCTCCATCGTGCCATTCGACCAGCGAAAGGCCTCGCTGGTCAGGTCTTCAAGGTCGGAGATGCCCACGACGACCGAGCCATCGCCACTGACGCCAAGAGCGGAGGATGCCCTGCCCCCCAAGGTGCCGAGGTCCTGCGCACCTTCCTCGGTCCAGCGCACCGCATGCTGGTCACCGTCGACAAAGGAGAAGCCCACGAGCGTGGACCCGTCGCGATCAAGAGCGGTCACCCCCTCGATATACAGTCCGCCCGGCGCATCCGGCACGTCGATGCGCGTGGCCGTGCCGTCGCGATAGCGGTAGATGCCGCCACCGGGCAGATCCACCGTGGCACGGATCATGACGGTCGATCCGTCGCGGCTCATCAGCGCGCGAGCGCTGGCGGACGTGGTGAGCTGCGCCTCCCTGTAGACAATGCCGGGCAACGTGATGTCGCTCACTATGCCATTTTTCCAGAGCACCATGCGCACGCCGCCATTTTCATCCTCGGCATACCCCAGGACAATCGAGCCGTCGCTGTTGACTTGTGTCGCGATCGAGCGGTCGCCGCCCAGCGTGCCGAGGTCGTATAGCGCATCCTCGGGAACGTCCTGTGCATGAACAGTTAGGGGCGCGAGCGCTGCGCAAACCCCTGCCATCGCCGTGAGACGCAAGCGCGTTGCCAAAGCCCAACGCGTGCCGAAATGGCGCGAGCGGAAATCGCGGTCAGTGGTCAAGACAGTCTCCTCATGCCGGTCGTCGGATGAATCCGACATCCCGAACACGAGAAGTGCAGCGCTATTCCGCCACGCTCTATGCAGAGCGCGCCGAATTCAGCGCAGGAAGCGCGAAAGGGCGGCGCGGCACGGCATGCGGTAGATGTCCGGCACAGGCACGCCATCGGCCTCCATTGTAGCGACTGCATCGCGCAAAAGCGGCAACGCGGCGCGCTTTCCCTGTTCCAGCCGCGCCGTCGCAAGCCGACATTGCGCGGTGGCGATCGCATAATGACCAGCGGGCAACGCATCCTGCAATCCGCCAAGCGCTCGTGCAGCCTCCGCCTCCGCTTCGCGCCAGCGATGCTGGGCGAGCCGCATTTCCGACCGCGTCAGCGCTGGGAACATGCGGTGCGGATGGCCGACCGGCAGGTTACGGGCCAAGGCCCCTTCGGCGATCGCCAGATAGCGATCGGCCTCACCATAGGCGCCCGATCTGACCAATAAGGTTCCCAAATTTTGCGCAACTTCGCCGGTGGAGAGCGCACCCGCGCCTTCCCGATCGAGGCGCAACGCATAAATTGCCCGCAGCTCTCGGACCGCACCCGCAAGGTCGCCGGCAGTTTGCAGGGCCAGGGCAAGATTGTTGCGATGCGAAAGCACGGAGGCTGCATTGGGACCAAAAGCCGCAATGGCGATGTCTCGTGCGCGGCGATGCCAACCGACTGCCGCTTCCGTCTGGCCCCGATGCTGGGCGATGCGCCCAAGGTCGGAGAGCGGCAGCGTGAGACGCGGATGATCCGGGCCATATCGTCTTTCTGCGAGGGCCAGCACCAACTGCACCTGTCGCTCCGCTTCGTCGAACTGGCCCAGCCCATCGAGCGCGCGACCGATGCCCGATCCGGCTTCGATCCGCGCATTGTCGATATCCAGTGCCTCCGCCATCGCGGCGGCGCGGCGGAACAGCGGCAATTGCGCGTGCCAGTCCCCCTCTTTCGACCATGCTGCGAGTAGCAAGGTGTCGAGCGCTGCCTCGTTTACGCCGCTGCGGTCGACAATCGCCAGCGCGCGCATCATGTCCGCGTTGCCAGCGGCAACCGCACCGCGATCAATTGCCAGCCGCGCGCGATAGGCCAGCGCAACCGCATAGTTGCTATCCTGCGTTCCATAGGCCCGGCGCGCGAACCCCTCTGCCTTCGCTGCCAGTTCGACGGCGCGCCCGTCCTGCCCTGCGCGCTCGTGCAATCGGGCCGCCCATCCGCTGAGCCTTGCCAGCAGGGCCGGATCGTCGGCTAGACGCTTGCGGGCGTCGGCAAGCGCCTGATCGACGATCGCAATGCTGGCCGAGGAGACCGGGCCGGTGGCATCAAGCTCCAGCGGATCGGCGCGGCGGAACAGATCGAGCATCGCCTGCCGTCCGCGTTCGGCGCGGTCGGCCGCCCGTTCGGCGACTTGCCGGGCGCGATCGATTTGCATGGCACTGACCGTCGCCGTGACACCCCAACCGGCGAGCGCCACAATCACCAGGGCCGCCAGCATCGAGGCGCTGCGGTTTTGCCGCACGATCCGCCATAGTGCGCGCCGCGCGGTATCGGGCAAGGCCTCGGTCGCCTGCCCCTGCAACAATCGCCGGATATCGGCGGCAAGTGCCGCAGCTGAGCGATAGCGTGCAACGGGATCGGGCGCAGTTGCCCGCGCAATAATCGCAGCCAACTCCGGCCCGACCGTCGCTCCTTCGCAGATCGTTTCCAGTACCTTGCCGAGCTGAAATATGTCGCTCGCGGTGGTCAGGCGCTGGCCTGCAAATTGCTCGGGTGAGGCGCTGGCGGGTGTGAGAGCGGGCGAGGTATCGGTCGCACCATCGTCGCCCAGCAACTGCGCGATGCCAAAGTCGAGAACGCGGATCATGCCGTCCGCCTGAACGATCAGATGGTCCGGCTTGATATCGCCGTGCAGCACGCCGCGCTCATGAGCCGTCTGCAATGCATCGGCGCATTGCGCGATGAGCGCAAGCCGCGCGCCAAGCGGCAGTACCCGTGCGCACACATGGGTGGTTATGGGTTGCCCCTCGACCTGTTCCATCACCAGCCATGGCGATCCGGTTGCGGTTTCGCCGCCGTCGATGATCCGCACCAGCGCCGGATGGTTGAGGCCCGCAAGCATGCGGCGTTCGCGCAGGAACAGCGCCTTTGCCCCGGCGTCGACATGGACGCTGCGCAGGATCTTCAGCGCGGCATCCTGCTCGTATCGCCCGTCGTCGCGGATGACGGCATAGACTTCGGAAAGGCCTCCCGACCCCAGATGTCGCGTCACACGCCACGGGCCATAGCGTCGGCCGATCCGCGGGTCGCCGCCGGGCGTACGAGCGACTTGGGGAACAGCGTCCTCCAGCACACGATCGCGCTGGATCTGCAGCTTCTCGAACAATTCGCGGCTGCGTTGCTCGGCCGCCATCATACGGTGCGTGCGTTCCGCCAGTTCGGGCGCGTCGGCAAAATGCCGGTCGATCCAGTCGGCGCGGGCCTCCTCGGGCAAGTCCAGCACTGCCTCAAACGCGCCGTCAACGCGTTGCCATCCCTCCCTAGCTCCTTGCGATTGCGCGCCCCGCGTCATTGGTACCCGCCTGCCTTTCATTCCCGATGGGCCAATTGCCCGCGCCGCTCCCTTTGTGTCTGATCAACGCGAAATGCCGGCTTGCACCGCCATTGGCGGCTCCGCGCGGCAATTCGCGTTGAAGAAAGGTGACAGGGAAATGTCGCGGAGGAAATAGATGACTATCTCGACGAACAGCCTTGCGCTCGCTGCGGTCGTTGCTTTGGCGCTGCCGCTTGCCGCCGCGCCGGGAACGGCGCAGGCACAAACGCGCGGCGCAGCGATGAGCCGCATTTCGCTAAGCCTCGATGATGCCCGGTCGCTATCCGGTCTGCGCGGTGGACGCTTTCGCGAAGCGCTTGCCCGCCGCTTGCGCGTCCGCGTACAGGCTCCGGCGGAATCGGCGACACCGATCGGAAGGCACGAGACATCCTATGTCCTGTATGCCGTGCGCATCGAAGACGGCCGGGTGGTGAACAGTTTCGCCTCACGCCCTTTTCACGGCAGGAGCGGGAGTGTCGAACTCCCCGGCGACACCTTCCTGCCGGGCGACACGTTTCTCCCCGGCGACACATTTCTCCCCGGCGACACATTCCTGCCTGGCGATACCTTTCTCGGTACGGGGCAATATCCGCCGCAGGATCAACCTGCTGCCGTTCGCCGTCAGGCCCAGCGGATGTTCGCCAACAGACGCGTCGCAACGGGGACGTTCATCGTCGTGCTGCCGGTTGGTGAGGCCGCCACTGCAGAAGCGCTGCGCTTCTGACCCCATGGCGCGGGCGCGCGGCTTTCAATCCGGCTGGAACTGTTCGACCAGATAGGCGCGCGCCCGCGCCCATTGTCGCTCGACGGTTCGCACCGACCGTCCCAGTGCATCGGCCGTTTCCTGGGTGGTAAGCCCACCGAAAAAGCGGCACTCGACAACCGGCTCCAGATCCGGAGCGTGACCGGCGAGCGCTTCCAGCGCCTCTTCCACGGTCAGCACTGCGTCCATCGGCGCGGCATCGGCGACCACGCATGCGTCGATATCGAGATGCATCGCGCCGGCGCCGCGCTTGTCGGTCGCCTTGCGCCGCGCGTGATCGACCAGGATCTGCCGCATCGCCCGTGCCGCCGTTGCGAGATAATGATTGCGATCGTTGAACCGTCGATCCTCGCTGCCCGCCAGCTTCAGCCACGCCTCGTGCACGACCAATGTCGTGTTGAGCGAAGGCGTGGAGGATTGCCGCGACAATTGACGCGAGGCGATCCGACGCAGTGCGTCATAGGTTTCCGCCAGCAACTCCTCGGACAGACCGAGCTGGCCGTCCGCTTCAGGAAGAGAGGTTGGGCCACCGGTCATCGTCGGCCAGTCTATGGCCCGCAGGGCTCCTCTATCAAGAAATAGCTTCTTCATTGGCAGAAGAGACGCGAGAGGGGGAATTTACCTGGCTGTCCCCTCCGCCCGACGCACCAGCATTACACGGCGGTTCTGCGCCCTGCCATCTTCCGTCGCGTTGCTTGCGATCGGCGCGTCACTGCCCATGCCGATCGCCCGCAGCCGCTCTGCGCTTACACCGCGCGCGATAAGGGCCTGTCGCACCGCCTCTGCCCGCTGGAGCGAAAGACGCTGGTTGTTCGCCGTGCTGCCCACATTGTCGGTATGACCGATGACATCGATCACGAGCTCCGGCTGCGACGCCATCAACGATGCCGCGGCATCGAGTTGCGGGTCGGAATTGGGGCGCAACGTATAGCGGCCCGTATCGAAGAATACGCCCTTGAGATTGATCGCCCCGCTGCGATCCAGTTCTGCGGCCATAGCGGCGGGATCGACGCTGACCATGTCGGCGTCCATCTCGTTGGTCTGCAGGATATGGATATTGGTCCGGCCGAATCCGTTGGCCTCGCGATAGACCAGGATCGACACATAGGCAGTGCCATCCCCGTACCGCAGCCGGCCGGTGAAATAACGCACGTCCGTGCCATAGGCGACCATGCCGTTCGCCTCGCGGATATTGAGGATCCAGCTTCTCGCATTCGATACTTCGTAGTCAACTTCAAACCCGCGCGCATCGAGAGCGCTGCGATAATTGCGGATCAGCTCCAGCGTCGAGCGCCCCCGGGGGTTGTCGTAGAGCAGTCGGGTAAGCCCGCCCTCGAGCACCTGGATTTCGGCATGGCGGCTGCGGTCCATGCCGATGACTCGCGAATAGTCGGTATAGTCCTGATAGTCGCGGCTCTTTTCGACGGAACCGGGGTAGAT
This sequence comes from Stakelama portus, assembly GCF_003171655.1. Classification (GTDB taxonomy): domain Bacteria; phylum Pseudomonadota; class Alphaproteobacteria; order Sphingomonadales; family Sphingomonadaceae; genus Sphingomonas; species Sphingomonas portus. The sequence goes on along the minus strand of NZ_QFZL01000001.1, from coordinate 82,710 downwards.
CGAGATCAGCGCACTGGGCCCGCTCGTCAGATCATCTGCGGACGCGGCTCCCGCCCTGTCATCATTCGATGGATCGCCGGTATCCCGCTGATCCTGCCGGGCTCTGCAATCACTCGCTCCGAGCGCGCATCGTGTAACATGGCGTGCTTCCTCCTCCGCCTTGTCGGCAACTTCGGATTCGACGGTCTGCTGTACGCGCCTGGTAATACTGCCGAGCAGGCCCTGCGCCGAGGCTGTGTCCGGCGCGACTCCGATCGCAATGGCAAGCATCAATGCCGCAACCAGCGGCAGGCGGCGGGCGGATGAATGGATGAGCAACCGTGGTCTCCTTCGGCTCTAACCGGCGGCATAGGTCCGCATGCTGAGATCAACGCAGCTTTCGCGCGAAGTCCGCCACTGGCCGAAGGGGAAATTTCTTGTCGCTATGCCAGGGTCCGCGCATCCACGAGCTCCGGCAGATCTGGATGCGCCACAGCATTCGTGTCGAGGGTGATGGCCTGCTGCCGGTTTGGTGGACGCCGAGACAGGCTAGGTCGTACCGGGGCTACGCCGCCTTGTCGGAACGCACTCAAGCCCGTGGCGGCTGGCGGCGATAGCTCAGCGCTTCGGCGATATGGATGCGCCCCACCCCGTCGCTGCCGCCCAGATCGGCGATCGTCCGCGCGACGCGCAGCACGCGGGTATAGCCGCGCGCCGACATCCGCATCGCTTCGGCCGCCTGTGCCAGCAACTGGCTGCCGGCTTCATCGGGCGTCGCGAAGCGTTCGAGTGCGTCACCTTCCAGTTCGGCATTGGTCCGCGCATTGCCCCCGGTCAGCCGCTCGCCCTGCACCGCTCGCGCCGCCGCGACCCGCGCCGCGACTTCCGCCGATCCTTCGGCGGGCGGCGGCAGCACCAGATCGGCCGCCGTCACCGGCTGAACATCGACATGCAGGTCGATCCGGTCGAGCAGCGGCCCGGATACCTTCGCCTGATAATCCGCGGCACATCGCGGCGCCCGCGCGCACGCCAGCGCCGGATCGCCGAGGTGGCCGCAGCGACACGGGTTCATCGCCGCCACCAGCTGCACCCGCGCCGGAAAGCTGACATGCGCATTGGCGCGCGCGACGCTGACCGTCCCGGTTTCGAGCGGCTGGCGCAGCGAATCGAGCACCGCGCGCTGAAATTCGGGCAGTTCGTCGAGGAACAGCACGCCCAGATGCGCCAGGCTGACTTCGCCCGGCCTGACCTTCAGCCCGCCGCCGACCAGTGCCGCCATCGACGCCGAATGATGCGGGCTGCGGAACGGCCGCGTTCGCGTCAGCCGCCCCTCCTCCAGCTTTCCCGCCACCGAAGCCACCATCGAAACTTCCAGCGCCTCGGCCGCGTCGAGCGGCGGCAATATTCCCGGAAGGCACGAAGCGAGCAGCGACTTGCCCGCCCCGGGCGGCCCGCACATCAACAGATTATGTCCGCCCGCCGCCGCGATTTCCAGCGCGCGTTTGGCGGTTTCCTGCCCCTTCACTTGCCTGAGGTCCGGCCCGATTCCGGGCGGTTCGGCCTCTCCCGGCATCGGCGCCGAAAGCAATTGGTTGCCCTTGAAATGGTTGAGCAGCGCGATCAGGTCGGGTGCCGCAACGACTTCGATTGATCCCGCCCATGCCGCTTCGGCGCCCTGTGCGGCGGGACAGACCAGCCCCTTGCCTTGCTCCGAAGCATGGAGCGCGGCGAGCAGCACGCCCGGCGACGGCGCGATCCGCCCGTCCAGCCCCAGTTCGCCAACGACGACATATCCGGCAAGCGTTTCGGCATCGACCACGCCCATCGCGGCGAGCAACCCCATCGCGATCGGCAGGTCGTAATGCGATCCTTCCTTGGGAAGGTCGGCGGGCGACAAATTCACGGTGATTCGCTTGGGCGGCAAGGCCAGCCCGATTGCCGCGACCGCAGCGCGCACGCGCTCGCGGCTTTCGGCCACCGCCTTGTCGGGCAGGCCGACAACGACAAAGGCCGGCACCCCCGGCGCCACCTGTACCTGCACTTCCACCGACCGCGCTTCGAGCCCCAGATAGGCAACGGTCGATACGATCGCGACCAAAATGATCCCCCCTATGCCCCGCGCGCAACCATAACGGCTTTGTCGGATACGGGAATGCCGCAAATCGTCACGCTTTGGCTTGCAGCGAATCGCGCGGACGCCCACATGAGGGCGGAAATGTCCGCGCCCCCGCCCCGCAAACGCCGTCGCCCCGCCCATCCCGTTGTCCGCGTGTCGATGCTTGCGACCGGTACGACGCTGATCGTCGTATCGCCTTTCATCGGCGTAATTCCCGGCCCGGGCGGCGTTCCGGTCTTTGCGCTGGGGCTGGTGATGGTGCTGCGGCATTCGCGCTGGGCGCGGTTTCGCTTCGTGAAAGTCAAACAGCGCTGGCCGAAATTCGGCAATTTCGCCGATCGCGTGCTTCGCCGGCCGAGCGCGCAGCGCCGCCGCAATCGCAAGGCCGAAGCCGAACGCGGCGAAGTCACCGTGACGGTGATCGAACTGGATCCGGTTGCGCGCGGCGGCATTACCGGTCTGACCGACACGGCAATCGGACGCGAGAGCAACACGCGTTGACAGCGGTGCGCGCTTTGCCTATGAGCGCGCCTCACAAGGCCGTCCCTGTGGCGGCCATTTTACGTTCCAGAATCCTGAGGATGAGCGATGAAGCGGACTTTTCAGCCGAGCAATCTGGTGCGGGCGCGCCGGCACGGCTTCCGCGCACGCATGGCGACACCGGGCGGCCGCAAGGTAATCCGCGCCCGCCGCGCGCGCGGTCGCAAGAAGCTGTCGGCGTAACCGCGCCGGGCGCGCGGGCAGGTGTGACGCTTGCCCGCATGACGCGCCGTAGCGAATATCTTGCTGCCAACAACGGACGCCGGGCCCCCATGCCCGGCTTCGTTCTTTTGGTGCGCGATCGCGGCGACGGTGATTCGCAGATGCGGATCGGCATCACGGTTTCCAAAAAGGTCGGCAATGCCGTCACCCGCAACCGCATGAAACGGCGGCTGCGCGAACTGGCGCGCGCGATTCTGCCGCAGGCGGGCCATCCGGGCGCCGACCATGTGCTGATCGGGCGCCATAGCGGCGTCGAACGCGATTTCGGCAAGCTCGATCAGGAATTGCGCAAGGCGCTGACGAAAACCGCGCCCAGGGTGGAACGCGCATGATCGCAAAGCTGCTCATATTGCTGGCGCGCGCCTGGCAAATCGGTCCTTCGGCGATATTGCCGCCGTCGTGCCGCTATCAACCCAGCTGTTCGGCCTATGCAATCGAGGCGCTTCGCCGCTATGGCGCGCTGAAGGGAAGCTGGCTGGCGGCAAAGCGCATCGCGCGCTGCCATCCATGGGGCGGCCACGGTTACGATCCGGTACCGTGACGCGCCCGATACGGGGATAATTGGTGAAAGAAGAGCAGAAGAATCTCATCATTTTCGGCGTGCTTGCCGCGTTCATCCTGTTCGCGTGGACGCCGATCATGCATTATTTCATGCCGCCGGCCACCAATCCCGCCCCCGTGGTGGAACAGGGTGAGATCGTCACGCCCGCACAGGATCAGGCCGATCCGGCCGCCGATACCGCGACTGCGATTCGCGACCGGACGATCGTTCTGGGCGAAACCCCGCGTGTCCGGATCGACACGCCTTCGCTCAGCGGCTCGATCAATCTGAAGGGCGCGCGGATCGATGATCTGGTGCTCAAGGAATATAAGGAAACGGTCGAAAAGGATTCGCCGCCGATCCGCCTGCTGTCGCCTTCGGGGACCGAGGGCGCCTATTTCGCCGGCTTCGGCTGGCGCGGCACGGGGGTTACGGCGCCCGCCGCCGATACGCTGTGGCAGGCAAGCGGCGATCTGCTCGCCCCCGGCAAGCCGGTGACGCTGACCGCCACCAACGGCAGCCAGCGCTATCGCATCGACCTGTCGGTCGATCAGGATTACATGTTCACGGTCCGCCAGACGGTTCAGAACGCCGGCGGCACGCCGATCGCAGTAAAGCCGTTCGGCTATGTCAGCCGCCGCGGCAAATCGACCGATCAGGATCTCTGGGTCGCGCATGTCGGCCCGATCGCGGTGGCCGATGCGGTCGCCGATTATGTCGATTACAAGACGATCGAGAAAGAGCCCTCGACCTATGACACTACCGGCGGCTGGGCGGGCTTTTCCGACCATTATTGGCAAACCGCGCTGGTGCCCGATCAGGGCGTGCCGGTATCGCTGAAACTGCGTTCGGGCGGAAACGATCAATATCAGGCCGATTACGAGGCGCGCGACGCGGTTCAGGTCGCACCCGGAGAGCAGGTCGTCCAGACCTCGCGCTTCTTCGCGGGCGCCAAGGAAACCCGCCTGATCGACAGCTATGAGGAAAACCTCAAGATCGTCGAATTCGACAAGATGATCGACTGGGGCTGGTTCGGCATCGTCGAAAAGCCGATCTTCTATTATCTCGACTGGCTGTTCCGCATGGTCAGCAATTTCGGCGTCGCGATCATCCTGTTGACGATCACGATCCGCCTGCTGCTCTTCCCCATCGCGCACAAGCAGTTCCAGTCGATGGCCAGCATGCGTGCGGTGCAGCCGAAAATGAAGGCGCTGCAGGAACGCTACAAGGAGGACAAGCCCAAGCTTCAGCAGGAAATGATGAAGCTGTACAAGGAGGAGAAGGTGAACCCGCTCGCCGGCTGCCTTCCGATGTTCCTCCAGATCCCGATCATGTTCGCGCTGTACAAGGTGCTGATCCTGACCATCGAAATGCGGCACCAGCCGTTCATCCTGTGGATCCGCGACCTTTCCGCGCCCGATCCGCTGACGCCGATGAACCTGTTCGGCCTGATCGCATGGGATCCCCCGGGCTTCCTGCACATCGGCGTCGTTCCGATCCTGCTGGGCGTATCGATGTTCTTCCAGATCAGGCTCAATCCCGCGCCGATGGACGATATGCAGAAGCAGATTTTCAGCATCATGCCGTGGGTTTTGATGTTCATGATGGCGCCGTTCGCCGTGGGTCTCCAGATCTACTGGATCACGTCGAACCTGCTCACCATCGCGCAGCAGACCTGGCTCTACAGCCGCCATCCGCAGCTCAAGACGAAACCAGCCGGATGACGGCCGAGTTCGACCCCGACGCGATCGAACTGGCGCGCAAGGCATTTGCCGGGCGCGTCGAGTTCCTGAAATCCGCGCCCGAGCTGCGTTTCCTGCCCGATCCGCATGTGCCCGAAGTGGCGTTTGCGGGCCGGTCGAACGTCGGCAAATCCTCGCTGATCAACGCGCTCACCGGGCGCAAGGCGATCGCGCGTGCATCGGTGACGCCAGGACGGACCCAGGAACTCAATTTCTTCGACGTCGGCGACCCCCTCGCCTTTCGTCTGGTCGACATGCCCGGCTATGGCTTTGCCAAGGCGCCCAAGGATGTCGTCAAGAAATGGCGCTTCCTGATCAACGATTTCCTGCGCGGACGCGATGTCCTGAAACGCGCGCTGGTGCTGATCGACAGCCGCCATGGCATCAAGGAAGTCGATCGCGAAATCCTGGAAATGCTCGACAAGGCAGCGGTCAGCTATCGCATCGTGCTGACCAAGGCGGACAAGATAAAGGCAAGCGAGCTGGCCGAAGTGTTCGAACGCACTGCCGCCGAAGCGCGCAAACGTCCCGCCGCACACCCCGACATTCTCGCCACCTCGAGCGAAAAGGGAATGGGCATCCCCGAACTGCGCGCCGCGGTGCTCGAAGCGATCGGCTGACGGCGCGGCACCGGCGCCCGGCCGCCCTTTAGGGCCGGGCCGGGTTGTACTTCGTCAGAAACGCTTCCAGCAGTTCCAGAAATCGCAGCCGGTCTTCATACCGACTAAGATTGTGGTCGGCCTCGGGAAATTCGACATATTCGAAATTCCGGTCGGCCTTTTCCAGCTTCTCCGCCATCTCGCGCGACTGGGCATAGGGAACCCTTCTGTCCCTGCGGCCATGGATCAGCAGGATCGGCGTCGAAAACTGCTCGGCAAAGTTGATCGGCGAGACTTGTTTCAGATCGGGCGCCTGTTCGGACAGCCAGTCGTTGCGCGCCTGCGAATGGAGGAACCGGCGGTTATAGCCGCGCATCGCGTTGAGATCGGACACCCCGGCAAAGGAAACCGCGCAACGATAGCGGTCGCCGTTGCGCTGCGCCGCGCGCATCGCGGCATAGCCGCCATAGGAACCGCCGACGATACAGACGCGCTCCGGATCGGCGATCCCCTGTTCGGCAAGCGCCGTGACTGCGTCGTCGAGATCGTCCTGCATCTTCAGGCCCCACTCGCCGTTCCCCCGCGCTGCAAAGGCAGCGCCGAAACCGGACGAACCGCGATAATTGGGCTGCACGACGACATAGCCGCGATCGGCCAGAAACTGCGCCCACCAGTCCCATTCTTCGCTGTCATGGGCATAGGGGCCGCCATGCGGCATGACGATCAACGGCATCGCCGTTCCCGCACCGCGCGGCGTGGTCAGGATCGCGCTGATCCGCAGCCCGTCGCGTGCGCGATATTGAATGGTGCGCACGGGATGCACGCGACGCAGCCGTATCTGGTCGTTGACATAGGACAGCAGCCGCATCGATTCATCGGCGGTGTCATAGAGGAAATAAGCGCCCGGCGCGCTGGCGTCACCGACATAAACCACCGCGCGGCTCTGATCCGCGCTGAGCGAAGTGATCTGCGTTTGCGAATTGGGAACGCGCGCCGCAATTTTGGCCGCCAGCGCTTCCATTTCGGGCGTGAACCAGTGAATGCCGCCGGCATCTCCGCCCGATCCGACCCCCAGCAAATGCGTGCCGCTGCGGTCGACGAAAAGCCCGCCCAGATCGCTGCCGCTCGCCGAATAGAGTTTTTCGCCGCGTTCGAGCGTGGTCAGATCGAATTTGAACAGCGCGTCGAATCCGTCGCTATCCTCGTCGAACACGATCGCGCTATTGCCGTCGTCGAGGAACATCGCCGGCGCCACCACGCGCCGATCGGCCGTCCGTGCGCGGTCGACGGTTCGAAAGGACTCATGTCCGGGCTCGCGATAATATAGCTTGTTGAACCGGCCATCTTCGGAATAGCCGACGCCCATCCGGATAAAACCGCTGGCATCGGCATACCAGTCCATCACGCCCGCCCGGCCGTTCTGCACGGCGCGGCGGCGACCGGTGGCGACATCGATTTCGTCGATCCTCGGCCAGAAGCCCCTGTCGCTTACGAACACCGAAGTCTGATAGCTCAACAGGATGCGCGGCGAACCATCCCGCGCAACCCAGATGACATCATCGGCATCCTGTGCGGCGTCGCGCGGGGAAAGGGTTTTGAGCTCGCTTCCATCGGCGCGCACGCTGGCGACACGGGAGATGTACCATTCGCCGCCGTCCACCTTTCGCGTCGTACCGAATCCGACAACCAGCCATTCGTTGTTGACCCAGCGCCACCAGTTGACGTCCATCTCGCCGATGCCGACGAACGCAGTCTGTGCCGTATCCACTTTGGTGATCGTGAAGAATTGTTCGCCGCCATTCGCCACCAATCCGGCGACCAGCGAACCATCGGGCGACAGCTGCGGCTTTTCGATCTGCGGAATCTGGGCAAAGGCTTCGGCAGACCAGAGATTCGTCGCCTGCGGGCCTGACGGCGCCACGGGCCGAACGGCGGGCTGCGGATCGGGTGGCACATCCTGTGCCAGAGCAGAGGATCCGAGGAACGACGACAATAATAGTGCAATCGAAGATGCAACAACCCTGTAGTTCCGCAGCACAAATCCCCCCTTTGTTGCCTTGTCAAAATGATACCGCAAGAAATCGGCGAGGCAATGCGCAAAGCCTGAGAACCGCTCGCAATTGAAACCATCCCCGCGGCCCGCGCGTCCCCGTTCGGTCAGGCGGAGAATCTCATGCACATCACGCTTCAGGTAAATGGCGAGCAGCACATGCTCGACATCGACCCGCGCACCTCGATCCTCGATGCGTTGCGCAATCACATCGGCCTTACCGGGACCAAGAAGGGCTGCGACCATGGCCAGTGCGGTGCCTGCACCGTGCTGGTGAACGGCCGCCGCATCAACAGCTGCCTCACCCTGGCGGTGATGCACGACGAAGACGCAATCACCACGATCGAGGGACTGGGCGAACCCGACCACCTGTCCCCCCTGCAGGCGGCGTTCGTCCGGCATGACGGCTTTCAATGCGGCTATTGCACTTCGGGTCAGATCTGCTCCGCAACTGCGATGCTCGACGAGCTTCAGCAAGGCTGGCCCAGCCATGTCTCGGCCGATCTCGAAGCCGCGCCCGACCCGACCGACGCCGAAATTTCCGAACGGATGAGCGGCAATCTCTGCCGTTGCGCCGCCTATCCCAACATCGTCGATGCGATCCGCGAAGTTGCGGGAGGCGGCAAGTGAGGCCATTCGACTATCGCCGCCCCGCCTCCGCTGCCGAGGCCGCAGCCGACGGCGCCGAAACCGGCACGGCGTTCATCGCCGGCGGCACCAATTTGCTCGACCTGATGAAACTCGAAGTGATGGCGCCGGCCAGGCTGGTCGATATCAGCCGTCTCGACATGGGTGAGATTGAGCAGACCGAGGATGGCGGGCTGCGCATCGGTGCACTCGTTCCCAACAGCGATCTCGCCGCCGATCCGCGCATTCGCCGCGATTACGCTGTGCTCTCGCGCGCGCTGCTTGCCGGTGCCAGCGGCCAGTTGCGCAACAAGGCGACGACCGGCGGAAACCTGCTCCAGCGCACGCGCTGCTATTATTTCTACGACACTGCGATGCCGTGCAACAAACGCCAGCCGGGCAGCGGTTGCGCCGCAATCGGCGGCTTCAATCGCATCCACGCGGTTCTGGGCGCGAGCGACCATTGTATCGCCACGCACCCCAGCGACATGGCAGTGGCGATGCGCGCGCTCGATGCCCGTATCGAAACGCTCGCGCCCGACGGCAGCAGCCGCGAAATTCCGATCGCCGATTTCTATCGCCTGCCGGGGCAAACCCCGCATCTCGAAACGATGCTGACGCCCGGCGAACTGATCCGCGCGGTCCGCCTGCCCCCGCCGCGCGGCGGACGGCATGTCTATCGCAAGGTCCGCGACCGTGCCTCCTATGCCTTTGCGCTGGTCAGCGTCGCAGCGATGATCCGGATCGAAGACGGCGTGATCGCCGATGCCGCGCTGGCCTTTGGCGGCCTCGCGCCGCTCCCCTGGCGCGACACACGGATCGAAGCGATGCTGATCGGCGAAGCGCCGGCACGCGAGCTTTTCGCGCTGGCGAGCGAGTTGCTGGTCGATGCGGCGCAGGGTCGGGGAAGCAATGATTTCAAGATACCGCTCGCCCGCCGCACGCTTGCGGCGGTGCTGGGCGAGGCGTGCGAGCTGGAGATTGCAGCATGAGCAGCGAATTCGTCATGGATGCGCCCGATCCGCGCAACTTGCTCGACCACATGGCGCAGGATCTGACCGGCGCCCCGCTGGACCGTCCCGAAGGACCGCTGAAAGTCAGCGGTCGCGCCACTTATGCCCACGAATACAGGCTGGGAAACTGCGCCTATGGCGTGCTCGTCCGCGCGACGATTGCGAAAGGAACGCTGACCGCGCTGGGTGACGAGGCGGTGCGCGGCCTGCCCGGCATTCTCGGCGTGTTTTCCGACGACCGGTTCCTGCGCAACCCGGCTCAGGGCACTGCCGACAAGGCCCCGGTGCAGGGCGCGCAAACCATTGCCTATCTCGGCCAGCCGGTCGCGCTGGTGGTGGCGGATAGCTTTGAACAGGCGCGCCACGCCGCCCAGTCGCTGGCGTTGCGCTATGCGCCCGATGCCGACGGCGTCTTCGACCCCGAATCGGATGCGGCGAATATCGAACGGCCCGATGCCAAGCAGCGCGATCAGGGCGATTTCGATCGGGCCTTTGCCGATGCCCATGCCACCGTCGATTCCACCTACACCACGCCCGCTCAGAACAGCGCGGCGATGGAACCGCATGCCTCGGTCGCCGCATGGGACGGCGACAGGCTGACATTGTGGGGCGGTTATCAGATGCTCAAATATAACCGCAACGAACTGGCGGATTCGCTCGGCATCGATGCGGAAAATGTACGTATCCTCGCGCCCTATGTCGGCGGCGGCTTCGGGTCGAAGCTGGGCATTTCGCCCGAAGCGGTGGCGGCCGCGATCGCCGCGCGCGAGATCGGCCGACCGGTAAAGGTCGCGATGAGCCGCCAGCAGGTATTCGAAGCGACGATGCGGCGATCCGAAACGCGTCAGCGGGTGCGGCTCGCCGCCGATGCGCAGGGTCGCCTCACCGGCATCGCGCATGAATATCGCGTCTCCAACCTGCCGGATGAGAGCTTTTCCGAACCGGTGGGTCAGGCCACCCATTTCCTTTATGGCGGCGAAAACCGGCGCATCGTGCACGAAATCGCACGCGTGAACCGCACCTGCGCCGGATCGATGCGCGCGCCGGGCGAAGCGGTCGGCATGCTCGCGCTCGAAAATGCGATGGACGAGCTGGCCGAGCAACTGGGCATCGACCCGATCGAACTGCGCAAACGCAACCTGCCCGAACGCCATCCCGAACAGGATATTCCCTATAGCTCGCGGATGCTCGCCCAATGCCTCGATGAAGGCGCGCGCCGCTTCGGATGGGACAAGCGCAGCACCAAGCCCGGCACGACCCGCGACGGCGAATGGCTGATCGGCATGGGCGTTTCCAGCGCGGCACGGAAGAACATCACCTCGCAGGCGGAGGCGCGAGTCACGCTGACGACGGACGGTGACGCCGTCGTCGAAACCGACATGACCGATATCGGCACCGGCACCTATGCCGTGCTCGGCCAGATTGCGGGCGACATGCTGGGCCTGCCGCGCGATCGGGTGCGGGTCATGCTCGGCGATACCGACTTGCCGCCCGGCCCGGGATCAGGCGGCAGCTGGGGCGCTTCGTCGAGCGGCTCTGCCGTGCTGGAGGCATGCGCTGTGCTGCGGCGTCAGCTGGCCGACCGGCTCGGCTTGGTGGCGGACGGACTGGTGCTGCGTGACGGCGACATCATTCTCGACAATCGCCGCATTCCCCTGCGCGACGCGATGGGCGCGGGGCCGCTGGAGGCGGTCGGCATCTTCAAACCCGGCAAGACCAGCCAGGACTATGCCCAGGCCGCCTATGGCGCCTTCTTCGCCGAAGTCGGCGTCAGCAGCATCACCGGCGAAGTCCGCGTGCGCCGCATGCTCGGCACCTTCGCGGCCGGACGCATCCTCAACGCAAAGACTGCGCGTTCGCAATGTATCGGCGGGATGACGTTCGGCATCGGCGCCGCGCTGACCGAAGAACTGGTCCATGATCTGCGCGACGGCCATATCGTCAATCACGATCTGGCCGAATATCATCTGCCGGTGAATCTCGATGTCCCCCAGATCGAAGTGCATTTCCTTGAGGAACGCGACGATCAGGCCTGCCCGCTTCAGTCCAAGGGGATCGGGGAACTGGGCATTTCGGGTGCTGGCGCCGCAATCACCAATGCGATCGCCCATGCCACCGGCGCGCGTATCCGCACCTATCCGGCAACGCTGGACAAGCTGCTCGCGGTGATGGAATGACGGCGGCGAAAAACAACAGAGAGGATATCGCATGACGCTTCCGGCGAACGCACTGGAACTCCATTCGCTGGTTGAGGGCGACAGGCTCACCTTGTCGCTGGAGCAGGTGCCGATCGAAGCGCCCACCGGCGACCAGCTTGTCGTTGCGATGGAAGCCGCGCCGATCAATCCCTCCGATCTCGGGCTGTTGCTCGGCCCCGCCGATGTTTCGACGCTGGAGGCCGGCGGCACGCCGGACCGCCCGGTGCTGCGCTTCACCATCCCCGACGCTGCTGTCGCCAGCGTGGCGGCGCGCAGCGGCGAATCGATGCCCGTCGGCGTCGAAGGCGCAGGCACGGTGATCGCGGCGGGGCCCGATGCGCAGCAATTGCTGGGGCGGACCGTCGCGCTGTTCGGCGGATCGACCTATGCCACCCACCGCGTCGTCCGCGCGTCCGAAGCGCTGCCGCTGCCCGAAGGCACGCCCGCACGGGCCGGTGCCGCCGCTTTCGTCAATCCGCTGACCGCGCTGTCGATGGTCGAAACCATGCGGATGGAAGGGCATAAGGCGATCATCCACACCGCCGCCGCATCGAATCTGGGCCAGATGCTCGCGCGTATCTGCCGCGACGATGGCGTGCCGCTGGTCGCGGTCGTGCGCAGCGACGAACAGGCGGCGATCCTGCGCGATCTGGGCGTCCGTTACATCGCCGACAGCTCGAAGGAGGATTTCCGCGAAACGCTGGCCGATGCCTGTGCGGCGACCGATGCGACGCTCGCCTTCGATGCCGTGGGCGGCAAGCTGACCGGCGAACTCGTGCTGGCGATGGAAACCGCCCAGACGCGCGGCCAGCCCTATAGCCGCTATGGTTCGGCGCGGCACAAACAGGTCTATGTCTATGGCCTGCTCGACCGTGCACCGGTCAGCATCCCGCGCTCGGTGGGACTGGCATGGGGCGTCAACGGCTATCTCCTGCCCCATTTCTTCGCCAAGGCCGGGCCCGAAGCCAACAAGCGTATTCGCGAGCGCGTCGCGACGGAGCTGACAACCACCTTTGCCAGCAATTTCACGCAGGAGATCAGCCTTGCCCAGGCGCTCGATCCCGATACGCTGCGCGCCTATGCGCGGATGGCAACGGGGGAGAAATATCTGATCGTCCCACAGCGCTGACCGGTTCGGCGGTTGCCGTGCACTGCCGGGGCGGTTAGCTCTCGATCATGCTCAAGCTCATTATCGGCAATCGCGCCTATTCGTCCTGGTCGCTGCGCGGCTGGCTCGCCTGCAAACAATCGGGCCTGCCGTTCGAGGAAGTGGTCGTCCCGCTCTATGACGGCAATTGGGACAAGCGACGCGAAGGCGACGAATTCGCGCCGTCTTCTGGCAAGGTGCCGATATTGTGGGACGGCGACATCGTCGTCTGGGACAGTCTGGCGATCGTCGAATATCTGAACGAAGCATCGGGCGGCGACAAATTCTGGCCGGCCGATCCGGCGGCGCGCGCCATGGCGCGGTCGATGGCGGCGGAAATGCATTCGAGCTATCAGGCGCTCCGCCGCAAGCACAGCATGAACATTCGCAGAGTCTATCCGCCCAGCCAGCCCGACACCGACGTGCTGCAGGATCTGGGCCGGATCATGGAGCTGTGGGCACAGGCACGCGCACGATTCGGCAAGGACGGCGATTTCCTGTTCGGCGAATTCGGCGCAGTCGACATCATGTTCGCGCCGGTGGTGACGCGGATCGTTACTTATTCGCTCCCCATCCCGCGCTTTGCCCCCGCCTATATGCATGCCGTGCTCCAGCACCCCTTCATGCAGGACTGGATCGCCAAGGCGCAGGAAGAGGATTGGGTGATCGAACAGTTCGAAACCGCCGCGCAATAAGGGAGGCTCGGCATGGACGGATCGAAACTCGCCATCGGCATCGGGGTTGGCGTCGCGCTGGGCGTGGCCATGGACAATATCGCGGTCGGTATCGCGCTGGGCGTCGCGATCGGCGCGGCAATGGCGAATGCGAATCGCGGCAAGGACAAGCCCGAGACCGGGCGCAACCGCGACGACGCCTGAACGACCCGCAGCTAACTCGCCGGATCGTACAGGAACTCACGCAATTCCTGATCGCATCGGCACGCCGCCGCCAGCCGCGCGGCCCAGATCACTGCCGCATCGCGATCCGGCAATTCGAATACCGCAAAGCCGCCATTCAATCGGCTGCCCGGATATAGCTCGGCTGACGTCGCTCCGTCCGCAGCGACCTTTACCGGCTCGACACCTTCGTTGATCCCTCCGGCGAACACATAGACGCCGGCCGCCTTGGCCGCCGCGATCACCGCACGCGAATCGCGACCGGCTTGCTCCGGTTCGGCGTCGCTCAGCATCATCGCTTCGCTGGGGAACGAAATGAGATATTTGGTCATCGCCCGGCTTCCCTCATTTCGCGCTTCCGTCAGGCCGTCCGGCTGGCGCCATAGGGCGTCCCGTCCTTGCGGAAATAGCCATCGGGTCGAAACACCATGTCGATATCGGGATAGCTCCCGCCCTTGTCCCGCGGACCGGCGGCGATGGCCAGGAACACGCAATCGCCGTCGCTGCGATTCTGGAGATGATGGCCGTTCTCCACGCCCGCCGGGAATGCGATGCAATCGCCCGGCCGGATGACGGTCTCGCCATCCTCCTCGATCAGCACCGCCTCACCCGCCAGCATCACGACGAATTCGTCCTCATCGGCATGCCAGTGGCGCTGCGACGACCATGCACCCGGTTTCAGCGTGACATGGCTGACGCCCATATGCGCAAGGCCGCTGGCGGGCGCGAGCCGCCGATACCAACGCCCCGCAACCGGCGCGTCAAAGGGCGGCGGATAGCCGGTCGCATTTGTCTGGGGGATTGTATCGAGATCGAGCTTGGGCAATGCCGCCTCCCATGACCAATGCCCGGACCATGCCCGAAGTCGTCGAACTCACCAAGGCGCTGATCGCTGCGCAGAGCATCACCCCCGCACGCGGCGCGGTGTTCGACATACTCGAAGTGGCTTTGGTGCCGCTGGGCTTTGCGGTCGAACGCTTCACCAGCGGCGAAGAACCCGACGGGCCGGTCGAAAATCTGCTCGCGATCCGCGGCAGCGGCGGGCGGCATTTCGCCTTTGCCGGGCATCTCGACGTGGTTCCGCCGGGCAAGGGCTGGACCGGCGATCCCTTTACGCCCGAAGTGCGTGGCGACTTGCTTTACGGGCGCGGCGCGGTGGACATGAAGGGCGCGATCGCCGCCTTTGTCGCCGCGCTCGGCACAGTCGATGTCGACGGCACGGTCAGCCTGATCATCACCGGCGATGAGGAAGGCCCTGCGGTATATGGCACCCGCGCGCTGATCGATCGCATGCGTCAGGCGAATATCACGCCCGACTTGTGTCTGGTCGGCGAACCGACTTCGGCGCTGCGGCTGGGCGACACCGTGAAGATCGGGCGGCGCGGATCGGTCAATATCTGGATCGATGTTCCCGGCAAACAGGGGCACGTCGCCTATCCCCACCTCGCCGACAATCCGATCACGCGGCTGGTATCCGCCCTCGCTGAAATCGATGCGCTGGTGCTTGATGGCGGGACCGACTGGTTCCAGCCGTCGAATATCGAAGTCACCGATCTGGAGGTCGGCAATCCGGCGCATAATGTCATTCCCGGCCATGCGCAGGCGCGGCTCAGCATCCGCTTCAACGATCTGCACAAGGGCGCCGCGCTTGCCGAACGGATCCGCGCCATCGCGGTCCGCCACGCGCCCGAGGCAACGGTAACGGCAAAGGTTTCGGGCGAAGCCTTTCTTACCGAACCCGGAACATTGTCCGATCTGGTGTCGGGCGCGATCGAAGCGAAGCTGGGGATTACGCCCGAGCTATCGACCAGCGGCGGCACGTCCGATGCGCGCTTTCTGGTGGCGCTGTGCCCGGTGATCGAATTCGGCCTGCTCAACGCAACGATGCACAAGCTCGACGAAGCCGTCGCGCTGCGCGATCTACATGCGCTGACCGATGTCTATGCCGAGATGCTCAGGCGCGCTTTCGCCTGAGTCCGGCGCGCGCGTTCAGGCGCGCAGCTGCTGGACATTGGGCTGACGAACCCAGCTCAGAAATTCGGACTCGGCCATCGGCTGGGCAAAGACATAGCCCTGCAGCGCGTCGCATCCGATGACGCGCAGCACTTCGGCCTGTGCCTGAGTCTCGATACCCTCGGCAACCGCTTCGCGGCCCAGCCCATGGACCAGCCCGATCACCGCCTGCGCAATCGCCCGCGCCTCGCGGCTGTCGGCGACGTGCCGGATCAGGCTCTGGTCCAGCTTGATCCGGTCGACCGGCAATTCGCGCAGCCGCGTCAGATTGGTATAGCCGGTGCCGAAATCGTCGATCGCGATGATCGCCCCATCGGCGCGCAGCTCGGCAATCGCATCGATCACATCGTTGGAACAATGCATCGCCAGCGTTTCGGTGATTTCCAGTTCGAGCAGCGATGCCGGCGCGGACGCCGCATGCATCGCTTCGCGCAAGCGGCGGAAAAAGGATGCGTGGTCCAACTGGCGCGGACTGATATTGATCGCCAGCCGCTGCTCGACTCCCAGCTTGCTCCAGCGCGATATCGTCTCGGCAACGCTTGTCACCACCCATTCGCCGATCTCGACCATCAGGCCGATTTCCTCGGCCCGGTCGATAAAGGCGCCGGGCATTTTCAGCCCGTCGGGATGGCGCCACCGCAGCAATGCCTCGGCCGCGACGATATGCCCGTCGGCGGCGCTCAGCTGCGGCTGATAGACGAGCGCGAATTGCTGCTTGTCGACTGCGTCGCGCAAATCGCTTTCCAGCTGCGCCCGTTCGGCGATTTCCGCAGCAAGAATGTCCGTGAAATGCTCCGCCCGGCCGCGCCCCTGCCCCTTGGCATGATACATGGCGGCATCGGCCGCGCGCATCAGGTCGGTCAGGTTCGATCCATGTTCGGGGCGCAGCGCGATTCCGATCGAAGCCCCGATTTCGACTTGCTGATCGGCAAGGTCGAACGGTTCGGAAAGCGCGAACAGCATCGCCCGGCCCAGCCGTTCGGCATCGCGGATGTTCGGCAATTCGGGGAAGAACATCGTGAATTCGTCCCCGGCCAGACGCCCGATCAGCGGCTGGCGCCCGTCGCGTTCGGCGGCATAGCGTTCGGCGACCGCCCGCAACCGGTTGGCCACCATGCCCAGCAACATATCGCCGGTGGCATGGCCCAGCGTATCGTTGACCGTTTTGAATTTGTCGAGATCGATGAAATAGAGGCCGGCCACGGCATCGGGCGGCAATTCGGTCAGCATCCGTTCGACCGTACGGCGGAAATTGGTGCGATTGGGCAGGCCGGTGACCGGATCGAACATCGCCAGTCGCTGGACGCTTTCGAAATTGGCGTGAAGCTGGCTGAACAGCCCCGTCATCGCCGTCGCCAGCGGCGGCACGCATGCGGCGACCTCTTCGGGTATCTCGCTTTCAAGATCGCCATTCGCCGCGCGCGAAAGCCGTTCGATGGCGGCATCGATCGCACCGGCCGTGGCCGAAATCGTGCGTTCGGCCGAAGCCCAGCACATCGTTCCGCAGATGATCGCGACGATCAGCGCGCGCGCCGCGCTTTCCATGCTCAGCATGCCGTGCGACGTCGCCGTCAGCGCCAGAATAAAGGCCACGGCGCCGGCGCACATTGCAAAAGCGATAGCGCGACTTTTGAGCGAAAAGCCTTCCACCTTGCCCGACCGATCCCCCATCCGTCCTGCGCATGACGCAGCATCCATGGACCGCTGATTGCCAGACAAGAGTTAAGATTTTGATGGTGCCGACCGGGGACGCCGCAACACAATATATAGCGCGCCATGCCCGCCATGGCGCGGATGCGCGCCGCGCACCGCCGCGATCCGGTCGGCATGGCGCGAGGCGGCGAGCCAGTCATTGACGGCGGCCCGGATGGCACCGCGCGCATAGGGACGCTCGGCATCGGCACGCGGCGGCTTGCCGGTGATCAGCAACAACACCCGGTCGCCGCGCGCAATGGCGAAGGCCAGGCCGCGGTCGAGCCGGTCATAGGCGCCGTCGAGCGTGTGGCCGTGCAGGTCGATGCTGCTGTCGGGCGCCACCAGCCCGCGCGCCAGCCGCCGGTCCCAGCTCGCATCGAGCGTCGCCTGTGCCGGAATCGCGCGCTTTGGCGGCACGGTGGAAGCGGGCGGGCGCTGCGGCGGCACCCGGCCCTTGATGCGGGCATGCGGTGGCTGGGGAGCGGGCTCGGGCGCCGGATCGGGTGTCACCACCGGCTTCGCACGCGCATGCATCGGTTGCACCGTGGCGATCACCCGGTTCCACAACGCGGCTTCCTCGGGCGCCAGACGCCGCCCGGATCGGCTCACTGGCCGCCGAACCGCGCGAGCGTGCCGACCGGCAGGAGGAGGAATGCGGTCCCCCGCGCGGACATGCCGCCGGCAATCGCCCGTGCATCATCGCCCGCGCCCCAGAAGGTATCGAACCGGTTGGCGCCCTTGATCGCGCCGCCGGTGTCCTGAACCACCCACAGCCCGGTCGCATCGGTGCGATCCATCGACAGGAAGACCGGCGCGCCCATCGGCACGAATTTGGGGTCCGCCGCCGCGCTCGTCTGGCCGGTGACGGCATAGCCCATCGCGCCCAGCGGGCCCGGCCCGGTCAGTTCGCGGAAAAAGACCCAGCTCTTGTTCTCGCGCATGATCGCGCGTCCTTCGGCGGGATGGTCGCGCAGCCATTGCATGATGCCCTGCATGCTCGCCTGTCCGGGCGCGAGCAGGCCGCGATCGCGCATCAGCGCGCCGATGCCGGTATAGCTGCGGCCATTCTGACCGGCATAGCCGATCCGCATCACGCCGCCATCGGGCAGGCGCAGCCGCCCCGAACCCTGTACCTGCAGAAAGAACAATTCGACCGGATCATGTGCCCAGGCGATTTCGAGGCCGCGACGCGAAAGCGCGCCTTCCTCGATCGCGGCACGATCATAATAGGGGACCAGATTGGTGCCGTCGACGCGGCCGCGTATCTTCTTGCCCGCCAGATCGTCGGAAAACGCGCCCAGATCGACATCGATCAGATCGTCGGGCTTGCCATAGATCGGAACGTCATATCCCGGTCGCCGGTCGCGCGAACCGGCGATTTCGGGCTCGTAATAGCCGGTGGCGAATGCCGCGCCGTCGGCGATCTGCACCGCTTCGAAATAGCGGGCGAAGAAATTGCGTGCGTCGGTCGCAGGCCAGTTCTGCGCAGCCTGGCACGAGGCCGCCCAGTCCGCCGGCCGGGTCAGCCCCGACTGGTCGGTACGGCGGCTCAGCGAACCACAGCTGGTGCGATAGGCGGCAAGCGCGCGCGCCGCGCCGTCGTCGCTGATCGGCAGCGATGCGACATTCGGTCCGGCGATCACGCCCGATCCGGCCGCGACATCGGCGCCTGCGGGCGCGGGCGGCGCAGGCGCTGCAGCGATTGGCGTGGCGGGCGTCGGCTGACGCACCGGCACTTCGTTCACGGGCGCATGAGGCGAACCGCCATAGGGCGCCGATCCATATCCGGCGCCCGGCGGGACCAGCGATCCCGAACAGGCACCCAGCAGCATCGCCAGTGCCGCCACACCCCATCCGCGCATGCGTCGTCCCCCTGTCATCCGACCGGACCGGTCAGGCTTCGTCGGTTTCCGCGAGTTTCCAGTTGGGATCGTCGCTGCGCAGCGTCCGCGCGAAGGTCCAGATATCGTGGGTTTCGACGGCATCGCTCATCGAACCGGCAACCACATTGCCGTCCGCATCGCGCGTGACCGCGGCAATATCGGCATCGAAGCGCACCGTGATCCGGGCATTGCGCCCCTCGACCTGCGCGTCGACGATCTTTGCGGTTTCGATCGAGACCAGGCGGTTGTCGAGCGTGTGACCGGCTTCCTTGCGCTCGGCGATGGCGGCGGAGAAACCCTCGCGCACATCATCCTCGACCAGCCATTTCAGCGTTTCCTCGTCTCCCGACCAGAACGCCTTGAGGATCATTTCATAGGCCGATTTCGCACCATCGATGAATTGCGCGACATCGAAGCTCGAATCGGCGGCGATCACTGCGCGCAGACCGGGTTCGGCGTCGGATTCGACATTGCGCGAACCGGGCTCGCGCGCTTCGGGAGCCATGTCGATGGTACGCGGCATCGGCTGCGCCGGCGCGCGTTCCTCAGCCGCCTTGGGCAGCGGCTGCTGCTCGTGCCCGGTGCGTTTGCCGAGTACCGAATAAAGGCGCAACGCCAGAAAGGCAGCAACCATTGCGAACAGGACGATATAGAAAGTGGACACCACGCCTCCGAAACCTTTGACGCGTACATAGGCCTTTGCGGCCATTGTTTCAAATATGCGCAACAGTGTGCCGTTGAACTGGCGCGAACCGCCTGCTACGCGCGGCCACCAATTACCAACGCGCCTGCGCGCAAGGTATTTCCGCAGAGACAAGAAGGATTTTTCGATGGCTGAGACCGCCAGTGCCGATCCGACCGGCACCCCCCAGCCCAATGGCGCCGATACCAGCCCGGTCGCGGGCGTGATTTCGCAATATGTGAAGGACATGTCGTTCGAAAATCCCGGCGCGCCGGGGATTTTTCAGAAACAGGGCCAGCCCGGTTTCGACGTCCAGTTCAACATCGGGTCGAATCAGGTCGGCGACGACACCTATGAAGTCGCGCTGAAGATCGAAGTCCGTGCCGAGGTCGAAGGCCAGACCGCATTCCTGGTCGACCTCACCTATGCTGGCCTGTTCGGCCTGCGCAACATTCCGCAGGAACATATCGAACCGTTCCTGCTCGGCGAAGCGCCGCGCATCCTGTTCCCCTTCGCGCGCCGCGTGCTCGCCGATGCCGTGCGCGACGGCGGTTTTCAGCCGCTGATGCTCGAGCCCATCGATTTCAACGCGCTCTATCTTCAACAGCGCGCCGAACGCGATCAGCAGAACGCTCCGGCCGGCGAAGGCGTCGGCCAGGCCTGATCCACAATCTGGCGGGGGCCGCTGACCGATGAATCTCGCAAAGACGCTGGGATCGGTCGGCGGCCTCACGCTGGTAAGCCGCGTACTCGCGCTGGTACGCGATTCGCTGCAGGCGACCTTTGTCGGCGCAGGCTTTGCGTCGGACGCGTTTCTCGTCGCCTTCCGCCTGCCCAACATGTTCCGCGCGCTGTTCGCAGAGGGCGCCTTTTCCTCTGCCTTCATTCCGATGTTCAATCGCCGCGTCGCCGAAAAGGGCGAGCTCTCGGCAGGGCTCGATTTCGCCGAGCGCGCCATGGCGGTGCTGCTGCCGGTCCTGATTCTCTTCACCATCGTCATGATCGCCGCCGCATGGCCGATCACCTGGGCGCTGTCGGGCGGGTTCAACGATCCGACGCCGGAACAATTCGCCTATGCCGTGACGCTTTCGCGCATCACCATCCCCTATCTGGCGCTGATCAGCATCGTCTCGCTGCTCGGCGGCATATTGAATTCGCTTCATCGCTTCTGGGTCAATGCCGCCGCGCCGGTGCTGCTCAATATCGCGATGATCGCCGGCCTGTGGTTCTTTCATGGCACCGATGCCTATGAAACCGCGCGGGTTCAGGCGATTTCGGTCACGGTCGGCGGCGCGCTTCAGCTCGGCTGGCTGATCTGGGCGTGCCGCGGCGCGGGCGTGAAGCTACGGCTTCGCATGCCGCGTATCGACAAGGATATCGGCCAGTTGTTCAAGCTGATCCTGCCCGCCGCCGCCGGTGCGGGCGCGGTCCAGATCAACCTGCTGATTTCCACGGCGCTGGCGGGCAGCCTGCTCGCCCCCGGCGCGATCAGCTATATCTATTATGCCGACCGCCTCAATCAGCTGCCGCTCGGCCTGATCGGCATCGGGCTTGGCACGATCCTGCTGCCGACGATTTCGCGCCAGCTGGGCGAAGGCAAGGACGACGAAGCGATGGCGATGCAGAATCGCGGGATCGAACTGGCGCTGTTCCTCACCCTGCCCGCCATGGTCGCGCTGATGGTCGTTGCCGAACCGATCATCCGCACGCTTTTCCAGCATGGCCGCTTCGACGCCGCCGATACCAGCGCCACTGCGATGACGCTCGCCGCCTTCTCGATCGGCCTGCCCGCCTATGTGCTGATCAAGGTGCTGACGCCGGGCTTTTATGCGCGCGAGGATACCCGCACGCCGGTGCGCTTCGCGATGATCGCAGTGGCGGCGAACATTGTCGGCAATCTGATCCTCATTCCCACCATCGGCTATGTCGGCCCCGCGCTCGCGACTGCATTGTCGGCGTGCATCAACATGGCGCTGCTCTATGCCACGCTGAAGAAGCGCGGCCATTTCACTGCCGATGCGCGCCTGCGGCGTCGCGTTCCCCGCCTCGCCCTAGCGGCGGTCCTGATGGGCGTCGCGCTGTGGTTCGGCGAGCAGCTGATCGAACCCTGGACGACCGGCGGCTTCTGGGTCCGTGCCTTCGGCATGCTGCTGCTCGTCGGCGTCGGCGCGGCGATCTACGGCCTCGCCTGCCTGATCACCCGCGCCTATCTGATCAGCGACCTGAAGGCGATGGTGCGGCGAAGCGGCTGACCCTCTGGCCTCGCGCACTTCCCCCTGCGCACGCGCATGACTATATTCGTTGCTGCGCCATGACTCGCCCGTCTCCCTTCCGTTTGCGGATCGCCGCGACATTTCTGCTGCTGGCGAGCATCGTCGCGCATGCATTGACGCCGGTGAGCCTGCCCGATCGGGTGCGGCACGGCTCTGCGTTCAATCCCACCACGGTCGAAGTTGCCCTGGGCCCCCAGCGTTATGCGCAAAAGGCTCTGGCGCAACGCTCCGCTCCATTGCCCGATCCGCGTCCCGGCACGCCGCCTGTGCTTGCAACCGCGTCCGTTTCGCCGGTTTCGGCTTTGCGCATCGTCGTGCCTGCCACAACTTTCGACGTAGCGCCGATCGCGCTTTTCGACGCCAGCGAAGGCGTTCCGCCTCCGGCACACGCGCCGCCGCGCGCCTGAATCGATCCGCCGCGCGGCACAGCCGCGCGATCGAACCAATTCAACAAGAGAACCGGGATGCGCGACAAGCACTCCGGGAATCAGCAGCGCGATCTACGGCGCGCGGAGATTGAAGCGATGCTTCTTCGGCATAGCTCGCTGACAAGGGCAGAGATCGATCGGATCGCCCGATACATCAAACGCGATGCATCGGCGCTCGATCATGGTCTGCGCTCGTCCGGAAACGCGCGGGATGCCTATCGCGACTTTCATGCCGCGCACCTTCACCGGTCCGATTCGGTTCTGCGGAACCGGGTGGTGCTGGGCGTCGCGATATTGCTGATTTCCCTGATCGTGATGCTGCTCTGGGATATCGGGCGCTAGCCCCCCGGTGCAGACAGGCCACCGACCCTGTTGCCACTTCAGGGTCGGTGGCCGATCGCCCATTCGCGGACGGAAAGGCAAATTCGTGACAGGATCCGCAGAGTCATTCGAACCGATCGAGCTGGAAAATCCGGCCGGTCCCAACCTCGCCTTTGTCGGGCGCAAATTGTTCGACGGCGAGTATCACGATCTCGGCTTTCTGCGGATCTACGAAACGCAGGGCGGTCAATATGTGCTGCGCCAGCGCTGGAGTCGCCGCCCCGGCGAGATATTGCTCGACCGGCTGGAAGTGCGCGGCACGCTTGATGCCCTCGTCGCCTTGCTGAAACCCGGGAAATCGGCAAGCGCCGTTCGCAGGGCGCTGGGGATGACCGATACGATCACCATCGACTGATCGGCGGCGCGCCGCCGATATCGCCAACCCCATGGCCCCGGGGGGATCGCCGTGCCGAGCCGCAGCGCGATGCCGTCGGGCCGGCCGGCTGAGGGGCCTGGCGGGCGGCTATCTCAGGCCGCGTTGGACGGCGCCTGCAATATCCAGCGATCGCGGCCTTCGAACCCCATCGCGGTCAGCGGTCCGCCGGCAAATGCGCCGGTATCGATGCCGATCCGGTGCGCGAATTGCTCGACATCCTCGCTGACCGTGTGGCCATGGACCACAACCTTGTCGAGCGTGCCGCGATGATCGAGAAATTCCTCGCGTATCCAGCGCAAATGCGCCGTTTCCTGTTCGTCGAGCGCGCGGCGGGGATCGATCCCGGCATGAACGAAGGCATAGTCGCCCAGCACGATCATATCCTCGAAACCGCGCAGGAATTCGACATGTTCGACCGGCACCGCCGCCTGTGCCCGCTCCAGAAGCTCGGAATATTCGCAGCTGGCGTATACCGATGCCGGAATGCCATAGCTGAGCAGCGTTTCGCGCCCGCCGATGCGATTGAAGAACCGCAGCGCCTTCTGGCTTCCCCCCAGTACGGCCAACAGCACTTCTTCGTGATTTCCCAGCAGAAACCGGATCGTACCCGGCGTGCTTGCCTCGGCAATCTCGCGCAGGCGCTCGACCACTTGCGCGGAATCGGGACCGCGATCGATCAGGTCGCCCAGAAAGATCACCGTGGTTCGGGCGGGCCCGCGCGCTTCATTGTCGGCTTCGATCCGCGACAACAGGTCTTCAAGCTGCTCCAGCATCCCGTGCACGTCGCCCACCGCATAAACGCGCTGTCCCTCGGGCAATTGCGCCGAGGGGCCCTGGCGCTGCGGGCGGGATCGGGAAAATAATCTGGTGATCATCGACACTTCGTCTGATTCGAACAATATGAGCGGGTGGCCGTCACGATTCCACGGCTTTTGCCTGCGACTGAAAGATCAGGCGCGGTTACACAAATTGCAATTGTGTAAGATAGGGGGATAATGCCGAAATGACGCCATTTTCGTACAAGTGTTGTTTCCGGAACATCCTCTCCGCATGCGCCGCGCTCGCTGCGCTCGCGGCATTTCCCGGCCAGGCCATGGCGCAACAGGACGCCGCCGCGTTCGAACCGTTCCGCGCAGTGGAAATGAAACTGGCGCGGATCGGATACCGGCTGACGACGGCCAATGTCGCACTGTGCGACCGGCTCCAGCCGGCAACGGGAATTCAGCTGCACACGCTCGATCAGTTCGATTCGGGCGATCGCGACGCGGCCAAGGCCTATTTCGGCTTTGCCAGCGAAGTCGCGATCGAAGGCATTGTCGAAGGCAGCCCGGCCGAGGCCGCGGGGCTGTTGCCCAATGATTCGATCCTGTCGATCGGACCGGTCGTGATTGCCGATACCCAGGGCGAACCGGGCACCACCGATCGGCTCGTCGCGGTACAGCTCGCGCTTGCCGATCTGCCGCCCGACCAGCCGATCGCAGTAAAGGTGATGCGCAACGGCGAAGTGATCGAAACCGTGATTCACCCCGTCCCTGCCTGCCGGTCGCGCTTCGAAATACGCTTTGCCGATGATATGGATGCGAGCGCCGACGGCACCATGGTGCAGGTCAGTTCCCGCTTTCTCGAGGAATATCCCGAATCCTGGCTGCCGCCCGTGGTGGCGCATGAATTCGCGCATAATGTGCTGCACCATCGCGAACGGCTGGAGGAACGCGGCGTCGCCTGGGGCATGTTGTCGGGTTTCGGCGGCAGCGTGAAATATTTCCGTCAGTCGGAGATTCAAGCCGATATCCTGTCGCTCTCGCTGCTGCGCAATGCCGGCTATGATCCGGCGGTCTCCATTGCCTATTGGAAAAGTTTCGGACCGAAATATGCCGGCGGCATCCTGCGCGCGCGTACCCATCCGAACTGGCGCGACCGCGTGGCGACGATGGAGCATGAGCTGGCACGGATGGAAACGGTGAGCGATCTGCCCGAAATTCCCCCCATCCTCGCTTCACGCGATCGCCCGCTCGACGGCAACTGGCGGGCGATTCTGATCCGCCACTGACGTCCGGAGTCGCGGCTGTGCGCGATCAGGCGCTGTAAAAGTCGCGATACCATTTGACGAAGGCAGGAATGCCTTCGCTGGGCGGTGTCTCCGGCACTTTGCCGATCAGCTGTTGCAGCAGATCGGACGAGGCATGCGTAGCGAGCACATCGCCCGGCTGCATCGGCATGAAATTCTTGATCGCCGGCTTGCCCAGTGCGCGTTCGAGCTCGGCGATATAGTCCATCAGCCTGGTCGGGGTGCCGCCGCCGATATTGACCACACGGAAAGGCGCGACCGGCGAGAGGCTGTCGCCTTCCAGCGCCGGCTGTGCGCCGGGGATACAGCTCACCAGCGCGACGACCGCATCGACCAGATCCGCGACATACGTGAAGTCGCGTTCCATCTCGCCATTATTATACACGTCGATCGGACGATCCTCGAGGATCGCCTTGGTGAATTTGAACAGCGCCATATCGGGCCGGCCCCAGGGCCCATAGACCGTGAAAAAGCGGAAAAAGGTCGCCGGCACGCCGAAAAGATGGCTGTAGCTATGCCCGAGCAGCTCGGTCGAACCCTTGGTCGCGGCATAGAGGCTGACCGGGGTCTGCGTCCGCTGGGTTTCGGCAAAGGGCATGTCGGTATTGGCGCCATAGACCGAACTGGTCGATGCCACGAGCAGATGCTTGAGCGGATTGTGGCGCGCGAGTTCGAGCACGTTGAACGTGCCGATGATGTTGCTCGCGACATAGCTTTCCGGGTGATCGATGCTGTACCGCACGCCCGCCTGTGCGGCGAGATGGATCACGACATCGGGGCGAAAGTCGCGCCACACCGATCCGAACGCTTCCATATCGTCGATCGACACCCGCGCGACCGCAAAGTGCGGATGGTTCGACAACAGATCGTTGCGCGCTTCCTTCAGCGCGACATCGTAATAGGAACCGAAATTATCGACTCCCAGCACGGTCGCGCCGCGCTGCAACAACTCGCTGGCGGTGTGGAAACCGATGAAACCGGCCGAACCGGTAACCATCACGCGCAAACCGTCCAGATTCATGCATTCCCCCGATTGCGGAAGACCAAAGGGGCCGCGATACGCATGCGCGACGGTCTATGGCCGCGGGCTGTGCCCGATCGACCCGCGCAAATCCAGTGTCTTCCCGCCCAAGGCGTCAGCTCGCCAGCCGAAGCGCCGCGGCATTTGCGGCCGGGCTCGCCTGATCCGGCCAGATGCCGCGCGTGTCATAGACTCGCTTGTCGGCGCGTTCGTCGAGCGGCACCGATTTGAAGACATCGTGATCGACCAGCACCACGAACATCGGACAGGTTTCGATCGCGGTATCGATATCGATCAGTTCGGCCCCGGTATCGGCAAAGACATCGGGAAGTTCGCGGGCATAGGGTTCGACGATGCGTATGCGGCTGCCATGTTTCCGCGCCAGTGCGGCGGCGACCTTCATCGCCGGGCTTTCGCGGAAATCGTCGATATTCGCCTTGAACGCCAGGCCCAGGCACGCGACCGGCGCGCCGGGCATCGATTCGAGCAACGCTTCGGCGCGCGCGATAGTATGTTCGACCTTTCCGTCATTCACTTCGCGCGCAGTGCGGATCAGCGGCGTCGCATCGGGCGCCGAATGGACCAGGAACCACGGATCGACGGCGATGCAATGACCGCCGACACCGGGTCCCGGCGACAATATGTTGACGCGCGGATGGCGATTGGCCAGCCGGATCACTTCCCACACATCGACGCCCATCTTCTCCGCGACGATCGACAATTCGTTGGCAAAGGCGATGTTGACGTCGCGAAACGCATTTTCGGTCAGCTTGGTCATTTCCGCGGCCTTGGCCGTGGTGGTGACACAGGCCCCGCGCACGAACCGGCGATAGAATTGCAGCGCCTTGCGCGCGCAACGCGGCGTGATGCCGCCGATCACCCGGTCATTGTCGATCAGCTCGACCAATATGCGGCCGGGCAGCACGCGTTCGGGGCAATAGGCAAGCGCGATATCGGCGCTGCCGGCGCAATGGCCGGGAATCTTCAGATCGGGGCGCAGTTCCGCCAGCAGGTCGCTGACCGCTTCGGTGGTGCCGACCGGCGATGTCGATTCGAGGATCACGATGTCCCCGGCCTTGAGCACGGTGGCGACATTGGTCGCGGCCTTGAGCACATAGCCGATGTCGGGTGCGTGATCCTCGGCAAAGGGCGTCGGCACCGCGATGACGAAGACATCGGCGGGCTCGATCTTCAGCGACGCGCGCAGCGTGCCGCGCGCGACCACACCGGACACCAGACCGTCGAGGTCGATCTCCTCGATATGCACCTTGCCCGAATTGACCGTATCGACGACATTTGCGTGCACATCGACGCCCAGCACATTGGCGCCGCTGCGCGCGATCACCGCCGCCGTGGGCAGGCCGATATAGCCCAGCCCCAGGACGACGACGTTGAGTTCCGAGTCCGAAATCATGCGCGACGCTCTCCGCAATCCAGTCAGCGGCATGGCGCGCCGCGCACGGATGCGCGCGCGGACCCTTGCCGTTCGACGCCCCTTGTCTTCGAACAGGGTTTAGATTTCGGAAACGAAACCGCGCATCGTCGCAGGCCGACACAGGCAATGCGCAATTATGGCACCAGACCGCTTCGCGCCGCGACCTCGCTCGACGACGCGATGCGAGTCAAACTTCGATCGAGCGAGCCTTTGACGCCGATCAGTGAAACAGGAACAGGGCGCTCCAGCCCAGTATCAGATAGACAATCAGCCCCCAGATCGCAGCCATGTAAAATTCCCATAGCTTCCGCCGGTAGCCGGCAACCCCAAGGGCAATCAGCGCCACCAATACAGGCGTGGAAAGAATGACAAACGGACCGAGCAGCAGCGAGAGAATCCAAGCCCGGTTGCTCAGAGGCTCGCTCGCCCGCCCCGCCCGCTCTGCCTGATCCACGGCAACTTCGGCTTCGATGCGATGACGATCGGATTCAGCGATGTTCCGCAACGCGAGTTCGGCGCGCGCCGCAGCCATCGCTTCGGGCTCAAAGCCGTCGGCTTCGCCCGAATTGGCAATGCGAAACAGGTCCTCAACCTGCATCCGCGCCATCGCGGCGCCAAAATCACGAGCCACGGCCACTCCCCCTGCGGACCTCGATGCAATGCCGTCCATGATCTCCGAACGCGCCCCATCCAGATGTTGCAAACCACTGTTCTGCACAAGAGATATTGGCCAGAGCTGCGGCGTGCCCGATGCAAATCGCTTCGCCGTCACTATAGTGCAGATCGCTATCGACACGGTCGAGGACGATCGAGTGGGGACCTGGTACGTCTCGTCAGGTTTCGCGCACTTCCCCCCGCCGCCGCGCGCCGCTACAGCGCCGCCATCCCGAGCATATCGAATAGCGGCGGCGCCCCGCTGCACGGGATCCACGACCGGTCCAACGGTCGAACGGTCAATCGGGCGCGGAGTGATGAATATGCGCGTCGTTTCCGGCATTCAGACCACCGGCAATCTCCACCTCGGCAACTATCTGGGTGCCATCAAGCAATGGGTGGAAATGCAGGGCGCTCCTGAGCTTCAGGGGGGCGAATGCCTGTTCTTCCTTGCCGACCTCCATGCGCTCACCGGCAATATCAGCCCGGCCGAGCTTGCCAACTCCACCGTCGAAATGGCCGCCACGCTGATGGCCGCCGGGATCGATGATCGCGCCATCCTGTTCAACCAGGCGCGCGTTCCCGCCCATGCCGAGCTGTGCTGGATCCTCCAGGGGACCGCGCGGATGGGCTGGCTCAACCGGATGACGCAGTGGAAGGACAAGGCGGGCAAGAACCGCGAAGGCGCCAGTGTCGGCCTGTTCACCTATCCGGTGCTGCAGGCAGCCGATGTGCTCGTCTATCAGGCGACGCATGTCCCGGTCGGCGAGGATCAGAAACAGCATCTTGAGCTCGCCCGCGACGTCGCGACCAAGTTCAACACCGATTTCGATGTCGAGCTGTTCCCGCTGCCCGATCCGCTGATCAGCAAGGCCGCGCCGCGCATCATGTCGCTGCGTGACGGTTCGGCGAAGATGAGCAAGTCCGATCCGTCGGACATGAGCCGCATCAACCTGATCGACGATGACGACACCATCGCCCAGAAATTCCGCAAGGCGCGGACCGATCCCGAAGCGCTGCCCGACAATTTCGACGCTCTGGCCGAACGGCCCGAAGCGAAGAACCTTGTCACAATTTATGCCGCGCTGTCGGATCGCGATCCGCAAAGCGTCGTGGCGGAATTTGCAGGCCAGGGTTTCGGATCGTTCAAGCCCGCGCTTGCCGATCTGGCGGTGTCGGTGCTCGGGCCGATCCGCGACCGGCTGACGCAATTGCTCGACGATCGCGCGGCGGTGCAGGCCAATCTGGCAAGGGGGGCCGAACGGGCGACCGCGCTCGCCGAACCCACGCTAAGAGCGGCGCAAAAGGCCGTCGGATTGCAAATCTGACCCGACTCTCCCCGGGCATGGCTCGGGGAGGGATTTTCCCGGTCCACCATCGCGCAAATCCGCCGGCGCGTCGGCCGCTCCTTGAAAAACAGGCCGGTCCTGTCAGCAACTATGGGGTGAGCGGCAGCGGCGGGGGTCGGGTGCCTCCGTCGGCGCTTTCCGGGGTTCGGCGCAGCGAGGCTCGCCACTGGACGCCGCCCACCCCCGTTCCATGGCACTGGGGTCCACGGAACGAAACGCTTACGCCTACACAACCCTCGGAAAGGCGGAGTCTCAGCCTTCCAGTTTACGCAGCAACGTGCGGACCGCGCCGTCGATCTCGCCGTCCTTGCCGCGCAGATCCTCGATCCGGCGGACGGCATGGATCACCGTCGAATGGTCGCGATTGCCGAATTTGCGCCCGATTTCGGGCAGCGAGCGCGTCGTCAGCCGCTTGGCCAGATACATGGCGATCTGACGCGGGCGCGCGATCGCAACCGCGCGGCGTTCCGAAATCAGGTCGAGCTGCTTGACGTCGAAATGCGCCGAAACCGCACGCTGGATCTCGTCGATCGTGATGCGCCGCTGCACATGGCGCAGCACTTCGCCCAGCGTCTGCACCGCGAAATCGATCGTGATCGCTTCGCCGTTCAGCTGCGCATAAGCGAGCAGGCGATTGAGCGCGCCTTCGAGTTCGCGGATATTCGACGTGATCCGCGCCGCGAGCAGTTCGATCACTTCCTCGGGCACCGCGACATCGGGCATATCGGCCAGCTTGCGCTGCAGGATCGCGCGGCGCAGTTCGAGTTCGGGCTGGCGGATATCGGCAACCAGACCCGATCCCAGCCGCCCGGCCAGCTGCGGCGTGAAGCCTTCGAGCGCCAGCGGCGCGCGATCAGCCGCGAACACCAGCCGCTTGCCCGATCCCATGAACTCGTTGACGGTGTGGAAAAATTCGTCCTGCGTCGCGTCCTTGCCGCCGATGAACTGCAGATCGTCGATCATCAGCAGGTCCGCGCCGCGCAGCCGCGCCTTGAACGCCAGCGTGTCGCGCGCCTTCAGCGCGCGGACGAATTCGAACATGAAACGTTCGGCGGGCATATAGATTGCCGACATGCCCGGATTGTCGGCCAGAAAAGCCTGGCCGATCGCGTGCATCAGGTGCGTCTTGCCCTGTCCGGTCGTGCTGTGAAGATAAAGCGGGCTGAACCGCGGCGCGCCCGATTCGGCGAGCGCACGGGCCGCGTTGAACGCCACGCGGTTCGATCCGTCGACCACGAAGCGATCGAAAGTGAAGCGTGGGTCGAAACGGCTGCTTTCCGCTTGGGTCAATGGTTCGGGTTCAACCCGACGCGCTTCGTTGCTGGTGGCAGTGAGCACGCGGTGCGGCTGCGAATCGGACAGCGTTTCGATCGTTACGCTGGAAACGCCGGGCAGCTCGCCGCGAAATTCGAGCAGCAGCCGCTCGGCATAATGATTGCGGACCCACTGCGCCATGAAATCGGACGGCAGGCCAAGGCGAATCGCCTCGGCATCGCCATCGTCGATCAGTTCGACAGGCTTGAGCCATTGATCGAACAAACGCTGTCCGGCCGAACGGCGCAGATTGCTCCGCACGCTCGCCCAGGCTTTCGCCACCGGGTTCATCGTATCCGATTCCAAGGTACGCGCCTGCGTCACTGCGTTTCACCCCCTCGTCTGCGGCCGATTTCCCGGCATGCTCTCAGCGCAAAACCTCTCCCCAGCCGGAATCGCATCCGCTGTCGCTACAGGCTCTGCTTTGGTACCCGACAGCGAGATTTTCGCGTCGGGAGGGTCGTTGTAGAAACGCTGCTCTGAGTCGGGCAAGAGCGGGTGCGTAAAGAAAGTGAAATATGCCCGGTTGACTCGCGACGAAGCTAGGATTTCCGTTAAATTATTTCACAAGTCACTGAATATATTGCGTTTTTAGACACCCGTCCCGGTTTGGACCGATGCGACTCGCGGAACTCCCTAGACATTTCCGCGCACATGTCACGCAAGCGTAACAATTGAGTCGGCACGCAGCAAAAAACCCGCCGGATCTTCATCCGACGGGTCGATCCCGCATGGGTATCTGCAAGCAGTCCGTCGACGCTCAGCCGAGCGCGACGAGACGCTTGTTGAGGCGCGAGAATTTGCGCGCTGCGGTGTTCTTGTGAAGCACGCCCTTGGAAACGCCACGGGCCAGCTCGGGCTGCACTTCGCGCAGCGCGGCGGCGGCCGCTTCCTTGTCGCCGGCGGCCAGCGCCGTCTCGACCTTCTTCACATAGGTGCGGATACGGCTCACACGAGCGCCGTTGATGTCCGCGCGACGCGCGTTGCGCCGGATACGCTTCTTCGCCTGTGGCGTATTCGCCATGCCGTCCTCGAAATTCTGCTATGCGGGATGGACGCGAAACCAAAGCCTCTCGTCCGGGAAAGCGCGCCCCTTAACGGCTGTGGCGACAACGGTCAACCTTCATCGCTGGCATTTGCTGCACCAAAAGGTGGATCTTCCCCCGTCGACGCGCCGCTGAACGGTCGCTCCGCAAAGGCATGCCTCGCCCTCACGCCCATAGACGCGCCATTGTTTGGCGAAATAGCCAAGCTCGCCATCGGGCCGCGCATAATCGCGCAGCGTCGATCCCCCCGCCTCGATCGCGGCGAGCAACACTTCGCGAATCGCATCGACAAGCTTTGCCAGCCGGGGCCGCGTGATTCGCCCCGCCGCGCGATCGGGCGCGATGCCCGCCATGTGCAGCGCTTCGCAGACATAGATATTGCCGAGCCCCGCGACGATTCGCTGGTCGAGCAGCAACGCCTTGATCGGCGCGATTCGCCCCTCGAACGCAGCGGCGAGATGGGCGGGAGTGAAATCCGGCCCGAGCGGTTCGGGTCCCATCGCGGCAAAGGGCGGCCAGGTCGCGAGATCGGCCGTCGGCACCAGATCGACCGACCCGAAGCGCCGCGGATCGTTGAGCGCCAGCCGGTGCTGCGCGGTTTCGAGGATCAGATGATCGTGCGTAAGCGTCTCTGCGGGATCGATTCGCCAACGGCCCGACATCCCCAGGTGAAAGATCATCGTGTCGCCGCGATCGGTGTCGATCAGCCCATATTTGGCGCGCCGCCCCAGCGACACGACACGCGCGCCCGTCATCCGCTGTCCCAGATCGGGTGGAAACGGACGGCGCAGGTCGCCGCGGCGCAGAATCAGCCGCGCGATCGCCTGCCCGTCAAGGACAGGTGCCAGACCGCGTACCGTGGTTTCGACTTCGGGAAGTTCGGGCATTTGATCAATCGCGCTAAGCCGGGTTTGCCGATGCCGCAAGCTATGGCTAGAGCGAGCCGGTCTGCCCTCCAACACCGAGTGCCCCATGAACGACACCGTTTCCTTCGGATATGAGGACGTCGCCCCGGACGAAAAGACCCGCCGCGTCGGCGAAGTCTTTTCCAATGTCGCTGCACGCTACGATCTGATGAACGATGCCATGTCGGGCGGGCTGCACCGGGTGTGGAAGGATGTGTTCGTGCGCCGAGTCAAACCGCGCGCGGGCGAGCATATTCTCGACATGGCGGGCGGCACCGGCGACATCGCCTTTCGCATGGCGCCTTCGGGCGCGGCGATCACGGTCGCCGACATCAATCCCGAAATGCTCGAAGTCGGCATGGAGCGCGCGGCAAAGCGCGGCTTTGACGGCATGGTGTGGACCGAAGCGAATGCCGAGGAACTGCAATTCCCCGATCGTTTCTTCGACGCCTATACGATCGCATTCGGCATCCGGAACGTGACCGACATTCCCAGGGCACTGCGCGAGGCGCATCGCGTGCTCAAGCGGGGCGGACGGTTCTACGTCCTCGAATTCTCGACCACCCAATGGCCGGGCTTTGCCGAAATCTATGACAGCTACTCGCACAAGCTGGTGCCCAAACTCGGCAAGCTGCTCGCCAACGATGCGGACAGCTATCGCTATCTGATCGAATCGATTCGCCGTTTCCCCGACATGCCGACCTTTGAGGCGATGATCG
Source organism: Stakelama portus (assembly GCF_003171655.1). Classification (GTDB taxonomy): domain Bacteria; phylum Pseudomonadota; class Alphaproteobacteria; order Sphingomonadales; family Sphingomonadaceae; genus Sphingomonas; species Sphingomonas portus. Next base: position 48,798 of record NZ_QFZL01000001.1, on the reverse strand, counting down.
CCGATGCCGGTTTCGTGCGGACGAAGGTCGAACCGATGCTCGGCGGGCTGGTCGCAATCCATAGCGGCTGGAAGATCTGACCATGGCGTCCGACTTTTCGCGCTCCCCGGTCGGGGAGAAGTGACGCGATGACGTCTCCCGTCGTCCATTTCTGGCGGCTGCTCAAATGGGGCCGCACGCTCGCGCGGCACGGCGCGCTCCGGGGGATCGAACGCGATCGCAACACGCCGCGCCCGGTGCGGCGGCTTGCGCGGATCGCCCGGCTCGGCGCCCGTGTGCCGGCAGAGCCGCGCTATGCCGATGCGTTTCAGGCGATCGGCCCGGCGGCGATCAAGCTTGGCCAGACGCTCGCGACGCGCCCCGATCTGATCGGCGAATCCGCGGCAAGGGATCTGTTGCGGCTTCAGGATGCACTGCCGCCGCTGCCGTTCGAATCGATCCGCGCGCAGATGGAGGCCAGCTTCGGCCGCCCGCTCGACACGCTGTTTTCCGAAATCGAGGAAAATCCGATCGGCGCCGCTTCGATCGCGCAGGTCCATCGTGCCGTCACCACCGATGGCCGCCAGGTCGCAGTGAAAGTGCTGCGCCCGGGCATCGAAACCGAATTCTCCCGCGCCATCGAAACCTATGAATGGGCCGCCGCGCAGATCGAAACGATGGGCGGCGAAGCGGCGCGGTTGCGGCCCCGGCTCGTCATCGACACGTTCAAACGCTGGACGATGCGCGAGCTCGACCTGCGCCGCGAAGGCGCGTCGGCCTCCGAACTTGCCGAAGGCATGCAGGCCGAGCCCGATTTCATGGTTCCCGCGATCGACTGGGAACGCACCACGGGCAAGGTGCTGACGCTCGAATGGATCGACGGGATCAAGCTGTCCGACCGCGCGGCACTGATCGCGGCGGGCCAGGACGTGTCGGCGCTGGGCGGAAAGCTGGTTCGCGCATTCCTGCGTCAGGCGATCGCCGAGGGTTTTTTCCACGCCGACATGCACCAGGGCAATTTGTTCGCGCTCGCCGACGGACGGATCGCCGCGATCGATTTCGGCATCATGGGCCGGATCGACCGGCGCGCGCGGGTGTGGCTTGCCGAGATTCTCTATGGCCTGATCACCGGCAACTACAAGCGCGTGGCCGAAATCCATTTCGAAGCCGGCTATGTTCCCGCGCATCATAATGTCGCCGAATTCGCGACCGCGCTGCGCGCAGTGGGCGAACCGATGCGCGGCCTGCCGGTCAAGGACATGTCGATCGGCATGATGCTCGACAGCCTGTTCAACATCACGCGCGATTTCGACATGCAGACCCAGCCGCACCTGTTGCTGCTGCAAAAGACGATGGTGATGGTCGAAGGCGTGGCGACCGGGCTCGATCCCGACATTAACCTCTGGGACACCGCCGCCCCGTTCGTGCGCGAATGGATCCGTACCGAGCTGGGCCCCGAAGCCGCCGTGGCCGACCGGCTGATCGAGGATTTTCGGACGCTGTCGCGCCTGCCGCAACTTGTGCGCAATATCGAACGGCATTTCCCGACGCCGGGCGGCGCACCCCCTGCCCCGCCGCTGCGGGAGATCGAGCGGATACGCATCGGCGGCATCCGCTATATCATCGTTGCGGTGTTCTCCGGCGCGCTCGGCGCCGCAGCGACGTTGCTGCTGTTCCGGTGAACGCCCCGACGCCCTTCTGGCTCGCCGTGCCGACGCGCTTTGCGCGCATGAAGCCCGCGGCGGCGCGAGTCGCGATCGGGCTGGTGGTTTTCCTGCTGCTGCTCAGCCTCACGGCATTGTGGATTGGCAATCCGCCTGCAATCACGGCGGCCAGCCAGACCGATCGCGCACCGACCGATCTGGCGCTTTATGATCAGATCGTCGCCGGGGTGCGGCATGGCGGCAATTATTATGACGTGACGGCACAGGCGCTGCGCGCGGGCGATTATCCGCTGCGTCCCTTCGTCACCTTCCGTCTGCCCGGGCTTGCAGTGATCGAGGCCGCATTGCCGCCGCTGGCGATCCGCGTCCTGCTTTATGCGCTGGCATCGCTGACTGCCTTTGTCTGGCTGACCCGGCTGATGCCGATGCTGTCGCGACTGGCGCCGCGTATTGCCGTCGTCATCCTGCTTGCCGGATCGATCCTCGCCTTTGTCCAGCCCGAGCTGGCGGCGTTTCATGAGATATGGGCGGGCTTGCTCGTCGCATTGTCGCTGGCGCTGCGCAGACCCGGCCGCTGGATCGAAGCCGTCGCGCTGGGGCTGGCGGCGATGCTGATCCGCGAAACCGCCCTGCTCTATGCGCTGGTAATGGCGCTTTTCGCATGGATCGAGGGGGAACGGCGCGAAGCGATCGGCTGGGCCGCCGCGATCGCGGTCTTCGCCGCGGTGATCGGCGTCCATGCCTGGGCAGTCGCTCAGGTCACCGGGCCGCTCGATGCCGCCTCCCCCGGCTGGCTGGGGATGCAGGGTTTCGGCCTGTTCGTGAAGTCGCTGGTGCTGGCGACCGCGCTTCAAATGCTCCCGCTCTGGCTGGCGGCGTTGCTGATCGGCCTGGCGCTGCTCGGATGGTTTGCGTGGGATGATCCGATGGCGCTGCGGATGGTGGCGCTGCTCGGTGTCTGGGCCGCGCTGATGAGCGGTTTTGCGCGGATCGACACCTTTTATTGGGGGCTGATCGTCGCCCCGATATTCCTGACGGGCCTCGTATTCGTGCCCGATGCGCTGCGCGACCTGTTCGCGCGGGCGCTCGACAGGCGACGCGTGCGGGTCCAGATAGTCCAGCGATGAAGCGTATCCTGTTGATCGTCGGCGGCGGCATCGCTGCCTATAAGGCGTGCGAGCTGATCCGGCTGTGTCGCAAGGCCGAGATTGCCGTGCGCTGCGTGCTGACCAAAGGCGGCGAGCATTTCGTCACGCCGATGACCCTTGCCGCGCTTTCCGAAGCGCCGGTCCATACCAGCCTGTGGGACCTGAAGGACGAGGCCGAAATGGGCCATATCCAGCTGAGCCGCGAGGCCGACCTGGTCGTCGTCGCGCCTGCAACGGCGGATATGCTCGCGAAAATGGCGGCTGGCATCGCCGATGACCTTGCCACCACCCTCCTCCTCGCCACCGATAAGCCGGTGCTTGCCGCGCCGGCGATGAATGTGCGGATGTGGGAACATGCCGCAACCCGCCGCAACGTCGCGCAGCTGCGCGCCGATGGCGTCGCGTTTGTCGGTCCCGATCAGGGCGCGATGGCGTGCGGCGAATTTGGCGAAGGGCGGCTTGCCGAACCCGAAGCGATTCTGGCAGCCATTCAGGCGCAACTGGGTGGCATCGAAACCGCCGGCCAACTGACCGGCAAGCGCATTCTGGTCACTGCCGGGCCGACGCATGAGCCGATCGACCCGGTCCGCTATATCGCCAACCGCTCCTCGGGGCGGCAGGGCTATGCGATTGCGGCCGCGCTCGCCGCACTGGGTGCGGAGGTGACGCTGGTTTCAGGGCCGGTGACGCTGCCGACGCCGCGCAATGTTCATCGCGTCGATGTCGAAACCGCGCAGGAAATGGCCAATGCGGTCGCCGCCGCGCTGCCCGCCGACGCCGCCGTGATGGTTGCCGCCGTCGCCGACTGGCGCGCCGATGCTTCGGATCAGAAGATCAAGAAGACCGAAGGCATGCCGACGCTGTCCTTGAGCGAAAATCCCGATATCCTCGCGATGCTCGCCAAAAGCCCGCGCCGCCCGGGCCTGCTGATCGGCTTTGCCGCCGAAACCGAACGCGTCGTCGAACACGCCACCGAAAAACGGGCACGCAAGGGCGCGGACTGGATTGTCGCGAACGATGTTTCGGGCGACGTGATGGGGGGTGAGGCAAACAGCATTCATCTGGTCACGGCCGACGGAATCGAGCATTGGGAGCGCATGCCCAAAGCCGATGTCGCCAAGAAACTCGCGCAAAGGATTGCCGATGCGCTGTAAACATGCCTGGATACTGCCGCTGCTGATGCTCGGCGCCTGTTCCGAACTGCATACGGTCGCGCTGCCCGACCCGGGGCTTTATGGAGAGACTTTCGGCAAGGCGCCGCGCGCGGATGTCCGCACGCTGATCGTCGTCCTCAATGGCGACGGCCTGCCCGACGAACGCGCCGATGCGCGGCAATTTGCCGAAACCGCAAGCGAGACGATCCCCGAAAGCGCCGCAGTCGCGCTGCTGCGCCCCGGCTATGCCGATGCGCAGGGCCATCGCTCGCCCGGCGAACGCGGCGGCGACACGGGCGACAATTATACCGATGACCGGCTGAGGACGATCGGCGATGCGATCGCTGCCTATCGTCAGCGCTATCCCAAGGCCAATGTCATCGTCGTCGGCGATTCGGGCGGCGCAGCGATCGCCGCCAATCTGGCCGGTATCCGCCCGGACCTGGTCGACGGCGTCGTGCTGGTCGGTTGCCCCTGCACACTGCCCGAATGGCGCGCCTATATGGAGCGAAAAGCCCCCGACAAGCCATGGGAACAGCCGGTCGCGAGCCTCGATCCGCTCAAGACCGCGGGCGGTATTTCGCCGACATTGCGCGCCGCGATCATCGTCGGTGCCGACGATAGCGTCACTCCGGTGCAGTTTTCGCGCTCCTATGCCGAGGCGCTGACGCTGCGCGGCATCGCGACGGATTATCGCATCCTGCCGGGACGCGGTCATGCCATATTGAACGATCCCGAAGTCGTGGCGGCCACCGGTCGCCTGGCAGCTTCGCTGCCGGAGGAATCATGATGCGCCCGATCGACATCGCGATCCTGCGCCTTCCCCATGGCGAGGGGCTGCCGCTCCCTGCCTATGCGACGGACGGCGCCGCTGGCATGGACGTGGTCGCTGCCGAAACGCTCGAACTGGCGCCGGGGGCCCGCCATGCAGTCGCCACCGGCTTTGCGATGGCGATCCCGGACGGCTATGAAGTGCAGGTGCGCCCGCGCTCGGGCCTTGCGCTAAAGCACGGAATAACCTGCCTTAATGCGCCGGGAACGATTGACTGCGACTATCGTGGCGAAGTGAAAGTGATTCTGGCCAATCTCGGCGATCAGCCGTTCCCCATCGCGCGCGGCGACCGCATTGCGCAGCTGGTGCCTGCACCGGTTCAGAAAGCGGTTTTCACTCCGGTCGACAGTCTGGACGAGACTCGGCGCGGCACCGGCGGCTTCGGATCCACCGGCCAATGAAATGGTTCCTTGCGTTCGTGATGCTGGTGACCGGCACCGGCGCGCACGCGCAGACGGCCACCATAGACTGGTCGTCGCTGCCCGACCTTCCCTATCGCGCTCCGCCGCAGGTTTCGCGCGAAATGCACGTCTTTGCCCATAACGAAGCGACGACCCGGCACTGCCGCGCGGAAAAATCGGCGCTGGGCCGGTGGCGGATGCGGGTGGATCTGGCCGTGCTGGTCGACGGCGCGGGATTCGTGCGCGTGGTGGTGCCGCGCGCGATCGATTGCCCGACGGTCGAACAATATGCGGCGGGCCTGGCTTCGGCATTTGCCCAGAACAACCTGCTTCCGCGCGAGACCGCCGCGCCGCAATGGTATCGCACGAGCCTGGTCTTCGTCTGGCCGCAATGACAATTCTCAGCGACGAAGAGCTCGAACGTTATGCCCGCCATATCGTGCTCAAGGAAATCGGCGGCGCGGGCCAGACGCGGCTGAAGGCGGCGCATGTGCTGGTGGTCGGCGCGGGCGGGATCGGGTCGCCGGCGATCCAGTATCTTGCAGCGGCGGGCGTGGGAAAGCTGACCATCGTCGATGACGACCGGGTCGATCTTTCCAACCTGCAGCGCCAGATTTTGTTCGTCGCGCGCGACGTCGGCCATGGCAAGGCGATGGTCAGCGGCATGCGCGTGTCGGCGCTCAATTCGCATGTCGATGTGCGGGTGCATTCGCGCCGGATCGACGCGTGCAATGTCGAATCGCACGTCCGAAACGCCGATGTGGTGCTCGACGGTACCGACAATTTCGCCACCCGCATGCTGGTCGCCGATTCCTGCCTGCGCCATCATGTGCCGCTGGTATCCGCTGCCGTCGGCGAATTCGAAGGCCAGCTCGGCGTGTTTCGCGGCTGGGAGGCGGACAAGCCCTGCTATCGCTGTTTCGTCGGCGCCGATCCCGAACGGCCGGGCATAAGCTGTTCCGAACAGGGTGTGCTCGGCGCGCTGACCGGTGTGATGGGCAGCCTCGCCGCGCTGGAAGCGATTCGCGCGATCACCCGGTTTGGAGAGGACAGCGCGGGCAAGCTGCTGCTGTTCGATGCACTGGCGCTGCGGTTTCGCACGCTCGCCCTGCCCAAAGATCCGGGATGTCCGTCCTGCGCGGCCTGACGATCATCGTCGTCAGCGGCGATCCCGAGCGTTTCCGCGCGGCACTAACGCTGGCCTGTGCGCAGTCGGCGCTGGGCGGCGGCGCACGCCTGTTCGCGCATGAGGGCGCTGCGGCGCTATTCGTGGCGGGCGAAGAGGAAGACGCGGCGGCGCTAAAGACGCATGGCCTGCCGACGCGCAGCGACTTGCTGGCAATGGCGGTCGAGGCCGGAGTCTCGCTGATCGCCTGTCAGACCGGGCTCGCCATCGCCGGACATCAGGCAACCGATCTGCCGCCCGGCGTCGAAACCGGCGGCATGATCGACATCCTCGCCACATTGGGCGAGGACCGGCTGGTCACGATCTGAAAAGCGGCGCTCAGTCGAGCAGCGACGCGGCGAATGCCTTCACCTTCGCTCCGATATCGTCACGCGCGAACGCCATCGCGATATTCGCTTCGATAAAGCCCGCCTTGTCGCCGCAATCATGGCGCACGCCGTCAAAAGTGACGCCGTGGAACGGCTGGTTTCCGACCATCTTCGCCATTGCGTCGGTCAGCTGAATCTCGCCACCCGCGCCCGTTTCCTGCGTCTCCAGCACGCGCATCACTTCGGGCTGCAGCACATAGCGGCCGATCACCGCGAGATTCGAAGGCGCGGTGCCTGCCTTGGGCTTTTCGACCAGCCCCCGTACTTCGGTGAGCGCGCCATCCTGTCCGCCGGGCGTGATGATGCCGTATTTCTCGGTCGCCTCTGGCGTCACTTCCATCGCACAGATCAGATTGCCGCCGACCTTGTTATAGGCATCGACCATCTGTTTCAGGCATCCGGGCTTTCCCACCATGAAATCGTCGGGCAGCAGCACCGCGAACGGTTCGTCGCCGACGATATCGCGCGCGCACCATACCGCATGGCCCAGCCCCATCGGCTCCTGCTGACGGACATAGACCGGCGAACCCGGCTTCAGCCGCGTATTGCGGAGCGCATCGAGCGACTTGCCGCGATCGGCCATCGTTGCCTCAAGCTCATAGGCGATGTCGAAATGGTCCTCGAGCGCACCCTTGCCGCGCGCCGTGACGAAAATCATCTGCTCGATGCCGGCCTCAAGCGCCTCGTCCACTGCGTATTGGATCAGAGGCCGGTCTACGACGGGCAACATTTCCTTGGGCATCGCCTTGGTCGCGGGCAGGAATCGGGTTCCCATGCCTCCAACAGGAAAAACGGCTTTGCGAAGTGGCTTGAATGTCATGAATTTGTCTCCCCCCATCGGGGATAGCCCGAACTTTGCGTCGCAGCAACGACAGGCATGTTTCCAGCGGCATGGCGTTTCGCAGCCGCGACGGGATGCAAGTGCCGCCTTTTCGATGTACTCCGTCCTGCAACGGACAATTAGCCGGGTTTTAATGCTGCGCCATTAGGGCATGCGAACATGACGACACCCACTGTCCTGCTGATTTTCGGAACGCGCCCCGAAGCGATCAAGCTGTTTCCGGTCGCAAACGCGCTGATGCGGCATCGCGGACTGCGCGTCCGCACCTGCGTCACTGCCCAGCATCGCGGGCTGCTCGATCAGGTGCTCGACATCGCGGGACTGCGCCCGGACATCGATCTGAACGTGATGCAGCCGGGGCAGAATCTCGACCAGCTGACCGCACGGCTTCTGACCGGTCTTGGCGACGTGCTCGACGCCGAAAGGCCCGACCGGGTGATCGTCCAGGGCGATACCGCGACCGCGATGGTCGGGGCGCTCACTGCCTATTACCGCAAGATCCCGGTCAGCCATGTCGAAGCTGGGCTGCGTTCGGGCGACATCTATCACCCCTGGCCCGAGGAAGTGAATCGGCGGATGATCGCGCCGATCGCCGATCAGCATTTCGCGCCGACACAGACCGCCGCCGATGCGCTGCGGCGCGAGAATATCGATCCCGCCACCATCCATGTCACCGGCAATACCGTGATCGACGCGCTGCACGCCACGCGCGATCGCATCGCCGCCGATCCTTCGCTCGCCGCCGGTCTCGATCCGCTCGCAGCCCGGTTCGCGGGCAAACGGATCATCCTGGTCACGACGCACCGGCGCGAAAATTTCGGCGGCGGGATGGAGGCTATCGCGCATGCGATCGCCTCGATCGCCGATCGTGAGGATGTCGCGCTGATCTTTCCGGTCCACCCCAACCCCAATGTCGTGTCGGTAATGGACGCAGTGCTCGGCGACCGGCCCAATATCGCGCGGATCGACCCGCTCGATTACCCGCACTTCATCCGCGCGCTCGACATGGCGCATATCGTGCTAACCGATTCTGGCGGCGTTCAGGAAGAGGCCCCGGCGCTGGGCAAGCCGGTGCTGGTGATGCGCGAAACCACCGAACGCCCCGAAGGCGTCGAAGCGGGCACGGCGCGACTGGTCGGCACCGACAAGGACCGGATCATTTCCGAAAGCTCGACATTGCTCGACGACGAAACCGCCTATTCCGCCATGGCCCGCGCCCATAACCCGTTTGGCGACGGCCAGGCTTCGGAACGGATCACCAGACTGGTTGTCGGCTCCTTTTCGTAACAGGAACTTGAGGGAGCGATCCGCTTTGCGCTAGAGGCGTATCGACGCCTGTTGCTTGCCGACGTCCGGCAAGGCGGCTGACCTCAGCGAATCGGGGGATGAATGGCAACGAGTTCCACGGGTTCACACGGCCACGGCCCTTCGCGCTCCCAGACCAGAATGTCCCATGCGATCGGCACCATCCCCGCTGTCGCGCTGGCGATCGCGGTCATCAGCTGGGCGTTGCTGGGCGGGTCGGCCCGGCCCGACGTACCCTATCTGATTTTCCTGAGGCCGATCACGGTCCTGTGTTTGATGGCGATACTGCTCAGCCGGTCCGACATCGAATGGGGTCGGGTGAAGACCCCGTTGATCCTGCTGGGCCTGTTCGCGCTGGTCATGGTCCTGCAGCTGATCCCGCTGCCGCCTGCCCTCTGGCAGAGCTTCGGCGGCCCGCCGCGTTTTTCGCCGGTTCTGGTCGAGCCGGGACAGAAGCTGCCATGGCGACCGCTCAGCGTGACCCCGGACGGCACCTGGAACAGCCTGGTCGCGCTGCTGGTGCCGGCGACGATGCTGGCGGGATATGCCGCGCTTTCCGAACGCCAACGCAGATTTCTGCTTCCCGCCCTGCTGCTCCTGGTCATCGCCAGCGCAGTGTTCGGCGTCGCGCAGGCCGCGAGCGGAAAATATTCTCCGCTATACTATTACCGATTCATGCATTTGGGTCTGCCGGACGGTTTTTTTGCCAACCGCAATCACCATGCCGCGCTTCTGGCAACAAGCTTGCCGATGCTGCGGGTGTGGACGCTGCTGCCGACCCGCAATCAAGGAGCGGCGCGTTCGCGCAACGCGCTTGCGCTATGCGTGGGAGCGCTGATCCTCCTGGTAGGATTGGTCACCGGTTCGCGTTCGGGCCTGGCTATGATGCTGGTCGGCCTTCTGGGAGCCTTCTTCGTCAGGCCGCAACTTCCGGGCGCACGACTTCCGGCGAAATATCGCGTCGCGATCGTTGCGGCGATCATTCTCTGCATCGTCGCCGTAGTCGCGGTGGCGCTGCTCAACGAGCGCGCGATAGCGATCGATCGCTTGATGGGTATCAACATTGAAGAAAAGGAAGCCCGGATCCGGACTCTTCCGGTGCTTATCGAAGTGATCAAGCAGACCTTTCCGTTCGGTACCGGCTTTGGTTCCTTCGTACCGGTGTACCAGATATATGAACCGGACAGCCTTCTCGATTTCAGCTATCTGAACAATGCGCATAACGACCTGATCGAACTGACGATCACAGGCGGGATTCTCGCGCTGCTGGTGTTGCTGTCCTTTGTGATCTGGTGGGGCCGTGCGAGCTTTCTCGCATTCTTCAGGGCATCCGGATTTTCTGCCGATACCGCGCTTCGGCGCGCAGCGGTGTTCGGGGTTGCGATCCTGTTTCTGGCGAGCATGACCGACTACCCGCTGCGCACGCCTCTGATGAGCGGTGTATTCGCGCTCTTCTGTGCCTGGCTGGCCGATCGCAGTGGATCATTCCACCACAGACATGGGCATTCCGCCTGACGCGAAGCCCGCGACATAGAAGCTCCAGACACTGCGTCATGACATTCCATACGGCGCGGGCGGACACGTCCATCAGGATCCGAGCGAGCGGTTGGCAAGGAAAACACCGCAAAAACCTGCATGATGCATGTGTTCGCAAGTGCGGAATTCCGTCGCCAAGTTATCGAACAAAGCCATTCGGCTACGCGTCCCAACAACTCGGCAATCTTCAGTTGCACCTGCGAAAGCGACTCTCTAACAACCTTGATGTAGGACTTCAGTGAGGTGGGACGATATGCGGAGAAGTGCCTTCGCTCTGACGGGCGGCGCTTGCATGCTGCTGAGCGCATGCGGAAGCGGTCCTGAATTTGTCGGGCGCCCGGGCCTGGAATTCGTCGGCGAGCAGACCATGCCTGCTCCGACTCGAGAGGATCTGCTGATCCCCGATCGCCCCTATGTGATCGGACCTTCCGACAAATTGTCGATCAGCGTGTTCGGGATCCCGGAACTGAGCCAGTCGGTTCAGGTCGACACAACCGGTACGATCGCATTGCCGATCGCCGGATCTATCCACGCGTCGGGAATGAGCGTCGAAGAACTGACTGGCGAAATCACTACGCGTCTGGCCAGCTATGTGCGCGACCCTCGCGTGACGATCAATCTCCTCGACGCCGCCAGCCAGACCTTCTCGGTCGATGGCCAGGTCGCCGCTCCGGGAGTATATCCGATCGTCGGACGGATGTCCCTGATGCGTGCCATCGCGCGCGCAGCGAGCACGACCGAATTCGCGAAAGAGGATTTCGTTATCGTATATCGCACGTCGGGCGGACAACAATATGCCGCTCTTTACGACCTGCGGGCGATCCGTGCCGGGATGTATGAGGATCCCGAAATCTACTCGAACGATGTCATTTACGTCGGGGAATCGCGGGCTCGCCGAGTATTCAAAGATGTCCTGTCTGCATCCGGCTTGATCACGGCGCCTATTATCGCCGTGCTGCGAAGGTAGACTTGGCTATTTCAGTTGGTGGGAATTCAGATGCTCGATGAGCGTACCGGTTCGCGTGTCGTATACGTGAAGGATCAGGCCGATTTCGGTGCCGATCGATCCGAAATCGATTTCCAATCTCTTTTTATAGGGATCTACGACGTAGCTTTTCGCCGTAGATGGCTCATCGTTTCCTGCGTTCTGGGGTGCGTGCTGCTGGGTGTTGTTGTCACCTTGCTGTCGACGCCGATGTACACCGCATCGTCCTCAATCGAGATCCGCCGCGAAGGAGAGAATTTCACCAGCGTCCAGGGTGCAGAAGGGCAGGATACGCCGACGCTCGATCCGGAATTCTATGAAACGCAATACGGCCTATTACAGGCACGTTCGCTTGCGGATCGCGTTGTCGCCGATTTGAACCTGCAGGGCAACAAGAGCTTCTACGAACTTTTCGGAAGCCCCTATGCGGATGAGTGGTTCGACGGAGACACGCTGGTGGCCAGCGCTCCAGATGCTGACACGCGCATTCGGGCCGCCGGTGACATTCTGCTCGACAATCTAAAAATTGACCCAGACAAGATGTCTCGGCTAGTCAAGATCAAGTTTACTAGTCCGAGTCCTGAATTTTCTAAGCGGGTTGTCGATAGCTGGAGCAAGAACTTCGTCCAGCAGGCTCTTGAACGGCGTTACGAAACTACTTCCTACGCCCGACAATTCCTCGAACAACGTCTTACTCAATTGCGATCACGCATCAACGAGGCCGAGCGCCAGGTCGTCGATTATGCCGTGAAAGAAGGCATCGTTACCGTGCCGGTCGGCAATTCGGGCGATGCTCAGGGCAGCGCAGGCGAACGTTCGCTGGTTTCGGACAATCTGGCGGTATTTTCGCGCGAACTTGCCGCTGCACGCGCCGCGCGTATCGAAGCACAGAGCCGCCTGCGGTCTTCCGGCGACGCCGTCCCGGAGGCGCTCAGCAACCTCGGCATCCAGAACATGCGATCGCGCCGCGCTGACCTCGCGGCGCAATACGCCCAGATGATGCAGAATTTTCAGCCGGATTACCCGCCGGCGGTAGCGCTCAAGTCGCAGATCAACGCGATCGACGCAGCGATCTCGACCGAAACCCGTCGTGTCCAACAGACGCTGCAGCAGAGCTATACCGCCAGTGTCGAGCGTGAACAGGAGCTGCAGCAACAGGTCGACGACCTCAAGACGCAGTTGTTCGATCTTCGGCGGCGCAGCACGCAATATGCGATTTATCAGCGCGAAGCGGATACCAGCCGGCAGCTTTATGACGCGCTGCTCCAGCGCTACAAGGAAATCGGGATCGCTGGCGGTGTCGGCGTAAACAACATCTCCGTCGTGGACCCGGCAGAACTGCCCGACGAGCCTTCGAGCCCCAACCTGCCTCTCAATATCGCGATTTCACTGCTGTTGGGTCTTGCGCTAGGCGCAGGTTCGGCGTTCGCGCTCGAACAATTCGATGACGGCGTACGCGATCCGGCGCAGTTGCAGGCGCAACTCGGTTATCCGCTGCTGGGCGTAATTCCGTTGATTCGCGGCGAAGAAGTACCGATCGACACGTTGAACGATCCCAAGAGCGCGTTCAGCGAAGGCTATTTCTCGCTGCGAACGACATTGTCCTTCGCCACCGATTCCGGCTTCCCTTCCGTGCTCACGGTCACGAGTTCGCGACCCGCCGAAGGCAAATCGGTCTCCGCCTATGCGCTTGCCGTGGCGCTGACACGATCGGAACGTCGCGTGCTGTTGATCGATGGCGACATGCGTTCGCCCAGCATCGAGTTTCTCCTCAAGATCGATGGAAGTGTCGGCCTCAGCAATGCGCTTGCCGGGGCGGAGGATCTTCAGGCGCTGATCAGCCCGACTCATTGGAGCAACCTGTCGGTCATGCCGGCGGGGCCCAAGCCGCCCAGCCCTGCCGAACTGCTCGCCAGCGAACGATTTCCGCAGGTTCTTGAACAGCTCAAGCGGCATTTCGACCACATCATCATCGATGCCCCACCCGTCATGGGCCTTGCCGACGCGCCGCTTATCGGCAGCCGCGTGGATGGCGTCATGTTCGTGCTTGAAGCGAACAAGACCGGGCTTCGCATGGCGCGGACATCGCTTACGCGACTGCAGGAGGCCGGAGCGGCGGTTCTGGGCGTTGCCGTGACCAAGTTCAACGTGCGCCGGTCGCAATATGGCTATGGGTATGGCTATGGGTATGGCTATGGCGATGACGAAGAAACGGCGAGGGCATAGGAACCCCGGACATTTTCGCCGTATAGGGGGATGAGGTATTTCAATGACACGCCTGTCGGGACCCATTCGCACGGTTGCCATAGTGGCGGCAGCTGTGCCGCTGCTCTGGATTTCGATAGGAGTGAGCGGAACCCTTTCCCGTTCTCCGGACCAAAACCGGATAGCGTCGTCGCTCTGGCCATGGGGCGCAAAGCCTCAGATCACCAATGCCAGCATCATTGTCGCTGCCAATCCGAATGACATTCCCGCCATACAAATCCGCGAGAATGCCACGATCGCTTTGATGCGCGAGCCCGTGAATGCCTCGGCTGCAAAACTTCTGGGCCTTTCCTACTCGCTGGAAGACAAGACGGCGCTGGCCCGCAAGTATTTCCAGCAGTCGGAGGCTTTGTCCCGTCGCGATCTGACCGCCCAGCTATGGCTGTTGGAAGATGCGGTGTCGCGAGACGACGCGGAAACCGCGCTGCGTCATTATGACAAGGCATTGCGGACTTCGAAGCCGATTGCCTCGACTCTGTTTCCGGTCCTCGCCTCTGCGCTGGATGACGAGAATGTCTCTGACCAGGTCATTGCCCTGCTCCAGGCCAAACCGCTCTGGAGCGACCGCTTCCTCAGCTTCGCCATTCCCAAGGTGGAAAAAGCGTCGGTCCTGATGGAAATGGTGCGCAAGCTGGACTTCGATACCAGCGAAAATCCGATTCTTGCGAAGAAAATAATCGCCCGCCTGGACGAGATTGCAGGGTCGGGCGCAGCCTATGCTGCCTATCAACAACTGTTTCTTCGCGATCGCAATGCTTCCGGCAATCTGCTGATAAATGGCGATTTTTCGAGGATTCCCGACGGATCGATCTTCGACTGGCGATTGCGGAACGGGGCCTCCGCGTTTGCACGGCGTGAATCGGCCGGCGGCGGGACCTATCGCCTCCATATGGTCGAACGCGGAGAACGTGGCGGGACATTGGCAAGTCAGAACATCGTGCTTGCTCCCGGCAGATATGTGGTGAAGGCGACGGCAGGCGGGCTGCGGGATGGGGCGCAAATCCTGCGGATTCTGTTGAGCTGCACCGATCCGACAGGTTCGTGGCGCCAGCTGATCGATATTTCCGTCGATTCCAAACCGGCCTCCTTCACACGGGAGATTTCCGTGCCGGCCGGCTGCGCGGCTCAGCAATTCGCTCTCGGAACGCCACCGGCGCGCAATGCCGATCTTTGGATCAGTGACCTGACGGTCGTGCAGAAGGAGCCAGACTGAGGGGGGCCCTGTTTTCTGGACAGGTTGCTAAGCTAGGCTCCGTACTCAATCAGCTTGCGGGTGGAGGAGAGTGCTGATTCAAGGCGTCTGCTTGGAGCGGAGGTGTTGGATGGCGCGGCAGTTGAAGTGGTTGAGTGATGCGGAGTGGGCAAAGATCGAGCCGCTTCTTCCGCAGGGACGCAGCGGAGCACTCCGGGTCGACGACCGTCGGGTGATTTCGGGGATCGTGCATATGCTCAAGAGCGGCGCGCGCTGGCGCGACTGCCCGCCGGAATATAGGCCGTACACGACGATCTACAACCGCTTCCATCGCTGGAGCCGACAGGGGGTGTGGTTCGCGGTCTTCGAGGCGCTGACCGGGCACAGCGGCGCATGGGGATCGGTCGCAATCGACTCGACCAGCATCAAGGTCCACCGTTCGGCGGCGGGCGCAAAAGGGGGGCCTTTGTCCAAGGCATCGGCACATCCCGCGGCGGACGCACCAGCAAGATCCACGGGCTGACCGACACCGCCGGGCGACCGCGCATCCCGTTGATCTCACCAGGAAATACGTCCGACATGACGATGGCACCGGCGCTGATCGAAGCAGCGCGCGGTCGCTTCGACGCGCTGATCGCCAACCGTGGCTACGACAGCAACGCCATTCGCGCTGCCGTCCAGGCTCAGAACGCTGAGGTCGTAATCCCTTCAACCCGCAGCCGCAAAACGGCGATCCCCTACGACCGCTATGTCTACCGCTCGCGTAACCTTGTCGAGCGCCTCTGGTGCCGCCTCAAGGACTGGAGACGCATCGCTACCCGCTACGACAAGCTCGCCGCCAACTACATGGCCCGCGTCTTCCTCGCCGCCGCCATCATCTTCTGGTGCTGATTGAGTCTAGAGCAATTTCACATTGACCGTTGATATCCAGCGGCCTGGAAGAAGTTGGCACATTAGCAGGGCGGGAAGCGATCAAGCAGTTCGCCGATGCGCTCGACAAGAACATCGGCGGTTCGGGCTGGCTGCTGGCGCAGGGGCGCCTTGAGTTTGGCGAAAGCCATCTCGATCGGGTTCATGTTGGGGCTGTAGGGAGGCAGGTAGAAGAGCTGGGCGCGCCGAGCGGTGATCGCCTCGCGGATGCCGGCCACCTTGTGGGCGGGCAGATTGTCGAGCACCACGACATCGCCGCGCCGGAGCGTGGGTGCCAGGACGTCGCGGACATAGACTCGGAAGGCATCGCCATCCATCGGCCCGTCGAGCACCTAGGGCGCGGTCATGCCGGTCAGGCGCAGGCCGGCGATGAACGGCTGGGCTGCCCGCCACAGCGTGCGCCGCTACGTCCGGCCGCTCCTGCTCGGCTGCGTGCAGGGCTTTTTTTAAACGACAGGCCAAGCCGTCGCACCGCATGCCACATCGCGTCGGTGCTGAGCCCGATTCCGTGTTCGGCAAGCAGCCACGCTTGCGCCTGCGCCAACGTGATCCCTGGTTGCCAGCGGATGTGCGCCGCCAGCGCCAGTTCCTGCACTGGCGAGAGCTTGCGCGGCGGGCGGCCGCGGTTCGGGTTGATCCTGGCATCACCGGTCAGCCGCCGCCGGATCCGCGCCTTGTGGATATAGGCCACGCTGACCTTGAAGAGTACTGCTGCCTCGCGAACCGGCATCCCGCCGTCCACCGCCGCCAGCACCCGGTCGCGCCAATCCTGCGAGTAACTCTGCCCAGATCGCCAACCCATTGCCGCCTCCGTCATGACGGCAACCTATGAGTCACACGATCGGCAAAAAGGGAATCCCTCGCGATTCTGCCCATCGTGAACCCGCTCTAGCTCGTCGCGATCATGGACTGGGCGACTAGGAAGGTGTTGGCATGGCGGTTGTCGAACACCATGGATGCGGGCTTTTGCGTGGCGGCGCTGGAGGACGCGCTGGTGCGCTTCGGAAGGCCCGAGATGTTACGACCTTCGATCGTTGCCCTTCGGATCAACACCGATCAGGGCAGCCAGTTTACCAGCTTCGCCTTCACCAGCTTGCTGCGCGACGCCGATGTGCGGATCAGCATGGACGGCCGGGGGGCGGTGGATAGACAATTTCTTCGTCGAGGCCTCTGGCAATCTGAGTAGCCCCTAGTTTTCTAGACGCCTTGTGCTTTCAAAATCTGCTGCCGTTCGAACTCGACGGGTGACAGCATCCCGTTCCTGACCTGCTTACGCACTGGGTTATAGAACATTTCTATGTAATGAACATGTCCTGTCGGGTTTCCTCGCGTGTCTCGTATGTGCGGCGCCGGATGCGTTCGCGTTTGAGCGACGAGAAGAAGCTCTCCGCGACGGCATTGTCGTGGCAGTTGCCGCGTCGGCTCATCGAAGGCTCAAGATTGTGTGCTCGGATGAACGCAGCCCAGTCCATGCTGGTGAACTGCGAGCCCTGGTCCGAGTGGATCAGCACCCGCGTTGCTCCGGTTTATGGCGCCATACCGCCATATGCAAAGTCTTGCAGCACGATAGGATCATAGGATGGTCAGCCAGCTCGCGGACGGAGCGAACAAATGTCTATAGGCAAGGCTCTTGAAAGCGCGAATATAAGTGATAACTGCCACACAGCCCCGGTCTTCAGCAACAACACGCTGGCGGTCCAGCCGGATCGCCGTCCTTGAGGTTTCCGACCTCCAGAACGCGCCTGGCATTCCCGACGTTCTGGATGCGCTTCAACATTAGGAGAAGCCGACACCCGGCGACGCACCGGTCCAGACTTCGCAGATCTCCCGACCGCGAGAACACTCGCTAGCTATCAGCGCTCATCTTCGGGGGGAGCAGATTGTTGAGGCCCTTCGCCACCGGGAGCCCCACCGCCCGGCGGCATGCCGCCCTGCTGCATCATCTGCTGCATCTGGATCTCGCGCAGCTCGGCCTCGGAGATGAAGTTCAGCATCTCGACGTCGAAAACCAGCACCGAATCCTTGGTGATGCCGGTCATCGGCGGAGGATTGTTGCCATATCCCTGTGCCGGCGGAATCCAGAAGCGATAGCGGCTGCCCTTGGGCATCAGCTTCAGCACGTCGTTGAAGCCGGGAATCGCGTCGCCGATCCGCATCGGGGAAGATGCCTCGCGCGGCTGGAACACCTGGCCGTTGCGCAGCCGCCCTTCCATCGACACCAGCGTATAATCGCCATCGCTGGGCGTCGGGCCGGTGCCGTCGCGCAGCACTTCATACTGCACGCCGGACGGCAGCGTGCGGATGCCCGGCAGCGCGCCGTGCACGGCAAGGAAGCGATCGGTCTGCGCGTCGGACAGATTGGCGGCCACCGCAGCGCGCGTGCCCTGCCACGCCAGAAGCACTGCGACCAGCGCCGCGGCGATCAGCCCCAGCCAGAGCCACAGGAGATAGCCTTTTTTGACAGGCTGCAGCGGCACGGCCGTGACGGACGACATGATCGAGTTCCCCTCGCGCGGGCGCGCGGCCCGTTTAGCTTCGCTTGAATATGCGCATTCTTCCTATGCGGAAGGTGCGCGGTCGCGCAATGGCTTAACGCGCACCGTCGCGTTCGGCCCGCTTGCGCTCGAGCTTGCGCGCACGGCGGACGGCGGCGGCACGTTCACGCGCGCGCTTTTCGCTGGGCTTTTCGTAGTGACGGCGGAGCTTCATCTCGCGATAGACGCCCTCACGCTGCAGCTTCTTCTTGAGCGCGCGCAGCGCCTGGTCGACATTATTGTCGCGAACGATGATTTGCATAAGGCCGTCTGACTCCGATCTTCAAATAATAGAATAGGGTTCGCGGGAACGCATGCTCCCGGCGTTGGCGGCGCCCCTAACAGGCGAAAGCCGCCTTTTCAAGCGCAATCGCCCGCAAAATCGGGCTTTCCGCGCAATCCATATAGGCATTGCGGGGTAGGATTTCCAGTTATGCGGCCCTTTGCCGACGGCGTCAGAGGATGATGTCGCCGCCGCGAGTCGCCAGCACGCGACCGATCGTGTCGAACAGCGAATCCATCGCCACCGGCTTGAACATCACTTCGTCCGCACCGGCTTCGAGACAACGTTGGCGTAGATCGACCGCCGTATCGGCAGTGACGACGATCAGAGGCAATTGCGCCTTGGCATCGTCGCGCGCGCGGATGCGTCGCAACGCTTCCATCCCGTCCATGCCCGGCATGCGCAGATCGACCAGCACGACATCGAAATCCTGCTGTTCGATCGCCGCCAGCCCCGCCGGGGCATCCGCTGCCTCGACCATCTCCGCGCCCGCCACGTCGAGCATGTCCTTGACGACCCGACGGTTCATCGGATCGTCCTCGATAAACAGAATTTTCATTCGCCATGGCCCGAACGGGCGGGGGCGACGGCTGCGACCTTTTTCATATCCCCTCCGCTATCGTCTCATGCGGCGTGCGACACAAGATCGCTATTACCGCTTTTGCCGGCAATTTGTTTCACATCCAGAACAAGTGATCCAATCAAAGTTTCGCCCCGCAATGGCTTTTGCACGACTTCGCGGGCGCCCGCGGCTTCCAGAGCGGCCCGCATATCCGCGTCGGGGGCTGCCCACAATATCGTCGTCGGCACGCCGGTTTCCGTCAGAGATTTCAGTGTTTCCATGGGGTTGTCGCCGCCAGCCTTCAGCGTGGCCTCGTCCACGAACAACTGGCCTACCCCGCCCTCGGCCAGCGCGGCGAGCGCTTCGTCGGGCGAAGCGGCAAAACCGATGCCCGATACAAAAGGTGCCAGCACGGTACGGATCGCGCTGCGTGCGATCGGGTTCCGATCGAGAACCAGCACGCTGTTTCCGGCCGATTGTTTCGACTCGCCGGCAGGCGCCTCGGCAAGGGTGAAGGGAAGATCGATCGAGAATGTCGACCCCTGCCCCTCGACGCTCGACACCGAAACTTCGCCGCCCAGCGCGCGGGCAAGATTGCGGCAGATCGACAGTCCGAGCCCCGTGCCGCCAAAGCGCCGCGTGGTGCCTGCATCAACCTGTTTGAACGATTCGAAGATTTCCTCGCACTTGTCCTGCGGAATGCCGATCCCGGTATCGCTGACGCTGATCCGCATCTGATGCGTCCCCGCGTCGCCGGGCTCTTCCGCAATCTGCCTGGCAGAGAGCGACACCTTGCCCTGCGAAGTAAATTTGAGAGCGTTGGAGAGCAGGTTGAAAACAATCTGCCGCAAACGCCCGGCGTCGCTGATGATCCATTCAGGCGCCTCGTCGACGTCGAGCTCGAACGCGACTCCCTTTGCGACTGCCTGTTCCTGCCACATGCGCGATACGTCGCGCAGCGTGGTCTTCAGGTTCATCGGCGCCGCTTCGACGGTCAGGTTACCCGTTTCCATCTTGGCCAGATCGAGGATATCGTCGACCAGCGCGCGCATCGTCATGCCCGCGCCATGGACCACGCCGATGCGATCGCGCATCGTTTCGTCGAGCTGCGAATCGGACAGCATCACCTGTGTCATGCCCAATATGCCGTTGAGCGGCGTACGGATCTCGTGGCTCGTCGTGGCCAGGAATTCGGTCTTGGCCGCCAACGCCTTTTCAAGCGCGACGTTGGTCGAGGCCAGATCGGCGTTGGCGGCGCGCACTTCGTTGCGGCTCCGCCGGATCGTGAACAGGCCGACGCTCAGCAACACGATCACGATCAGCGTAGCGCCGCCCAGGCCATAGAAGATGATGCGCTGCCAGCGCGCACGCGATTTTTCATACTCGACCGTGCGGCGCAGTTCGTCGGCCTTCAGATTGGCGATCCGAAGCTCCTGATTGGCATAGTCGAACCGCGCGGCCATCAGCGCGGCATTGGTGGTCGTGGCCACCTTGGCAGCTTCGGTTGTCAGCCGCTGCAGCGCCTCGAGATGCTCGAGCGCACGCGCCGGCTCGCCGGTCTTCGAATAGATCATATAGGCGTAGAGATGCGCTTCCCGGAACGCCAGCGAGGTGTCCGTCAGGTCGACGCCCGCAAATGCCTGCCGGATCAGTTCGCGCGCTCTGGGATAATTTTCGCGATAATATGCAACACGCGCCTGCGTCGCGAGCAGTTGCTGGCGAAAGCCGCCGGCGTCCGACCCGCGGATCAGCGCAAAGCCCTGCGCCAGCGTCTGGTCCGCTTCGTCCAGCTTGCGCCACTCCGCCTGGTTCCGCGCAAGATTGCCCAGGATCCGTGCTTCCAGCAGCGGCTCCTTCATCTCGCGAGCGGCATCGATCGCAAGGCGATACTCGCGCTCGGCTTCCGCATAACGCTCCAGCGCCAGCAGCACATTGCCCCGGCGATTATGCAGCGACAAGGACAGCGCGGGATCACCGTCATAGGTCTCCGACGCTTGCCGATAATAGCGTTCGGCACGGCTGCTGTCGTTCGCCGCCCAATAGAGCGTACCGATGCTCTGCAGCGCGATCGCCTGACTGCGCCGTTCGCCAAGTTGCTGATAGATGCGGTAGGCCTGCTGGAAATCGGACAGCGCCGCCGCCGCCTGGTCGTCGCGCTGACGCAAGGTGCCGCGGGTGATATACAGGTCGGCGCGGAGCTTCAGCGGCCCGGATATAGAAGCAATCAGACGCAGGCCGTCGGCGACCAGCGGATCGGCGCCGGCCGCATCGTTGGTGCGCCAATGGGCCTCGGCGTCGAGCCAGCGGACCTTCGCCAGCGCAACCGCGCGCAGCTGGGGATCGTCGATCCGCTGCGCGATATTTTCGGCTGTTTGCAAATCGCCGCGCGCCTGTGCCGGTGCTGCCATCATATTGGCGAGGACGCGCGCAAATGCCTCTTTCAGCGAAGCGGGAAACTGATCTTCCGGATTGGCCGCTGCCTGCTGCGGGCTGGTTTCCTGCCGCGCATCGGCGGCCTGCGCGGATACTGCCCCAGGCGCCCCTGTTGCCAGAACCGCCGGTATCGCCAGCATCGAAAGGAGACGGAAAATACGCATCACATCACGGCATTTCGCAAATCGGGCTTAATAGGGCCCTAAACCGGCCGTTCAGGCGCGTTTCCAGAAAAGCTCCGGGCGAAGGAAGCTCGACGATTCATTGGCGCCACCGCCGACATGGGAATCGTCGTCAAGAAAGCGATGAAATGCCTCAATGCCCAGCGGGCGGCTGATCAGATAGCCCTGCACCATGTCGCAGCCCATGACGCTGAGCAGTGCCAGCGCCGACGGGGTTTCGACGCCTTCCGCCGTCACTTCCATTTCCAGCGCATGCGCCAGATCGATCGTCGACCGCACGATCAGCGGGTCGCGGTTGCTGGACGCCAGATGGGTGACGAACATCTTGTCGATCTTGAGCTCGCTGGCCGGAAGCTGCTTGAGATAGGCAAGCGAGGATAGCCCGGCGCCATAATCGTCGATCGCCAGGGTAACGCCGATATCGGCAAAGGATTTGAGATTGTGGATGGCGGTTTCCGGATCGCGGATCACAGACGTTTCGGTGATTTCGAACCCGATCTTCGCGCCACTGCCGCGAATGATCTCGCTCGCTTCCTCCACGAAGTCGGCATCGCCGAGCAACAGGCCGGAAATATTGATGAAGATCGGAAAATCATGGCCGGCCTGGGCAAGCCGCCGCTGATCGGCGATCACGCGGTTGAGTGCCCAGATCGTCATCGTGCCGATCTCGCCCGCCTCTTCGGCGACCGAAATGAAGTCGCCGGGCAGAATAAGGCCGCGATCGGGATGCTGCCAGCGAATCAACGCCTCGGCGCTGGCGATCTCCTGCCGCCGCACATGGACCTTGGGCTGATATTGCAGGAACATCTCGTCCCGGGCGATCGCCCTTGGCAATTCGCGCATGAGCGTCATGCGGTCAAAGGCCAGATCGGCGTGCATCAGATCGCGAATCACGATCCGATTCTCTTCATGCGCTTCTTCCAGCGCCGATTCGGCCGCTTCGATCAGACGCACCGCATCATATTCGAACGCGGGCGCAGCCGCAGCGCCGAATGCGAGCTCGATTTCCAGATCCTCGCCATCGAGATCGACCGGCAGTTCGAACAGGCGGCGGATACCTTCGATCTCGACGGTCGCATTCTCGGCAGTGTCGCGCTCGAACGCGATTTCGATCAGCGACCGACCGACGACCGAGATACGCAAATCGGGATAGGACGCCCCCAATCGAGCCGCGATATCGCGCGCGAGCAGATCGGCACGCGGACGCCCGAGATGCCTGCGCAGCGCAGGAAAATTCATTATTTCACATAGGCATAACAGCGTCCAGCCGCGAGAAACCCGCGACCGGTATCGCGCGTTCGACGCCGGTTGCTGGCGCAGCCCGCCAAGCGCGAACCGTGCTTCCGCGCCCGCAGGCAGCCCCGCCGGCACTGCCGCGCCCGCCTGTGTTGTCGGCACCTGAGGCCGGTTTGTCTCGATCCCTGAAGACATAGGCTGCCGACATTGGGCGACACCGCTGAAGGAATGGTTAAGCGACCCGCCAATTTCGCCGGCCAAAGATATCCTTTTGCGTACAATTCCGAGTTGATTTTCAGTTAACAAGTCTTTAACCAGAACCCTGCGCGCAAAGCGCACACTGGGAGAATAAGAAATGTTCGCGTTCAATCTTCTTTTCCGCGACGGTGCCAGCGGCGACGACATTCAGCCGATCTAAATCCGTTTGCATGGGCCGGGCCGGCGTATCGCCGCGAGGCATGTCGCCGGCTCGGGCCATAATTTTCGAGACGTTCAAGTCTGCCATTTACCATTGATATGCGTCCCCAGGCTGATCGGGGCGCGCATCTCTGATCTGAGACGGCTCTGATCTGAGACGGCATCGGTTTCACCGGTGCTTTTTTTATGTCCGGGCGCCTTCGCCTCGCGACAAACCGCGCTCCGCGCAGAGCGCGACCTTGCCCGACCGGAAAAGCCCGTTTACTGCCCTGCAGCATAAACGGGAGACGCGTAGTGCGAATAGCGATGATCGGCACGGGATATGTTGGCCTGGTATCCGGTGCGTGTTTTTCTGATTTCGGTCACGAAGTGATCTGCGTCGACAAGGACGCACGAAAAATCGATCTGCTTGAGCAGAATATCATGCCGATCTACGAGCCCGGCCTGGCCGAGCTTGTGGCGAGCAATGTGAAGGCCGGGCGCCTGTCCTTCACCACCGACCTTGCCGTCGCAGTCAGGGACGCCGACGCGGTATTCATCGCCGTCGGCACGCCGTCCCGCCGCGGCGATGGCCATGCCGATCTTTCCTATGTCTTTGCTGCAGCCCGGGAAATCGCCGAGAATCTGAGCCGCGATTCGGTGATCGTCACCAAATCGACCGTGCCGGTCGGCACCGGCGATGAAGTCGAGCGGATCATCAACGAAGTCGCTCCCGAAAAGGGCGCGATGGTGGTTTCCAACCCCGAATTCCTGCGCGAAGGCGCCGCGATCGAGGATTTCAAGCGGCCCGACCGCGTCGTCATCGGATCGGAGAACGACAAAGCCAGCGAAGTGATGCGGCAAATCTATCGCCCGCTTTCGCTCAATCAGAGCGCGCCGCTGTTGTTCGTCGGTCGCCGCACATCGGAACTGATCAAATATGCGGCCAATGCCTTTCTGGCGGTCAAGATCACCTTCATCAACGAAATCGCAGATCTGTGCGAGCAGGTCGGCGCCGACGTCCAACAGGTCGCGCGCGGTATCGGCATGGACAACCGCATCGGTTCCAAATTCCTGCATGCCGGCCCCGGCTATGGCGGATCCTGCTTCCCCAAGGACACGCTGGCGCTGCTCAAGACCGCTGACGACAATGATACGCCGCTGCGCATCGTCGAAGCGACGGTCCAGGTGAACGACAGCCGCAAGCGCGCGATGGGGCGCAAGGTGATCAAGGCGATGGGCGGCGATGTGCGCGGCAAATCGGTCGCGATCCTTGGCCTGACCTTCAAGCCGAACACCGACGATATGCGCGACGCGCCGAGCATTTCGATCATCCAGGCGCTGCAGGATGCCGGTGCGACGATCCGCGCCTATGACCCCGAAGGCGTCGAGCAGGCCAAGCCGCTGCTCAAGGACGTGGTATTCAGCGACAGCCCCTATGCCGCCGCCGAAAACGCCGACGCGCTGGTGATCGTCACCGAATGGGACGAGTTCCGCGCGCTCGACCTCACGCGGATGCATTCGTTGCTCTCAACGCCGCTGCTCGTCGATCTGCGCAATATATACCCGCCCCAGGAAGCCGCCCGCGCGGGTCTTAACCTTGTCAGCGTAGGGAAACCGAACGGTTAACTTTATTACAAATGCGGATAACCCAAGTTAAACCGTCCCCATGCGATACGCGCGGAGTGCTGGATTCCTGCGATGAACGGGTGCAAACACTGGCTAAACGCCGTATTGTTATTGCGTAAGGTCTGGGCAGAGCCCCCGCAGTTTTGTAATGCTGCGGTGCGGGATTCGCAGGTGCCGACTTAAAGTCTTAGAGGGGCCAACGCATGGCAGGAAAACGGGGGACGGCGTGAACCTGGGCTATGGTAGCTTGAAAGCGGCTGCGCCGGCAAAGGTTCAAAACGCGCAGCGCCTCAATGGCAGCAGTTTGCGCATTCGCGTGTTCACATTGCTGGCGTTGCTCGATTCGCTGTGCATCGTCGCATCCTATTTCGCCGCCAGTCTGATCTACAAACCTGCAAGCTCGGGCAATCAATGGCTGGCGATCTCGCTCGCGATCCTGCCGGTATTTCTGGTCATCGCGATCAACTGCAAGGCTTATTCGGCCGAGGTGCTGCGCCGCCCCACAAAGGGGGCGTTGCGCGGATTGCAGGCGCTGACAGTGGCCGCAGGCGCCGTGATCATGGCCGCCTTCTTCCTCAAGAGCAGCGAGATGATCTCGCGGCTCACCTATTGCATCGGCTTCATGATTTCCTTCGCGGTCATGGCCCTGGTGCGCGATATTTTCCTGCGCAAGGCAGCGCGGCTTTTCGGCAATGACCCCTTTGCCGTGGCACTGATCTGCGACGGCGATCAGACGATCCCCCAGGATGGTTTTTCGCTTGTCCTCGCCGATCCCGACATCGATCCGGACAATCATTGCCCGATGATGTTCGACCGGCTGGCCCATGCCCTGAAGGGCGTGGATCGCGTGGTCGTCTCGTGCAAGCCCGAACGCAGGCTGAGCTGGGTTACGGCATTGAAAGGCGCCAATATCCACAGCGAAATCGTGATTCCCGAGCTTCAGCTGCTCGCGCCACTGAGCGTCGGGCACTGGAATGGGCGGACGACATTGGTGATCGCTCAGGGGCCGCTCAGCATGTTCGACCGGCTGCTCAAGCGCACTCTGGATCTTGCCGCGTCATCGATGGCGCTGGTGCTGATGGCGCCGTTTCTGCTGATCGTGGCAATTGCGATCAAGCTCGACAGTCCAGGCCCGGTATTTTTCGTGCAGACGCGCATCGGTCGCGGCAACCGCATGTTCCAGATGCTCAAATTCCGCAGCATGCGCGTGAACAAGACCGGACAGGACGGCACGACTTCGACTGCCCGGGACGATGACCGGATCACCCGCGTCGGCCGGATCATCCGCAGCACCAGCATCGACGAGCTGCCCCAGCTGATCAACGTGCTGATCGGGGACATGAGCATCGTCGGGCCACGCCCGCATGCGATCGGATCGCGCGCGCAAAACAAACTCTTCTGGGAAATCGACGAACGCTACTGGCATCGCCACGCCACAAAGCCCGGCCTTACCGGACTGGCGCAGGTGCGTGGATTTCGTGGTGCCACCGACCATGAGTCGGACCTGACCAACCGCCTGCAGGCGGATCTCGAATATCTCAATCACTGGTCGATCTGGAAGGATTTCCAGATCATCATCATGACGTTCAAGGTGCTGGTCCACAAAAACGCCTATTGAGGCAGCCGGCCTGGAGCTGGCCTGCCTCACCCGCCCCACCCCGCGTCACAGACCGCTATCCGGTCGGCGATTTCGGCAGCGCCAGCCCTGCAAGGCCATTGGCATAGATTCTGCGCACGAGATCCGCCTGGCCGCGCGTCCCGGTCTTGGCATAGATTTTCTTCGAATAATTGCGCGCCGTCTCTATGGTCAGGCCCAATGCTCCGGCCGCTTCGGACAGCGAACGCCCCGTTGCCAGTGCAACCGCAAGACGCGCCTCACTCGGCAAAAGGCCGAACATATCGACAAGGAGCTGGCCCTCACCCACGGTGATCGCCGCTTCGTCATGCAAGGTCGCCAGCGCCACCGCGTCGCTCGGCCAGATACCGGGCGGCTGCCGCACCGCTCGAACGCGGAGGTGCAACACCGGATCATGGCGCAACAGGATTGCCCGCGACGGTAGATCGGCCTGTGCCGCGCATGCGTGCAGCATCGCTCCCAGCGATCGCTCCGATACAATGTCGACGAGCGACAATCGCGTCGCCTGCGCGCTCTGCAGCAGCTGTATGCCGGGCGGCACATCGGCATCGCCAAATGATGTTGCCAATATGATTCCGGCGGCATCCAACAGAAACCAGCCGCTGGCGTTGCTCCCCGCGGATAGGGCAATCGCCGCCCGGGCCTCGTCCCGCTCCGCCAGCACGGCCGCTGCTCCGGCGGCCCTGACGAACGGATAGAGATGCCGAAGCACCGCACCGTCGGATGCGCGAAACACATGATCTGCGAAAAGCGCCAGATGCAGCGCCCCCGCTTTGCCCGGAAGCGGCACGTGCATGGCGAGCACCGAATCGGCATCGACCTGGCGCAAAATCGCCGAAACTTCGCCTTGGCCGAGCAGGTCCTGCAACTCTCCGGTCGAATAGATGCGCTCGGCGCGCATGCGGGGATCGAGTATCTGCGCAATCGGCCCCACAGGATCGCGCATATTCCCGGCCAATCCCGTCACTCTGCTTCCGGGCAGCACTGCCCCGCGCGAATCGCGCGCGAGCAATGCCGCGAACCGGGCTCCGGTGCGGGCGACAACAGCCGCCAGCAATCGTTCGCGACCGCCGGCGTCGAACCGGCTTTCGATCAGCGAAACGATCAGATTCTCTTCGATGCCGCTGCGCAAGCTCACCGGAAATCCGTACACCCTCCCAAATGGGAGGTCCAGTCGGTCGGTTTCGTCGCGAAATGGAGAAGAATGGAAGGATTATCGTGAACGCGCCGACTCTCACCCATCTGGCCCGCCTGGAGGCCGAGAGTATCCACATCATGCGCGAAGTGGTGTCGGAGGCCGAGCGTCCGGTGATGCTCTATTCGGTCGGCAAGGATTCGGCGGTGATGCTGCATCTGGCGAAAAAGGCCTTTTATCCCGCGCCCCCGCCCTTCCCGTTGATGCATGTCGATACGACGTGGAAATTCCGCGCGATGTACGAATTGCGCGATCGCGCTGCCGAACAGGCCGGAATGGAGCTGATCGTGCACCAGAATCCGGAGGCTGCGGCCAAGGGAATCAATCCGTTCGATCATGGCGCGCTGCATACCGATATGTGGAAGACCGAGGGCCTGAAACAGGCGCTCGACAAATTCGGTTTCGACGCAGCGTTCGGTGGCGCGCGGCGCGACGAGGAAAAGAGCCGCGCCAAGGAGCGTATCTTCTCCTTCCGTTCGGCAAGCCACCGCTGGGATCCGAAGAACCAGCGCCCCGAATTGTGGAACCTCTACAACGCCCGCAAGCACAAGGGCGAGAGCGTCCGCGTCTTCCCGCTGTCGAACTGGACCGAGCTCGACATCTGGCAATATATCATGGCCGAGGGGATCGAGATCGTACCGCTCTATTTCGCCGCGCCGCGCCCGACGGTCGAGCGCGATGGCCTGTTGCTGATGGTCGATGACGACCGTTTCCCGCTCAAGCCGGGCGAAACCCCGGTCGAACGCTCGATCCGGTTCCGCACGCTCGGCTGCTATCCGCTGACCGGTGCGGTCGAAAGCACCGCATCGACGCTGGCCGAAGTCGTGCAGGAAATGCTGCTCACCACGACCAGCGAACGCCAGGGGCGCGCCATCGACAAGGATGAAGGCGGCGCCGGCATGGAAAAGAAGAAGCAGGAGGGCTATTTCTGATGGCCACTCAGGACAGCAGCTACAAGGTCGATGCGCTGATCGCGCAGGATATCGAGGCCTATCTCGACCAGCATCAGAATAAGAGCCTGCTGCGCTTCATCACCTGCGGGTCGGTGGACGACGGCAAATCGACGCTGATCGGGCGGTTGCTCTACGATTCGAAAATGATCTTCGAGGATCAGCTCGCCGCGCTCGAAGCCGACAGCAAGCGCGTCGGTACACAGGGGCAGGAAATCGATTTCGCCTTGCTGGTCGACGGGCTCGCCGCCGAACGCGAACAGGGCATCACGATCGATGTCGCCTATCGCTTCTTCGCGACCGAAAAGCGCAAGTTCATCGTCGCCGACACGCCCGGCCACGAACAATATACCCGCAACATGGTGACCGGCGCATCGACCGCCGACCTTGCCGTCATCCTGATCGACGCGCGCAAGGGCGTGCTGACACAAACGCGCCGCCACAGCTTCCTCGCGCATCTGATCGGCATCCGGCACATCGTGCTCGCCGTGAACAAGATGGACCTTGTCGGATACAGCCAGGACGTCTTCGATCGGATCGTCGCCGATTATGCCGAGTTCGCGAAGAGCATCGGGATCGAAAACTTCGTGCCGATGCCGATTTCCGGATTCAAGGGCGACAATATCACTGGCCCTTCCGCCAATACGCCCTGGTACACCGGCCCGTCGCTGATCGGGCATCTGGAAAGCGTCGATATCGATATCGACGCCGACCGGGCGAGGCCGTTCGCGATGGCGGTGCAGTGGGTCAATCGCCCCAATCTCGATTTCCGCGGTTTTTCTGGGCTGATCGCGTCGGGGACAGTCAAACCCGGCGATCCGATCCGCATCCTGCCATCGGGCCGCACCAGCACCATATCGCGCATCGTGACGATGGACGGAGATCTGGACGAAGCAGGCGCCGGCCAGTCGGTCACGCTGACGCTTGCCGATGAAGTCGATTGTTCGCGCGGCGACGTGATTGCCGCCGCCGATCATCCGCCGCAGGTCGCCGACCAGTTTCAGGCGACGATCGTCTGGATGGACGACGAAGCGATGCTGCCAGGCCGTGCCTATTGGATGAAGCTGGGCGCGCGCACCGTAAGCGCGACGGTGCAGCAGCCCAAATATGCCATCGACGTCAACACCATGGCGGAACTCAGCGTAAAGACGCTGGGCCTCAACGATATCGGCGTTGCCGAAGTCTATACCGATCGCGATATCGCGTTCGAACCCTATGCCGACAGCCACGCACTGGGCGGGTTCATCCTGATCGACAAAACGACCAATCACACGGTCGGCGCCGGGATGCTCGATTATGCGCTGCGTCGCAGCCAGAATGTCCATTGGCAGGCGATCGATATCACGCGGGAGGCGCATGCCGCGCAAAAGAACCAGCGTCCGCGCCTGCTATGGTTCACCGGCCTTTCCGGATCGGGCAAATCGACTATCGCCAATCTGGTCGAAAAAAAGCTCTACGCGATGGGCAAGCACAGCTTCCTGCTCGACGGCGACAATATCCGCCATGGCCTGAACAAGGATCTGGGTTTCACCGATGCCGACCGTATCGAGAATATCCGCCGCGTCGGCGAAGTCGCCAAGCTGATGACCGATGCCGGGCTGATCGTCCTGACCGCGTTCATCAGCCCCTTCCGCGCCGAACGCGACATCGTGCGCGCGATGATGCCCGAAGGCGAATTCTTCGAGATTTTCGTCGATACGCCGCTCGAAGTCGCCGAAGCGCGTGACGTAAAGGGCCTCTATAAAAAGGCACGGGCGGGCCAGATCGCCAACTTCACCGGCATCGACAGCCCCTATGAGCCGCCGGAAAACCCCAGCCTGCGGATCGATACGACAACGACCTCGCCCGAAGACGCCGCCGAAGCGATCGTCGAGGCGATCATGGGCGTGTGGAGCCCGACACTGTGACCGACGCCGAACTTGCCGCGGCGGTGGCCGAGGAAGCCGGGCGGCTGTTGCTTGCGATCCGCAACGAAGGTCTGCATGGCCGCGCGCTGGGCGATGCGGGGGATCGGCGCGCCAATATGCTGATCCTCGATCGGCTGCGCGCCGCGCGGCCCGACGATGCGATATTGTCCGAAGAATCGACCGACGATCGTTCGCGGCTGGAAACACGCCGCGTATGGATCGTCGATCCCGTCGACGGCACGCGCGAATATGGCGAATCACGCCCCGACTGGGCGGTGCATATCGGCCTTGCCATCGACGGCGTGGCGACGACCGGCGCCGTGGCACTGCCCGATCAGGGCCTTGTCTTGCGCACCGACCGGCCGGCCACTCCCCCGCCCGCCCCCGCAACGCTGCGGATGGTGGTCAGCCGCACCCGCCCCGCTCCCGAAGCAATCACCGTCGCCGAAGCGCTGAAGGCCGAACTGGTGCCGATGGGATCGGCAGGGGCCAAGGCAATGGCGATTGTCCGCGGAGAGGCCGATATTTACCTCCATTCGGGCGGACAATATGAATGGGATAGCGCGGCTCCCGTGGCGGTGGCCGGCGCGGCGGGCCTGCATTGTTCGCGGATCGACGGATCGCCGCTGATCTATAACCGGCCCGATGTCTACTTGCCCGACCTGCTGATTTGCAGGCATGAACATGTGGATCGTATCTTTGCGGCATTGGCTTCGGCCCGAACCACCAATTGATGAACGGAACAGCTGAATTGCCGGGAACTTGCTTTTGGACTGGCTGAACGGGCTTGCCGGCCTGCTTGTCGGTATCGTCGTCGGAATGACCGGCGTCGGTGGCGGCAGCCTGATGTCGCCGCTGCTGATCCTGATGTTCGGGGTCGCACCGGCCACGGCGATCGGCACGGACCTGTGGTTCGCCGCCATCACCAAGGCGGTGGGCGGCATCGTCCATCATCGCCAGCGCAACGTCGATATGGGAATCGTCGGGATGCTCGCCGCGGGCAGCATTCCCGCAGCGATCATCACCGGTTTTCTGATCTGGCAAAATGATGCCGAAAAGCACGGCAGTACCACGTTGGCCACTGCATTGGGCGCAGTGCTGATCTTTACGGCAGTCCTGACTCTGTTCCGCGCGCAGCTGGCGCGCAGGGCGATGGCGCTGTCGATCCGCTCGCACCGTGCCTTTCCGGCGCTCAAACGTTTCGCGACGATGATCGGCGGCGCCATCCTCGGCTGCCTCGTGACGCTGACCTCGGTCGGTGCCGGCGCGCTGGGCGCGACCTTTCTGCTGATACTCTATCCGCGTCGCCTGCCGATCACGAAGCTGGTCGGCACGGATATCGCCCATGCGGTTCCGCTCGCGCTGGTCGGCGGGCTGATCCATCTCATGATCGGCACCGTCGATTTCGGCCTGCTCGCGATGCTGCTGGTCGGGTCGATCCCCGGTATCGTGATCGGTTCGCGCCTCAGCCTGATCGTGCCGGAATCGGTCGTCCGGCCGCTGCTGGCAGTCGTTCTGTGCATCGCCGGTATCAAGCTGGTCTTGTAACCTGCAGGTCGATATGGCCTTCTATGCTGCGCTGTAGCATTCGTCACCGGATTGTCTTACCCCCGGCGCATGATCCGACCCGAAGCGTCACTGGCATAAGGGAGATTTGCTGCGAATGACCAAAATCCGTTCGGTAATTCTCTCAGGGGGCTCCGGCACGCGCCTGTGGCCCATGTCCCGGCCCGAAAAGCCCAAACAACTGCTCGCCCTTACCAGTGCGCATACAATGCTCCAGATGACGGCGCAGCGCACGATCGGCGACGCGTTCCTGCCCCCGATCGTCGTCGCCAACGCCGCCCATGCCGATCAGGTGGAAGCGCAGCTGAACGAAGCGGGCGCCGCTGCGGGGGCGATCATCCTCGAACCCTCAGGCCGCAACACGGCTCCGGCCATCGCGCTCGCCGCGCTGGAGGCTGATCCGTCCGAAGCCCTGCTCGTGATGCCGTCGGATCATGTGATCCTGGACGTTCCCGCCTTTCATGCCGCGATTGCCGCGGCGATGCAGGTGGTCGACAAGGGCGGGCTGGTCACGTTCGGCATTCAGCCCGATGCCCCGGAAACCGGCTATGGATATATCCAGATCGGGGAAGAGGCCGCGCTGGGCGTCTATCGCGTCGAACGCTTCGTCGAAAAGCCCGATCAGGCCACGGCCGAATCAATGCTGGCCGAAGGCGGCTATGCCTGGAACGGCGGTATCTTCCTGTTCCGCGCCGATGCCTATCTTTCCGCGCTCGAGAAATTCGCGCCCGAGATGCTGGAGGCCTGCCGCGCCGCCGTTGCAGAAGCGCGCCGCGAAGGCATCCGCGTCTATCCGCAAGCCGATCGCTTCATGGCCTGTCCTTCGGATTCGATCGACTATGCGGTCATGGAAAAGGCCGACAATGTCGCCGTCGTGCCGGTCGCCATGGGCTGGAGCGATGTCGGCAGCTGGGACGCGTTGCACGCGATCAGCGCGTGCGATGCCGAAGGGAATGTCGCGCATGGCGACGTGATCGCGATCGATACCAGCAATTGTCAGTTTCGTGCCGATCAGGGCAAGAAAATCGCCGCGATCGGCGTGTCGGACCTGACCATCGTCGCGAGCGGCGATGACATCCTGATCCTTCCCCGCGGCCGCAGCCAGGATGTCAAAAAGCTTATCGAAGCGATGAAGCGCTAGTGACCCGAATCTGAAGTTCGCCTCACTATCAGGTAAGCGCGGAGCGAACTTCAGATTCAATAGGGTCACTAGCAACCATGTGATTCTAGTGTGGTTTAAGGATTTGAAATTCGCTCCCAGCTCTCCCGGCCAATGTGGCGAATTTCAAATCCACCACACTAAATTCGGAAAAGGGAAAGCCGCGCCATGACCGCAACTTTGCTCGCGACGCACCGTGTGGAAAAGCCCTGGGGCCGCCACAATCTGTGGCCGGGCTTTCCCGATCCCGCTTCCGATGGCGAACCCGTCGGCGAAATCTGGTTCCAGACGCCGGGCAATGCCACGCCGGACCTGCTGATCAAATATCTGTTCACCAGCGAAAAACTCTCGGTCCAGGTCCACCCCAATGACGAACAGGCGCACGCCCGCGGATTGCCGCGCGGCAAGGACGAATGCTGGGTAATCCTCGCCGCCGAACCGGATTCGACGATCGCGCTGGGCACGCGCGAACCGATCGACCGCGATACGCTGCGCGCGGCGGCGCTCGACGGCTCGATCGAGCATCTGCTCGACTGGAAGCCGGTCAAGGCGGGCGACTTTTTCTATTCGGCTTCGGGCACGATTCACGCGATCGGCGCAGGCATCACGCTGATCGAAGTCCAGCAGAATTCGGAAACCACCTATCGGCTCTATGATTATGGCCGCCCGCGCGAACTCCATCTCGACGAAGGGGTCGCCGTATCCGATCCCGTCCCGTTCGTGCCGCACCCGATGCCCGGACGGGTTTCCGACAGCCGCACGATTCTGGTCGAAGGGCCGAAATTCGTTCTCGAACGCTGGCCCGGCGGGCATCGCAGCATCACGCTTCCCGACAATGTGTCGGGCTGGTTGATTCCGGTATCGGGCGAAGGCGTGGTGGACGGCGTCGCCTTCCGCGCGGGCGAATGCCTGACGCTCGAAGGCGCCTGCGAGATCCAAGCGGCGGCGGGCAGCGACCTGCTCTTTGCATATCCCGGCACGACGCGCCTTTAGGCGACCGGTCTCCGCCGGTCGCTCAACGCCGAAGCTCCGGATGACGGAGCATCAGAGCCTGTGCGAGCACCAGCGTCTTGGCATCCGGCAAATCACCCGCCTCCACGAGACCCTTCAGCGCGTCGAGATCAATCTCGTGCACGCTGATAAACTCATGTTCATCCGGCGCTCCGCCGCCCGGCCCGACGATGCTGTCCGTATCATAGGACGCAAGATATAGCTGCACCCGTTCGGTCGAGACGGGAGGGATCGGCCAGATGTTGGCAACCGGCTCGAGCGCTCCGAGCGTCAGTCCAGCCTCCTCCAGCGCCTCTTCGCAAATGCGCTCGGCGGGGGCGGCGCGGTCGAGA
Organism: Stakelama portus; assembly: GCF_003171655.1. Taxonomy (GTDB): domain Bacteria; phylum Pseudomonadota; class Alphaproteobacteria; order Sphingomonadales; family Sphingomonadaceae; genus Sphingomonas; species Sphingomonas portus. The sequence continues at coordinate 14,001 of NZ_QFZL01000001.1, read as the reverse complement.
TTGCCGGCGATCGCTTCGAAGAGCGGTTCGTGACCCGCCGCCAGCACGGCCGCGCGCGGCTGGGAAATCAGCATCACGGTACGCCGTACGGGATCATAGGGCAGCACTGCGACTGCCGAGCCATTGTCGAGAAGGTGACGCTCGACCGTGACACCCTCGTCCATCGCGATTTCAAGCCGGAACAATTTGTACCAGCCGTCATATACGAGTCTGCTATCGGTGATGCGCGGATTCATGGCCGAAACATAGAAGAGTTTTGCAGCGCACAAAATGGCTGTCCGAAACGGCGTACCGGCGCAATTTCCAGCTGTGCAATACGGCTCGCCGTACAACATATGGATATTCATTGACTCCCCGGCGACTCGCGGATTCAGCGCGAGTCGCGGATAGACGAAGTTCTGCAAATATGGTAAACGCCTCGTTTGGGGAGGGGATTTACCATCGAAATCTGGTTCATCCTTGCGGTCGGTTTCAGCTTTGCCGGCTACGCGATCTATCTCGCCGGGCTACGGCGCGAGATCGTGCGGCCGAACCGTGCGTCGTGGCTGATCTGGAGCGCGGCGACCGCCATGGAGGCGGTTACCTATGCCGCGCTCAACCCCGGACTTGCGCAGGGGTGGATCTTCGCGGTGTCGGCGCTCGCCTGTATCGCCGTGGTTATCGGCATCTGGCGCCGCTCGACCTGGGCAAAACCCACGACCGTTGAACTTTTGTGCATCGCCGCCTCGCTTTCGGCGCTCGCCATCTGGCTGATCTTCCGCAACGCGCTCTGGGCGCATCTGCTGGTCGTCGCAGCGGTGCCGATCAGTTTCTGGCCCACCTGGGCAAGCGTGTGGCAGGATCGTTCGCGCGAACGATCGCCCGCATGGGGCCTGTGGACCTTCGGCGATCTCGCCACGCTGCTGGTCGCCATTCGCGGGCCCCAGGTCGGCGTCGACGAACTCCTCTATATCGTCATCGAACTGCTCTGCCATGCCAGCGTCTGGTTCATGATCGGCCTTGCGACGATCAACCCGCTGCGCTCGTTCGGCATAGGTCGCGGCGGGCTGCTGGTGCTCGATCGCTATCGCCCGGTCCGCAACCTGTTCCGCGTCGATGAAAACCATCTGGGCAAGGCAGTGTTCGCCGCGCGTGCCTTTGCCGAAGGCGACACGCTGATGGAGTTTACCGGCCGCCGGTTCCGCGCGGACGAAATTCCCCGCTTCGCCCATGGCAGCATCGACCGATACGTCCAGGTGGCGCCCGATCGCTATATGGGCCCGTCGGGCAAGATCGACGATTTCGTCAATCACAGCTGCGATCCCAATGCCGGATTGCGTTTCGACGAGGACCGCGTCTTCCTGATCGCCATTCGCGCAATCGCGCCGGGCGAGGAAATCAGCTGGGATTATTCGACCACGCTGGCCGAATCGAACTGGCACATGATCTGCGGATGCCGCAGCGCGCAGTGTCGCCGGGTCGTCGCCAGTTTCGAATCGCTGCCCGCCGAACGGCAGGAATATTATCGGGCCCGCAATCTGGTCGCGCCCTATCTGCGGCGGCGCGACGCGATCGCGCCGAAACGCCGCGCGGGCTGATCAGGCCGCGATATTCTCGCCGCCGGCCGTCATCTCGGTGGCGGCCTTCAACGTCAGCACCGCGCGCGCGCCCATCCCGGCGCCTTCGCTCAGCAAGTCGAGCTTGCCTTCCATCGCGTTCATCGAATTGGCGCACCAGTGCAGCCCCAGTCCGCCCGATTTATGCTTGCGGGTGGAAAAGCCGCGCTGGAACAGAGTCGGCGCATTTTCCGGCTCGAACCCGTCGCCATCGTCGCGGATCACGACGCGCACCGTGTCTTTGTCCTCGCTCACCGAAACCGCGATACTCCCACTCCCCCGCCCGGTCGCGTTGATCGCTTCGGCCGCATTGCCCAGCAAATTGCCGACCACCTGGCTCAGGATGACGCGATTGCCCATCACCCAATGCGGCGTGGAGGGGAAGCTGAACGAAATCGAACATTCGCTCGAATAGCGGGCGATCGTCGCGTTCTGCGCGATGATGTCGGTAATGTCGCATGCCTCAAGCTGCGGGCGTTCATGCGCCGCTTCCTGCTGCTTGCCGATGATTTCGAGCACATGGTGCAGCGCCTCGCGGCCGAGCTGAAGCTGTTGCTGCCGCTCGCCGCGCTCACCCGCCGCCGCCTGCTGCGCCGCCGCCAGAAAGGCGACGAGCTTTTGCCGGCGCACCGCCGGAATATCCTCGCGCGCCAGTTCGGAAAGTGCACGATCGACCAGCGCCGGATCGGCGCCGCCCCCCGTCCCCAGCCCCTGGCTGAGGATCGTGCTGATCGGATTGAGCGCGTTGCGGACATTATGCATCACCGCCACGGCGCTTTCCGACCGGCCTAGCTTGAACGACTGGACTTCGAGCTGCTCGCGCAGATCCTTGAGCTGGCGGAGCATCGAATTGAAGCTGGTGACCAGGCTGCCGATTTCATCGGATCGCGGCTTTTCCTCAAGCATGCCGAGCGTTCCCGACTGGCGCACCACGCCCATGTGACGTTCGACGCGCTTGAGCGGGCGCAATACCATCCGGCCGATCACCTTGCGCAGCACGACCAGCACGACGATCATCAATATCGAGGTACCGATCGCCGCGAGGAGCAGCATCCGCCGCCCCAGCAACGACATGTCGCGCGGCACGGCATAGGCGGCGCTCGCCACCGTTTCGCCATCGGGCCCGCGCACCGGGACGGCAATGTCGAGCCGGTTCGCATGCGGGGTGATCGCCACATCGTTCAGATCGGCGGCGAGGTTCACCTGCGCCGTTACCTGCAGCAAATTGCTCAGCTGATCCGATCCGATCGTGCGCGCCATCAGCACGAAACCGCGCGGCGTGCCGGTGCCGTCGCTGCGGCGCACGCGCGCCACGCCCACCGCCGCGACATTGTCGCCGAAGCGGAGGTAGAAATTGCCCGAACCGTCCGTATCGACGGCACGGGCAAGATCGATCCCGCCGATCCGCCGGACCAGTTCGGCCTTCATCGCCGGAACGTCCTTGCCGCTCGCCGGGTCGATCCATCGCGCGATCACGACCGATCCGTCATTGCGGATATAGGCCATGCCATCGACGCTGAGATTCTGCATCGCCAGCGTCGAAAAGGATTCCTCTTCGAACGCGCGCGTCGGATGCTCCATATAGGCGTAGCTGTCGTTCCAGTCGCCATAGTCGCGAACCGCGGTTTCCACCTTGTTGGCGAATTCGTCGAGCGCGGCGCGCGTCCGCTCGACATGCGCGGTGACCGACTTGTCCTCCAGCCGTTTGAAGCTGGGCGTGATCACCGCGGCGAGCAACAGGGCAATCGCGATCGACCCCACCAGCCCGACGCCGGTGAGGATCAGCACCAGTTTTCCGCCAAGAGACGCGGATGCCATTCCGCGCAGGCGGCGCACGGCGTCGCCCAGCACGTTTTTCATCAGCCGTTTGTCCCGTTTCCTGCTTCAAACTCGACGACGTTGGCCTGCGGCGGTGCCCCGAGCCAGCGGCGTTCGGCGAGTTCCAGCGCCTGTTCGGGGGGAACCGGGCGGGCAAAGTGATAGCCCTGCATATGGCTGCATCCGGCGATCAGCAGTGTATCGACCTGCCCCTGGGTTTCGACGCCCTCGGCAACGACTTCGAGGCCCAGCGCGCCGCCAAGATGGATGATCGAATTGACGATCGCCGCGCTTTCGCGCTCACGAGCCATGCCGTCGATGAAGCTGCGGTCGATTTTCAGGCAATCCAGCGCAAATTTGCGGATGTTGTAGAGCGAGGAATAGCCGGTGCCGAAATCGTCGAGCGCGATGCGGAACCCCATCTGGCGCAGGCGATACAGCGTTTCGGCGGCGCGTTCGGCATCGTCGAAAATCGCGGTTTCGGTGATTTCGATCTGAAAGCGGTTCGGCGCGACGCCGTGCCGCTGCACCCGTTCGATCACATGGCCGACGAAATTCTGGCGGCGGAACTGGCGCGGGCTGAAATTGACCGAGACATATTGCCCCGGCCATTGCTGCAGCACCTTGACCGCTTCGTCGATCGCCCAGTCGCCCAGTTCGTGGATCAGGTTCGATTCCTCGGCGATCGGGATGAACATCGCCGGTGAAATCGGCCCGAATTCTTCGGTATTCCAGCGCATCAGCGCTTCGAAACCGACGACTTCAAGCCCGTCGCGCCCGACGATCGGCTGATAGACGAGCTTGAGCTCGCCCTTTTCGATCGCTTCGCTCAAGCCGCCTTCGATCTGGCGCCGAAAACGGATCGATTCGTCCATGCTTTCGTCGAACACCCGGACGACACCGCGACCGGCACGTTTGGATTCGTTGAGCGCAAGGTCCGCGCGCCGCATCAGATCGACCGGATCCTTGTCATTCTCCGGATCGGCGACGACCAGACCGATCGAGGCGCTTCCCTGAACCGAATGGCCGAATACCTTGAAGCTGGTCGAAATCGCCTTGATCACAAGTTCGCAGCACATCACCGCTTCGTCTTCGCTGGTGACGCGCGACAGCAGCGCGAATTCATCGCCGCCCAATCGCGCGACCAACGCGCCCTGCGGCACCGTTTCCTGCAACAGGGTATAGACCATGCGGATCAGTTCATCGCCGGCGAGATGGCCGAACGTGTCGTTGACCAGCTTGAACCGGTCGAGATCGAGCATCGCCAGCGCGAAACATTCGCGTTCGCGAACATGTTCGGTCAGCGCCCGCATGAAGGCAAGGCGATTGGGCGCCTCGGTCAGCGAATCGTGCGTCGCCATATGCACCGCCTTGGATTCATTGGCGGCGAGTTCCAGCTTCTGCTCTTCGAGCTGCTCGATCTTTTCGGCGAGCAACGCGCGGGCTTCGCGCAATTCGATATCAACGCGCCAGCGCGCGCCCAGCGCGGTCGCCGTCTGCATCACTTCCTCGGCCTGGAACGGCTTGGCGATATAGAAGATCTTGTCGGCGGGTCCGGCGGCGCGGCTGATGTCCAGCGGCGAGAAATCGGAATAGCCGGTAACGATCACCAGATTGATGTCGGGGTCCATCGCACGGATGCGCCGTGCGGTTTCCTTGCCGTCGATGCCCGGCGGCATGCGGACGTCGATAAAGGCGACTGCATAGCGATTGCCGGTTTCGATGCTGTCCTGCACGGCCTCGACGGCCTGCAGTCCCTGATTGAAATGGTCGCAATCGAATTCGACATCGTCGCCCGACACGGCCGGGGCGTCGCTCAAATCCGCTACGTCTTCATCGTCACTGAACAGCTCGGCCGCCATCGCGGACAATGCGGCGCCGCCGGCAGCGGCTTCACCGCGCTTGCTGAACACCTGGCGATAGCTGTCATGCATCGCCTTTTCGTCGTCCACGATCAAGATGCGCACCCGTCGTGCTCCCCCCAAAAAACAGCGTTGATACGGAGTAACCGCACGGCGTTAACCATAGGTAAAATTGCGGACCCGCCGCCGGATATTCGCGTTCTTCCCCGATGCGGTCGCGCGACTTTCGCGTGCCATCGCGAAGAGCGGCGCGCCCGTGCGCCGCGTTTGATTGATTTGCGGACGAATATCTCTAGGAAAGCTACGATGGCCGAGCCCATTGAGAATGCGGATCCAAAGTCGACCGGGCCCGGGTCGACCGTGCCTGATGACGATGATGAATTCCGGTCCATTGCCGACGCCGCGCCCATCGCCTTCTGGACGACCAGCCTCGAGCGCAAACGCAGTTTCGTGAATCGCTATTATGTCGAATTTCTGGGCGTCGATTATCAGACGGCGCTGGAACGCGACTGGCGGGAGATCATTCATCCCGACGATTACGAACGGATCGTGGCGGAATCGCTGGCGGGAGAGGCAAGCCTGAAGGCATTCACGCTCGACGGGCGCTTCCGGCGTGGCGACGGCGAATGGCGCTGGTTGCGATCCAAGTCGCAACCGCGCTGGAATGCGGCGGGAGAGCATATCGGCTTTGTCGGCGTCGCCAACGACATCACCGAAACCAAGCTGGCCGACATCGAATTGCGCGAGCGCGAGGCAAAGCTGCTCGCGCTGATCAATCAGGGGACGGCGGGCCTCAGCCAGGTGGACCTGCACGGCAGGTTCACGATGGTCAACGACCGTTTTTGCGAAATCTCCGGCTGGTCGCGCGAGGAACTGCTCGAGCGGACGATGCAGTCGATCACGCACCCGCATGACCTTGGGCAGAATATCTCGCTGTTCAACGACCTGGTGCGCGACGGCGTGCCCTATTCGCATGAAAAGCGATATGTGCGCAGCGATGGCCGGATCGCCTGGGTAAATAATTCGGCGGCGCTGGTGCGCGATTCCGAAGACCGGCCGGTCGGATCGATCTGCGTCACGCTCGACGTTACGCAGCGCCGGGAGGACGAAGCCGCGCTGCGCAAGAGCGAGGAGAGCATTCGCCTCGCCGTCGAAAGCGCCGGAATGGCGACCTGGGAACTCGATCTGGATACGATGGAGGGGGTCTGGTCGGCCAATCGCTTCGACTTGCTGGGGCTGCCGCGCCGGACCGATGGCCGGGGCAGCGTCGACGACTGGCTTGCGCGGATCCACCCCGAAGACGTCCGGCGCGTGCGCGAAGCCGCCTATGCCTGTTTCGAACAAGGGACGCCGTTCCAGATCGAATATCGCATCCTGCGCGCCGACACCGGCGAGGAACGCTGGCTGCAAAGCCATGCCAGCAGGATCATCGTCGGCGATGAAGGCGATCTGCGTTTCGTCGCGGTCTCGTTCGACATCACCCATCGCAGACAGGCCGAAGCCGAACTGCGCGCCAGCGAAATACGATTCCGCACCATTTTCGAAGAAGCCAATGATTACATCATCACGTGCGACCTCGAACAGCGGATAACATCGGTCAACCCGGCGGTGGTGTCGGCGCTCGGCCATCCCGAAAGCGAAATCATCGGGCGTTCGGTGGGCGATTTTCTGGCGCCCGAACAATTTGATGTCGCGGGCAAGCTGCTGCAGCACAAGCTCGATCATGGCGGCGCGACGCGCTACTCGATCCGCATCCAGACCCGCGATGGTTCCGAGCTGGTGTGGGAAATCAACTCCCGGCTGACATATGACCCCGATGGCGCTCCCATCGGCCTTCAGGCGATCGCGCGCGACGTGACCGAATCCAAGCGATTCGAATTGCACCAGCGGCTGCTGATCGACGAACTCAATCACCGCGTGAAGAACACGCTGGCGATCGTTCAGGGGATTGCCCAGCAGACATTCCGCGATCCCGGCGTGCCGCTTGCCGCGCGCAAGGCGTTCGAAGGCCGGCTGGCGGCCCTGGCCGAAGCGCATGACCTGCTGACGCGCGAGCTGTGGAGCCCGGTATCGATCCGCAAGGTAATGGCAGACGCGATGTCGCCGCATTGCGATGGCCAACGCTGCCATATCGAAGGACCCGATCTGCCGCTGGAGCCCAAGACGGCGATTTCGCTGGCGCTGGCGATGCACGAGCTGGCGACCAATGCGGTCAAACATGGCGCGCTGTCGAACGATACCGGCACGGTCGATATACGCTGGGACAAGGTTCGCGATGAATCGGGGCTAAGGCTGAAATTGTCCTGGACAGAAGCGGGCGGACCGCCTGTATCTGTCCCGAATCGACGCGGTTTCGGCACCCGGATGATCGAACGCGGACTCGCGGTGGAACTCGGAGGGACAGTGCGCATTATGTTTCCGCGGGAGGGTGTGCGCTGCGAAGTCGACGCTCCGCTCCCGGATATGGAAGCGTGAGGGTGCTTGTGGGGCGTAAAATTCTGATCGTCGAAGACGAACCGGTCGTGGCAATGTGCCTTGAGGACATGCTGCTCGATTTCGGCTGCACGGTAATCGGTCCCGCTTCGCGCCTTGCCGATGGCCTGGTTCTGGCCGAAGCGGAGGATGCCGACGCGGCGATCCTCGACGTCAATCTGGGCGGCGAACGCAGCGATCCGATCGCGGGTGTTCTGCGTGCGCGCGGCATCCCCTATATTTTCGCGACCGGATATGGTGCCGCTGCCAATATCGGCAGCGACGTTCCGCTGGTGTGCAAACCCTATTGCGAAGAACAGGTGCGTAGCGCGCTCGAGCGCGTGCTGACGCTCTGAGCTATTCCACCGTTACCGATTTGGCGAGATTGCGCGGCTGGTCGACGTCGGTGCCCTTGGCGACTGCGACGTGATAGGCGAGCAGCTGCACCGGCACGGCATAGACGATCGGCGCGATCAGCGGATGCACCTTGGGCATTTCGATCGTCGCGACTGCATCCTCGCCCGCCAGCCTGAGCCCTTCGGCATCGGAAATGAGGACGACGCGCGCGCCGCGCGCCTGCGCTTCCTGCATATTCGACACGGTCTTGTCGAACAGCGGCCCTGACGGCGCGAGCACGATCAGCGGCACATTGTCGTCGATCAGCGCGATCGGCCCATGCTTCATTTCGCCCGAGGCATAGCCTTCGGCATGAATATAGCTGATTTCCTTGAGCTTCAGCGCCCCTTCGAGCGCGAGCGGATAATCCGGACCTCGGCCCAGATAGAGTACGTCGCGCGCCTGTGCGATCGTATGCGCCATCGCCTCGATTTCATCGTCATGCGCCAGCGCCGCGTTGATGCTGGCGGGCGCTTCGATCAGGTGGCGGACGATCTCACGCTCTTCCGCCGGGTCTAGCTTGCCCTTGGCGCGCGCCAGATTGACCGCCAGCGCCGCCATGACGGCAAGCTGACAGGTAAATGCCTTGGTCGAAGCGACGCCGATCTCGGGCCCGGCATGCGTCGAGAGCAGCAGATCGACTTCGCGCGCCATCGAACTGGTCGGCACATTGATGATGCCGGCGGTCGTGACGCCATGTTCCTTCATGTGGCGCAGCGCCGCGAGCGTGTCCGCCGTCTCGCCCGATTGGCTGACGACGACGCCCAGCGTATTGGGCAACAGCACCGGGTCGCGATAGCGAAACTCCGACGCGACATCGACTTCGACCGGCACCCGCGCGAACCGCTCGATCCAGTATTTGCCGATCATCCCGACATAGCTCGCGGTGCCGCAGGCGACGATCGCCACGCGTTCGACACCCGCAAGGTCGAAATCCATGTCGGGCAGCGCTACCATCTGTTCCACCGGCCGCACATAGGATTGCAGCGTCTGGGCAACGACGACGGGCTGTTCGTAGATTTCCTTCTGCATGAAGTGGCGATGATTGCCCTTGTCGATCATCGCGGGCGACACGCCGGACGGCACGATGGGCCGGGTGACGGGATTATTGTCGCGATCGAACACGTCGATGCTGTCACGCGTCAGCACTGCCCAGTCGCCTTCGTCGAGATAGGCGATACGCTGGGTAAGGCCGGCAAGCGCATGCGCGTCGGAGCCGAGATAATTCTCACCCTCGCCATAGCCCACGGTCAGCGGTGCGCCGAGCCGCGCGGCGATCAGCAGATCAGGCTGGCTGGCGAACAGGAAGGCGATGGCAAAGGCGCCATGCAACCGTGGCAGCACCGACGCGACCGCGTCCTGCGGAGACAGGCCGCGCTGCAACTCGCGATCGACCAGATGCGCGACAACTTCGGTATCGGTCTGGCTGTTGAACGTCCGCCCATCGGCGATCAGTTCGTCGCGCAGCGGCTTGAAATTCTCGATGATGCCATTGTGGACGATGGTGACGTCGCCGACGATATGCGGATGGGCATTATCCTCGGTCGGCGCGCCATGCGTCGCCCAGCGGGTATGGGCGATGCCGATCGTGCCGGGCAGCGGATGTTCCGCCAGCCGCGCGCCCAGATTGGCGAGCTTGCCCTCGGCACGACGGCGGTCGATCGCGCCGTCGTGCAGCGTGGCGATGCCCGCTGAATCATAGCCGCGATATTCGAGCCGTTTCAGCCCCTCGAACAGCCGCTCCGCGACTTCCGACGTCCCCAGGATTCCGACGATTCCGCACATGCCCTTCTCCTAAGCGGGAGAAGGTTAAAAACCTAGAGTGCAAAAATGCCGGGCGATGCGAATTCGACTAGGCAGAATGCTATCCCCGCACTAGCGTCGCGATCAGGGTATTGGGGGATGCTCGATGGTGCGGTATTTTCTTGCCGTAGCGCTCATGCTGCCGGTGGCAACGGCGGGCAGCGCAACGCGATTCACGACACAGCAATATACCACGCAAATCGCGACCGACGATCCATGCTGCATGCTTGCGGCCAACACGATCGTCGAGATCGAAATCACGCAGCCGGTCGGCAGCAAGATCAGCAAGACACTGGACGCGTTCACCTTTCGCGTGGCCGAACCGGTGATGGTCGACGGGCAGATCGTGATTCCCATGGGTGCGGAAGGGGTCGGCGAAGTGGTGCATGCCGCGCACGCCGGCTTTGGTGGCCGTGCGGGCGAACTGATCCTCGCCGCCCGCTATATCGAACTCGGCCCGGTCCATGTGCCGTTGCGGCGGTTCCGCTATGGATCGAGCCATGGCGAGAGCCATGAAAGCACTGCAACGCTTGCCGCGCTGGCCGTATCGCCGGTGCTGGGCCTGCTGATCACCGGCAAGGAGATCACGCTGACGCCGGGCACGCGCGCACATGCCAGCGTCGCGAGCGACACGCGGCTACCTGCAGTCGCGGCAGAGAATGACTCGCCGCCTGCGGGCGAAGCGATTCCTGAATCAGAAAATCGGGCGAACGACGAAAGACCGGCCGAAGCCGGCTGAACCATCTTCCAGAAAGGAAACCGAATAATGCGTCGTATCCATACGGTGCTGTTGCCGGCTGCACTCGCCCTTGGCTTCGCGGCCATCCCGGCGGCGGCCCAGGACGCTGCTGCACAAGAAGCCACCACGCCGACCGCCGCCGAAGTCCAGGCGGAGGCCGAAGCGCCAGCGGCCGAAACAGTCGAAGCCACCGAATCCGTCGAAACGGCTGTCGAAGCGCCAGAGGCGCCTGCCGTCGCCGAAGGTCCTGTTCCCGCACCGGCGGCGGGCATGGGTCAGATCGTCTTTTATCGTACCGGCGGACTGGTGGGCGCGGCGGTCAGTTGCCGCGTTCGCGAAGGCGATACGGTGGTCAACCGCCTGCCGCCGGGCAAATATTTCGTCTATGCCACGACGCCCGGACCGCATGAATTCAATGTCCGCAGCGAAGCGCGTGACAATCTGCGTCTCGAAGTCGAGGAAGGCGAAACCCAATATGTCCGGTGCACGGTGCGCATGGGCATCATGTCGGGCCGCCCCAATCTGGCTCCGGCCGATGCGGCGGACTTTGCCGATCGCGTCGCAAAGCTCGACAAGCTGCCGCCCTATACCGGCGACAACGACTGAATAGCTCCGGCGGCGGTCCCGATCGGGGCTGCCGCCGGCTTCGCTTCGGGTCGAAAATGCCCGACCCGCTCAATGCGGGAAATTGGTGTCCACAAACACATGGGTGAATTCGACCGGATCAGGCTCGCGGCCCTGAGTCGCGCGGAATTGCGGTTTGCCCTTTTCCCACACTTCCTTGATCGCGCCTTCCATCCCCTTGGGAAACTGCATCTGCGCCACGACCATGTCGCGCCACCCGCCCTGCATCTTCAGCTGATGGCGAAGCTGGGGCTCCATCGCCGTCAGCGCGGCTTCCGTGGTCGCATCAAGATGTCCGATACTGTCGAGCACATAGGAATCGAGCAGCTTGAGGAACGGCTTGCCCTGATATCGATCCGTCATTTCTTTCCTTTTCGTTCGGCCATCTTGCCGCGGAAGCGCTTGGCCCAGCCGGGCAGCGCCTCCTGCCGCCCGCGCGCCAGCGCCAGCGCATCGGCCTCTACATCGCGCGTCACCACCGATCCCGCGCCGACGATTGCGCCATCGCCGATCGTAACCGGCGCGACCAGCGCGCTGTTCGATCCGATAAAGGCGCCTTCCCCGATCACCGTCTGATATTTCAGGAAGCCGTCATAGTTACAGGTGATCGTGCCCGCCCCGATATTGGCGCCAGCACCCACGCTGGCATCGCCCAGATAGGTAAGGTGGCTCGCCTTCGCACCCTTGCCGAGCACGGCTTTCTTCATTTCGACGAAATTGCCGATCTTTGCGTCTTCCTCGAGCACCGAGCCGGGGCGCAACCGCGCATAGGGGCCGACGGATGCGCCGCTGGCAACGCGCGCGCCTTCCAGATGCGAAAAGGCGTGGATGACGACCGTATCGGCGATGGTGACGCCGGGGCCGAACACGACATTGGGCTCGACCGTCACGTCGCGGCCCAGCTGGGTATCATGGGAAAACCAGACCGTTTCCGGCGCGATCAGGGTCACGCCATCCGCCATTGCCTGTGCGCGGCGCTTGTCCTGCCAGGCGCGCTCGAGCCCGGCGAGTTCAGCGCGGCTGTTGACGCCGGCCACTTCATGCGCGTCGGTTTCGATCACTGCGCTGGAGCGACCATCGGCGGCGGCAAGCATGACGATGTCGGGCAGATAATATTCGCCCGCCGCATTGTCGTTGGTGACGCGCGCCAGCAACGCGAACAAATCGCGCGCACGCACCGCCATCAGACCCGAATTGCACAGGGTGACCGCACGCTCGGCGTCGCTCGCATCCTTATATTCGACCATCTTGGCGATACGGCCATGATCGTCGGCGATGATCCGGCCATAGGCGCCGGGATCATCGGGGCGAAAGCCGAGCACCACCGTGGCGGGCGCATCCCCGGCATGGAGCCGGTCGAGCATCCGCTGCATCGTTTCGGGCGACACCAAAGGCACATCGCCATAGAGGATCAGCACATCGCCATCGAAGCCGCGCAACGCTTCCTCGGCCTGACGCACGGCATGGCCGGTGCCCAGCTGTTCGGCCTGATGCACGGTATCGACACCATGCGGCGCGACCGCGGCTTCCACCTGCTCGCGCCCGGCACCGACCACGGCGATGGTGCGCGCGGGCGATAATTGGGCGACGCTGGCGACGAGATGCAGCAGCATCGGGCGCCCGGCAATCGGGTGCAGCACCTTGTGCAGGTCGGATTTCATCCGCGTCCCCTTGCCCGCAGCAAGGATGATTGCGGCTATCGGCTGTGTCATGATCCCTCCACGCGATGCCCGCGATGCCACGTTAGGGTTGCCATTTCCATACCGGTCGGGGCAGCAGGGGGCGGATGGACATGATTCCCTTTCAGATCGTCGGATTCGATCTCGACGGTACGTTGCTCGATACCAGTCCCGATCTGGTCGCTGCAGTGAACCACGCACTGGCCGAGGCTGGCCGTGAACCGCTGACTCCCACGCAAGTGACGCCCAATATCGGCGGCGGTGCCAAGAACATGCTGCGCAAGACGCTGGAAGAGACCGGCGGCTGCGACGACGATGAATTCAACCGTCTCTACAAGCTGATGCTGCGCTATTATGAAGCGCATATCGCCGACGGCACCCGGCCGTTTCCGGGCATGCTCGACGCGCTCGACCGGCTCGATGCGATGGGCGTGAAGACCGCCGTCGTCACCAACAAATTCGAGAATTTCGCGCGCAAGCTGCTCGGCGAACTCGGCCTGACCGACCGGTTTCAGACCATCATCGGCGGCGACACGATGGGCAAGGGCAATGCCAAGCCATCGCCCGCACCGATCCACGAAATGATCGCGCGATGCGGCGGCGGCCGCGCCGCCTTTGTCGGCGATTCCATCTATGACACCGGCGCAGCGCGCAACGCCGGCATTCCCAGCATCGGCGTCAGTTTCGGCTTTCTGACCGGCACTGCCGCGGATCTTGAGGCCGATGCGGTGATCGACCATTATGACGAGCTGATCCCGACGCTTCAGCGGCTGGGGACCTAGGTCGTGAACCCATAAACGGCACCGCCGAGGCGCCGGAATGGCGAACATATCGGGCCAAAGGGGCCGCCGGGAGGGCTGGGCGCCCTTCCAAGGCCGCTTTGGGCCGAGATGGAAGCCATTCCGGCGTCCCGAAGGGATTTGACCAAAATGGCCCAGCGCTGCGTCGGCAGAGCTTGAAATATCGCCATATTCCTGCGCCCTGCCTCCTTGCGCTGAGCCATTTTGCCTCAA
>NZ_QFZL01000018.1 GCF_003171655.1 Stakelama portus | reverse complement strand
GCTGGGGCGACGACTTCCTAAAGCTCGCTTCACGCTTCGACGACGCAATAGCCGATTTGTAACCGGACGGACGTCCGGGATCAGCTAGGCATCGTCCGACGGGCCCAGTTTATGGGTTCACGGCCTAATATACGAGCAAGGCTCGGTGCATGGTAATCGGATCAAGCACGTCCTGGATCATGCTTCGGCGAACCCCAGCAAGCCTGTGCACTCGGTCTTCGATGTTGGTCGGAGTGACGTGCTCGGCTTGATTGATGAAGCGTGGACGGCTCGATCTGGGCCTGGAATTCTCCAGAAGAACGGGAATAGGTACTGGTCGGTCGACATGGGGCGTCAGGTCGGAACAGCAGGCCAGACACATGTGCGAATTGTCGTGCGTGACGGCACCACCCGAGTCATAACTTCATTCCCGGAATAGGAAAATAATATGCTGCTCTGCCCCTACTGTGGCCAAGACGTTGTGTGGAACGTGCGGCTCGCATCTGAGCCAAACGTGACGTGACCCCCGGCTTTCATCCAGTGGCAACCAGAGACCGACTGTTGTTGTCGCGCAAGAGCGCGGGTGAAGCAACGGGCGGGGTTAACCCCGCCCGTTGCTTTTCGAGTTCGGCGGCGAATGC
>NZ_QFZL01000017.1 GCF_003171655.1 Stakelama portus | reverse complement strand
CTAGGCCGTAGACTCATAAGCGCGCAGCCACAGCCGCATTGAGGCGAGCTGGATCATGGCGAGGAAGTTGGCTGCGAGCTTGTCGTAACGGGTGGCGACGCGGCGGAAGTGCTTCAGCTTGGAGAAGAACCGCTCGATGAGGTTGCGCTCGCGATAGAGCCGCTTGCTGAAGCACGGCTTCCAGCGCCGGTTGCTCTTGGGCGGGATGTTCGGCGTGGCGCCCTGGTCCTGGATCAACTCGCGGATGCGGTCAGCATCATAGGCCTTGTCCGCCAGCACGATAGTCTGCGGACCGAGATGGTCGAGCAGCGTGCCAGCAACCAGCCCATCATGTGTTTGTCCAACCGTCAGGCCGAGCCGGATCGGGAGCCCTTGCGCGTCGACGACCGCGTGAATCTTGGTCGTGAGCCCGCCCCGGGAGCGACCGAGACAATGATCTGTACCCCCCTTTTTGCCGTTGCGGCCTGCTGGTGGGCACGAACGGAGGTGCTGTCGATCATCTGGATATCGCCGTCGTGCCCGGCGGTGATGGCATCCATCATCCGATCCCATACCCCGGCCTTCCGCCATCGCACGAAGCGGTTGTAACAGGTGGTGCGCGGACCATAGCGCTCGGGCAGGTCACGCCATGGAGCACCGGATCGCAATACCCAGAAGATGCCGTTCAGCACGCGGCGATCATCGACGCGCGGCACGCCTCGTGGCTTGTTGGGCAGCAGCGGCTCGATCACGCGCCACTCAAAGTCGGTCAGATCATATCGGCTCATGCCGACCCTGAATCAGAAATCAGCCTATCAGGAAAGGGGTTGGAGGGTCGCGCTTACGGTCGCATGATGAACGGATAACATCGCACCAATGTGGGAGCGCAAATGACCTGTGAGGCCCTTGTAGAGGTTTTGGAAGACACTCGAAGATGCTTGCCCGAGAGAATAACGACTTCTCTTGGTCGCGCTGGGCAAACAGCAATGAGGCGGTCGCGGAGATCGACGATATTCTACGGCGCATCAATGCCGCCGAAACCATCAAACTTCTGCCGTTACAGGTTCTGTTCGGCCCGACAAGCTCGCTTCAAGAGGTCAGCATCGAAAGCGGCTGGGGCGACGACTTCCTAAAGCTCGCTTCACGCTTCGACGACGCAATAGCCGATTTGTAACCGGACGGACGTCCGGGATCAGCTAGGCATCGTCCGACGGGCCCAGTTTATGGGTTCACGGCCTA
>NZ_QFZL01000016.1 GCF_003171655.1 Stakelama portus | reverse complement strand
TGACGTGACCCCCGCTTTTTCCTCCAGTTGGAGCTAGAGTCCGACCCGACGAAGGGACGGACGGATGAAGCGGAAGCAGTTTTCGGAAGAGCAGATCATCGGCATTTTGAAGGAAGCCGAGGCGGGCGCGGTGGTGACGGAGCTGTGCCGCAGGCACGGGATGTCGAGCGCGACCTTTTATGCGTGGAAGGCCAAGTTCGGCGGCATGGAGGTGTCGGACGCCAAGCGGCTGCGGGCGCTCGAGGAGGAGAACACACGGCTCAAGCGACTGCTGGCGGATACGATGCTCGACAACGCGGGTCTGAAGGATCTGCTGTCAAAAAAATGGTAGCGCCTGCCGCGAAGCGGCAAGCAGTCGCACATCTCCAGGCCACGTTGGGGATGAGCGAGCGGCGGGCGTGCGCTGTCGTCGGGGCGGATCGCACGAGCATGCGGTATCGCTCGTGCCGAGCGGATGATGGCGACCTGCGGTCGCGTTTGCGCGAGCTGGCGCAGCAGCGCCGGCGGTTCGGCTATCGGCGGCTGCACATCCTGCTTCGTCGGGACGGCATCATCATCAACCGCAAGAAGACCCAGCGGCTCTACCGTGAGGAGGGTTTGACGGTCAGGCGCCGGAAGGGACGAAGGCGCGCCGTGGGCGCGCGGGCGCCTGCGCCGGTGTTGGCGCTTCCCAACCAGCGCTGGAGCTTGGACTTCGTCCACGCCCAGCTTGCCACGGGGCGGCGGTTCCGCGTGCTCAACATCGTCGATGATGTCACCCGAGAGTGCCTTCGAGCAGTCGTCGATACGTCGATCTCGGGTCGGCGCGTCGTGCGCGAGCTGGCCGATCTGATCGCCGAGCGGGGTGCGCCGAAGATGATCGTCAGCGACAACGGAACCGAACTGACCTCGAACGCCGTGCTGGCCTGGACCGGCGATGTCGGTGTCGAGTGGCATTACATCGCTCCCGGCAAACCAACTCAGAATGGGTTCGTCGAGAGCTTCAACGGTCGCATGCGCGACGAACTGCTCAACGAGACGCTGTTCTTCACGATCGGCCAGGCCCGCTCGATCCTCGCGCGCTGGATCGATGACTACAACACCGAGCGGCCGCACTCCTCGCTCGGCTACGCCACCCCGGCGGCATTCGCCGCCGAACTCGAAAAGCAACGGGCGGGGTTAACCCCGCCCGTTGCTTCACCCGCGCTCTTGCGCGACAACAACAGTCGGTCTCTGGTTGCCACTGGATGAAAGCCGGGGGTCACGTCA
>NZ_QFZL01000015.1 GCF_003171655.1 Stakelama portus | reverse complement strand
CTAGGTTGTGAACCCATAAACGGGGCGTCGGTCCTAAGCGTCATTTCAAGATTGTGCATCACCATACCAGCGCGACCGGTCCGCCACTCGAGACAGCTGTTTGACAGGCTTCACACAGGTCCTCTGCGCATTCGTTGAACCGTGGTCGAGTGTCGTTCGGATTGCGCGCGATCCAAACCTGCAGGGGATCTATAAGTTTGGCAGCGTCGGCTGGATCGATGAGAATGTGATCGCTCGCTATCTCAAGCGCCTCATCTATCCCTCTAACAACGCTCTCTGCCGCTTGTCCGGCCCCTTGCGAAACCTCAGCCAGCACCGCCTCAAAGGGTGTTCCAGATTTGTCGCGTCCGACGAATGGTGGACAATGAATATTGACGCCGCCCACGATGCCTCCCGTTTTGCTTGACGAGATACCTAGCGAGCAAGCGTGGTGGTCGCAATTTGGAGCGAATGCCAACCCGGAGCTTCCATAATACACGGAACTCTGATTCTGCGTCGGCATGAGCCGATATGACCTGATGACCGACTTCGAATGGCGCGTGATCGAGCCCCTGCTGCCCAACAAACCCCGAGGCGTGCCGCGTGTCGATGACCGCCGCGTGCTGAACGGCATCTTCTGGGTGCTGCGCTCCGGCGCACCGTGGCGCGATCTGCCCGAGCGTTATGGTCCGCGCACCACTTGCTACAATCGCTTCGTGCGATGGCGGAAGGCAGGCGTCTGGGATCGGATGATGGATGCCATCACCGTCGCCTATGACGGCGACATCCAGATGATCGACAGCACTTCCATCCGGGCGCACCAACAGGCTGCGACGGCAAAAAGGGGGATCGAGATCATTGTCTCGGTCGCTCCCGAGGCGGGCTCACGACTAAAATCCACGCGGTCGTCGATGCGCAAGGCCTCCCGATCCGGCTCGGCCTGACCGCTGGCCAAGCACATGATGGCCAAGTTGCGGACGATCTGCTCAACCACCTTGGGCCGCACATGATCGTGCTCGCCGACAAGGCCTACGATGCCGATCGCATCCGCACGCTGATCGAGGAACAGGGCGCCACGCCCAACATCCCGGCCAAATCCAATCGGAAGTGGAAACCCTGCTTCAGCAAGCGGCTCTATCGCGAGCGCAACCTGATCGAGCGCTTCTTCTCCAAACTCAAGCACTTCCGCCGCGTCGCCACCCGCTACGATAAGTTGGCGGAGAACTTCCTCGCCATGGTCCAGATCGCATCAATGCGCCTGTGGCTCCGCGCTTATGAGTCTACGACCTAGGCCGTGAACCCATAAACGTCGCCGTCGAGGTTTGAGGCAAAATGGCTCAGCGCAAGGAGGTAGGGCGCAGGAATATGGCGATATTTCAAGGTCTGCCGACGCAGCGCTGGGCCATTTTGGTCAAATCCCTTCGGGACGC
>NZ_QFZL01000014.1 GCF_003171655.1 Stakelama portus | reverse complement strand
TTCTCCAAGCTGAAGCACTTCCGCCGCGTCGCCACCCGTTACGACAAGCTCGCAGCCAACTTCCTCGCCATGATCCAGCTCGCCTCAATGCGGCTGTGGCTGCGCGCTTATGAGTCTACGGCCTAGTTAATCGTTTTGTTAGGCAATACCCACTTTGTCAAGTACTCGTAACATCTAGAGAGGTGGGCTACGAAAAGGCACCGCTGTCCTCTGACGAATATGAAGAATTGGTGCTCGGTGATTTTGATGATTCTGATGTTGAGCAGTACGCGCAAAATTTTGTCCGATTCGTTGGAAAAAAGAAAATAGCTGAAGCGCGGTCATCTGCCAGCCATTTCATGCTTCAGACTAATCATAATGCCAACGATTTGCGAAGAAATCCGCTTATGTTGGGTCTTATGATGTGGATCTTCAATATACGGGATGATGTGCCATCAAATAGACCAGAAATATATCAGGAATGTGCCCGGTTAATGTTCGAACGATGGGATGGCGATCGCAATATATTAGTCGATGTTCCGCAGACGTTCGATAGGCTACAGGTTTTTTCGTATCTGGCATATAAAATATTCGATGATGAAGAGCTGTCTTCTGGTGTAACAGCGAAGTGGATCGAAAAAGAGATAAGGGTTCATCTTAGCGAGGTTCTAGAAAGTTCGCCTCAAGCCCAAGCAGCTTCGCGTGCGCTTGTTAATTTCATAGTTGATCGGTCATGGGTAATGTCTGAGAAGGGTGATAATGTATTTTCATTCACCCATCAGACATTCTTGGAGTTCTTCTTTGCCACATACCTGGATGATCAATACGACACCGTTGATCAGCTTTTCAATGCTCTCGAACCACACATTAGGCTTGACGAGTGGGATGTTGTTTCTCGCCTAGCGATACAAATAAAAACTCATCGGAACCGGCGTCGCCAAGATGAGTGTATCGATCTGATAGTTAGTAGGCTTGAAGACCCTGCAATTTCGGCGCCAGAGCGACGGGCCGTTGCGGGGCATGCTGTGCGCTGCCTCGAATTCTTAATTGGCTCTGAGTCCTCGGTCAGGAGGTTGATAGAGGCATCGATGGACGCACTGTTGCAAAACTATAAAGTAGATAATAGTGAAATGCTGGAGGCCGCGGCTCTATTCTTTGCGGGCGCTAGGGAGCGCCGATCTTTCGTGGCGGGTGTTGTCGAGGAATGGCTAAAGTCGACATTCGAGGCGGGCTCCGATGAAGACCGCGACTTTATTCTTGCTTTTGTGGACGGATATAAAGGAAAATATCTACGCTTTGGCGAAGCCTTGGCACTATGTCGTTCAGTCCCTGCCTCGATGGTTACGCGCTTCCGCGGCTCGATCATGCCAAGGCTCATCGACGAGTCAGCTTCAAATCCGAAAGCAGCGAAGACCCTCTTTGAGTGGACAGGGACGGCGCCTATCGCGTCTATCCGGGCTTTCGGACCGTCCTTCATTCATTACGCCAGGCCGGACTTCTCGGTACAAGTCGATGGGTTCTCCGCCCTGGCGCTTTGCGCATCCGGAGCGTACGCACACCTTTCTAACCAAAGTAACTTTGACAGATCGAAGGCGGAGGCGAACCTTGCTGTTTTAGGGCGGTTTTGGCGCGCCGAGGGATTAGCCAACACTCGACCGTTCCCAGCGAACCCCGACCTCAACAACCCACCAGGAGGAATATGGGCGTCTCTGCTGCGGAGCATGAAAGCTGACGGTGATATCAGGTTGGCGGCCTGCGTCTCGTGCTATCTGGAAATCGACAATCACGGCCGGCGCACCAATGAGGGTTCCGATCATCTTGAGTTGTTGGAAGAATTGGATCGCCAAGAAAAACTATTGAAACGCTCTAAGGATTATGACGCAGCTGAAATGGTAAGAGAAATTAAGCATTGCTGTAACGATTGGCATCAGAACCGCGAGGATTTATGAAATCGACGCTATAATTTATGCACTATTAGTTGATAATGAGCAATATCTCTTGACGGTTGCTTCAGAAATTCTAAAATGTCGCGCGGTGAAGCGTATACTGGCTCCATTTTCACGCCGCCAATTTCGAACTTCACTGGCGTCCCTGGCGACAGGCCTACCCAAACTCGCCTTACCGCGATGAGTCTTACCTGTGGTTGCCAATGAAGCTCTGGCAGCTGCCCTACCGGCTTCGCAGCGCTCCTTGATCCTATTGCGCTCCATATCGGCCATTTGCGCCAGCACGGCGACGATAAGCTCGCCTACACCCTTGGCGATCGGCCCGAGGCCTAGAACGTCTATAACGATGCCCTCGTTGATAAGATCGCGCACGACCTTTTGAACGTCGAGAGCATCCCTCCCCAGACGATCAATTGCAGTGACGCAAATCACGTCACCTTCCCGGACATAGGACTTGAGGGCGGCGAAGCCGGGGCGATCCTCCGCTTTGGTTGCACCTGATATACCTTCGTCGGCGAACTCTTTGTCGAAGCCATCGCCAAGCGCCTTCCGCTGCGCTTCGACGCTCTGGTCACCAGTTGAAACCCGGAAATAGGCAATGCGGCTCATAATCCCTCGCGACTCGCTCAAAAGGTATTACTCATTAATGAGCTAGGCTCATTTGGAGTCAACCTATCTTTTGATCCGAATGAATGGGTGCTCAATCCGGCTGGCTCAAGACTTACAACTTTGGAGCCATTGCCTTCAGGCCCTCTCATTGGCAGGAAGGAACCGCAGCTTGGCAAAATCCGGCTGCGGGGCGTGGTAACCCCTTGTCACTCGGTCTGGTCGAATTCTTCGGCCGGTTGGCTGTCGTCATGTCCAAGGCTTTGCCCAAAAGCGGCAGCGCCTTGACCGAGTGCAAGGTTACCAACGGCCGGCTTTGGTCCGGCTTGCGCCCCTTATCGATGGGGGTGCTATGCGGAATTTCTCAATCGCTTCGGCAGTGATCGCGATACTGACGACAGGCTGTAGCAATCAGCCTTCTACGACGCAATCGAACCCAAGTTCGAACGACATAGCGGAACAGTCGAAAGCGACGCTCCCACACACACCTACTCCGGTGCAAATTGAAACTGCCTGCAAGGATGCCATTGCCAAGCTGTTCGGGCAGCCGGTTTCGATCATGAAGGCGACCGATCAAAACGGCTTCCTTCGAGTGCACTACAATCGCCCCGACGACGGAAAACTGTGGACCAACGATTGCCGTGTCGAGGGCGATCGGATCATCTGGCGCGGCGTTGAGAATGGCGCTCCAGGGCGCTGGCGAAACGGCCCTTATGATGAAACCATCACCTATCAGATTGAAGGCGACAACGTCTCAGTTGAAGTCAGCTACTGACACTCGGCTGCACACTATCCCTTTTTTCGGAGAGCGCTTCGGTGTCAGACATATTTCACTGTCCAGCCTGCCAACGCCCAACGCCAGAGAAAGCTGGGCGCTGCCGTCACTGTTCCGCACCCTTCGCCGCTGACAATGCGAAGGGAGAAGGCCACAAGGGCGGCTGGTGGGATCGAACTTTTGACGATGGTCAGAGCGCCAAATATGGCTGCTTCGGGTGCCTCGGAATGATCGTCATTGGTGTAGGGGCGGCCTCATTCCTATTCAGTAGTCCTAGCGAAACCACGGATAACGACGCCCCGATCGAGGCGGTTCCTGCCGAACGTTCCGGTCCCAATGAAATCGATGTCGTTTCCGTCTGCGACCTAGCCGTAAAATCCACATTGGTATCGGAAAGCTCGTTCGAACCGGCTTGGCGCTGGCAGTTTGCCGTTAACGGAAACACCGCCACTGTCAGGCGCAAATTCGAAGCCACCAATGGTTTCGGGGCGAAGATCACCGCCACCTATCATTGCGAATGGAATGACACCCAACGACGGATCACCGCGTTGCGAGTGCTAGACAGCCTCGGTCAGGAGTCAGTGCTAAGGTAGGAAGTCTTAGAAGAACATGCGACTTTGGAAGCCTATCCTTGTAGATTTTTGGCGCGAATATGCACACACCCTCACACTCAACATGTTTAAGTAAGTTATAAATATGTTTAATTATAAACTTATTTTCTAGTATCAAAATATATATCAGATTAACAGTGATATAAACTTAATTAAACCGGAAATATATTCATTCTAAGTTATAACGTAAAATATCTATGTAATATGATGTTTATATCGGTGATTTCCGATTGTTTTGTATAATTTATATTAAAGCTCACTTTTGGCTCCCCGAAGGGGATAGCCTTAACTTCTCAGAGAATGGAATATCCCCCCCGCACCACTCCGAGCTAAGCCAGATTTAGAATCGAACCATCATTGCTCGGGGTAATGCAGGGGGACTAATCAACTCTTCTCGTCGATTGGGGCGAAGAATTCTAGCTTGACTAAGCAGACCGGCGGAGGCCGTGTTCCGATCCATCAAATTCCTAATCCGCCGCCCTTCGGCGGCCCTCGGTTATCCAACCTTACGGCTGGAAGCACCCCAGATCGCTCTTGCTCTTACTCAACTGGGGCCGGGAGTCGCACCAATGGCGTTGCTCCCGTCCTTTGACAGCTTTTCGAAAGTTCCCTGCGCTTTTGCGCAGCCTTCAGGCGCTAACCGAACCTAGGCCGTGAACCCATAAACTGGGCCCGTCGGACGATGCCTAGCTGATCCCGGACGTCCGTCCGGTTACAAATCGGCTATTGCGTCGTCGAAGCGTGAAGCGAGCTTTAGGAAGTCGTCGCCCCAG
>NZ_QFZL01000013.1 GCF_003171655.1 Stakelama portus | reverse complement strand
GCAGAGGACCTGTGTGAAGCCTGTCAAACAGCTGTCTCGAGTGGCGGACCGGTCGCGCTGGTATGGTGATGCACAATCTTGAAATGACGCTTAGGACCGACGCCCCGTTTATGGGTTCACAACCTAGAGAAGATAATGCGACGCCGCATCGCATAGCAATGGACCCATTCGATCATCGCATCCAAGTCTGTGGGTATTTCGTGCGCCCCTCAGGGCCGGGCTTTCGTAAACCGAACCCGGTAATCGGTTTCGGCCATTCGGCTTCAATCCCTCGCGCAAGGGCTTAGGGCTTCGCCCTCGGCGCACTTCACCGAAAATAGACGGTCTCCCGAGGCTCGCCGCTAGCGGCTGCGCCCGCCGTCGATTTCCGCCTCCGTTCGCACACCCATCCTCGCCGGAAGCAGGGGTTCATGAGCAACCCCATTCCCAGAGGATTTGAAATGGAGAAAGAACACGAAATCAGAATTTATGTGGCCTGTCTGGCCTCCTACAACAACGGCAGGCTGCATGGCCGCTGGATCAATGCGCGGCAGGACGCTTGGGGGATTTACGACGAGGTGGCGGCGATGCTTCGCGCCTCTCCGATCACCGATGCCGAAGAATGGGCCATTCACGATTATGAGGGTTTCGGGGGCTACCAGTTCTCCGAATATGAGGGCTTGGAGGATGTGGCCGCGATTGCCGCGTTCATCGGCCAGCACGGCAAGCTGGCGGGCGAGTTGCTCTCCTATTTCGGTAGTCTGGATGAAGCGCGCAGCGCCATCGAGGATCGCTATGCGGGCGAGTATGAATCCGTTTCGGATTTTGCGCGGGAGTTGAGCGAAGAGACACAGGCCGCTCCCGCGAACCTTGCCTCTTACATCGACTACGACCGTATGGCGCGTGATCTCGAGATCTCGGATGTTCTCGCCTTTGAGACCGACTTTGGCGAAGTCCACGTTTTCTGGAGCCACTGACATGGCAACGGAAACGCATCGCTTCGCATGGCGGGGCATCGAGATGGAAGCCATCTACGTCCCGCTCAAATGGGGCTTGATTGCCCATCTCGAAATCCGCAGCCTCAATCCGCCGCGTGCACCGCTCCCGATCACCGAGACCGGATACCGCTCGCACTTTCATCAGCCCGGCACCATCGAAGCGCTCGGCGGCGATGTGGTCGCGCAGGTAGTCGCATGGCTCGACGAGGAAGCGGCCAAGCCGGAATGGCAGACTCACCTTGAGCGCAGCAGGCAGTATAGCCTGTTCTGAGGCTATCCCCCCATCCTCCCTTCCGAGCATCTCTATTTCGCAGAGCCAGAAATCGGGCCGGTCGCCCGATTTGTGGAAAGGAGCACTATGACAATCATCCCCATGGGTAGCGGCGGGCGCACGACCTGCGTGCCGCATCGCCCTCAGCCCGATTGGCCTCTGATCGTGTGGCTCGCATTCATTGCGGGCATCATATTGGGAACTGGCCTGACCTACCCCCCCAACCGACCAGATGCAGCGCTTTATCAGTCGGGCACCGCAGTGACGCGGGAGCAACCAAGGAGGCCATGAATGGCGAAGCAAAGAGAGTGGGAGCCGAAACGCGGCACCATCGAATGGGGTCCGAAGGAGCCGGAAGGCGTCAATGGATGGGCCATCGTCGGGGTCATCATCGGCGCACTCGTCCTTCTCGGTCAGTGCGCAGGATAAGCGACGACCACCACCAACAGACCTTCAAGGGCGGGGAGCGATCGCCGCCCATTTTCTTTGCAGCGAAAGGACAGGGCCATGGTGAATGCGGAGCGCGACCGGTTCGGTAGCGCAAGATGGGCTGAGGACGCGGGAAAAGCCCGAGCGGGATTATTCGGAGGTAAGGGCTTCCCTATCGGCTACAGCGCCAACCGTCTGATGCGGCTCGATTCAGATTCCCCCGGCCTGATCGTAGCGGGCGCGGGCGCCGGAAAATCGCGCGATGTCCTGATCGAAGCGATTATCCGTTGCGCAAACCAGCGGCTTTGGGTGCTCGACCCCCGCGGCGAACTGGCCGCCGTCACCATCCATAATTTCGCGGCACAAGATGCCTACGCCTATTGCTGGAACCCTGCCCGGCTACACCCGCACATTCTTCCCAGCCACCGGCTCAACCCGCTCGACATCCTGAACGAGGCCGATCCGTGCTTTCACGCCGATTGCGGCTTCATCGCCGCTTCTCTGATTCCGCTCTCGGGCAGCGCCAACGGGCACTATTTCGAGCTTCGCGCCCGCCAGTGGATCGAGCTGCTGATCAAGTCGCTCGTTGAGCAGCACGGAAGGGCCAGTTTTCCGATGCTGCGCGACGTGCTGAACGCGATCGAGGGCAATGCCGTATTCTGGGATGCGCAGCTCAGCGCCATGGAGCAATCGAAGCACGGCGATGTGCGCACAGGTGCCGCGGAAATGTGGCAGAAGCAGCGCGACGTGCCGAAGGAGTTCGGCGCGATCCTCGGCACCATTAAGGGTCAGCTCGGGTTTCTGAACGACCCCACTTTGATGGACTCGTTGGACGAACCGGACTTCTCGCTCGCCGATCTGGTCAACCCGCATCAGGTCGCGAGCCTGTTCGTGAACGTGCCAATGGAATATGTCGCACAATGGTCTTCGTTGTTGCGCACCCTTTTTACCGTCAGCCGCCTCTATAAGGGCCGCGCGCCCGATGCACCGCGCCTCACCATGATCGTGGATGAGGCCGGGCAAATGGGCCGCTTTGAGTCCCTGCTCTCGGCCTTCACCTTTGGACGCGGCGAAGGCGTCCGAACCTTTGCCGTGTTTCAGGACGTGGGCCAGATCATCCGAAATTTCGACGCGGCAACGTTGCAGAGCTTCATCGGGTCGGCACAGTTGCGAATGTTCTTCGGGGTGCGCGACTATCAGACCGCGCAGTTGGTCGCGAACATGCTGGGAAACCAGAGCCTGAGCTTCGACGACGCTCTCCAACAGGAGGGCGCGCACCGGCAGCAGATGCACGCGCTCAACCGGTTCCTGTTTGAGGGCGATGCTAACGCGGCGTTTGACTACATCCACTACCGCGAGGCGGCGCAGCACCGCTCGATGATGCAGCGCCCGCTCATGACCCCGGATGAAATCCTGGCGATGCCGGAAGATCGGATGATCGAATTTATCTCCGGCCTCAATCTGCCGCCCGTCTATGCGACGAAAAGGCCGTATTTCGAGCAGCGCGACCTCAACGGCAAATGGCTACCGAACCCGTTCCACCCTCCCGCCGATCTCGTGAAACTGCCGGGTTTGATCGTGAGCAAATCGGCGCGGGTGATAACGGACGATGTTCCAGCGCATCTGGCGCATTACCCGCAGCATCAGGTAAGAAAAATGCACCGTGTGGAAGGCTATAGTGGTGTTTGAAATTGCCCGTTCCGGCAACCTATGTTCCAATTCCTGCCTTGCCTACACCCCCGTTTTGCCGGATCAGATACACGACTTGCTAGATCTGGATATTGTTACATACTCGTTGTTGCGAGCGAGGCTGGTCATGACAGCTTAGAGACAAATGAAAAACTGGGCTAAGAAGGGATAATATCGTGCGCGACATTTCGCTGCTCACCGCAGTCGCTGCCATCCTACTAGGCTCAATCGGCTTTGCTGTGCCGGACAGTTCTCGAGCAAAGCGCTATCAGGCTGTTCTCTGGGGTCTAGCAGGAGCATTTCTAGTTTTTAATTTAATGCTATGGCGATCCACTTCTCTCGACGCCGCGCAGTACGGTTCCTGCTTAATTGATGCAAAACCGGATGCGTGTGCTCCGCTCCGAGGTTCGTCTCCAACGCCGACCCCATCGACCCCAGAACGAATGGCGGCGCCGACGGGTCCTTTCAATCCGTTTCCGATCACGCAGTCGTGGGCTGGAATGGCGATCACGGATGGTAAGCCACCGAAGGCTCTACCTGGGAACTTGACAGTTCGGATCTACCGAAATGGTCAGTCAGATGAACTGTTGCTGCGGTTCGGCGAATGCGTGCAAAGGCTGCAGCTAACTTCATCGGACGATTTCTCGCGAATCTATGCTGCAAACACGGACCTTAACTTATCAGGCGGATGGGGAAAATATCCATGGCCATGCATGCATATGGATTGGGTTGAAAAAGTTCTACATAACGATAACGTAGTAAAGTTGTCATATTCAAAAGATAGAACAAATACGTTACTTTTGCAATGGAGGGGCCCCGACAGTACCGATGGCACGCCTTCAGATACAGTGTATAACGGTACTCTGGTGGGTGATTGACCAATTTTCTTGAGAACTGGTAGAGAAAGTTGGATATTAAACGACAATGCCATGATTGTGGCACAAGAGGGAGTGTGATATTTAGGCATATCAATGCGGCATATTTCGATTTCGGAATATATTCCTAGACTTTCTGATCTAAATATGTTCCATTACGGTTAGATGCGCTACCAGTGCACCCAGATCGATAGAGCCTCGCCCGAAACGGCGGGGCTTTTGCGTATCTAAGCCCCCAGCAGGGCAGCAACGGGCATGTAGCTTTCCCCAACATCAACATTCTGCTGCGCGGGTGACGCCGCGAACAGGAATCACGACCATGCAATTGCCCTATGACGACTACCGCTCGTTCTATGACGAGCTTGGCATGGAGGAAACCGAGGGCCGCAGGCATTTCGAGTATCTGGTCGATATCCTGAGTTGCTTCGCCCGGCACTTCTTCGGGGAACCGCAGACCGCAAATGGCTTGGGGATAACTCTGGATTTCGATTCAATCGCCGGGTCCGGCAGAGTAGAATCGAGAGTGAAGCTACTCCCTTCTTTCAACAAAACCGCCAACGATAAGGCAGGAAGGAATGGCCCATGACAGCCAGAACAGAACAACAGGCCATCATTTACGCCCGCGTATCATCCAAGCGTCAGGTC
This sequence comes from Stakelama portus, assembly GCF_003171655.1. GTDB lineage: Bacteria > Pseudomonadota > Alphaproteobacteria > Sphingomonadales > Sphingomonadaceae > Sphingomonas > Sphingomonas portus. The sequence goes on along the minus strand of NZ_QFZL01000013.1, from coordinate 300 downwards.
GCGGACGGCAACGGCCTTGAATCGCAGGAGACCGCCTGCCGCGAATATGCCGAGCGGAAAGGCTATGAGGTCGTGGCCGTGTTTCGCGATGACATGACCGGCAAATCCAACCAGCGTGGCGGGCTCAAGGCCATGATCGCGACCATCGCCAAACGCAGGCCCGGCACCATCGTCCTGACGTGACCCCCGCTTTTTCCTCCAGTTGGAGCTAGAGTCCGACCCGACGAAGGGACGGACGGATGAAGCGGAAGCAGTTTTCGGAAGAGCAGATCATCGGCATTTTGAAGGAAGCCGAGGCGG
>NZ_QFZL01000012.1 GCF_003171655.1 Stakelama portus | reverse complement strand
GCCCGCCTCGGCTTCCTTCAAAATGCCGATGATCTGCTCTTCCGAAAACTGCTTCCGCTTCATCCGTCCGTCCCTTCGTCGGGTCGGACTCTAGCTCCAACTGGAGGAAAAAGCGGGGGTCACGTCACGGGCAGACCCATACAATATTCGCCGCTCATGCTGGCAAGACCGATCGGGGCCACCAGCCCTCCGGACACGGGCCAGGCGGAAAACTCTATACCTGAGCGGTCCAAGAAGCACAGCGTCGATGAGTGCGTCCTTTGCGCCCGCTGCCGAAACATGGGCGCGGACTGTGGTGCTGTCGATCGGTCCGGTGCACATCATTTTCAGCCATCCCATGGTTCAGCTTCGCACGCAAAGCGCGTAGGGCGGGGGGATGAAGCCTGTCCGGATTGTTCCTGCCGCTACCCTGGTACTAATGCGCGAGCGCGTTGCGGGGCCGCCTGAACTGCTGATGGTCGAGCGTGCGGCCGCAATGTCGTTTGCCGGTGGTGCGCTGGTGTTTCCCGGCGGACGAATCGATCCGGGCGATCATGCTCTGGCCGCGGCGCTTGGCAGTGCGTCCGATGAAAGCGCGGCGCGGATCGCTGCAATTCGCGAGACGGTGGAGGAAGCCGGCGTTCCGATCGGCATGCGAATCGCGGCGGACGCCGTGCCCGAGCTGCGGACCGCGCTTCATGCCGGCATGCCCTTTGCCGAGGCGCTCAGGATTGCCGATGCGGCGATCGATCTCGATGCCCTGGTGCCGTTCGCCCGCTGGTGCCCCGATCACAGCGAACGCGTTTTCGATACGCGCTTCTTCCTGGCGCGCGCCGATGCCGGTCTTCCCGATCCCGATCCCGACGGCAGCGAAAGCACGCGTGCCTTCTGGCGCTCGGCGCGCGATATCCTCGACGCCGCCGATGCGGGCCGCCATTCGGTGATCTTTCCCACGCGGCGCAATCTTGAGCGGCTCGCGCCCTTTTCCCGGTTCGAAGAGGCGGCGGCGCATGCCCGCAGCTATCCCGCGCGCACGATTACGCCCTGGATCGAATTGCGCGGCGGATGCGATCACCTCTGCATTCCCGACGACCTGGGCTATCCGATCACATCCGAGCGGCTCGACCTGGCGCATCGCGCATCGTGACTCGCGCGATCCGATGGCTGACGCGCATACTGGTGGTGGCGATCGCGATCGGCGCGGTGTTTCTGGCGATCGTCTGGCTGCGCGGACGGCCACAGGATCTGCCCTGGACCAGAGTCGATCTGGACGAGCCGATCGGCCTGTTCACCGGTCGCAAACTGGCCGCGTTGACCGACGATTTCGCACAATGCCGCGCGCTGCTCGACCACGCGGGTGTCGCCTATCGTCCCGCCGATCCGGTGTCGCGGACGGACGTGCCGCAATGCGGCTTCAGCGACGGCATTGTGTTGACCGATGGCGCGGCATTGGCGCCTGCGGGTCTGACGCTGTCGTGCCCGGTCGCGGCGGCGCTGATCAAATGGGAGTGGGACATCGTTCAGCCCGCCGCACGCCGCCATTTCGGCAGCCGCGTTGCCACCATCACGCATTTCGGCAGCTATAGCTGCCGGCGGCTTTATGGGCGCGAAAGCGGGGGATGGAGCGAGCATGCGACTGCCGATGCCGTCGATATCTCGGGTTTCCGGCTGGCGGACGGCACGACTATTTCCGTGCTGAAGGACTGGCCGGGCGGGGGCGCGAAGGCGGCGTTCCTGCGCGAGGTGCGCGACGGCGCGTGCAAGCTGTATGCGACGGTCCTGTCGCCCGATTACAATGCGCAGCACGCCGACCATTTCCATATGGATCAGGCATCGCGCGGCGCTTCAGGCTGGCGCGCGTGCCGCTGACGCGGCTTGTGCGCAGGGCCTGAAACGAAACGGCCCTCCGGACGGGGAGGGCCGTTTGATCGGTTAGTTGGGAAGCGCCCTTGCGTCGACCTTTTCCACCCATTGGGGGAAGAAGCTCGGTTGCCGGTTCGACCAGCCCGATGCCGTCGCCGCGGCCTCGCTGATCGACTGGAGCAGCTTGCGCCGCAGATCGGGGTGAAGATGCGGCAGCGCCGCCGCCGAACAGAATGCCGCCGGCAGCCAGGGGCGAACCTCTGCGCCGACCAGCCGCTCGTACAGGAAGCGATAGGCGGAAAAGTTCGTCAGACGGCCCTGTCCCAGATCGAATGCAGAAACGGTGACCAGCGGCGCCATGAACGGTTCGACCTGATCGAGGCCGCTGTCATCGGGCACCATCGCGCGGATTTCATGAAGGCGTTCGTACATACGGGCCTGGGCGCGGATGCTGGCCGCTTCGACCACGTCGCGCGACCAGCGCGCCATCGCGTCGTCGCGTTCCAGGCCGATGTCCAGCGACCGGCGGATATAGCGCTGCGTCGAAGCGCTGAACCCTGCGAATTCCTTAATTTCTGCCAGCGTCATTGCACCTTCGGCCGGCTTTGATCGTGCGCCCATGATTATACTCCCGCCCGCTCTTCAGTCCTTTCGAACCCATCATGCGCCACTTTGGTTAACGTGACGCTTAATCACTCGTCGTCCCTTGTTCACTATAGGAACGAATCAGCTGCTGCATTGCAACATCCGTGCGACGAACGGAGTTCCCAGGATCGAAAATTCCGCAGTCAGCGGCATTTTTGCGCCGGAAAGCAGGGCGTTTCGCGGTTGCGAGGCACGAGATCGGGAATTTCCCGGATACGGATTGCTGCGGGGTTCCGACCGTCCAACGCCGTTAAACAACCATTCATCGGAAAAGCCCGCCGCAGGGCTGGGCGAGCCGCCTACAATCGGTCTAGCAACGCTTCAACGGTTTAACGGGGTCGTGGGGACCAGATGAAAATTCGCGGACTTGCAGCGCGTTTTGCGCTGATGGCAGCGTGTTGCCTGATGACGGTGGTGCCGGCCCAGGCCAAATTCTGGCAGTGCGTGACCTTCGCACGCTCGATCTCCGGCATCGAAATCTATGGCAACGCCCGCACCTGGTGGGATCAGGCCGCCGGTCGCTACGATCGCGGCGAAATGCCTCAGGTCGGATCGGTCATGTCCTTCCGTCCCATCGCCCGCATGCCGCTCGGCCATGTCGCGATGGTTTCCGAAATCGTCAGCGATCGCGAAGTGCTGCTGACTCATGCCAACTGGTCGCATCCGGGTCAGGTCGAACGCAATGTGCGCGCGGTCGATGTTTCGCCGAACAATGACTGGAGCCAGGTGCGCGTCTGGTATGCGCCGATCGGTGCGCTGGGCGGCACCACCTATCCGATCAACGGCTTCATCTATCCCGACACGCCGGATGCGCCGCAATGGCCCGATCTGTTCGCAGGCACCGAAGGCGAGAGCCTGTTGTCGCTGGCGCTGACCGCCGCTGGCTGAACGCCGCGCATCGCGATTTATCGTGATGGCCCGTCCGGACCAGATGTTCAGGCCGGGCTGAATTTCAGCGCCACACCGTTCATGCAATACCGTTTGCCGGTGGGGCGCGGCCCGTCATTGAAGACATGGCCCAGATGCCCGCCGCAACGGCGGCAAAGCACTTCGGTCCGGAACATTCCCAGACTGCGATCGCCGCGCGTAATCACGGCATTGTCCAGCGGTTGCCAGAAGCTTGGCCAGCCGGTGCCGCTGTCGAATTTCGTCCGCGATGAAAATAGCGGAAGCGCGCATCCGGCGCATTGAAAGGTGCCGGCCCGCTCCTCGTGCAGCAACGGGCTGGTGAACGGGCGTTCGGTGCCCGCTTCGCGCAGGATATGAAATTGCGCCGGAGTAAGGCGACGGCGCCATTCGGCTTGCGAATAGCGGACTTCGAAATCCTGCTCCGCCTCGCGGCTTTCGCCCGGTGAACAGCCGATCGTCAGTACTGCCGCGCCGACACCCGCGCTCGCCAGGAACGCGCGGCGGCTTTGCAGGGAAGGGGCCATGGCGGATCTGCTTTCGTAATTGCCGGTACGTCCGTTGGTTCGCTCCGGCATCGCGCCGGGTTACAGCCGAGAGCGATTCAATAGCGCGACAGTTCCACCGTCATGCTGCGATAGCCATGGACGAAACAGGCCGGAACGCGATCGGGCTCTGCCAGCACATTGGGGCGCAGCCGCCGTTTCGCCATTTCCTCCATCAGCACGCCGACCTGTAATTCGGCCAGCCGCGCCCCGACACAGCGGTGAATGCCATGACCAAAGGCAAGGTGCCGCCGCGCATTGGGACGGTCGACGATAATGCGGTCGCCATTCTCGAACAGCGTCTCGTCGCGATTGGCGGAGAGATACCAGAGCACCAGCTTGTCGCCTTCGCGAATCTGCTGGCCATGAAGCTCGGCATCGCGCGTCGCGGTGCGGCGCATATGTGCGAGCGGCGTCTGCCAGCGGATGATTTCCTGCGCGGCATTGGGGATCAGCGCCGGATCGGCCTCCAGCTTGGCGCGCTCTTCGGGAAACTGCTCCAGTCCCCAGGCATAGGCGCTCATCGAATTGCGGGTCGTGTCGTTTCCGCCGACGATCAGCAGGACGAGATTGCCCAGAAATTCATGCTCGTCCATTTCGGCCATCGCATCGGAATGCAGCATCATCGAGATCAGGTCGGGCGTCGGCGGCTGGCCCATCCGGTCGTCCCACAATTGGCGGAACGCAGCGGCGCAATCGTAAAGATGCGACAGCCGCTCCTGCTTGCGCGCCGGATCGCGCGCGATTTCGATGTCGCCCGCCCAATCGGACCAGAAGGTGAGCTTGCGCCGTTGCTCCCAGGGAAAGGCAAACAGCAACGCCAGCATCTGCGTCGTCAGTTCGATCGACACCTTGTCGACCCAGTCGAACGGCGCGCCCACCGGCAGCGTGTCGAGCAACTCGCCGGTGCGCCGGACGATATCCTCGCGCATCCGCGTCATTTCGCTGGGGGTGAAAGCAGGGGCGATGGTGCGCCGCTGGCCGGTATGTTTGGGCCGGTCCATCGCGATGAACATCGGCAGCCGCACATCGCCTTCCTGCAGATCGGCGACCGTGATGCCGCTCGCGGAGGAATAGAGGTCGGGCAGCGATTCGACTTCGACGATGGGTTTATAGGCAGAGATCGACCAATAGGGGCCAAAGTCGCTTTCGCTGCAATGATAGACCGGCGCCTGCCTGCGCAGCAGCCGGAACGGCTCCTGCCACTGGTCGTCGCGATAAAGTTCGGCGCGCGTCATATCGAGCGTGCCGGACGCCAACCGGTCCTGTGCAAGCGTCGCCATCATTGCCTCTCCTTGCTCTTTTGGCGTGAGGAGAGACCCGACTTACATTGCTGTCAACGGTGACGTTACGTAAGGGGCGACGCTTCTGTGGGGCGACTGGGCTTGCGCCGTCGCCCCTTCGGCCCGCCCGACTGGAGCACTCCGCGCCGGAACCAGCGTGCCGCGACCGTGATGATGATCGCCACCCATAGCAGCTGCCATCCCAGCGCCAGCAGATGCGGCCAGATTTCGGGCGATTGCGCCGCGCGGGCGATCATCGCCAGCGGCGAGCTGAACGGAATGATCGTCGCGATCATCGCCACCATGCTGTCGGGAGCAGATGCCGCTGCCGAGGCAAGGCCGAGCATCGCCATATTGCCGATGGTGATCGGCAGCGACATCATCTGCAGCTCGCGCTGCGTCGACGCCTGCGCGCCGATGCCGAGCAGCAGCGCGCTCATCAGCATGAACGACATCACGAAATAGGCGAAGAAGAGCAGGGGATAGGCCGGAAAGCCGACCGCCGCGCCCAGATTCTGTAAATCGCGCGCAAAGTCCGGCGGCGCGAATTCCACTGCACTGAACCCGATCGTCGCCCAGAAGGCGAGGAACAGCAAGGCGACGCCGAAAATGCCGAGCAGCTTGCCGAAAAACACCGATTCGAGCGGCACTGCGGCGGCGAGCACTTCGATCACCTTGTTCGAACGCTCTTCGGCCATCGTCCCGATCGCCTGGCTCGACAGCATCAGCGTCAGGATGAACAGGACGAACGCGCCCAGAAAGGCGATATGCCCTTGCCCGGTGACCGTCGCTTCGGTGCGGACGATCGGCTTGAGCGTCGCTTGCGTAACCGGCGCATCGCTGCCCAGACGCGCGTCGCGCAGCGCGGTATTGGCGACCTCGGTCAGATATCGTGCCGATGCGTTGCCACCGGGGCTGTACAGGATCACCGGGCTTTCGAGCGGACCGTACAGCACTGCGGTCACTTCGGCGTCGCGCTTTTGAAACTGCGCTTGTGCCTGCGCCTCGACCTTCGGTCCCGGATTCGCGATCATCAGCTCGCCCGGCCGATCATCGTCGCCCGGCGCGAACAGCGATCGCAGCCGCGCATCGGCTGCTTCCAGCGGCGCCTGCCATTCCGGGTCTGCCAGTGCGACGATGCGCAGATGCGTCGCGGCGGTCTTGTCGACCATCGTCGCGCCCACGCCGCCGATCGCGGCGAATCCGATCATCAGCAACGGTGCGAGCAGAAAGATGAGGAAGGTTGGAGTCGCGACCGCCGCGATGAAATCGCGCCGCGCGATCGTCAGTGCCTGACGCACGCCCTTGCCGAACATGCTCACGCCATATCCTCCAGCGCTTCTTCGCCGACGATGCGGACGAACGCGTCGTGCAATCCGGGGCGTTCGATCGACAGTCCCGAAATCCCGTATCCCGCGTCGATCAGCGTGACGAGCAGCGCTTCGATCCCGTTGTCCGGCACAGTGAAACGCCAGCTGCCGTTGGTCGGTGCAGCATCGGCGGGCAACAGCTTCGCGATGCTGTCATCGGCGAAACGCGGCGTATATCGTGCATGCATGGGCAGCGTGGCGCGCGCTTCGTCGGGCGTTCCTTCGAACCGCACCTTGCCCCTGGCGACGATCGCCAGCCGGTCGCACAATCGTTCGGCATGCGCCATGACATGCGTCGAAAACAGGATCGTCGCGCCGCGGTCGCGCTGGCCCAGGATCAGCTTTTCCAGCCGCTCCTGATTGACCGGGTCGAGCCCGGAAAAAGGTTCGTCGAGCACCAGCAATTCGGGTTCGTGCACCGTCGATCCCAGCAACTGGACGAATTGCGCCATGCCTTTCGAAAGCTTGCGGATCTTTTCGTCGGCCGCGTGGCCCAGCCCGGCGTCTTCCATCAGCGTTTCGGCGCGCTTGCGCCCGGTCTTCCAATCCAGCCCGCGCAATGCGCCCATGAACGCGATCGCGTCCCTGGCGCGCATATTGGGATAGAGGCCGCGTTCTTCGGGAAGATATCCGACATCGTCGCTGGCATCGCGCGGGCGGTCATGGCCCAGCAACGTTCGCTCGCCCTGATCGGGCTCGATAATGCCCAGCAACATGCGCAGCGTCGTCGTCTTGCCCGCGCCATTGGGGCCGAGCACGCCATAGATCAGCCCCTTGGGCACGGCGATTGACACGCCGTCCACGACACGCTTTCCGCCGAACTTCTTGACGAGACCCGACGCGCTGAGTGCAAGATCGCTTTGCAAACCACTCCCTCTCCCTGGCCCGCTCGTGGTAGCGGGTGGGTGTGACCAAGAACAGGCCAATCGAAGCAAGGATCCGGGAAAAGGCTGCCGAGCTGGGGTTCGCCGCCGCCGGAATCGCGCGCGCCGACGCCGCGCCGGAGGCGGGCAGGCGGCTGCGCCAATGGCTGGACGAGGGCCGGCATGGCGACATGATCTGGATGGAGGCGCGCGCGCATCAGCGCGAAAGCCCCGCCGCATTGTGGCCCGATGTCCGTTCGGTGATCGCGCTGGGGATGAGCTATGCCCCCGCAACCGATCCGCTGGCGCTTGCGCAGGCGCAGGATATCGGCCGCATCTCGGTCTATGCGCAGGGCGCCGATTATCACGACACGGTCAAAAAGGCGCTGAAGGCGCTGGCGCGCTGGCTGGTCGCCGAATTGCCCGACACCCAGCTCAAGGTGTTTGTCGACACCGCGCCGGTGATGGAAAAGCCGCTGGCGCATGCCGCCGGGCTCGGCTGGCAGGGAAAACACACCAATCTGGTCAGCCGCGACCATGGCAGCTGGCTGTTCCTCGGCGCGATCTATACCACGCTCGATCTGAATCCCGACGCGCCCGGCCGCGAAAGCTGTGGCAGCTGCACTGCCTGTCAGGTGGCGTGCCCGACCGACGCCTTTCCCGAACCCTATCGGCTCGATGCCCGGCGGTGCATTTCCTATCTCACCATCGAACATGCCGGACCGATCCCGCACGAATTTCGCGAAGCCATCGGCAACCGCATCTATGGCTGCGACGATTGCCTGGCGGTTTGCCCGTGGAACAAGTTTGCGCGGCAAAGCGCGGCGCATCGCGCCTTTCTGCCGCGCGCGGAACTGGTCGCGCCGGCGCTCGCCGACCTGCTGGCGCTCGACGATGCCGGTTTCCGCCAGGTGTTTTCGGGATCGCCGATCAAGCGGATCGGGCGCGACCGGATGGTCCGCAACTGTCTGATCGCGGCGGGCAACAGCGGCAATGCGGCGCTGATCGAATGCGTCGTCGCGCGGACCTCCGACGCGTCACCGGTGGTGCGCGGCGCGGCAATCTGGGCGCTTGGCCGGCTCGATCTCGCGCGCTGGCAGGCTATGCGCGATAGCTGCGCGGCGCAGGAGGAGGACGCCGAAGTGCGCGCCGAATGGCGCTCAGCGCCGGCGTAACGCGGCGACACAGCTCGACGGATCGATCGGGCTGCCGTCGCGCTGGCGCGTGTCCATATAGGTGACCGTCGGCGATCCCCGCCCGTTTTGCGAGGGGTAGAGATAGGTGTCGAGCACACAGGTCGCGTTGGCGAACTGAATCTTGCGCCCGCGCCCTTCGCTGATGTCGAGCGAGGGCGATCCGAATTGCGCGAACAGGCTGTTGGCGTCCTGCCCCATCACTGCGGTGGTGAGCGGCGTTCCCGCCGGGATCGGAACCTGGGGGGCAGGGCGGTTGGACGCACTGCCGACAATGCCGCCGCCTCCGCATGCCGAAACCATAAGGGCGGCCATACTCCCCGCCACGATACGCAGTTTCATTCGATACCCTTTCGATGCAGCATATGTGTTGCCATCGCCGTGCCCAGCACCGGCGCGATCAGATTGAGGCCCGGTATCAGGAACAGGCCGGTCCCGATACTGCCCAGCAGGAAGCGACGGATTACCGTGCGCGATCGCCAGCGCGGCAGCTTTTCCTTCGGCATGTGCCGCGCCGCGACCATATCGCCCAGATCGCGGCCCAGCAGCCATGCGTTGACGACAAAGAAGGCGACGGCGGTTCCGACGCCCGTGACCAGCAGGATCAGATAGATCGGCGAAAGCACCACATTGATCGCAATCGCACGAAACGCCGATCCCAGCCCCATCCATACCCCGCGCCAGAAGGGCACGTCGCGTGCCACCGCCAGCCGGTCGGGATAATGTTTCTTCTCGACCGCGATCACCACTTCATCGGCGAAAATGCCGATCACTGCGACGGCGATCACGCGAAACAACAGCCACGATGCCAGCAGGAACAGCACCAGCGACATCAGGTCCGCCAGCCCCTGATGCGCGCTTGCCGCCTGCGCCCATCCGGTCGCCCAGCCCCACAGCGTTCCGGCCTCGCCGGCAGGCGCGCCGTTCACCATCCGGAACGCCCAGCGCATCGCCCACCACAGCGCTAGGCCGGAGACGATGAAGACGATGACCGTCACCGCCAGCGATTTCAGAAAGACCCGCGCGATCGGCTTGTCGAGCAATTGTCCGAACGAAAGGAAAAAAGCCTGAAACATGCTAGGTCGTGAACCCATAAACGGCACCGCCGAGGCGCCGGAATGGCGAACATATCGGGCCAAAGTGGCCGCCGGGAGGGCTGGGCGCCCTTCCAAGGCCGCTTTGGGTCGAGATGGAAGCCATTCCG
>NZ_QFZL01000011.1 GCF_003171655.1 Stakelama portus | reverse complement strand
TAAACGTCGCCGTCGAGGTTTGAGGCAAAATGGCTCAGCGCAAGGAGGTAGGGCGCAGGAATATGGCGATATTTCAAGGTCTGCCGACGCAGCGCTGGGCCATTTTGGTCAAATCCCTTCGGGACGCTGGAATGGCTTCCATCTCGGTTTATAGGTTCACGACCTAAAAACGAATCAAGTCAGCTTGCCAATAGACAAAATTTTCAGTGCATTGAAGTAAGCTGTTCCCGGCCCCGTGGACATCATGTGTGGACGGCCTCAGTCAACGACGAGGACGGCGGTCACGCGACAGCTGCCGCGCAGATCTCCTTGCGCGACATCACCGCCCAGACGATGCGCGCTGTCTTGTTGGCGAGCCCTACGGTCGCGATCTTTACGGGCTTGCGCTCGAGCAGCTGCGCCAGCCTCGGCTGGCGGCTTCCGGTCCTTGCGCGCCATGCGCATCAAAGCGGTGGCGCCGACGACCAGCAGCTTCCGGAGATACCCGTCACCCTACTTGCTGATCCCGCCGAGCCGCTCCTTGCCACCCGAGCTATTGGTACGCGGTGTAAGGCCCAGCCACGCGGCGAACTGACGACCGGATCCGAACAGCGATGCGTCAGGGACTGCTGCGGCGATCGCTGATGCCGTGATGGGACCGATGCCGGGGATCGTGGTGAGCCGGCGGCTCGTGTCATCGGCTCGGTGCCAAGCAAGTATCTGCGCCTCCAGTCGATCGACCTCGCTTGCCAGCGATCGAAGCTGCGCGCCGATGCCGTGAAGTGCCGATCGCGCATGTACTGGAAGCATGATGTCCTGCCCTTCTTGGAGCAACTTCATCAGCGCGGTTACACCTCCAGCCCCCTTGCTGGTGACGATACCGTACTCCGACAGGTGAGCCCGCAACGCGTTGACCTGCGCGGTACGTTGGCGGATCAGCAGATCGCGGGTCTTGTGGAGCATCAGCACCGCCTGCTGGTCGACGCTCTTCACCGCAACGAACCGCATTTTGGTCGCGTGACCGCTTCGCATATCGCTTTTGCGTCCGCGGCATCGGTCTTGCCGCGCTTTACGTACGGCTTCACATAGGCTGGCGGCATCAACCGCACCTCATGGCCAAGGGCGAGCAGCTCGCGGCCCCAATGATGGGCCGATGCACATGCTTCCATCCCGACCAGGCACAACGGCAACGCGGCAAAGAACTTCAAAACCTCAGCGCGCCGAAGCTGTCGGCGGACCAGCACTGTGCAATCAGCATCGGTAGCGTGGACCTAAAATACGTTTGTCGCCAGATCACCTCCGACGATCACAACTTTTTGCTGCATGGATCGACTCCTAGACGTGGCTCAACGACCACATCATTGCACAGCTACGCTGGTGCAGAGGTCGTCCACCCCATCACTTCACAAATCAATACCCGAAGTATTCCCGGTACCATTTTACGAACTGCTTCACGCCATCGTTTACGCGCGTTCTGGGTGCATAGCCTGTCAGCGTCTTCAGCAGTTCTGCGTCCGCCCATGTGGCGGGGACGTCGCCGGCTTGCATTGGCATTAGGTTGCGCTGCGCCTTGTGACCGGTGGCTTCCTCGACTGCGTCGATGAAGTCAGTGAGCTGGACCGCGTTGGAATTGCCGATATTCACTACTCGCCATGAGGCGACCGGGGAGAGGCTGTCGCCTTCTGGTACCTTCGCCCCTTCGCCGGGTCGCACCGGGGGCACGTCGATCAGCAAGCGGATAGCCTCTACCAAATCGTCAATATAAGTGAAGTCGCGCATCATGTCCCCGTGATTGTACACGTCTATAGGGCGGCCATCGAGTATCGCCTTGGCAAACTTAAAAAGCGCCATGTCCGGCCGGCCCCATGGCCCATAGACGGTAAAGAAACGGAAAATCGTCACCGGCAGGCCGAATAGGTGGGCATAGCTGTGCGACATGTTCTCTGTCGCCTTCTTGGTCGCAGCATAGAACGACATCTGGTGGTCGGCTTTATCGGTCTCGCGGTAGGGCATTTCGGTGTTGGCGCCGTATGTCGAAGAAGTCGAGGCTAATAGCAGGTGCTGAGGCGGATAAGCGCGCGCCGCCTCGAGTACCTCGAAAGTGCCGACTATGTTGCTGTTTAGATATGAGCGCGGGTTCTCGATCGAGTAGCGCACCCCGGCCTGGGCAGCAAGATGCACGACGACATCCGGCTTTTCGATCGCGAATAAGTCGGACACAAGGCCCGGCGTTTCCGCGTAGCCCTCTATCGATCGGAAATGCTCGGACTGGAGCAGCCGATCGATTCGCTGCTGTTTGAGCGACACATCGTAGTAATCGGTCATAGCGTCCAGCCCGATAACTCGAAACCCGTCGCGAAGCAGCCGCTCGCAAACGAACGAGCCGATGAAGCCGGCTGAGCCGGTGACAAGTGCTGTTCTCATGATGCTCCTTAAACCGACCCGAAGAGATCGCGGGTGAAGATATTTTTGCGGACGTCGTCCGACTCGCCGTTCATGCGATTGGCGATGATTATGTCACACGATTCTTTGAATGTGGCGAGATCATTTTGCACCCGCGAACCGAAGAACTGATCGGCCTCCATCGCCGGCTCGTATATCAGCACCTCGGCGCCGCCGCCTTCGCGCTGATGCCGCTCTACCGGCTTATCGAGGCTCGATGCCCTGTTCGACATCGAGCGCGCCATCAACGGTACGTCAACCGCCAAACGCATCGCCGTGCGACAGGAACTGAGCGCGCCGCTTGTCGCCGAACTTTATTCCTGGCTCACCGCGCAGGCCGCCAAGCTGTCGCGCAACCATGACCTGGTGAAGGCGATCAACTACATGCTGCGGCGCTGGGATGCGTTCGCCCGGTCCCTCGACGATGGCCGCATCTGCCTGACGAACTACGCCGCAGAGCGCGCTCTGCGCTGCGTGCCGCTCGGTCGGAAGGCATGGCTGTTCTGCGGCTCCGACCGCGGCGGCCAGCGCGCCGCCGTCATCTACACCCTGATCCAGACCGCGAAGCTCAACAATGTCGATCCGCAAGCCTGGCTCGCTGACGTGCTCGCACGCATCGCCGATCATCCCATCAGTCGGCTCGACGAACTACTGCCCTGGAAATGGCAGACCCAGCGCATCGCCATCGCCGCCTGATCCAAACTACGCTGCGGCCTTCACCGGATGGCTACAGTTCGTCGGCGTGGCGACTATGACGTATTCGGTCCCCGCTATCGCCTGCGCAGCATCGAGCGTTGCGGTAAGGTTTAGCGGCCTGGGGGCGAGGAACGTTTCAAGCTCGGGATCGACGATCGGCGACTTGCGCGTATCGAGCATGTCGACCCGCTTGGCCATGATGTCTACCGCGGCGACTTCATTGTGCCGCGTCAGCAGGACCGCGTTAGCAAGACCTACGTACCCAGACCGAAGACAGCGATTTTCATTCGGCATTCCCCACATGACGCCTTTGGTTGATAAGTGTCTTGCGGCAGACCTCGGCAACCGGTGTTCCTGTGTCGCCATGCTTGATGACTAAGGCCTGCTGCGTGTCCGTAAATTTCGATTCCTTCATGTCACGCCTCGTTGCCTAGCCGAGCAAGTCTGAGGCCGAAAATTCTGATCTAATGCGATCCGGTTCTCAGATGTCAGAGCACATCGCGGCATTCGTCCAATGCTGTACCATCCGATGTGAACCTGCGCAGGAGCACCTCGTACTGGCCGTTGATGCTTTCCCACGTAAACGCCTCTACGAAACGCTTCTGCGCCGCGGCTCTCATCGCTTCGGCTCGCTGAGCATTGCTGGTCAGTGTCGTGATCGCTTCATCGACCGAGCGGCGGTCGCGGAAAAAAATTCCTGCCTCCCCCGCCACCCAGCGGTTGAACGGATTGTCATGGGCAATCACCGCATTTCCAGCGGCGAGCGCCTCTACGAGCGACGGGTTTGTGCCGCCAACCTGGTGGCCATGAACATACGCGATTGAATAGGCGCGCAGCGCCCCCAGTACGGCCTTATCATAAATAGCACCCGGAAAAATCACCCCGGGTCCCGCTGCATCGAGAACCCGCGCCTGGTAATCGTGATCGCGCTGGTAATTGCCGAGCACGACAAGTTTAATATCGCGCGAGCGACTACAGAAGCCCTGAACGATCTCCAAGATCGAGTTTTCCGGCTCGGGTCGGGCGATCACGGTCATGAAGCGCCATGGTTGAAGCGCATAGTCGGCTAACAGGGCGGCATCGGGATCCGCAGGCGAATCCCCTCCATAAGCGATTGTGCTAATCTTGGCCGCGGAGACATATCGACAATGATGACCAGCGATCTCCGGATGATCGGCGATCAGGTGAGTCCCGGCCATAGCCGCAAGTCGCTCGTTCAGCCACAAATAGGCTTTAGCACCACGCCCATATTTATTTCGCTTCCACTCAATTCCGTCCATATTGATAAGGTTTGTGCGTCCGCGTGCGGCGAGTAGGATACATAAAAAGCCAGTGTTGTAGCCGAGCGTCAGGATCGTGCCGGGCACACTCAGGACATCAAGGGTCGCCTTGATATCAAACTCGATCGTACCGGCCGCGCTCGAACGCTTGACGGGAATGTGGATTCGCGTCACGCCTCGCCAGTCATCGACCTCGCGCCGGTGACTGGACGAACCCTGACAATAGACTGTGACTCGCCAGCCCGCCTCGACGAGGTAGAGCGCGAGGCGTTCTGCGAATGTTTCAAACCCACCGTGAGCTGCGGGAACGCCGCGGGTCCCCATGATAATCACGTGGGGCCGAGCGCCGGGCTGACTAGTGGTGAGGTTTTCGGGCATTAGTTCGACCCCCGTATCAATCCTTCGGATAATCGCTCTTTCCAAGCGGCAATGGCAGCCCCAAGTCCACTATCGTCGATGATACCAATTCCTTCGGAACAGGGAATCTTTAGACCCTAGCGTGTTTTCAAGCGTGGCAATGAACCGCGCCGGGTTTGTCGGAGACCCCAACTCCAGAAAGTAATCGGCTATGACAAGCAAGACAACGAACAAGTTCGCCCGAGGCCCGCGCCCGAGCTGTGCCGCGACGCACTTACAGTGCGTTTCGCTTGAGCAGCGGGCGCCACCAATCCTCGTTGGAGAGGAACCATGAAAGCGTTTCGGCAAATCCCAGTGGGAAGTCGCGCGCGGGCTCAAAGCCCAGCTCGCTGCGGATCTTGGACACGTTGAGCGCATAGCGCCGGTCATGGCCCTTGCGGTCGGTAACGAAGGTCTTGAGCTCGAGAGTAGACTTGCCCTTGGCAGGCGGCGCATCGGGAAAGCGCGCGGCAAGCGAGGGATCGGCGGCAAAAGCATTGTCGACTCCGCGGCAGATATCTTCGATGACCGTCAAGTTCGGAAGTTCCTGTCCGCCGCCGACATTATAGGTCTCGCCGATGCGGCCCTTGCGCAGCACCAGCTCGATGCCCTTGCAATGATCCTCGACGTGCAACCAGTCGCGCACGTTCATGCCGTCGCCGTAGATCGGCAGGTTCCGCCCGTTGAGCGCGTTGATCGTGAACAGAGGGATCAGCTTTTCGGGAAACTGGAAGGGGCCGTAGTTGTTCGAGCAATTGCTCGTCGTCGTTTCCAGCCCATAGGTGTGGTGATAGGCGCGGACGAGATGGTCGCTCCCCGCCTTCGATGCCGAATAAGGCGAATTGGGCGCATAAGGCGTGGTCTCGCTGAACGCGGGGTCGTCGGCTTCGAGCGAGCCATACACTTCGTCGGTCGAAACATGGTGGAACCGGTGCGGACGCCCACTTCCTTGGTCTAGCCAGGCCGCCTTGGCGGCCTTTAGCAAGCTGTGCGTACCGACAACGTTGGTGGTGACGAACGCGTCGGGGCCAGCAATCGACCGGTCGACGTGGCTCTCCGCCGCGAAGTGGACGATCGTGTCGATGTCGTGATCGGCGATCAGCTTGCTGACGAGCGGCGTATCGCAGATGTCGCCTTCGACTAGCAGCACGCCTTCCTGCCCGTCGAGGTTGGCCGGATTGCCCGCATAGGTCAGTGCGTCGAGCACGACGATCATGTCCTGGGGCGACACCTTGCGCCAATGGTGCACGAAGTTCGCGCCGATAAAGCCGGCGCCGCCGGTGACAATCAGATTAGCCATTTTCGCGGATTTCCTTAATCATCACTCGCAGGTTGTGCCGCCAGTGCGGCGTGGGACCGCCGAGGGTTTGAAAGCTGCTCGCCTTGTCGAGCACCGAATAGCTCGGGCGGCGGGCGGGTGTCGGAAAGTCAGCGGTGGCGATCGGGACCACGGGCACTTGTGTGCCGAGCAGCCCGGCCCCCAGCGCCTCTTCCTGGATCGCTACGGCGAAGTCGTACCAGCTTGCCGCGCCCGCATCGGTATAATGGTGGATGCCGCTCGCGCCCTTGCCGGCCATCGTCCACAGCGCTGCGGCGAGACCGGGGGCGTAGGTCGGCGTCCCGATCTGGTCGGCAACGACACGCACTTCGGGGCGCTCGCCCATTAGCCGCAGCATCGTCCGCACAAAGTTTCCGCCCGACGGCCCATAGACCCAGGCGGTGCGCACGATGAGCGCGTCCGCGCCCGCAAGCGCCTCGCCCGCCAACTTGGTGCGGCCATAGGCGCTGAGTGGGTTGGGCGTCGCGTCAGGGCGATAGGGCGCGCCCGCGGTTCCGTCGAACACGAAGTCGGTCGAGACATGGACGAATTTCGCGCCGACGCTGCGCGCCGCATTGGCCAGCAGCCCGACGGCCGTGCCGTTGACGGCAAGCGCCGCATCCTCGTCGCTCTCGGCCTTGTCGACTGCCGTATAGGCAGCGGCGTTGAGCAGCAGATCGGGCGCAACTTGCGCAACCATCGCCTCCACGGCCGCCCTGTCGGTGATGTCGAGCGTGTCGACATCGTGGCTGACGATTTCGGTGCCCTCGGGCGCAGTCGCGACAAGACCGCGTCCCAGCTGTCCCTTGCCACCCACGATCAATGACTTCACGTCAGCCTCCTCAGGCGAAGGGTTCGATGTCGCTCAGCGGCCTGCCGAGCTTGTCCTTGCCAGAAAGCTGCGGTTCCAGCCCTTCGAGCGGCCATTCGATGCCGACCGCCGGATCGTTCCACAGCAGCGAATGCTCGTTCGAAGGATTGTAATAGCCGACGCATTTATAGAGAAAGTCGGTCCCGTCCTCCAGCGCGACGAAGCCGTGCGCGAAGCCGGGGGGCACCCACAACATCTTGCGGTTGCTTGCCGAGAGTTCGAGGCCGTACCATTTGCCGAACGTCGTCGACGAGCGCCGCAGATCGACAGCCACGTCCCACACGCGGCCTGCAACGACGCGCACCAGCTTGCCTTGCGGATTGGGGTTCTGGAAGTGGAGCCCGCGAAGCACGCCCGCTGCCGAGCGGCTGTGATTGTCCTGCACAAAATCCAGATCGAGCCCGATTTCGGCGAACGCCCGCCGGTTCCAGCTTTCGACGAAGAAACCGCGATCGTCGCCAAAGACCTTGGGTTCGAGGACCAGAAGGTCAGCGATGCCGGTCTCGACGATATTCATCGTGCCGTCTTCCCGCCCAAAAGGCCCATCAGATAATTGCCGTAGCCGCTCTTGCGAAGCGGCCCGGCCAGCTCCTCGAGCTGCGCGTCGTCGATGAAACCCTGGCGCCACACGATTTCCTCGGGGCAGCAGATCTTGAGGCCTTGGCGCTCCTCGGTGATGCGGACATAGAGCGCGGCGTCGATCAGCGACCCGTGCGTTCCGGTGTCGAGCCAGGCGTATCCGCGGCCCATCAGTTCGACGTTGAGCTTCCCCGCCTCCAGATAGAGACTGTTTAGATCGGTGATTTCGAGCTCGCCGCGCGGACTCGGCTTGAGGTCGCGCGCCAGCGCCACTGCGTCGCGGTCATAGAAATAAAGCCCGGTGACGGCATAGTTGGACTTGGGCTCGGCGGGCTTTTCCTCAATCGTTTGGGCCCGGCCCTCGGCATCGAACGAGACGACGCCATAGGCGCGCGCATCATCGACGTAATAGCCGAACACGGTCGCACCCTCGGTCCGCGCGCTGGCGTTCGCCAACAAGTCGACAAGGCCGTGGCCGTAGAAGATGTTGTCGCCCAGCACGAGCGTGGAGGGATCGTCGCCGACGAAGTCCGCGCCGATGTGATAGGCTTGGGCAAGGCCGCCCGGTTCAGGCTGCACGGCATATTCCAGCCGGATGCCCCAGTCCGATCCGTCACCCAGCTGCGCGCGGAACGCGGCCTGATCGTGAGGAGTAGTGATGATCATGATCTCGCGGATTCCCGCGAGCAGGAGCGTAGACAGCGAATAATAGATCATTGGCTTGTCGAAGACGGGCATCAGTTGCTTAGACACGCCCTTGGTCAGCGGATACAGCCGAGTCCCGGATCCGCCGGCAAGAATGATACCTTTGCGCATTATTGACCCCTTCAAACGCAGCGTTGCCAAATTTTTGGTTGCACGTCACGGCTTCCGCGCACTAATTGCCGAGCCGGCGCGCGGGCTTTTACAAATCAACATCCGACCGAAAACAAGCTGACGTAGCCCGTCTTGATCATGTGGATGCAAGAGGCGAATCCTCCGAACAGCCCTTGTATGCCCTCTCTCCTAAAAAATGCCTGCAGCGCAACATATTTTTGAGCCGGGACGAGTGCGGTGTTCCCATGGGAGTCAATGTGCTCTGATCTCGCCCTTTTCCATGCAATTGGAGCGTAGGCGCACTAGGCGGTTGCCTCGTAGGGCATAGAGGACAGCTGCTGCGATCAGCAGAAGCCCGGCGAACGGCGTAAGATCTGAGCCTTGAACCGACACCGCGATGATCCCGAGCAGGAACACCAGCAGCCCATGTCCCCAAAGCTCCTTCAGGAACAGCGCCAGCCCGTAAATGGGCGTTAGCAGCAGAAAATACCAGCTGAATCCGACCTTGAGCCCCACGGTCTTCCCGGCACCTGGCTGCCGAAGTGTGACGTGCATTGATGTTCTCCCTTCCCTTGGTTGAAGTCGATACTTGCTGCTTAATAGGTCGTAAATACCGCAGCCGTTTATACAACAACGGCCTTCATTCGCCACGTGGCGAGAATTTCCGGAAAAATTGATGACGAGGCGCTGCTAATTGCGATGGGCGATGCCATTCGTGAAGCGCGCCGAGAACGTGGTCGCCTCGACCGCCAGTTCGCCGCGCGGTCCTGCCAGCACGAAGTCCGGTACGGCGACATCGGCTTGCCCCGCGTAACCCAGCTCGGTGAAAGCGGCGAACAAATAGAGCTCCCAAATCCGTGGATCGAACGCCGTGGTCTGGAATTGCTGGATGAAACTGCCGCCGGCATCTTCGTGAAACCGCATCATCGCTGCAATCAGCTCGCGCGCCGGCGAATAGCGGGCTTCTTCGGTCAGAATGCGGAAGGTCGGGTTCAGGCGGTCAACAGGCACGCGCGGCGCAAAGAAATCGACCGGGCGCCGTGTTCGTCACCCTGATGATAGGCTTCGTCGGGAAGCGCTGCGTGGCGATCGATGGCTTCGCTCAGGCGCTCCCTGGCGGCCACGAACGTCGGAAGCGACACATCCTGATCGATCGCGCGGTAGCGAAGTCGCTGATCGCGCCCCAACACGATCCAGCCGAAGTCGCGGTCATATCTATCCCAGGTTATCAGCCCGAGCAGCCGTTCGTCCTCGGTCGAGAACCATGCGGCCTCCTGGATCAGCAAAACGATCTGTGGTAGGCGCGTGTAACCGGCCAAGGCTTCAAACCGCTGCTGGCTCAGTTCGATCAACGTTGTCCTTTCCTAAGAGTGCACATGCGCTCAATTTGCTCCTGCAGGCTTGTCTGCGGAAGACATGCACGAGATGGAGTCGCAACGTCTGCTAGGGTAGCGCCGCCTCGCGAAGCGCCCGCATCACTTGCCGGAAGACTCCCTCGTATTCGGGCAGATCGCTAATCTGTTGCGACAGCCGATCCTTCCACAACCGTGCGAGACGGGCCTCCTTCGCCGCGATCGCATCGGCCAGCCCCTCGGGCTTGCGGCCGCGCAATTCCAGCTTCGCCGTGAGTTCGCCGAGCAGTTCGCCCGGCCGGATGTCGTGTTCGTCGAGGAGGTTCCACAAGTCGTAGAGATCGCGGTGTTCGGTGCGGGCCTTGTCCGACAGCGCCGCGAGCTATTCGACGAAAATCTCCTCGAGGCTATATGTGCGCACCGTCGGCCCCTCGGGCAGATCGGCAAATTCGTCGAAGGTGCGCAGGATCGGCCGGTCGACGAGACCGAAGCAGAACACCTCGTTGATCGTGATATCGACCTTGACGTCGCTCGCAGCCGGCAGCGGTCCCTTGTAATTGAGATAGAAGGTGTGGGTGTTTTGATGGCTGTGCCGGTCGGGCCGGTCGTAGGCCATAACGATGCCCGAGGCGGTCTGCATGTCGGCGAAGATCTCGGCGAACCCGGAGAGGATGGCATCGAGCTCGGTCGGCTCGATCAACGAGAAATCTAGATCCTCGGAGAATCGATAGTTTTCGAACCAGCAGCGGCGCAACGCCGTGCCGCCCTTGAACGCGAGCCGCTCACGCAACGGATGCCGGGCCAGCGCGGTCAGGAACCACGCCAGGCAATAGTCGCGCTCGATGACAGCTTCGGGGATGCGGCGCCCGCCCCGGCTTGAAACAGTGCGTTCGCGATGCGGGAAATGTCGCGTTGCGGGATCATCAGCTGCTCCGGATCGCGTCTAGCTCATCGGGTTCGAGGTTGATGCGGATCCGCCAGCGCGCGAGCATCCTGCCTTCGGCGGGGAACAGCGGATCGAGGCGTTGATAGGTCGAGGTCAGCTTGGCGCGCAGCGGCTCCAGCGCTGGGGACTCGGCGAGGCCGTAGAATTCGAGCAGGTAGCCGAGGCGGCGGATGACGGCGCCGACATCAAGCCGCACCGCGTATTCGACGAGGCGGGGGATGTGCAGCGTGTCGCGCTTCATCCAAAGCCCCTTGGCGACTTCGGTGATGCCCCCGACATATTGCGGATGGTTCAGACCATCGATGATGGTTCGCTCGGGATCGCTGACTCTGACCTGCTCCTCGTGCGTGATCCAATGATTCATGAGCCCGAAGAAGTTGGCTTGCTTGACGTGGATGAATTGGAATTCATAGCCGTGCAGGCGCTGGGGGCGCAGCCGCTTGGCGACCGATGCCGTGATCGCAAGCTGGGGCTGCGTGACCATGCGGTGCAGCTCAAGCGCACTGCCATGCGAGATGAAGTAGGGCGTGTCGCCGACCAGGCTTTTCGCGATCAGATAAGGGTCGCTGACATGCTCAGTGTCACGGCCGCGCTCGAACGGAACGAGATTATAGAGCCCGGGCTTGAGGCGTGTGACGATCCCGCGCGCCTCGGTGTTGGCGACGAGGCTGCGGGCCGACGGAAGGCTCAGGCCGGTGATCTCGGTGACGTCCTCAAGCGAAAAGATGGTCTTGCGGCGCTCGTTGAGTTCGACGACGAGCTGCGCGGCGCGTGGACCCAGTGTCTTTGAGTTATAGTTTGCGCGCATTTCGTCGCTCCGGACGCGATGTTTCGAGCGCCGGATATAACGGCCATTATATTGATTGGCAAGAACGTAGCCCCAGAGAGCATAGAGCGCGCGCAAAATATAACGCTCTGTGCCTCACGGGGTGCGCCAACCACGCAATCCGCCTAGGATGGGGCTATTACCGAAGCTCGCACAAACAGGACCCTGAAAGTTGGCCGAACCTGACGATACTGACCGCCTGATTCAGGACGTGCTCGCCGGGCTTGGCTGGGAGAGCGATGCGCGTCGGATCGCCGACAAGGTCCGCCAGATCGACCGCGGGCTGCCCGCTGAGGACGAATTCATGGCGGTCTGCGCCTAGCTCGGCCAGACCCGGCTGATCCACAAGCTCGACCAGCACCAGTCGCCACCCGCGTCTCGGGAGGCCTATCAGGTGCCCGACCTGCTCGCTGACTTTCAGTCATCAGGGCCGGTCCTGATCGAGGTAAATCGAAGCAAAGCCAGACGCTCTCGTTCACTCCAGAGTATCTCGGCCGCCTGACCGCCTATGCCGACCTACTCGGCAAGCCGCTGCTCATCGCCTGGAAATTCTACAACGTCTGGATGCTGTTCGAGGTGCGGCATCTCCGAAAGGCCCGGAAAAACTTCAATATCCGTTTCGACGAGGCGATGCGGCAGAACCTGCTCGGAGTGCTTGCCGGCGACGTGTCCTACGAGATCGCGCCGGGCGCCGGGATCGTCTTTGAGTGCCTCAAGGAAGAATTGCTGGAAACCGAAACCAGCGGGGATACCACGACCGAGCAATGGCGCATGCGGATTGACCGCGTCTGCACGGCGAATATGACCCTGTGGCCGAGGAATGGGACATCCATTTCCACCTGATCGTTGCGGGCGACACGTACCCGTCGAGCCGTCTCCGCTTTCTCCAGCCAGATTGGTTTCAGGATGTCGCTGACATCGTCTGTGTCGATGTCAGCGATACGCATCGTCCAAATTGGCGCAGCATAGGTCCGTAGGCTTGAACGCCACTGCGCGCGATGCTTCGCGTTGCGGAAGCCATCCTCGATGCCGTTGATAAACTCTTCGGCGAATGCACCAAACACCACAGGGTCCGTGTTGAGCTTTTTCGCAGCCGCGCGTCGTCCGGTCGGCACATGTCCGTCTGAAAATGACTCACGCAGTTCAGCCGCACGCGCACGCGCTTTGCTAAGCGGCACATCCAGCGCAGACCCCAAGCCATATTCACGACGCTTGCCGCCGACATTGGAAATGAAACCCAGGATCGGGTGACGCCGCTGACCGCCTGCCGCACGCGCAAATAGAGGCCACCGCCGTCAGAATGCACCCCAACATCGGAGAGATTCGCCAACTGCTTCACGCTGAGCTTGTTGCGTAGCCGGCTCATCGAGCGCCTTCCTATCCCTAATATTCGTCATAATATTGATAGCGAATTTCTACGAATCGGCACGAACGAACGCGAACGCTGCAATTGGGGAAATGAGAAATTTATCGCATAAATAAGCGGATTCTGACGTCCGCGCATGTTCGTGCTGGGATAGGTTCTGGCGGAGCGGGAGGCCGCCATCCGCTATTCCGAAGGTTTCCGGAGAGTTCCAAAAGCCTTTATTTATTAGTGGATTAACAAATATCTGTTCCGGAGCCATCCAGCGAACTCCGGCCTATTCCGAAAAATTATGTTGGGCGCTATGTGGGGCGCATGTCTGGAATCAAACCGCATGGGAAGCACCAAGAAAAGCGCCTTTCGGCAGCGACTGTGCGCACCGTCAAAGAGCCGGGGCTCTATGGGGACGGTAATGGCCTGTATCTTAAGGTCGACCCGTCGGGCGCACGTCGATGGATTCAGCGGCTGGTGGTCCACGGTAAGCGGAGAGACATCGGACTGGGGCCGACAAATCTGACAAGCCTTGCAGAGGCCCGAGAACTGGCTCTGGAGAACCGAAAGCTTGCGCGGGCAGGTGGAGACCCCCTCGCGGCTAAAAGGCGCTCAGAGGCCATCCTGACGTTCGCAGAGGCGGCAAGGAAGGTTCACGAACTTTCCAAGCCGACATGGCGCAACGAGAAACATGGAAAGCAGTGGCTCAGCACGCTTGAGACATTTGCGTTTCCTGTCTTCGGAAACAAGCGTTCGAACGAAGTGACGAGCGCGGACCTCATGGCAGCGCTATCGCCCATTTGGACCACGCACCCTGAAACCGCGCGCCGCGTTAAGCAGCGTATCGGCACGGTGTTGAAATGGACGATCGCTCAGGGTTGGCGCGCTGATAATCCCGCCGAGGCGATTGCCAAGGCACTGCCCAAACATGACCGGTCGAAGGTAAAGCATCGTCGGGCTCTACCTTATCAAGATGTTGCAGCTGCCATCGCGAAGGTGCGAGGTAGCGAAGCGGGGAAAAGCACTAAGCTGGCATTTGAGTTTCTGGTTCTCACGGCGACCCGATCCGGTGAAACACGACTTGCCGTATGGTCTGAATTTGATCTCGAAAAGCGGCTGTGGACCATCCCCGCCGATCGCATGAAAACCAAGAGAGCGCATCGGATTCCGCTGTCCGATCGATGCATTGAGATTCTCAGCGAAGCGCGCGCGCTCAAATCCGAGTCCAGCGAATTGGTGTTCCCGGGTGCTCTAGGAGGTCGCCCGCTATCCGATATGACGCTTTCTAAGCTGATGAAGGAGCTGAGTATTTCCGCTGTTCCGCATGGTTTTCGGTCTTCCTTTCGTGATTGGGCGGGGGAGCGAACATCCTACAGTCGCGAAGTGATGGAGTTTTCGTTGGCTCATTTAATCAGTGACAAGGCAGAGGCTGCCTATGCCCGCTCCGATCTATTTGAGAAGAGAGCTAATATTATGAGGGATTGGAGTTTGTATATTAGTGGTTAAGTAAGTTTGTTGATTTTTAAAGTAGTATTAAATAGCCGGACAACGGAAAATTTGACATAACTTCGTCGGATTTGCATTGTGCTTGCGTCGAATAAATAAAGGAACAGATAATATGCACGATGAACCGATAATTAGACTAAAACAGGTTGTTTTCCGCGTTGGCCTATCTCGATCAACGATTTACGAAATGATCGCCAAGGGTCGCTTTCCTAGACCAACTAAGTTGGGGAAGCGGGCAGTAGGCTGGCGGGCTAGTGTCATTGATTCTTGGCTTGAAGCAGATTATTTCACTCGACTGGAGATTTCGCGTCGGAATACCGATCGCAAAAATGGAGGCCATGGCGATGAAGCTTGAGGCCCTGATCCGCAATTGTGCCGAAGCCGAAAGACTTGCGCTCGAACTACTGCGCCAAGCCATTAAAGATACGAACGATCGCTCTTTTAATAGCGACTACGAGTTCGCAAAAAATATATTGACGGATATATCCAGTATTATGAGTAGACTCAGTGCACGGAAAGGAAATCAAAAGAGATTGGTCGATATTGATGAGGAGATCGATAAGCTTTTCGAATAAACATAATAATAATGGTTTTTTAAATCGTAGAACTGGCATATAATTGCCGAACTAACGCTATGACCAACGTTCGCTATACCCGCCATTGGAAAAACGGTTACGCTGGAACTCTAGACCGGCGCTATGAGTGAGTGGGCACGCCGGGAAGATCGGACTAGGCCGTAGACTCATAAGCGCGCAGCCACAGCCGCATTGAGGCGAGCTGGATCATGGCGAGGAAGTTGGCTGCGAGCTTGTCGTAACGGGTGGCGACGCGGCGGAAGTGCTTCAGCTTGGAGAAG
>NZ_QFZL01000010.1 GCF_003171655.1 Stakelama portus | reverse complement strand
GATCGCGCGCGGGGTCAGGCCGCCCAGCTTTGCGATCTTGCCGATCGCCGCTTCGATCGCATCGTCGCCCACCGTGCCGGTGCCATGGGTATCGACATAGAGCGACAGCGGCTTGCTGACGCCGATCGCATAGGCGAGCTGGATCGTGCAGCGCTTGGCAAGGCCGGCGGCAACGATGTTCTTGGCAAGATAGCGCGTGATATACGCCGCCGAACGATCGACCTTGGTCGGGTCCTTGCCGCTGAACGCGCCGCCACCATGCGGGGCCGCGCCGCCATAGGTGTCGACGATGATCTTGCGCCCGGTAAGCCCCGCATCGCCGTCCGGACCGCCGATTTCGAAGCTGCCGGTCGGGTTGATGTGATATTCGGTCGCATCCGACAGAAGCTCGGCCGGGATCACATCGGCGATCACCTGCTTCACATAGGATTTGAGCTCGGCTTCCTTCTCGCCCGCGTCATAGCCCTTGCCATGCTGCGTCGAGACCACCACCGCCGTGCACGCCACCGGCTTGCCGTCGCGATAGCGCAGCGTCACCTGGCTCTTGGCATCGGGCTCAAGGAACGGTGCCGCCCCCGAATGGCGGTCGGCCGCCATCCGCTCGAGAATCTGGTGACTGTAATAGAGCGTCGCCGGCATCAGGTCCGGCGTGTCGTCGATCGCATAGCCGAACATGATGCCCTGATCGCCCGCGCCTTCATCCTTGTTGCCCGCGGCATCGACGCCCTGGGCGATATGCGCAGACTGGCCGTGCAGGCGGTTTTCGAAGGTCAGCGTTTCCCAGTGAAAGCCGTCCTGCTCATAGCCGATCGCCTTCACCGTATCGCGGACGGTCTTTTCGATCTCCTCAAGCGCGCCCGGTGCCCATTGCCCGTCCTCATACACGCCCTTGCAGCGGATCTCGCCCGCCAGCGCCACGAACTGCGTCGTCGTCAGCGTCTCACACGCGATCCGCGCCTCCGGATCCTTCGACAGAAACAGGTCGACAATCGCATCGGATATCTGATCCGACACCTTGTCAGGATGGCCTTCAGAAACCGATTCGGACGTGAAGAGAAATTCGGAGCGCATGGATTTCCTCTTGTCAGGAACGCGCCGGGTTCCGCCCGGAGCGCGATATAAAGAATTCGTTATATCCGCATCTAACGCCGCAGCCGCCGCATGGCAATGGCCGCGCCGACCATCAATGCGGCAATCAGGAACGCCATTGCGTTGCCCAGTCGCGAGAACAATGTCGGCGGCGCGGCATGCGGCAGCGCCACGCGGATCGTACCCGCCTTTCCGGCCGGCACCGTGCCGAGCAGCTTGCCGCGCGCATCAATCACTGCCGAAATGCCGGTCGGCGTCGCGCGCAGGATCGGAATGCCTTCCTCGATCGCGCGCAGCCGTGCCTGCGCCAGATGCTGCGGCGGGCCCCAGGCACCGAACCACGCATCGTTGGACGGGTTGAAGATCATGTCGGGGCGATGCGCGCGATCGACGACATGGCCCGAAAAGATGATTTCGTAACAGACCTGCGCGCCGATATCGCCAAAGCCGGAGACGGGCAGCGTGCGCGGGCCGGGGCCGGGCAGGAAATCGATATCGCCCATCACCAGCCGCGCGAGTCCGAGCGGGGCAAGGAGCGTCCGCATCGGCAGATATTCGCCATAGGGGACCAGATGCGCCTTGTCGTAGCGGCCATGGAGCTGCGCGTCGGGGCGGACGACGAACACCGAATTGGCCGCGCCCGAGGCGTGATAGTGATCCGGCCCGAAAAACAGTGCATTGCCGCTGACCAAAGCGACATCGTTCGGCCCAAGCTGCGCGGCGATGCGGCGGCGGACCATTTCCGAACTGCCCTGCCAGTACCAGTCGGCGGGATAGCCCGGCTCGATATAATAATTCACCATCCCCTCGGGCCAGACGACCAGCCGCGGCGTCGGGCCGGGCTGACCGGTCAGCGCAAGCAGCCGCGAGAAGACGCGTTCGGGATAATCGGCATTGGAAGCGCCCTCCTGTCCGATATTGGGCTGGACGACGACGACTTCGGGCGATGGCGGAGGCACGGGCGTGTCGGCGGTGCGCGTCTGTTTTATTTCGAGGCTGGAAATCGAGCCGATCACCCCGATCACGGGCAGTATGGCTGCCGTCGCCAGTGCTGGAATCCAGCGTCTGTAAACGGCAAGCAGCAATGCGCCCGAGAACAAGATTGTCAGCCCGGAAAGCGCATAGGTGCCGACCAGCGCAGCGGCATGCGGGATCACCGGCACTGCGAGCCAGGTGACTCCCAGCGGGTTCCACGGATAGCCGGTGAACATGCCGCCGCGCAGCCATTCGGTGACGATCCATGCTGCGGCGAAGATCAGGACATAGACCGTATCGGGCTTGCCTTTGTCGGCGTCCCGCCCGAATTTCCACGCCAGCCCCGCCGCCATCGCCGGATAGATGGCGAGATAGAGCGACAGCAGCACCACCGCGAAATAGCCGAGCACCGGCGGCATCTTGTCCTGAAAGTCGAAGGCGTGCTGAATCCAGTTGTTGCCAACCGTGAAATGGCCGACGCCGAACACCCATCCGATCAGCAGCGCGCGTTTCAGGCTGGGCGCGCGATGGACCAGCCAGAGCAGCAGCGCGAGTGCGGCCAGCAGCAGCGGCCAGAGATTGAGCGGGGCAAAGCCAAGCGGCGAGACAAGTCCCGCGACCAGCGCGAGCAGCAAGGGACGGGCGAGCATGACAGCGGCTTAGCGGATCCGGGCGGGCAAGGGGAGGCGGCAAATCGCCCCATGGTTTCGCTGGGAAGCGCCGGTCGCGCGCGCTAGGATATGGCGATGATCCGTCCCTTTCATCTTGCCTTTCCGGTCCATGACCTTGCCGCCGCGCGCGCCTTTTACGGCGGCGTGCTGGGGTGCCGCGAGGGGCGGTCGGCGGAATATTGGATCGATTTCGACCTGTTCGGCCATCAGATCGTCGCGCATCTGAGCGATGGCGCACGCGCCACGGAGGCGACCAACCCGGTCGACGGACACGACGTGCCGGTGCCGCATTTCGGCGTGGTGCTGACCATGGCCGATTGGGAAGCGCTTGCCGCGCGGGTCGCGGCGGCGGGCATCGCCTTCGGCATTGCGCCGCATATCCGTTTTCGCGGACAGCCCGGCGAGCAGGCGACGATGTTCTTTCGCGACCCGAGCGGCAACGCACTTGAGTTCAAGGCGTTTGCCGATGACGCGATGCTGTTCGCCACCTGAGGAAATCGACTCATGCCCGATCCGATCACGCTGGATATTCCGCACAAGCTGGGCCGCGCCGTCGCGCGCGAGCGGATCGCCGGCGGGATCGGCAAGCTTGCCGATACGATTCCCGGCGGCACGGTGGAGGAACATCATTGGGAAGGCGATACGTTGATGTTCACTGTGTCGGCGATGGGCCAGCGGATCGCGAGCAAGCTGGAAGTCGGGGAAGCGAAAATCCACGCCACGATCGACTTGCCGCCGTTCCTCGCGCTGTTCGCAGAGAAGATCCGGGCCAAGCTCAATCGCGAGGCACCCAAGCTGCTCGAATAGGGAACCTCTTGCGACTCCGTGCTTTTCTTAGGCCATGGTTGCTCTGTCCAAACTATCCCGAAAGGGCCGCCGCCGGTTGCGTATTGCGGCGATTTTCGGAGTCAGCGCAGTGTCGCTGGGTAGTCTGACCGGTGCCGCGCTGGGGCGCTATACCGTCGATGGCATGAATCCCTATTACAGCTATGTCCATCGTTCCTCGCCGACCGTCGCGTCGCGCGAGAAACAATATGACGGGTGGGTGCGCAATTTCGCTGACCGCGTGCGCGACGAGAGCGGGATCGACCGGCACGACAGCCGCTATGTCAGCGCAAGCTATGCGTCAGAGGATGGCGGGCGTCTCTACTGAACCGGCGGCGGCGCCGCGATCGGACGCGGCGGCGCGATGCGCCAGATCACATTCCCCACATCATCGGCGATCAGCATCGCCCCCGTCGCATCGGCGATCACCCCGACGGGACGCCCCTGTGCCTTGCCATCGGCATTCAGGAAGCCGGTGACGACATCGACGGGCTTGGCGTCGCGGACGGGAAAGCCATTATCGGCAAAGGGGACGAAGACCACCTTATACCCCGCGGGCGGATCGCGATTCCACGACCCATGGAGCGAGACGAAGGCGCCGTTTGCATAATCGGGGCCGAGGCGGATATCGCCCGCAAAGTCGATTCCCAGCGGCGCGGTGTGCGCGCCCAGCGCGAAATCGGGACGCTTGGTATATTCGACAAGATCGGGCCGTTCGGGCTGCACGCGCTTGTCGATATAGCCGCCCCAGTAATTCCACGGCCAGCCGAAAAACTCGCCGAGCGAAACCGCCGTCATATAATCGGGCGGCATGTCCGACCCCATCATGTCGCGTTCGTTGACGACGGCCCATAGCCGTTGTGCGATCGGATCGAACGCCATGCCGACCGGATTGCGCAGGCCATAGGCATAGACACGCGTTTTGCCCGAAGCGACCTCGATCTCGGTGATCTGGGCGCGGCCCTGTTCGGCATCGAGCCCGTTATCGGCGATGTTCGTGGCCGAACCGATGCTGACATAGAGATGTTTGCCATCGGGCGCGGCGACGACGTTGCGCGCCCAGTGATTGCCGCCGCCGGGCAAGTCGATCACCTTTTGCGGCGCGGCGGTGATCTTCGTCTGGCCCGGTTTATAGGGATAGCGGACGAGCGCATCGGTATTGGCGACGTAGAGCCAGTCGCCGAGCAGCACCATGCCGAAGGGCGAGTTGAGATTTTCCAGCAGCGCGGAGCGCGCATCGGCGACGCCGTCGCCATCGGTATCGCGCAGCAGCGTGATGCGATTGGCCGAAGGCACGCCAGCGCCGGCCCTTTTCATCAAATGGCCCATCACCATGCCGGTGATGCCGCCGCCTGTACGCGGCGGCGAATTGGTTTCCGCCACCAGGATATCGCCATTGGGCAGGCGATAGAGCCAGCGCGGATGATCGAGCCCGTCGGCGAATGCAGTGACTGTCAGCCCCCTGGCCGCGGCGGGCTTTGCGCCGTCCGGCCAGCCGACCGCGTCCGCGATATCGACGGTCGGGATCGATTCGAAACGCGGGTTGGACAGTTCGGGCACGCGGCCGCTCACCGCTTCGGGGGTCAGCCGCGCTTCGTCGGGCTGGAAAAGCAGCAGCCAGGCGGCAACTGCGGCGACGATCAGCATCGCGGCGATAATGATGAGTCGAGTGCGCATCGCGCTGGAATAGATGCTGTGACGCATCGCGCCTAGAGCCCTTGGCCCGCTACGCACCGAACTTCCCATGGGGGCCGCCGCAAAGAGGGCTGGGCGGCGGCCCCGGGAGGCCGGTCCTTATGCTTGGGGGCGACCGGCTGGGGGAGAGAGACTGCTCCTACCCCCGACGCCGTCTTCGGAGAAATTGATTGAAGCGCAATCGGTGATCGATTGTACCTGCATAAAAGGCGCCAAATCCGGTTTCCGAAAGGTTACGCGTCCTCCGAATCCAGCTCGGGCGGATGCAGCCGGATGCGCGTGACGCGCTTGGCATCGGCATCGAGAATTTCGAGCATCCAGCCGCTGTCATGCTGCAGCCGCTCGCCGGGCTGGGGCACATGGCCGGCAAGAACGAAGGCGAGGCCGCCGAGCGTATCGACATCTTCTTCGACATGCGCGAGCTGCGCGTCGATGATTTCTCCGACATCTTCCAGTTCGGCGCGGGCATCGGCTTCCCACATGCCGTCTTCGAGCGGGACGAGCAGCCGTTCGGGCACTTCGTCATGCTCGTCTTCGATCTCGCCGACGATTTCCTCGACCAGATCCTCGATCGTGATCAGCCCCTCGGTCCCCGAATATTCGTCGAACACGATCGCCATATGCGTCCGCTTCAGCCGCATCTGCGCAAGCAGGTCGAGCGCGCCCATCGATTGCGGGACATAGAGCGGCTGGCGGATCAGATCGGCCAGCGTCACCGGCGGCGCCGCGCCGGTCGCCAGGATCGCGAACACGTCGCGGATGTGCACCATGCCGACGATATGATCGAGCTTTTCGCGATAGACCGGCAGGCGGCTATGCTCCGCCTCGGCGAAAAAGGCGACCAGATCGGGGAAGGATATCGATTCCTCGACCGCGACAATGTCCGCGCGCGGCACGCCGATATCGCCGGCATCGCGTTCGCCGAAATGCAGCAGGTTGCGCAGCATCTGCCGCTCGATCGGCGTCAGGTCGCCCTTCTGCGGCAAATCGCCGGTCTTTTCATAATCGCGGATGACGTCTTCAAGCCGCTCGCGCAGCGTTTCTTCCTGTTCGTCGCCGAACAGGAGTGCGCGCAAGCCGCGCCATAATCCGCCGCTGTCTTGGGTAGAGTCGCCGGAGCTACTACTGGGGCCGTCGGCCATTGTCTGAGTCAGTCCTCCCGAACCGGGTAGGGGTCGTGGAGCCCGAGCTGCACCATTGCCGCCCGTTCCATCGCTTCCATCGCCTCTGCTTCGGCGTCCCCCATATGATCATATCCTAACAAATGCAGCACCCCATGGACAATCAGGTGCGTCGCATGATCGGCCAGTGCCACGTCGCGCTCGCCCGCTTCGGCTTCGCACACGCCATGCGCGAGGACGATATCGCCCAGCAGCACTTCGCCATCATCGCTGTTGGCGGTTACCGATTCGAGAAGATCGGGCTGAATCATCGGAAAGGACAGGACGTTGGTCGGCTTGTCCTTGTCGCGATACTGGCGGTTGAGCGTGTGGACTTCGTGATCGCTGGTCATCCGCACGGCGATTTCGATGCACGCCGCCGTGTTCAGCCATGCCGCATAGGGCGTCTGGCCGATCGCGGCATGCGCGGCGCGTGTTGCCAGTTCCTCCCAATTGCCGTCCGGCCAGGGGGTTTCGGGCAGGACGGCGACATCAAGCATTGGGCCCCTCATAGGCGTCGACGATCCGCCCGACGATCGGATGGCGCACGACATCGGCGGCGCTGAAGCGGACGATGGCGATGCCCTCCACGCCTTCGAGTCGCCCGACCGCATCGTTGAGGCCGCTTGCCGGAGGGCCGCCGGGCAGATCGGTCTGATTGGGGTCGCCGCAAATCACCATCCGGCTGTTCTGGCCGAAACGGGTAAGGAACATCTTCATCTGTGCAGGCGTGGTGTTCTGCGCTTCGTCGAGGATGACGAAGGCATCGGCCAGCGTGCGGCCGCGCATGAACGCGATCGGCGCGATTTCGATCTCGCCGCTGGCGATCCGCCGCTCGACCTGTTCGGCGGGCAGGCAATCGTAAAGCGCGTCGTAGAGCGGGCGCAGATAGGGGTCGACTTTCTCCTTCATGTCGCCGGGCAGGAAGCCGATCCGCTCGCCCGCCTCGACAGCCGGGCGCGAGAGGATCAGCCGCTGGACGCTGCCGGTGATCAGCTGCGCCACTGCCTGCGCGACGGCGAGATAGGTCTTGCCGGTGCCCGCCGGGCCGAGCGCGAAGATCATGTCGTTCGAAACGAGCTGGCGCATATAATGCGTCTGCGCGACCGAACGCGGCACGATCGTCTTCTTGCGCGTGCGGATCATGATCGAGGGCGCAGCCGCGCCCTGTTCGGAGCGGATGATGCCGGTCAGCGTCGGTTCGGACGACATGGCGATCACGGCGTCGATCAGGCCGGTATCGACATCCTCGCCGCGAATGACGCGGGTATGGAGTTCCTGGAGCACTTCGCGCGCCTGTGCCACGGCTTCGGCCGATCCTTCGATCACCACCCGTTCGCCGCGGGCATGGATATAGACGCCCAGCCGTTCCTCGAGCGCGAGGATGTTGGCGTCATATTCGCCGAACAGCCGGGGCAGCAATTGCGGACGATCGAAAGTCAGCTCGACGCGGCTGCGATCGCCGGACTGGGCCTGGACGGGCTTGCGACTCATGCGGTCCTTTCAGGGAGGGGCGCGCCGAAGGAACCAACAGCGACGGCACGTCCTCCACGGGTGCGGGGACTTGAAAGGCCGTGCAGGCGAAAGGTTCCGGCGCGGTGTTGCCAATGAGCGTGCATTGCCCGGCAAGGATGGCACGGATAACCGCCGCAGGACAGGCGCTTTATGCGGTTGCGATCAGTTTTTCGCGACCAGGGGGTGCAGCTTGCGCTCTTCCCATGCCATCTGTGCGCGACAGGCACGCTGAAGCGCGAAGACGCTTTCGCGATACCCTTCCTGATCTTGCTCGATTTGCCGCAGCGACCAGCGATTGACATGCGCGCTATAGCCCAGGAACAGCTCGCGCGTGCGATCGGCATGTTCCTGCACCGCCGCATCGACCGGACATCCGGGCCTGTCGCTCCGCAGCGCGCGGAAGGCGGTATGTTCGTGGGACATATGTTTGCGGAACAGGTCGGAGAAACGAATGCGCAGCTGTGCCATGCGCGTGGAATCCGCCTCTGGCCCGCCCGGCATCACCGGCCTGAATTCGTCCATGAGACGACGCAGTTCATCATGTTCGAGGTCGAGAGAAGATTTCATTGCGCAGTTGATACCGGGTTTCCTCGGTTTTTCTTAGAGGCATTTGCTTCGCTTTTCCGACTTGCAGGGCGGGAAAGGAGAATCTTCGCCAGATTGCGGGCCGACATATTGTGATTCCGGGGCATCAGGCAATCGCGACCAGCGCGGGCGCGGTTGCCGGCGCGCGAGCAGGGCGGATGCGCTATCGCGGCCGATGGTTACTTGCCCGGCCCGGGCGGCGTGCAGATCCCGATTTCGGGGTAGCGGCACAGTTTTGCGCTGCTCTTGTCCGCCATATCGGCCGGCACTTGTTCGGGCGCCGCGTCATGTTCGACCCAGTCGGTGATGGCAGCTTCCACCGCAACCGATGTCACGCCGGGACCGCCGCCGCAATGGCCCATGCCGGGCGCGAAGAACAGCCGGTAGAAGGAATCCGGCGCTCCCGCCGGACCCGCAGCCACGGCATCGTAATAGCGGCGCGAATCCCATGGGCTGACCACCGGGTCCATCAGCCCGTGATACTGGATCAGCTTGCCGCCGGCATCGCGAAAGGCGCGAAGGTCGGGATCGGTTGCGTCGATCAGCGGCGCAAGCGTCGCATCGATCCGCGCGACGTCGCGATCGAAGTCGAAGCTGCGCCAGTTCCAAAGCGAACCGCCGCCCGCCCAGAATTTGAAGAAGCTTTCGCGCGCGGGTCGATCGGGGTCGCGCGGGTCGGACCAATAGAGGCTCCAGCCGGGCAGGGGCATCCCCGCAGGCGCGATGCTCTCGCTGCCCGGCAGCCAGGGCGGATAGAGTTGCGCGCCGCCATGCGGGTTGGTCGCGCCGCCGGCCATGCGTTGCAGCGCGCCGACCTCCGGGTCGGACAGACAGGTTTCGCTCGCGCCGGCGGTGCAACGCAGCTGCGTATAGTCCGGGTGGCATTGAAACGGATCGGCCAGCCAACCCTGCGCCTGCTCGGCGGGGGTGCCGCATTGCCGCAGCACTTCCCGCGTTACCAAAGGCAGTTTTGACGGCGCGAGGATCGGGCCCGGATCGCCATCTTTGCGATGATTGGCGGCGAACTGCCACAGGAAACCGATATTGAGATGTGTCCGGTAATTGCCCGGCGCACCGGCGACGATGCCGTCGAAATCGGTGGGGTAGCGCTGCGCTTCCATCAGCGCCTGATGCCCGCCGGTCGAACAGCCGTCGAAATAGCTGTGGCGCGGCGCGCTGCCATAATAGGCCGCTGCAAATGCCTTGGCCGCCATCGCGGTCTCGTGAACCGCGCGATGCCCCCAATCGATCAAGGATTGGGGCAAGCCGACGGCGAAATCGGGATCGTCGCCCTGATGCCCGGTATCGGTCGCCGCGACGATGGCACCGGCGCGCAATCCCCCGGCCAGGCGCAGCATCGGCATGTCGCTGGAATAGCCGCCATTGCCGTACATTCGAAACCGCCCGTCCCATGCGTCGGGCAGGGGCAGCCATATCTCCATTCCGATCCGCGAGCCCGCAACCGGAGCGGCGACGGCGCGGACGCGGCAATGGGGCGGCAGGTCGACTTCGGGTTGCGAATAGCCGTACATCGCCGGAGGCTGGAAGCTGCCGGCCGGAACCGCACTGGCGGTCAGAACCGTGACATGCGCGATCTTCGCACCGACCAGATCGCTGCATTCGCTTGCCTGTGCCGCGCATGGCAACGCCATCGCCGCCGCACAGGAGAAGAGCGCGAGTCCTTTCATCCATCCTCCTTCGATTGCGGAGGAAATCGCGGAACCCCGGCCAGCTTTGCCGGCAATGGACGGCCCATCGGGCCGGCGAGCCAGTGGTTCGTGGCGATGATCGCCGCAAGGTCGATTCCCGTCGCGACCCCCGAGCGATGAAGCGCATAGAGCAGGTCCTCGGTCGCGACATTGCCGCTTGCGCCGGGGGCGAAGGGACAGCCGCCCAGGCCGCCGATCGACGCGTCGAGGGTCGCGGCGCCTGCGCCGGTCGCAGCCCAGCAGTTGGCGACGGCGGTGTTGCGTGTGTCGTGAAAATGACAGCGGATCGGAATGCCGGGGGCTGCCGCCTTCACGGCCTGCATCACTGCCACCACCTGTCCCGGCGCGGCGACGCCGATTGTATCGCCAAGCGCAATCTCGCGCGGCTGGAAGGCGGCAAGCCGCCGGGCGATGGCGGCAACGCGCGCGGGATCGACTTCGCCGTCGAACGGACAGCCGAAAGCGACCGATATCGTCACTTGTGCGCTGCGTCCGGCCGCACGGGCGATCGACAGGATATCGATCGCGTCGTCGACCGTTTCTTCCGATGTCCGCCCCTGATTGGCGATGCCGAACCCGTCCGACGCAGCCACTACCGCGCCCAGTTCATCGACGCAGGTCTGCAACGCACGCGTCGCGCCGCGCCGGTTGAGCACAAGGCCGATCCTGGTGGCGGGAAGATCGGCGATCGCGGCGCACACCGCCTCGGCATCGGCCATTTGCGGCACGCGGCGCGGATTGACGAAGCTGGCGACTTCGATCCGCCTGACCCCGGCCGCGACTGCGCGCCGGATCAGCGCCACCTTGTCCCGGGTCGCGACCTGCACGGCTTCGTTCTGAAGCCCGTCGCGGGGAGACACCTCGACGATTTCGACCGACGCGCTCACAGCCCGATGACTCCGAAAAGCAGGGCGGCGATCGTCATCACGACACTCAGTGCGAAAAGATATCCGATCGCATAGCGCTGATGATCGGCCAGCTCGACACCCGCCAGACCGACCAGCAGGAACGTTGCCGGGGTCAACGGGCTGACCGGAAAGCCGGTGGTCATCTGGCCCAATATCGCCGCGCGACCCACTTCCACCGCAGGCACGCCGCCATGTTCGGCGATTCCGCCCAGCACCGGCAGCACCCCGAAATAGAAGCTGTCGGGATCGAAGAAAAAGCTGAGCGGCATGCTCGCCAGCCCGGTAAGCGTCGGCAACAGCGACGCCGATCCGTCGGGCAGCAGCGCCGCGCCACCCTGGGCCATTGCGTCGAGCATGCCGGTGCCGCGCAAAATACCGGTAAAGGCACCCGCCGCGAACAGGATCGCGACCATCCAGATCGCCGCCGGGGCATGGCGCTGAATCGCTTCGCGCTGCGCTTCGCCTTCGGGGAAATTGACCGTGATCGCCACCACCGCGCCGATCAGAAACGCGATTGCCGGGGGCAGCAAGGTCGCCAGCATCAGGCCGATCACTGCCAGAACCGTGGCGATGTTGAACCAGTATCGCAGGTTCAGCCGCACCGGCGGTTCGGCATCGACATCGTTGGCCGCGACTCCGAACGACGGACCCGGCGCGCGCGCGCGGCGCATCTGACGCGTGCCGATCCACCAGGAAAATCCGAGCATCGTTACCAGCCCGACCGCATAGACCGGCAGCAGCGGCGCGAATAATTCCATCACCGGTACGTTCAGCGATGTCGCCGCGCGCAGCGTCGGCCCGCCCCAGGGCAGCATGTTGCCCACGCCCGCCGCCATTGCGACGATGCAGGCGAGCATGCGCCTGTCGAGGCCGAGCCGGTCATAGACCGGCAACAGCGCGGGCACGACGATCAGAAAAGTCGCCGCGCCCGATCCGTCCAGATGGACGATGCTGGTCAATATCGCAGTGCCGATCGCCACGCGCGGCGGATGGTCGCGCGTCAGCCGGACGATTCCGGCAACGATCGGGCGGAACAGTCCGGCATCGGACAGGATCGAAAAGAACAGGATGGCGAACAGGAACATCGCCGCCATCGGCGCGACGGTGACGACGCCGTCGGCCATATATTTCCCGACCTTGCCCGCGTCGCCCAGCAACAGCGCGGCGACGAGGGGAATGGCGACCAGCGCGACCAGCGGCGACAATCGCTTGGTAAGGATTGCCGCCAGGACGAACAGGATCGTCGCAAGGCCCGCAAGTGCGAGCATGGTCAGTCGTTCACCAGCTGGCGATAGGCGCTATCGACGGCATCGCGCAGCAGCTTTTGCGAAGGACCGGCGCCCAGGAAATGCGTCATCGCCAGCGCCACGCCATGATGTTTGCGATCGACGAAGAAATAGGTGTTGCCCGACCCGGACCAGCTGGCCGTGCCGGCGGGCAGGCCCCCGGCAGCCTCGCTGGCGGCGTCGCCAAGCGCGAAGCCGTATCCGAACGGGATCGGGTCCGGTCCGAAGCCGGCAATCATGACGTGCGGCGTGAACATCGCATCGATCGTCGCTTCGCTCAGAATCCGCTTGCCGTCCAGTACGCCGCCATTGGCGAGCATCTGGGCAAAGCGCAGATAATCGTCGGCGGTCCCGGCGATGGCGCCGCCGCCGTCGAGTAGCCGGCCGGTGTCGCGATAATCGGAATTTTCGGGAAGCTCGGTCACCGTCAGCCCCTCGGGCGTTTCGGTGTACAGCGTGGTAAAACGCGGCAGCGCGGCATTCGAGATGAAAAAGCCGGTGTCGCGCATGCCGAGCGGATCGAACAGATGCGCCTTGAGAAACCGGTCGAGCCGCTCGCCGCTCACGCGCTCGACGATCGCGCCGAGAACGGTGGTCGAATAGCTATAGGCGAATTCCTGGCCCGGCTGATGCAGCATCGGCGCCTTGCCCAGCCGCGCGACCAGTTCGTCCAGGTTACGCGCGGGCGGTCCGTCCTGCGGGGTGCGGCCGACCGGCGTGTCGCGCATCACGCCATATTTGCGGTAATATTGGTGGACCGGCGTGTCGCCGGTGAAATGATAGGTGATGCCCGACGTGTGCGTCAGCAGATCGGCGATCGTGATCGGCCGGTCCACCGGTTCGGTGACCATGTCGTCGAGGCCGCCCGAGACATAGACGCGCATATCATGCCATTCGGGCAGATATTTCTCGGCCGGATCGTCCAGCGCCAGCTTGCCCTGTTCGACCAGCATCATGATCGCGACGCTCGTGATCGGCTTCGACATCGAATAGAGGCGGAAGATGGCGTCCGGGCGCAGCGGGGTTTGCGCGGCGATATCGGCATAGCCGACCGTCACATCGGCCAGCCGCGCGCCGTCGCGCGCGATGATGACATGCGCGCCGGGTATCCTGCCCTGCGCAACGCCGGCTTCCAGCGTCGCGCGCAGCGTGGCGACTGCCGGGCTGGCGGCGCTGACCACCGGCCTTTCGCTGCAACCGGCAATCGAAACAAGCGGCATTGCCGCGGCGAGCATCCATGCGGCCCGGCGCATCATGCCGCCTCCGCCACGGCGCCCGCCGATACCATCGTATCGATCTGGGCATCGTCATATCCCGCTTCGCGCAACACCGCGCGCGTATCCGCGCCCAGAACGGGGACCGGCACATCCTGTTGCGGCGATTCGCCCTCGACCCGGAACGGGGTTCGCACCGAAACGACGTCGCCTTCGGTGGGATGCGTGACTTCCTGGAACATGCCAACCTCCCGCAGATGTTCGTTGTCGAAAAGATCCTCGAGATTGTTGACGCGCGCGCAGGGGATGTCCCGCTCGCGCAATAGTGCGATCCATTCGTCGGTGGTGCGCGCCGGGGCTGCGTTTTCGATGATGCCGTACAGCATGTCGATGTTGCGGCTGC
The DNA here is from genome assembly GCF_003171655.1 of Stakelama portus. Taxonomy (GTDB): domain Bacteria; phylum Pseudomonadota; class Alphaproteobacteria; order Sphingomonadales; family Sphingomonadaceae; genus Sphingomonas; species Sphingomonas portus. The sequence goes on along the minus strand of NZ_QFZL01000010.1, from coordinate 16,645 downwards.
GCTCGACCGAATCGGTCACTCGCGGATCGCGCGCCAGTCCCGCTTCGCCGACCAGCTCCAGAAACCGCGCCCAATGCGCGGCGGTATAGGGGATGATGCTGATGAAGCTGTCCCTGGTGGCAAAGGGCTTGCGATAGGGGGAGTTCAGCCGTTCATAGCCCGTGCCGCCCAGGGCCGGAGCGAAGCTGCGCCCGCCCAGCTGTTCCACCATCAGAAAGGAGACGAGGCTTTCGAACATTGGCGCTTCGATGCACAAAGCTTCGCCTGCGGTGCGCTGATGCGAAGAGAGCGCGCTCAACACTGCGATCACCAGATGGAGGCCGCCGACCTTGTCAGCGATGATCGTGCGCAGAAAGCGCGGCTCTCCTCCGCTATTGGCATTGAGATGCGCCATGCCCGAAACCGCCTGGATCGTATCGTCATAGGCGGGTTCGTCGGCGAACGGCCCCTGCTGGCCAAAGCCGCTGGCATAGCAGTACAGAATCCTGGGATTGCGCGCCTTGCACGCTTCGAAATCGATGCCCAGCTTTCGCGCCGATTTGGGGCGCATATTGTGGACGACGACATCGACGGTTTCGACCAGGCGCATCATCGCCGCATGGCCCTGTTCGGTACGCAGATCGATGGCGATCGAGCGTTTGTTGCGGTTGCAGCCCAGAAACCCGGCGCCCATGCGATCGCTGCGACCCGGCCGCACCGCGCGGAACACATCGCCGCTTATCGGTTCGACCTTGATCACCTCTGCACCCAGATCGCCCAGCATCTGAGTCGCATAGGGGCCGAGTACGACCGTCGTCAGATCGAGAATCCGGACGCCACGCAACAAATCGAGCACTATGATTCCTCTCCTGTATTTTGCGGCGAGTCTAGTTGCGCGGCGGGAGCCAGTGAAATCGCCGATCCGGATAGATTGATTTGCAATACCGATAAATTGCCGCGATATTTGATGGTTCATGATAGGCGGCCGGATCAATCTGAAGCATCTGCGTGCGTTCCGCGCGGTGGCGAACCATGCCCATTTCACGCGCGCTGCCGATGCGATCGGCGTGTCGCAACCGGCGCTCAGCGCATTGATCGCGCAACTCGAAGAAGATCTCGATGTCACCTTGCTCAACCGCACCACGCGGGCGGTGGAGCTTACGCCGGTCGGCCGCGAGTTTCTGAGCGCCTGTTCGCGTGTCCTTGCGGAAGTCGAAGGCGCGATATTGGAAGCGCAGGATTATGCCGGGCTGCGCAAGGGCAGGCTGCGCATCGCCGCGCTGCCGTCGCTGACGCGCACGCTGTTGCCGGAAACGCTCCGCATCTTTCGCGAACGCCATGAAAGCATTGTCGTGTCCGTCGTCGATCTGCCCGGCGATCCGCTGCTCGAACAAGTGGCATCGGGTCAGGTCGATCTGGGGATCGGCTATGCCGAACCCAATGCGCTGCTCGATTTCACGCCGCTGCTGACCGACCGGCTGGTCGCGGTGTTGCCCGAAGGTTCGGAATATGACGAACGATCCGAACTTTCGTGGCAGGACCTGGCGCGCCACGATGTCATCGCGATGGACCATGGCACCACGGTTCGCCGGGTGATGGACGAAGGGGCGCGGGGCGCCGATGTGACGCTCCGCATCGTGCTGGAACCGCTGCAGATGCCGACGGCGATCGCCTATGCGCGGGCCGGGCTGGGGATTGCCGTGCTGCCGTCAACCGCGATCGCGCCGGGGCAGGAACCGGGCATGCGCAGCCTGACCATCACCGGTCCCAAAGTGGAGCGAAGCCTGTCGGTGCTGACGCGCCGGCATCAGGCGCTCACGCCGGCGGCAGAGGCATTTCGCACGCTGTTGAGCGACTATGTGTCGGGCCGTTGCCAGGAGCTTTGCTCCCGGAGCGTTTGAACGGCTTATCTGAAAAACAGATAAATCAATATCAACGTTCGATTTCTCAAATGGAACCTTCGCGGCGTAGCTTTCCGCCATCGGGAGAATGCCGCCAAAAAATGCGGTGTAACGACAGGAGAGGGTATGAATAAGGGATCGCGCTTCACCGCGCGCGCTTCGCGTGTCGCCATTTCGGTTTCGCTGGCATGGCTGAGCCTTGGTCAGGCCTGGGCGCAGGACGCGGCAATAGACGCGGCGACGCAGGACGATCAGACCGCCGAAGAGATCATCGTCACCGGCAGCCGCATCGCCCGTTCGGATCAGTCGCAGCTTTCATCGCCGACTCAGGTCCTGGGTCAGGAGGAAATCGCCGATTCGGGCATGGTCGGCGTCGACGACCTGCTTCAGCTCAATACCGCCAATATCGGCAGCACCGGCGGATCGCAGGATCTTGCCGGCGGTGGCGCCGACGACCGTGCGACACGTTCGGCCAATCTGCGCGGCCTGGGCGTCCAGTCGACGCTGGTGCTGCTCAACGGGCGCCGTGTGGCGCACACCGATTCCTATACCAATCTCGTCGCCCTGACCCCGACCATTGCCGTGGAGCGCGTGGAAACCGTACTCGACGGCGCGTCGGCGCTATATGGGTCGGACGCGATCGCGGGCGTGATGAACATCATCACCAACGATCATTTCAGCGGCATCCGGCTGAGCGCGCAATATACCGATATCGCCGAAGCGCCCGGATATATCGTCCAGGGGATGATCGGCGGCGGCAATGACCGTTTTCATGTCGTGCTCTCGGCCAGCTATGAATATCAGGACAAGCTGCAGGGCTATGAGCGCAACCGCACCAATTTCGACAACACGTCGGGCCTGTCGCAACCGGGCAATTATATCCTGACGTCGCGGCCCACCGCTGCCGGTGGCGGCGATGTGATCATCGACAATGGCGTCAATGGTCCGATCAACTATTCGCAGCTTTACGATCAGCTTACCGCAGCAAGCGGCAGCGCGACGGTGCAGTTCGCCGATCCCTGGTGCACGGTGCCCGGCACCGGTGGCATTTATGCCGGCGCCAATCCCTTCCCGGCCGGGTCGTGCCGCTTCAGCTATCAGCAGCGCAATCCGATCAAGCCGCGCACCCGCGTGACATTGGTGCATCTCGACGGTCATTACGATCTGAACGACGATCACAGCCTCTATTTCGAAGGCCGTTATTATCAGCAGGGGACCGAGCGTTTCGGTATCGCCAGCTTCCCGATCACCACCGGTTCGCTGACTGTGCCGTCGGACAATCCCGGCAATCCCTTCGGCGTCGATACGATCTTTCAGGGGCGCCTGCTGGGCAACCAGTCGCCCGACCGTATCGAGCGCGCCGAGCTCGATTCGATCCATCTGGTCGGCGGGGTGCGCGGTCCGATCACCAGCGGATGGGATTATGACGTGATGGTCGCCTATTCGCGCGAAAAATCGCTGCTGCATTCGAGCGACACCGATCTGATTGCCGCGCAGAACGCCCTGAACGGCTTTGGCGGGCCGGATTGCCAGGTCAATCCCTATGGCGTGCCCGCCGCCAGCGAAGTCGCGGGTCAGGGCAATTGCTATTATTTCAGCCCGTTCGGCGACGATCAGCAGAGCAATCCGTCGCAGACCGATTACAATATTCTGACGCCGTTCTTCCGCAGCAACGAAGCCGAGCTACGCTATGCCGAAGCCGTCGTCACCGGCGAACTGCTCCAGCTTCCGGGCGGCACGATGGGGATCGCGCTGGGCGGCCAGATCCGTGAGGAGAGCGAAAAGATCGGGCTCGATTCGGGCATCGTGAATGCGCGGTTCGGTTTTCAGGGCAAGTCGCTGCCCGGTGAAGGCTCGCGGACGGTGAAGTCGGTCTTCGGCGAATTATATCTGCCGATTCTGCCGACCCTCGATATCCAGCTGGCGGGCCGGTACGAAAGCTATGGCGAATTCGACACGTTCGATCCGAAGTTCGGTATCAATTTCCGGCCGTTCCCCTGGCTGGCACTGCGCGGCTCCTATTCGACTGCCTTTCGTGCGCCGGATCTGGGCGAAGCGGTGTCCGATACGGTCAATTCGGCAGTGGGCCAGACGGTCGATCCGCTCGATCCGACCGACACCGGCACCTTCCGTGTGATCCGTACTGTTTCCAATCCCAATCTGAAGCCCGAACAGTCGAAGAACTTCAACCTGGGCATGACGGTCGAACCGATCGACCGGCTGCAATTCTCGGTCGATTATTTCGATTTCGCGTTCGACGATCGCATCACGCTGGAATCGGCACAGCAGGTGATCAACGCAGATCCCAACGGGCCGCGGATCGTGCGCGATCAGTTCGGGCGGCTGTTGTCGGTCGATATCGGCTATTTCAACGCCGGCGCGACCAAGACCAACGGGCTCGATTTCCGCGCCAGCTATCGCTTCGATCTGGGTGCCAACCGCATCACGCTCGACAATATGGCGACGGTGATCACCACCTATGAGGTCCAGCTTGGCCCGAACCAGCCGGTGATCGATGCGCTGGGCGGACGCAACGCCAACAATCCGGGCGCGCCCGCGCCCAAGTTCCGCGACAATGCCCGCATCGCATGGAGCAACGGTGCGCACAGCGCCAATATCGCGATGCGCTATACCGACGGCGTGCGCGACGATCTGAGCGGCGGCACGATCGACAGCTGGACGGTGTTCGACGCGCAATATGCGTTCAGCTTCGGTCCGCGCCGGAATTTCCAGCTGGCGATCGGTGCAGTGAACCTGTTCGACGCCGAACCGCCCCATGCAGCCTTCACCGGCTATCTGCCGTCGCTGCACGATGTGCTGGGGCGCCAGGCCTATATCCGCGTAACCGCCGACTTCTGATCGGATGACGGGGCGACGCACCACCGGGTGCGCCGCCCCTTTTTGTGGAAAAAACGGGAAGGCAACGACATGAAGACGCGCAAATTGCTGGCGAGTGCGCTGGCAGGCAGCATGGTCCTGTTCGCAGGTATCGCTCCGGCGCAGGCGCAGGCGCAGCAGGCAGAGGCAAATGAAACGGCGCAAGCGCGTCCGTGGATGGACACCAGCCTCTCCCCCGATCGCCGCGCGGCGCTGTTGCTTGCTGAAATGACGTTCGATGAAAAGATCGCGATGCTGCACGGGCCGATGGCAATGCCGTTCGGACCGTTCACGCTGCCCGAAGGGGCCATCGGATCGGCCGGCTATATCCCCGGAAATCCGCGGCTGGGCATCCCGGCGCTGCAGGAAACCGATGCCAGCCTGGGGATCACCAATCCGATGCTGGTGCGCGGCGCCGACGATATGTCGACTCCGCTGCCGTCTGGGCTTGCCCTCGCCGCGACCTTCAATCCCGAAATCGCCTATGCCGGCGGGGTGATGATCGCCACCGAAGCGCGCGCCAAGGGACTGAACGTGCTGTTGGCGGGCGGCATGAATCTGGCGCGCGATCCGCGCAACGGACGCAATTTCGAATATCTGGGCGAAGACCCGCTGCTCGCCGGTGTGCTGGGCGGTGAATCGGTTCGCGGGATTCAGTCGACCGGCATGGTGTCGACCGTCAAACATTATGCGGTGAACGATCAGGAGCATAACCGCATGACCGTCGATTCGGTGATCGGCGAGGCGGATATGCGCGAAAGCGACCTGCTGGCGTTCCAGATCGGCATCGAACGCGGCGATCCCGGTTCGGTGATGTGCGCCTATAACATGATCAACGGCGTTTATGGCTGCCAGAACGACCATCTGCTCAATCAGGTGCTGAAGGGCGATTGGGGCTATCGCGGCTGGGTGATGTCCGACTGGGGCGCGGTCGAGGCGCTTGAGGCGGCCACCAACGGGCTGGAGCAGCAATCGGGCGAACAGCTCGATCAGAAAATCTGGTTCGATCAGCCGCTGCGCGAAGCCGTGGCGAACGGCAGCATCCCGCAATCGCGCGTCGACGATATGGCGCTGCGCATCCTGCGCGGCATGTTCGCCCATGGTCTGTTCGACAATCCGCCCGAACGCGGTGCGCCGATCGATTTCGCCGCGCATGCCGCAGTGGCGCAGCGCGAGGCCGAAGAAGGGATCGTGCTGCTGAAGAATGAAGGCGGCATCCTGCCGCTTGCCGCATCGGGCGCGCGGATTGCCGTGATCGGCGGGCATGCCGAAGCCGGCGTCGCTTCGGGCGGCGGGTCTTCGCAGGTGACGGCACCCTATCGCGAATCGTCGATGGTGCCGCTCCGTTCGCTGCCGATCGGTGGCGAAGGCATGATGGCCGCATGGTATAATGTGCTGTTCCACCCGTCGCCGCCGCTCGCAGCGATCCGGGAGCGCGCGGGGGAGGACAAGGTTGCGTTCGACACCGGCGCCTATCCCGGCGATGCCGCGCGCATCGCGGGCGAGGCGGATCTCGCCATCGTCTTCGTCTATCAACCTTCGTCTGAAGGTGCCGATGCACCCGACATGTCGCTCCCCTTTGGCCAGGATGCACTGATCGCAGCGGTGGCCGCGGCGCAGCCCAACACCATCGTCGTCCTGCAAACCGGCAACCCGGTCGAAATGCCGTGGGAACAGGACGTCAAAGGCATCGTCGAATCATGGTATTCCGGGGCAAAGGGCGGCGAGGCGATCGCGCGGATATTGTTCGGCGAAGTCAACCCGTCGGGCCGCCTGCCGATCAGCTGGCCCGTCGACGCAAGCCAGCTGCCCCGGCCCGAAATTCCCGGCTGGGGAACGCCCGAAGGAACGCCGACGCGCGTCGATTATACGATCGAGGGGTCGGACGTCGGCTATCGCTGGTATGCACGCGAAGGCACACAGCCGCGCTATGCGTTCGGCTATGGCCTCAGCTACACCGATTTCGATCATGGCGCCGTGCGGGTATCCGGTGGCAATGCGCCGTCCGCGGCGGTCACCGTCACCAACAGCGGTGACCGTGCCGGACAGGATGTCGTGCAATTCTATCTGACCGGCAAGCCGGGCAACGACAGCATCCGGCGACTGGTGGGCTTCGAGAAAGTGTCGCTTGCGCCCGGCGAATCGCGCGAGGTTACGGTCAGGATCGATCCGCGCATCCTCGCCGAATGGGATGAGGCCGCGCATGGCTGGCACATCGCCGCCGGCGATTACCGGATCGGCGTCGGCACCGATGCCGTGACGATTACCGACGATGCCATCCTGTCGCTGCGCAACCGGCGGTTCGGCCCCTGAATCGCTCCCCTCCCCGGAAGCCGATCAGGCTCCCCTGTGTCCGCAGCGCCCCGGTGCTGCGGACATTTTTCGTTCGTGCGATATGCGCCGATGCGTGCCGATCCTTAGGGTTCCGCGAGTTCTTTCCACGTCAGCCCGAAGCGGGCGAGATATTTGCGTAGCCGGTCGGCATCATTGGAGGATGCCTTTTGCGATCGCGACGCCGCGAACAGGGTTCGCCCGGCTTCGGAGAGGCTTTTGCTGTTGCGGCAGGTTGCGACGACGTGCGCCAATTGTACCCGGTCGAACGCGTCGAGCATCGCCAGCTGTTCGCCCGACAGAAACGCCCCAAGCGCGTCCTCCTGCACCTCGTGACCGCCCCATAGGCGCTGCAGCCGACCTATTTCCGTTTCGACGCATTCGCGGTCGATCCGCCCCTTGGGACTGAGAGTCGCCATGCGGGTTACGCTCGCCGCCAGATCGCGGAAATTGCCGGTCCATTTCGCCGGGCCGGAAGTAGCGAAATCGAGATAGCGGTCGCGCGCTTCCTTGTTGAAGGTGATGCGGTCGCCCTCGCGCTCGGCAAATCGGTCGAGTTCATAGTCGAGATTGGGGGCGATATCCTCGCGGCGCTGCGCAAGCCCGGGCAGATCGAATGTCCACAGGTTGAGCCGCGCGAACAGGTCTTCGCGGAAGGTGCCGGCCGACACGGCTTCGGTCAGGTCGCGGTTGGTGCCCGCGATCAGCTGGAAATCGCTTGCCGCTTCCTTGTCGGCGCCGACGGGGAGGAAGCGCTTGTCCTCGATCGCGCGCAGGATCATTGCCTGTTCGTCGAGCCCAAGTTCGCCGATTTCGTCGAGGAAGAGCATGCCCGAATCGGCCGTACGGAGCAGCCCCGGGCGATCGGAGGTCGCGCCGGTGAACGCGCCCTTGCGATGGCCGAACAGCGCGGACATCGCGCTGTCGCCTTTCAAGGTCGCGCAATTCACTTCGACAAAGGGCCCCTGCACCTGGTGTTTGAGCCGCTTGAGGTCATAGATGCGGCGCGCGAGCTGGCTCTTGCCCGCGCCGGTCGGTCCCATCAGCAGCACCGGCGCCTTGGACCGCACCGCCACCTGCTCGATTTCGTCGATGATCCGGTTGAACGCGACATTCCGCGTCGCGATGCCCGATTTCAGGAACGAAGTGCTTTCCGCCGCATCCGCCGCAAAGCGGGTTGCGATGCTGTCATAGCGCGAAAGATCGAGATCGATCGTCGTCCATTTGCCGGGTGCATTGCTTTCCACGCGGGGAGCGGGTTGGGTCTGGAGCAATTTGCCGGGCAGATAATGCGCTTCGGTCAGTAGAAAGAGGCATATCTGCGCGACGTGCGTGCCGGTGGTGATGTGGATCAGATAATCCTCAGCCTCCGGGTCGAACGGATAGCCGCGCGCGAAGTCGAGCAGCTTGCCATAGACTTCTTCGAAATCCCACGGGTCGTTCAGATCCAGGATTCGGCGCTCGACATGCGTTTCCGGCGAGACGGACCGGATATCCTCGGCGACATATTCCGCCAGCCGCAGATGCTGTGTTCCGTGCAGCATGACGAAGCGGTCGACGCGGAGATCCTCATGCATGGTGAGCGCGACCGATGGTCGCCACTTGTTCCACCGCGACGGGCCGAATTTGCCGGCATCGAGCGTGGTGCCAAGAAAGCTGAGAACGACAAGCGGCTTCATGCTTATCCTATCGTATAATATCCTATCAATGTCGATAGGAATTCCTCATCACAGCGATCGAGGTGCGAACAGGATTTTTGGCCGTGCCATCAAAAAATACTCTTATATAACAACATATTATAAGTTTTTTATCACGGTTCTGCAGCGGGTTGGCACGGCTTCTGCAAAGTTGTCGGCATCGGATCGGGCAATTCCTGGATCCGATGGCGCGGAACAGGGGCGGTCGGAATGGGCCGACCGCCCCCGGATCCGCAGAAGGGATTTGATGCAATGGCGAACAAGGGACTCTTTGCTTCGGCAGTCGCAAAGCTTCTGCCGGCGGCGGACACGCTGAACCGCGAAGCCGTCTCGCCACATCTTGTCGCCGACACCATGATGATTTGAAGGGAGGCAGCCATGACGACTGCGACGACATATGAATTTACGCACGTCGAAAATGGCGTGCCGATCAAGAGCTGGACCCGCGGCGTGCCGGTCGATGACAAGGCGCGCGACCAGCTTGCCCGCGCGGCGCGGATGCCGTTCATTTTCCGCCATGTCGCGGCGATGCCCGACGTGCATGTCGGCATCGGCGCGACCGTCGGATCGGTGATCCCGACCAAGGGCGCGGTGATCCCGGCTGCGGTGGGGGTCGATATCGGCTGTGGCATGATGGCCGCGCGCACCAGCCTGATGGCGCATGACCTGCCCGACAATCTTGAGGGCATTCGTGCGGCGATCGAGCGCGCGGTGCCGCATGGGCGCGACGTCGGGCGCGGCAAGCGCGACACCGGCAGCTGGGGCTCGCCCCCGCCGGCGATCGTCGAGGCGTGGGCGACACTCGCCGCGCGCTTCGGCCGGATCGTCGCGAAATATCCGAAGCTGGAGAAGACGAACAACCTCGTCCATCTCGGCACGCTGGGCACCGGCAACCACTTTATCGAGCTGTGCCTCGATACCGAGGCGCGGGTGTGGGTGATGCTGCATTCGGGCTCGCGCGGCGTGGGCAATGCGATCGGAACGTTCTTCATCGAACTGGCCAAGCAGGACATGCGCAAATGGCACATCAACCTGCCCGATCAGGATCTCGCCTATTTCCCCGAAGGGACCGACCATTTCGACGATTATGTCGAAGCGGTCGGCTGGGCACAGGACTATGCGGCACTCAACCGGCGGATGATGATGACCAACGTCATCGCCGCGCTGCGCGGACAGATTGCCAAGCCGTTCGACGCGGAACTGGAAGCGGTGAATTGCCACCACAATTATGTGACGCGCGAAAACCATTTCGGCGAGAATGTGCTGGTGACCCGCAAGGGCGCGGTGCGTGCGGCGAAGGGGACGCTCGGCATCATCCCGGGATCGATGGGCGCGAAATCGTTCATCGTCCGGGGGCTGGGCAATGCGGAAAGCTTTGACAGCTGTTCGCATGGCGCAGGCCGTGTGATGTCGCGTACCGAGGCGAAACGCCAGGTGACGCTCGACGAACATGCCCGCGATACCCAAGGCGTCGAGTGCCGGAAGGATGCGGGCGTGATCGACGAGACGCCCAGGGCGTACAAGCCGATCGAAGCGGTGATGGCCGCCCAGGCCGATCTGGTGGAGATCGTCCACACGCTGAAACAGGTGGTGTGCGTTAAAGGCTGAGCCTTGGCGCACACCGCCGACAATGGAAAACACAATGTCCGCCGCAACCGGAAACCCCATCGCTCCCGTCATCCGGCAGGAGATCGAAGCGCGTCTCACCGCAATCGAGGCGAGCGAGGAGGTCCGCATCCTGCTCGCGGTCGAATCGGGCTCGCGTGCCTGGGGCTTTCCCTCGCCCGACAGCGACTATGACGTGCGCTTCATCTATGTGCGACCGCGCGACTGGTATCTGTCGCTCGCGCCCGGACGCGACGTCATCGAACGGCCGATTGTCGACGAGATCGATTGCAACGGATGGGATATCCGCAAGGCGCTCGGCCTGTTGCTCAAATCGAACGCAGTGGTCGGCGAGTGGATCGATTCACCGATCCGCTACCGGCTCGACGATCCGGTCGTCGCGAAACTGACGGCGCTTGCCGATGCGATGTTCGATCCGCGCGCGACGGCGCACCATTATGCCAACCTTGCCCGTGGAGCGCTCGATCGCTGGTTCGATGGCGCGAGCGATGCGCCGGTTAAGCGCTATTTCTATGCGCTGCGCCCGGCGCTCGCGATCCGCACGATGCGAGTCCATCCGGGGGTGCGCCCTCCGATGAACCTGCAGGCGCTGGTCGCGGCGAGCGAACTCAAGGGGACTCTGGTTGCGCAGATTGATGCCCTGGTGGCGGCGAAAGCACGCAGCAATGAGAAATCCAACGCCACGCGCCTGCCCGAAATCGACGCGCTGATCCGCGACGAACTCGGGCGCGTGAACGAACTTCCGGCGCGAACCGACGGCGAAGACTTCGCTGCGCGTGCGGACACCCTGTTTCTGGACTTAGTGAACACATGATCATCATCGACGGATCGGAAGGCGAAGGTGGCGGGCAGGTGGTGCGCAATGCGTGCGCGCTGTCGCTTGTCACCGGGCAGCCGTTCCGGATCACCCATGTGCGCGGCCGGCGCGAGAAGGTCGGGCTGATGCGCCAGCACGTCACCGCGATCGAGGCGGCGTGCGCGATCGGCGGCGCCGAATGCGAAGGGCTTCGTGTCGGATCGACCGAGATCGGCTTCACGCCGGGCCGCGTCACGCCGGGAGAATATCATTTCGCCGTCGGGACAGCGGGGAGCACGGGGCTCGTGCTCCAGACGGTGCTGATGCCGCTGCTTGCCGCCGATGCGCCGTCGCGACTGGTGCTGGAGGGCGGCACCCATAATATGATGGCGCCGCCGTTCGAGTTTCTGACGCGCGCCTTCCTGCCGATCGTCAATCGCATGGGGCCGAGCGTGGAGGCGCGGCTGGTTCGGCATGGCTTCTTTCCGCGCGGCGGGGGCCGGATCGAGGTCGACATCACGCCGGCGCCCTTGCGCCCGATCGACTGTCTCGATCGGGGCGCAGCCACCGGGCATGCGGCGAGCGTGTTGTTCGCAGCGCTGCCCCTTCCCGTGGCGGAGCGAATGCTGAAGGCTGCACGCAAAAAGCTGCCGGGCTGGGCCGAAGATGCGTTCGTGGTGCGCGAATTGCCGGTCGATCAGGGTCCGGGAACGATCCTGCTGCTCGAAGCGGCGTTCGAAAATGTCACCGAGGTCGTCAGTGGATTCGGCAAGCTGGGCGTGACCGCCGAACGCGTGGCGGCAACCGCGGCCGGGCGGATGGCGGGCTATCTCGCTTCGGATGCTTTCGCCGGCCCGTATCTTGCTGATCAGCTTTTGCTGCCGTTCGCCCTGGCCGGTGGCGGCAGCTTCACCACGGTGAGGCCGAGCCAGCACAGCCTGACCGCGGCGACCATCATCGAACGGTTCACCGGGCGGAAGACGCAGTTCGAAGTCCGCTCCGGCGAACGCAACCTGGTGACGATACGCTGAACCCTGGCCACAAGCGGCCGATTCTGGCCGTTCGGGCGGCCGCAGCTTTCGGGCGCGCGGGTGGGCTGCGGCATCCCCTATCGCTCGCCAGCATCGGACGGTGCAGGCCCCCGCCGATCGAGCAGATAGCGGCTCGGCGGTTTGCCGACCATCTTGCGGAACATGGTCACGAAACTGCTGGCGCTTTCATAGCCAAGGTCCATCGCGACGGCCTGAACCGTCCGGCCTGCGCTCAGATGGCGCAGGGCGAGGACGATATGCAATTGCCGGCGCCAGCGGCCGAAACTCATGCCGATCTCTTCCGCCAGCAACCGGCTCATGCTGCGCTCGCTGAGCGCGACGCGCGAGGCCCATTGTGCGACCGTCGCGCGATCCGCTGGCGCCGCGATCAACAGATCGGTGAGCTTCTTCAGGCGCGGGTCGCTGGGGATCGGGAGGCGCAGGTCCTCGACCGGGGCCACGGCCAGTTCATCGAAGATAACCGATACGATGCGGCCGTCCGGGCCGTCGACGTCATAAAGCTCCGGCAGTTCGTTGGCCCGCATCAGCAACTGACGCAGAAAGCTCGACACCGTGATCGTGCAGCATTGCTGCGGCAATTTCGCATCCTCGGGCGGTTCGATGAAGAGCGAGATGCACTCCACCTCGCCCGATCCGAAAACGCTGTGGGGCAGCCCGCCGGGAATCCACACGGCGCATTGCGGCGGCACGATCCAGACACCGTCTTCGACCTCGCAGTTGATGATGCCGCGCACAGTGAACAGCAGCTGCGCCTTCGCATGGTGGTGCCGCGGCGAAAGCTCCAGCGCGTCGAGCGTGGCGACGGCGTTGGACGCAACGAGCGCGCGAGGCACCGCATCGACATGGGAAAGCCAATCGTCACGGACGTCCAGATGCATCAAAGGCCTCGGCACTTTTCGATTTGGCCGGATCAAAACATATAATGGCGGGATTGCGCAATCACATTCCTCCGACTTCCGTCTAGTGCAATGGTAATGCGAAGCAATCGCAATTAGCGGGCGCGGTTTGATCCAGACGGAATTCCAAGTGACGAAATTGAACAGCTACAGGGTTTCGGCGAGCCCATTCTCCTTGCTCGCGATGCTCCTTGCGTCGGGATGGGGCTGCGCAGCACAGGCGCAAACGGCATCGGGACAGGCAGACGCGTTCCAATCGCATGAGGAGGCCGACGTCTCCGCCCTGCGTCCTATCGTGGTTACGGCCAGAAAGACGAACGAAGACCTTGGCGATGTCCCCGCAAGCATCACCATAGTCTCCCCCGAAAATCTTCAGGCCGCGCCGTTCGATCCCGGCGCCGCCATCGCCCGCAATTCGCCCAATGTGCAGTGGGTCAACCGGGCGACAGGGTCCCAGTTCTTCTCGATCCGCGGCGTGAGTTCGCTCGGGACGCCGGTCAATTTCGCCGATGGCACGGTCGCATTCAGCATCGACGGTGTGCCCAACAGCCTGATGAGCGCCTCCAACATCCTGCTCGATGTCGACCGGGTCGAGGTGATGCGCGGCCCGCAGGGCACGTTGTGGGGTAGCAATGCCCTGGGTGGCGCGATCAATGTCGTGACTCATCAGCCCGACGGCGTGCGCGATATCCATGTCACCGGCGAGATCGATACGGACGGCACTCTCTTGGGTGAGATGGTTCTGGGCGGGAATATCGTGCCCGGCACGCTCGATGGGCGCGTGGCAGTGCGTTTCGGGCACCGCGATGGTGACGTCCGCAGCCTGTTCACCGATGACCTCGGCAAGCGCGATATCGCGGCATTTCGCGGTGGGCTGCGCTTTACCGGCGCCGACGATACGACGGTCACGCTGACCGGCAGCTACCTGCGCGATGAAGGCAACGCGCCCTTCTACCTCGTGCGCGATACGGCGGATTTTCCGATCAGCGGAACCTTGACCGAACCGGAGTCGGTGGCGACCCAGGGCGGTGCCACGCTGACCGTCGCGCATGAATTCGCTGTTTTCCGCTTCACCTCCGTCAGCGCCTTTCAGCACAATGAAATGGAGAGCGAGACCGACAACGCCGACAAGCTGCTTTACGACCGGATCGGATTTCCTGCCTTCAGCGCTCGCGGGCAGCTCGACGATAAAGAGGACATTTTCAGCCAGGAGCTTCGGCTGAACTCGCTGGAAAGCGCCCCGACCCGTTGGGTCTTCGGTGCCAGCGTCGTCCACACCGACGGGAGCCGTACCTGCATCAGCGCGCAATGCGCACCCGCGCCCTATTTCGACACCATGGCGATGGAGACCGAGCTTAACAGCACCAATCTCGGCCTGTTTGCCGACGTTTCGATTCCCTTCGCGAAGCGCTGGGAGCTATCGATCGGTGGTCGGCTGAACTATGATGAGATCGAACTCAAGCGCAGCAATTCAGAGGATATTGCCGATCTGACAGGCGCGAATGCGACCTCGCAAACCTACCCGACGGGCCGAGTGGCGCTGTCGTACAAATGGTCGGACGCGGCGCAGACCTATGCCTCGGTCGCACGCGGCCACGCCACGCGCGTCTATCCTCTGTTCGGCTATGCGGTGAATGGCGTGGTCGCCGATCCCTATCCGGCGGCGATGGGCTGGACCTATGAGGCGGGGATCAAGGCAAGCCCGCTTGACGGGCGCCTCGAACTCGATGCCAGCGTCTATCACAACGATATCGGGAATGGCGTGATGACCTATCTCGATCCTGCGCTCGGCGCGTTCCGCACCACCTATCAGGATTACGAGACCACGGGGTTCGAGTTGCAGGGCCGTATGCTGGTGATGGATGGGCTGACCCTGACCGGCGGGGTCGGCTACACGCACAGCGAACTGGGAGCCAATGGTGCCAGCGCCAACACCGTTGCGGGCAACCGCGTGCCCAACACGCCGGAATGGACTGTCACGACCGGGCTGCAATACGCCACCTCGGTCAGTGCGCTGAACCTGCCCGGTTCGGTATCGTTCGGGGCGCAATATCAGTTCACCGGAAGCCGTTCCGCCGACATCGACGATTCGTTCGATTTAAAGCCGTACCACATTGTCGATGCCCGGATCGGGTGGAGCGACGATGCAATCGGGCTGGAGGTCTATGCCTTTGGGCGCAATCTGCTCGACGAACGGGCCGAAACCTTCGGGTCGCTCTATTTTGGAGTCGAGACCGTTGCGGTCGGGCCGGGGCGCAGCATCGGGCTCGGCATCACCAAGAGCTTCTGATCGCGCGTGCGTCAGCCCCGTCCATTCCGGTCGCGCGCCAGGATCGTGCGGCGCGGTCCCGCACCATTCGCTCGCGCATTTCGATTTCGCCGCTTGGCCGAATTGAAACATTTAATGGCTGTATTGCGCAATGACGTCGCCTGTCGGCGGACATATCTCTGCTCCATCGAGCAAATTGGGACAGGAGTTTTAACGTGACCGATAACAACCCGGCCAGGCTCGCAATCGCCTGGCTTATCCCGGCGGTCGGCGCCGCATTCTTCGTCACCATCCAGTGCTTCTCTTTCCTGAACGCCTATGTCGCGAGCGGCGGGACAATCGAAGCCATCGAGTTCGGGTCTGGTGCCCTGTGGGGGGTATCCATCTTCTACGGCGCCTGGGTCCTCCCGCCCTTGCTGGCGCTTGCCGGGACGCGCGTGACCGACTGGGCCATGCTCGTCCTCGGCGGGCTGCTCTTCGCGCTGAGCACGCTCGCCGGCGTCACCGATGGCGTGCGCGACGGCAGTCATCTTGTCGGCCTCGAACTGCTTGCCGTCACGCTTCCGGGCCTGGTCGCGCTGATCCTGTCGTGGCGGCACATCCGCGCACATTGAAACCATCCATCCTCGCAAGGAGGCGAACCATGCCTTTGGACACCACGAATTTCCCCCATGTCTGGATGAGCTATGAAGAGGCGCCCGATCACGATCACGACGAGGACTTCGCGGCGTTGGAAGCAAGCTTCGCGCGCGGCGAGCCGTTCGTGATCCTGACCGACAACGCGCCGAGCGAAACGCATGAGCACAGCCACGAAGAAAAGAAGCGCACCGCATTGTGGCTGAAGAAGCACAAGGCCGAACTGCGGACATTGGTGCTGGCGATGATCGTGATCGAACCGAGTGCCGCCAAACGCATGGCATTCAAGCCTTTCGGCGCGGCCTTCGGCAAACTCTGGGGCTTTCCGATGAAGCTCACCTCGTCTCGCGAGGAGGCGATGGAAGTCGCCGGAAAGCTGCTGTCGTAGCGCACCGGGCCTGCGACATCCTGATTCGCACTAGGTCGTGAACCTATAAACCGAGATGGAAGCCATTCCGGCGTCCCGAAGGGATTTGACCAAAATGGCCCAGCGCTGCGTCGGCAGACCTTGAAATATCGCCATATTCCTGCGCCCTACCTCCTTGCGCTGAGCCATTTTGCCTCAAACCTCGACGGCGACGTTTA